>NZ_JAOWGB010000022.1:0-732604 GCF_030333365.1 Citrobacter sp. CK195
GAAAAGATGTGATTGTATATTTTTTAAAATCACTAAAGATCGTCCAAGAGCATATGATTTTTCAGTGACTTACAAAAATTTCATTTCGGTACTATATGAACTTTACCGAATTTTATACGTTCTTTTCTGCCCCAAAACTGCCCCAAACGTACCATTTTTGCCCCAAAGGTGCCCCAAAAATTGCTTTCCTAAGCATTGACACTGTTTATTTATACAGTTTAAATTTAACTGTATATCAAACCAGTAAAAGGAGAATTTTATGTTTGTGGAACTCGTTTACGACAAACGCAATGTAGAGGGGTTACCGGGTGCAAGAAACATCATTCTTAACGAGCTGACAAAGCGCGTACACCGGATCTTTCCAGATGCCGAAGTGAGGGTTAAGCCGATGCAAGCTAACGCATTAAACAGTGACTGCACAAAGACTGAAAAAGAACGACTTAATCGTATGCTGGAAGAGATGTTCGAGGAGTCTGATATGTGGCTTGTGAATGGAGAAGGTTTTCGCTGATGATTTCAGAGATGATCACTACGCCTATCAATGTGTGCTGGTGAGTCAACAACCCCAAGCAGGTGGGAAAATACCTGCACTAAAGCACGGTTAATGGTAATATTTTTCATAACTATTATTTGATGGCAATGAAGAGGCTGACCTTGATACCAAAAAAGATTCACTATATTTGGGTAGGTAATAAACCTAAACCCCCATTTGTTTTAGAGTGCATCGCTACATGGAAAAAATTCCTCCCAGATTATGAAATTATAGAATGGGGAAATGAATGTCTGGACTCCATTAATAATACTTACGCGATTGAAGCGTATAAAAATGAAAAATGGGCTTTTGTGTCCGACTATATAAGACTCTACGCCTTATACCATCACGGTGGTATCTATCTGGATACAGATGTCGAGGTAACAAAAGAATTTGATAACCTGCTATCACTCGATTTTTTTAGTTGCCATGAAGTGTTTAATGGCAAAACTCTCCCTATTACATCAGCAGTAATGGGGGCTTCTAAGGGAAATGGTATTATAAAAGATTTACTGGATACATATAAAAATAAAAAATTCATAATTAAAAACACATTTGACCTAACACCAAACACACTGCTAATCACTGAGTTCCTTGTCAAGGAATTCAATATATCTCAACCTTTTTTATCTGACAACACAATTCACCTAAGAGAAAAGGAAATAATTTTCCCATCAAATTATTTTTGCGAGAGAGTTGATAATAAAACAAATTATTCCATACATCACTTCTCCGGCTCCTGGTTACTATCTCATACCAGAAAAGATAAATTAAAAATTTTCAACAGACTGATCGTTAGTCGATTAAAGAAAAAATCAGATAAAGGAGAACTCCCTATTCTATCTAATGAAAAACCACTTTTTTCAGTTAAGCTAACGAAAAAAATCTCATATTTACTCTTACTTAGAACCCCATGATCGCTCTACTCGACCTGATGCTGTTTACAATTACAGTGATATTCCGGAGTCATTGAACGGGTTTACAATAAACGAAATGTCGGTAGGCTGGCGAGAGCCAGAGAATTTATTCTGGTTGGAATGACAAAGCGCGTACAATCCGCAGTTGCGTCGTCTGCAAGAGTGCAACTGCGGCAATTCGCTATTCTTCGCCCTTTTTCTGTCCGCATAACCCGCAAAAAATAACCCTTATAACCCCAAAAGGTATTGACACCAGATTAGCCAAGGGTTACTATAACCCCATCAAGACAACACAGAGAGCCGGAGGATGGATAGCAGGAATGCAATAGCAATGATAGAAGCCGATGGGTGGTATCTGGTGAGAGTAAAAGGCAGTCATCACCAGTTCAAACACCCAACGAAGAAAGGGCTGGTAACGGTGAAACATCCACAAAAGGACATACCGCTACCAACTCTGAAAAGCATCAAAAAACAGGCGGGGCTTTAGGCCCCCCTACTGGAGGTTTTAATGTTATACCCCGTTGCTATTGATAAAGGCGATTCATCCTTCGGCGTTCGCGTACCTGATATTCCTGGCTGTTTTTCTGGCGGCGATAACTATCAGGATGCAATCGAGAGCGTACGTGAAGCAATCGACGCACATATAGAATTACTGGTGGAAGATGGTGAAGCTGTACCGGAAGCTACCAGTGTGGAAAACTGGCTGGACGATCCTGATTACGCAGATGTAGTATGGGCGCTGGTGGATGTTGATGTTACACGATTGATGGGGAAAGCGGAAAAAATCAATGTCACCCTTCCCTCTTTGTTGATTCGACGTATCGACCAGTTTGTCGCCGCACACCCTGAGTACGGTAGCCGTTCTGGCTTCCTGTCCCGCGTAGCTGCTGATAAAGTGATAGGACGAGAAAAACGATAAGCCTCGCAAGAGGCTTTATTTACAATAAATTTCAGTAAAATAAGGACATATTCAATGAGCGCCCCTTTCTTGTTAAGCGTCATAATTCCTTGCTACAACTGCCAGGATTATATTTATGAATGCTTGCAATCTGTATGCAGCCAGGTTGATGATAGTGTCGAAATCATTGTAATTAATGATGGTTCAACAGATAACTCGCTTAAAGAAATAGAATCTTTTATCAAAAAAGCGACTCAAACTGTCAGAGTGATATCTCAAAAAAATCAGGGGATATCCATCGCAAGAAATAATGGAATAGAGGCATCATCTGGAAAATACATAGCGCTACTGGATGGAGATGACCTTTGGACGCCGTCCTTCTGGGAGAAAATCCGCCCAGTGATAGAGAATGGCGAAACTGATCTAATCGAGTTTAATATAAAAGTGCTTTATGAATATAATAACAAAATGAAAGTCCCATTAATAACGTCATCTGATGGACACTTTAAAATAAACTCAATAAGTGATTTACGTGAAACTTTTCTAAGAAGTCAATGGTATGCCTGGGCCAGAGTTTACAAAAAGGATTTATTTAATGAATTTAAATTTCCTGCTGGAAGGCGCTACGAAGATGTTGCGCTATTACCAAAAATATACCTTTCAGCAAAAGAAATCCACCGCATAACTGATGAACTGGTGCTCTATCGCATCAGGCAGGGAAGCATAACCACCTCCACGGCAAGTATGGATGTAGATGATATAATATATGCTTTGAGCGTTTTCAAAGAGTTAGCTAATGGTAAAACTAAAGATGAGATTGAAATCATATCGCCATCTGTATACACTACATACAATTTTGCAAGAAAAATCAGCAAAAGAATTTATGGCTATTGTTTTTTTAACAATACGCAAATTCATGATATAAAGAAAGCACTCAAGCCATATTTCAGAACACAAAAAACAAGCCGTCGTATTAGATTGTTTTTTATCCGTGAATTTTGCCTTGTAAATAAATTCAAATACAAGTTAAGGCTACTCGCTGGCACTAAATAGTATAGAAGGTGGCGACCTGTGTTTGTCCGTTCCTTTCTAATGGGCTTAGAGATACCTAAGCCCAAATCACTTTGTTAGGCTGGTTGTTCCGGCCAGTTAATGTCCGGCGCATCTTCCGGTTTTACCCGACTAAGTAGCACACGGTATTTTTTCCAGGCGGTCAGCAACTTCACATCGTCATCGGTCGCCATATCGAGATCGACAGCATCCTGAAGCATAGCAATTGTGTTATTTGCCTCCTGCATCAGGCTGGCTTTAGTGTTTTGAGCGTCGGTGATGTTGGCGGCTTTTTCCGCTTCTTCATCCTTCACCCATTTTTTGCCATCCCATTTTTCATATGAGCCATCCGGTGCAACTGAAACTACGTTATCAGGCAATGATCCCAGTGATTCGATAGAAATAGCCTGTCCAGTCTGGATGTCATAGACAGTTTTACCACGATGATCTTCAACCACAGACCATTTCTGATCGTTATTATTAAAAACAGCAACATGACCAGCAGGAGTATCGGGAGGGGCAATATCTGTGCTCCATGCGGGTAAACCTGTATGCGCAGGAATAAAACCATCACCTTTCCCGATAAATTCACCACTGTCAGCGGAAAGATTATAAATCGTAATAATTCGGTCTGAGTCTGTCATTTCAAAAGTCATTATAAAACTCCATCGCAGGATGAGTGAACAACATGCTGCCTTCCTAGAGCATACTGCCAGTTAATGCTGGAGGGCGGAGTTACAATACTGCGCCACGCCAGTTTCATTTGTGCTGCTACGCTGCCAGCTGATACTTGCCCGCATCCCGCCCCCATAGCAGGGAACACAACGCGCCGAATTTTACTGTGTTCAGGATGTGTCTTGTTGTGGTGATATACAGCAAGCAGTGCTGCCCGCGTAGCAAGGTAAACAGCGTCAGTGCCACTGATAATCAAAGGAACACGCATCGTCGGAGCATGTACCAGCCAAGGGTGTTTAGAATCTCCGCTCTCAATGACAAAAGCCGAGCCAACAGGCTGCTCTCCCAAATATTCATTAACGATGCGCTGCTGAACTCTGGTCATCAGTTGCGTGCCAAAAAACGCGGTAATGGCGGCATCGACACCACCATCCATCAAGCCAAAAGAGTTAGCCGCGCTGACCATGCAATCAAAATCTGGAATTGTTTCAAACGGCTTACTGATAATTTCTACATTTTCATCATCAGAAAAAAGACGCTCAAATGCCTCCGCGATTTCAGGAACAGGGGCAGAAAGAATTAATTTAATCATGCAAGTCTCACGATATAGTTAAGCGCAATGTTTTTTACGGTGTTTTCTACATTACCTGCCGCAGCAACAGTAATAGTGTGATTATGAGCCCCCAACACCATATTATGCGTATGTGCCCCTAAAACCACATTATGGGCATGAGCACCAATGCCAACGTTATGGGCATGGGCTCCTATACCGACGGTATGAGCATGCGCACCATTTGAGGATGTGTTCATACCTTGTGAGTTGTAGTTCCAATGATCGCCCGCCATTTGAACATTACCGGGCGTTGCCCCTGTTCCCCATGTATTCCCGCTCGGTGGCGCTGAAATAGTGGTATGGCTATGCGCTCCAGTGTTATTGGTCGTTTTAGTACCGTGATCGAATGATACTGTCGATTTAGTACCATAATCGAATGATACTGTTTGTTTTGTACCGTAATCGAATGATGTTGTCGCCTTTGTCCCAAGGTCAGTGTTTGCTGCGGAAGCTGAGTGGTTGTGCGACTTAATGCCGTCCTGCTCGAAGGACAACACGGCACGACCGCTGGCAGGTTTACCCTTGATGGTTTGCCCACGCATATCAGGAATTATCCCCGAGGGATAGGCAAGCGCTAATTTGGGATACTTCGTTTTATCAAACGTCTGCCCCTGCATAAGAGCATATAATCCAGATGGATTTGAATCAGACGGCCACGGAATTGGCGCGCCAACGGGGTAAACATCATTTAACCCAAGCGTCGCCAGTTCCCCTAATGCCAGATTACTTCTTGCCTTTGCTTTATCCTGGAGATCTGCAAGGTTTTGCGCTTTTAACAAGGCATTACCCACACCACTCCCTACCAGCAACTGTATCGCCTCAAATAACTGGGTATGTTTCCCTTTTTCAAGGGTCTCACCAGCACCTTCCACGACACTGCAAATCTCTTCCTGTACGGCATCCCACATGTCACTGTTAAGATCCGTCGCGCGGCGGCCGGTTGCCGGGTCTCCGTTCGTAAAACCATTTTTCCCCGGCCCAAATTTATCAACCTGAGCCGTGGCTGTATCAATTCGATGCATCTTCTGTTCCTTCCGGATAGGCAAAAACAACAACGGTGTGCGACGGAGCAAGTTTGTCGATCACACATTCCGCAACGGTATCGCCCCATGTCCTGATCGCTGAATCACAGGTACTGCTGCATGTCTGCCAGTTAACATTCGCGTCAGCCGGAATATTCACGCGCCAGTAGTAACGCCAGAACTCGCCCCATTCAGGATCAGGCGTGCTGTCGAGGTTCTGAAACTGTTCAATGGTGGCTGTGGTATAACCGAGAGCATTAAGCTGGTTACGGTAAAACTGTTCGTTAATCCCCCCAGCGACGTTTGCTTTAGCATCCAGACGCTGCTGGCGCTGGCGTAACGTCTGCACGCCATCGGGGGCGCAGGAGTCCGGCAGCCCGTACAGCCCCTCATAGCGATCAATCAGTTCAGTCGTCTTTGCCGGGTCAATTTCATTCATCAGTGCGCCTGCGCGCTGGTGTACGCGGGCCAGTGACGGGGCCAGACCTTCAATCAACGGGTTCTTTCCTTCCCATGCGGGGCCGGGAGGGAGCAGGTGATAAAGAAGCTGTGTGTATTCATCATTCAGCGCCATGGCTATTCAGTCGCCTCCGTGTAGGTCTCCCAGGTGATATCCCCGAGTACCGGCAGCTCAGTCTGCCCCAGCACAACATCGACCGTCGGCGCGCGCAGCTGGTGGGCCACTTCGTCAGTCGCAAGGCTGATGGCTTCGCTGATGCGCGATACGTAAACCTTCCCGGATGGCTGGCCGTCGCGCAGCATCAGAGAATTAAGCTCTGCGGTAACGGCAGTACGAATCTCCGGGGTGTCTTTCGCCAGCGCAATGGTCACCGGAATAACTTTTTCTGCGGCCGCGAAAACAAACAGGCCACTGCCCGCCACCGGCGCCCGTGGCAGAATATGTTCTCGCACGGCCTGAACAATATCGTCACCAGGAGCCGGGTTTGCCGGGTCACTGGTCGCCACCATCACGCCGACCGTCCCGATCCCCTGGTAATGGCGGAACGTCCACGCACGGGTAATGACCGCAATCTCTTTGGCCCAGATGACGTAATCAGGATCCGCACCGCCCTGGGGTGTCCAGTAGTAGCGTTCCATCACTCGTGCCCGCCACGTCTCCAGCTCCTCCACATCATCACCGCCGTTCAGCGTATCTGCATACCCGGTTGATGGAATACCGCTAACCGGCGTCCCCAGGCGTAACGCGGTGCCATCATCGGTATTACCGGCAGAACCGGCAACGTCGGCAACAACCGGCACACGTAACAGCCCATCAGAAGCCGTAACGGTCTGCGTGGTGGTGAACGTCACCTGGTCATCGCGCTGGATCTGTGTACCCGCAGGCAGCGTCGGTGTACCGCCAAGACCATCCCAGCGAGCAAAACCGCTTGCAGCCACCGCGTCTTTTCTCGGGCATCGCTTAATCCTCGCATGCCGGTATAGCCAGTCCTCATCGCATAAATCCGGCAGCATGTTCCGGGCCAGATAATCAAGGTAGCCATAAAGCGTATGAACGGCGGCCGCCTGTACCCTGGCGTAAACCTCAGCATCCATACGCCGCAAAACAACATCCTGCTGAAAGCGCGTCAGTAAATCGCTGCGAATGGTGGCGATCAACTGCGGAAGTTCGGGTCGTGCAAATTGACTGTCAGCCATTCAGTTCGCTCCATATATCGTCAAAGGTAATGTTGTGAATTGCCCCGTCACGCTGATAAACCGTCACACCAGCAGCCAGGGTATCTATCCCTGTACGCTCTGAGATCACATCAATGCGCGCTGCCACGCCGTCTTCAGTCATCCACGCCAGCGCCTGCTGCATATATTCGCGGGCATCCTGCGGGGTTTTGTTGGTGAGTTTCCGTCGCTTCAGCAGATACAGACGGGAGCCGATACGGTCATTCTGGACAGTGGGCCAGGTGTCTCCCCACCAGCCGTATGGCTGCGGGGTTTTATCGTCCCGCTCAGCGCGGCGCCAGGAGAAGAGAGAAATCACCACGGCGCGCGTCAAAAGGTCGAGCGGATCCGTGGCATCCTTCCGGATTCCATTAACATAGAGGATCATGGTGTCAGCTCATGGGTTGGTCTGGCTTGTCGGTCGTTCCACCACCGTCGCCATTTTCTTTATGGGTGTGACCGTTATACGTTACGCGCATCTGCGCCATGGTTTTTCCGCTGCCGTCGCAGTTATCTTTGATGTCGTCGGTGGATTCGATCGGCATTTCAAAGCGGGCTTTGGGGGCGTTTGTGAACACAATCGGCTTACCGCCACCATCCACAACAATCCCGTTACGGGTCAGGGTGACCGACTGGTTCAGATCGTCATAAATAGCGACTTCTCCGCGTTTCAGCCCCTTCAGCCGATAACGTCTGTCGGCAACAATAACAGCAACGCCGTGGGAACGGTCACCGCCGGGAAACAGCACCACCGCTTCCGCGCCGTCCTGCGCAGCAGAGGTAAAACCGTAAGGCTCCAGATGCTCAACGCCCTCCTTGGGTTCGCCTGCAATGAGTTTCAGCCCGGCCGCCTGGCATTTTTTCGCCGTATCGAGCGCGGTAATAACAGCGCGCGCTACGATATTCCGAAGGGAATTGCTCATCAGAAATCGATCCCCCCGCTCGTTTTTTTAGCCGCTTTTGGTCTGGCGGGTTCCGGCAGATAAGCATCAGCAGGACCCACCCTGATTTCAGTGACGGTGCCGTTATTGTCCTGGCTGTACGTCACCTCGGCAATCACCAGCGTTTCATTATCAAAACCGTTCAGCGGGTCATACACCACCACGGACTGGTTAGGCTTCCATAATTCCCCGTTTCCCTGCCGCCAGCCCTGTACGGTGTAGGTGGTTTCCTTCGTTTTGGCTGCCCGCTGCCGCGCTTCAAATTCACAGCGTGATTTGCAACTGTCAGTAGTGGCCGTACCGGACTGCTGGAGCGTGCGGGGGCGATAGCGGGTCACACCTGCATCGGTGGTACTCTGCCGGATAGCCGCTATGGTCGCTTCGCCAAAATCATCATCGGTGCCCGGACGTTGCCCGGTGACAAGATAGTCTGAAAATCGGTCTCGCACGCTGCACTCAGTGTCGCATGACAGAATATTCTCCCCCAGCACCAGTGCGGTAACGGCTTTCGCGCTCCCCGGTTTGCCCAGCACCAGCCGCCCCTGCTCATCGTCATACGCCAGCGCCTGAACCTGCCCCAGCAGGCGGTTAAGGCAATCCACCACCGTTTCGCCATGCTCAGGCTGCGCATCAATGACGGCCACCGTAGGCGCACCGGTATCAACAACCTCCACGCCAAACGGCCGGGCCAGTGCGCTGGCGATACGGAACAGATTTTTCCCGCTCTGCTGCGCGGGCGCCGCAGTGCAGTCGATGAGATCTGCGGTTTTACTTCTGCCAACAATGCCACGGGTAATACTGCCGGCATCGTAACGCAGCGGCAGCGCTTCAACCCAGCCGGTGATCACCTTGTCATCGCCAATCAGCACTTCCACTTTATCCCCGTTTTTTATCCGGGGTGCGCCATCCTCACTGCCGGGCCACTGGCTGGTAATCGCCACGTTAAAATCCCGGGCGATACGGTCAATCCCGGCGCTAATCCTGACCGACGTCCAGCCGCCCCATTCGCGCCCGTTGACGCGCAAGAAAACCGTATTGTTCATCGTACTGGTACCCTCAGCGGTTCAACCGGGACAAAGCCAGGATGGCGGACAGGATTGCGTGTCAGAATATCGGACTCCCGCCCGGCGTCGTCATACCACGCAGCAGCCAGCACCAGCGCAGGCAAAACATCATCAGGCGTTCGCTGCGCGGTGCGCTCAACCTGCGCCAGCCGCGCAGAAATGTCGCGGTTCAGGTCAGTTCGCATCACGGAAATTTGCTGGAAAAGCACATCATCAATGATGCGCAACTGCTCCTGATCAATCGCGGTATTAAGCGCTGTCCGGATATCTTTCAGATCCTCATAGTTCGGTGGAGGACTGTCGTTGCTGACGGTCTGAGCGCCATCCAGCGCCGGGTGTGTGATATTGATAATGTCAGAGTCACGGCCGGTCCCTGCTGGTTGATTTGTCCCCCGCAGACCGGACACATCACGCGGCTGTGCCAGCGCCGTCACCGTACTGGCAGCCGTACTGATGGCCGTTGTCCGGATAGCCGAGGCGATCAAATTGCTCTGTGTCTTTTGGGTGATAACTGAACCAGAATCAGTGACCCAGGTTCCCCTGGGAGAAAGACCAGGATCCAGCGTAATGCCGGACAGGGTTTTTATCATCGTGACCAGATCAGAGGTATCGCCACTCAGACGGTCACCGGCGCGCCAGGCTTTCTGTAACGCACGAACAAAATCATTTGCAGCGCTGGGCGGCATCAGTATGACGGATAAATCCCCTTGCAGCAGACGCATGGCCGCAGAGACGCCGGAATCCACCATGTTGAATGCATCAGCGACGGTATTGATCATCGCCGTTGCATCAGCAATAACGTCATTCTGAATGAAATCCGCAATGCCTGAGAGGCCGAACGCAGAAAACATACTGTCAATGGCATCATCAAACAGCCCGCAGGACTCATCCAGACGCTGCGCCGTCGCCATACCTGCAACAGGAAAGGTAAGTTCACCACTCTCCACAAATTCGAAGGTTATTCGCGACATGCGCCCTTCCTGGCTGCTGTGCGATACCTTTACGGTTCCGTTAATACTGCCCTGCATCTCACCGTACTGCGGATGGACCAGCGTTCCCGGCCCTGCCGTTTCAACGGCAGCAATGAGACGATCCCGTTTATCGGCGTAGTCATCCCCGATAACGTAAGCGTTGACAGTTAACCGGCGCGCGGCCCGTCCCAAATCTTCCGTAAAGGGTTTGTCCCTGTTCGGGTATTCATGGGTCTGGACGCGCCGCCCGAAAGAGGCATCATCATCCTCAACGGAGAATGGCACCCCACGGAATGACGCATCGCGCAGGCGGTCGCGCCAGTCCGGCGAAGAAAAAAACGCCATGTTCTCACCTTATGAAAAATTGCCGGAGCAGGTTAACGAGGGGTTTTAAAGGGCGAATAGCCCACATCGTGGGAAATACCCATCAGCGGATTACCGGAGGCCGGAATATCAGTCACGCGCATCCCCTGAGGGGCATTTTCAAAGGTCACTTTGAGTTCACTGCGCTGCGTTGTTGATGAAACAGCACGATCCAGAACGCCCGGCGTCCTGTTTAGTGGAACAGAAGGTTGATAACGCCCTTCCGGGATCGGAGCGTCCATACCCAGGATTTCTTTAAGTCTGGGAATAAAACCGTTGTATCCCCGCTCCCGTTCTTTCGTCTGCATCTTCTGGACAACAAAAGAGCCAGCGTCCATCCCTGCATCACCGGCTGCTTTTCCCATATCCTGAAGTTCTTTAAAGAGTGATACCGCAACGCCGATTGTCAGCGTCATGGCTCCCATTCTGCCTATTTTACCCAGCAGTCCGGATAACTGGCCTGCCAGCAACACTGACTGCTGCAAAGCACCAATTGTTTTAACCGTAAAGGATCCGGCCATAACCAGACCAACACCCTTTATCACGTTTTCCCAGCCTCCCATCGCCTGTGCAACGTTATCCACTTCTTTCCATACGGCTTTAATTACAGGGCCAACTTCATCCCAGTTCTCAATGATCAGCATGGCGCCAGCGACAAGTGCAGCAATCGCTATTTTTGCCGGAGAGAGATTAATGACACTGTTCAGGATTTTAATGGCGCGGGACAGCGTACCAATCGACACACCGACAGCCAGCAGTGCGGCGCCGAATTTCGCGGCAGACTGCACCAGTTCAGGGTTTGCCCGGACAAACGTTCTGACCTGTTCCAGATAAGGCTTGACCTCTTCCGCAGCCTCATTAATCGCAGGTAAAAACGTGTCGCCAAGCGTGACAGAAATCGCATTGATACTGTTTTTCAGCAGGATCAGCTGGTTTTCCGTCGTGGCCGCGCGCGATGCGTATTCCTTCTGCATCGAGCCACCGTACTCCTGCGCATCCGCAACACGGTTAAAATTGGTGCGCAGCAGGTCAAGGTTTGTCAGCAATGGCGCAATCGCCCCTAACGATTCCTTGCCGAACAGGGCATTCATAACGGATGCCTGTTTTGCTTTCGGCACCTTCGCCAGCGAGTCCAGCACTTTCAGCATCGCCGCGCGTGAATCTTTCTGCATATCGGCGGCCAGTTGCGCCGGATTCAGCTTCAGAAAAGCCATCGCCCGCTTCTGCGACTTCGTCGCGGAGTTTCCGGCGGTAAGCGACAGCATAAAGTTTTTGATGCCGGTTGACGCAATCTCAGACTCTACGCCCATCCCGGCAATGGTGGCTCCCATCGCCGCAATTTCACCGGAGGCCACCCCGGCAACACTGCCTAATGGCCCGATCCGCGTCACGATATCAGAAATCTTTTTCGCATTCGCCGGACCGGTATTCCCCAGATAGTTAATTTTATCGGCGAGGACAACCACATCATCCTGCGTCAGTTTGAACGCCGTCCGCCACTGCGCCATCATCTGGCCTGACTCTTCAGCAGTAGTGTCAAACGCCACGCCCATCTTCACCGCATCGTTTGCGAACTGCATCAGATCACTGCGGGCAATACCGGACTGCCCCCCGGCAGCAACGATTTCGGCGATACCTTCCGCCGCCATTGGCAACCGGGTTGACAGGGTCAGAATATCGTCGCTCATCTGTGCAAAGGCTTTTTTATCGTCCAGCCCGTCAACCACCTTACGGATGTCGGCCATTTTCGATTCGAAGCCAATAGCAGAATTCACCGGCATTGCCAGCGAAGCAAGAATTGCCGTTCCGGCAGCGGCAGCCCCCAACGCCAGCCCTGCCATTTCCTTCTGAAACCCCTTCAGTTCCCGCTGCATCCCTTTCAGCGGGCCGGATAACTGGTCAACGGCGGTGATGATGGCTTTTAACTGGAAACTGTCAGCCATGCTTTATTTCCTCATTGATGCGGACGGCCTCCGATTCCAGATCCAGAAAATCGGATATAGCCGCCCGCCGGAGTTCAAGGGGGTTTATTCGCCAGTAGTGTGCTGTGTTGTAGAGCCGGCTTCTGAGGTTTCCTCCGTCTCCGATTGGGTAAAAAAATTGAGGATCAGCATGCAGCCTTTGAAAATATCCAGTTTTGTCAGCTGCGCTGCCGAAGAACGGGGGATCCCGGCAAGTAGCGGGAGATATTTCAGCGCGACGAAACTGTCCAGTTTTACCGCCCCTTCAGCGGAAACAGTAAACGGAAACCCCGTCGCCTCAATTTCATCATAGGACGGCTCACGCAGCTCCAGCACATGAAGCTTTTCGTTGTGCGCCATAATCGGCTTTTTAAGCACCAGTTCTTTTGTCATTGGTAAAATCCTTCCTCACCGTGGAACTCCAGATCCACCGTGCCCTCTTCGGGGTTATGGTTGGCCTCGCCGTGCAGCCAGGCGTTTGAGAGAACGTACACCTGACCATTTGCCAGCTCTGATGTGATGGTCATGGCATCAGACGATGTGATTTTGCTGACAGGGAAGTTCTTCGGCACTTTGGCCGTGACCTTCGTATACGCAGCCCGGCTTGTCTCCTTGTAGTCAACAGAACCGTCCAGGCCGATCACGTCATCACGGACTTTTGTGTTCATGGGGACTTCAATACCCCCGGTGATCGACAGCTGCTGGCCGTCAATTTTGAAATACGTCGTTCCAGCAATCTTTGCCATTATGCGGCCTCCTCGTTGTATTGCAGGCGGAACTGGTTAAGCACAGCAAACACGCGCAGCTGGTTGACATAATCCGGCGGGAACAGCACATCCAGACGGTTCGGATCGTTCGCGTTACGCTCAACAATCAGGTATTGCTGGAACAGGTCAAAGTTTTCCACAATGCCCTCACGTTCCAGTTGTCGGTACGTTGAACCCAGCTCACCACGGATAACGGCTGGCGTGACAATCGCCTGGCCGGGACCGAAGCGGGTACCGTCGTTCGCCAGTTTATGGCGGCCATATTTGCTGGTGATCACCGATTTCAGGCGGCGCAGCACATAAGCGCTGGTATGCAGCGTCTCGCTGTCGAGATAGCTGTTATCCGCCACACCGTAGGCATTGGTTTTGTAAGTGGTGATGTCACGCTGGATGCGCAGCACGCCAGCTTCCGTGTACGCGGTCGCAATCCCATGCATCAGCAGGGACTGCTGCTCGGTGATGGTAAAGCGCTTGCCGGTTGGTGCAGGTAGCGCACCGGTGAGTTCTCCGGTCTGCGTAGGACGTGCCGGATCGATACGCAGGAAAACAGCTGCCCGCGCCAGACGATAGCCCACCAGCTCATCAACACACGTCTGTACCTCTTTCTCATAACCGGCAATGGTGATGTGCTGATAGTTGAACGTATCACCATAGGTCACCAGCTCAGACAGCGTTCCGGTCCTGGCCGTGTAGACATGACCATAAAGCTGGCGAATGTAGCTCCAGCGTCCGGAGCTGTCGTTCATTTCAACAGACATCGCCTGAAGGGAGTTCGCATCACTGAACGGCAGGCCGATATAGTCAAAAGGCTCGTCCCCCATCGCGGCAATCGACTCAGACAGGTCAGGATCGCCTGCACCACCGCTCATTTTGCCGATCTGGATACTCAGCCCGGCGGGAGTTTCTTCACCGCTGGCGGTACCGTAGTAGTTCAGGGTTAACGGGATGCTGTTGCCCACCGTCCCGCTGTTCACCGCAGAAAGATTAACGGTACCCTGAGCGTCTCCGCCGGATGTACCCTGGTATTCAGCACTCACAGGCAAATCAGGATAGTTGTTGATAACACTCACCAGCGCCTGTGCTACCTGATCGCCAGTGTCCCCCGTCGCCACCGTCACCTGCACCTTACGGGTACCGACATAAAGATTCACGGAACCAGCATCTGTCACGGTGCCGGTAACCGTCACTGTACCGGTTGCCACCTCGCCATTATCAGGTACGGCAATCACCCAGAGTTCTCCGAACGGATCAACCTGGCGATATGCTTCAACCATACGCGCCAGCTGGCTGCCACGGCCTGCCATTTTTTTTGCCAGGTCCTTCGATGGCATGATCACCAGCTGATTCAGCGGCATATCTGATTCCGGTAATGCCATCCCGATAAGGAGGGAGGGAGCACCACCCTGGGCGGTATTCGCCGCGCTGTTATCCATTTCGGCATAAAACAGCGGCACCCGGTTATCCGCCGGTATAGTGTTAAAGCTTACGGTCATTTTTTATCCCCTTTACGTGAGATTTTCTCGATGTCACCGGCGGCTTCCCGGCGGTACCACCAGGCGCTTTCCTCAACATTTCGCCCGGCAGCAGGCAAAAGGTCGCCTCGGGCGGGATCCGGAACGGACCGCCCCTCTTTGGGTTTCACAAACATTATTTTTTCCAGTCAGGTGTGGGGTGATTACGGGAATGAGATTTCAGCGCGGTGTTCAATATTACCGTCCGGCCCGTCGCCGGGATCGATGTAGTCCACATCGATGCTAATCAGTTTCAGATCATCCAGCGCGTCAAGATCGTCCTGCTGGCGTGTGTCTGCCTCGTCGATCTCATACTTCACCGTGAAGTCGAACTGGTAATAAAGTTCATAGCGGTTCAGCTCCAGCAGCATGCCGCCAGCGTACTGAATTTCATGGGCGTTCGGATCCGGACACCAGCCCAGCAGGGCTTTCCAGAGTTCATGACGAACATCATGCACCGCATCATAAGATGCCCACTGGCCTTTTTCGTCGCGCTCATTACTGAGGACGACAATAACGGAAAAGCCCTCCGTCAAATCCTGCCAGTAGTCTGTCTGGGAACGTTGTTCCCCTGTCACATCCTCTGACGGTACGACATAGGCGGCGGGCAGTTTCAGCTTTCCGGACTCCGGGATCGCTTTAAACTGCGCGGCACCACCCACACGATTTTCAAAACGCGGGCAGCGGCCACGCAGCGCGGCCACAATGGGTGTCAGTTTCATTTCTTTTTCCTTCTCTGGGGACGCAGGGACCTGCGCAACTCACGCGACAGCACATAGCGGGTCCAGCTGCGGCGCCGCTCCAGCACCTCCGCCATATAGTTATTGCGTGGGGCGATTCTCCAGCCACTGCCACCGGACGCACCGCGATGATGGCCTTTTTTACGTTTCGCGCCACGGCGCACGCCGTAGAACAGAAACGCCGGATAAAAGGCACCGGAAATATGGCGATTCCCCTCACCGTTCTTCTGGTTGGGAGCAATCTTCACCATCAAACCTGGGCGTCGTCTGGATGCGCGAGGAACGTAATAACCTATTGAGCGGGCCAGTTTCCCTGTACGGTATGCCGGGTTTTCGCCAGGTGCAGAGCGTCCCCGACGCATGACCAGACGGCGGGCATCCCGCATATGTACCTGACCAATGGTGACAAACGCCCGTCGCATGCGGGCGCGATTGAAAACCAGCTCTTTCGGCTGTTCAAAATCAACGTGTAAAAATGCTTTGTTCTGCATAGCCAGCTCCCCGATCCGTGCCGAGTTCCTCGCATTCAAGCAGCAAAAAGCGGCGCTTACTGTTCAGGTCACGCACACGTCGGATGCGGTAACTCTGACCGTCACAGACCACCTCATGATCGGCGGTAATATTCCGGCGCCGGCGGATCGTGAAATAGTGCGTTACGGTGTTCTCTGTCTGCACGGAACCCTGGTAAGCAGCAGCACCGGGTTGCGCCATCTTTGCCCAGGTACGGATTTCATCCGGATACGTGGGGGACACGCCAAAATCATCATCCGGCTCATCCACCCGCAGGCGAATGGTAACGCGCTTATCCAGTTCGCCCGGGTCCGGCAAAATGTAGGTCGCGCTGGTCTGCGCCTGTCTGAGTTTCATAGCGGGATATACCTGTAAGGCCCGACCAGCCATTTGAAGCTCATCGGTAACTCAAGTTTTTCAACCTCAGTGACCGCCGAGCGGTTCTCGTAGAAGTGGGTGACAAGCATCAGTAAGGCCAGCTTCACGTCATCCGACATCACCAGCCCGTCGGGATCGTCAGTTGGTTCAGTTGCATACAGCTTACGGTTGAGAAAATTCTCAGTCCGGCTCTGTACCGCGTTTCCCAGCAACTCCAGCAGGCTGTCCTCGTCGGTAAAATCCTCGTCCAGCCGGAGCTGGAGTTTGATTTCTTCCATCTTCAGCAGCATAAAGCCTCCTGTGCCCGCCAGATTGCGGGCACAAAAAAACCGCATTACGCGGCGGACTGTTGTTCCGTGATAAAGGTTATCAGCTGCTGGCGCTGCCTTTGCCCACCAGCGCTTTAATGGCGGAGGTGTCTTCCAGGATGCAGTCGAAGCGATGGAACGCCAGGAAGCCGGTCTGATCAAACTCAGCGTAACGTTCCACCAGGCGTTTCAGGATCATGTAGCGCACGCGGCGGATAATAAAGCGGTCAAAGTCACCGCAGAACATGAATTTTTTACCCGCCCCGATATCATCAATCTCCTGATCGATAACATACGGCACATTCAGCACAGAGGCTGGCGCCACGCCAACGATATCCGGCAGCCACAGCGGACGCCCCTGACCATCTTCCATCTCGCTGATGAGTTTCAGCGTATTGTCGTTAAATGCCAGGCGGAACTTCGGACCGCGACGGTATGCCGGATCAATGCTGTGCTTCAGCGCCAGAATTTCCTGCCACTTCACCGCAGCGGCAGCCGCAGTCTGCGTGGTGCCACTCACGGAGGCGGCCAGACCTTTCGGCTGTTTCGGTGTGCCGGCACCGGTACCCTGAATCAGATAACGCGCTTCACCACGGCCGATACGCTCTGCAATGCGGCGGGCAAGATAAGCTTCCATGTCGATCGCGCTGTCCTGCAACAGTTCGTTAGACACGCGGATGATTTTGGAGGTCATTTTCAGCGCGCCCAGGCTGTCCATGCCAAATTCGGTATCTTCTTCACCGGCTTCTTCATTCTCGCCAAGCAGGACACCGACCTCGGCTGTACCGTCAGCCGTTGCCCATTCCATAGTGCGTCCGTCGGAGGTTGTCAGGATCTGCGCCACGCTGGCGATACCACCGTAAGCCTTCATCTGCTCGACGACTTTCGCAAGGAAAGTGTCCGGCACGGTATAGCCGCCCTTTTCATCCGGCGCGACACCCTGAGCACGCAGCTCACGCAGGGCCTTACGCTCTTCAGCGGTCAGCTCACTGGCACCGTGGCGCATCCATTTATCAAAAATCTGGCCGCGCTGTTCATCCGGCTTTTTACCGTTATCCTTATCCAGATTGTCGCGCTGCTCATCGCTTTTATCATCGATGTATTTCTGATCCATATCGCGCAACTCTTCTTCGCGGGCAATACGCTCATCCAGCCCTTCCAGCTCGGTTTTAGCCTTATTCCATTCAGTGCGCTGCTCATCAGTCCAGGCGTTATCGCCGATCTTTTCATTCAGCGCACGCATTTCGGTCGCGATGGTATTGCGCTTTTGTTTCATTTCATGAAGCTTCATGGATGTTTCCTTATGCATTAAGAAGTGTCAGGACGCGCTCACGCGCCATTCGTTGGTTAATGGCAAGCTTCAGCGCGCCGCTGTCGCGTGCTTCCTGCCAGGCTTTCAGGGAGCGAACCCCGGAATCAGCTTCCTGGTACGCCGGATACGTTACGGGGCTGACATCAAAGAGACGCGAGAAACGCGAAATCTCACGAATAACCACGCCCTCTTCATCCTCATACCAGCGCTCGCCGTCCCGGGCGACCTTGAAGGCAAAACTGGACTGGTTGATGTCGCCGCGCAGCATCGGTGCCAGCACCAGATCGCGGATGGTCTGGGTATCGGGTGCTTCGATGTCGTAACGCAAACCACGCTCATCGGTCGAAACCGTCAGCGTACCGGACGCACTGCGCCCCAGAATAAAGTTAGGATCATGGTTGAACAGGCCACGTACATCGTCGCCCAGCACGTCATCAAACGAGCCTGGCTTGATAATTTCGCGGAACCCCCATAGCGGTTCAGAGCGCGAATTAAACACCGAGCCATAACCGATAATGCGCGTCGGCTGTTGATCGTGCTGCTCGGCCCTGACTTCGCCGCTGTAGCAGCGTATTTCCCGATCGTCACTCATCGGAATTGCCCTCCGTTTTATCGTCGTCTTTAAAATCTTTTGCCGGATCTGCGGCGTTGACGCTCACCAGCATCTCGTCGAGCCCGTCTTTAGGGTTCATATCCTCAAAGGCGCGAGCCTCGTTGCGGCTCATCCAGCCATCAGTGATGGCAAAGTGGTAGAACTGAGCACGCTCTTTCGGCGTGCCGCGCAGCAGGCCTGTCAGGTTAAAGCGGACGTAATACCCGGCCTCCCGCTCGGCGCGGGTGAACAGACGACGGTTTATCTCCTGCTCCCAGTTCGTTACCCAGGGCATCATCGTGTAACGCACAAACTGAATGGCCTGCTCGGAGATATTGGAGAATGTCGCTTTTTCCAGGTCGTTAATCATGTGTGCCGGTACGTTGAAAATTCCGGCAATCATTGAACGGTTAAGCTTCATCATGTCGATGAGCTGGGCATCAACAGGGGAGACGGTCAGAGCTTTATAATCCAGCTCTGCCGGCAGCAACATGGTTCTGTTTTCCTGGCTGCGCAGCATGGCAGAGGCTTTCTGCCACATCTTTTTGAGACGATCCCAGGAGTTGTCGTTAAGTTCCCCTTTTACCGACACAATCCCCGCCGGACGGGCATTCCCGCTAAAAAAGCTCTCGGTATATTTCTGCCCGCTCATCCCCATACCGATCGTTTCGGCGTGCTGGAGTATCGGACTCAGCCCCATCTTCTGGTTATTCCCCAGCGCCCGGATGTGGATCATGTCGTCAGGGCTGATAGCAAAAGAGCCCTCTTCGTTGTACATGCCGTAGGTGTAGCGCCCGCCAGTATTCAGCAGTGTCGTTTCCCATGGCATGCAGGCTTCAAGCTGGATAACTTCACCCCGGCGATTACGCTTAACGTGGGTATAGCCATTTCCCCAGCCGAGGATATGGCGCTGTTTCAGCTCGCGCCATTTATAGCTGGTTTGCCAGTCGTTCGGCTCATCATGAACCAGATAAAAAACGGGGTGATCCCGCGCAGGCTCCACAAACTTCCCGGTTCGCCGCATAACGTGTAGCGGCATCTGGGCAACGTTAGAGGAAATGACGTAAATACAGGCATACACCGCCGCCAGCTTCATCGCCGTTTTGGGGTTAACGATCACGTCACCGTTAAAAATCCCGTCGTTTTCGGCCGCTTCAGCAGTCAACGGAACAGCCGGATTTTCAAGCGAGTTGCTTCTGAACATGGCATTAATCAGCATTTTGATCCCCTTGCTGCCAGCAGCGCCCATAACAGAAGCCCGGCACCGCCAGCCATAAGCGCAGTCGCGGCGCCGTATTTTAGGTAAATACCGCCCACCAGCGCGCCAAAGCCAGACAGCCCGGCGACATCGATAATTAGTGATTTCACAGGAATAAAACGTCCTCGTCTGGATCGAGATTGGAGAGAAAATCTTTTGGCTCGTTCAGCATTGCGCGGCCAACACCCATCATCATGCCGACGGCACCATCGATTTTGTTACCACCGCCCTCTTTGACCGGGCGGACAACATCATCACTGCCAGGCAGATACTTCCCGACAACGTTTGACACACACCATGTCATCAGCGGATTACCGTCGTGATGGAAGCGGCCAGCAGCGATCGCGGCCTCAATCTCCCGCATCGGGTCGCTCATGTTGGTGTAGTTCTGGGTGATGGTGACGGGCTCCAGCCCTTCATCCTGCAACATATGGGAAAGGCCTGTGGCGCCATAAGGGTCAATCGGGCTCGCCGCTATTTTCACGGTTTCACGTAATTTCAGGATCGCTTCGAAAATAAGGCGGTAATCCACCTCAGCCCCGTCCGACGGAACCAGCACGCCCTGATTAACAAAGGACTGGTAACGGTCGGCGATCGTTTTCAACGCCGGGTCCGTGGCGTATACGGTATCTTCCGGCACCCAGAAGAGAGGCGAAACACAGTAGTAATGGCTCAGGCCGTCTATTTCTCGCCGAAAAATCGGCACGACGGCGTTCAGATCCAGTTTTGATGCCAGGTCGATGCCAAGATAACACTCTTCCCCGGCAAAGTCTGACAATTTCAGCGTCTTATCCGCTGCTGCCATCCACTTCTGTAAGTTGTAGTAAGCCGCTTTAGAACTTACCCATTTATTGAAGTGTTTCGTCAGGATCTTGTTGGTCTGGCTCGGCGTGGACATCGCCAGCAACTGCTTCGCCCTGAGAAAACTGTCTTTTATCGACACGCCATAGTTTGGATTCGCCTTAATGAGTGCTTCCGGCTGAGTCCAGTCGTCTTCGTCATCAAGGGTATAAATAATCCCAAAAATAGCCTCGTTTTCGCCCCCTTCCCTGATGCGTTCCAGTATCTCGACAACCTGTGCGCGTTTCTCATAGCAGGGGGAAGCAATATCAAAGCCCGCTGTCGTGATGATCAGCGTGATGGGCTGTTCACGCGCCCCCATCCCGGTGGTCATCGTGGTATAGAGCGCATCAGTATCATGCTCGTGATACTCATCGATGATGGCGCAGGACGGTGAATCGCCGTCGCCGGGGTCACCGATAACGGGTGCAAACAACGAACCATCAGGGCGGGTCATTTTCTTCGCCCAGGGCTTGATGCTGAATTTCTGACGCAGTGACGGGAGTTTCTTCACCATCGCCAGCGCGGGTGCAAACACTTTCCACGCCTGTTTTTCGGTCGTGGCGCCACAGTAAACTTCCGCCGCATACTCGCCATCAGCGCAGAACATGTAATTCCCGACAGCGGCAGCAATCGCCGATTTACCGTTTTTACGCGGCACCTCAATGTATATTTCCGTGAACCGGCGAAACCCGTTATCCCTGCGTACCCAGCCGAACGGCACGCCCAGAGAAAACTTTTGCCAGGGTTCAAACTCAATACGCAGCTTTCTGCGCGCCCATTCGCCGGAGGTATGCGGCATTTTCTGGGCAAATCGCAGAAATCGCTCTGCCTTATTTTTATCGAAGCGGTAAGGCCATTTTGGATCTTTAGCGCGCTCCAGATCGTCCAGATGTCGCTGACAGGCAAGAATGGTTAACCGGCAGGCCAGAATCTTCCCGTTCACGACGTCCCGCGCATACTGGTTCGCCGCATTGACGTTCGGATATGTAGCCATCAGTCAAACTCATCAAATTCATTCCCTTCATCGTCCGGATCATTTTTGCCGCTGGTCATACGAATGCGGCTGAGCGGGTCTAACCCAAGAAGTGAACCCAGACGGGCGAGTTGCGATACAGAGTCATTTCTGACATTAATGGCCGGGTGTTTTTTTTCACCGCCCATTTCGCTGGATACCGTCAGGCCGTCTTTCGCAATAATATTTTCGGCTTCAAGCATCAGATGAAACGCATTGCAGTACGCCAGCAAAATCGGGGCGTCCTCCAGTTCAAACACGCCGCGTTCAATTAAAATTTTGCTCTGTGTTTTCCAGAGACGGATCGCGACATCCCCCATCAGTTCATCAGGCGGCGCGATCCTGGTCAGTTTGCTTTTTTGTCCGACGGGTAAAATCCGTTTTCGACCTCCACCTGAAGATCTAACAACACCCCCCATAAAATCCCCTTTATCAATAGGCAAAACCTTCCCGAAAAAAGTTTCTTATTTTGGGCGCGTAAAAATTTGATGAGGCGGGCAGTCCGGGAAGGCAAAGGCTGGAGAGATTTTACCCCGCCCCCCTGTTGCGTCCTTCGCGGGCTGTCTTCTCCCGGTGGCAGGCGGTGCAGAGACTTTGCAGGTTCGCATCATCATCCGTGCCGCCCTGAGATTTAGGAATGATGTGGTCAACGTGGCGAGCCTCGACAGCCACCCCCTGCCTGCGGTGCTCACAACAGAGCCCGCCATCACGCTTCAGTATCCGGATGCGCCGTCGATCCCATGCAGTTCCGTAGCCTCGCTGGTGGCGTGTCTGGCCGGGCTTGTACTGCTGCCAGCCATCACCTTTATGCTCATCACAGTAGCCGCTGCGATCGGTCGTGGTGTTCCGGCAGCCTCGTTTTCTACAGGCTTTCGGCGTTCTCGGTGGCATGCTATTTCCTCCGGAATGCGTAGCTGCTTATCCCGTCGCGGCCCAGCCTGCTTTCAATCGTGTTGTGCTCAACACAGGTAAATCCCTGCGCTTCGAACCACATCAGCAGCCCTTCATGCGTCCAGTACCAGATGTGCTCATCCTTACGGTAATGGCGGGAAGTCAGAATATGTTCAGCGTTGTCAAATATCGGTAGCGAAACAAAAACGAACTCTTTCGCCTGTCGTACCGCGCGTTCCGGATCATCAATATGCTCCAGCACATCCCACATCGTAAGCGCCCGCCAGCGGCTGGCATACAGATCGGCGTAAGCATTACGTTCATGCAGCCAGGCCACGCCCGCAGGATTAACATCGAAGCCCAGCGCGCCGGGGTAACTGCTGACGAACTGACCTGAGCCGATCCCCACATCCAGTACAGGCCCCTGATAGTGGCGCATCACAAGCTGAATACGTGCCGCCGTCAGTTGCTGCCCCATAGATGTATCGGCCATCGCCTGATAGCGCGCGAAGTAATCCGCGTTATAGGGCCGGTCAGCAGGAACGGGATAACGTCCCATTCCCAGCTCGGGCAACCACACCAGGCCGTTTTGCAGTTCATTTGAGAACAGTGTCATGTAACCAGCCTTTGAATTTGTCCAGAAAACCTGTGATGTGCTTGTTGCAGTCGTGTTCCATGCTGGCGCACATGCAGTAATCATCGGGCTGCGCCCAGCCGACACGGGACAGGTCCATTTCAGGATCTGTAACGATATGCGGGGCATTGTGGGCGCCGCAGCCGCCCTGAATGATGAAAACAGGCGTTTTGTAGCAGACTGCCGCAGGCAGCGCCCAGCCCACACCAGAAACGACAACGGCGGCATGTTCCACCAGCGCCAGCATTTCGGTTAGAGACAGCTCGCCGCTGTGCAGCTGCAAATCGGCTTCAGGTGGCTCACCCACCAGCCACTCTTCCCCGTCTTCCAGATCAGCCAGGCTTACTACGTAGAAATGCTTGCGCAGTTCCCTGGCAGCAGCGGCCAGATATTTCGGATCAGGATTGCGTGCCGGGTTCGCCCACTCTTTACGGACGGTTGCAGGACGAATCACTGCGATCGGCTTATCCGCCGTCACTGGTGACTCACCATACGACGGCAAATCGAACACGCTGGCCGCCTTGCCGAACTGCCATGTCATGGCGTCAACAATAGAACCTTTCTTCAGCTCTTCCGGACCATAGAAGATAGTAAGGACTTCTGACGGGCGCGCCGGTTCCCGCACATACACCAAGCCCGTTTCCTCTTCATTTTTACGCTGCGTTCGCAGGCTGGTACCGGAGCGGACAAATCGCACATCCAGATCAGAGTAAAGCTCCGGCCATGGAGTACGCAGGAACGCTCCGGGGAACTGGCGCACAAACGCACGCTGATAAATAGAATCACCAAGCCCGTACATCCCTCGGATGCAGACCTTTCGTCTTAATGCCATAAATGTCCTACAGAGAAAGCGCAGCCTCTAACGGCTGGCGGGGAAAGCAGGTAAGCCGCGTATAGCGGGAACAGTTAATAATTTCGGCACCACCAGCGATAGCCAGCAAGCGGCTGAACTCATCATGCCAGCGCGCCACGCTGAATTTATCCGGATTAGCCAGCAACTGGTGGTTGCCGTGCCAGTGGGTTCCGTGCCGTATTGAGCAGTCGTACCCCAGAAGCAGAACACGGTGTGCGCCCAGATGGAGCGCCAGTTCAATGGCGCGTTGCCCGGAGTTGAAGGAACCAGGCAACGCGGAGGGAAAGCAGTTAATACCAAAGCGGCGGGCGGTAAACTCATCGCCGCACCATCTTTCAGCAGATGAAGCGATCATGCGGTGGTGTTCTTCCCACCAGCAGCAGTCAGCCGCATAGATAGCGGCGCAAAACGGAGTCGCTTGCCACGAACTGTTCACCGCGATTATCGGAATATCGGCTTGATTAAGTGTCTGACAATCATCGTATGTCAGTGATGGGCCGCTAGCCACACATGCAAAAGTAGCCATACTGCATACCCGTTATGGCAATAAAAAACCGCCCGTAGGCGGTTTATTGAGATTTATCTTTAAAATAATAACCAATGATAAAGCCCAATGATGTTCCAAGAGCCCCAATTACCACAGCAAGAACCTTATCAAGTTCTAAAAGGGTTATATTTTTTGCTTCTTCATACAGCCCTTGCTTATGCAAATCAACAATCCATCGCACAGCATTGTCGTTATACCAAAGGGTAAAAAAGAAACACCCTCCAATCAGACCAAAAAAACCAATCATGAACCAAAAAGTGAGGGCGCTTCTTGTTTTCCCGTCCCTCTGTAATGCCCCGAGAGAAGAGAACTCCTGTTCATCAGCCTCTTTTTTCACTCTTTCGTGCTGAGCTTGGGTCTCTTTAATTTTTTTAAGGGCATCGCTTAGGCTATCGGTGATTGGCGTAATTTCAATCATTAGACTTATCCACCGCTTTTACACCAAGGGCTTTGATTACTTTTGTATAGTCTTTCCACATCGATTCATTGTAGTTGTGTGAATCATTCGATGAGGCTAGCAATAAGTCTATCATTTGCTTAAGACGAGAGAGCATCAGATCCTCACCCTCACTGCGATTTTCACGAGCTTCTGTCTCTGATATCAGATCAAAGATGCGTATTGAGATATTATAAATGTCTTCAGACAGCTTATCTCCGGCATCCCTGAACCTAGAAAGATGCTCTATCATTTGTTTGTTGGACAAACTATCCATGATTTCTCCCAATAAACGGTCAACTTTGCTATATAGGAAATCATAACATAATTAAGCATTATCACAGGCACTCCGTGAATGCCTGCTGTAATGCCTGTCACATTAAGAGAAGGAGACGCCTAAATTAACCAGTACGGCTCTTTTTTCCTCAATACGACGGTCAAGCTCAGCCACAGCATGTGGGCGTATAGCATCCAAAAAGGCATTATCCTGATAGGTAGATTGGATTGTTACCCCAAGCCCTGCACCACTCTCCAGAATACTTTTCTGTCGCTGTAGTTCTTTTATCTCGTTATTGATGTAATACGCTTCACTTAGGTTCTCTGCGTTCACGGGCAGACTCCTTCTTGCAGTTAGCCTGCACTGATTTGTTATGGGCCAGGATGTCGCGCTTGGTCTGCTTATCCAGCACGGCAATATCGTGTTCAGTAAGGTAGATGATATTCACCCAGTCACAGGCCGTGTCCGTTACTTCAGGTTTTGCGGGTAAAGTTTTCGCGCAACTCACGGTCAACATCGTCATCAGGAAGATGATTAACAGTCTGCTGTACATCCCTGGCTCCTTTTGTTTTCTCTACCCGGCGTTCTGCAACGGCTTCAGTAGCTGCCGCGCGTTCTTCTGTGCGCTGGATTTCGGCTTTGGCTTCCGCTTTACTGGTGCCGCGCAACTGGCCGAAACCAAAAGCACCAGCGATAGCGGCAATCACCGCTGCGGCCAGGCCGATAATCATTTCAAGTCCCATAGCAGCCTCACACCAGCACGGCTTTTGCCAGATTAAAACGGCGACGGCGGTCATCAAGACCGTTTTTACCGCCGTTGATGATGATCGTGATACGTTCCACATCGCCGGAATACACAAGGCATCCGCTGGTGGCAAAGAACCACGCTGCGGAACGCGCTGCATTTTCGTCCTGTTCCAGCAATTCCGGCTGTGTGACCAGATCCAGTTTTAGCGCCATGCCGCATTTGCGATAGTTGCTTAGCCCGGTGATTTGCTTCAGCCCGCGCCCGCGATATTTCCAGCCGTCACCAGCAATCTGGTTGCCTAGGTTCTTTTTGCCCCACTCGCCGCCGTAAACCAGATTGGCTATCGCTTTCTGATTAGCTGGTTGCGTTGCCGTTCTGCCGAGTGCGGCAGCCTGCTGTGCCGTGATACGGTGCTTGCCGAATACGGGAACAAGACGATCGGCTGCGTAGTTCAGACTTTCCACCAGCTTTTCATACCCGCCGGACTCATGCCCCATCTGCGCGATGAACATCGCCTGATCGAGCGGCGCAGTGATGCCGAATTCTTTCATTGCCGCGTCGATGTGCGGAAACCAGCGCGCAGATAATCCGGCGCTTATACCAGCCGCCTTCTGAAATCGTGATTGATTCATAAAATTACCCGCCAGGAAACTACCAGATTTAATAGGGATAAAAAAGGGAAACAGAGATGCTTTCAAATGTAATTTGATTCAAAATTCCAACCAAGAAAAATCCTAATACCTTTATGTAACCTTTGTGGGTTGTAGTGATGTCGTTACAACCCACTTTTTTATTTCTGAAGAATGTTGATTAAACGTGCCACGTTTCCCCGCGCCCATAGCACGGCGGCGCAAATTAGTACGTTACCCAACACCACAAACCAGTGAGATTCCTGATAGAGGCCGAACAGATACCGGAATGGGACGCTGGCATATACCAGCACTGTGAAGTAGGCCACCAGCGATATCAGAGGGCGATGTCTCGCGCTGCCGCGCTGGTAGAACATCAGCGCAACCACGATCACCCCACAAATTAACGCATTAAAGAATGCAGAAGGATCATTTAACATTACCCCCTCCTCCGCGCAGACGCGAAAGCATACCGAACAGGCTATTTAGATCCTGACTGTTGATGAATGTCAGCACCTTGATAGTGATGGCCGATACAATCACGGCGCCAAGCGCATCAAGTGGCCGGTCACTGTACCCCGTCCAGGCTGAAAGTTTCGAACCCAGTAACCCCGCACCGAGCACCCCAACAATGAACGATGTCATAAAGTATGCAGCCAGACGACCACGGGTAAGATTTGCAGCCGTTGCGACGTAGAAAACCGCGCCACCAAACGCACCAAATACAACGCCAAAATCGGTATGAGTGAAGATTCCGTAAATTACGGAACCCACCAGCCCACCTCCGAGCATCGCGCCGGAGCCAGTTACAGGATCGGACATTTAGCCCCCTCTATTGCTGTGAGTCCTCTCAGTACGAGGGGAAAGAAAAAAGGCCACGCAAATGCGTAGCCTGGAAAAGTAATGCTGTTGTGATGGCCGGTGCTGATCTCCGGCATCTGGAATATTAGTGCGACAGTTTATTCGGATTCAGTCATCTGCGTATCAAGGTGCCTGTCTTCGCAGAATAGTCGCTTTCGGTTCATCAATGTGCATTTCACCCGGTTTCCCGGCTGCTGTTCTCAGCTCCCCAGCACCTACTGGTTTCTTCCAGTGACCTTCCCTCCTGACGGAGACCACTATCACGAGCGCATCAGCCTGCGCATTCATCACAACCGGAAGCACGCTCCGCTACATGAATTAACGACAAAACTCATCTGAGAAGGAATTGAAGCGTGCTTGCGGTTGGGATTGTGTTGCGGTGCCGGGTGCCTCCCGGTAGGCCTGCTCCAGTCAGCAGACCTGCAAAAGGATGTATCTTTTGACTGGTTGCCCCTCCGCATAGGGGGATTCACCGCAACGAAGAAAGCTTACCATTACAACCAACAACGAAAAACCCCGCCGTGGCAGGGTTTCGATGATTAAGCTGTATGTCGAAGTGACCACTCATTATGCAGCCAAACGAAATTGCTCTTCAATCAGCGGCTGGCGATGGTTGCGATCAAATACACCCTTTAGCGCCTCTTTGCGCTGCTCAAAGTCCCAGCCCATGCCAATGAAAACTGTATTGGCCCGCTGCAACTCAGTTACGCAGTGGATCTGCTCCGGCGTCAGGTAGTCACGGATGTTCTCTTTTTTGTCGATGTCGTGGTAAACACGAAATTTTGCCGCCGTCATACCGAGCGCGATGCAGTTAATCAAATCGGCTTCGTTGCTGAAGTGGTAAGGCTTAATCTCCTTACCCAGAGTTTCGCGCTCATGCTTAATGGCATCGCTCATCGGACGATACTCCAGACGGGCGGTGTTGCGACCCATTTTCTTCTTCGCCAGCGCACTGCGCATAGTGAAGAACTCAGCAACCAGTTTCTTTTTGAACTTGCGGACAACATCGTTATTACGCATGTAGGTGATCAGTAGAGTGGTTTGCTGTTCGTTCAGCAGCGCCACACGAACCTTCGCGTTATTGTAACCAGCTCGGATTTCAAATCCGACCTTTCCAAATTCTTCCAGGTCTGATTTATTGCGGTCGATGAGTTTGATTATCGTATCGTGATCGCGCTTTACGCCATCAGCAATAGCAATGGAATTGGTTACAAGGTCGAGTTTTTTAATTTCAACTAATTGCATGGCGTTTACCTTACTTTGAGATGAACCTTTGCCGCACAGGAAATCAGCCCACCGAGGCTCGCCAGCACTAACAGACTTCCTCAAAGGCTCATTTCAAAGGGTGTGGTTCGGTGTGATATGTGCGCGGGCGGTGCGCGAAGAATTGCAGGCATAAAAAAACCCGCGCTGAGGCGGGTTTAATTTCGTGTAGGCATAATATCCCACGATTGGAAGGATACAGGACAGTTTTATGCAAAGTCAACCTTATCGTGCAAAAAATTGTCGGCATTTGTTCCGATCACATCAATAACTGGTTGCCTTCTCAAACTCTAACGCAGCGTGTGTCTCCCCCTTGTGCAACACATCCACCAGCATTTTATAGAATGGCTTCCAGTTGCGGGACCACGACGACTGATGGAGGTTCGGTAGACGTCTGAGAATAGCGCGGTGAACGGTCGCAGAAGACACTCTCGAATACCCTTCACCACCACAACGCTCACAGATTTTGAATACCGGCGCCCCATGCTCTTTCGTAGCCTTGCGATCGAGCACCTCCCCCTTGCCACCGCAGCGACAGCGGGCGCTTATCGTTCCCTTACCTTCACAAACTTCACAGACAGCCGGGACACTCTCTGTAACCTCGTTCCATTGCTCCCAGTCTGAAGGACGAACAGCGCGGGACTTGCTGGCCCAGTATGGCGCTTTACCCCACGGGTAAGATACTTTGCAGATTGTCCGGGTCACCGTTACACGCCCGGAACCATTGCAACTGTGGCATGTCGCGCTGGTGGCCGCAGAACGGGAATACTCAGCAAATGCAAACTGCGCCAGCACCTGCATGCACCAGCCGAACTCAGTCCCGGCGACCTTTCTGACGTTCTTCGGTGCGGTATCCATCGCGTGACGCGCCAGCGCCTGAACTGCCAGTTGCTCATCTGTCTTGCTGATCCCC
Organism: Citrobacter sp. CK195; assembly: GCF_030333365.1. NCBI lineage: Bacteria > Pseudomonadati > Pseudomonadota > Gammaproteobacteria > Enterobacterales > Enterobacteriaceae > Citrobacter > Citrobacter sp. CK195. Next base: position 29,965 of record NZ_JAOWGB010000022.1, read on the forward strand.
GCCTTACCAAAGAAGGCAGACAGGCCGAACCGTGCACGGCTGCTGGTGGTACCGATGGCCGCCATAACATCAGTGCCGGTGATCCGATCCGGTGATGTGCCTTTCACGCTGTCGCTGATGTGCATCCCCTGAGGGCTGAAATGTTTTAGTGACGCTTCCAGTTTCATTGTTTAGCCCTCCAGAACCACTGCTGTTTCATGAGATACGTCATAACAACCAGGCGGCTGTAAACCATGTTCAAATCCACCAGCCGGTTAATATCGATGAAGACAGGACCTGAATAGCTACCGTGGGCAGCGCGAAGGTATTCGCTTATGGTGTGCCCGTCTTCCTTCGTTACATCCAGCTTCATTGGATGGTATCTCCCTTCTCTGCCGTACCGAACCAGCCAGGATGTGTCCACTGGACTTCCGTTATTTTCTCTCCCTGCTCCCACAGCGCCAGAGCGCGCATAACGACATAATGCATAAAGATTTTTTCATGCTCGCGCCATTCATCTTCAGGAGTTCCTTCAACAAATTCCGCTATAGCATCAGCAATGAGCCCAAAACATTCAGGAAAATCACTGTGTCCTGTCGCTATTTCACAAGCCGTTTCCTGAAGTTCCTCAAAGCGCTTTTTGGTGAATAAATACGACATTTCGCGAATAAGACGATCCATTGCTGACTCCTTAGGCTTTTGCATAACGTCGGGGTTGTGATTTTTGCTGTGGTGCTGATTTTCGCTTGGCTTCTTCCTGGTCAACCGGGAGGAAATGTCCGTTATAAAAACGACGGTACACGGTCCCAAGAACGCCATTACGCTGTTTGGTGATATTGATTTCCGCGATCCCTCTTGCTGGTGACTCAGGGTTATATACCTCGTCACGGTAAAGCATCATGATGATGTCAGCATCAGCCTCTATTTCGCCTGAGTTCTTAAGGTCGGAGTTCATTGGGCGTTTGTTCGGTCGGGACTCCACGCCTCGCGAAAGCTGGCTCAATGCGATTACGGGAGTCTGGTTTGCCTTAGCCAGATTTTTTAACCCCTTTGAAATTTCACCTACAGCGAGGTCATAACGTGCCGTACTCTGGATCTTAATGAGTAAGAGGTAATCAATGACCACCAGGGAAATTTCCGGGTGGGCAATCTGGTGACTGGTGGCGACCTGCTGGATTTGCTCAACCGTCAGATTGGTAGCGTCCACCATCCAGATCGGGCGTCCGGTAAGACGACCAACACCGGTTGATAACCGCGCCCAGTCCTCATCGTCAAACTTCGCCGCAGCCTTGAGTCGGGAAACTGACATACCACCGGCGGCAGATACCATTCGTTCACCAATCTGAATGCTGGCCATCTCCATGGTGAAGAACAATACACCACGCCCCTGCTCCGATACCTTGTCGATAATATCAAGCGCCAGTTCGGTTTTACCCATTGATGGCCGGGCAGCGATAAACACCAGATCCGTGGGTTCAATACCGCCTGTTTTCTCGTCCAGCTCTTCAATGCCAGTGAGCAGGCTTTTTGCTGTCTCCAGCCCCTGATACCGGGCATCAACACGATCAACGACAGCAGGCAGGATTTCATCAATATGAACTGGCTGTACGGTGTTTGCGGAAAGGGAGATAGTCGCAATGCTGGCCTGTGCAGCTTTCAGTGCTTCAACTGCACTCTCACCATTGGCCGCTGCCCGGATTCCTGCAAGGGCATTTTCAATCACCACTTCCGCATCGCGTACAGCTGCGTTACGTTCCAGCACAGAAACGTAGGAAACCAGCGCTGATTTCGCCCAGGCTATTTGCCCTGACGCCATAATAACCGCACTATATTCCGGCATGCTCTCGCAAAGCAGAAGAGGATCAATAACCCCCGTTCCACGCACTTGACGGCATATGCCGGAATAAATTTCACGGTACTGCCGAACATAAAAAACGCTTGCTGGCAGGCGGGAAATGATTTCAAGAACCTCAGGATCAGCACCGCGCAGAAAAATAGCGCCAATTACCGCACCTTCCAGATCATCGTTTCTCCATACTGGCGTCATTTAGACCACCCGTCTTTGCCACGGAAGCTTTCCCAGTTGAATGCCAGCCGGTTGTGTCCACCGTTTGTCACGCGGTCAACGATGCGCTCACCAATGGAATCCTTAAGCTGCTCAAAGGTCAGATTGCTAATCAGGATGGTGGGCAGCACACTTTCATAGCGAACGTTGACGATCTCCTGCAAGATAGCCAGCTCTGAGGCGCTGCCGAGCTGAACTCCGACCTCATCAATAATCAGCAGATCCAGCGACGCAAAGTGGTCCAGCACACTGTCTTCTGTCATTTCAGAGTTATGGCGCCAGGTGCTTTTTACGGCACGCATAACGCGCATCACATCGGTAATTGCAACCCGGGCGAGGTGGTTGCGAATAAGGTTTTTTGTCATAGCAACAGCCAGGTGATTTTTCCCGGTTCCACATTTTCCAACCATCAGCAGGCCCAGTCCTGCATCAAAGCAGTGCTCCCAGTTGTCGACATAGCCCCGGCACACAGAGAGGTTTTTCGCCGCATCCTGAGTTACAGTCTGGTAGTTATCGAACTCACAATCCTCGAAGCGGCGGGCAATACCAGCGCGATCCAGCAATTCAGTAACGCGCAGTGTACGCAGTTTTGCGCCAACCTCCGCAAGTTCATCCCGCAGGCATTCCGGACATTGTGAGTGTTTAAAATTCTCACCTCCGCGAAAATCTTTTCCCACCAGAGTGAAACGCTCAAATTCGCCATGTTTTTCGCAGGTAGTGGTCTCGGTTTTTCCTGAGTCCCAGCCGCGATATCCCCACGGAAGTTTATGCTCCAGTGTGAAATTTAATTCTTCGTTCAGGCGTTCCTGTCTTGCCTTCAGGTCAGCGCGATCTTTCTGCTGATTCAACAAATTTAACATTTTAATTATCCCCGCTTTACCACTGACAACCCGATTCACCGTAGTCCTGCTCGCTGAAGCCGGATACAGGGAGCGCATTGCGACGCCCACCTCCGGGAGCGGACGGAGTCTGCCAGGACTCTTCGAAGTGGCGATCGGGACCGAAGAACGTTGCAGCCTGCTTGACGAACTGTGTGCCGGTATTACCGGTCGCCCGGCAGTATGCCGCGTAGCGCTTGACGCCTTCCAGCATGTCCTCAGGCTTAACTCCGTCTTTCAGGCGGGCTTTCCAGGCTTTGAATGCTGCCGACTTGGAATTTCCACCAGCACGCTTAGGGTATGCCTGCCACGCTGTTTCAAACTCCGTTGAATAACCCTGTTTTGCAGAGCGAGTTGGTGCAGGCGCGCCAGCAGATGCGCCAATATCTTGCGATTCATGTTTTGAATTTACTTGTGGATCATGTTTTAAACCTTGTGGATCTGGGGTCAGATTCTGACGGGTCAAAACGCCTTTTTTGTCAGAATCTGACGGGTCAAAACCGTATGAACGTCCAGAATCTGAAGGGTCAGAATTTGAAGGTTCAGAATCTGACGGGTGAAAACTGGTTGCTCTGCGTTGCTGTTTCATTGCTGAAACTTTATCCCGTTCAGTGCGTGCCAGCGCCTCAAGGCGTTCGGCATTCAGATAGTAAAGATTGGACGTATTCCGATTTCCTTTGCGACGTGATTCACGACGTAACCAGCCAGCAGACTCAAGTTCTGCAACCGCTGTCCTGACCGTGCTTTCTCCCAGCCCCAGTTGGCGACAGATTGTTTCCACCCCTGGATAACTAACACCATCATCATTCGAGTAGTCAGCCAGGCGAGCCATAATCATTAGCTTCGCGCCCTTAACGTCATGCGCAGCGCATGCGTCCCAGACGTTGCCCAAAATTTTGCTACTCATGCTGCACCTGCTAATTCTTTGTCGTGGGTAAATTCCCCGTTCCAGCTCTTTTTCATCGGCAGAGCACCTTTGAGATACTGGCGATAAATCCACACCGCTCCTTTGCGGAGTAAGACAGGGGTATAAGTGTCGAAACTGTCAAAATCATCATGCTCGACAAGGTGGCGGCGTTCGGTCAGATAAAGATCGCGCGCATAAGCCTTTACACGCCACGCCGGACGCCTGGACTCAGGACGATCGTCATAAAGCCAGTTGTGTTCTTCAAGAAAGGCCGTCACCTGCTGCACATTGACGCCGTTGAGACGCTTACAAAACTGCGTAGGGGTCATCCCCGGGCTGAAAAGATTTTCCAGATGCTGGATGTACCTTGCCTGGCGTTCTGCGTATCCAATTGCTCGCCGTGCCGCCTCTCGTTCATCGGCCCACGCACGAGCAGCTGCAACCTCATCGGAAAAATCAGGAAGATTATTAGACGGGATAAGATTGTATGATCCCGTCATTCGGATAGATGGCAGCACATCGGAAGTGACCCAGCGCTTGAAGCGTTTAGCCTGTTTTTTGCGGCTTTTAAGAATGAGCGTGTAAAGCCCGGATTCATTAACCAACATTGGTTTACGACCCGAACCCGAATACTGTTCGTGTTCACACTTATCCTCTTCATCTACCGACAAAAGCGCTTTGTTGGTATCGCTCAGGCCCAACGCCTCACACACATCAACAGCGAAAAACCACGGAGAGCGATCAATCTGCACAGTACGAACCGAAGCCAGCAGATCACCAGCATCAGACTTAAAGTCGAACGTTTTAATGGTGGCATTCATATTTGAGCTTCCCGTTGTTCGCGTGTGACATGTCACACCTCTGAGGATGGGTGCGGAAAAGTATCAGGAAGATCCGGACGAATCTGATAAGCTTTAACTTCGCCGTTGGTAGCTTTCACAATGGACATGACATGGTCGGCCTTTACACGACTACCATTAAGCCAACGGAATACAGCGGGTTGAGTAACGCCACAGGCCCTAGCTAATGCGGCTTGCCCACCAAGAATATCGATTGCTCTTTTTACATGTTGGTTGGTCATGGAAATACCAAAAGTTATTAAACACAAAGCAAGATTATAACCTTGAATAAGATTATGCAATAACTTATCGTATTTGCCGTGTAATAACTTTTTGTATAGGCTTACTCTTATGAACACATTCTCAGATCGTATTAAAAAAGCGATGGCTGACGCCGGCCTAACTCAGGCTGAATTGGCTACGATGGTTGGGGTCTCGCAGCCAGCTATCTGGCGCCTAGCCTCCGGGAAAACCAACTCATCACGTAAGTTGGTTGAGATCGCTCAAGTTCTGGGCGTTAGCCCCGAATGGCTTTCGACTGGTAAAGATCACACCCCTCATAAACAGGGGTACGTGATTGAGAATATGAATGATAAAGAGCTGCGGGCTAACTCCGATGTATTCAGGGTTGAAGTACTTGATCTTTCTGTAAGTGCAGGGCCTGGCACATTTATGCTTTCTGAATTTGTTGAAGTTTTACATGCCATAGAATACACGACAGAACACGCCAAATCCCTTTTTGGGAATCGTAGTGAAGATGTCGTAAAAGTAATGACTGTAAATGGCGATAGCATGGCCAATACCTTCAATTCAGGAGATCGCGTTTTCGTTGACATTTCGGTCCGTCACTTCCTCACTGACGGAGTGTATGTGTTCGTTTTTGGTAAAACATTCCACCTTAAGCGCCTCCAGATGCAGGGAAACAGACTTGCCGTCTTATCCGACAACCCCGCTTATGAAAAATGGTATATCACGGAAGAGAGCCAAGACGAGCTATATGTGATGGGCAAAGCAATCATGCACGAATCAATAAATTACAACAGGCTTTAATACTCTGAATAACCTACCTCTCCCCATGTGAAGCCGCTTAAATGCGGCTTTTTCATGCGCGTCAGTCGGTAAAATAGGCCCATAAAATAAAATTTATACTAAAAAAATCAATGCATTAAACTAAAATGCAAAATAAAAATAAGTTTTGTTATTGCAATAAGTTATTGCATGACTTACAGTTCACTCATCGGCAAAACAACGGAGCCAATGAGATGACAACTTCATACCCCCCCTTATTAAGCAATGCAAAAAAGAAAATCGATAGCATCGTCTGTCTATTAATTGCACTAGAGCATTGTGGCTCATCACTGGATGAAACGGTTCTTGAGGGGGCTATTTCAGGAGTTAGAATGCTAGCTTCCGATGCATATTGCAATATGGATTCGGCAGAGAAATATATTAACTCGTCTAAGGCAAAGGAGGTGAGCAATGAAAACTCCAATTAACATGCTCGAAAGTATTGCCGCTGACATCGTTGAAAACACCTCGTTACTTGAGGTTATTTATCGCATCAATGAATTACCACCAGAAGCAGATCATGCAATCGCATGTTTAATCAGATCAATGCAGAAAACGAATGAAACTGCATGTGGGTATATTGAACAACTCAGCGGTCAAGGCGGTGAATAATGAGCACATGTTTATTAGGAGCCAGAAACCGAGTCAAACAAGCAGAAGCAGTTCTGAATCAATGGGCGGAAAACCCGAGAGATGATTATGAGCGCACATTGATTATGGCAGTAATGACCCTGCTTGAAGGTGTTGGGGATTCAATTCAGCAAGCAGAAACCAAACTCGAACCGAGCAAGCAGTAAATTCGTGAAAACATATATTACACCTTAACAGGTGGGGAATCGCTCACCCCAAGGAAATGAAGATGGATATTATCGTCAGAAATGAAGCTGTAAAGACCAAGGTTCATTCCGTTATCCAGGATGATGATCTTCTTTATATAAATAAAGCAAGTAAAACAGCAGAGTGTGCTAATAAATATGCGCATGAACTTCGTGCGGAGTTTATCGAGTTACTAATGCCAGCAATCACACGCACTGATGTGAAGGTGGCCGGGCGATTCACCTCGTTACTGAATGAGCTTTGTTTCATGACCAAAATGACAATGGAGAATACATCCAAAGGGGGGGGCAATAATGAAATTTCTGAAAGATAAAGCAGCACATAAAACAGCAACATTACTTGCCCGCTATGGCAATGGCTACCTGCATATTGCAAACCTTTTTCTGCGCAAAGCATATGGGCGGTAACAATGAAAACAAGCCTGATTGAAACTCGCCGCCGTCATCTTGTCCGGGCAAAACTCGATTCAATGATGCGGAGAACCGGAAGTTATTTCCAGATAGTTAAGCTGGAAGATGGTTCAAAATTACCAGTTGAACTTGACGAAGATATTTTGACGAAAGCGCTGATAAAACTTTTCGAAGCGATGATTTATGACATGCATAAACATGAGCAGGCAGAGGACTTAATTTCTGAACATTATTCAGCATGCGTGGGTATTAATAAATTAACACCCGATGGTGTGGATTTTATAAATGCACTTATTGCAACGCTGGCAGAACAATCATTAAAAGCGGAGGAATTAACTGATGATTAGTCAGAATACATTTTTACGCAATAGCGCTCCTACCCATTCTCGGTCGCTGACGGCTGATCTGCATGTTTCGCCGGATTTCTCCGGGCGAGTGCTGGTTTATGTGCGTAACGGTCTGGTTACAGTTCGACGCCTTGCTGATAACGAACATCTTTTGACGCTGACCGGATTTATCGAAATGGCCCGCCAGGCTGGCTGGGTTGTCACTCCATCTGAAGACGTAATGGAGGTCTGCGCCAGTGGCACTAACAGCAATCAGGATTCCTGAGCGCGTTTATTGCAGTGGGCTTTCATGACCTGAATACGGGAGTGTAATTCGTGAACAAATTCGAAATTGACCATTTTTTAGAATCTAAAATCTCGCGGAAAAAGAAGAAGAGACTTATTTGCGGCATTGGGTGTTTTGATGTTGATTTCCCGTGTGGAATCTGGATAGACGGTAAATGCCATCATCACAGCGCGTACGACGTCTGGCGTCACATGATTCAACGTTGCTACAAACCGAACACAGAGCAGGACGCGCGCACCTACGCCGGATGTATTGTGTGCGATGAGTGGCTTTATTTCAGTAATTTTCTGGCCTTCTGGAAAGCCCATTACCGTGAAGGCTGCGCACTGGACAAAGATTTATTACATCCCGGTAATAAAATTTATTCACCAGAGCATTGTGTATTCATTCCGCAAGCACTGAACGGCTTTGGAGCTGACCACGCCAGAACACGCAGTGAATTACCGCAAGGTGTGAGCCGGCACAAGCTACGTAGTAAGTTTCGGGCGAAAATCCGCATAAAAGGGAAAACCAAACATCTCGGGTTGTTCGACAGCGTACAGGAAGCACATACAGCATGGCATGCAGCAAAGATGCAACAGGCTCGTGACTGGAAGTCAGTCTGCGATGAAATCCATCCAGACCTGCACGCCGGGTTGATGCAAAAAGTAGCAGGGGAAATAAAACGATGATCGACAACAGAACCGCCAGCACCATTGACCAGGCATTACAGAAACACGACACACCAGTTGGCCCGTTGTTCGTCGCGGAGCGCCACGGTCGCATTAAGAAATGCTTCAGCCGCGACACGGCGATCCGTTACCTGGCTTTCTTCATGACCACCTGGACTTTTGAGGCATCAGGTTTTAAGTGCCGCCATCCGGACGTGAAAGTATGGCATCCGGTACACGGCGAAGTATGTCAGCGTGGCGCCGTTACTCGTGAATATTTCATAGCCCACCAACGCTGTGAGCGTCGCCTGCGCCGCATTCTTGCCCGTAAGCGCGAAATGCAGAAATGGTGCGCAAAGTGGGACGCCATGCATGTCCGCTTTGTGAAAGAGGTTGATGCGCTACAGGCCAATAAACCGCAGGGGATGCGCTGATGGCTAACCAGGATAATGCAAACATCTTTGCGGTTGAGTCCGCACACAAAGTGCCAAATGCAAAGCATCGTCGGCGTCAGTCGAAAATTTACAGCCCGGATGAATTTCTTGCGCTGCCAATGGTACAGGAGTTCATAAAGAACAACCCTAATCAATATTTCGTCAATGAAGAAACCGGCGAGCAAATGATGGCCCAGGAACTGGCAGAACTTTACTGCTCGGTCAATAACGGCAAGAAGATGAAGAAAGCGCTTCGTCGCGCCTTTGGATATAAAGCATGAATACCGTAACCATCAACAATAAGCAACTTCCAGCAGTCGAATATCGCGGTCACAGCGCGGCACCCACTGGTATCCCCCCAAAATGGGACTCTTTCAGGCTATCGGGTGGGAGGTAAAATAATGGCGCTCATTACGAAAAATTTCCGTCTCAATGCGTTGGCGAACCAGTACGCCACCGCGCTGTATAACCATATTTCAACCATCAGCGGTGATCACTTCATGATCAATGCCAATGGTCAACCGATACAGGTAAACATCATTGGTGGGGTTCAAGGCGTAAGGGACTTAATCAACGGCTACGCACTGGAGGCGCTCAGAGACAGCTATCCACAGCAGTGGGAAGCTATCGGAATTCAGTTATTGAGTAAATGCGTTCATGGTGACGAGTTGACTACAAGTGGCCGTGAAATCTGGCAAAGCATGGTAAATGACATGAGTGATACGGTTGCGGGGAATATGTGAATGAAAATCGAATACCAGGACCACGGCGCCGTAGCGAACATCGTGATCACCAGTACCGTGTTTGAGTTCCGGAAACATAACCGTGTAGTTGACGCTACCCTGCTCTGCACGCCCGGCATCGTTGCAACCCGCAGCGGCGTGTTCTTCATGAAGTCGGTTTTATCCGGTAAATCCCGCGATATGTTGCGGGCCTACAAAACCGTACAGCGGGAGGCGAAACGATGAGTAACAAAATTCTTAACCCGATCGTGCTTATCCATAAGCGCGAAAACAGTGACACCTACGCTGTTGCGATCACCAGTGGCAGCCAGGACTATCACGACGCCGTTCTGATGGCGACGATGGAACCGGACATGACCGGCGATAACGTCGATACCTGGAGCAAAACAGGTTACTACATGGCTGAGGAGATTCAGCGCTTACGCCAGCAGTTGATCGCCCCGTTGAGCATCGGGGAGTTAATTCAGCGCCTGGAATCTCAGACTGGAGACCGCTGGGAGAGAGTGGTTAACGATGTCACTGATGGTAAACCGTTGACCACTGGCGCCAGCGTTTCATTCACCATCGACGAACTCTCCGCAATGTTTAGCTGGATGATACCGCCGTACGTCGTCACCGATACGCACACGGACGGGTTCAACAAACTAAGAAATAAAATTTTTTGCGCTTTACGCGAGATGCAACGCACTGAAACCGCACCAACCGGAGGTGAAAAGTGATTGATTATTTCTTTATCGGTCTTATTGCCCTGCTGGGTATAGGTGCCCTGTTCTGCATGGTAATGATGTGGAGAGTGGCTCTTGTGTACGAGTGGAGAACCAAAGCACTCCGGGCAAGTCTTGAGGATTATCAGGCATTGCCGGATTACGACACGATGATGTGGATGGTCTGGATATGGAAACTTGAGCGTTTTCCGAGGCGCGATAATCTGGGGACGAAAGTGAATAAATGAACAAATCGTTTGAAATGTGGGTGCGCCAGCGGTACGGAAGCCGCTACGACCTTACGAGGGATATAGAAGGGTTTTACTGCCGTGAAGTGGTTAAACGAATGTTTGAAACGTGGTGCCACTGCCGTGGCCTGAATGTGGCGTGAGGTGGGTATGAGCGATGTCATTCTTCTGGCCCCTAATGAGTGGGTTACAGAAAAGGTTCTGATAGCAGTTACCGGGCTAAAACCCGGAACGGTTCTCCGGGCCCGCAAGGAATCCTGGATGCTCGGACGAGAATACAAGCACATAGCGCCCGACGGCAGCCCGAAGCCAACGAGCGAGTGCATGTACTGCATCCCTGAGATAAACCGTTGGATCAAAAGCCAGCCGAATCCAGCAGTCGATCTTTGACTTAAATCTTTGAGGATGTAATCTGATGAAGCTCTTGGACGCAGGAGGATTTATGGCTAAACCGGCCTATCCAACCGGCGTTGAAAACCACGGAGGTAAACTCCGGATCTGCTTCCACTATAAAGGGAAGCGTGTACGTGAAAATCTGGGGGTGCCTGACACCCCTAAAAATCGCAAAATTGCAGGTGAGTTACGGGCTTCTGTCTGCTTTTTAATTAAGACTGGTAGCTTCAACTATGCGGAACGGTTTCCTGATTCGCCAAATCTGAAGCAGTTCGGCGTGGTGAATAAAGACATCACTATCGCTGAACTGGCGGACAAATGGCTTGGCCTTAAGGAAATGGAAATATCGAGAAACACGATGATCCGCTATGAGTCGATCGTAAAAACGAGTGTTTCTTTGCTTGGAGGGCGGGTTCTTGCTTCCGCTGTAACACAGGAAGACTTGCTCGTTTTCAGGCGGGAACTGATGACAGGTCATCAGGTAGCGAGACCAAACCGTGAATTGACACCGAAGGGACGTAGTGTGGCGACAGTAAATGCTTATATGGGGATTGTCTGTGGAATGTTCCAGTTTGCAGCATGCAATGGCTACATTTCACAAAATCCGTTCAGTGGAATATCAACACTGAAGAGAGCAAAAGCTGAACCAGATCCGCTTTCACAGGACGAATTTACGCGACTCATTGACGCCTGCCACCACCAGCAGATCAAAAATCTCTGGTCCCTGGCTGTTTACACTGGCATGCGACATGGAGAATTGTGCGCGCTGGCGTGGGAAGACATCGATATTAAAGCGGGCACTTTGGTTGTCAGGAGAAATTACACTCAGGCTAAAGAGTTCACCCTGCCGAAAACCCAGGCAGGAACCGACAGGGTGATACATCTGATACAACCTGCGATTGATGCATTAAAAAACCAGGCATCACTCACAAGGCTGGGCAAACAACATAAAGTTGAGGTGAAGCTACGCGAATTTGGCCGGACAAGCGCACATTCATGTACCTTCGTATTCAACCCTCAGCTTACCACACGTTCAGGAAAGTCCGGAGCGCATTATGCTGCAACGTCACTAAACAGGATATGGGAATCAGCGATGAGACGAGCCGGTTTACGATACAGAAAAGCGTATCAGTCCCGGCACACTTATGCCTGCTGGTCACTCGCCGCTGGAGCCAATCCTAATTTTATTGCCGCACAGATGGGACATGCAAATGCTCAGATGGTCTATACAGTATATGGTGCATGGATGGCCGACAATAACCAGTCACAGGTTGATATACTGAATCAGAGGCTAGCAGCCACTGCCCCAAAGGTGCCCCAAAAGGGGTTGGCAGCAAGTTTAGTTTAGAAATAACAATACGTTAATCGGTTATACAATCATAGAAAAGATATAATTGATTATCGTAGATCGCTTTTTGGCAGATCGCTTATAAGGAAATCACTATGCGCTACAGCAAACTCTCTCTGCTCGTCCCTTGCGCACTGCTGCTCAGTGCCTGCACAACCGTCACTCCTGCTTATAAAGACAATGGCCCGCGCAGCGGGTCGTGCATAGAAGGCGGGCCGGACAGCGTGGCTCAACAATTTTATGACTACCGCATTCAAAACCGTACTAACGACATTACCGCCCTTCGCCCTTACTTAAGCGACAACCTGGCAAAACTGCTCTCTGACGCCAGCCGTGATGACGAACACCGCCAGTTGATGAGCAGCGACCCGTTCTCCAGCCGCACCACCTTCCCGGATAGCGCCAGCGTAGCCAGCGCGTCCACCATTCCTAATCGCGACGCCCGCAACATCCCGCTGCGCGTGGAGCTGAAGCAAGGCGACCAGACCTGGCGCGACGAAGTGCTGATGATCCATGAGGGTCAGTGCTGGGTTATTGATGATGTACGTTATCTTGGCGGCAGCGTCCACGCGCCAGCCGGTACGCTGCGCCAGTCCGTCGAAAACCGCTGATCACCCGACAAAACGTCGATAAATCATAAGCCCCACAAATTGTCTGGCATTCTGCATAGAATGCCGACAATTATTCTTGCCGCCTACCGCCCCCGCTATTTTGTGCTATGTTTAGTGAAGAATGCGGTTTGCATTTAACTTTTAACGCATAAATATTGCATAACTATTCTGTCAAAGGTACTATCTGCGGCCTCAACATACACAAAATCATTCATGATGCGTCGAGGCGGCAAGTGACTGGAGTGACAAATCTGTCAGGAACAGATTTGAACGTCGCGAGCAACGGTCCGTAAGGGCGAGTCTCAGGGTGAGACGAGTCACTCAGCAGCCAACAAAGAGGCAGCATGAAGGATGACGTGTACAGTTATCAGACTGCCAGCATACGAGAATCAATGAGTATTCAATTAAACGGCATTAATTGCTTCTACGGCGCGCATCAGGCGCTGTTCGATATCACGCTGGATTGCCCTCAGGGCGAAACGCTGGTGTTACTTGGCCCAAGCGGAGCGGGTAAAAGCTCGCTGCTGCGTGTACTCAATCTGCTTGAGATGCCGCGCTCCGGCACGCTCACTATCGCAGGAAATCATTTCGACTTCACGAAAACGCCTTCCGACAAGGCGATTCGTGAATTGCGCCAGAACGTAGGCATGGTTTTTCAGCAATACAATCTCTGGCCGCATCTCACGGTACAACAAAACCTGATTGAAGCGCCCTGCCGCGTGCTGGGTCTGTCAAAAGACCAGGCGCTGGCGCGTGCCGAGAAGCTGCTGGAACGTCTGCGCCTGAAACCTTACAGCGATCGCTATCCTCTGCATCTTTCCGGCGGTCAGCAACAGCGTGTGGCTATCGCCCGTGCGTTAATGATGGAGCCGCAGGTGCTGCTGTTTGACGAGCCAACCGCCGCGCTGGACCCGGAAATCACCGCGCAAATCGTCAGTATTATTCGTGAACTGGCGGAAACCAAAATTACCCAGGTGATCGTCACTCACGAAGTAGAAGTGGCGCGTAAAACCGCCAGCCGGGTGATCTATATGGAAAACGGTCACATCGTCGAGCAAGGGGATGCGAGCTGCTTTGCGAACCCGCAGACCGATGCATTTAAAAACTATTTATCTCACTAAGATTCGGGACAATGACAATGAAAAAAGTTCTGATTGCCGCGCTAATTGCAGGCTTTAGCCTTTCCGCTACAGCAGCTCAAACCATCCGTTTCGCCACGGAAGCATCCTACCCTCCGTTCGAATCTATGGATGCCAGTAACAAAATCGTCGGCTTTGACGTCGATCTGGCCAATGCGCTGTGTAAAGAGATTGACGCGACCTGCACCTTTACCAACCAGGCGTTTGACAGCCTGATCCCAAGCCTGAAGTTCCGTCGTTTCGACGCGGTGATGGCCGGTATGGACATCACGCCTGAGCGTGAAAAGCAGGTTCTGTTCACCACGCCTTACTATGACAACTCCGCACTGTTCATCGGTCAGCAGGGTAAATACACCAGCATCGACCAGCTGAAAGGCAAAAAAGTGGGCGTACAGAATGGCACTACCCACCAGAAGTTCATCATGGATAAGCACCCGGAAATCACCACCGTGCCTTATGACAGCTACCAGAACGCGAAGCTGGATCTGCAAAATGGTCGTATTGACGGCGTGTTCGGCGATACCGCCGTGGTCACTGAATGGCTGAAAGATAATCCGAAGCTGGCGCCGGTTGGCGATAAAGTGACCGACAAAGATTACTTCGGCACCGGCCTCGGCATCGCGGTACGCCAGGGCAACACGGAACTACAGCAGAAATTCAACACTGCGCTGGAAAAAGTGAAGCAAGATGGCACGTACGAAACCATCTACAACAAATGGTTCCAGAAGTAAGACTTGATGAACGAATTTTTTCCTTTAGCAAGCGCCGCCGGGATGACCGTCGGCCTTGCCGTTTGTGCGCTGATCATCGGCCTCGTCCTCGCTATGATTTTTGCCGTCTGGGAGTCCGTAAAATGGCGCCCGATAGCCTGGACAGGTTCCGCACTGGTCACGATTCTGCGCGGCCTGCCGGAAATTCTGGTGGTGCTGTTTATCTATTTCGGTTCCTCTCAGCTTCTGCTGATGCTGTCTGATGGCTTCACCATCAACCTGGGGTTTGTGCAAATCCCGTTGCAGATGCAGATTGAAGACTTCGACGTCAGTCCGTTCCTGTGCGGCGTCATCGCGCTGTCGTTGCTGTATGCGGCATACGCGTCGCAAACGCTGCGCGGCGCGCTGAAAGCGGTTCCGTCTGGACAGTGGGAATCCGGTCAGGCGTTGGGCTTATCAAAAACCGCAATTTTCTTCCGCCTGGTGATGCCGCAAATGTGGCGTCATGCGCTGCCAGGGCTGGGCAACCAGTGGCTGGTATTGCTGAAAGATACCGCGCTGGTCAGCCTTATCAGCGTGAACGATCTGATGCTGCAAACAAAAAGCATCGCCACGCGCACTCAGGAACCGTTCACCTGGTACATTGTGGCTGCGGCTATCTATCTGGTGATTACGCTGGTGAGTCAGTACATTCTCAAACGCATTGACCTGCGCGCGACACGTTTTGAGCGGAGACCAGGCTGATGTTTGAGTATTTACCTGAACTGATGAAAGGGCTGCACACCAGCCTGACGCTGACGGTTGCGTCTATCATCGTCGCGCTGATCCTGGCGCTGATTTTCACCATCATTCTGACGCTGAAAACGCCGGTGCTGGTATGGCTGGTTCGCGGCTACATTACGCTGTTTACCGGTACGCCGCTGCTGGTGCAAATCTTCCTGATCTACTACGGCCCGGGGCAATTCCCGTCGTTACAGGATTACCCGGTACTCTGGCATCTGCTGTCCGAGCCGTGGCTATGCGCCTTACTTGCCCTGTCGCTCAACAGCGCGGCCTATACCACGCAGTTGTTCTATGGCGCGATCCGTGCGATCCCGGAAGGTCAGTGGCAGTCCTGCGGCGCGCTGGGGATGAGCAAAAAAGATACCCTGGCGATCCTGCTGCCGTACGCGTTTAAACGCGCCCTCTCCTCTTACTCCAATGAGGTGGTGCTGGTCTTCAAAAGCACCTCCCTGGCGTACACCATTACGCTGATGGAAGTGATGGGCCACGGCCAGCTGCTGTACGGTCGTACCTACGATGTGATGGTGTTTGGCGCGGCTGGCGTGATTTATCTGATCGTCAACGGTTTGCTAACCTTGCTGATGCGCCTCATCGAGCGTAAAGCGCTGGCGTTTGAGCGCAGAAATTAAGAACACCATGTAGGCCTGATAAGATGCGTCAGCGTCGCC
This sequence comes from Citrobacter sp. CK195, assembly GCF_030333365.1. NCBI lineage: Bacteria > Pseudomonadati > Pseudomonadota > Gammaproteobacteria > Enterobacterales > Enterobacteriaceae > Citrobacter > Citrobacter sp. CK195. Next base: position 46,012 of record NZ_JAOWGB010000022.1, read on the forward strand.
ATCAGGCAATGGCGCAAGCGCCTTATCCAGCCTACAAAATCATCGACATAAATGCATAAAACGAAATCATAAAGACGGACAAGCCACTAAGCTGTCCGTCTTTTTTTATAACAACAAAAATATTTAATCATTTTTATTGCATATAAATTCATTAAATGGCATTGTAAACCCATGCCGCAGACACGGTGAATAATCATAAGATTGACAGACGGGAGTTCCACCATGAAAAAGTTAGTTCTGGCCGCATTACTCGCTACTTTCGCCGCTGGCGCCTCAGCTGCCGATAAAATCAATTTCGGCGTTTCCGCCACTTACCCGCCGTTCGAATCACTGGATGCGAGCAATAAAATCGTCGGTTTCGATATCGATCTGGCGACTGCGTTATGCAAACAAATGCAGGCCGACTGTACTTTTACCAACCACGCGTTTGACAGCCTGATCCCGGCGCTGAAATTCAAAAAATATGACGCGGTTATCTCTGGTATGGATATTACCCCTGAGCGTAGCAAACAGGTGACGTTCACCAGCCCTTACTATGCCAACTCTGCGCTGGTGATTGCGAAAAAAGACAGCTATAAAACCTTTGCCGACCTGAAAGGAAAACGTATCGGCATGGAAAACGGCACCACGCACCAGAAATACCTGCAAGATAAGCATCCTGAAGTGAAAACCGTGGCTTATGACAGCTACCAGAATGCGATTATCGACCTGAAAAATGGCCGTATTGATGGCGTATTCGGCGATACCGCCGTGGTGAATGAGTGGCTGAAAACCAATCCGCAACTGGGCGCGGCAACAGAAAAAGTGACCGATCCGCAATACTTCGGCACCGGCCTTGGCATCGCTGTGCGCCCGGATAATAAAGCGCTGCTGGAAAAACTGAACACCGCGCTGGCGGCAATCAAAGCTGACGGCACTTATCAGAAAATCAGCGATCAGTGGTTCCCGCAGTAATCTTCCTTGCCGGATGGCGCTGCGCCATCCGGCAATTCTATAAGGGCACAAAGAACCTAAAGCGCGCGCCACTCACTGAATCCATCAGCCTGATCCCACCGCCGTGCAGTTCCAGCATCCGTCTTACAATCAGCAGCCCTAACCCTCCGCGATCTTCCCGCGACGCCTGATGCCCCAGCACCGACGGTCGCTGGAACAGTTGTTCACGCAACGCTTCGTCAATACCTGGCCCGCTGTCGCTGACCTCGACCTGTAGCTGCGCCTCCTCCTGCCACACCTTCAGCCGGATAGTGCTCCCCTGCGGCGAATGGCGCACGGCGTTATCCAGCAGATTCGTCACTACCCGCTCTATCATCGAGACGTCAGCATTGATAAGCGGCAGGGAATGCGGCATATCGACCTGCAAATGCAACTGCCGGGTCTCTATTGTCAGATCGAATTTTTGCGCCACATCCTGAATCAGCTCACCAATAGCAAAGCGCTCCAGTTGCGGTTTAATGCTGCCATGCTCAAGCCGCGCCAGCTCGAAAAGCTGCTGCGACAGGTGCCGCACCTTGTGCCCCTGACGCAGCGCAGTGGCGAGATATTGCTGCGTTTCCTGCGGCGTCAGCGTAGCGGATTTAAGCGATAACGTTTCCAGGTAGCCCAGCAATGACGTCAGCGGCGTGCGTAAGTCATGCGAGATATTGGCGATAAACTCCCGGCGCTGCCGGTCGCTGTCGGCCAGTTGATCCCACTGGCCAGCGATTTTGCGCGCCAGCTCGATAAAAGTATTGCGCAGCACCGCAACTTCATCACTCACCGTGGTCTCCGGCTGCTGTGCCGCCAGCTGTTTGATGGCGGTAATGCTGTCCTGCTCCAGCCCGGCAACGTCCATCGTCAGGCGTTTTACCGGGCGCGTCACCCAGTACCAGATCAGTAACCCCGCCAGCAGGCCGAACAGCGCCACCCATAGCAGGGACCACAACACCGTACTCCAGAGTGCTTTATGCCAGGCCATTTCTGCCAGCGCATTTGACTCTTCGCCTTGCAGGATGATGTACAAATAGCCTTTAAGCTCACCATCCTGACGTAAAGGGGTAACGCTGAAAACCTTCTGACTCTGACTACGCGGATCGTCGCCATAGACGGGCATCGCTGCGCCGCTGAGAAAGGTTTGCAATGGACTAATATCGATCTTTTGCCGCTGGATATGGCCCGGCGGCGCGGCATCGGCCAGCAGTTCGCCGTCAGAGGAGACGACATACAGCTCAACGCTCGGGTTAAAGGTCATCAGGCGGTCAAACAGCGGCTTCAGCACGCTGCGGTCAACTCTGCCCTGCGCATCCAGAATGGGTTCACGCTGCACAATCTGTTGCGCCAGCCCGCCGGACAGCCGCTGCACCATCGCGTTGCCGTACTGCATGCTGCTGTAGAGTTGCACCGCGCAGGCAACGGTGGCGCAGAGCATCAGCAGCAGAATGAACAGCAGCGTCAGCCGCTGGCTCAGGCTAAAGCGCCGCATCATGGTTCAGCTCCGCAAATTTGTAACCTTTGCCCCAGACGGTACGAATAATCTCCGGTTCAGCGGCATCTTTTTCAATCTTGATGCGCAGGCGATTAATGTGGGTGTTGACGGTGTGCTCATACCCTTCGTGCTGATAGCCCCAGACCTGTTCCAGCAGCGCCAGACGCGAAAAGACTTCGCCGGGATGACGGGCAAAGAAGTACAGCAGCTCAAATTCACGCGGCGTGAGGTCCACATCCTGACCGTGCAGGCGCACCGTACGCGCCAGCGGATCAAGCGTCAGGCCATGAGCCTGAATATGCCCGGCAGTCTGTGCCTGCCCCATAGCCTGCTGTCGGCGAAACAGCGCTTTGATGCGCGCGATCAGCTCCTGCACCGAGAAGGGTTTTGCCAGGTAATCATCTGCCCCGGTTTCCAGCCCGGTAATGCGGTCCGTTTCGCTGCTGCGGGCGCTGATGATAATCACCGGCAGGTAGCGGGTCATCTGACGGATGCGACGACAGATTTCCAGACCGTCAACGTTGGGGAGCATCAGGTCGAGGATCACGGCATCCCAGGGCTGGGTTTCAAGGCACTGTAACGCCTTGCCCCCATCCGGTTGGTGAGTAATGGCGTAGCCTTCGTCTTCTAAATTGAGGCGCAGGAGCGCCGCGATGTCGTGGTCATCTTCCACCAGCAGGATCTGCTTCATGGGTAAGCCTTCATTCTCTCAATGCCAATGACTTAAGCTTACCCGATTTCACAGGGGGGAAGAGTTCACATTTTGTTGAACTTTGTGCGGCCGTTGCGCCAGGCGGCGGCTTCGCTTTACCCGGCCTACCGGTCAGCGTGCTTTGGTCAACAGCGTTAACACTTCATAATGCGCGGTATGCGGGAACATATCGAAAAGTTGAACACGCTCAATACGGTAGCCCGGCAAGTTGGCAATGTCCTTTGCCATCGTCTGCGCGTTGCAGCTGGAGTAGATGATGTATTCCGGCGCCATCTGGCTAAGATAGTCGCACAGGGCTTTTCCAATGCCGCGACGCGGCGGGTTCACCAGCACCAGTTCCGGCACTTCCCCTTGCGCGGTGGCGAATCGGGTGGAATCCAGCGCCTGAAAATGAAGATTCGTCAGCCCCAGTTCCGCAGCGGATTGCTTCGCGCAGGCGATTGCCTCTGGTGCGATCTCAATACCCGTCAACGTCATTTCCGGGGTGGCGCAGTGCAAACCAAATCCCCCGACGCCGCAAAACAGATCCCACATGTGATGAACAGGCAGTTGACGCACCCAGTCACGCGCCGTCGCATACAGACGGCTCGCAACGACCGGGTTGGTCTGGAAAAAGCTCTGCGGACGGATCCACAGCGGCACATCGTTAAAACGTTCTGCCAGCGCCTGCTGCTCCGTCAGGAAGATCTCCGTCTCCCCTTCCATAATCGCCATGTGTACCGGTTGAATATTCGCGGTAATAACCTTCAGCTGCGGTAACTGCGCCTGTAGCCACGGCAGCGCCGCGCGCAGCTGCGCCAGTTTGGTTTCTGAGCGCAGCACGAACCGCAGCATCATGCCGCCATCGAACTGGCTTTCCGTCAGCAGGATGTATTTCAGCTCGCCGCGTTTGCGCGCCACGTTGTAAGGCGTTAACCCGGCACGGGCGATGAACGGCTTCAGCGTGGCGAAAACGGGAGCAAACGTGTCGGGATAGAGCGGACAGTCGCTCAAATCCTCCGGGGTGCCGTCGCGATGCAACATGCCTAACAACGGCTTTTCCACGCTGCCGCTGACCACCATTTTGGCTTTATTACGAAAGGCCTGTTCCGGGCCGCTGACCGGCGCGCACCACTGTTCAACCGAAAAATCGGCAAGCAGCCCCTTTAGATCGGCGGTTTTGGCGGAGAGTTGATCGCGGATCGGCTGGACTATCCACTGACAGGATCGACAGCGACCGGCGTCGTAGAGTGCGCACTGCATACAAAGACCTTCATATTACCAGGGGCGAGGATTATACACGTTATTGCAAACGGAAGAACCGCCTGCTGCCCGCAGGGATAAAGAGCAGCATCAGAACCAGCATGTCCGGCAATTTCTGCATCACCAGCGTGCGCAAAATTTCGCGTTTCGACTCCCCGGCAATACTGAACAGTTCCGGGTAGCCATAGCCCAGCGACGCCGCCCACAGATAACCTGTGGCAATAACCTGCGTGAGCAGGTACACCCAGCGCGCCCAGTTGCGCCCTTTCACCAGCGAAAACGCGCAATATATTTCAGTAAAGACCAGCGCCAGGCTGCCTAAAAACACCAGCGTCAGATTCCAGGTTTGCACGCTGCGATGAATAAATTCTCCCATTCCCCGCATGCCGAGCGTGTTAAAAATCATCAGCAAATCGAGGCAGCGGATCAAAATAATCGCGAGCGCCGCCACCTGCACCAGCGTGGGTACATTTAAACGGGCATGTGATGAGGATGATTTCTTAAAAAATCCCAACGAATCGTCTTCCATGAAAACGTTACCGCGCTTGCCCACGGTAACGTGTTGCCAGGTTGGCAGATTTTAGTTTCTTCAGCCGCGTCTTGCACGTTGGATATCACGCATTCGCTGCTTTTCTGCGCGCGCCATCAGATACCAGGCGATAAAACCGACAATGCCTACCACGCCGAGGATAAGGGTCGCCAGCGCGTTAATCTCCGGGTTAACCCCCATACGCACGCTGGAGAAGACCAGCATCGGCAATGTCGTCGCCCCCGGGCCAGAGACAAAACTGGCGATCACCAGATCGTCCAGCGACAGCGTGAAAGCCAGCAGCCATCCAGAGATCACCGCAGGCATGATCATCGGCAGCGTAATCACAAAGAACACTTTTAACGGCGTCGCGCCAAGATCCATCGCCGCCTCTTCAATCGAGCGATCCAGTTCGCGCAGACGCGATGAAATAACCACCGCCACATAGGCCGTACAGAAGGTAACGTGCGCCAGCCAGATTGTCAGCATTCCGCGATCTGCGGGCCAGCCGATGGCATGGGCCAGGGCCACAAACAGCAGCAACAGCGACAGTCCGGTAATCACATCCGGCATAACCAGCGGCGCGGTGATCATAAACGCAAAGCCATTCGCTCCACGAAAACGGCCAAAACGCACCATTACCACGGCGGCAATCGTCCCCAGAATAGCCGCCATTGTCGCGGCGCAAGCGGCAATCGTGAGGCTCAGGCCGACGGCGCTTATCATCGCGCTATCCCGGAACAGCTCTCCATACCAGCGCGTAGACCACCCCGCCCAGACAGTCACCAGCTTCGAGCTGTTAAACGAATAGATGACCAGCATCAGCATCGGCGCATACAGAAAGGTAAACCCGAGCACCAGAATAACAATTCGCCAGGGCGAACGAACCACCGGTAAAGTATTCATCCGTGTTCCACCTCGCTTTTTTGCTGATGCTTATGGAACCAGATAATCGGTACAATCAGCAGTAATAACATGATGATAGCCACCGCAGAGGCCACCGGCCAGTCGCGGTTGTTGAAGAACTCCTGCCACAGTACGCGGCCGATCATAATGCTGTCTGGCCCGCCGAGCAGTTCCGGGATCACAAATTCCCCCACCGCCGGAATAAACACCAGCATCGATCCGGCAATTATTCCCCCTTTCGTTAACGGCACAATGACGCTAAAGAAGGTTTTCAGCGGACGCGCGCCCAAATCCAGCGAGGCCTCCACCAGCGAATAGTCAATGCGCGTCAGCGCGATATAAATCGGCAGCACCATAAACGGCAGATAGGCGTAGACAATACCGATATACACCGCCAGATTGGTATGCAAAATCGTCAGGGGATGATCGATAACCCCCAGCCACATCAGAAAGTTGTTCAGCACGCCGTTATTTTTCAGAATCCCCATCCAGGCGTAAACGCGGATCAAAAACGAGGTCCAGGACGGCAGGATCACCAGCAACAGCAGAATATTACGCGTTGACGGCCTGCTGTGCGCCACCGCCCAGGCCAGCGGATACCCCAGCAGCAAACAGCAGAGAGTCGAAACGCCCGCCACCTGCAAAGACTGCAAATAGGCGTCAAAATAGAGCGGATCGTCCGTCAGTTGCAGGAAGTTTCCCAGGTTGAGGGTCAGGGATAGCTGCCCGTCGGCCCACGCCATCAGATCGGTATAGGGCGGGATCGCCCGCGCCATCTCCGCCAGGCTGATTTTAAACACAATCAGAAACGGCAGCAGGAAAAGCAGGATCAGCCAAAGGTACGGCACCGCGATGACCAGCTTACGCCCATGCTTCATTTGCATCCGCGCCAGCCACAGCGTCAGGCCGCCGGGCTTTTTATCGCGAGCCGGAGGTTCAAGTGTACTCATTTTCGCTCCTTAAACCGTCAACACCACGCAGCTGTCCGCATCCCAACATAAACGCACTTCATCGCCCCAGGTCGGCAACCCTTTGCGATAGCGATGCGCGTTCTGTAGCTGAGCGCTCAACATCTGGCCGCTTTTCAACCGCACATGATAAATCGACAAATCGCCGAGGTAGGCGATATGCACCACTTCACCCACGGCAAAGTTGTAACCGTCTTCTGGCGGCGCGTCGCACAGCATGATTTTTTCCGGGCGCAGCGCGACATACACCGGAACGTTATCGACAACGGACGCATCCGCATCCACCTTCAGAGGATGCACCAGCCCCGGCGAATCAATGACCAGCCCATCATCCTGACGTTCCTTCAGCAAGCCTTCAAAGACATTCACAGAACCGATAAATTCCGCGCTGTAGCGGGTGGTCGGATGTTCATAAATCTCTTCCGGTTCGCCAATCTGCACGAATTTCCCACGGTTCATGATCGCAATTCGCCCGGCCATCGTCATCGCCTCTTCCTGATCGTGCGTCACCATCACGCAGGTCGCGCCAACGCGCTCAAGAATATCAACGACTTCCAACTGCATCCGGTCACGCAGCTTTTTATCCAGCGCGCCCATCGGTTCGTCGAGCAGCAACAGCTTCGGGCGTTTCGCCAGGCTACGCGCCAGCGCCACACGCTGACGCTGGCCGCCGGAAAGCTGATGAGGCTTACGTTTAGCGAACTCCTGCATATGCACCAGCCCCAGCATTTCGTTCACGCGCGCGGTGATTTCCGCCTTCGACAGCTTGTCCTGCTTCAGCCCAAACGCAATGTTCTGTTCCACCGTCATATGGGGGAACAGCGCATAGGACTGAAACATCATATTGATAGGGCGCAGATAAGGCGGGACATGCGCCAGATCGACGCCATCGAGCATGATTTGCCCGGCGGAGGGTTGTTCAAATCCGGCCAGCATACGCAGCAGCGTGGATTTCCCGCAGCCCGATGCGCCAAGCAGCGCAAATATTTCGCCTTTATAGATGGTGAGGCTGACATCATCCACGGCGTGTTGACCATCAAATGATTTTGTCAGGTTGCGGATTTCAAGAAGCGGCGTCAGCGCTTTACGGGTTTTCGCCTGTGGGCGGGGGGTCGCGTCGTTCACGGGGTGCTCTCCGGCATAAACAAAAATCAGTGCAAACGCACCATAAAAGTGCGCATTGCCCGGTAAACCTCACCGGGCAACGTTCTGATACAGCGGCTTATTTACCGCTTTTCACCTTCGTCCAGGCACGCGTACGCACACGGTCGATCTTCGGTTCCTGCACTTTCAGCGTGAACATTTTCGCTCGCACATCCGCAGGCGGATAAATGCCCGGGTTGTCACGCACTTCAGCGCTGACCAGCGCCGTCGCTTCTTTGTTGGCGTTGGCGTAGAACACATGGTCGGAAATGTGGGCGATCACGTCCGGGCGCAGCAGGTAGTTGAGGAACTGATAAGCCTCTTCTTTGTTTTTCGCATCAGCAGGCATCGCGAACACATCAAAGAACGCCATCGCCCCCTCTTTCGGAATGGAGAAGGAGATATTCACGCCGTTTTTCGCTTCTTTCGCGCGGTTAGCCGCCTGCCATACGTCCCCTGCCCAGCCAATCGCCACGCAGGTATCGCCGTTCGCCAGATCGTTTATGTATTGAGACGAGTGGAAATAACGAATGTTCGGGCGCAGCTTCAGCAGCAGATCGGTCGCAGGCCCCGTGTAGTCATCCGCTTTGGTACTGTTGGGATCTTTCCCCAGGTAGTTCAGCACGGTCGCGAACACCTCTTCAGGCGCATCAAGGAAGGAGACGCCGCAGCTTTTAAGTTTTTCCAGATTTTCAGGTTTCAGCACCAGATCCCAGCTATCGACCGGTGCGTCAGCCCCCAGCACCGCTTTGACTTTATCGATGTTATAACCGATACCGGTAGTCGCCCACATATACGGCATCGCGTATTTGTTGTCAGGATCGTGCTTCGCTACCAGCTTCAACAGCTCTGGATCGAGGTTTTTCCAGCCAGGTAGTTTGCTTTTATCCAGCGGCTGGAATACGCCCGCAGTGAGCTGGCGTTCCAGAAAACTGGCCGACGGGACAACCAGGTCAAAACCGGTGCTCCCGGCCATGAGTTTCCCTTCCAGTACCTCGTTGGAGTCGAAGACGTCATAGACCACTTTGATACCGGTCTCTTTTTCAAAGTTCGCGACCGTATCCGGGGCGATATAATCAGACCAGTTATAGATATGCAGTGTTTTTTGTTCAGCGGCGAGCGTGCTGGCAGAGACGGCCATCAGAGCACCCGCAACCAGACCCGATAGCCATTTTTTATTTAAGGCGGTCATAATCTCTTTCCTTCTGAAAGTTCGTTAACAAACGAACCAAAAAAGTTGCATTCTAAGATATGCAAGAAACGTGCATATTTTGTCACTCGACACAGTTACAGAAGAGAGGGCTCTCTCCCTGCCGTCATTGCTCGCCATAAATACACAAAATCATTCAGGAGGTTGTCTGAAGGATGACGTGTAAAAGCTTCGCAAGAATAACTTTAGCCAGGGTTCGAGGCTATAGCTCAGATTAAAAAACGCCTTTTATCAATTTTTTATGCAGGTTTTGTCTATGTGATAAAGCGAAACAGGCGGAAAGGAGGTGAATTATTCTTTAAAGAAAGGTTAAAGGCAGAATAAAAAAATGCAAACAGCAGTCGCTCTGGCAGCGACTGCGTTATACGCGTCATTCTTCAGGTTGCATGTGCGCAGATTTCAGTGAAGAAAATGATTTTCAGCGCTACTTTTTTGCGCGTCTTCTTCTGCGCTGAACAGCAGCTGATGCGCTCCGGCTTCCAGAATCACCATAGAAATCTGCTCTTCGCTCTGACGAACAAACCACTCGAACTGTTCATACGTCACGCCCCGCATAACGGATAAAGACTGGCAAACCACCAGTTTTGGCAGATTATCATCCTGCATATCCAGGAACGCTTTCACCGTTAACGAGCTGGCGTTAATTGCCGACAGATCGGCAGCCAGCGGCAGCAGCGCAGAGGGTCTTACCTCCGCCATGGCGGAAAACAGCACCGTGTTATCCACCAGGTCGATTTTCGCATCGTAAATGCCGTCAAAATTTTGCATATGGGGCAAATGCAGCGCCTGACAGGTATCACATTCAAAAAAACTCATGCCCAGGTCGTCGAGCCATTGACGCAACGTATCCAGAGTAGGAACGACCAGTGATGTCATAATAATGTGCTACCTCTTACGATAAAAAATTACCGGCACAGCTTACGCAAAAAGACCGCGTCATACCACGATCGGGAACGATATTGCGATTAACCGCCCGTTTTAAGGCAAAATTCGGGGGTGGCGTGACGCTCGATCCACTGGATCATTCGCCCGGCGATATCCACACCCGTCGTTTTTTCTACCCCTTCCAGACCCGGAGAGGCGTTCACTTCCATGACCAGCGGCCCACGCTCCGCGCGCAGAATATCGACGCCAGCGACATCCAGCCCCATCGTCTGCGCCGCTTTTATCGCGATCTCTCGTTCACGCGGCGTGATACTGGCGATACTCGCCATACCGCCGCGATGAAGGTTGGAGCGAAAATCGCCCTCTTTTGCCCGCCGCTCAATGGCCGCCACCACTTCGTCGCCCACGACCAGACAACGGATGTCACGCCCTCTGGCCTCTTTGATGTACTCCTGCACCAGAATGTGCGCATTGAGGCCACGAAACGCATCAATCACGCTCTCTGCGGCTTGCCGGGTTTCCGCCAGCACCACGCCAATGCCCTGCGTACCTTCCACCAGTTTGACCACCAGCGGCGCGCCGCCGACCATGTCGATCAGATCGCTGGTGTCATCCGGCGAATGCGCAATGCCGGTAACGGGCAAGTCAATTCCCTGCCGGGCCAGTAACTGTAGCGAACGCAGTTTATCGCGCGCGCGGGTAATCGCCACAGATTCGTTCAGCGGATAGCTACCCAGCATTTCGAACTGACGCAGCGCCGCTGTACCGTAAAACGTGATGGCGGAGCCAATACGGGGGATGACGGCGTCAAAATGCGGCAACTGGCGGCCTTTATAGTGAATAGAAGAGGCCGCCGGGCTGATGTTCATATAGCAGGAAAGCGGATCGAGTATTTCGACCAGATGGCCGCGCTTCATCGCCGCTTCGCGCAGGCGTTTACAAGAATAGAGCGTTCCGTCCCGGGACAATATGGCAATTTTCACCCTGCACCTCTCTAAAAGACCTGGTAAAAGCCTGCGTATCATACACCGGGTGTTAGCGCGTCGCCCAACCCTGTTTATGCAAATAGTCCAGAATAAACGGGCGATTCTCTTTGATGCTGGTACGACGAATATGGTCGCTCCAGGTATCGCGGCGCGTATTGCTGTCACGGGTCAGGTAGTACTCCGCGATCTGCTCATCATATTGCGCCAGTAGCGCGGCATCCACAGGCTGATAGTGATTTTCATGCACCACCAGTTCTGCGGGCAAACGCGGCTTAACGCCAGGGTTATCCGCAGGCCAGCCGAGGCACAGCCCAAACAGCGGCAGGACATATTTCGGTAATTTCAGCTGTTCCGTAACCGCTTCAATATGATTGCGGATACCGCCGATGTAGACGCCGCCCAGCCCCAGGGATTCGGCAGCGGTCAGCGCATTTTGCCCCATCATCGCCGTATCGACCGTGCCCAGCAGCAGCTGTTCCGCCAGCCCGAGCTGCGCGTCCGGGCAAATCTGTAAGTGACGATTAAAATCAGCGCAGAAAACCCAAAATTCCGCGGCCTGCGCAACGTGCTTTTGCCCGCCCGTCAGGGGCACCAGCGCTTCGCGCATGGCTTTATCGGTAATGCGGATAATGGAACTGCACTGTAAAAAACTGGAGCTTGAGGTTCCCCGCGCGGCGGCAATAATCGACTCACGCTGCGCATTGGAAATCGGCTCATCGGTGAAATGACGAATAGAACGGTGACCACGGATTAAATCAATGGTTGGAGTCATGCGGTTTTTCTCTTGCTGAACGGGAAGAAGAATCGGGTGAGCGCGTCATCAGTTGCGGCGCAATAAGCTGCGCGATCCGCCACATCAGCGCCACCGCAGCGGGAAGCATAAGCAGGATACCGAGAAATATCATCACCGTTACCGCCAGCGGGCTGTTCATCGGCGCGGGTAATGTGAGGTACTGATTGAGCGACAGCAACGCCGCTGCCAGCAAAACCATACCGAGAATTTCCAGAATCAACACGCTTTTGGGTAAAGCGCCAATCGAGCGCATAAGGGCCTCCCGGATAACGGATGCTCAGTGTAACGCGTTCAGGTTTATCGTGTTTAACAGATATAGCCTATAGGTATCAAAGCAACAGGCGCAACCTGCTTTTCAGATGCGTCGTTTAACGGCATCATAGCCGCCATTCGTCACAAGGCTATGAGTTCGAGGAAAAAAACAATGTTTACCGTTATTTTTGGTCGCCCAGGGTGCCCGTATTGCGTGCGTGCGAAAGAGTTAGCAGAAAAACTGAGCACTGAGCGCGATGATTTTAACTATCGCTATATTGATATTCATGCTGAAGGCATTACCAAAGCGGATCTGGAAAAAACCGTGGGTAAACCGGTAGAGACCGTACCGCAGATTTTTGTCGATCAGAAACACATCGGCGGTTACACCGATTTTGAGGCTTGGGCAAAAGAGAATCTGAACCTGTTCGCCTGATCGCTGCTTTACGCCCTCTCCCGGAGGGCGTTATCGGTTCTTTTTACGCCGCTGACTAAACAGGCTGCTGATAAATAAAAAGCAAAGCGCGCCGAGCGCACACCAGAACACCGCACTGAACAACCACGCCAGTTCTTGCCATACGGAGCGCGTAGGCATAAAAACAAATCGCATCAGGACCAGACAACATGGTGCGGCCAGCATGGCGCCGATAAGAGGTTTAATGACTTCTCTGCGATGGGAAAAAAAACTGGCCACCGCGCCAGGTAACGTAAAAAACAACAGCCCAATCTCAGGATGCCCGGCAACCCGAAATGCCCCTTTCATATGCATCGTTAATGAAAGGCACACCACAATAAAGAGTACAAAGCAGCAGATTGCACCCGCCCAACCTTGTTTATGTTTCAATCGTTCCTCCTGACACTATCTCTATCGAACACTTTTTTCGCCCGAAGGCGTCCAGTCAGATAAAGTCGTTCGGCATTCCATGCCAAAAACACACCCACACGATTCTTATAGCCGTTGATACGTAATGAGATTAAACTAGCGAATTAAATTGTTGTGCTGCTTTTATTTGAGCGCCGATACGATGCCGACGCCTCATAATTTCTGGCAAAAACATTAGCGTAAATTGTCATTTCTTTCAACAGCTTACTGGTAAACAAGAAGTTAGTCTCCGTGAATATAAACGTCGCAGATTTGTTAAATGGGAATTACATCCTGTTATTATTTGTGGTCCTGGCTCTCGGGCTATGTCTGGGTAAGTTACGCCTGGGTTCAGTCCAACTCGGTAATTCCATTGGCGTTTTAGTGGTCTCCCTATTATTAGGGCAGCAGCACTTTAGTATTAACACCGATGCACTAAATCTGGGCTTTATGCTGTTTATTTTTTGTGTCGGCGTCGAAGCTGGCCCCAACTTTTTTTCTATTTTTTTTCGCGACGGCAAAAATTACCTGATGCTTGCTCTGGTCATGGTCGGTAGCGCGCTGCTGATCGCATTAGGGCTGGGTAAGCTCTTTGGCTGGGATATCGGCCTGACCGCCGGTATGCTGGCGGGCTCCATGACCTCGACCCCTGTGCTGGTCGGCGCAGGCGACACGTTACGCCATTCCGGTATGGAGAGTTCGCAGCTCTCGGTCGCGCTGGACAACCTGAGCCTGGGCTACGCGCTGACCTACCTCATCGGCCTGGTCAGCCTGATTGTCGGCGCACGTTACCTGCCGAAACTGCAACATCAGGATCTGCAAACCAGCGCCCAGCAGATTGCCCGCGAGCGCGGCCTGGATACCGATGCCAACCGCAAGGTCTATCTGCCGGTCATCCGCGCTTATCGCGTCGGCCCGGAACTGGTGGCCTGGGCCGACGGGAAAAATCTGCGCGAGCTGGGCATCTATCGTCAGACCGGTTGCTACATTGAGCGCATCCGCCGTAACGGTATTCTGGCGAACCCGGATGGCGACGCGGTGTTGCAGATGGGCGATGAGATCGCCCTGGTTGGTTACCCGGATGCACACGCCCGGCTGGACCCCAGCTTCCGTAACGGCAAAGAAGTCTTCGACCGCGACCTGCTCGACATGCGCATCGTGACCGAAGAGATCGTCGTGAAAAACCACAATGCCGTAGGCCGCCGTCTCGCCCAGTTGAAGCTGACCGACCACGGCTGCTTCCTTAACCGCGTGATCCGCAGCCAGATTGAAATGCCGATCGACGACAACGTGGTGCTGAATAAAGGCGACGTCTTGCAGGTGAGCGGCGATGCGCGTCGCGTGAAAACCGTCGCGGACCGTATCGGCTTTATCTCGATTCACAGTCAGGTAACCGATCTGCTGGCCTTCTGCGCCTTCTTTATCATCGGCCTGATGATCGGGATGATCACCTTCCAGTTCAGTAATTTCAGCTTCGGCATCGGCAACGCCGCCGGGCTGCTGTTCGCCGGGATCATGCTCGGTTTCCTGCGAGCTAACCACCCCACCTTCGGGTACATCCCGCAGGGCGCGCTGAACATGGTGAAAGAGTTTGGTCTGATGGTCTTTATGGCCGGCGTCGGCCTGAGCGCGGGCAGCGGCATCGGGAACGGGCTTGGCGCGGTCGGCGGGCAAATGTTGATTGCCGGTCTTGTGGTGAGCCTGGTGCCGGTCATTATCTGCTTCCTGTTCGGCGCTTATGTATTACGTATGAACCGCGCCCTGCTCTTCGGCGCCATGATGGGCGCGCGTACCTGTGCTCCGGCGATGGAGATCATCAGCGACACGGCGCGCAGCAACATTCCGGCATTAGGCTATGCGGGAACCTACGCGATAGCCAACGTTCTGTTAACGCTGGCGGGGACACTTATTGTCATCATCTGGCCGGGCTTAGGATAAAACTGAAGTTTGCCTTTAAGTGAAAAATTTTTGCAGGTAAGCAGAACTTTTCTTCAAGGCGTCAGTCATAACTAGTGCCACTGCTTTTCTTTGATGTCCCCAATTTGTGGAGCCCATCAACCCCGCCATTTTGGTTCAAGGTTGATGGGTTTTTTGTTGCCTGAAATTCACGCCTGCCCGGCAATACGCTTCACCATGACCAGAATATCTTTCCGCGTTAAAGGCGCTCTGTCGGTGACGAAATGGAGGGTCATGCCTTCGATAAACGCGTCCAGCGCGCGGGCGGTCACGGGTTCAAACCACTGCTCCAGCGTTTGCTGACTGCGCTGCATCCAGTTCTGCATCACCGTTTTCAGCGCCGGTTTTCGGCTGGCGAAGGCATACAGCTGGTACATCAGCTCCATATTATCTGGCGTGGTCACCAGCGAGCTGTAGATCATGTCGGTAATGGCGTGACAGGCGTCCTGAACGTTCGTGACATCGGCAAAGAATGACTGAAACTGGTGCGACATTGTTGCTGTAAACCGGCTTAACGCCTCGATCAGCAACTCATCGATTCCCGAAAAATAATAGGTCATCGACCCGAGCGGCACCTGCGCTATCGCCGCGATTTTGCGGTGCGTAACGCCGTGAATGCCATGCGTTATTATCGCTTCCTGCGTGGCCTGAACGATTTTGTCTCGCCGCTGGGGATCGTTAGCTCGTCGCACTGCTTTTCCTCTCATCACGTTTGTGTACAAATGTACACAAACTTGCTAGTGTTGTCCCCTGTATTCTCTTTTTTCAGTTTGAATCAATGACCGCCATCTCATCACGTAAAGCCTTAAGACGCCGAACCTGGGCGCTTTTTATGTTCTTCTTCTTGCCAGGGCTGTTGATGGCCTCATGGGCAACCCGCACCCCCGCCATTCGCGATATCCTTTCGGTATCAACGGCAGAAATGGGGGCGGTGCTGTTTGGGCTTTCCATCGGTTCGATGAGCGGTATTCTGTGTTCCGCCTGGCTGGTAAAGCGATTTGGCACGCGCAACGTCATTCAGACCACCATGTCCTGCGCCGTTGCGGGGATGGTTATCCTCAGCATTGCGCTGTGGTTCGCTTCTCCGCTGGTTTTTGCGCTTGGCTTAGGCGTATTCGGCGCCAGCTTTGGCGCCGCCGAAGTCGCTATCAACGTTGAAGGGGCGGCGGTTGAACGTGAAATGAATAAAACCGTCCTGCCGATGATGCACGGTTTTTACAGCTTCGGTACGCTGGCTGGTGCTGGCGTCGGCATGGCGCTAACCGCCTTTAACGTCCCTGCCAACGCTCATATCCTGCTGGCGGCTCTCGTCGCGATTGTCCCCATTTTTATTGCTATTCGCGCTATTCCCGACGGCACGGGGAAAAACGCCGCCAACGGCGCCCACACAACGGAAAAAGGCGTACCTTTTTATCGCGATGTCCAGCTACTGTTGATCGGCGTGGTGGTACTGGCAATGGCCTTCGCTGAAGGGTCCGCCAACGACTGGCTGCCGCTTCTGATGGTGGATGGTCACGGCTTCAGCCCAACGTCCGGCTCGCTGATTTATGCGGGCTTTACGCTCGGTATGACCGTCGGGCGCTTTACCGGCGGCTGGTTTATCGACCGTTATAGCCGCGTGGCGGTAGTCCGCGCCAGCGCGCTAATGGGAGCGCTTGGTATTGGTCTGATTATCTTCGTCGACAGCGCCTGGGTCGCGGGCGTTTCCGTTATTCTCTGGGGGCTTGGGGCGTCGCTTGGCTTCCCGCTAACGATTTCAGCGGCCAGCGATACCGGCCCGGACGCGCCAACCCGCGTC
Organism: Citrobacter sp. CK195; assembly: GCF_030333365.1. Classification (NCBI taxonomy): domain Bacteria; kingdom Pseudomonadati; phylum Pseudomonadota; class Gammaproteobacteria; order Enterobacterales; family Enterobacteriaceae; genus Citrobacter; species Citrobacter sp. CK195. Next base: position 62,715 of record NZ_JAOWGB010000022.1, read on the forward strand.
AGCGTGGTGGCGACAACCGGTTATCTGGCCTTCCTGGTGGGGCCGCCGCTGCTGGGTTATCTTGGCGAACATTATGGTTTGCGCAGCGCAATGCTGGTTGTGCTGGCGCTGGTCATCCTTGCCGCTCTTGTCGCAAAGGCTGTCGCCAAACCGACATCGAACACTCAATCTGTTATGGAGAATAGTTAATGGGTATCAAGCTAATTGCGGTAGACATGGACGGCACCTTTTTGAGCGATCAAAAAACCTATAATCGCGACCGGTTTATGGCGCAGTATCGGCTAATGAAGCAGAAAGGCATCCGTTTTGTGGTCGCCAGCGGTAATCAGTATTACCAGTTAATCTCTTTCTTTCCAGAGATCGCCCACGAAATCGCCTTTGTCGCTGAAAACGGCGGCTGGGTGGTCAGCGAGGGCGAAGACGTGTTCAACGGCGAACTGGCGAAAGAGGATTTTGCTGCCGTTGTCGATCATCTGCTGACCCGCGCGGATATTGAAATCATCGCCTGCGGTAAAAGCAGCGCCTATACCCTGAAACAGTACAACGATGAACTGAAACAGGTTGCGGCGATGTACTACCATCGCCTTGAGTTCGTGGACAGCTTCGACAACATCAATGACGTGTTCTTTAAATTCGGCCTCAACATTACTGATGACCGTATTCCCCAGGTTCAGACGGCGCTGCATGATGCGATTGGCGATATCATGGTGCCGGTTCATACCGGTTACGGCAGCATCGATTTGATCATTCCCGGCGTACACAAAGCGAACGGCTTGCGTCTGCTGCAACAACGCTGGGGGATTAACAATGATGAGGTCGTGACGTTTGGCGACGGCGGCAATGATATTGAGATGCTGCGTCAGGCCGGCTTCAGTTTTGCGATGGAAAACGCCGGAGCGGCGGTGGCCTCTGCGGCGAAATATCGGGCGGGCTCGAATAACGCGGAAGGCGTGCTGGACGTTATCGACCGCGTGCTGAAAAACGAAGCCCCATTCAGTGGGTAATGCCCCTTGAGGCCTGATGGCGCTGCGCCGGAGGGCCTCACTCTTCCCGTGAATCCCCTACCCGTTTGTCTTTCAGGAAGATAACCATCAGCAGCAGCCAGAGAATGCCGTTCGCCAGGTTGAAGAGGCTGAATAAGCCGTTGCCGCCGCTCAGATAAGCATGCTTGCTCACTTCAATACCCACGGTAAAGATCAGCATCTGCAACATCCCCATCGCCGCAGAAACCGTGCCTTTGCTCATATCGCTGGCGAACAGGGTCAGACGCACCAGCCCCGCGTTCGCCACGCCGATGCCAAAGGCGTAGACGCTCAGGCCCGCCGTCATCCATAAATATGCATGGGAAGAGACCACCGTCGCGGCTGCGGCGATCAGCAATCCCGCCACAATCGGCCAGCCGCCCATGATAATCAATGCGCGCACCGTTCTCCGGGAGGTCAACCGCGCCAGCACCAGATTCCCGGCAATCAGCGCGCCAAAGACAGGAACCTGCAACAAGCCATATTCATAGCTGCTGAGCTGCTCACCGCTAATGATAATGATCGGCGACTGGGCAATCCACGCCAGCAGCGGCAGGCTGACGAACCCCAGCGCCAGCGCGCCGGCAACAAACCGTACGTTTTTCAGCACCAGCTTGTAATCCCGCCCCAGCTCTTTAAGCGACAGCTTCTCGCCGAGGCGGGTCGCGGTCTCCGGCATCGCGCGCTGTAAGCCGACAAAAGCAATCGCCGCCAGTACGGCAAACAGAACAAACATCCCTTCCCACGGCAGAACATGCACCCAGGCGGCGCCCACCAGCGGCCCCAGCAGCGGCGCAATCAGGGCAACGTTAGCCATTAACGCCGTAATTTTGATACACACCGCTTCTTCAAAAGATTCCTGAATGGCGGCGTACCCCACGGCGCCAATAAAGCACAGGCTTACCCCCTGCAAAAAACGCAGCAGGGTGAACTGCTCAATGTTTTGCGCCAGCAGTGTGGCAAGGCAGGTGACGATAAACCAGATCACGCCCGCTAACATCACCGGGCGGCGTCCAATACGATCCGACAGCGGCCCTAACAGCCACTGCAAAAACATCCCGCCCGCCAGGTAGGCGGTCATCGAGGTCGGAACCCAGTCGATCCCGGCCTGATACTGTTCCACCACCGCCAGCATCCCCGGCTGGATCATATCGTTGCCGATATACGTAGAAAATTCGTAAAGCACCAGACAGAGAGGGAAAAGCAGTGCCTGACGTCCGAGCCGGACGCCTGTTTGTGAAAGGTTTTGCATGCAATCTCTTCGCAAATAAAAAATCGCGCAAAGTGTAATGAAAGTACGTTACCTGAGATAGCGAATTATGTGATTTACAAACAAAATGCGCACATTTTTACATAATCATCCTTCGTGACCTTTTGCTTTAAGGTTAATTTAAGTTGCTGGCGCTATCATGGCGAATAAGCTCGCGCCATTGTCTTAAATTTCCTCATTTTACAGGTAAATAAGACAATACCGCTTTCCCCCCGTTGCGGCACTTTGTATTCTCGCCCTTACCCGGAGCACGTAGGGTCGTTTCGTTTAATCACTGCACTGAGTCTGGATGTTATGCTGGAAAACCTTAACAACTCGCTGTTTTACTTAATCAATGCCACCCCCGACTCCGCACAGTGGATGATCGCTCTGGCCATTTTCATTGCCAGAGATTTGATTAACATCGTGCCGCTGCTGGCCGTTGTGCTTTGGTTATGGGGGCCGCGCGATCGGGTCTGCGCTCAACGCCAGTTGGTGATTAAAATGGGTATCGCGCTGCTCATCAGCCTGACGATCTCCTGGATAATGGGGCATCTTTTCCCGCACGATCGCCCTTTTGTCGATCGTATCGGCTATAACTTCCTGCATCACGCGCCCGATGACTCCTTCCCGAGCGACCACGGCACCGTTGTCTTTACCTTTGCGCTGGCGTTTTTATTCTGGCACCGCGTCTGGTCTGGCGTACTGCTCATGACGCTGGCCGTGACGGTCGCCTGGTCACGCGTTTACCTCGGCGTTCACTGGCCGCTGGATATGCTCGGCGGTTTGCTGGTCGGGATGATCGGCTGCCTGAGCACGCAAATGCTGTGGCAAAAATATGGGGTTGCTCTCTACCACGGCCTACAAACGTGCTACCGCGTCTGCTTCGCGCTGCCCATTCGTAAAGGCTGGGTACGTGACTAACCTGGTGAAAAAAGAGTAGTATTAAGCGCTCTGTACTGTGCAGAGTGCTTATTCAACTGTCCAGGGGAATTATGGAAACACGACGCGACGAGCGTATTGGTCAATTGCTGCAAGCGCTAAAACGCAGCGATAAATTACACCTGAAAGAAGCCGCGACTCTGCTGGGCGTATCGGAGATGACCATTCGTCGCGACCTGAATAATAAAAGCGCGCCCGTCGTGTTACTGGGCGGGTATATTGTTCTGGAACCCCGCAGCGCCAGCCATTATTTATTGAGCGATCAAAAATCCCGCCTGGTTGAAGAGAAGCGCCGCGCCGCGCAGCTGGCCGCCGGTCTGGTACAGGCGCATCAGACGATTTTTTTTGACTGCGGCACCACCACGCCGTGGATCATTGAAGCCATTGATAACGAATTGCCTTTCACCGCCGTCTGTTATTCCCTGAATACGTTTCTGGCGCTCCAGGAAAAACCCCTGTGCCGGGCGATTCTGTGTGGCGGGGAATTTCACGCCAGCAACGCCATTTTCAAACCGCTCGATTTTCAGGAAACCCTGAATAATATCTGCCCTGATATCGCCTTTTATTCCGCCGCAGGCGTTCATATCAGCAAAGGGGCAACCTGTTTTAACCTCGAAGAACTGCCGGTGAAACACTGGGCCATGTCAATGGCGCAATACCATGTTCTGGTGGTGGATCACAGTAAATTCGGCAAGGTGCGACCCGCGCGGATGGGCGAATTAACGCGTTTTGATGCGGTAGTGAGCGACTGCCGCCCCGACGATGAGTTTGTCGATTATGCCAAAGCGCAGCGCATTACGTTGATGTATTGATGTAGGGTTTGCCGGATGGCGGCGCTGCCGCGCCTTATCCGGCCTACAAATATGCACGTATCGTAGGCCGGATAAGCGTTAACGCCATCCGGCACCGTCACCGCGATTAAGAGAACCAGCCGCCAAACCACTGGTGGAATTTCATCAGGACGAAGTCCCATATCCGCCCAAAGAAGCCGCCCTCTTCCACGTTTTCCATCACCATCAGCGGACGCTGTTCAATGGACTTCCCGTTGAGCTGGAAGTCGATGGTGCCGACAACCTGGCCTTTCTTCAACGGCGCGGTCAGCTGCGGTTCCGTCAGCGTAAAGCTGGCCTTCAGGTTTTTCAGCTGTCCGCGCGGAATCGTCACGGAACCCGCCTCTCCCGCGCCCAGATTCACCTCGCTCTTATCCCCAAACCAGACGCGCTGAGTCACGAACGTCGCGTCAGGTTTAATGGGTGTCACCGTTTCAAAGAAGCGGAAGCCCCAGGTCAACAATTTCTCTGACTCATTAAAACGGATGCGATCGGTTTTCGTCCCCAGCACGACGGAGATCAAACGCATATCTCCCTGAGTCGCAGAGGCCACCAGATTGTATCCGGCGCCTGCCGTTGTCCCGGTTTTCATGCCGTCAACGTTCAGATTAGAACTCCACAGCAGGCGGTTACGGTTCGGCTGGCGAATCTTGTTGAAAGTGAACTCTTTTTCTTTGTGAATGGCGTACTCTTCCGGCACATCATGGATCAGCGCTTTGCCCAACAGCGCCATATCACGCGCGGTACTAAACTGCCCCGGCGCATCCAGGCCGTGAACCGTCTGGAACGTTGTGTTGGTCAGCCCCAGTTTTTTCGCGTAACCATTCATCAAACCAATGAACGACTCCTGGCTTCCGGCAACATAATCCGCAAGCGCAATACAAGCGTCGTTACCCGACTGGATAATCACACCCTTGTTGAGATCGGATACCGAGACCTGATCTCCGGGTTTAAGGAACATGACCGACGAACCGCGCAGAGCCGGGTTGCCCGTGGCCCAGGCGTCTTTTCCTACCGTCACCATATCCGTGAGCTGAATTTTTCCGGCCTTCAGCGCCTGCCCGACGACGTAACTGGTCATAATTTTGGTCAGGCTGGCGGGGTCCAGTTTCTCGTCGGCGTTGCCTTCCGCCAGCACCTTGCCGCTGGAATAGTCCATTAAAATCCACGCGCGCGCATCAACGCTCGGCGGCGCCGTTGTCTGCTCAGCCGCCTGTAACGTCGGCGCAAAAAGGAATAAGAGTGCTGAACCCGCAGCAAGACTACGAAGGGAAGAAGAGTATTGCGTCATAAATGCCACCCGAGTATCCATTCCAAAAAAACACGCCATACCACCGTGTTATAAGTGCGGTGAGTAATAACGCACTAACGAACTTAAAGAAACCGTAAGTTGGTAAAGTTTTTAAAGTTTATGCAATAACGCCACGCTGCGCTGCCTCCGTGAGGATTTTTTTGCAAGCTGTTGCGTAAATGTTAGCTTTATCCCACCATGGGACGAGTCGGATACCGATTGCAGAACAATTTGAGGGGTAACTATGATTACGCTGTGGGGACGGAATAACTCAACCAACGTCAAAAAAGTGCGATGGACGCTCGACGAACTGGAGCTGCCTTATACGCAAATTCTGGCAGGCGGGCAGTTCGGGCTGAATCATGACGCTGACTATCTGGCGATGAACCCGAATGGCCTGGTGCCGCTGCTGCGCGATGATGAAACGGACGTTTTGCTCTGGGAGTCCAATACCATCGTCCGCTATCTGGCAGCGCAGTATGGGCAAAAACGTCTGTGGGTAGACTCTCCGGCGCGACGGGCAGAAGGGGAAAAGTGGATGGACTGGGCAAACCAGACGTTAAGCCCGGCGCATCGCGTGATCCTGATGGGTTTAGTCCGCACCCCGCCGGAGCAGCGCGACCAGGCGGCGATCGACGCCGGCGCCAACGTCTGCGACGGCCTGTTTGGCATTCTTGATGAGGCGCTGGCCAGCCAGACCTGGTTCTCCGGCGCGGAGTTCGGCACAGCGGATATCGCGATCGCCCCCTTCGTCTACAACCTGTTTAACGTTGGCCTGAGCTGGACGCCGCGCCCTCACCTTGAGCGCTGGTATCAGCAACTTACCGAACGTCCGGCATTTCGTAAAACGGTGATGATCCCGGTCAGCTAAGCGCGTGGGCTAACTTTCAGCAGTTCTCCATCGGACTCGTCGGTTAAGACATATAAATAACCGTCGGGTCCTGCGCGCACATCGCGAATACGTTTCCCTCTGTCGCCCAGAATCCGTCCGTCCTCCTTCACCTTATCGCCGTTAACGCTCAGGACAATCACATCCTGCTCTTTCAGCGCGCCTATAAACAGTTTCTGCTTCCATTGAGGGAACGTGTCGCTGTTATAAAACGCCATGCCGCTGACCGCTGGCGATTTTTTCCAGTAGAAGATCGGCTGCTCCGTTCCCTCGACAATTTCACCTTTCGCTTCCGGGATTTTAAAGCCGCTGTAGTTGATGCCCCAGGTTGCCAGCGGCCAGCCATAATTTTTACCTTTTTCGGGGATATTGATTTCATCGCCGCCGCGCGGGCCATGCTCATTCAACCACAGCGCATCGCTCCACGGGTTTATCGCCATACCCTGCGGGTTACGTATGCCGTACGACCAGATCTCAGGGCGCGCGCCGGTCTGATTCACAAAGGGATTATCCGGCGGCACGCTCCCCTGGTCGGTCAGGCGCACCACTTTGCCCTGCAACTTGTCCAGATCCTGTGCGGTAGGGCGCTGATTATTTTCGCCAAGCCCGATAAACAGATGGCCTTTGCCGTCAAAAACCAGTCGTCCGCCGAAATGATTACCGGTTGAGAGTTTCGGCATCTGACGAAAAACGGTCTGGAATTCCTCCAGATGCTTCAGGTCATCGCTGAGTCGCCCGAAGCCTACCGCCGTTCCGGCTTTCCCCTCGCGATCGGCCTCAGAAAAACTGAGCCAGACGCGGCGAGACTGCTCAAAATCAGGCGCGAGCGCCACGTCCAGCAATCCCCCCTGCCCGTTCGCCCAGACCTTCGGTACGCCCGTTATCGGATCGGAAAGCCCTTTATCCGCCTGCCAGTGACGAAGCTGGCCGCCTCTGAGAGTTATCAACATACCGCGGTTATCCGGCAGAAAAGCCAGCGCCCAAGGATGATCAAGTTTGGTCTGCAAAACCTCCACCTTCACCGCCGGGGTTTCTGCATTCACGAAGGGAGAAAACAGTGCCAATAAGGCAACAGAGAAAAGTGTCCGACGCATACCGCCTCCTGTATGACCCTGCGTTAAAGCGTAGTCAGCAAGGGACAGCGCGGATTGATTTTTACAAAAACTTAACGAAAAGGGGGAGTCGCCTCCCCCTGACTTAGACCTGTTCAAGCGGTGATTGCGCTTTCAGGCTCTGGATACTCAGCGTCAATGTTGTCAGACAGTTTTCAAGTTTCTCTGCGTTGACGGCGATAAACGTCGGACAGTCATGGTGTCCGCTCATGAGACATACTGCGGCGGCTGCCAGTGCGCCTTCAGCACGATGTAAAGCATTCCATTCTTCCTGATCCAGATGCAGACCTTGCAGCAGTGATTTATCGTGAAGCCCACGATTCAGTTCAAAAAAGTTGTCACGCAGATGATCACTTTCGCTGACTGACATATAGCCTTTCGCCTTTCTTAACTGCAAATAAGCGGCGAGATCGATTCGGGCGTTTATCAGCTTGTTAAGTAGCTCGGTTCTTAGTCTGTCAACGACCATACCTTGTTCCTCCTCTTTCCAACCATACTGCAACTTAATAGTATGGTCATTTTTTGAACAAAGTGCTGCCTGAGATCAATAATTCACTCGGTATTAACATACTTTACATATTTGCTATAAACCCCGTGGCGCGCTTACCCGCACAGGCGATGAGATAGCGATACATTTTTTGCCCGGATCTCTGTAGAATCCCTGCCCTGACCATTCCAATAACTGAACAATTTTTAAGCTATGAGCAATGTAACCCGCCAGCCGAAAATCGGCTTCGTTTCCCTGGGCTGCCCGAAAAACCTGGTTGATTCGGAGCGAATCCTGACTGAACTGCGTACCGAAGGCTATGACGTCGTACCGAGCTACGACGACGCCGACATGGTGATCGTCAATACCTGTGGCTTTATCGACAGCGCCGTACAGGAGTCTCTGGAAGCGATTGGTGAAGCGCTGACTGAAAATGGCAAGGTGATCGTCACCGGCTGCCTGGGCGCGAAAGTCGATCAGATCCGTGAAGTGCACCCTAAAGTGCTGGAAATCACCGGGCCGCATAGCTATGAGCAGGTTCTGGAACACGTTCACCATTACGTACCAAAACCGAAGCACAACCCGTTCCTGAGCCTGGTGCCGGAACAGGGCGTTAAGCTGACCCCGCGTCACTACGCCTACCTGAAGATTTCTGAAGGCTGCAACCATCGCTGCACCTTCTGCATTATTCCGTCCATGCGCGGCGATCTGGTCAGCCGTCCGATTGGCGAAGTGTTAAGCGAAGCCAAACGTCTGGTCGATGCGGGCGTGAAAGAGATCCTCGTCATTTCCCAGGATACCTCCGCTTACGGCGTGGATGTGAAGCACCGCACCGGTTTCCACAACGGCGAGCCGGTAAAAACGAGCATGGTCGACCTTTGCGAGCAGTTGTCAAAACTGGGCATCTGGACGCGCCTGCACTACGTCTACCCTTATCCACACGTTGATGACGTGATCCCACTGATGGCGGAAGGCAAAATCCTGCCGTATCTGGATATCCCCCTGCAACATGCCAGCCCGCGCATTCTCAAACTGATGAAGCGTCCGGGCGCTGTCGATCGCCAACTGGCGCGCATCAAACAGTGGCGTGAGATTTGCCCGGAACTGACCCTGCGTTCGACCTTTATCGTCGGTTTCCCTGGCGAAACGGAAGACGATTTCCAGATGCTGCTCGACTTCCTCAAAGAGGCGCGCCTGGATCGCGTCGGCTGCTTCAAGTACAGCCCGGTCGAAGGCGCTGGTGCGAACGCGCTGCCTGATCAGGTGCCGGAAGAGGTGAAAGAAGAGCGCTGGAACCGCTTTATGCAGCTGCAACAGCAGATCTCCGCAGAACGTCTGCAAGAGAAAGTGGGTCGCGAAATCCTGGTCATTATCGACGAGGTTGACAAAGAAGGCGCGATTGGCCGCAGCATGGCTGACGCACCGGAAATCGACGGCGCGGTCTACCTCAACGGTGAAACCAACGTTAAACCCGGCGACGTTATCCGCGTGAAAGTTGATAACGCCGACGAATATGACCTGTGGGGCAGCCGCGTTTAATTCGCCCAAATTATCGTAAAACCCGTAGGCGGATAAGGCATTTATGCCGCAATTCGGAGCAATGCCTGATGGCGACGCTGAAGCGTCTTATCAGGCCTACATGCTTATCAGGCCTACGGTTCCACATTCACCCCTTAATCTTCGGGTCCAGCGCGTCGCGCAGCCCGTCGCCCAGCAGGTTAAACGCCAGCACCGTCAGGAAAATCGCCACCGCCGGAAAAATCGCCACATGCGGCGCGATGACCATATCCGCCCGCGCTTCATTGAGCATCGCCCCCCACTCCGGCGTTGGCGGCTGCGCGCCTAACCCCAGAAACGACAGGCTTGCCGCAGAAATAATCGACGTCCCGATGCGCATAGTGAAAAAGACCACGATCGACGAGACCGTGCCAGGCAAAATATGGTTGAACAAAATCGTCGCGTCGCTGGCGCCAATACTGCGCGCCGACTCAATAAACGTCTGCTGTTTCAGCACTAATGTGTTTCCGCGCACCAGACGGGCAAACGCGGGGATAGAAAAGATGGCGACGGCGATAATCACATTCGCAATACCGCTACCGAGCACCGCCACGACCGCAATCGCTAACAGAATGCCCGGAAACGCAAACAGCACATCGCAAATACGCATGATCAGCCGGTCCCACCAGCCTTCGTAATAGCCCGCGACCAGCCCAAGCACAGTGCCAAGCGCCGCGCCGATAAAGACGGCGAAAACGCCTGCCGCCAGCGAAATTTGCGCCCCGACCAGTACGCGGCTGAAAATATCCCGCCCCAGCGAGTCCACGCCAAACCAGTGCGCCGCCGAAGGACCGTCATTCAGGCGATCGTAATCAAAGTAATTTTCCGCATCGAAAGGCGTTAGCCAGCGGGCGAATATCGCCACCAGGATCAGCAACAGCACAAATATCCCTGCGATCATCGCCACATGCTGACGGCGAAAACGCCGCCAGAATTCATGCCACGGCGTACGCACCCGGTCGGGTTTGACCAGCGGCATGGCATCTAAAACCGCCTGACGGCGCCAGTTAAATAATCGCATCCTTACTTGTACCTGATAGCCGGGTTAATGGCGGCATAAAGCACATCCACCACTAAATTAATAAGAATAAACTCCAGAGAAAACAGCAGCACTTCAGCCTGAATCACCGGGTAGTCGCGCATTTCCACTGAATCAACCAGCAATCGCCCCAGTCCGGGCCAGTTAAAGACCTTCTCGACGACAATCGAACCGCCGAGCAGAAAGCCAAACTGCAACCCCATCATGGTCACAACCGGGATCATGGCGTTACGCAGACCGTGTTTCAGCACCACCCAGGTTTCGCTGACCCCTTTCGCGCGCGCGGTGCGCATATAATCTTCACTGAGGACATCCACAAACGACGCTCGGGTAAAGCGCGCCATCACGGCCGCAACGGCGGCGCCAAGCGTGATGGAGGGAAGAATATAGTGCTGCCAGCTATCTGCGCCCACGGTCGGCAACCACCCCAGCTCAACGGAGAATATCTGCATCAGCAGCATCCCCAGCGCGAACGCCGGGAACGAAATCCCGGTTACCGCCAGCGTCATGCTGAGCCTGTCCGGCCAGCGATTACGCCAGACGGCGGCGATAATTCCAGCGGTCATCCCGAACAGTACCGCCCATACCATACTGGTGATGGTCAACCACAGCGTCGGCATAAAGCGGCTGGCAATCTCTGCCGATACCGGACGACGAGACACCATCGACGTGCCGAAATCACCCTGCAACACGTTAGTCATGTAATGCCAGAACTGGACATGCAACGGCCGATCGAGACCAAGCTGCTGGCGCACCAGTTCAATCACCTGCGCGTCAGCCTCCGGCCCGGCAATCAGCCGCGCCGGATCGCCAGGCAACAGATGAACAAATAAAAACACCAGCACCGCCACAATGAGCAGGGTCGGAATCAACCCCAGCAGGCGCTTAAGCACATAATTAAGCATCAGGCTCCCTTTACAAACCTTTTGCCGGATGGCGACGTAAATCCCTTATCCGACCTGCAACGAACTGCGTCGGCAAGCCGGATAAAACCATCGGGCGCGCGTTGCTTACTGCAAATCCGCGTCATCAAAACTGAAGCCAGTGTCCGGCATGATCCAGAAACCCGTCAAATTTTTACTGTGGGCTGAGACCAGTTTTTCCACCACCAGCGGAATCCAGGGGGACTCTTTCCAGAGGGTGTCCTGCGCCTCTTTATACAGGCGCGCTTTCTCCTGCGGATCGTTGGTTTTCAGCGCTGCCGCTAAGTCGTCATCAACCTGCTTGTTGCTGTAGAACGCAGTATTGAACAGCGTTGGCGGCCAGTTTTGCGAGGCAAACAGCGGTGACAACGCCCAGTCCGCCTCCCCCGTGGAAGCCGACCAGCCGGTGTAGAACATTCTCACACCGCTCTCTTTCTGCCCCTTGCCTTCCACTTCTGCCGCACGCTGCCCGGCGTCCATCGCCGTTACCTGCGCCTTAATACCGACCTGCGCCAGCTGCTGTTGCGTAAATTGCAGCACTTTCTGCGCGGTGCTGTGGTTATGAGACGACCACAGCGTGGTGCTAAACCCATTCGGATAGCCCGCCTCTTTCAGCAGTTCGCGCGCTTTCGCCGGATCGTAAGGCCACGGCGCGTAGCTCTGCGCATACGCAATGGCTGGCGGCACCACGCCCGTGGCAGGCGTCGCATAACCGGCAAAGGCCACTTTGACCAGCGCCTGACGGTTGATGGCGTAGTTCAGCGCTTCCCGCACCTTCGGATTATCGAACGGTTTTTGCGTCACGTTCATGCTGATGTAACGCTGCATGATCGACGGGCTGGCAACCAACTGTAGATTTTTGTTTTTCTCCAGAATTGTCGCCTGCTCGTAAGGGATCGGGAACGCAAATTGCGCTTCCCCGGTTTGCAGCATTGCCGCGCGGGTGTTGTTGTCCGTTACCGGACGCCAGGTGATCGTATCCAGTTTAGGTAAGCCTTTCTGCCAGTAATCGGCAAATTTCTTCACTTTCACGAAATCAGTCTGGTTCCAGGTATCCAGCTGATACGGCCCGGTGCCGACCGGATGGAAGCCAATGTCCTTACCGTATTTTTCCAGCGCGGCCGGAGAGATCATCGCCGTCGCCGGGTGCGCCAGAATATTGATAAACGCCGAGAACGGTTGTTTCAGCGTAATTTTTACCGTCGTCGGATCGACCGCTTCGGTTTTATCGATGTTTTTATACAGGTTGTAGCGTTTGAGATGGTTTTCTGGATCGCTCGCGCGATCGAGGTTGGCCTTCACCGCCGCTGCGTTAAAGTCGGTGCCGTCCTGGAATTTTACCCCCTGGCGCAGCTTCAGGGTGTAGATCAGGCCATCGTCGGAAACGGTGTAGCTTTCAGCCAGCACATTTTTTAACTTCATGTCTTTATCAAGACCAAACAGCCCCTGATAAAACGACTTCGCCACCGCCTGCGATAAGGTGTCGTTCGCATCGTACGGATCGAGCGTGGTGAAATTAGAGCCAACCGCTACCACCACATCTTTAGCAGCAAACGCCGGAGATGCCGCCAGTGCAGAAGCGACGCCCAGCGCAACCAGCCAATTACGGGTTACAAATGTTGTCATATTATTCTCCTGAACCCTGCCTGTTTTATGAGATGTTATAAACGCGATAACGCATTTTCTGCCTGCGGGCGCGCGACATAATGCCCCGGCCCGACTAACTGCAATGGAGCGGGCGCGATCTCCTCCCCACGTTTACGAATGTTGCTGGGGATATCGTCCGACAGCAGCACGCGCTGCGGCCTGTGCCGGGAAGGATCGGCCACCGGTACTGCCGCCATTAATTTACGGGTATAGGGATGCTGCGGATTTTCAAACACCGCCCGGCGGGGGCCGATTTCCACAATCTGCCCCAGATACATCACCGCCACGCGATGGCTGATGCGCTCCACTACCGCCATATCGTGTGAAATAAACAGATACGCGATGCCCATTTCCCGCTGCAAATCGAGCAACAGATTAATGATCTGCCCGCGAATCGAGACATCCAGCGCGGAGACTGACTCATCGGCGATAATCACTTTTGGATTCAGCGCCAGCGCGCGGGCGATACAGATACGCTGACGCTGGCCGCCAGAAAACTCATGCGGATAGCGCCACGCATGTTCCGGGCGCAATCCTACGCGCTCAAGCAACCACGCCACCCGCGACGCGGCCGCCTCGCCTTCCAGCAAACCATGCACCCGCAATGGTTCCATTATGGAGTAACCCACCGTCTGGCGCGGGTCGAGCGAAGCGTAAGGGTCCTGAAAAATAAACTGAATATCTCGCCGTAGCGGCTGTAACTTACCGGCAGGAAGCGTGTCGATCCGCCGCCCGTTGAAGGTAATTTCGCCAGCCTGCGACTCCACCAGCCGCAGCAGCGCCCGCCCGGTGGTCGATTTACCGCAGCCGGACTCCCCCACCAGCGAGAGCGTTTCGCCAGGCCAGAGATCAAAGCTGACGTTTTCCACCGCATGCACTTCACGGGTCACGCGGTTAAGAATGCCGCTGCGCAGCGGGAAACGCGTCACCAGGTTGCGCACTTGCAGGATTGGATCGCCTGCCACCACCGTGTCCTGCTCGGTTTGCGGTTCCACACGATCGGGATCGTTCAGTGAAATCAGCGGAAAGCGGCGCGGCAGATCGTGTCCGCTCATCTCGCCTAACTGCGGCACGGCGGCCAGCAGCGCTTTGGTATAAGGGTGCTGCGGCGCGTGGAAAATTTGCTCAACGCTGCCGGTTTCCACCGCTTCGCCCTGATACATCACCAGGACGCGATCGGCAATATCGGCCACCACGCCCATGTCATGGGTGATAAAAATCACCCCCATCGACATATCCTGTTGCAGCACTTTGATCAGTTGCAGGATCTGCGCCTGAATCGTGACGTCCAGCGCGGTGGTCGGTTCATCGGCAATCAGCACCGCCGGGCGGCACGACAACGCCATCGCGATCATCACCCGCTGGCGCATCCCGCCGGAAAGCTGATGCGGGTAACGCGATAAGATGGCCTGCGACTCAGGAATGCGCACCTGGTCAAGCATCCGTTTCGCTTCCGCCATTGCCTCTTCGCGGCTCGCCCCCTGATGCAGGCGAATGGACTCGGCAATCTGCTCGCCCACGGTAAATACCGGGTTAAGCGAGGTCATCGGCTCCTGAAAGATCATGGCGATATCCGCGCCGCGCACGCGCTGCATCTGCGCATCGCTTTGCTCTCCCAGTTCAATGACCTGGCGATTACGCCGCCGAAGCAGCATCTGATCGCAGTGAACGTCGCCGCCCGCCTGCTCGATCAGGCGCATCAACGATAACGCCGTAACGGATTTCCCCGATCCCGATTCACCGACAATCGCCAGCGTTTCGCCTCGCTGAAGCCGAAACGACACATTGCGCACCGCGCTGACGCGTTGCTGCTCCTGCTCGAACGCAATGTTCAAATTTTTGACCGCCAGTACGTCGCTGGCGTCTAATTCGTGACTGTGTGGCACCTGTTGCTCCTCACTCCCGGTAGATCCCCGTCGTTGGCGTATCTCCGGCATATCCCCAGGCGCGATACATGCCTTCGCTGTTAAAAGGTAGGGCGACGTTGCCTTCGTGATCGACGGCAATCAGCCCACCGCTGCCGCCCAGCGCAGGCAATTTCTCCATGACCACACGCTCGCAGGCTTCCGCCAGGCTGAGTCCGCCGTAATCCATCAGCGCGGCGATATCGTAGGCCGCCAATGCGCGGATAAACACCTCGCCCGTTCCGGTACAGGAAACCGCCGCGCTGGCGTTGTTGGCGTAACACCCAGCCCCGACCAGCGGGCTGTCGCCTACGCGACCAGGCAGTTTATTCGTCATGCCGCCCGTCGACGTGGCCGCCGCCAGATTACCAAACCGATCCCGCGCCACCGCGCCCACGGTGCCCATTTTGGTGGTTTCATCCAACGGCGCGCCGCTATGGTCGAGCACCGTTTCTCCGGCGTCACGCGCCGCCAGCAGTTGCGCATAGCGCTCAGGCGTGGAGAAAAGATCGGCAGAAACGCGCTCCATCCCCCGGGAAGCCGCAAACGCTTCCGCCCCGTCCCCCACCATCAGCACATGCGGGCTTTGCTCCATCACCAGCCTGGCGGCCAGCACCGGGTTGCGTAAATGGCGAACGCCAGCGACAGCGCCTGCGTTAAGCGTATTGCCGTCCATAACGCAGGCATCCAGCTCGTGGGTGGCGTCGCGCGTGTAAACCGCGCCGATCCCGGCATTAAATAATGGGCACTCTTCCAGCAAACGCACCGCTTCCGTCACCACATCCAGCGCGCTTTCGCCCGCCTCCAGCATTTTCTGTCCTGTTTCGACGATGTCCGACAGCGCCTGAATATAGCGCTGTTCCTGCTCCTGGCTCATCTGTGCGCGCGTAATTGCGCCTGCGCCGCCGTGAATAGCAATGACTGCTTTGCCCATTATTTGTCGTCCGTTAGCGGTGGCACACAACTTTCCCTATAAATATCAGAATTGTTGTGAGTTATTGATTCGATTTTTGAATATAGAAAGATGCAGGCGGCATGTAAAGGTAAAGGGCCAGCCCCTAAGTCTGAGGTGGCATACAGCCTGCCCGCATTTTCTGACATAATAGACGGATTCGATTTTGCCTCGCAGGAGTGTTTTCATGGAATTTACCGCCGGACTGATGCCGCTTGAAACGGCGCTCACCCAGATGTTGTCGCGCATTACGCCACTCACGGCATTCGAAACCCTGCCGCTGGTTCACTGTTTTGGCCGCATCCTGGCAAACGATGTGGTCTCCCCGCTGGACGTTCCGGGATTCGATAACGCCGCAATGGACGGTTACGCGGTGCGTTTGGCGGATCTGACCGCTGGTCAACCGCTGCCGGTGGCGGGGAAAGCCTTTGCCGGGCAACCGTTCCAGGGGGAATGGCCTGCTGGCGCCTGTATCCGCATTATGACCGGCGCGCCGGTGCCTGCGGGGTGTGAGGCGGTGGTCATGCAGGAACAGACGGAGCAAACCGACGAGGGCATCCGCTTTACCGCTGACGTTCGTAACGGACAAAACATCCGCCGCCGTGGGGAAGACATCACCCATGACGCCGTGGTTTTCCCGGCGGGGACTCGCCTGACCACCGCAGAACTGCCGGTACTGGCTTCGCTGGGCATCGCCGAAGCGCAGGTCGTGCGCAAAGTGCGCGTGGCGCTGTTCTCCACCGGCGATGAGCTGCAATTGCCGGGTCAGCCGCTGGGCGACGGGCAAATTTATGACACCAACCGCTTAACCGTACACTTGATGCTTGAACAGTTAGGCTGCGAGGTGATCAATCTCGGGATCATTCGCGATAACCCGCAGCAGCTACGCGCCGCCTTTATCGAAGCCGACAGCCAGGCCGATGTGGTTATCAGCTCTGGCGGCGTTTCAGTGGGCGAGGCGGATTACACCAAAACGATCCTCGAAGAGCTGGGGGAAATCGCGTTCTGGAAACTGGCGATTAAACCGGGCAAACCGTTCGCCTTCGGTAAACTGAGCAACAGCTGGTTCTGCGGTCTGCCGGGCAACCCGGTCTCTGCGGCGCTGACGTTCTATCAGCTCGTGCAGCCGTTGCTGGCGAAACTTAGCGGCAATATCGCCAGCGGTCTGCCAGCGCGTCAGCGCGTGCGTACCGCTTCACGGCTGAAGAAAACGCCGGGTCGTCTTGATTTTCAGCGCGGCATTCTGCAACGCACGGCCGACGGCGAACTGGAAGTCACCACCACGGGACACCAGGGTTCGCATATTTTCAGCTCCTTTAGCATGGGTAACTGTTTTATCGTGCTGGAACGCGATCGCGGCAACGTTGACGCGGGCGAATGGGTGGAAGTCGAGCCGTTTAACGCGCTGTTTGGAGGCCTGTAATGGCGGAACTCAGCGACCAGGAGATGATGCGCTACAACCGGCAAATCATTCTGCGAGGGTTCGATTTTGAAGGACAGGAAGCGCTAAAGGATGCACGGGTGCTGGTCGTTGGCCTGGGCGGACTCGGGTGTGCGGCAACGCAGTACCTCGCGGGCGCGGGCGTTGGGCAGCTCACGCTGCTCGATTTTGACACCGTTTCAGTGTCGAACCTGCAACGCCAGACGCTGCACAGCGATGCCACCGTCGGGCAGCCGAAGGTGGATTCGGCGCGCGAGGCGCTGGCGCGCATCAACCCTTATATCACCCTTACACCGATCAACGCCCTGCTGGACGAACCGGCGCTGAATGCGCTTATCGCCGGGCACGATCTGGTGCTGGACTGTACTGACAATGTTGCCATCCGTAATCAGCTTAATGCCGGATGTTTCGCCGCCAAAGTGCCGCTGGTTTCCGGCGCCGCCATCCGTATGGAAGGACAGATCACCGTCTTTACCTGGCAGGAAGGCGAACCCTGCTACCGCTGTCTGAGCCGTCTGTTTGGCGAGAACGCCCTCACCTGCGTGGAAGCGGGCGTCATGGCGCCGCTGATAGGGGTGATCGGTTCATTGCAGGCAATGGAAGCCATCAAATTGCTGGCGCATTACGGTCAACCCGCATCCGGCAAAATTGTGATGTACGACGCGATGACCTGTCAGTTCCGCGAAATGAAATTAATGCGCAATCCGGGTTGCGAGGTGTGCGGAGCACAGGTGCCGGCCTGATAAGACGCAAACGCGTCGCCATCAGGCATTTACGGGTGCCGGATGGCGGCTGACGCCTTATCCGGCCTACGATGGTTTGTAGGCCCGGCAAGCGCAGCGCCCCGGGCATATTGCCGGATGGCGGCTGACGCCTTATCCGGCCTACGCGTCGCTCAAAGCGACGTTCGTCCGAACGCGCCCTGCCAGTCGTGCTCAAACTTCGCTACTGCGGCATCGACAGCCGGGTAACTGATAAGCTGCTGCGCGACATCCAGCGGCAGGGTGATGGATTCACACCCGGCCAACAGGCAGTCCAGCGCCTGACGCGGCGTTTTAAAACTGGCCGCCAGCACTTTGGCGTGCGGGGCGTGCATTTTCAGTAGCTGCTGCAAATCATTAACCGTCTGAATACCGTTCCCGCCCTGTGCGTCCACGCGGTTAACGTAAGGCGCCACGTAGTCGGCACCCGCCAGCGCGGATAACAACCCCTGCGCCGCGCCGTAAACCGCCGTCCCCAGCGTCGGAATACCTTCCGCTTTCAACAATTTAATCGCTGCCAGTCCTTCGGCTGTAACCGGCACTTTTACCACGATATCAGGAATAATCGCCCGCAGTTTACGCGCATCGCTGACCATTCCTTGCGCCGTGCTCGCCATTACCTGAGCGAATAAACGCCCCTGCCCGCCCATCGCGTCGTGCAATTCCGGGAGTAACACCTCCAACGGTTTTTTACCTGCCGCCACGATACTGGGATTCGTCGTCACTCCTGCCAGCGGGAATATACGCGCCAGCGATTTCACGGCCTCAACGTCAGACGTATCCAGATAGAGTTCCATAACCATTCCTCAAACTGTGAGATTTTGTATAGTTTAAGACTATCACGACAAAACCTCTCTGAGAGTTGACCTGCGTCAACATAACTTTCATTCGAAAGTTATTTAATCTTTATACGAAAGAAAGAGAGGCCGTTTATGATTTTCAATATTCAGCGCTATTCTACCCATGATGGCCCCGGCATTCGCACCGTTGTCTTCCTGAAAGGCTGCTCGCTGGGCTGCCGCTGGTGCCAGAACCCGGAAAGCCGCGCACGCGCCAGAGATCTCTTATACGATGCGCGCCTGTGCCTTGACGGGTGCACGCTGTGCGCGCAAGCCGCGCCAGAGGTGATCGAACGCGCGCTGAACGGCCTGCTTATTCATCGCGAAAAACTGACCGATGCGCATATGGATACCCTCACCCACTGCTGCCCTACTCAGGCGTTAACCGTCTGCGGCGAAACAAAGCGCGTGGAAGAGATCATGGACACCGTACTGCGCGACAAACCGTTTTACGATCGCAGCGGCGGCGGTATAACGCTCTCCGGCGGCGAGCCCTTTATGCAGCCTGAACTGGCCGCCGCGTTGTTCAAAGCCAGCCATGATGCGGGTATCCATACCGCGGTCGAAACCTGTCTGCACGTACCGTGGAAATATATCGAACCTTCCCTGCCGAATGTCGATCTGTTCCTCGCCGATTTAAAACACGTTGCCGAGGCGCCGTTTAAGCAGTGGACCGATGGCAGCGCTTCTCGCGTACTGGAAAACCTGAAAAAGCTCGCTGCCGCCGGTAAAAAAATGATCATCCGCGTGCCGCTCATTCAGGGTTTTAACGCCGATGAAGAGGCGATCAAAGCCATTACCGATTTTGCCGCCGACGAACTGCACGTCGGTGAGATCCATTTTCTGCCCTATCACACGCTGGGCATCAATAAATACCACTTACTCAGTCAGCCCTACTATGCCCCGGACAAACCACTTGATGCGCCCGCGTTGCTTGATTTTGCGCAGCAGTACGCCAGCAGCAAAGGTTTAACCGCGACTTTACGAGGATAATCCCATGACCACACTGAAACTGGATACGCTCAGCGACCGCATCAAAGCGCATAAAACCGCGCTGGTGCACATTGTGAAGCCGCCCGTATGTACGGAGCGCGCGCAGCACTACACCGAGATGTATCAGCAACATCTGGATAAGCCGATTCCGGTTCGTCGCGCGCTGGCGCTGGCGCACCATTTGGCAGAACGCACTATCTGGATCAAACATGACGAACTGATTATCGGCAACCAGGCAAGCGAAGTGCGCGCCGCGCCGATCTTCCCGGAATACACCGTCTCGTGGATTGAAAAAGAGATCGACGATCTGGCCGATCGCCCTGGCGCCGGTTTTGCGGTCAGCGAAGAGAACAAACGCGTTTTACACGCCGTGTGTCCGTGGTGGCGTGGTCAGACGGTACAGGACCGCTGCTACGGCATGTTTACCGATGAGCAAAAAGGTCTGCTGGAAACCGGCATCATTAAAGCCGAGGGCAACATGACCTCCGGCGACGCGCATCTGGCGGTAAACTTCCCGCTGCTGCTGGAAAAAGGTCTTGATGGTCTGCGTGACAAGGTGGCAGAACGCCGCTCGCGCATTAACCTGACCGTACTGGAAGACCTGCACGGCGAGCAGTTCCTGAAAGCGATTGATATCGTACTGGAGGCGGTCAGCCTGCACATCAAACGTTTTGCCGACCTGGCGCGTCAGATGGCGGCGACAGAAAGCCGTGAAAGCCGCCGTGACGAACTGCTGGCGATGGCGGAGAACTGCGATCTCATCGCCCATCAGCCGCCGCAGACGTTCTGGCAGGCGCTGCAACTGTGCTATTTCATCCAGCTGATTTTGCAAATCGAGTCTAACGGCCACTCCGTTTCGTTTGGACGTATGGACCAGTATCTCTGGCCGTATTACCGTCGTGATGTGGAGCAAAACCAGACGCTGGATCGCGAACACGCGATTGAACTGCTGCACAGCTGCTGGCTGAAGCTGCTGGAAGTGAACAAGATCCGCTCCGGTTCTCACTCCAAAGCCTCAGCGGGCAGCCCGCTGTATCAGAACGTCACCATTGGCGGTCAGAGTCTGGTCAACGGTCAGCCGGTGGATGCGGTCAATCCGCTCTCTTACGCCATTCTGGAGTCCTGCGGCCGCCTGCGTTCCACCCAGCCGAACCTCAGCGTGCGCTATCACGCCGGAATGAGCAACGACTTCCTCGATGCCTGCGTGCAGGTTATTCGCTGCGGCTTTGGGATGCCCGCGTTCAATAACGACGAAATCGTTATCCCGGAATTTATTAAACTCGGTATCGACCCACAAGACGCTTACGACTACGCGGCCATCGGATGTATCGAAACCGCCGTGGGTGGCAAATGGGGCTACCGCTGCACCGGCATGAGCTTCATTAACTTTGCCCGCGTGATGCTGGCAGCGCTGGAAGGCGGTCGCGACGCCACCAGCGGTAAGGTCTTCCTGCCGCAGGAAAAGGCGCTCTCCGCCGGTAACTTCACCAGCTTCGATGAAGTGATGGACGCCTGGGATACGCAGATTCGCTACTACACGCGCAAATCGATCGAAATCGAGTACGTGGTTGACACCATGCTGGAAGAGAATGTCCATGACATTCTCTGCTCGGCGCTGGTGGATGATTGCATCGAACGCGCGAAGAGCATCAAGCAAGGCGGCGCGAAATATGACTGGGTTTCCGGGTTGCAGGTCGGTATCGCTAACCTCGGCAACAGCCTGGCGGCGGTGAAAAAGCTGGTCTTTGAACAGGGGGCTATCGGCCAACAGCAGCTTGCCGCCGCACTGGCCGATGACTTTGAAGGCCTCACTCATGAACAGTTACGCCAGCGACTGATCAACGGCGCGCCAAAATACGGTAACGACGATGACACCGTCGATACCCTGCTGGCCCGCGCTTATCAGACCTATATCGACGAGCTGAAGCAGTATCACAACCCGCGTTACGGTCGCGGCCCGACGGGCGGCAACTATTACGCCGGAACCTCGTCCATCTCTGCAAACGTACCGTTTGGCGCGGCAACGATGGCGACGCCGGATGGCCGTAAAGCGCATACCCCGCTGGCGGAAGGGGCAAGCCCGGCTTCCGGTACTGACCATCTCGGTCCAACGGCGGTTATTGGCTCCGTCGGCAAACTGCCTACCGGCTCAATTCTCGGCGGCGTGTTGCTCAACCAGAAGCTGAACCCGGCGACGCTGGAGAACGAATCCGACAAGCAGAAGCTGATGATACTGCTGCGCACTTTCTTCGAAGTGCATAAAGGCTGGCATATTCAGTACAACATCGTGTCGCGCGAAACGCTGCTGGACGCGAAGAAGCACCCGGATCAGTATCGCGATCTGGTGGTCAGGGTGGCCGGTTATTCCGCCTTCTTTACCGCGCTGTCGCCGGATGCGCAGGACGATATCATCGCCCGTACTGAACATATGTTGTAAAAATATGCCCGGTGGCGCTTCGATTACCAGGCCTACATATTCCCCCGTAGGCCGGATAAGGCGAAGCCGCCACCCGGCTTTCTGACTTTCATTCGAAATTAAATTTGTGCTCCCCGTCACCTTGTTATTAGAATGTTTCAAAACGCAGTGACCCAGGAGCAATGTATGACCGTTAAAGTTATCGTCACTGATATGGACGGAACTTTTCTCGACGACGCCAAAAAGTACGATCACGCACGATTTATGGCGCAGTATCAGGAACTAAAAAAACGCGGCATCGAATTTGTCGTCGCCAGCGGCAATCAGTATTACCAACTCATTTCCTTTTTCCCCGAGCTGAAAGACGAAATTTCCTTCGTCGCGGAAAATGGCGCGCTGGTTTATGAGCATGGCAAGCAGCTGTTTCATGGCGAACTGACCCGGCATGAATCCCGTATTGTGATTGGCGAGCTGTTAAAAGATAAGCAGCTTAATTTTGTCGCCTGTGGCCTGAAAAGCGCTTATGTCAGCGAACATGCGCCGGAATCTTTTGTGGCGCTGATGTCGAAGCACTACCACCGCCTGCAACCCGTGAAAGATTACCAGGACATTGACGATGTTCTGTTTAAGTTTTCACTGAACCTGCCAGACCAGCAGATCCCCTTCGTGGTTGATGCGCTGCATGCGTCGCTGGACGGCATTATGAAACCCGTGACCAGCGGCTTCGGCTTCATCGACTTAATCATACCGGGATTACACAAAGCGAACGGCATCAGCCGTCTGTTGAAACGCTGGGATCTTTCGCCGCAAAACGTGGTGGCGATTGGCGACAGCGACAACGATGCGGAAATGCTGAAAATGGCGCGGTATGCTTTCGCGATGGCGAACGCCGCAGACAACATCAAAGCCCTCAGCCGTTATCATACCGATGATAACAACCATCAGGGAGCGTTAAACGTGATTCAGGCCGTACTGGATAACGCCCCGCCTTTTAACATCTGATTCCAGATACCGGAGCGCTGCTCCGGTTTCCTCCTGCTTTTCCATTCTGCGTACCGCATCAAGTTTTTAAACTTGCATTAACTTATTTATAACTTATATTGTCATTTGTAATTAATTTAAGTTTCGAATGAAAGTCAATGCGAGGTGGTTATGGCTTTAACCTTCACAAGCGATACATTACCGGCCGATCATAAAGCGGCGATCCGGCAGATGAAGCAGGCGTTGCGGGCGCAGCTCGGTGATGTGCAGGGCGTTTTTGACAGGCTCAGCGAGGTGATTGCCACACGCGTGGCGGAAATCAATACGCTCAAAGCGCAGGGCGATGCCGTCTGGCCTGCGATGTCTTACGCGGATATCCAGTCCGGCGCCATCACGGCAGCGCAGCGTGAACAGATCAAGCGGCGTGGATGCGCGGTCATTAAGGACCATTTCCCACGGGAACAGGCGCTGGCATGGGATCAATCCATGCTGGATTATCTGGATCGCAACCATTTTGATGAGGTGTACAAAGGTCCCGGCGATAACTTCTTCGGCACGTTAACCGCCTCCCGCCCTGAAATTTATCCGATTTACTGGTCGCAGGCGCAGATGCAGGCTCGTCAGAGCGAAGAGATGGCGAACGTTCAGTCTTTCCTTAATCGGCTGTGGACATTTGAAAGCGACGGCAGACAGTGGTTCAACCCGGATATCAGTGTGATCTACCCGGATCGCATCCGCCGCCGCCCACCCGGCACCACCTCAAAAGGTCTGGGGGCGCATACCGATTCCGGCGCGCTGGAACGCTGGCTGCTGCCCGCCTATCAACGGGTTTTCGCCAGTATCTTTAACGGCGAGCTGGAAAAGTACGATCCCTGGCATGCCGCCTACCGTACCGAAGTCGAAGAGTATACGGTCGATAACACCACCAAATGCTCGGTTTTCCGCACCTTCCAGGGGTGGACGGCGCTGTCAGATATGCTGCCGGGCCAGGGCTTGCTGCATGTGGTGCCGATTCCAGAAGCGATGGCGTATATCCTGTTACGCCCCCTGCTGGATGACGTTCCTGAAGATGAACTGTGCGGCGTTGCGCCAGGCCGGGTGTTGCCGGTTTCGCAACAATGGCATCCGCTGCTGATTGAAGCATTGACCAGTATTCCGCAACTGGAGGCCGGGGACTCCGTCTGGTGGCATTGCGATGTGATCCACTCCGTCGCGCCGGTGGAAAATCAGCAAGGCTGGGGAAACGTGATGTACATCCCCGCCGCGCCGATGTGCGAGAAAAACCTGGCTTACGCGCACAAGGTCAAAGCCGCGCTGGAAACGGGCGCATCGCCTGGCGATTTCCCGCGTGAAGATTACGAAACAAACTGGGAAGGCCGTTTTACGCTGAGCGATCTGAACGTTCACGGAAAACGCGCGCTGGGCATGAGTTAAGCGTCATACAGCCCTTCCCGCTCTACGGCGGTGCGTCGTTTCCCTGGACGTATCCGCCGCACCGACTCCCGCACCGTCAACGTGCCGTTCAGCAACAGCGTACCGATTGGCGCATTCGGACGAACCAGACGTTGTTGCAGCATATGTACCGCCTCCGTCCCCAGCTCATCGCGCGGCACATGCACTGCCGTTAACGGCACATCCTGAATTTCCGCCAGATTAAAGCCGTCAATACTCATCACTGACACATCCTGCGGCACGCGAAGGCCGCGCTTTTGCAACGCGCTGATGACGCCCGCCGCCATAAAATCACCGCCGACCAAAAACGCCGTCGGCAACGCCTTATCCGGCGTATTCGCCAGCCATTCGCTGACCCGCTGCTCCGCCTCTTTCGCACTGAAACTCGGCGATACCAGTAAATCCCGCTTATCGTTAAATTTCAGATTATGGGTTTGCCAGGCGTCGCGAATGCCGGCCAGACGCAGCTCCATCGTGTAGCGACGCAGACAGAGCACCGTCATCACGTCGCGATGCCCCATTGAAAAAAGATAATCAGCGGCAAGTTCGCCAATGGCTCGGTGATCGGGCGAAACGGCTGGCAAACGCATTCGCTGGTCGCGGCAATTAATCAGTACGCAGGGTTTCCCCACGTCCACCGCCAAATCGTGAATATGCGGATCGTCAATCCCTAACAAAATCGCCGCCTGTGTTTCCGCTTCGTTCATCCGCGCGAGGAAAAGCTGCGCGTCACTGTCCAGCTCCTCAAGCGCGCAATAACGCAGCCGTACTTCATACGCCGTCAGTCCTTTACTCACGTTCTGAATCACGCGGTAGTAAAAGATGTCGGACCGCTCATCAAACGCCCGCTGCGGCGCAAAGACCACCAGACTATTCAGCAACAGCCTGCCTGCCGCCATCCCGTCCATGACGCCCAGCTCCCGCGCGCACTCCAGCACTTTGTTGCGCGCTTTTTCACTGGTATTTGCCTTCCCCGCCAGCACGCGGGAAACGGTGCTGACGGAAAGCTGCGTCCGCGCGGCAATTTCGCTGATTTTGAGCCTTTTATCCATTTTGTGATCTTGCTCCATTTGCTAAATGAAAAAATTTTCATAACGCACAAACAGGGAAATAACTGGCTTAACGCCCATCTTGCCAGAGCGATACCGTTAGTAATGAGAAAACTTGCACAAAATCCGCTATTGCCCGCCCATTTTCTCACTTAACCTGAACTTGTCACACAACTTACATACTAGTTGTATAGCAACTAAGAATAAATAAAAAGATAACTTTCAATGAGATAACAATATTTGTGTGACACCCAAACGTTTATTTCCCCTACCGTCCGTCTTGTGGAGAAAAGAAATGAGTCAGGACATCAATAACACTGTCGCCGCGAGTAAAACCCGCCGCGTCATCAAAAATTTGCGCTGGTATGTGCTGGTGCTGTTCTTACTGGGTGTGACCGTTAACTACATCACGCGTAACTCGCTGGGTATCCTGGCGCCGGAGCTAAAAGAGAGTCTGGGGATCACCACCGAGCAATACTCCTGGATTGTCGGCGCGTTCCAGATTGCCTACACCATTTTCCAGCCCCTGTGCGGCTGGCTGATCGATGTGATTGGCCTGAAGATTGGCTTTATGGTCTGCGCCGGGATCTGGGCGCTGATGTGTATCTTCCACGCGGGCGCCGGAAGCTGGCTGCATCTGGCAATTTTGCGCTTCTTTATGGGCGCATCTGAAGCGGCCGCTACGCCAGCCAACGCCAAAACCATCGGCGAATGGTTCCCGAAATCAGAGCGTCCGGTCGCTGCGGGCTGGGCAGGCGTCGGCTTCTCAATTGGCGCCATGCTGGCGCCGCCAATCATCTACTTCGCGCACGCCTCATTCGGCTGGCAGGGCGCATTTATGTTTACCGGCGTGCTGGCGCTGCTGTGGGTGATCCTGTGGTGGGCGTTCTACCATAACCCGGAACAGCACCCGAACCTGAGTGAAGAGGAGCTGGAGTATATCAAGCAGGATAACGAGCCTCCGGCCGTGAAACTGCCCTTCCTGACCGCGCTGAAAACCGTGTCGAAAAATAAACGTTTCTACGGTATCGCGATCCCGGCCTTTATGGCAGAACCGGCCTGGGCGGTGCTGAGCTTCTGGGTGCCGCTGTATCTGGCGAAGGAACACGGTATGGATCTGAAGCAGATCGCCATGTTCGCCTGGCTGCCGTTCCTCGCCGCCGATCTCGGCAGCGTGGCGAGCGGCTACCTCACCCGCCTGTATACCCGTCTGTTTGGCTGCTCTCGCGTTAACTCCGTGGTGGCAAGCTCCGTGACCGGCGCGTTTCTGATGATTTCTCTCGGCATCGTGGCCATTACCCGCGATCCGTATATCACCATCGTGCTGATCTCCATCGGAGGCTTCGGTCATCAGATCATCTCCTGCATGCTGAGCGCACTGGTCGTGGAGTCGTTTGATAAAGGCCAGATGGCGACCGTCAACGGAATGCGCGGCTCTGCGGCGTGGATCGCCAGCTTCCTCTTCTCTCTGTTAATTGGCGTTACCGCCGACAAAATCGGCTTTAACCCGCTCTTTATCGCCATGGGGTTCTTTGACCTGATTGGCGCTGTTTTCCTGGTGGCATTTATTGCTGAACGTCGCGCCAAGCGCGCCTGATAGTGGATGTATTGCGTATGAAAACCCTGAAAAACTGGATTGTAGAGAAACAGTCGGCCCATCATCTGGAACTGCTGGTCGATGGTCAACACCATCTGTGCCTGTACGTACTGGAAGAAAATCTGTTTCGCGTGCTGATCAAACGTAAAGGCGAACTGGCATTAGACAGAACCTGGAGTATCGCCCCGGCGCAGGATGTGCCGTGGGAAGGCCGCAGCCGCGAAGATGTAAGCGGCTTTAGCTGCCCGGCCTGGCAACTGACGCAGCAGGATGGCGCGCTGATTGTCGCTACTGAGCAACTGCGCGTGACCGTCCACCAGCCGCTGTGGCTGGAGTGGCACTATCGCGATGAAACGGGCGACTGGCAGCCGCTGGTCAACGACCGCCCCACCAGCGCCTATCTGCTGAACGCTCACGGCGACGGCGTAGCGCACTATTTAAGCCGCCGTAAAGATGAACGTTTTTACGGTCTGGGCGAGAAAGCGGGCGACCTGCAACGCAACGGCCAACGCTATGAGATGCGCAACCTTGACGCAATGGGCTATAACGCGGTCAGCACCGATCCGCTGTACAAACATATTCCATTCACCATCGCCCGCCGCGATGACGTCAGCTACGGTCTGTTTTACGACAACCTGAGCAGCTGCTGGCTGGATCTGGGCAATGAAATCGACAACTATCACACTGCCTATCGCCGCTGGCAGGCGGAAGCGGGCGATATCGATTACTACATCTTTACCGGCAAGCGCGTGCTGGATGTCACCAAAGCCTTTGTGCGCCTGACGGGGAAAACCCTGTTCGGGCCGAAGTGGAGCCTGGGTTACAGCGGCTCGACCATGCATTACACCGATGCGCCGGACGCGCAAAACCAGCTGATGAACTTTATCCGTCTGTGCAATGAACACGCGATTCCGTGCGATTCGTTCCAGCTTTCATCTGGCTACACCTCCATTAACGGCAAACGCTATGTCTTTAACTGGAACTACGACAAGGTGCCGCAGCCGAAAGTGATGACCCAGGCATTCCACGATGCGGGGTTGAAGCTGGCGGCCAACATTAAACCGTGTCTGTTGCAGGATCACCCGCGCTACAACGAAGTCGCGGAAAGAGGGTTATTTATCCGTGATTCGGAGACCGACGCGCCGGAACGTTCAAGTTTCTGGGATGACGAAGGTTCTAACCTTGATTTCACCAATCCGCAAACCGTCGCCTGGTGGCAGGAAGGCGTCACCACGCAGTTGCTGGAGATGGGGATCGACTCCACCTGGAACGACAACAACGAGTTCGAAGTGTGGGATGGCGAAGCCCGCTGCCACGGCTTTGGCCACGAAATCGCCATCAAACATATTCGCCCGGTCATGCCGCTGTTGATGATGCGCGCCTCGCTGGAAGCGCAGCAGCGCTTTGCGCCGGAAAAACGCCCGTACCTGATCTCCCGTTCCGGCTGCGCCGGGATGCAGCGTTACGTGCAAACCTGGAGCGGCGATAACCGCACCAGCTGGGATACCCTGCGCTACAACACCCGCATGGGGCTGGGGATGAGTCTGTCCGGGCTGTATAACGTGGGTCACGACGTCGGCGGTTTCTCTGGCGATAAACCGGATGCGGAGCTGTTCGTGCGTTGGGTACAGAACGGCGTGATGCACCCTCGCTTTACCATCCACTCATGGAATGACGATCATACGGTGAATGAGCCGTGGATGTACCCGGGCGTAACGCCGGCGATTCGTAGCGCGATTGAGCTACGTTACCGTCTGCTGCCCTACTTCTACACGCTGCTGTGGCAGGCGCACGCCGACGACGAGCCGATGCTGCGCCCCACTTTCCTCGACCACGAGCACGACGCGCAAACCTTCGCAGAGTGCGACGACTTCCTGCTTGGCCGCGATATTCTGGTGGCAAGCGTGGTGGAACCCGGTCAACGTGAACGCCGCGTCTGGCTGCCGGATAACGAAACCGGCTGGTACGATTTCGATAGCCACGAATGGTTCTCTGGCGGCCAGTGGATCACGCTGAACGCGCCGCTGGAAAAACTGCCGCTGCTGGTACGCGCCGGTGCAGGCCTGCCGCTGAGCGAACGGATCACCCATGTCAGCGCTGAATGCGACGATACCCGCGAGCTGAAACTGTTCCCGGTTAAAGGCGTGGGGACAACGTCCGGTCTGCTGTTTGAAGACGATGGCGAAAGCTGGGGTTATCAGACGGGCAATGCCTTGTGGGTGGAATGGGAGATGGTGTGCGATGGGGCGACCGTCAACCTGAGGATCAACGCGCGTGGCGACTATCGTCCGGCATGGAACACGTTGAAGGTATCGTTACCGGTAGTAGGGGAAAAACGTACGCTGCGGGTGAATGGCGTTGAAGGGAGTGAGTGGGTGCTCTGAAAATTGCCGGGTGGCGGCTTCGCCTTACCCGGCCTACAAACTGTAGCGTAGGCCAGGTAAGCATAGCGCCACCGGGCTTTTTTTAGCCGTCGATCCCTTTACTACGCAGATAATCTTCGTAGTTGCCGCTGAAGTCCACCACGCGCTGCGGCGTAATTTCCAGCACGCGCGTCGCCAGCGAGCTAACAAACTCACGGTCGTGAGAAACGAAAATCAGGGTGCCCTGATACATCTCCAGCGCCATGTTCAGCGATTCGATCGATTCCATATCCAGGTGGTTGGTCGGTTCGTCCATCACCAGGATATTCGGTTTCTGCATCATCAGCTTACCGAACAACATACGCCCTTTTTCACCACCGGAGAGCACCTTCGCCGGTTTTCTGATATCGTCCTGGCTGAACAACAGACGGCCAAGAATGCTGCGTACCGCCTGCTCGTCATCGCCTTCCTGCTTCCACTGACTCATCCATTCAAACACCGTCAGGTCATTTTCGAACTCATATTCGTGATCCTGCGCGTAATACCCAATGCGCGCGTTCTCTGACCATTTCACGGTGCCGTTATCCGGCGCCAGATCGCCCACCAGCGTTTTCAGCAACGTGGATTTACCCACGCCGTTAGTCCCGAGTACCGCAAGCTTTTCGCCCACTTCCAGCAGCAGATTGACGCCCTTGAACAGCGGGCCGTTATCAAAGCCTTTCGCGAGCGCTTCCACTTCCAGCGCGTTACGGAACAGCTTCTTATCCTGTTCAAAACGGATGAACGGGTTCTGACGGCTGGAAGCCTTCACCTCATCAAGCTTAATTTTATCAATCTGACGGGCACGAGACGTTGCCTGGCGAGACTTAGACGCGTTAGCGCTAAAGCGGCTGACGAAAGATTGCAGGTCTGCAATCTGCGCCTTTTTCTTGGCGTTATCGGCCAGCAGGCGTTCACGCGCCTGGGTGGCGGCAGTCATATACTCGTCGTAGTTACCCGGGTAAATGCGCAGTTCGCCGTAATCCAGATCCGCCATATGCGTACACACCATATTCAGGAAGTGACGGTCGTGCGAAATGATGATCATGGTGCTGTCACGTTCGTTCAGTACCTGCTCCAGCCAACGGATCGTGTCGATGTCGAGGTTGTTGGTCGGTTCATCAAGCAGCAGGATATCGGGGTCGGAAAACAGCGCCTGCGCCAGCAGGACACGCAGCTTCCAGCCTGGCGCGACTTCGCTCATCGGGCCGTAGTGCTGCTCAACCGGAATACCCACGCCCAGCAGCAGTTCGCCCGCGCGCGCTTCGGCAGAGTAACCATCCATTTCGCCGTATTTCACTTCCAGATCGGCCACTTTATAGCCATCTTCTTCGCTCATTTCCGGCAGCGCGTAGATGCGGTCGCGTTCCTGTTTCACTTCCCACAGCTCAACATGCCCCATGATCACTGTGTCGAGTACGCTGAACTCTTCGAAGGCAAACTGATCCTGGCGCAGCTTACCGATACGCTCGTTCGGATCGAGAGAGACGTTGCCCAGCGTCGGTTCGAGATCGCCGCCGAGGATTTTCATAAAGGTGGATTTACCGCTACCGTTGGCGCCAATCAGGCCGTAACGGTTGCCGCCGCCAAATTTGACGGAAATATTTTCAAACAGCGGCTTGCTGCCGAACTGCATGGTGACGTTGCTGGAAACTAACACTGGCGTATCCTGAAAAATATGTGACAAACCGCTTATTATGCCACAAGTCTTAAATAAGATCGCGCCTCACGGTAAGCCGCTAAAATTGTCCTCACGGGAAAAAAATGTGATTTCGTACACATCTGAATTCCCACTTAACGGGAATGCACATATAATGCGCTCCCAACATGACAGAATTCTCAACCCAATAGCCTGCCAGGCACTGAATCTCGCATAACATGAATATGAAATTAACAACGTTTTTCGCGGCGGCCCTCGCTGTAGTTGGCTTTTGCAGCACCGCCTCAGCGGTGACTTATCCTTTACCGACCGATGGCAGTCGCGTCGTTGGTCAAAACCAGGTGATCACTATCCCGGAAGGCAATACCCAACCGCTGGAGTATTTTGCGGCTGAATACCAGATGGGGCTGTCTAACATGCTGGAAGCGAACCCGGGTGTTGATACCTTCCTGCCAAAAGGCGGTACGGTGCTGAACATTCCTCAGCAGCTGATCCTGCCGGACACCGTGCATGAAGGCATTGTCATTAACAGTGCGGAAATGCGCCTGTACTACTACCCGAAAGGCACCAACACGGTGATCGTCCTGCCGATTGGTATCGGTCAGTTAGGGAAAGACACGCCAATCAACTGGACAACGAAAGTTGAGCGTAAGAAAGCAGGCCCGACCTGGACGCCGACGGCGAAAATGCATGCCGAATACCGCGCGGCGGGCGAACCGCTGCCTGCCGTCGTGCCGGCTGGCCCGGATAACCCGATGGGTCTGTACGCGCTGTACATTGGTCGTCTGTATGCGATTCATGGCACCAACGCCAACTTCGGTATCGGCCTGCGCGTCAGCCACGGCTGCGTCCGTCTGCGTAACGACGACATCAAGTTCCTGTTCGAAAATGTGCCGGTCGGCACCCGCGTACAGTTTATCGACGAGCCGGTGAAAGCGACCACTGAGCCAGATGGCAGCCGTTACATTGAAGTCCATAACCCTCTGTCTACCACGGAAGCGCAGTTCGAAGGCGGCGAGATCGTACCGATTAACCTGAACAAAAGCGTTCAGAGCGTCACCAGCCAGCCTGATGTCGATCAGTCTGTGGTTGAGCAGGCCGTTCAGAACCGCTCCGGTATGCCGGTTCGTCTGAACTGATCAAAGCAATGTGCCGGGTGGCGACTCTCGCCTTACCCGGCCTACCGCGTCGGCCCGATAAGCGTAGCGCCATCGGGCCATCACTTCAGCAACAACAATCCATATCCCACCAGCGCCGCCCAGAGCAGCATCGGCAACGAATACCAATGAAACCGCCACCAGATACGCCGATCATTTGCCATCCGCAATGCAATCAGATTCGCCAGCGATCCCGGTAGCAAACCAAAACCACCGATATTGACCGCCCAGGCCAGCAACGCGGTCGGCGGAACATAGTTGAGCAATAAAATCGTGGCGGGCACATTGCTGATAAACTGCGACAGACCGAGCGCAGTCAGCCAAAGCCCCGACGCAGAGAGCGTTTCAACATGGCGCAGTACGCCCTGCAACACCGGTAGCTGTATCAATAAATGCACGTCGATAAACATCACTATAAACACCAGCAGCAACGTCCAGTCGACGCTCAATACCACGCGGCGCGCCAGGACGATGAACCCTGCCGCCACAATCGCCAGCCCCCAGAGTTCCTGCTTCAGTTCAAGCGCGGTCAGAAACACGATATACAACCCAGAGCAGCTCCACACCAGGCGCGGTTGCCACTCAGGGGCGCGCGTACCGGTATGGTATTGCAACGCTTTCCCCGGAAAACAAAGGCCGCACAGCACCAACAGCGTCAGCATCATCACGGCGGCAAGCGGCGCCATCTGCCAGACAAAAGCCGCAAATGAAAGACCAGAACGCCCCCACAACAAAATATTTTGCGGATTGCCAATCGGCGTGAGCAGCGAACCGGCGTTGACCGCCAGCGCCTCAAAGATAATCAGCCGGTTTACCGGAATCGCACACAGTCTTTTCAGGGTAATGGTCAGCGGAACGACGATAAACAGCGCCACATCGTTGGTCAGGAACGTTGACAGCACCGCCGCCGCCAGCACCATAAACATTGCCAGACGGCGTTCCGTTTTAAAACGACGAACCATTCTGCGGCCCAGCACATCAAAATATCCGCTCAGCTCAACGCCTTTGGTCAGCAGCATCAAACCGCTCAGCGTAATAATGGTGTGCCAGTCAATTGCACCCGGCCAGGTGCGGGGGGTAAACGGGACGAACAGACTGAGTCCGGCCCCGACAAGGAGTAATAACAGCAGGAAACGATCGCGTCTTAATGCCCGCAGAAAAGGAAAACTCATTCAGAAGGCGTTCCGTGCTTTTGCGTAAACAGGCGGAAAGCCTCAAGCGTTTCCTGGCTTACATGGTGCTCCATCCCTTCCGCATCGCGGCGTGCGATTTCCGGGCTGACACCCAGCACCAGTAAAAAGTTTTCCACGATCTGGTGGCGTTCACGGCTTTCCTGCGCCAGCTTCTCGCCTTCTGCGGTCAGGAATACCCCGCGCCAGGGGATCATTTCGATAAGCCCTACCGACGCCAGACGCTTGAGCATCTTGGCGACTGTCGGCTGGGAAACGCCAAGTCGCGCCGCCATATCAACCTGACGCGCTTCACCGACCTCGATAATTAAATCGGAAATCAGCTCAACGTAGTCATCAATCAGTTCACGGCGATGCGCTTCCCTGACCTGGCGGAACCCTTCGACGTGTTCTTCGACATTCACTAATTGCGTCACTTTTTTTGTTGTTGGCGTACCTGCGCGACGACTCATTCTGCTTCCTCGTTACTGTGACGCGTTAATTGCATCTGGCTGGAGTGGGTCCATTGTAAACCAGAGTTGCACAGGCTCAAAAATTTAACGTTTTAGCAATAGCTATATAATATAGCCTGTGCTATATCTGTATGTAATGCAGGCATCCCTCACGGATTGATGGGATCGTAAAGTCAGGAGGTTTCTATGAACGAATTTAAGAGGTGTATGCGCGTGTTTAGCCACTCTCCCTTTAAAGTACGGTTAATGCTGCTGTCCATGCTGTGTGACATGATCAACGGCAAACCCGAGCAGGATCAGCCCTCGTCAAAATAACGCGGCGTCGCGGTACGCCGCTCCATTTTGACGCCATCTTCGCGGCCATCAAGGCGCGCTCGCGCTGTGTTTTATCTCAATACCCTTTCTTTTTGTCGGTTTTGCTGCCCCCTTCGCAAAACATTTTCCTTGTAGTAGTTGACCTTCTTATACACACGCTCTATCGTTGCGCAGCCCTGCATATATTGCGGCTCGCAGATGCGGACCCCATCCCCTCTTCACGCACTTTCCGGCAGGTATTGACCCTTAACGCCAGGGTGAGCACATGGCGTTTTTGCAATAGTGGCATATGAATTTAACCCTCAAAGACTCGCTTATTGCCCGCAGCAGGGCCATTAGCCCGTGGACTGGCTTCTACTTTTTACAGTCGCTGCTGATTAACCTCGCGTCGGGCTACCCGTTTAGCCTGTTCTATACAGCGGCCTTTACCTGCCTATTGCTGTTGCTCTGGCGCACCTCGCCGCGCGCGCAAAAGGTGTTGATCGGGCTATGCTCGCTGATCGCCGCCATGTATTTCCCGTTCGGCCAGGCCTACGGCTCGCCAAACTTTAATACGCTGCTGGCGCTGCATTCGACCAACGTGGAAGAGTCCACCGAAATCCTGACCATCTTCCCGTGGTACAACTATCTGGTAGGCCTCTTTATCTTTGCACTGGGCGTGATTGCCGTTCGCCGTAAGCAAGAGACGGAGAAAAAAGCCTGGCGCGTTGTGGACAGCGTGTGTCTGCTGTTCAGCCTCATCGCCTTTTTTGTCGCGCCGGTGCAAAACCTGGCGTGGGGCGGCGTGTTTAAATTAAAAGACACCGGCTACCCGGTTTTTCGCTTCGTGAAGGATGTCATCGTTAACAACAATGAGGTGATTGAGGAGCAAGAGCGGATGGCGAAGCTGTCCGGGATGAAGGATACCTGGACGGTCACTGCGGTTAAGCCCCGATACCATACCTACGTGGTGGTGATCGGTGAAAGCGCTCGGCGTGACGCAATGGGCGCATTCGGCGGTCACTGGGATAACACCCCGTTCGCCAGTACCGCCAACGGTTATTTTTTCATGGATTACGTTGCCGCCAGCGGCTCAACGCAAAAATCGCTCGGTTTAACGCTCAACCGCGTGGTCGACAACAAGCCGCAATTCCAGGATAACTTTGTGACGCTGGCCAACCGTGCCGGTTTCCAGACCTGGTGGTTCTCGAATCAGGGGCAAATCGGCGAATACGATACGGCTATCGCCAGCATCGCGAAACGTGCCGATGAAGCGCACTTCCTGAAAAGCGGAGACTTCGAAGCCGACAAGAATACGCGTGACGATGCGCTGTTAAAAATGACCGCTCAGGTACTGGAGACAGAACGCACGCAGCCGCAGTTAATCGTGCTGCACCTGATGGGATCGCACCCGCAGGCCTGCGATCGCACGCAGGGAAAATACGACGTTTTCGTGCAGTCGAAAGAGACCTCTTGCTACCTGTACACCATGACCCAAACGGACGCGCTGCTGGGAAAACTGTACGCGCAGTTGCGTAACAGCGGCGACAGCTTCTCTATGGTCTACTTCTCGGATCATGGCCTCGCATTTAAAGAGCGCGGGAAAGAGGTGCAGTATCTGGCGCATGACGACAGGTATCAGCAGAATTTTCAGGTGCCGTTTATGGTGCTTTCCAGCGATGACAAAGCGCATCACGTGATTAAAGCGCGCCGCTCGGCAAATGATTTCTTAGGCTTTTTCTCGCAATGGACGGGGATCAGCGCGAAGGAGATTAAAACCAAATACCGTTTTATCTCTGAGCAGAAAGCCGGGCCGGTCTTCATCACCAACTTCAAGTTGCAGAAGGTGGATTACAACCATCTGGGTACGGATATTTTTAGTACCAAACAGCGCTAACCTGTAGGCCGGATAATGTTGTAGGCCTGATAAGACGCCTCAGCGTCGCCATCAGGCATTGCCGGATGGCGGCATAAATACCTTATCCGGCCTACACATCAGACAAAAAAAATCCGCCCCGAGGGGCGGATTTTTCATATCACCGAAGTGATTAGAAGCGGTAACCAACACCGGCGATCCAGGTGCCGACGTCCACGTTACGGATACGGCTCTGCTCATAAGAGAAGTCCAGCGCAACGTTTTCGATCGGGTTGAACTGCAAACCGGCACCGTAGGAGAAACCGTAGTCGCTGGTGTCGTGTTTGTCAGCCGGGGTGGCAGCAGTCTGGAATTTACCGTAACCCACACCAACAACACCGTAGATGCTTGCCCAGTCGTTCAGACGGTAAGCAGGACCGGCGGTGAGGCCGTAGTACTGAGTTTTGTTGTAATCGCCAGCACCGTTAGTACGATCTTTTTCTGTGTAGGTGAAGGAACCGATTACGCCCAGCGGGTTGTTGTCCTGCTCGTAGCGATACTTCAGGTTAAAACCGTTCATTTTGTTCGCTGCGCCCTGAGCATCGCTCTGAGCGTAACCACCCGTAACGGTAGAAGTAGCAGCTACAGCAGTACCTGCGGAAATAGCCAGAACAGCGGCCAGTGCTGAAAGACATGCAATTTTTTTCATAACCACCTCAAATGTGCTTCAAGTAAATCCTAAGTTATAAATATATCAAAAATTGATGAGAAACTCTTTGCGATTCGCGATGTCTAACGGGTCTTTTCGTGTAACAGAACATTTCCATAACCCGCTATCTCTTTCAAATAACATCACTTTTCCGGTGAAGCGCACCATTATTACGCGCACAATATGGTACATTCATCCAGATAATTCCTAATTACGCAGTTTATTAATCCATCAATTCATCGATATTTTACGGATTCTCCGGGATTTTTTTTCAACGAATACTCAACCGTCAGAGGTTATTTCTATTACACTGCCTTTTTTACTTCTATTGACATTAATTGACAGGAGAAAGGATGCCGGGGTCGTCACGTAAGCCAGTCTGGCTGCCTATTTTGGTTTTGCTCATTGCGATGTCCTCTATTCAGAGCGGAGCCTCGCTGGCGAAATCGCTGTTCCCTCTCGTCGGGGCGCCAGGCGTTACCGCACTGCGTCTGGCATTAGGCACGCTAATCCTGATTGCGTTCTTTAAGCCCTGGCGTCTGCGCTTTGCCAGAGAACAGCGGCTGCCGCTCCTGTTTTACGGTCTGTCGCTTGGCGGGATGAACTACCTGTTTTACCTGTCGATTCAGACGGTGCCGCTCGGCATCGCCGTTGCGCTGGAGTTCACCGGGCCGCTGGCGGTCGCGCTGTTCTCGTCCAGACGGCCTGTCGATTTCATCTGGGTTGTGCTGGCCGTGCTTGGACTCTGGTTCCTGTTGCCGCTTGGTCAGGGCGTATCGCATGTTGATTTAACGGGTGCCGCGCTGGCGCTCGGCGCAGGCGCCTGCTGGGCTATCTATATTCTGACCGGGCAGCGGGCGGGTGAAGAACACGGCCCCGCGACCGTGGCGGTAGGCTCGCTCATTGCGGCGATCGTTTTCGTTCCGGTTGGCGCGCTACAGGCGGGAGAAGCATTATGGCACTGGTCGATTCTCCCGCTGGGTCTGGCTGTCGCCGTGCTGTCAACGGCGCTGCCCTACTCGCTGGAAATGATCGCGCTGACGCGACTGCCCACGCGAACGTTTGGGACGCTGATGAGCATGGAGCCCGCGCTGGCTGCCGTTTCGGGGATGATTTTCCTGGGAGAAACGCTGACGCTGGTACAGCTTCTGGCCCTGGCCGCCATCATTGCCGCCTCGATGGGGTCCACGCTCACCATCCGGCGAGAAACGAAAATTCAGCAAGTCGACATTAATTAACGTTACAATTCTGCATGATTTGCATAATCATGCAGAATATTGCTTTTATCCTTCTCATTATTATTATCTCCGCTATTTTTCTGCTGCCTGCAAACCTATTTATGTTTATCGCTCATAGTGAATGAGAATTATTAACATGCTGACGCTTAATTTAATAACATATTGATTTTTAATAATTTTCAATATTAAACACTTTCTGCACTATTAAAGTGATAGGCACAGACAGAAAAGCAAAATGAAAAACCGGTGCTATACTTAGTTTCGTTAATTACCTGGGACACAAAACATCAAGAGGATATGAGATTATGAGTACCGCTAAACTGGTAAAAACGAAAGCGTCTAATCTGCTTTATACCCGCAACGATGTATCAGACAGCGATAAGAAAGCGACGGTTGAGTTGCTGAATCGTCAGGTGATCCAGTTCATTGACCTGTCACTGATCACTAAGCAGGCTCACTGGAATATGCGCGGTGCTAACTTTATTGCCGTACATGAGATGCTGGATGGCTTCCGTACAGCGCTGACCGACCACCTTGATACCATGGCAGAACGTGCCGTACAGCTGGGTGGCGTGGCATTAGGGACAACGCAAGTGATTAACAGCAAAACACCGCTGAAAAGCTATCCGCTGGATATCCATAGCGTTCAGGATCACCTGAAAGAGCTGGCGGATCGTTACTCTGTTGTCGCCAATGACGTCCGTAAAGCCATCAGCGAAGCCAAAGACGAAGACACTGCTGATATCTTTACCGCTGCTTCCCGCGACCTCGATAAATTCCTGTGGTTCATCGAAGCCAACATCGAATAAGCAGCATGATAAGTAAGACCTATGAACCCTCGCTTCGGCGGGGGTTTTGCACTTTTATAGTGCATCAAATTTCTTCCGCCCTGCCGTAAAGTAAAATATTTGTAATAATCACCTCACACAATCGTTAACGAGAGATTGTTTTAGCAACAATTTTTGCGCTAAATAGTCATACCGTTTGCACCCGATTCGGTCTGCACTAAATCAGTGCCCCAAAACGGTGCAATCCGTCAGTTTTGCCACGCTTATTGTGCATTAAAATGAAACGCCTTCTTTTTAAAACAATGAGTTGCATAATTGGCACGATTCTTTCATTACGCCATATGTTCTCGCAGGGGATCGCCCCGTGGATATAAAAGGAAATGCTATGAAGTCTGTATTAAAAGTTTCACTGGCTGCACTTACCCTGGCTTTTGCGGTGTCTTCTCACGCCGCGGATAAGAAACTCGTCGTGGCAACCGACACGGCGTTCGTTCCGTTTGAATTCAAACAGGGCGACAAATACGTTGGCTTTGATGTGGATCTGTGGGCCGCTGTCGCGAAAGAGCTGAATCTGGACTACACCCTGAAACCGATGGATTTCAGCGGCATCATCCCGGCGTTGCAAACCAAAAACGTCGACCTGGCGCTGGCAGGCATCACGATCACCGACGAACGTAAAAAAGCGATCGACTTCTCTGACGGCTATTACAAAAGCGGTCTGTTGGTCATGGTGAAAGCCAATAACAACGATGTGAAAAGCGTGAAAGACCTCGACGGCAAAGTGGTTGCGGTGAAGAGCGGCACCGGTTCTGTCGATTACGCGAAAGCGAACATCAAAACCAAAGATCTGCGTCAGTTCCCGAACATCGATAACGCCTACATGGAACTGGGCACCAACCGCGCGGACGCCGTTCTGCACGATACGCCAAACATCCTCTATTTCATCAAAACCGCGGGCAATGGTCAGTTCAAAGCGGTAGGTGAGTCTCTGGAAGCGCAGCAATACGGCATCGCCTTCCCGAAAGGCAGCGACGAACTGCGTGAGAAAGTGAACGGCGCGCTGAAAACGCTGCGTGAAAACGGCACCTATAACGAAATCTACAAAAAATGGTTCGGTACTGAACCTAAATAATAACGCTGTATTTTAGCTCGTTACGCCCGGTGGCGCTTACGCTTACCGGGCGTACAGGCCTTTGAGTATTTTCACCACGGTAACAGGAACAATTTATGGAGTTTGACTGGAGTGCCATCTGGCCCGCCATCCCGCTGTTGATTGAAGGCGCCAAAATGACCCTGTGGATTTCAATCCTTGGTCTGGCTGGCGGCCTGGTCATCGGGCTGCTTGCGGGTTTTGCGCGCACCTTTGGTGGTTGGATCGCCAACCACATTGCGCTGGTCTTTATCGAAGTGATTCGCGGTACGCCTATCGTTGTGCAGGTGATGTTTATCTACTTCGCGCTACCGATGGCGTTTAACGATCTGCGAATTGATCCCTTCAGCGCCGCCGTTGTCACCATCATGATTAACTCGGGCGCGTACATTGCAGAAATCACGCGCGGTGCGGTGCTGTCTATCCACAAAGGTTTTCGCGAAGCGGGCCTGGCGTTAGGGCTGTCTCGCGGCGAAACCATTCGCCACGTTATTTTACCGCTCGCGCTGCGCCGTATGCTGCCACCGCTCGGTAATCAGTGGATTATCAGCATCAAAGATACCTCGCTGTTTATTGTTATCGGCGTCGCTGAACTGACTCGTCAGGGGCAGGAAATCATCGCCGGTAACTTCCGCGCGCTGGAAATCTGGAGTGCCGTTGCGGTGTTCTATCTGATCATTACGCTGGTGCTGAGCTTCATTCTGCGTCGTCTGGAAAGAAGGATGAAAATCCTGTGATTGAATTTAAAAACGTCTCCAAGCATTTTGGGCCAACCCAGGTGCTGCACAATATTGATCTGAACATCAAACAGGGTGAAGTGGTGGTCATCATCGGGCCATCCGGCTCCGGGAAGTCCACTCTGCTGCGCTGCATCAACAAACTGGAAGAGATCACGTCCGGCGAGTTGATTGTTGATGGTCTGAAAGTGAACGATCCGAAGGTGGATGAGCGGTTAATCCGTCAGGAAGCCGGCATGGTGTTCCAGCAGTTCTATCTCTTCCCGCATCTGACGGCGCTGGAAAACGTCATGTTCGGGCCGCTGCGCGTGCGCGGCGCGAAGAAAGAAGATGCCGAAAAGCAGGCCAAAGAGTTATTAGCGAAAGTCGGGCTGGCAGAGCGCGCGCATCACTACCCTTCCGAACTTTCCGGCGGTCAGCAGCAGCGTGTGGCGATTGCCCGCGCGCTGGCGGTGAAGCCGAAAATGATGCTGTTTGATGAACCGACCTCCGCGCTGGACCCGGAACTGCGTCACGAAGTGCTGAAAGTCATGCAGGATCTGGCGGAAGAAGGGATGACAATGGTCATTGTGACCCACGAAATCGGCTTTGCCGAGAAAGTGGCCTCCCGTCTGATCTTCATCGACAAAGGGCGCATTGCGGAAGACGGTAATCCGCAAACCCTGATTGAAAATCCGCCCAGCCAGCGTTTGCAGGAGTTCTTGCAGCACGTTTCCTGAGGCATGCCCCTCCCTTCCGCCCGGAAGGGAGGATTTCCCCGGAATCCTCCCATTTCAAATCCCTCCCCTTTAAGCATCTATACTTATCTTTTTGCTTATATTTCTCACAGGAGGAGTCATGCGGCGGATCCTGTTCATCCTCTTTTTACTGCTGGGCGCCCCCGCGCATGCGGTCGCGATCCCCGGCGTCACAACGGACGCCTCAGGCAGTCAGGAGGCCGCGCCTGCGGCTGAACCCGATGTCGAACAAAAGAAAGCCGCCTACGCGGCGCTGGCGGATGTGCTGGAAAACGAGACCTCTCGCAAGGAGCTCATCGACCAGCTACGGAAAGTCGCCGCCACGCCGCCGCCAGAGCCCGTCCCCACGATAACGCCGCCCACGGTTACGGAAGAAAAAACGGTACTGGAGAATGTAACCGACATCAGCCGGCGTTACGGAGAAGCCCTCTCCGGGCGCTTTGCCCAGCTTTATCGTAACATCACCGACTCGCCGCATAAGCCGTTTAACACGCAGACATTTACCAATGCCCTGACCCACTTCCTGATGCTGGCAGCTTCGGTATTTGTCTTTTACTGGCTGATACGGCTTTGCGCGCTGCCGCTGTATCGCAAAATGGGTCAGTGGGCGCGCAAAAAAAATCGCGACCGCAGCAACTGGCTACAGCTTCCCGCAATGATTATCGGCGCATTTATCATCGATCTGCTCCTGCTGGCGCTGACCCTGTTTGTCGGGCAGATACTGAGCGACAGAATGAACGCCGGCAGCCGAACCATCGCCTTTCAACAAAGTCTGTTCCTGAACGCCTTTGCCCTGATTGAGTTTTTCAAAGCCATTCTGCGCCTGATCTTTTGCCCTAACGTAGCGGAGTTGCGTCCGTTCACGATTCAGGACGCCAGCGCACGCTACTGGAATCGCCGTCTGAGTTCGCTCAGTAGCCTGATAGGCTATGGTCTGATCGTCGCCGTGCCAATTATCTCCAACCAGGTCAACGTCCAGGTCGGCGCGATGGCGAACGTCATCATCATGTTGTGCATTACGCTGTGGGCGCTGTATCTGATCTTCAAAAACAAAAAAGAGATCACCCAGCATCTGCTGAATCTCGCGGAACGGTCGCT
Organism: Citrobacter sp. CK195; assembly: GCF_030333365.1. NCBI lineage: Bacteria > Pseudomonadati > Pseudomonadota > Gammaproteobacteria > Enterobacterales > Enterobacteriaceae > Citrobacter > Citrobacter sp. CK195. The sequence continues at coordinate 105,555 of NZ_JAOWGB010000022.1, forward strand.
GGCCTTTTTCAGTCTGTTTATTCGCGCCTTCGCGCTGGTGTGGCACTGGCTGGCCAGCGCCTATTTTATCGTGCTGTTTTTCTTCTCATTGTTCGACCCGGGCAACAGCCTGAAGTTTATGATGGGCGCGACGGTACGCAGCCTGCTCATTATCGGTGTCGCCGCGTTTGTTTCCGGCATGTTCTCACGCTGGATAGCCAAAACCATTACACTGTCGCCCCCTACGCAGCGCAACTATCCTGAGCTGCAAAAACGGCTGAACGGCTGGCTGTCAACCGCCCTGAAAGCCGCGCGAATCCTGACGGTTTGCGTGGCGATCATGCTGTTGCTCAACGCCTGGGGGTTATTCGACTTCTGGAACTGGCTGCACAACGGCGCGGGAGAAAAAACCGTCGATATTCTGATCCGCATTGCGCTGATCCTCTTTTTCTCTGCGGTCGGATGGACCATCCTCGCCAGCCTGATTGAGAACCGCCTGGCATCAGATATTCACGGCCGCCCCTTGCCCAGCGCGCGTACCCGAACCCTGCTTACGCTGTTTCGTAACGCCCTGGCGGTGATCATCAGTACAATCACTATCATGATCGTGCTGTCAGAGATTGGCGTGAACATTGCCCCCTTACTGGCCGGCGCCGGGGCGTTGGGGCTGGCGATTTCGTTCGGTTCGCAAACGCTGGTGAAAGATATTATTACCGGCGTATTCATCCAGTTTGAAAACGGGATGAATACCGGCGATCTGGTGACTATCGGCCCGCTGACCGGTACGGTGGAGCGAATGTCGATTCGCTCGGTAGGCGTGCGTCAGGATACCGGGGCGTACCACATTATTCCGTGGTCTTCGATTACTACCTTCGCGAACTTTGTGCGCGGCATTGGTTCGGTCGTGGCTAACTATGACGTGGATCGCCATGAAGATGCGGATAAAGCCAATCAGGCATTGAAAGACGCGGTGGCTGCGGTGATGGAGACGGAAGATATTCGCGGGTTGATTATCGGAGAACCGTCATTCTCCGGGATCGTCGGGCTGACCAATACCGCTTTTACGCTGCGGGTCTCCTTTACCACCTTGCCCTTAAAACAGTGGACGGTACGCTTCGCGCTCGACAGCCAGGTGAAAAAACATTTCGATCTGGCAGGCGTTCGCGCGCCGGTGCAAACGTATCAGGTACTGCCCGCACCGACGATCGGTCAGGCGCCAGCGACAGACCCCCTGCCGCCGAGCGAACCCACGCTTTAGCGCTTACGCGCCATAAAACGGCGACGCTGATCGTCATCCATAAAGGTCCAGGCAATAAAGCGGCTCTGCTTTTGCCCCTGGGCCATCTCCTTTTTGACCACTTTTACCGCCCCGACGTCCGTCAGCGCGCGGTACAGCGGCGGCAAATTTTCGCCGCGCGACACTAACGTGGTGAACCACATCACCTGGCGGCCAAAGGCCTGGCTTTCCGCGATCATCGTTTTGATAAACGCCACTTCCCCACCTTCGCACCAGAGTTCCTGCTGCTGGCCGCCAAAATTCAGGGCATCGTTTTTATCCTGCCCCAGATTGCGACGTTTGCGCTCGCTTCCCGCACGGGCAGAAGCTGCCGAATCGTGGAACGGCGGATTGCACAGCGTAGCGTCATACTGTTCATTCTTATGAATGATGCCGTTGAAGATTGCCGCAGGATCTTTCTGCCGACGCAGACGAATCGATCGGGTTAATCCTGGGTTGCCGCTGATGATCGTCTGGGCGCTGGCCAGCGCCTGCGCATGGACTTCGCTGCCGGTAAAGCGCCAGCCGTATTCATGCACGCCGATAAGCGGGTAAATGCAGTTCGCTCCTGTCCCCACATCCAGCACGCTCGCATCCGCCGGAATCGCGCCTGTGGTTTCGCCCAGCAGATCCGCCAGATGGTGAATATAATCGGCGCGGCCTGGCACCGGCGGGCACAGAAAGCCTTCGGGAATATCCCAGTTTGCCACCTGATAAAAATACGCCAGCAGCGCTTTATTGAGCGCCTTGACTGCCAGAGGATTCGCGAAATCAACGCTTTGCTCACCCGCAGGCGTACGGGTAAGAAATTGCGCCAGTTCTGGCGTGACCTGGCATAACGTCGCGAGATCGTAACGATGATGATGGCGATTACGTGGGTGCAATCCCGGTTTCTGGGCAGACATGGCATTCTCCTTTTAGCAGCGGCGTAAGATACTCGCATAACGCAACGCGGTAAACAAACCTGACGGAGAAAGCCCGCTTATACCGCAAACGAACACGGGTCGCTCCGCAGGCTTAGCGACAAAATCCTGGAAAATCAATAATCTGTATGTCATTGATTTGTCAATATTCGTCAAAAAATATCGTTCAAAAAACAAGCACATCATAATCAATTTTTTGCGTTAATTTTGCGTCATCAACGTCCTAAACTTATGAGGCACCACCTGTTGTTTCTAAGAGGATGCCGTTATGAAAAAATGCCTCACCGTACTGGCTGCTGCTCTGCTCACTGGCATGAGTTTTAGTGCATTCGCCGCGCAGCCGCTTAGCAGCTCAGAAGCAGGCCAGCTCAGACCCGCCGGGACCGTCTCGGCGACGGGCGCGACGACGCTGAGCGAACTTGAAAATAAACTGGCAGAAAAAGCGCGTGAACAAGGCGCCAAAGGTTTTGTCGTCAATTCTGCTGGTGGCGATAACCAAATGTATGGCACTGCCACTATCTACAAATAACCCCCTACCAGGTAACTGCATTCCCACCGAATGCAGTTTTCCTTAGCATGGAAAACGTCCCCCCGTCTCTTTCATTCGCTGACGTTTTTCGCTGACTGATATACCGGCCTGCTTCTGCGCTATTGACTGTACGATTTTTGACCCCATATTCACTACACTTACCGTGTGGAATAAAGGGGAGGAACAGGTATATGGCATCCGGGTGGGCGAACGACGACGCCGTTAATGAACAAATCAACAATACTATTGAAGATGCTGTCGCCCGCGTTCGCGGCGAAATTCCTCAAGGCGAAAGCCTGTATGAGTGTGAAGAGTGCGGCGATCCTATCCCGGAAGCGCGGCGTAAAGCCGTTCCGGGAGTAAGGCTATGCATTGCCTGCCAGCAGGAGAAAGATTTACATAACGCAACATTCTCAGGATATAATCGCAGGGGATCGAAAGATAGCCAGTTACGCTAACTTTTCTTTACGTAAAACAACAGCGTAAGCATGTTCTTTTACTCTCATGCTTTTTCACCTTCTGCGTGGCAAAATGTGCCGTTACTCTCTCTTCTGTAAAGTGAAACGGCAAGAAGCGTAAATCCATGTTTTGAATTTATTAATAATCAATAAGTTATTTGTCATTCAAATTATTTGATGGATGACGTCAATTCTATTCGATTTTATCTCCCGCAAAAAACCGTGATACTTATCACATCGACGGAACAACGTCTTACTACACAAGAATAACCTGCGAGAGATTAATCATGAAAAATATCAAATATGCTGTTGCTGCTATCGCTCTGTCTACCCTGTCATTTGGCGTTTTCGCTGCCGAGCCGGTAACGGCTTCCCAGGCGCAAAGCATGAATAAAATCGGTGTTGTTTCTGCGGAAGGCGCCACCACTCTGGATGGCCTGGAAGCGAAACTGGCTGAGAAAGCGGCAGCTGCCGGCGCAACCGGTTATAGCATCACTTCCGCAACCAACAACAACAAAATGAGCGGCACCGCTGTTATCTACAAATAATTTCACGTGTTTCTGTTATACCCGTCTGTTTGCCGACAGACACACTGCTCCAACCCTCATTGAACCTGTGTTACCCTTGTTCGCCCGTCCGCCACTGGACGGGCTTTTTTTTGCCTGACGCTTAAAAATGCTGCGCTACCCGCGCAAGCCCTTCCGTTAACGTCGCCGCTTCTCCCGTAGCCACCAGACAGCACGCCATCTGAATTTTCAGGGAAGCCGGTATCGGCTCGCTTCCCGCCAGGCAGCGCTCAATCCAGCGGGCGGTGGTTTCCGGGTCTTTTGCCGCAGGCAGCGGCACCGGCTCGTCGGGCATCTCGCTCTGGCGATCCTGAAGCACCTGCACGCCGGAACGGTCGATCAGGCTGATTTGCGGGCAACGCTGTGGATTGGCATACACCTCCCCTTCCGTGCCGTGCATCAGCAAACCACGCCCGCCGATGTCGGCAAAAAATTTCGCGACGCGCGGAACGTACTCCGGGTGCGAGACGCTGGACAACCGCAAGGCGGCATCTTCCGCAAACGGCGTCGCTAACTTCGCCAGCGTGTGCGCGCTGTTACGCACGCCCAGCCGCCAGCGCATTGCCAGCTGTTTTTCCAGCGGCGGGCACAGCGTACCGACAGGAATAAACACCGGCTCGTGTCCATCCAGCTTCGCCTGAGCCTGACCGGCGTGCAGCGTCGGCGCAATCCCCATCAGTTCGAAAATGGTCTCCGTCAGTACGCGCGTCGGATCTTCGCTTACGCCATGTACCACCACCGGAAAGCCCAGTTTATGCAGCAGAATCGCCAGCAACGGCGTCAGGTTCGCCTGTTTGCGCGCCCCGTTGTAACTGGGGATGACAATCGGCATCGGTTTGGCGACCGGCGGCGTAAGCGTAATCGTGTGGTTCTGCATGGCTTCATAAAAGCCCAGCATCTCCGCTTCGCCTTCCCCTTTAATACGCAACGCGATCAACACGCCGCCCATTTCCAGTTCGGGCACATCGCCATTCAACATATGGGTATACAGGCCGCGCGCGGTATCCTGATCCAGGTCGCGGGCGTGATTTTTACCTCGACCGACCTCTTTGATGATTTTGCGATAATCCATGACATTCTCCACTGCGACATTTTTTTAACAATATAGCCCCTCTGGAGACCCGGCCGTTAGTTTTTTATCTCAGTCATCAATCACCTGTTTTTGTAGTAATTATTAAAACGCAAGCATTAGTTCAAATATTTGTGATTTTTATACACGATTCTAATCCGTAAACAATCTGATTAAATATCCGGCGAAGAGTTATTGAGGGTCCACGGTGAAAACGTCCAGGCTGGTTTTCACCACTTATACACCAGGATTTATGATGAACAAGGTTGCTTTAGGTTTATTCATCGCTGCAACAGTAGGATGTTCCGCATCCGCATTTGCGGCAACAAATGGCGAAGGTCAGATTAACTTTACGGGTGAAATCATTGACTCCGCTTGTCAGGTCGTTAATGGGTTAAGTAACCCGCTGAATGTCGAGTTGGGCAGAGTGTCTAAAACCGTATTTTCTGGCGCAGGCTCTACCAGCACACCAACGAAATTCGATATTCAGTTAAAAGACTGCCCGGAAACGGTGACCTCTGCCGCCATTAATTTTGGCGGTACGCCGGATACGGATAACAGCACGACCCTGGCATTAACGCCAGACACGGAGACAGCTACCGGTGTAGCAATTCAGTTGCTCGACTCGTCAGAGCAACCCGTCAGCTTATATACCCCTTCCCGTCAATATCCACTGACGGCAGGAAGCACGGTAAACGATCTGGAATTTGCAGCGCGTTATATTCAGACTCAGGCTGCCGTTACGGCCGGCCCGGCAAATTCCGTATCCACCTTTACCGTTATCTATAACTGATATTATCCATCCGAAGATATTAGCCCTTTCTTCAGGGCTAATATCTTTTATTCATGCTGAGAAATATTTATGCGTCACGGTTATTTACTGGGCACTCTTTTTCTGGTAGCAGCGACAGCGCATGCTGGCGTTATTATTAACGGCACCCGTCTTGTTTACCAGGGAGACAAAAAGGAATCCTCGCTTGGTCTTTCAAACCCAGATTCAACGGACTATCTGGTACAATCCTGGGTCGATTCCGGCAGTAAAAATCCGGGCAACACCCCCTTTCTGATTACGCCGCCGCTGTTTCGCCTGAATGCGAAAGAAGACAACGTTCTGCGGGTTATTCGCACAGGTGGCAATCTGCCTGAGGATCGTGAATCGCTGTACTGGCTGAATATCAAGGCTATTCCATCCTCAAAACACGTTGAGGGGGTAAATACCCTGCAAATCGCGATCAACACGCGTATTAAATTATTGTATCGCCCATCCTCCGTGAAAGGTAAGCCAGAAGAGGTTGCTGACAAACTGGAATGGCATCGTGAAGGTCACGATCTGGTTGTCAATAACCCGACGCCGTTTTATATGAATTTCCAGAGCGTGATGATTAATGGTCATAAAATCAGTAAAGCGACCTGGGCAGTACCTGAAACGGCAACCCACATGGCTCTGCCCGCCAATACTGACGGTAACACCGTGACCTATTCCATTATTACTGATTACGGCAGCATCAGCCGAACCTGGTCTAAGCCTGTCCATTAAGATAACGGCGCACAGGCAATTAAAATAATCATGTACCGCGATAAAAAGCCGTTTTCCTGCAAATTATTCACACTGCTGCCCCTGCTATGTGGCCTGGCAGTATTCTGTTTTGCGCAGCAAACGCGGGCAGATGATTATTTTAACCCGGCGCTCCTGGATATTGATAATCCCCGACAGGAAAAAACCGATTTATCGGTATATGAAAAAGGTCCAGGACAAGCACCAGGAAAATACCAGGTATCAATCTTTATTGATAATAATAAAGTCGACACCCGCGATGTCACATTTAAATTACAGAAAGATGTTAAGGGCAACCGTTCACTCCAGCCCTGTTTCAGCCTGGATGATTTAAAGAGTCTCGGCATTAAAACGAAGGCGTTTCCGAAGCTCATGGCACAAGGAAAATGTGCAGATTTAAGCGCCATCCCCGCCGCCTCCGCCACGTTTCGCGTGCGCAACCAGCAGCTATTGCTCAGTATTCCTCAGTCAGCGCTGGGCCAGATTCCGCGCGGTTATATCGACCCAAAAACGTTCGATGAAGGCATTACCGCCGGTCTACTGAACTACAGCGCCAACGCCAGTCAGAGCGACGTCCGCCGACAGGGTGAACAGGATAACAGCAGCCAGTATGTCAACCTGCGTCCCGGGTTCAACATCGGCGCCTGGCGCGTGCGCAATTACTCAACCTGGAATCGTAACGTCACGGGCCATGACGAACAGCAGAAATTCTCGTCTGTTTATACCTACGCGCAGCGCGATATCGTGGCGATGAAAAGCGATCTCACGGTAGGGCAAAGCGCCTCTCCGGCGGACGTGTTCGACAGCGTGCCTTATACCGGCATACAACTCAATTCCGACAGCGACATGCTGCCGGATAGCGAAAAAGGCTATGCGCCGATTATCCGTGGCACCGCACACAGTAACGCCCTGGTGATGGTTCGTCAGAACGGCTACGTCATTTATCAGAACACCGTAGCGCCAGGCGCATTTGAAATTAACGATCTCTACCCGACGGGCAGCAGCGGCGACTTGCAGGTCACCGTCAAAGAGACGGACGGCAGCGAAAGCCATTTCGTGGTGCCCTACGCCTCCGTACCCGTGTTGCAGCGTGAAAAAAACCTGCGCTATAGCGTAACTGCCGGTCGCTATCGCGCCTATGACAAAGACGTCGAGCAAACTCCATTTGCTCAGGGGAGCGCAATCTATGGCCTACCTTATGGTTTTACCGCCTATGGCGGCGTACAGCAAAGCCGCCATTACCAGTCGCAGGCGATCGGCACCGGGAAAAACCTGGGGGATTTAGGCGCGTTTTCTGTCGACGTCACGCGGGCCAAAGCATTGCTGAAACAGCAGCAGGCCAGCACAGGGCAGTCATGGCGCGTGCGTTACAGCAAAGATTTTGCAGGCGCCGGCACCAACTTTTCCCTGGCCGGGTATCGCTATAACAGTAAGGGTTTTTACACCCTGGAAGACACAATGGAGTCCTATACCCGCGCCAGCGACTGGTCCGCCCCGCAGCAGCGCCGAGCGCGTACCGAAGCCACTGTCGATCAGACGCTCGGCGAGAGCTGGGGGTCTTTTACGCTGAGTCTGGTCAAAGAGACCTACTGGAGCCAGCGCCAGGATATGACCTCCATGAGCCTCAGCTACAACAACAGCTGGCATGGCGTGAGCTATAGCCTGAGTTACAGCATGAACAAAAACACCAGCGACAGCGATGAAAACGGTGAGTCCGTTACCCATGACAACCAGTTCGCGCTGAGCGTTTCGGTTCCACTCGACCACTGGATGCACAACACCTGGGCGACGTACAACCTGAACAACAGTCAAGACGGCGCCACGCAAAACATTGGCCTTAACGGTACCGCTCTGGCCGAAGACAACCTGAACTGGAATATCCAGGAAGGCGTGAGCAATACCGGAAGCGGCAACTCAACCAGTATGAATGCCGATTACAAAGGAACCTATGGCGAAGTGAGCGGCGGCGTCAGCCAGGACAGCCATCAACGGAGCGTTAATATGGGTCTGCAAGGCGGCGTTGTGGCGCACGCCAACGGCATCACTCTGACGCAACCGCTCGGTGAAACCATCGCGCTGGTGAAAGCACCGGGAACACATGGCACGCACATTACCAATCAGACCGGCGTCAAAACCGATTTTCGCGGCTATACCGTTGTGCCATTTGTATCAGCCTACCGCCACAACACGATTGCCCTGGACACAGAAACACTGCCAGACGATGCCGACGTAACCCATGCCGCGCGAATAGTAACCCCAACGCGCGGCGCGGTAGTCCGCGCCAGTTTTAACACCCGCGTGGGCAGCAGGGTTTTAATGATGCTCACGCAAAACGGTAAGCCGTTGCCCTTTGGCGCAACCGTCACCACCGACGATAAAGACAGCGAGTTTATTGTTGGCAACGGCGGTCAGACTTATCTCTCCGGTTTACCTCAGCACGGAACGCTCTTCGTGTCGTGGGGTCAGGATGCCAGCGAACACTGCATCGCAGAGTACACGCTAACGGATGAGAGACATAAAACCAGCATCATTAACGCTGCCGCGCAGTGTCATTGATTCACCATGCAGACTCAACATTATGCAAATGATTAAACAGTGTTTTTTCCTCCTGATTTTGGCCAGCGCAGCCTTGTTTATGCCGCATGCAAAGGCGGCCTGCACAACGCCGGATATGCCCAAAATGATCAACGTGGCATCTGTTTCCGTACCGACGACGCTGGCGATTGGTGAGACCATTCCAGGAACAGAGCAAACCGTACACGTTGCCGGACAGTGCGATCAAAGTATTGATAGCGGTCTGGAAATTGTCTCCTGCTATTACGGAACAGGCGCTGAGATACCAGGCCTGAGAGGGGTGTACGACTCCGGGGTGCCCGGCGTTGGCATCGCGCTGATGAACGAGCAAGGCCAGCGGATCAGCGGCGCAGGCGGCGTACAGTGCGATTCACGCGGCACGCCGATCGGTTATGTATCCAGCGATGGGCAGCAGTCATTTAACTTCAACGTCACGCTTGAACTGGTGAAAACCGGCAGTGACGTGACCTCCGGTACACTGGTGCAGGCGCAAACAGAGTTTGGGATTGGCGTGTTTGGTCACGAAGGTATCGGGAGTCCTAACCACATTGCCTATGCCGGCAATGTGGATCTCGAAACCGTAACCTGCTCCGTGTTACCGAAAAACCTGACCGTCAATCTGGGCGACTTTCCGATCAGTGATTTTATGGGAGTAGGCACCCTCTCGATGCCAGCACAAAATTTTAACGTTACGGTCAATTGTAATTCCACCGTACAGCCTGAAGTGAAGATCACCAGTGCGAATGGCTACGAATCGGGTTTTGCCGGCGTGATGAAACTGACTCAGCAAAGCGGGATGGCGACCGGCGTCGGCGTCAGAATGCTGTTTGATGGCAATATCGCCACCTTCGACAACTACGTCAACACGCAAAGCGAGGCAAAAGCCAACGAAACGCTGGATATTCCGTTCCAGGTCCGCTATGAGCAAATCAGCGACGACGTTACGCCAGGCCCGGCAAATACCGTCGCCACGATTACGCTGGCCTATAAGTGATCGCGATGAAAAAAATTATTTTCTTACTCACCGCAGGTCTGATGACGTATGCCTGCGCAGATGATATCCAGGTGCAAATGGTGGGTAACATCTATGCCAACACCTGCTCCGTGGACAGCGCCAGTAAAGATTTAACCGTCGATTTGGGGCAGGCGTCATCCAGTGATTTCAAAGACGTAGGCGATACCGGCGAATGGAAAGCGTTTTCCCTGAAAGTAACGCATTGCCCAAAAACACTCACGCTGGCCAACGCGTTTTTTTACGGACAAGCCGATAGCGTACACCCGACCAAATTTGCCAACAGCGGCAGTGCGAAAGGGCTTGCGCTGGAGCTGGCCGATCGGCAGGACAATATTCTCATCGCCCCGCAGGCAAGCTTTAACGTGCTGATCAACCAAAGCGATCACACGGCCACTTTCCCGTTAGCCGCCCGCTATTACGCCACGTCCATGCCCGTCAGCGCGGGCTCGTTCGATAGCGTCATACAGGTCACGTTTACCTATCAGTAGGAGAGCGCCCCTTCGCACGGATGCTTTTTTTACGCCCGGCAACCACTTTTGTCGGGCGTTTTTTTACCTCCGGCACTTCCGGGCGTTCAATCGGAAATACCGGGAGCGCATTCAGCAAACGTTGCCCGTAGCTTTTGGTTAACAGACGCTTGTCGTAAATCACCACCTCTCCCCAGCAGCCGTGGCTACGAATCAAACGGCCCACCTGCTGGATCAAGTTAAACGACGCGCTTGGCAGGCTCTGCACTTCAAACGGGTAGCGATTCAGGCTTTTCAGCCACTCGCCTTCGGTGATCACCACCGGGCTGTCGATGGGAGGAAACGCAATCTTGTGAATATGCACCTGAGTCAGCAGGTCGCCTTTCAGATCCAACCCCTCGGCAAAAGATTGCAGGCCAATCAGCACGCTGCGCTCGCCGTTCGCCACCCGCTTACGGTGCAGTTCCACCAGGCGATAGCGCGGCTGATCGCCCTGAACCAGCAGCAAAAGACGCAAATCGGTCACATGCTCCAGAAAGCGCTGCATCGCCCGTCCGCTGGCAAACAAAACCAACATGCCGTGGTGTTTTTTGCTTTCCAGCGCCTGACGGAAATAGGCCGCCATCTCCGCAATATGCTGCTCTTCGTTATCAATCAACGGTTCATAGCGCATCTGCGGAATGACAATTTTACCCTGCTCCACATGATTAAAGGGGGAATCCAGCGCCACAAAGCGATCGCCCGCTTTCTCCTTCAGGCCGCTCATCTCCTGCAAGCGCGAGAAGCTGTTAAGCGAACGCAGGGTCGCCGACGTTACAATAATATGCGGCACGCTGCGCCAGAGCAGCCTTTCAAGCTGATCGCTGACGCGAATGCCCACACAGTGGAACCAGACGTGTATCTGCCCATCACGCGCCTCCCGCGTGGCCCACTTCGAGACCGGCGCACCGGAAGACTGCGCCAGCGACGCCAGCCGCCAGAGCTTGCTTTGCGCCTCAAACATGCCCAGCGCGCGGTTCATCTGCAAAATCACCCGGTGCAGGCGCACAATATCGTGCGAGCCGGTTTTCTCGCTGAGATCGTTAAGGAACAGCTCCGCCAGCCCACGCAGCATTTCCGTCAGCTTCGCCAGTCGCTGGCAGATCGCCATGATCTCATCCGGTAACTCGCCCATCGCAAAGCGGTGCTCAGCGTCCTGCGTAGCGGGCATATACAGATTCAGGATGTTGTTGAGCGAGGCAATCAGCTCGTACAACTCTTCGCAGTGCGCATTCAGGCGCTCAGGATTCGCCAGCGGCGGCGTGGCTTTCGGGCGGAACTGTTCCAGGCAGGTCGCCACCAGCTTAGTGAACAGATCCAGTTGCAGGCGATACCAGGGGGCGGAGATCTCAGCGCTCATCTCCAGCGCGTCGCGCGCGACATCCGGCAGATGGTGGCCTTCGTCCAGCACCAGCAGAAGATTTTTCGGCTCCGGCAGCACCGCTTCGCTCTCCATCGCCGCCATCACCAGCGCATGGTTCGCCACCACCACTTCAGCTTCCTGGATTTCCCGTCGGGCGACAAAAAAAGGGCATTCGCGGTAGTAATGGCAATTGCGGTTCAGGCAACTGGCTTTATCGGTGCTCAGGCGCTTCCAGAGCGCGTCGTCAATGGCGATATCGGTATGATCGCGCAACCCGTCCCATTTGTAGCTGTCAAGATCGCCCTTTAGCCTGGCGCAGCGCTTTTGCTCTTCCTGGTTATTCGGCGTCAGTTCGTCATCCAGAAACGCGAGCAGATCCTGTTGATTCGGTTCGCTGCTGGCCAACGCCGCCAGATTACGCGGGCAAACATAGCGCCCACGACCAAACGCGGCGGTAAACCGCAAGTCAGGAATGATTTTGCGCAACAGCGGGAGATCTTTGCTGTAGATCTGATCCTGCAACGCCACGTTGGCGGTGCTCACCACCAGCGTTTTTTGTTCTTCGCGGGCAATGGCGATACCGGGAATAAGGTAAGAGAGGGTTTTCCCGACCCCGGTCGGCGCCTCAATCGCCAGATGACGCCCTTCTTCACCCGCCAGCGTTTTGGCGACATCGGCAATCATCTGCCGCTGCGGCGCACGGGGGATAAAGTCGGGGATCTGCTCCTGAAGCGCCTTATACCAGGCGGCGATTTGCGCTTTAAGCGCAGCGGTCAATGCCATGAGAAAACCTGAAATACTGTATAAACAGCCACTATTGTGGCACTTTCTGGCGCGGGTCGCAAAAAGAAAAGCCCGACCTTTCGGCCGGGCTCGCAATTAATCCGCCAGTCTGCGCGGGCGGCGCGGCGGACGCGGTTTATCGCCGCCTGGCTTACCTTCTCCGCTGCGCGGTTTGGCTTTCGGCGCCCCGCCATCATTGCGACGCGGTTGCTGGGCACGGCCTGCTCCGCCCTGTCCCTGTCCCTGACCTCGGCCGCGACTACCGCCGCCACGCTGCTGCTGGCGACCGTTCTGAATCGGCTCCGCTTTAATTGACGGGTCTGGTTCATAACCCGGCGTGGTGATGCGCGGGATCTCTTTTTTCAGCAGCTTCTCGATATCGCGCAGCAGCTTGTGTTCATCAACGCAGACCAGCGATAACGCTTCGCCGGTCGCGGCGGCACGACCGGTACGGCCGATACGGTGGACGTAATCTTCCGGGACGTTTGGCAGCTCATAGTTCACCACATGCGGCAGCTCTTCGATATCCAGCCCGCGCGCCGCGATGTCGGTTGCCACCAGGACGCGGATATCGCCGGATTTGAAATCAGCCAGTGCGCGGGTACGCGCGCCCTGAGATTTATTACCGTGGATCGCCGCACTGCGAATGCCGTCTTTATTCAGCTGTTCCGCCAGATGGTTGGCACCGTGTTTGGTACGGGTAAAGACCAGCACCTGCTGCCAGTTGCCTTTGCCAATCATCTGCGACAACAGTTCGCGCTTGCGTTTTTTATCCACGAAATGAACGTGCTGGGTCACCTGCTCAGAAGCGGTATTACGGCGCGCCACTTCAATTTCCAGCGGGTTATGCAACAGCTTTTCAGCAAGCGCTTTAATGTCATCAGAGAATGTGGCGGAGAACAGCAGGTTCTGGCGCTTCGGCGGCAGTTTTGCCAGCACGCGGCGAATATCGTGGATAAAGCCCATGTCGAGCATACGGTCAGCTTCATCCAGCACCAGAATCTCAATCTGATCCAGCTTCACCGCGTTTTGATGTTCCAGGTCGAGCAAACGCCCCGGCGTTGCCACCAGCACGTCAACGCCGCCGCGCAGTTTCATCATCTGCGGGTTAATGCTGACGCCGCCAAACACGACCAGAGAGCGAATGTTCAGGTATTTACTGTAATCCCGGACGTTTTCGCCAATTTGCGCCGCCAGCTCACGGGTCGGCGTCAGAATCAACGCGCGTACCGGGCGACGGCCCTTCGCGTGCGGCTGCTGCGTGATCAGATGTTGTAACAGCGGCAGCGTAAAACCGGCTGTTTTACCCGTCCCCGTCTGGGCGCTGGCCATCAGGTCGCGGCCTTCCAGCACCGCAGGGATCGCCTGCTGCTGAATAGGGGTAGGTTCACGGTAACCCTGCTCGGCAATCGCGCGCAAAATATCAGGATTCAACCCAAGGGAATCAAAAGACATAACTACTCCGAACCGCCCCGACCGTTACCGGTGTAGTTTTCAGGGAGATACTCACAAGAGGGATGACAAAAACCACAATGTCATGAAGGGGCGGAGTGTAGCAGTTTTTGTGACATACCGCATAAATTATCCCCGTGACTGGAAAAAACAAAATAAACCACCACACTGGACAAGAACAATTATCGGTCATAATCTTAATCAATCGATTGATTAAGAATTAGGTTGCGCGATGAATACCCCAACCATGACGACGAAAGGCGAACAGGCCAAAAGCCAGCTTATCGCCGCTGCGCTGGCGCAGTTTGGCGAATACGGCCTCCATGCCACCACGCGCGACATTGCCGCCCAGGCCGGACAAAATATCGCCGCCATCACTTACTACTTTGGCTCCAAAGAGGATTTATACCTCGCCTGCGCCCAGTGGATAGCCGATTTCATCGGCACCCAGTTTCGCCCTCATGCCGAGGAAGCGGAACGACTGTTCGCCCGGCCGCAGCCCGATCGCGCCGCAATGCGCGAGCTGATCCTGCGCGCCTGCAAAAATATGATCATGCTGTTGACCCAGGACGACACGGTTAACCTGAGCAAATTTATTTCGCGCGAGCAGCTCTCCCCGACGGCGGCTTATCAACGGGTACACGATCAGGTTCTCAACCCCCTTCACACGCATCTGACGCGCCTGATTGCGGGGTATACCGGCCGCGATCCGGGAGATACGCAAACCATTCTCCACACGCACGCGCTGCTGGGCGAAGTGCTGGCTTTCCGCCTGGGGAAAGAAACCATTTTGCTGCGTACCGGCTGGTCAACGTTTGATGAAGAGAAAACAGAACAGATTTACCAGACGATCACCTGTCATATCGATCTCATTCTGCAAGGCTTAACGCAAAGGAGTCAGGAGCAATGAAAAAACCTGTCGTTATCGCACTGGCTGTCGCGGCGCTGGCCGCCGTGCTTGCCGGTGGTACATGGTGGTATCAGAGTCGGCAGGATAACGGGCTGACGCTCTACGGCAATGTGGATATTCGCACCGTCAATATGAGTTTTCGCGTCGGAGGCCGGCTGGCTTCGCTGGCCGTTGACGAAGGCGACGCCATTACGTCCGGGCAGGTATTGGGCGTGCTGGATAAAGCCCCGTACGAGAACGCGTTGATGCAGGCTAAAGCAGGCGTCTCCGTCGCCCAGGCGCAGTATGATCTGATGCTCGCGGGGTATCGCGATGAAGAGATAGCCCAGGCCGCTGCCGCCGTGAAACAGGCGCAGGCCGCATTTGACTATGCGCAGAACTTTTATCAGCGCCAGCAGGGATTGTGGAAAAGCCGCACGATCTCCGCCAACGACCTGGAGAACGCCCGCTCATCCCGCGATCAGGCGCAGGCGCAGCTGAAATCCGCACAGGACAAATTGAGCCAGTACCGTACCGGTAACCGCCAGCAGGATATCGCCCAGGCAAAAGCCAGCCTCGAACAGGCGCAGGCGCAGCTGGCGCAATCAGAACTCGATTTACAGGATACAACGCTGATCGCCCCCTCTGACGGTACGCTGTTAACCCGCGCGGTAGAGCCCGGCAGTATGCTCAACGCAGGCAGCACCGTGCTGACGCTGTCGCTGACTCGCCCGGTATGGGTTCGCGCCTACGTGGATGAACGCAACCTCAGCCAGGCGCAGCCCGGCCGCGAAATTTTACTCTACACCGATGGCCGCCCTGACAAGCCTTACCACGGCAAAATCGGCTTCGTATCGCCGACCGCTGAATTCACCCCGAAAACCGTTGAAACGCCGGATCTGCGCACAGACCTGGTCTATCGACTGCGCATTGTGGTGACTGACGCGGACGATGCGCTGCGTCAGGGAATGCCGGTGACGCTGACGTTCAGCGACGAGGCGCGGCATGAATGACGCCGTCATTACGTTAAACGGCCTGGTGAAGCGCTTCGCCGGAATGGAAAAACCGGCGGTCGCCCCGCTCGACTGTACGATCCACGCCGGTTATGTCACGGGTCTGGTCGGGCCGGATGGCGCAGGCAAAACCACGCTGATGCGGATGCTGGCAGGGCTTCTCAAGCCCGATAGCGGCAGCGCGTCGGTGATCGGGTTCGATCCGATCAAAAACGACAGTGAATTGCATGCGGTACTTGGTTACATGCCGCAAAAATTTGGTCTGTATGAAGATCTGACCGTGATGGAGAATCTCAATCTCTATGCGGATTTACGCAGCGTAACGGGCGAAGAACGGCAAAAAACGTTTGCCCGTCTGCTGGAATTTACCGCCCTCGGCCCCTTCACCAAACGGCTGGCAGGCAAGCTCTCGGGCGGGATGAAACAAAAACTCGGGCTGGCCTGTACGCTGGTCGGCGAGCCGAAAGTGCTGCTGCTTGACGAACCGGGCGTCGGCGTTGACCCCATCTCCCGTCGCGAGCTGTGGCAAATGGTGCATGAACTGGCGGGTGACGGCATGCTTATCCTGTGGAGTACGTCATACCTGGACGAAGCCGAACAGTGTCGCGACGTGCTGCTGATGAACGAAGGAGAGCTGCTGTATCAGGGCGAACCGACTAAGCTGACGCAGACCATGGCAGGACGCAGTTTCTTAATGAGCAGCCCGCAGGAGAATAACCGCAAGCTCCTGCAACGCGCGTTGAAACTGCCGCAGGTCAGCGACGGCATGATTCAGGGGAAATCGGTACGGCTGATCCTGAAAAAAGAGGCTACCGCAGAGGATATCCGCCGGGCCGAAGGGATGCCGGAGATAACGATTAACGACACCACGCCGCGCTTTGAAGATGCCTTTATCGACCTGCTTGGCGGCGCGGGTACATCGGAGTCTCCGCTCGGCGCGATCCTGCATACCGTTGACGGCACGCCGGGTGAGACGGTCATTGAGGCCAAAGAACTGACCAAAAAATTCGGCGACTTCGCCGCCACCGACCACGTTAACTTCGCCGTTGAGCGCGGAGAAATCTTCGGTCTGCTCGGCCCCAACGGCGCGGGGAAATCCACCACGTTCAAGATGATGTGCGGTTTGCTGGTGCCAACTTCCGGCAAAGCGCTGGTGCTGGATATGGATTTGAAAGTCAGCTCCGGCAAGGCGCGCCAGCATTTAGGGTATATGGCGCAAAAATTTTCCCTGTACGGCAACCTGACGGTAGAGCAAAACCTGCGCTTTTTCTCCGGGGTTTATGGCCTGCGGGGCCGGGCGCAAAACGAAAAAATCACCCGCATGAGCGAAGCCTTCGGTCTGAAAAGCATCGCCTCTCATGCGACGGATGCGCTGCCGCTCGGTTTTAAACAGCGTCTGGCGCTGGCCTGTTCGCTGATGCATGAGCCCGACATTCTGTTTCTCGACGAACCCACCTCCGGCGTCGATCCCCTCACCCGCCGTGAGTTCTGGCTGCACATCAACAGCATGGTAGAAAAAGGGGTCACGGTGATGGTCACCACCCACTTTATGGACGAAGCGGAATACTGCGACCGTATCGGGCTGGTTTATCGCGGCAAGCTGATCGCCAGCGGGACGCCGGACGATCTGAAAGCGCAGGCGGCAGACGACGACACGCCGGACCCGACGATGGAGCAGGCCTTTATCACGCTCATTCACGATTGGGATAAGGAGCATGCTCATGAGTAACGCCCTGCTCTCCTGGCGGCGCGTACGCGCGCTGTGCGTGAAAGAGACGCGTCAGATTATCCGCGATCCCAGTAGCTGGCTGATCGCCGTGGTGATCCCGCTGCTGTTGCTGTTTATTTTTGGCTACGGGATTAACCTTGACTCCAGCAAGCTGCGGGTCGGCATTCTGCTCGAACAACAGAGCGAGGAGGCGCTGGATTTCACCCACGCCATGACCGGTTCGCCGTATATCGACGCCACCATCAGCGATAGCCGCCATGAGCTTATTGAGAAAATGCAGGCCGGGCGCATTCGCGGGCTGGTGGTGATCCCGGTCGATTTTGCGCAAAAAATGGCGCGAGAGAATGACACCGCGCCGATACAGGTTATCACCGACGGCAGCGAACCGAACACCGCCAACTTCGTGCAGGGTTACGTGGAGGGGGTCTGGCAGATCTGGCAAATGCAGCGAGCTGAAGATCGTGGGGAGGAATTTGAACCGCTGATCGACGTGCAGACCCGCTACTGGTTTAACCCGGCGGCCATCAGCCAGCACTTTATCATTCCCGGCGCGGTCACCATTATCATGACGGTGATTGGCGCCATTCTCACTTCGCTGGTGGTTGCGCGCGAGTGGGAGCGCGGGACGATGGAGGCCCTGCTCTCGACCGAGGTGACGCGCGCAGAGTTGTTGCTGTGCAAACTGATCCCCTACTACTTCCTCGGCATGCTGGCGATGCTGCTGTGTATGCTGGTGTCGGTGTTTATTCTTGGCGTGCCCTGGCGCGGCTCGCTGGTGATTCTGTTTCTTATCACCAGCCTGTTTCTGCTCAGTACGCTGGGAATGGGATTGCTGATTTCCACCATTACCCGTAACCAGTTTAACGCCGCGCAGGTCGCGCTGAACGCCGCTTTTTTACCGTCGATTATGCTGTCAGGCTTTATTTTCCAGATAGACAGTATGCCTGCCGTCATCCGCGCGGTGACTTACATTATTCCGGCGCGCTATTTCGTCAGCACCCTGCAAAGCCTGTTTCTGGCGGGGAACATCCCCATTGTGTTGATCGTTAATACGTTATTTTTAATCGCTTCGGCAGCCATGTTTATCGGCCTGACGTGGATGAAGACCAAACGCCGGTTGGATTAAGTTTTCTGCCTGATGGCGCTTCGCTTATCAGGCCTACGACCACATATTTTGTAGGCCGAATAAGGCATTTACGCCGCCATCCGACAAAGACATTAAGTTTGTAGGCCGGATAAGGCATTTACGCCGCCATCCGGCAAAGACGTTAAGTTTGTAGGCCGGATAAGGCATTTACGTCGCCATCCGGCAAAGACGTTAAGTTTGTAGGCCGGATAAGGCGTTTACGCCGCCATCCGGCATGGCATAAGGGAGAGAAACATGTTTCATCGCCTGTGGACATTAATCCGCAAAGAGCTGCAATCGCTGTTACGCGAGCCGCAGACCCGCGCGATCCTGATCTTACCGGTGCTGATCCAGGTGCTGCTGTTTCCCTTTGCCGCCACGCTGGAAGTGACCAATGCCACCATTGCCATTTATAACGAAGATAATGGCAAACATGCCGTCGAGCTGACGCAACGGTTCGCGCGCGCCAAAGCGTTTACCCATATCCTGCTGCTGAAAAGCCCGCAGGAAATCCAGCCGACGATCGACACGCAAAAAGCACTGCTGCTGGTGCGCTTTCCGGCCGATTTTTCCCGTCACCTGGATAACCTCCAGCCCGCGCCGCTACAGCTCATTCTTGATGGCCGTAACTCCAACAGCGCGCAAATCGCCGCCAATTATCTCCAGCAGATCGTCAAGGATTATCAGCAGGAGCTGACAGAGGGCAAACCCAAGCCCAACAACAGTGAGCTGGTGGTGCGCAACTGGTACAACCCGAATCTGGACTATAAGTGGTTTGTGGTGCCGTCCCTGATCGCCATGATCACCACGATAGGCGTCATGATCGTCACCTCGCTTTCCGTTGCCCGCGAGCGTGAACAGGGTACGCTGGATCAACTGCTGGTTTCCCCTCTCACCACCTGGCAAATTTTCATCGGTAAAGCGGTGCCCGCGCTGATTGTCGCCACTTTTCAGGCCACAATCGTACTGGCTATTGGCATCTGGGCGTACCACATCCCCTTTGCCGGTTCGCTGGCGCTGTTCTACTTCACAATGGTGATTTACGGGCTGTCGCTGGTTGGATTTGGCTTGTTAATCTCGTCGCTCTGCTCCACCCAACAGCAGGCTTTCATCGGCGTATTCGTCTTTATGATGCCTGCTATCCTGCTATCGGGATACGTTTCTCCGGTCGAGAACATGCCGGTATGGCTACAAAATCTGACGTGGATAAACCCTATCCGCCATTTTACGGACATCACCAAGCAGATTTATTTGAAAGATGCGAGTCTGAAGATCGTCTGGGGGAGTTTGTGGCCGCTACTGGTGATCACGGCCACAACGGGGTCAGCGGCGTATGCGATGTTTAGACGCAAAGTGATGTAGCTTTTTCTCCTTCGCCAGCAGCGAAACCACAGCAGGCCCGGCAAGGATCGCCAGCCCAGCCAGCGCCAGCAGCAGGTTGTTGTGCAGTACGCGGGACAGCAGCCACAGGGCAATCATCGCGGCGCCGAAATACCAGGTGGTCGTCAGCTCTTCCAGCACATCCGCAACGTCGCGCCAGCGCTGTTCGTGGTGGCGTTGTAACGCCAGCATCAGCAGCACCGTCACGCCATAAAGCACGCATAATCCCAGGCCGACGCGGACTAAAGCACCGCTCATCCAGCCCATTACCAGCAGCGCCACTACCAGTAAATGCAACATTATCTGCCAGCAACTAAGACCCGTTGCGACACGAACACGTTGTTGCCACCTCATGGCTTTTTCTCCTGAAGGATTTTTATCTAATTATTCAGAGTACCGAACTTTACGGAAAATTCCGTAAGACCGCATCTTTTTGTGACGACGACTACACTATTTCAATCAGGATAGTGACGCGGACAGGAAGAAAATGATCCAACAAACGCGAAATTTTTCATTCAAAGTGCTCACAATTAACACGCATAAGGGTTTTACCGCCTTTAATAAGCGCTTTATTCTGCCGGAGCTGCGCGACGCCGTCAGAACCGTCAGCGCGGATATTGTCTGCCTACAGGAAGTGATGGGCGCGCATGAAGTTCATCCGCTGCACGTCGAGAACTGGCCTGATACCACCCATTACGAATTTCTTGCCGACACCATGTGGAGCGATTTCGCCTATGGTCGTAATGCCGTCTACCCGGAAGGGCATCACGGCAACGCGGTGCTGTCGCGCTATCCGATTGAACACTATGAAAATCGCGATGTCTCCGTCGGCGGCAGTGAAAAACGCGGCGTGCTGTATTGCCGTATTGTTCCGCCGATGCTGGCTCAGCCAATTCATGTGATGTGCGTGCATCTCGGCTTACGGGAAGGCCACCGCCAGGCGCAGCTGGATATGCTGGTTGAATGGGTTAACGCCCTTCCCGAATCCGAACCCGTGGTGGTCGCCGGGGATTTTAACGACTGGCGGCAGAAAGCCAACTATCCGTTAAAAGCGTCTGCGGGGCTGGAGGAGATCTTCACCCGCGCGCATGGCCGCCCGGCGCGCACCTTTCCGGTCAGGTTGCCGATACTGCGACTCGATCGTATATACGTCAAGAATGCCAATGCCAGCTCTCCTGCGGCGTTGCCGTTGCGTAACTGGCGACATTTATCTGACCATGCCCCTCTTAGCGCGGAGATACATCTATGAAATGTGGATGGCGTGAAGGCAATCAGATTCAGCTACTGGAAAACGGCGACCAGTTCTATCCCGCCGTGTTTGACGCCATCGCGCAGGCACAGCAGAGGATCATCCTGGAAACCTTCATCTGGTTTGAAGATGACGTAGGTAAGCAGCTACACGCGGCGCTGCTTAAAGCGGCCAGACGCGGCGTAAAAGCGGAAGTGCTGTTAGACGGCTACGGCTCACCTGACCTCAGCGAGGCGTTTGTCGGGGAACTGACCGCAGCGGGGATAATCTTCCGCTATTACGATCCGCGTCCTCCCCTGTTCGGCATGCGCACCAACCTCTTTCGCCGTATGCACCGTAAAATCGTGGTTATTGACGATCGGGTCGCGTTTGTCGGCGGGCTGAATTACTCCGCAGAACATATGTCCGATTACGGCCCGGAAGCCAAACAGGATTACGCCGTTCGCGTCGAAGGGCCGGTCGTGGAGGATATTTTGCAGTTTGAGCTGGAAAACCTGCCGGGGCAAAGCGCCGCGCGCCGCTGGTGGCGACGCCATCATCGCGCCGAAGAAAACCGGAAACCCGGCGAAGCGCAGGTGCTGTTTATCTGGCGCGATAATGATGAACATCGCAACGATATTGAACGTCACTATCTGAAGATGCTTACGCAGGCGAAACGTGAAGTGATTATCGCCAATGCCTATTTCTTTCCCGGCTATCGCCTGCTGCATGCCATGCGCAAAGCCGCCCGACGCGGCGTGCGGGTAAAACTGGTGATCCAGGGGGAACCCGATATGCCCATCGTCAAAGTCGGCGCGCGTCTGCTGTACAACTATCTGGTGAAAGGCGGCGTCCATGTCTATGAATATCGCCGTCGCCCGCTGCACGGCAAAGTGGCGTTGATGGACGATCACTGGGCGACCGTCGGCTCCAGCAACCTCGATCCGCTCAGTCTGTCGCTTAACCTTGAAGCAAACGTCATTATTCATGACCGCACGTTTAACCAGACGCTGCGCGACAACCTGAACGCCATTATCGCCAATGATTGCAAGCAGGTGGACGAGTCTATGCTGCCGAAGCGCACCTGGTGGAATCTGAGCAAAAGCGTGCTGGCGTTCCACTTCCTGCGCCACTTCCCGGCGCTGGTTGGTTGGCTACCGGCGCACACGCCGCATCTGGCGCAGGTTGAACCGCCCGCCCAACCGACGATGGAAACGCAGGATCGGGTCGAAGCGGAAAACACGGGGGTGAAGCCCTGATGTCAACATCACACCCGCGATGGCGGCTGGCGAAAAAGATCCTCACCTGGCTGTTTTTTATCGCGGTGATTGTCCTGCTGGTCATTTATGCCGGAAAGGTCAACTGGGAAGATGTCTGGACGGTGATCCGGGATTACAACCGGATTGCGCTGTTGAGCGCGGTTGGACTGGTGATTGTCAGCTACCTTCTTTACGGCTGCTACGATCTGCTGGGACGCTTTTACTGCGGCCACAAGCTGGCGAAGCGGCAGGTCATGCTGGTGTCGTTTATCTGTTACGCCTTCAATCTGACGTTAAGCACCTGGGTCGGCGGAATCGGTATGCGCTACCGTCTGTACTCCCGCCTCGGCTTACCGGGGAGCACCATCACGCGTATTTTTTCACTGAGCATTACCACCAACTGGCTGGGCTATATTCTGCTGGGCGGAATTATTTTTACTTTCGGCGTCGTGCAACTCCCGGCCCACTGGTATATCGATGAAAATACGCTGCGTATTCTCGGTATTGTGTTGTTGCTGGTGATTGCCGTCTATCTGTGGTTTTGCGCCTTTGCAAAACGGCGTCATATCACGATTAAAGGCCAAAAGCTGATGCTTCCGTCATGGAAATTCGCCCTCGCGCAGATGGGGATTTCCAGCGCTAACTGGATGGTGATGGGCGCCATTATCTGGCTGCTGATGGGGCAAGACGTTAATTATTTCTTTGTACTTGGCGTGCTGCTGGTGAGCAGTATTGCCGGAGTGATCGTGCATATCCCGGCCGGGATCGGCGTTCTGGAAGCCGTGTTTATGGCGCTGCTGGCGGGTGAGCATACGTCGCAAGGCACCATTATCGCCGCCCTGCTCGCCTGGCGTGTGCTCTATTATTTTATTCCGCTATTGCTGGCGTTGATTTGCTATCTGCTGCTGGAAAGTCGGGCAAAGAAGCTGCGGGCGAAAAACGAGAAAGCCTTAGCGAAGTGACGGGTTATTTGCTGCTTATCAGGTGTATTACCGGCCTAACCTGTAGGCCGGATACAGCGTTCACGCCAATTAACGGCGATTACCGAAAATACGCAGCAGCATCAGGAACAGGTTGATGAAGTCCAGATACAGCGTTAACGCGCCGAGAATCGAGTATTTCCGCAGCGTCGAGCTGTCACGAACATCAATCTGCTCGCCAATGTTTTTCAGCTTCTGCGTGTCATAGGCGGTCAGGCCGACAAAGACAACCACCCCGATATAGGTCACCGCCCACATCAACGCTTCGCTTTTGAGCCAGAAGTTGACCAACGATGCCAGAATGATACCGATCAGCGCCATAAACAGCATGCTGCCCCAGCCGCTGAGATCGCGTTTCGTGGTGTAGCCATACAGGCTCATCACGCCAAACATCCCGCCGGTCACGACAAACGTGCTGGCGATAGACGAATAGGTATAAACGATAAAAATGCTCGACAGCGTCAGGCCCGTCAGCGCCGAATAGAGCATAAACAGCGTGGTCGCCATCCCGGCGCTAAGTTTTTGCACCATTGCCGACAGCGCAATAACCAGCGCAAGCTGGGCGATAATCAAGCCAAAGAAGGTGATTTTGCTGGAAAAGACAAACATCATCACCGCAGGCGTATTCGCCGCATACCAGGCGATAAATGCGGTCAGCAGCAGCCCAACCGTCATCCAGCCATATACCTGCGCCATATACGTTTGCAGGCCGGAACGGGTCTGTACGATAGAATCGGATCGTGGGAATCGGTCCATGATGATCTCCTGATTAAAAGTGATACCCCTGAATAAGGGTATCACATTCTGCTACCAGCGTTTTGCCGCCTGCCGATCGCTATCGCGCGCTTCCACCCAGCGCTCGCCTTCCGGCGTCGCTTCACGCTTCCAGAACGGCGCGCGGGTTTTCAGATAATCCATAATGAATTGCCCGGCCTCGAACGCGCTGCGGCGGTGCGCGCTGGTTACGCCGACAAAGACAATCTCATCGCCCGGCCACAGCTCACCAATGCGATGGATCACCGTCACGCGCCCCAGCGGCCAGCGCGAGCGCGCCTCGTCCACGATATCCGTCAGCGCTTTTTCCGTCATCCCCGGGTAATGTTCCAGCGTCAGCGCTTTAACGCTGTCGCCCAGATTATGATTGCGGACTTTACCGGTAAAGGTCACGACCGCGCCATCTTCATCACGCTCCGCCAGCCAGGGGTACTCCTCCCCAACGCTGAACGGCGCATGGCCAACGATCACTCGCGTTTCAGCCATCTCAGCCTCCTGTCACCGGTGGGAAAAAGGCCACTTCATCACCCGCCGTCAGCGGATGTTCAAAACTGACCAGCGTCTGATTGACGGCGGCCAGCAGCTTGCCGTCTTCCAGCGCCAGCGCCCAGCGATCGCTTTGCGCCGCCAGATGCTGACGCAGCGCTTCTACGGTTGGGAAATCGGCGGCGACCTCTAACGCATCCGTTCCCACCAGTTCACGCACCTGAGCGAAAAACAGAACCTTAATCATGTGCATCCACCTTAAAATCGCCAGACTTACCGCCGCTTTTCGCCAGCAAGCGCACCGGGCCAATCACCATATCTTTTTGCACCGCTTTGCACATGTCGTAGATCGTCAATGCCGCCACGGAAGCGGCAGTCAGCGCTTCCATCTCCACGCCGGTTTTCCCCGTCAAGCGACACAACGATTCAATGCGTACCCGGTTGTGTTCGGGTTCCGCCTGCAATTGCACTTCGACCTTACTCAACAACAGCGGATGGCACAGCGGGATCAGCTCCCAGGTACGTTTAGCCGCCTGAATACCGGCGATACGCGCGGTCGCGAAAACATCGCCCTTATGGTGGCTACCGTCGATAATCATCGCCAGCGTTTCACTGCGCATCGTCACAAACGCTTCGGCGCGCGCCTCACGTACGGTTTCCGCTTTGGCGGAGACATCCACCATGTGCGCTTCGCCAGCGGCATTAATATGGGTCAGTTGCGACATACTTATTTCTTCAAATGTGGGTGGAAGTTACACGGGCGTGTGCGAGCATCAAGCTGCGGCGCGATGATGTTGTCCCAGGCGGTGCGGCACGCTTTTGTGGAGCCCGGCATCGCAAAAATCAGCGTCTTGTTGGCAACGCCGGCCACCGCGCGAGATTGCAGGGTCGATGTGCCAATCTCTTCAAACGACAACATGCGGAACACTTCGCCAAACCCTTCGACTTCGCGATCAAAGAGCGGCAGTAACGCTTCCGGCGCCTGATCGCCATCGGTCAGCCCGGTGCCGCCGGTGATGAGCACCACCTGAACGTCATCGCTGGCGATCCACGCGGAAACCTGCGCGCGAATGGCGTAGCGGTTCTCTTTAACGATGGCTTTGTCCACGACCTGATGCCCCGC
This sequence comes from Citrobacter sp. CK195, assembly GCF_030333365.1. Taxonomy (NCBI): domain Bacteria; kingdom Pseudomonadati; phylum Pseudomonadota; class Gammaproteobacteria; order Enterobacterales; family Enterobacteriaceae; genus Citrobacter; species Citrobacter sp. CK195. The sequence goes on from NZ_JAOWGB010000022.1 coordinate 131,590, forward strand.
TTCCAGCGCGGCGTCGCGCAGAAAATGACCGGAAGTGTCGTCTTCTTCGCCGCGACGACTGGAAACCGTAAGAATAGCAATGCGGGTAGGGATAAACTCAGCGCTTACCTGACTCATAAAAACTCCTTTTCCGTTAAGGCGTTAACCGCCTATGTACGATAGATTTTGCGTAATACCGGTATTGTTCTGGTGCAGGAAGTGGGTCTGCTTTTTCTCCAGCAGCGCGGCTGAAATGCGTTCTTCCAGCGCATGTTGCTGTGCATCGTCTTCCAGCAGGTCGCGCAGGCTCACGCCGCCTTCGCCAAACAGGCAAAGATGGAGCTTACCGACCGAGGAAACGCGCAGACGGTTGCAGGTGGCGCAGAAATCTTTTTCATACGGCATGATGAGACCGATTTCACCGGCATAGTCAGGATGACAAAAAACCTGCGCCGGGCCGTCGCTGCGCTGGCGCAGTTGATGAATCCAACCGCGACGCAGCAGTTCATCACGCAGCACCTGTCCAGAAATATGGTGTTTACGAAAGAGTTCGCTCCCCTCTCCCGTCTCCATCAGTTCAATGAAGCGCAGTTGAATGGGGCGTACCTGAATCCAGGCGAGAAAGGTGTCCAGTTGATGATGGTTCACATCGCGCATCAACACGGTGTTCACTTTGACCTTTGCGAAACCGGCGTCAAACGCGGCGTCAATGCCCGCCATCACCTGCTGGAATTTATCCTGCCCGGTAATGGCGTGAAACTGACGGGCGTCGAGGCTATCGACGCTGACGTTGATTCCCGTCAGACCCGCGTCGCGCCAGTTCGCCGCATCACGCGCCAGACGATACCCATTAGTGGTCACCGCAATCTGGCGAATCGCGTCGTTTTCACGCACGGCGGCAATGATGTCGGTAAAGTCGCGACGCAGCGACGGTTCACCGCCGGTAAGGCGCACTTTTTCGGTGCCCAGACTGGCAAACGCGCGCGTCACACGGCGAATTTCATCGACGGTCAGAAAGCCGTTATTGGTGACACCGCCAGGCTTGTAGCCATCCGGCAGGCAGTATGTGCAACGAAAGTTACACACATCAGTAATCGACAGACGTAAGTAATAAAACTTACGTGCGAAAGCATCGGTAAGTTGTGAGGCCATGTACACCTTTCCAAATACGGGAGGCGGAGTCATTTCTTCCTGCGCCCTGGTGGCAAACTCTTTCGAGGCTTGTCACGGCCAAAACACCATATCAATTTGACACAGGCATAGAGGCTAGAGTGTCTTTTTAAGCATCGCTTAAAAAGGTGGTTATGCCGATACTAGCGTGTAAATAGCATTTTTGCCATTCCCACTTTACGCTATATAATCATGTATATAGCGTCATGATCGTGCTATTTCGCTACAGAATAAGCAAAAATCACACTTTTGCATTGATATACATCAGTTAGCCATCAGGCTAACCCTATCCGAAAGAGGTAGAGGGGATGGATTTATTTTCCATCGTTGTTCGTTGGCTAATTGCTGAAAAGGCGCTATTTGCGCTACTGTAGCGCAGTACCTCTGATATTAGGAATTTGTATGCGCAATCGTACGCTGGCAGACCTGGATCGTGTTGTCGCTCTCGGCGGAGGGCATGGATTAGGACGCGTTCTCTCTTCACTCTCTTCATTAGGCTCGCGCCTGACCGGTATTGTCACCACTACCGATAACGGGGGTTCCACAGGCCGTATTCGCCGCTCTGAAGGGGGCATCGCCTGGGGCGATATGCGCAACTGTCTGAACCAGTTAATTACCGAACCCAGCGTCGCGTCGGCGATGTTTGAGTATCGTTTTGGCGGTAATGGTGAACTTTCCGGCCATAACCTCGGAAATCTGATGTTAAAGGCGCTGGACCACCTGAGTGTGCGGCCTCTCGAAGCGATAAATTTAATTCGCAATTTGTTGAAGGTGGATGCGCATTTAATCCCTATGTCGGAGCTGCCGGTAGACCTGATGGCCATCGACGATCAGGGGCATGAAGTATACGGCGAGGTGAATATCGATCAACTGGCGACCCCGCCGCAGGAGCTGATGCTGTCACCGAAAGTCCCCACCACCCGGGAAGCGGTGCAGGCCATTAGCGAAGCCGATTTGATTCTGATTGGCCCCGGAAGTTTCTACACCAGTTTGATGCCGATTCTGCTGCTTGATGAGCTGGCGCAGGCGCTGCGCCGTACTCCGGCGCCGATGGTCTATATCGGTAATCTGGGGCGCGAATTGAGTCTGCCCGCCGCCAGCTTAACGCTTGTCGACAAACTGGCGATTATGGAGCAATACGTCGGGAAACAGGTTATCGACGCCATTGTGGTTGGCCCGAAAGTAGATGCCTCAGCGGTGACGGGCCGGATTGTGATTCAGGAAGTGCTGGAAGCCAGCGATATTCCGTATCGCCATGACCGACAGCTGCTGCATAACGCGCTGGAGAAAGCGATACAGGCGTTGGGGTAAACGTATTCAGATTTGCCCGGTGGCGCTTCGCTTACCGGGCCTACACACAACAGGCGGCACAACCGTAGGCCGGATAAGACGCTTTACGTCGCCATCCGCCATCGTCAGGACGCCGCGATAAACAGCTCACGTAGCTGATGCAGCTGGTCGCGAATCTCTGCGGCTTCTTCAAACTCCAGGTTTTGCGCATGCTGCATCATCTGGCCTTCCAGCTCATGAATTTTCTGCTGCAACGCTTTCGGCGTCATATCCAGCTCAACCACACCCGATTTCGCCGCTGCGCGGGACTTCCCTTTGCCCTTCGCTTTGGTTTTCGCAATGTTCTGACCCAGCGCCAGAATATCGACCACTTTCTTATTCAGCCCCTGCGGAACGATACCGTGCTCTTCGTTGTATAACTGCTGTTTCTCGCGACGACGTTCGGTTTCGCCTATCGCTTTCGCCATCGACGGGGTGATCTTATCGCCATAGAGGATCGCCTTCCCGTTGACGTTACGCGCCGCACGGCCGATGGTCTGAATCAGCGAACGCTCTGAGCGCAGGAACCCTTCTTTGTCTGCGTCCAGAATCGCCACCAGCGAGACCTCAGGCATGTCCAGCCCTTCTCGCAACAGGTTGATCCCCACCAGCACGTCAAACTCGCCCAGACGCAAATCACGAATGATTTCCATACGTTCAACGGTATCGATGTCCGAGTGCAGGTAACGTACACGCTCGCCGTGTTCTTCGAGATATTCGGTAAGATCTTCCGCCATTCGCTTGGTCAGCGTCGTCACCAGCACACGTTCGTTAATCGCCGCCCGCAGGCGGATCTCAGAGAGCAGATCATCAACCTGCGTCGCCACCGGCCGAACTTCAATGATCGGATCCAGCAGCCCGGTAGGACGCACCACCTGATCCACCACCTCGCCGCCGGATTTCTCCAGCTCATAGTTGCCCGGCGTGGCGGAAACGTAGATGGTTTGCGGGGCCAGCGCTTCAAACTCTTCAAATTTTAGCGGACGGTTATCCAGCGCTGACGGCAGACGGAAACCGTACTCCACCAGCGTCTCTTTGCGCGCCCTGTCCCCACGAAACATCCCGCCGATTTGCGGAATCGTGACGTGAGATTCATCCACGACTAACAGGCCATCGGCTGGCAGATAATCAAACAGCGTCGGCGGCGGCTCGCCAGGCCCACGCCCGGAAAGGTAGCGGGAGTAGTTTTCAATCCCCGAGCAATATCCCAGCTCGTTCATCATTTCCAGATCGAACTGCGTACGCTGGGTTAAGCGCTGTTCTTCCAGCAGCTTATTGTTTTCCAGCATGATCCTGCGTCTGTCCACCAGTTCGTCTTTGATCTCCTCCATCGCCTGTACGATGCGCTCGCGCGGCGTAACGTAGTGCGTTTTCGGGTAGATGGTGTAGCGCTGGATAGTCGATTCAACCTGCCCGGTCAGCGGGTCAAACAGCGACAGACGTTCAACCTCTTCGTCAAACAGCTCAACCCGCAGCGCAATATCGTCAGACTCCGCCGGGAAGATGTCGATGACCTCGCCGCGTACGCGGAAAGTGCCGCGCTGGAAGGCCTGATCGTTGCGGGTATATTGCAACTCCGCCAGACGGCGCAGGATAGCGCGCTGATCGATGATCATCCCCACCGTCAGGTGCAACATCATCTTCAGGTATAAATCGGGATCGCCCAGACCGTAGATAGCGGAAACCGAAGCCACGACCACAACGTCCCGCCGCTCAAGCAGCGCCTTGGTCGCCGACAGCCGCATCTGTTCTATGTGTTCGTTCACCGACGCATCTTTTTCGATAAAGGTGTCGGAGCTGGGCACATACGCCTCTGGCTGATAGTAGTCATAGTAAGAGACGAAATATTCCACCGCGTTGTCAGGGAAGAACTCTTTCATTTCGCCGTATAACTGGGCCGCCAGCGTTTTATTGGGCGCAAGCACCATCGTCGGGCGCTGTAAATCGGCAATCACATTGGCGATGGTGAACGTTTTCCCTGACCCCGTTACGCCCAACAGCGTCTGGTGCGCCAGACCATCTTCAAGACCTTCCTCCAGACGACGTATCGCCTCCGGCTGATCGCCTGAAGGTTTAAAAGCGGAATTCAGTTTGAACGGTTTACTCATGGGCAGCTACCTGAAGGAATGGGCGGGCAGGACACTAATTTTACCCGGAGCCGCTAATATTGCCAGCAAAATATACTGGATGAAAAAACAGTGGCGACTTAAGGTATTACTCAAATAAGGGATAACACCCGGCATTGCGACGTAAAATGTAGACCCTGACGAGATAAAAAACCAGTGAGATGCGGTTATCCCCAAACCAAAGACTTTTTTAACACTTGTCAAGATGTGTGATGAAAGATTTGTGGCAACCCGTGACACTTTCCTTACAGCCATTGCTTTTATCTAACAAATTGTTTCATAAGCACTATTTACTTAAGACGCCTTTCGCATCAATTTAGTCGCAGGCCGCGTCTTCTCTCGCTTACGTTGTGTTTTCTAACTCTAATACACAAGGTTATCCACAGGAATGGTGGATAACTGCGTCCAGCCCGTATGGACTGCCGCCTGGCAAAATCGCGCGGACGCCCCTTGATGAGGGGCTAAAAAAAAATTATCGCTTTTTTTTGATTTTTATCAGCTAACGAAACGCGGGCGGCAGGCGAGATCCTGCTCGCATTTTCACCCGTTTTACACCGCCTTCAGGCGCGTCAGATCGAGATATTGTCCTGTCGATGCACTTTCCGCCTTCCCGGAAAGCCAGGGGATTTCGCCCAGCAGAGGAGCCGTAATCACCCGCGTTAGCGTCGCCATGTATTCCGCATGGCGCTTTCCGGGCGGCGTCACGTCATTGGCTACCCACCCGGCAAGCGTCAGCCCGGCTTGCTGCACGGCCTGCGCCGTCAGCATGGCATGATTGATACACCCCAGCTTCACGCCCACCACCAGAATCACCGGCAGGTGCTCCGCCGCGACCCAGTCGGCAAACGTCAGCGTTTCGCCAAGCGGAGTAAACCAGCCGCCCGCCCCTTCCACTAACACCCAGTCGGCCTGCCGTTCCAGCGTGCGTAAACCGGCGGACATCACCGAGGCCTGAACGGGTCTCCCCTCCTCTGCGCTCACAATGTGCGGCGAGGTCGGTTCCGCAAAGGTGTAGGGATTGATCGCTTCATAAGCCAGCGTCAGCGTGCTGTTGCGCTGTAGCGCCAGGGCATCGCTATTGCGCAGCCCCTGCGCCGTCATCTCGCTGCCCGACGCCACGGGCTTGTAGCCCGCCGTCCGAAAGCCGCTCTGCGCGGCAGCCTGTAACAGGGCGCAACTGGCGACCGTTTTTCCAACTTCAGTGTCCGTCCCGGTGACAAAATACCGTTTAATCACGTTCAATGACTCCCAAAAAAAGCTGATACGTCAGCGGATATTTCCCCTGCTGCTGCGGCCAGGCCAACTGCAACTGTCGCAACTGCGAACGCGTTAACACGCGCGGTTCACGCCCCTCGTGCAGATGCGTCGCCCCAATGCCTTTAAGCGAACGCATCGCGCTGAGCGCATCATCAAACCACAGGGTGATCGCCTGGATCTGCTGACGGACGCGCCAGCCGCGCATTGCATTGCCGATCGTCTCCGGCGACAAAAAATGGTTGGCATGCCCCCGGTTATCTACCGCCTGCCAGGCCTGACGCAGTTCCGGCAGCGATCCGTGCGCCAGCGAGGTAAACGCCACCACGCCGCCAGGACGCACCACGCGATACAGTTCGCTTAGCGCGCCGCGCAAGTCGCCGCACCACTGCACCGCCAGGTTGCTCCATGCCAAATCAAACCGCGCCGCCGCCAGCGGGATGGCTTCGATATCCGCCGCAAGGTAATGGTGAGCAGCCTGCTGACGACGCGCCTCATCCAGCATTTGCGCCGAGAGATCGAGCGCCGTAACCTCGCATCCCTGCTCTCGCCAGAAGCGGCTCATCCGCCCAGGCCCACAACCGGCGTCCAGAACGTGCGCACATTCACGCCCTGCCAGCAGCGCCAACAGCGCGTCCGCACTCTGGCGTTGCAGTTCAGCGTGCTGTTCATAATGCGACGCGGCGCGCCCAAACGCGGCCGCAATCGCCTGCTTATCAACCTGCGCCATCCAGCACCTCCAGTAAGCGATCAATATCCTGCGTTTCGTGCGCCTGAGTGAGCGTCAGGCGCAACCGGGCAGTACCGGCCGGAACGGTAGGCGGTCGGATCGCGCTCACCCAGCATCCCTGCTCCCGCAGAGTATCCGCCAGCCGTAACGCGCGCGCATTGTCTCCGACAATCAGCGGCTGAATCGCACTGTGCGAATTTGCCAGCGTAAAATCGCTGGCCTTAACGCCCGAACGGAAGCGCTGAATTAACGCAGCCAGTTTTTCCCGGCGATCTGCGCCTTCCGGGCTTCGGATCACCGCCAGCGCCGCGCTCAGCGCCTGCGCCTGGGCCGGCGGCATACTGGTGCTGTAGATCAGATGACGGGCAAACTGCAACAGATAATCCGCAACGCTTTCAGAGCAGAGAATCGCCGCCCCGCTGACGCCAAAGCCTTTGCCAAACGTCACAATCAGCAGTTCAGGTTTGACCTGCTGTCGCCAGCAGCTTCCGCGCCCCTCATCGCCCGTAACGCCAATACCATGCGCATCATCCACCAGCAGCCAGGCGTTACGCTGCCGTGCGACACGGTGGATCTCCGCCAGCGGCGCGCCATCGCCGTCCATACTGAATATGCCCTCTGTCACCACCAGTTGCTGCCCGCCGCACGGGGCGTCCAGCAGGCGCGCCAGGTGCTGAGGATCGTTGTGGGTAAAGCGGCGAAGCGTCGCCGGGCTGAGGTTTGCCGCTTCCAGCAATGAAGCGTGGCTGAGACGGTCCGCGACAATCCGATCGTCTTTCGCCATCAGCGCGGCGATAACCGCCTGATTCGCCGCAAAGCCAGAGATAAACAGCAGCGCCCGCGAATAGCCAAGCCAGCCTGCCAGCGCCTCCTCAAGCGCCTGATGCGCCACGGAGTAGCCGCTGACGTGGCCGGAGCCGCCGCTGCCGACGCCAAAGCGCTCCGCACCCTGTTGCCAGGCGCGAATAATCTGCGGATGGTGACTTAAACCGAGGTAGTCATTGCTGGAGAAATTCAGATACTGGCGTTCGTTAGCCACCAGCCAACGCCCTGCCCCCTGCGCCACCGCATAGCGGCGACGCAACGCATCGGCAGAACGACGCGCCGTAAGCGCATCGTCGATTTTTTGCTGCCAGGTCATACTGCTGCCGCGTTGTAATAGTCGTCTGTATCCGGGGTCATCAGCGCCTGTTCCAGACGCTGTTGCTGTTCGTTGTCGCCAGCCAGCACCGACGTTTGCTGCGGATTCAGCCCCAGTTTGCGGAACAGCTGGAGATCTTTGTCTTCTTCCGGGTTCGGCGTGGTCAGCAGCTTGCAGCCGTAGAAGATGGAGTTCGCCCCCGCCATAAAGCACATCGCCTGCGTCTGCTCGTTCATCTGTTCGCGACCCGCAGAAAGACGCACGTATGAGGTTGGCATCATAATGCGCGCAACAGCGATCGTGCGGATGAAATCAAACGCATCCACATCCTCATTATCCGCCAGCGGCGTACCTTTGACCTTCACCAGCATGTTGATCGGCACGCTTTCCGGCGGGGTCGGCAAATTCGCCAGTTGCAACAGCAGCCCGGCGCGATCTTTGACCGTTTCGCCTAAGCCAACGATACCGCCAGAGCAGACTTTAATCCCCGCTTCACGTACTTTGTCCAGCGTATCAAGACGTTCCTGATACGAGCGGGTCGTGATGATGTTGCCGTAAAATTCCGGGGAGGTATCCAGGTTGTGGTTGTAGTAGTCCAGCCCGGCGTTGGCGAGGCGCTGCGCCTGAGATTCATTGAGCGTGCCGAGGGTCATACAGGCTTCCAGCCCCATCGCCTTCACGCCCTGCACCATCTGTTCCAGATACGGCATATCACGCTCGTGCGGGTTTTTCCATGCCGCGCCCATGCAGAAACGGGTTGAACCGGCGTTCTTCGCTTTGCGCGCAGAGTCCAGCACCTGCTCCACTTCCATCAGACGTTCCGCTTCCAGCCCCGTCTTATAGCGAGAACTCTGCGGGCAATATTTGCAGTCTTCCGGGCAGGCGCCGGTTTTAATCGACAGCAGCGTACTGACCTGCACCTGTTGCGGATCGAAATGCTGACGATGGATTTGCTGCGCGTCAAACAGCAGATCCAGCAGCGGTTTATTAAATAATTCGGTAACTTGCGACAATGTCCAGCGTGGGTGGTGAGCCATAGGGCCTCTCCAAAGGGTGTTGTTAATTCTTGATTCGGTGTAGACTCGTAAACCTAAATGTTTTTAATTTGGTTTACAAGTCGATTATGACAACGGACGATCTTGCCTTTGACCAACGCCATATCTGGCATCCCTATACCTCCATGACCTCCCCGCTCCCGGTTTATCCGGTTGCGCGCGCCGAGGGTTGCGAACTGATTTTGGCCAACGGCGACCGTCTGATCGACGGCATGTCGTCATGGTGGGCGGCGATCCACGGTTACAACCATCCACAGCTCAACGCCGCGATGAAAACGCAAATTGACGCCATGTCGCATGTGATGTTTGGCGGCATTACCCATGCCCCTGCGGTCAACCTGTGTCGCAAGCTGGTGGCGATGACGCCGCAAGCGCTGGAGTGCGTGTTCCTGGCGGACTCCGGTTCGGTGGCGGTGGAAGTGGCGATGAAAATGGCGCTGCAATACTGGCAGGCGAAAGGCGAGTCTCGTCAGCGTTTTCTGACCTTTCGCAACGGCTATCACGGGGACACCTTCGGCGCGATGTCGGTATGCGATCCAGATAACTCAATGCACAGCCTGTGGAAGGGCTATCTGCCGGAAAACCTCTTTGCCCCCGCCCCGCAAAGCCGGATGGATGGCGAATGGGACGAGCGGGATATGGTGGCCTTTGCCCGCCTGATGGCGGCGCACCGGCATGAGATTGCGGCGGTGATTCTGGAACCCATTGTCCAGGGCGCAGGCGGGATGCGGATGTATCACCCGGAGTGGCTTCGCCGCATCCGCAAGATGTGCGATCGTGAAGGGATTCTGCTGATTGCCGATGAGATCGCCACCGGATTTGGCCGCACAGGTAAACTGTTTGCCTGCGAACATGCGGACATTACGCCGGATATCTTGTGTCTCGGTAAGGCCATCACCGGCGGTACGATGACGCTTTCCGCCACGTTAACCACCCGTCTGGTCGCTGAAACCATCAGCAACGGCGAAGCCGGTTGCTTTATGCATGGCCCGACTTTTATGGGCAATCCGCTGGCGTGCGCCGTGGCCTGCGCCAGTCTTTCCCTGCTGGAAACGGGCGAGTGGCAGCAGCAGGTGGCGGCGATTGAAACGCAGTTACGCCGCGAACTAGCGCCCGCGCGCGCATCGTCCTGGGTCGCTGACGTGCGCGTACTCGGCGCCATCGGCGTCGTGGAAACCACGCACCCGGTCAATATGGCGGCGTTACAGCGTTTCTTTGTCGGGCAAGGCGTCTGGGTGCGCCCGTTCGGTAAACTTATCTACCTGATGCCGCCCTATATCATCCAGCCGGAACAATTGCATCGTCTGACGCAGGCGGTGAACGACGCTGTGCGCAATGAAACATTTTTTATCCATTAATCAGCGGTAAGCTGTAGCGGTTCTGGCTACACTTCCTTGCTAATCAGTAGATTAATGGAGGCTGTATGAAACTTATCAGCAACGACCTGCGCGACGGGGAAAAACTGCCCCATCGCCATGTGTTTAACGGCATGGGCTATGACGGGGACAACATCTCTCCGCATCTGGCCTGGGACGAGGTGCCCGCCGGTACGAAAAGCTTTGTCGTGACCTGCTACGATCCCGATGCGCCAACCGGCTCAGGCTGGTGGCACTGGATTGTCGCCAACCTGCCAGCCGATACCCGCGTACTGCCGCAAGGGTTTGGTTCCGGCCTGGTGGCGATGCCGGAAGGGACTCTCCAGACGCGCACCGATTTTGGTAAAGCAGGCTACGGCGGCGCAGCTCCGCCGAAAGGGGAAACGCACCGCTACATCTTTACCGTTCACGCGCTGGATGTGGAACGCATTGATGTCGATGCAGGCGCCAGCGGCGCGATGGTGGGCTTTAACGTCCATTTCCATTCGCTCGCCAGCGCGTCGATTACCGCAATGTTCAGCTAAGTGCCGTTGTTGCCTGATGGCGACGCTAAAGCGTCTTATCCGGCCTGCGGCACCTGACATCCAGCGCCGTAGGCCGGATAAGCGTCAGCGCCATCCGGCATTTTTTTACAAGAAATCAGGTAATAACCGGAACAAGTCCCCGCGCGCCAGCAGTTCGGTCGCGCACTCAATATCCGGCGCGAAGAAACGGTCCTGAGTATAATGCGGCACCTGCTCGCGCAGCGCTTTTCGCGCCTGCTCCAGCAGCGGGCTTGAGGTTAATCCTTCCCGGAGGTCGATCCCCTGACAGGCCGCCAGCCACTCTACCGCAATGACCCCACGCGTGTTTGCCGCCATTTCCCATAGTCGCCGACCCGCAGCGGGCGCCATCGACACATGATCTTCCTGATTGGCCGACGTCGGCAGGCTGTCCACGCTGTGCGGATGCGCCAGCGCTTTGTTCTCGCTGGCCAGCGCCGCAGCGGTCACCTGCGCAATCATAAAACCGGAGTTGACGCCGCCGTTTTTCACCAGGAAAGGCGGCAACTGCGACATATGTTTATCCATCATCAGCGCGATACGCCTTTCCGACAGCGCGCCGATTTCCGCAATCGCCAGCGCCAGATTATCCGCCGCCATCGCCACCGGTTCGGCATGGAAGTTACCGCCAGAAATCACATCCCCCTCTTCGGCAAACACCAGCGGGTTATCCGAAACGGCGTTGGCTTCAACGAGCAGCACCTCCATCGCCTGACGCAGTTGTGTGAGGCACGCGCCCATCACCTGCGGCTGACAGCGAAGCGAGTACGGGTCCTGCACCTTTTCACAGTTATGGTGCGACTGTGCTATCGCGCTGGTCTCCGTCAGAACGTGGCGGAACAGCCCGGCGGCGTCAATCTGCCCACGCTGACCGCGCGCGGCATGAATGCGCGCATCAAACGGTCGGCGCGACCCCAGAACGGCTTCGGTGGTTAACGCCCCGCAGACCACCGCAGAGGCGAACAACGCCTGCGCTTCGAACAGCCCACGCAGCGCAAAGGCGGTGGAGGCCTGGGTGCCATTCAGCAGCGCCAGTCCCTCTTTCGCCGCCAGCGTGATCGGTTCCAGTCCGGCCTTTTTCAACGCCTCTTTCGCCGGAAGCCACTCCCCCTGCCAGCGGGCTTTCCCTTCGCCAAGCAGCGTCAACGACATATGCGCCAGCGGCGCCAGATCGCCCGATGCCCCTACAGAACCTTTCGCCGGGATCAGCGGCCAGACCTCTGCGTTGACCAGCGCAATCAGCGCCTCAATCACGCTCAGGCGGATACCCGAGAAACCACGCGCCAGGCTATTGATTTTCAGCACCATGATCAAACGCACCATCGCGTCGTCCAGCGGCTCGCCAATACCCGCCGCGTGGGAGAGCACCAGCGAACGTTGCAGGTTTTGCAGATCCTCCGTGGCGATGCGCGTCTGCGCCAGCAGACCAAAACCGGTATTGATACCGTAGGCCGTGCGCCCCTCGGCGACGATATTGTTCACGCAGTCGACGCTGGCATTAATACCGTCAACCGCGCTGCTATCAAGACGCAGTTGCACTGGCTGCTGCCAGACGGCGCGAAGCTGCGCAAAACTCAGATGACCCGGCGTTAACGTAAGCGTATTCATATCAGCGTTTTCCTTGAGTAGCCGCGATCATCGGCAAGTTCAGCCCTTGTTCTGCGGCGCATTCAACCGCAATCTCATACCCGGCGTCAGCATGGCGCATCACGCCTGTCGCCGGATCGTTATGCAGCACTCTGGCGATACGCGCCGCCGCCTCGTCGGTGCCGTCGCAGACAATCACCATTCCGGCATGTTGCGAGAACCCCATGCCGACGCCGCCGCCATGATGCAGCGAAACCCAGGTCGCACCGCTGGCGGTATTGAGCAGCGCGTTCAGTAACGGCCAGTCGGATACCGCATCAGAACCGTCGCGCATCGCTTCCGTCTCCCGGTTTGGACTGGCGACGGAGCCGGAATCCAGATGGTCGCGGCCAATGACGATCGGCGCGGAGACCTCTCCACGGCGTACCATTTCGTTAAACGCCAGACCCAGTTTTTGCCGCCACGCCAGCCCCACCCAGCAAATACGCGCCGGTAGGCCCTGGAAGTTAATACGTTCGCGCGCCATATCCAGCCAGTTATGCAGATGTTTGTCATCCGCCACAATCTCTTTGACTTTGGCATCGGTTTTATAAATATCTTCTGGATCGCCGGAAAGCGCTACCCAACGGAATGGGCCGATCCCCCGACAGAAAAGCGGGCGGATATAGGCCGGAACGAACCCAGGAAAATCAAAGGCGTTCTCTACGCCCATCTCTTTCGCCATCTGGCGGATATTGTTGCCGTAATCGAAGGTCGGGACGCCCATTTCACTGAACGCCAGCATCGCCTGTACGTGCTTCGCCATTGAGCGTTTCGCCGCCTGTACCGTGCCCTGTGGATCTGACGCCGCTTTCGCCTGATACTCCTCCCAACGCCAGCCAGAGGGCAGATAACCGTGCAGCGGATCGTGCGCGCTGGTCTGGTCGGTCACCAGATCCGGGCGAATGCCGCGTTTTACCAGTTCCGGCACGACGTCCGCCGCGTTGGCGCACAGCGCAACGGAGACGGCTTTACCTTCGCGGGTATATTTTTCAATTCGCGCCAGCGCATCGTCCAGCGAGGTGGCCTGTTCATCGACGTAGCGGGTACGCAGACGGAAATCAATACGGCTTTGCTGGCATTCGATATTCAGCGAGCACGCCCCCGCCAGCGTCGCGGCCAGCGGCTGTGCGCCGCCCATACCGCCAAGCCCGGCGGTCAGTACCCAGCGCCCGGACAAATTCCCCTGATAGTGCTGCCGTCCTGCTTCAACGAAGGTTTCATAGGTGCCCTGCACGATGCCCTGGCTGCCGATGTAGATCCAGCTTCCGGCGGTCATCTGGCCGTACATCGCCAGCCCTTTGGCGTCCAGCTCATTGAAATGTTCCCAGGTCGCCCAGTGCGGCACCAGGTTGGAGTTAGCGATCAGGACACGCGGCGCGTTTTCGTGGGTCTTAAACACGCCGACCGGTTTACCGGACTGCACCAGCAGGGTTTCATCGGCCTCCAGTTTGGTCAGCGCATTGATGATGGCGTCATAGCACTCCCAGTCGCGCGCCGCGCGGCCAATGCCGCCATAAACCACCAGTTCATGCGGATTCTCGGCAACATCGGGATCGAGGTTGTTCATTAACATGCGCAGCGGCGCTTCGGTTAACCAGCTTTTTGCCGTCAGGGTTGTTCCCCTCGGGGCGCGGATATCCTGCTGACGATACTTGCTTTGAGGCATGACACCAGACTCCTTACGATGATCGGACAGATAAGTAACATATACTTGTCTATACAACTTGTCGCAAGGCTGATTTTAACAACTGAGATACATTTTTGTTATATTGCGTCAGCAATCACGCTTTTTATCGCGCCGTCATTCAGGACATAAAATGGCCCTGCAACCGGTAGCGAGAACCGGGAAAAAGCAGGCGAGCGTGAGAAACAATGTGCGACGCAGACCAGGTGCGCCGATGAATTAACAGGCAGGGATCGTGCTCCTTAATGTTCAGCAGCGCGCACTCTTCCGCCGTGGCGCGCACGGCTTCCACAATGTGCTCCCCTTCCGTTAGCGGGGCGATCAGCGACAGGTATGCATGAGGCGTGGTCTGGCTGTAATCCTGCGCCAGATAATCCGGTACAACGCCGGCATTCACACAGCGATCCTCAATCTGCACCGGCAGATCGTTTTCATAGTGCACCATCACCGAATGAAAAATCAGCGTGCCTTCACGCACATTCAGGGCCGTGGCCTGAAGCGCATTCGCCTGTGTCTGTTCCAGCGTCAGCACCTCACAGCGGTGCTGATGGTGACGGGCGGCGATTTCATCGGCAATGCTGCGAATTTCAAACAGTGCGGACTGCCCTTTCGGTTCCGCCACAAATGTGCCGACGCCCTGTAAACGCACCAGCAGCCCTTCATCCGTTAATTCCCGCAACGCCCGGTTGATTGTCATCCGGCTGAAGCCAAATTGCGCCACCAGTTCCGCTTCCGAGGGAATGCGGTCATGCGGGCGCCAGACGCCGCTGGCGATGTTGTCGCTGATCGTCTGTTTGACCTTTTCATAGAAAGGCACAGGGGCAGAACGGGATGGGAGCATGCGTAAGCCTTCCTTAAGCGTATGATTTTATTTGCCGGATGGCATTATCCGGCCTGTAACGCGATTCTGGGCCGGACAAACATCGCGATTAACGCCACCCGTGTGCGATTTGCCAGCCGAGGCGTGCCGCAACACGCGCTGCGTTGCCATCATCGTCAAAGCGCGGATTAAATTCAACCATATCCACCGCCTGTAGCTTACCGCTGCGACAAACGGCATCGACAAGCCGCATCACCGTCGCCAACGGCACACCGAGCGCTGCGGGCGCAGACACTGCGGGCATCTCCCAGGCGGGCAACACATCAAGATCGATGGTCAGGTAGATCTTATCCACGCTGTCGATAACCTGCGCCAACGGCGCCTGAGCGGTATCACAATCCACGTCTTCTACGATGGTCACTCCGCGTTGTTGCGCCTCATCCCATAACGCCTGCGTATTTGCCGCCCGACTGACGCCAAAGCAGGCGTAATGAAACTCACGCTGCTGTTCATCGCATAATTGCGCCAACTGGCGAAACGGCGTACCGGAGGTGGCGTGGTCAGCCCGACGCAGATCCAGATGCGCATCAAGATTAATAATGCCGACTCTGGCATGCGGGAACGCATCAAGCAGTCCCGCGCCATGCCCAAACGCCGTTTCATGTCCGCCGCCTAGCACAAACGTGCGCATATCCGCCTGCTGGCAGCGCCGTACCGCATCGCGAAGCGCCTGCTGCGCGCCTTCCAGATCGGGGGCTTGCGCAATAATGTTGCCTAAATCCACCAGCCGATCGTGGCCGTGGTGAGAGGCCAGGTTCGCCAGCGCCCGGCGCAGGGCATCCGGCGCGCCAGCTGCGCCAGGTCGCCCCTGGTTTCGCTTCACGCCTTCGTCACAGGCAAAGCCGAGCAAGGCGATTTTTTCACGATACATTTCGGGAGAAAACGTCGGGCTGCGCGTCACAGTCTGAAAGAGACGCAGCGCGTTAGCCGCCTCGGCGCTGTCATCACGCCCCTGCCAGAGCGTGGGGGATGCGGGTTGCCATTGCGTCATGTTACTTCTCCTCTGAATACACGGTGACAGAGCGGGTTACGCCCCGGTTCATAAAGGATTTCAACCGGAAACTCAGCGTCCCATACGGCAAAGTCAGCGACATATCCCGCTTTCAATTGCCCATGCGTCGTCTGCCGCCCCAGCGCGCGCGCAGCATGCCGCGTCACGCCCGCCCACGCCTCTTCCGGCGTTAAGCCAAACTGTACGCAAGCCATGTTCATCGCCAGATGCAAACTGATAAACGGACTGGTGCCGGGGTTAAAGTCCGTTGCAACCGCCATTGGCACGCCATAGTGGCGGAGCAACGCCACTGGCGGGCGCTGCGTCTCTTTGAGGAAATAAAACGCCCCCGGCAGCAGAACGCCCACGGTGCCGCTGCGACTCATCGCCGCCACGCCAGCCTCATCCAGATACTCAATATGGTCGGCGGATAACCCCTGATAACGACTCACCAGTTGTGCGCCCCCCAGCAAGGAGAGTTGCTCAACGTGCCCTTTTACCGGAATGCCCAACGCCTGAGCGGCCTGAAATACCCGCTCACTCTGCGCCAGGTTAAACCCCACGCTTTCACAGAAAAGATCCACCGACTCAAACAGCCCTTTTGCCCATAATCCGGGCAGAATACTTTCGCAAACTAGCGTGATATAGCCGTCGGGATCGTCACGGTATTCTGCTGGCGTCGCGTGTGCCGCCAGCAGGGTAGGACTGATTTCCACCCTGTTTTCATGCGCCAGCGCAGCGGCAACGCGCAACATTTTCTCTTCCGTGGCGAAATTCAGGCCATAGCCGGATTTCACCTCCAGCAACGTAACGCCTTCTTGCAGCAATCGCGCCATCCGCGCACGCGCAACGGTTAAAAGTTCATCTTCAGAGGCCGTCCGGGTCGCGGCGACGGTCGCGTTGATACCGCCGCCCTGCGCGCTGATCTGCTGGTACGACACGCCGTTAAGCCGCTGCTCCCACTCCCCGGCGCGCGTGCCGCCAAAAATCAGGTGGGTGTGACAGTCAATCAGTCCGGGCGTGACCAGTCGGCCTTGCAGATCCACGGTATTGCGGTGCGCGGCGTTGAGCGACGACGCAGGCACAATATCCAGTATCCGGCCCTGGCGGACGACAAGCGCATGATCGTCCACCATCCCATAAGGGCTACCGCGTTCAGGGTCCATCGTCGCCAGTCGGCCATTCCGCCAGATCGTGTCATCAGGTAAAAGTTGCGCCATTGGGTTCATCACTTGTCATGGGTTGTCTATACATTTATTTTTTATTCTGCCGGGGTTGTCAATCTTACAGGCCATGAATGTTATTTATTTGTGATGTACTTGCCTGGAACATCGGGTGCGCGGCGTCTAAAAAAGAACTTTTTACCTTTTCACCTTCCCGTTTCGCTCAACTTAGTATAAAAAAGCAGGCTTCAATGGAATTAATTTAACTTTCAAAGCCCGGAGCAACCTGTGAACACATTTTCGGTTTCCCGTCTGGCGCTGGCACTGGCTTTTGGCGTGACGCTGACCGCCTGTAGCTCTACGCCGCCCGATCAAATCCCATCCGATCAGACCGCGCCAGGCACCTCCTCGCGTCCGATCCTGTCGGCGAACGAAGCGCAGAATTTCGTTGCTGCACACTATTTCTCGTCACTGACGCCGAATACGGCGCCGTGGACGCCTTCCGCCATTACGCTGCCTGCGCAACCTGACTTCGTTGTCGGCCCGGCTGGCACGCCAGGCGTGACGCACACCAGCATTCAGGCGGCGGTAGATGCAGCAATTACGCAGCGCAGCAGCAAGCGTCTGTACATCGCCATTATGGCGGGCGAGTATCAGGGAACCGTGTATATCCCGGCGGCGCCTGGCAGCCTGACGCTGTACGGTACGGGCGAGAACGCGATTGATGTGAAAATCGGCCAGGCGATTGACGGCGAAATGAGCACGACCGACTGGCGTCGTTCAGTGAACCCGGGCGGTAAATACATGCCGGGCAAACCTGCGTGGTATATGTTTGATAACTGCCAGAGCAAACGCGGCGCCAGCATTGGCGTGATGTGTTCTGCGGTGGTCTGGTCACAGAATGACGGCTTGCAGTTACAAAATCTGACCATCGAAAACAATCTCGGTGACAGCGTTGACGCCGGCAACCATCCGGCAGTGGCCTTACGCACTGACGGCGACAAAGTGCAGATTAATAAAGTGAACATTCTGGGTCGCCAGAATACCTTCTTCGTGACCAACAGCGGCGTGCAGAACCGCCTGCAAAACGATCGCCAACCACGCACGCTGGTGACGAACAGTTACATTGAAGGGGATGTGGATATGGTTTCCGGTCGCGGCGCAGTGGTGTTCGATAACACCGATTTCCGCGTGGTGAACTCCCGTACCCAGCAGGAAGCGTATGTTTTCGCTCCGGCAACGCTGTCGAATATTTATTACGGTTTCCTCGCCACCAACAGCCGCTTTACCGCCGCAGGTGATGGCGTCGCGCAACTAGGTCGTTCGCTGGATGTGGATGCCAACACCAACGGTCAGGTCGTTATCCGCGATAGCGTGATTAACGAAGGGTTCAATATGGCGAAACCGTGGGCTGACGCCGTTATCTCCAAACGTCCTTTTGCCGGGAATACTGGCGCGAAGGATGATAAAGACGAGGTACAGCGTAACCTGAACGACACGAACTTTAACCGGATGTGGGAATACAACAACCGGGGTTTAGGCAGTAAAGTGGTTGCCGAACCGAAGCAATAATATCTGCTGACGATTATTCTTCAGGCCAGATAAAAGAGAAAAGGTCGTCACGCCGGGCGTGACGACCTTTTTTTACATCTGACGGTTTTTATTGAAATTAATCAGACTTCCCGCTTTGATAATTTCACGTTCCTCGGCGGTCAGGCTTTCCAGATACAGACTGATTTCCGTGATTTCATCGTCATGAATCACATAGCCTTTTAAGGTGGTTGCGCATTGATCCAGCGCCGTACGGACGCCAGGAATGTAAATATAATCCCCGACGTCAAACCCAGGCTCACCCGCCATTTGCAGCGGCAACATTCCCCAGTTGATCACATTCGAACGGTAGCGTTTCGTCGCATACTCCTGAGCTATATTCGCCAGACCGCCAATCACGCGCTGACAGCTTGCCGCCTGTTCACGCGCGGAACCGTCTCCCGGCTTAACGGCATAAATCATGCTGCCAATCCCGGTGGCTAACGGATCGGTGTTTTCCTGGCCCGCAATTGTGCGAATACGGGCAAAGACCGGCTCCAGCTCGCTCACCTCGCCTGCCAGACGCTGTTTTTCCAGCGTCGCGGTTGCTTTGCTTCGGCCAACATAGTCTGGATCGCGGCGTGACAGGGTGAACTCCGCCAGACCAACCGGGTTTGAGCGAAAAGACGAGGTCTCCCCGGACGGGATCAGCTCATCCGTCGTTGTGACTTCATCAAGAATTTTTGACGCCACCTTGAGCAGAACATTTTCCGTCAGCGCCCCCAGCGCCGGCCAGTCTTTGATATTCGGGCCATAGATGAGCGATTGCTGCGTCGCCCCTTTAACAAAACCCTGATAGACACGGTTTTTGTACGGAGTGGGATCAAACGCATAGTCAGGAACGTTTTCCCAGCAGTCCAGTTCAGCGGCGGAGGTCAAATAGCCCCCATTTATTGCCGTCGCCGCAATAGAACGCGCATCCATCAGCGCAACCGCGGACATTTGACCATTACCCGGTTTCGAACCCTCACGGTTCGGGAAGTTACGGGTGGTGTGGCGAATGCTCAGCCCGTTGTTAACGGGCGTATCGCCAGCGCCAAAGCATGGGCCGCAGAAAGCGGTTCTGATGATTGCGCCCGCGCCAGTTAAATCGGCCACCACGCCTTTTTTCGCCAGATCTATAAATACAGGCTGTGAAGAGGGGTAAACCGCGAGTGAGAACGTCTCGTTACCACACGATTTTCCACGCAACGCATTCGCCGCCGCAATGACGTTCTCATAGTTACCGCCTGAGCATCCGGCAATAATTCCCTGCTGCACCTTTAATCTCCCCTTCTCAACTTTATCCAGCAGTGAGATTTTGGCTTTCCCACGGGCAATGCGCGCAGACTCAATTTCTACCTGGTGCAGAATATCCGTCAAATTCTCATTTAATGTGTCGATTTCATACACATTGCTCGGATGGAAAGGTAGCGCGATCATCGGTTTAATTGTGCTCAAATCAACATAAATACAGCCATCGTACCAGGCCATTGGCTGCGGATTCAGCTGTCGATAGTCCGGTTCACGGCCATGTAACGCCAGCCAGCTACGGGTTTCATCATCCGTTTGCCACACCGAACTCAGGCAGGTCGTCTCCGTGGTCATGACATCAACACTGTTACGGAAATCCGTGGACATTGTGCTAATGCCCGGCCCCACAAATTCCATGACCTTATTTTTGACATAGCCATTTTTAAATACGGCGCCAATGATGGCTAACGCCACATCCTGCGGGCCAACGCCTGGCGCCGGTTTTCCCGTCAGATATACCGCCACGACGCCTGGATAATCGATATCCCAGCTATCATTCAACAGTTGTTTGACGAGTTCACCTCCGCCCTCCCCTACGGCCATCGTCCCCAGCGCGCCATAGCGCGTGTGGCTGTCTGAGCCTAAAATCATTTTTCCACCGCCCGCCATCATCTCGCGCATATATTGGTGGATGACCGCAATATGGGGCGGCACATAAATACCGCCATAGCGCTGCGCGGCGGAAAGTCCAAAAAGATGATCATCGCCATTAATGGTTCCACCAACGGCGCATAATGAGTTATGACAGTTTGTGAGAACATAAGGTAATGGAAAACGCGCCATCCCGGACGCTTTCGCGGTCTGAATTATGCCTACATAGGTAATATCGTGGGAGGTTAACGAATCAAACTTGATTTTAAGTTTATCCATATTTCCTGACGTATTATGAGACTCAAGAATGGACCATGCTATGGTGCCTTTTTTGGCTTCCTCTTTTTGTACATTACCGCAATACTGTTCTTCTGCAATTATCTCATTGTTACCGGAGAGATAAATCCCTTTGTCATATAACTTAATCATTCATTACTCCACATTGCCGTGCATGTTTCCATGCACGGACAACAGACCATGTCATTAATAATAAAAATGAACGCTGACGGTTGATTACAGCATGTTCCAGTCAATCAACATGTTCCACCACCAGATACCAACCGTGATATGTACCAGGAACGTTAAGATGGTCAGAACCGCGCCGACGAGCCACCAGGACTTAATATCGTTATAACCGACCCCGAAAATAACCGGGCCAGCGGCACCGCCATAGTGCGTGACCATTCCGCCATAAGAGTTGGAGAATAATAAGGCCAGCGCGGTTAGCATTAATGGCGCGCCAGAGACATTCGCCAGCATGGCAAATACCGGCATCATCGCCACAATATAAGCGCTACCGGAGGCAAAGAAATAACGGACAATAATACTCAGGAACAAAATGACGAAGAACGCCACGTTACCATGATTATCAAAAGAGAGATTGTTTTTAAACAGTTCAGCCAGCCAGTCAAAAAACTTCACTTTCGATAATAAAGAGCTTAAGCCAATGATACCGCCGTACCAGATTAATGTATTCCAGCCGCCCTTATTTTTAACGACATCATCCCAGCTCACCACGCCCAGTAACAACATCGCGCCCATCACCACAATCGCAACGGTTGATTCATCCACGCCAAGTTGTTTACTGAAAATCCAGCCTGACAGCGCGAGGACAAAAATACCCAGCAGTAATTTCTCACGGCCTTTCATTGGCCCGAGATCCTGAAGCCCGGCTTTCGCGATCGTCTTATTATCAACCTTTTTAATTTCTGGTGGGTACATGGTATAAATCACCAGCGGCGTCACCAGTAACATAATGATACCCGGCACCATTGCTGCCAGCGCCCATCCCCCCCAGCTTAATTGCAGATGGCAAATATCGTTGATCATTTTCAGCGCCAGTATGTTCCCTGCCATTGCGGTAAAAAACATATAACTGGTCGTTTTCGTGACCATATACACGGACATCATTAAGTAATGACCGACACGACGGGGGCTTTTTTCAGGCTCTGAACCCAGCGCGACGGCCACACTGTTGATGATAGGTAAAACAATGCCGCCTGCGCGCGCCGTGTTTGACGGCGTTGCCGGAGAGAGAACCAGATCGAGAAAAACCGTAACGTAGCCCAGCCCCAGCGTGGTATTCCCAATCTTACCAATCAGAATATATGCAATGCGTTTGCCCAGGCCAGTAGTGACAAACGCGGCGCTTAACGTAAACGCAGAAAATACCAGCCACGTCGTTCCAGAGGCATAACCGCTGAGCACGCTGGTCGTTTTAAACGCCCCTTCACTTAAATTTCCGACCACGACCATCGATGCCGCGACGGCAATCAATAATACAACGGGTTCGGGAAACGGTTTTATCACCAGCCCCACGATTGCCGCAAGATAGATGCCAAAGAGAACCCAGGCGAGTTCACTCAGACCGGCTGGCGCGGGAATTAAGCCAATAATACACGGGATCGCTAATATAATAATTAGCTTCCATATGGATTTTTTATTCATTTTTTGCACCCTGATTTATCTGTATTCGTTATACAGAAAAGGCATTGTTTGATTTTCCTTAATCACAGCGAAATGAGATCAACATCATTCAGGAATATAAACTTCACCTGCAAAAATCTTTCTTGCTGTGCGAATAACAGAAGCACGTATTGAAGAAGGCTCATTACCTTCATTTGTTAAATGAATATCAAGGCACCCGCCCGGGTGTTCGATATTTATATCGCCATAGTCCGTCAATTGCGTCATCCGGTGGGCGACCGTCCCTTCTGTCGCACAGCTACTGGCAAGCGCGATGGCACCAGTAATCGCCAGCGCCTTATGGCAGGAGTGCGGCATAAAATAGCGCATATTGATCGTCCCGCCCCGTCTGGCCGGGGAAATAAGCACCGGTTTAGGAATAACCATATTGCTGACGTCGCCTAACCCCATCGCTTTACCCGCCTGCAAACGGATGGATTCAATGCGGCGCAATAATTCAGTATCGGCATCAAGTTCCGCAGGGGATTCATAACCCGTTTTACCGACATCTTCGGCAGCGATAATGACCACCGGCATCGCCATATCAATACAGGTGACGGCAACGGAATTAAAATGATCGACACGATGACCGGTCGGAAAAATTTGCCCGGTTTTGGCGCCCGCAGCGTTCAAAAACGTGAGTGCCACGGGCGCAGCCGTTCCCGGTACGCCATCGATTTTTGCCTGGCCTTCGTACTCAACGGCGCCGTCCGGCGTCTGCACGTCCGCTTCGATATACGTATTTGTATTTACATTACGTATACGCACGCGCGTGACGGGCGGCGTAGTCTCAATTAAGCCATGTTCAATCGCAAATGCGCCTACCGCGGAAAGCATATTTCCACAGTTCGGCGTGGTATCAACGCGGTGTTCATGTACCAGAACCTGAGCAAATAAATAGTCGATATCTGCTTTTGAGTCATCCGAACGACGGATAATGGCCACTTTACTGGTCAACGGATTACCGCCGCCAATGCCATCTATTTCCAGCTCATTCCCCGATCCCATAATTGCCATCAATATGGCATCGCGCCGCTGTCTCTCCTCAGGAAGGTGTTCTGCTAATAAAAACGCCCCTCTGGATGTTCCCCCTCGCATCAACGTGCAGGGAATTTTTTTCATAACATTGCCCTCAATTAAAAAACATTAGCGTTAATGAGGACATGGTTGCACGCGCAGAATAGAGAGGCTAATGACTTTAAATTTATGATTGATAATTTATTTGCATTAATCAAGACGGATAATTTACATATAAACTACGTTTTTCTCTCCTGGGGCAGCAAATCAGGGAATCCCTGGATTCTATTTTCTGGAGTTATGATGAAACACGAATTATCAAGTATGAAGGCATTTGTCACACTGGCAGAAGCAGGATCATTTAACAAAGCCGCTAAATTACTTAACATTACGCAACCTGCATTAACTCGCAGAATAAAAAAGATGGAAGATGATTTACATACCCTGCTTTTTGAAAGAACAACACGTAAAGTAGAATTAACAAAAGCGGGGAGGATGCTGTTACCGGAAGCCAGAGAATTAATAAGAAAACTGGATGAAGCTCTTTTTAATGTTCGCGAAATGAATGCTTATCACCACGGCACGATCACATTGTCCTGTATTCCGACCGCTGTTTTCTATTTTCTACCCCTTGCTATCGGAAAATTTAATGAGTTGTACCCCAATATCAAAATACGAATTCTTGAAAAAGGTACGAACAACTGCATGGAATCGGTGTTGGGTAACGAAGCTGATTTCGGCATAAATATGAACAGCATCACAAATTCTGCTATTGACTTCACCCCGCTGGTGAATGAACCGTTTGTTCTGGCCTGTCGACGAAACCATCCCTTAGCCAGTAAGCAACTGGTCGAATGGCAGGTGTTGGTGGGCTACAAATTGATTGGCGTGCGGTCATCCAGCGGTAACAGGCTGCTTATTGAGCACAATCTGGCGGATAAACCCTGGAAGCTGGACTGGTTTTACGAGGTTCGTCATTTATCGACCTCGCTTGGCCTGGTTGAGGCCGGGCTGGGTATTTCTGCGCTACCGGGGCTGGCAATGCCTCAGACAGTGCATCCCACGCTTATCGGAATCCCGTTGATCGAACCCGTTATCAGACGCACGTTAGGGATTATCCGGCGCAAAGACGCCGTTCTCTCTCCTCCGGCAGAGCGTTTTTTCTCTCTGCTTTTGAATGTCTGGGCCGATGATAAAGACACGCTGTGGACGCCCTTTGCTGAACCACAGCGGCAACAATAACGCCGTATCCGGCCGACGGCCCGGTAAGCGAGCGCCACCGGGCACAACGTCACGGAATATTAATACGCGTTAACCACGACCCACATTGGCCCCTGGCCTACCGCATAACGGCCTTTCTCCGTCAGCAGCCCCTGCTCACCGGCAATGGCATACACCGCAATATGGTGTGACTTCTGCCCGGCGGCAATCAGGTAATTACCGCTATGATCGACGTTAAAGCCGCGCGGCTGCGTTTCAGTCGGCTGGAAGCCCTCTTTCGTCAGTACGCTGCCGTCTTCAGAAACGCTAAAAACGGTAATCAGGCTGGCGGTACGGTCGCAGGCATACAGATGACGGCCATCCGGCGTAATATGGATATCCGCCGCCCAACGCGTGTCAGAAAAATCGGCAGGCATCATATCCAGCGTCTGCACGCATTCAATATTGCCGTGCGGATCTTTCAGCTCCCAGACATCAACAGAGCTGTTCAGTTCATTCACACAGTAGGCATATTGCTGGTTCGGGTGGAACGCCATATGGCGCGGCCCGGCCCCCTCAACGGTGGTGACTTCCGCCGGTTCCTGGGCGACCAGTTTGCCGTCGTCGCTGAGCGTAAACAGGCAAATGCGATCCTGCTTCAGCGCAGGCACCCACAGCGTCCGGTTATCCGGCGAGATATTCGCTGAGTGGCACCCTTCCAGCCCTTCAACGACATCCACCACGCCAGCCGGCAGGCCATCATCCAGACGGGTCACGCTGACGTTACCGGCATTGTACGAGCCAACAAACACAAAACGGCCCTGATGATCGGTAGAGATATGGGTTGGGCTACCCGGCAGAGCGGACTCCGCCGCGAAGGTCAGCGCGCCGTCATCCGGCGCAATACGGTAAGCCAGCACGCGGAACTCAGGACGGACGCCAACATAGAGATAGCGCTTATCAGGGCTGACCACCATCGGCTGAACCTGCCCCGGTACATCAACCACCTGCACCAGCTTCAGCGAGCCGTCATGATTCAGGCTCCAGACGTGAATTTGCTGGCTCTCAGGGCTGGCGGTATAAACGGTTTGCTTCATGACTACTCCTTCCTTATGGCAACTGTCTGCAATTGCGGAATACAGCTTAACGTAGACGCTTTTAACGGTGAATGCTGAATTAACGCTCAGAATTTTGTCCGGCCAACCGTCTCGGTGTACCATTCCCACAGGCAAAATTCTCAACCTTAATCTGGAACTCCCTATGACCGCTCGTGTGATTGCCCTGGATTTAGACGGCACCTTACTGACGCCGAAAAAAACATTGCTCCCCTCCTCGCTTGAGGCGCTTTCTCGCGCCAGAGAGGCAGGCTACCAACTTATCATCGTCACTGGCCGTCATCACGTTGCGATTCATCCTTTTTATCAGGCACTGGCGCTGGATACACCTGCAATTTGCTGTAACGGCACTTACTTGTATGATTATCAAGCAAAAAATGTTCTTGAAGCCGATCCGCTGCCTGTCGATCAGGCATTGCAATTGATTGATCTGCTGGATGCGCATCAGATTCACGGTCTGATGTACGTTGATGACGCGATGGTTTATGAACGCCCGACCGGCCATGTGATCCGTACCGCTAACTGGGCGCAGACGCTGCCGCCGGAACAGCGCCCGACCTTTACTCAGGTGCCGTCGCTGGCGCAGTCGGCACGCGACGTCAACGCCGTCTGGAAATTCGCGCTGACCGATGAAAATCTGCCAAAACTGCAACAGTTCGTGCAGCAGGTTGAGCATCAGCTGGGTCTGGAGTGCGAATGGTCCTGGCACGATCAGGTGGATATCGCGCGTAAAGGGAACAGCAAAGGGAAGCGCCTTACCCAGTGGATTGAAGCGCAGGGCTGGTCGATGGAGAATGTGGTGGCGTTTGGCGATAACTACAATGATATCAGTATGCTGGAAGCGGCAGGCACCGGCGTCGCGATGGGCAATGCTGACGACGCGGTGAAAACGCGGGCGAATATCGTGATCGGCGATAACACCACGGACAGCATTGCGAAGTTTATTTATACCCACCTGCTGTAATCAGGCGGTAATTGAAACACTCTTGATTTGCGCGTACAGCCACAGGCCAGGTTTGATGCCCAGCTCATCCCTGGCCCACGGGCTGATTCTCGCCCACAGCGTTTTCCCGCCGACTTCAAGCTGGACTTCCACCTGCCCGTTATCGTCATAACAGTTTGCCACTTTTGCCCGCAGGATATTACGGATACTGGTTTGCATCGGTGGTTGTAATACCAGCGACACGTCCGAGGCCTGAATACGAATACGCAGCACGGTTTGCAGCGGCTCTTCCAGTTTGTTGACCCACAGGTGCTGATCGCCCAGCGCCAGCGCGGTCATTGCATAATGCGGATGATGCTCCAGCACGCTCACTTTCAGGATGCTGCTCTGCTGCTCTTTCGGCAGCCACGGGTGCATCACACTGCTGCCCCAGACCTCTTCCAGCGCGCCAAACGCTTTCACCTGCCCGTTTTCCAGCACCATGACTCTGTCCGCCAGATGTAAAATCTCGTCCAGCGAGTGGCTGACGTACAGCAGGGGGATATTAATTTCGCGCGCCAGGCGTTGCAGATACGGCAGCAGTTCACGTTTGCGCGGAATATCCAGCGAAGCCAGCGGCTCATCAAGCAACAGTAGCTCCGGCGCGGTCAGCAACGCGCGACCAATCGCCACACGCTGTTTTTCCCCGCCGGAAAGGCTGCCAGGCAAACGCTCCAGCAAAGGTTCGATACCGAGCAGATCCACCAGCTTGTCGAACTGTCCGGCCATGCTTTTCGCCATGCCATAGCGCAGATTGCCACGTACTTTGTAATGCGGAAACAGTCGGGCATCCTGGAACACATAACCGACGCGCCGTTTTTCCGGCGTCAGGCAGATGCCATTTTCAACATCATTAAGCACGCGACCATTGAGCACAATGCGCCCTTTTTGCGGGCGCGTCAGTCCGCTGATGGCATTGATCAGCGATGTTTTCCCGGCGCCGGAAACGCCAAAAATAGCGGTGATCCCATTGGCAGGTAGCGTTTCGTTGAGCGTCAGACAGTGGGTGCCCAGCGTCTGGGAGAAATTGAGTTCCAGCATGTTTATCTCCCCGCGCGCTCACGGCTGATACGCGCCAGCCATTCCGAAATCAACAATGAGATCAGCGCCAGCACAATAGAAATAATGCACAATCTCGCCGCCGCGCTTTCGCCGCCAGGGGTCTGGATCAGGGTATACATCGCGGAAGGAATGGTGCGGGTTTCACCCGGAATGTTAGACACGAAAGTGATGGTAGCGCCGAACTCGCCGAGCGAACGGGCAAACGCCAGCACGGTCCCGACGATGATGCCAGGCAATGTCAGCGGTAGCGTAATGGTGAGGAAAACACGCCAGCGTCCTGCGCCCAGCGTTCTGGCGGCCTGCTCCAGCTTAATGTCAACCCCTTCAAGCGCCAGACGAATAGCGCGAACCATTAACGGGAAAGACATCACCGCCGCCGCCAGCACGGCGCCTCGCCAGCTAAAGGCAAAGGTAATGCCGAACCAGTCATAAAGCCACTGACCAATAAATCCGCGTCGGCCCATCGCGATAAGCAGCAGATAACCGACCACCACGGGCGGTAAAACCAGCGGCAGATGCAGTACGCTGTCAAGCAACGCTTTGCCTGGAAACTTGCATCGCACAAGTAACCAGGCAAAAAAGATCCCAAACGGCAGACTAAACAACACGGCCAGGGAAGAAACTTTCAGGCTCAGTAGAACGGCCTGCCATTCTGGATCAGTCAGTATCATTACTTCGTCGTAAATCCATAACGTTTAAAGATTTCGGAAGCCTGCGGTCCTTTCAGGTAGTCATAGAACGCGCTGACCGTTGCGTTTTTGTGTCCATCAACAATCGCGATCGGGTATTCCACTTTCTTATGGGAATCTTCCGGGAACGTGCCAACCACTTTCACGCCTTTGCTGGCAACGGCATCAGAACCGTAAACGATGCCCAGCGGCGCTTCGCTACGCTCCACCAGCGCCAGTGCGCCACGCACGTCTTCCGCAGGAGCCAGTTTCGGCGCCAGGGTATCCCATGCGCCCAGTTTTTGCAGCGCTTCTTTTGCATAAATGCCAGCCGGAACGTGTTCCGGGTCGCCCACCGCCAGACGACCGCCATTCAGCAGAGTCGTCCAGTTGGTTTTGCTGTCGATGGTGATGTCTTTCTGTTCACTGGCTTTTGGCGCGACCACAACCAGGCTGTTGCCAAGCAGCGTTTCACGCGTTGCGGTATCAATCGCTTTTTTGTCTACCGCGTAGTCCATCCATTTCTGGTCAGCAGAGATAAACAGATCCGCTGGCGCTCCCGCTTCAATCTGGCGAGCCAGCGTAGAAGAAGAGGCAAATGAAGAGACAACGTCAACGTTCTTCTCTTTTTTGTATTCAACCGCAATATCCTGCATTGCGTTGGTCAGCGAAGCCGCCGCGAATACGGTGATTTTCCCTTCATCCGCCAGCGCATGTCCGGCAACAGTCAGAGATAATGTTGCCCCAGCAAACAGGCGTAACCATGTACGTGCCATCTGTAACTCCTTTGAGTGTCGTTATGTAGGCGCAAATATAGCGAGAAAATAAGGTTTTTCCCAGAAGTTATTGATACCCAATTGAGGTTACGCAAAGAAAATATCGGCAGGAAAAGCAGGATCTTGAGGGGCGCTACCCAATGGATTTCGGGTTGCGCTGAGACTCACAGGCACAGCCAACAAAAATGCGGCCTGAAAGTCGAAGAAAGTAAAACGCCCGACTGAGCGGGCGTTTAAAAATCAATGGTTCTGTCTGGACTGGTCTTTCTGACCGATACCGGAGAAAATGTTGAACACTTCACCCAGACCGTAAATCAGCCCCAGAATGATGGCCATGACCACCGGAACCATGACTACGGCGAATACCAGACTTTTCAATAACTCTAACATGGTCAACTCCAGATAGGATTCTTTTGATATTCTAACTGCATAAATGAGAAAAGCACTCCCCTTTTGTGCGGTCGACTTTGCGCGGAAGCGGTTTTCCGTCACAATAACCCTTTTGCCAGGATCTTGTTATGCAGGCCGAAATCCTCCTTACACTCAAACTTCAACAAAAATTGTTTGCGGACCCCCGCCGCATTTCGCTGCTCAAGCATATCGCGCTTTCCGGCTCCATCAGCCAGGGGGCGAAAGATGCGGGCATCAGCTACAAAAGCGCCTGGGATGCCATTAACGAGATGAACCAACTCAGCGAGCAGACGCTCGTCGAGCGCGCAACGGGCGGCAAAGGCGGCGGCGGCGCGATACTGACCCGCTACGGTCAGCGCCTGATCCAGCTTTACGATTTGCTCGCCCAGATTCAACAAAAAGCGTTCGACGTGCTGAGCGACGACGACGCCCTGCCGCTCGACAGCCTGCTGGCCGCCATTTCCCGTTTCTCTTTGCAAACCAGCGCCCGTAACCAGTGGTTCGGCACCATTACCGCACGCGATCACGATCAGGTTCAACAGCATGTCGATGTGCTGCTGGCCGACGGCGAAACGCGACTGAAGGTCGCCATCACTGCGCAAAGCGGCGAGCGTCTTGGCCTTGATGAAGGTAAAGAAGTCCTGATCCTGCTGAAAGCGCCGTGGGTTGGCATTACCCAGGACGAGGCGATTGCCCGGGCTGCCGACAACCAGCTTCAGGGAACCATCAGCCATATTGAACGCGGCGCCGAGCAGTGCGAAGTTCTCATGACATTACCTGACGGCCAGACGTTATGCGCCACCCTGCCCGTTGAAGAGACCGCCACGCTGGAAGAAGGTGCTAACGTGACGGCATATTTTAATGCTGACAGAGTGATTATCGCTACGTTGTGCTAAGTGCATTGACATCTGTTCTTTGAACACGTATCCCTGTCATTCATCGCTGCAAAAAATGGGATACAAAATGTCATCATTGCATATTTCGCAAGGTATGTTTCGCCTGAGCGACACAAAAACGCTTCAGTTAAGTGCGCTGACGTTGCAGGCGGGGGATAGCTGGGCTTTTGTCGGCACCAATGGAAGCGGGAAATCGGCGCTGGCCCGCGCGCTGGCGGGAGAACTGACGCTACTGAAAGGCGAGCGCCAGTCTCAGTTCGCGCGCGTCACCCGCCTCTCATTCGAACAGTTGCAAAAACTGGTCAGCGATGAATGGCAGCGCAACAACACCGACCTGCTCAGCCCTGGCGAAGACGACACCGGACGAACTACGGCAGAAATCATTCAGGATGAGGTGAGCGATCCCGCCCGCTGTGCTGAACTGGCGCAGCAGTTTGGCATTTCTTCTCTGCTCGACAGACGTTTTAAATACCTTTCTACGGGCGAAACGCGCAAAACGCTGCTTTGTCAGGCGCTGATGTCAGAACCGGATTTATTAATCCTCGATGAGCCGTTTGACGGGCTGGATGTCGCCTCCCGCCAGCAACTGGCGAATCTTCTCGCCACACTGCACCAGTCGGGCTACACGCTGGTGCTGGTGTTAAACCGCTTTGATGAGATCCCCGAATTCGTTCAGTATGCGGGAGTCCTTGCCGACTGCACGTTAACGGAAACGGGGGAAAAAGCGGATTTGCTCCAGCGGGCGCTGATTGCCCAACTCGCGCATAGCGAACGACTGGAAGGCGTACAGTTGCCCGAACCGGATGAACCTTCTGCCCGTCACGCCCTGCTGGACGGCGCGGCGCGCATTATTCTCAACGATGGCGTCGTCTCCTATAACGACCGCCCTATCCTTAATCATTTGAGCTGGCAGGTGAATCCGGGTGAGCACTGGCAGATTGTCGGGCCTAACGGCGCGGGAAAATCCACCCTGCTAAGTTTAATCACCGGCGACCATCCGCAGGGATACAGCAACGACCTGACGCTGTTTGGCCGCCGTCGCGGGAGTGGTGAAACAATCTGGGATATCAAAAAACATATCGGCTATGTCAGCAGTAGCCTGCATCTGGATTACCGCGTCAGCACCACGGTGCGTAATGTCATTCTCTCCGGTTACTTTGACTCGATTGGCATCTACCAGGCGGTTTCCGACAGACAGCACAAGCTGGCGCAGCAATGGCTGGATATTCTGGGAATGGACAAACGCACTGCGGATGCGCCTTTCCACAGCCTGTCCTGGGGGCAACAACGGCTGGCGCTGATTGCCCGTGCGCTGGTCAAACACCCTACGCTGCTGATTCTTGACGAGCCATTACAAGGCCTGGACCCGCTGAATCGTCAACTCGTTCGCCGCTTTGTCGATGTACTGATTAGCGAGGGAGAAACGCAGTTGCTGTTTGTCTCCCATCACGCGGAAGACGCCCCAGGCTGCATTACCCATCGGCTGGAGTTTGTACCGGAAGGCGAGAGTTACCGCTATCAACAGACGACGCTGCGTTAGCGGTTCACAGGGGGCGTGCGACCACGCCCCTTTTTTCACTGCTTTTTCAGATAAAAGGCGCAATCATTCTTAAAGCATATGATTTATCATTAAATAACAGTCATCGGCGGGTGAAAAAACCGAAGTGTAAACGATTCCACTAATATATTCCATGTCACACTTTTCGCATCTTTGTTATGCTATGGTTATTCCATACCATAGGCTTAACGGAGCGAATTATGAGAGTACTGGTCACCGGTGGTAGCGGTTACATTGGAAGTCATACTTGTGTACAGTTACTGAAAAACGGTCACGATGTCATCATCCTTGATAACCTCTGCAACAGTAAGCGCAGCGTACTGCCTGTTATTGAGCGATTAAGTGGTAAGCACCCAACTTTCGTTGAAGGCGATATTCGTAACGAAGCGCTGATGACTGAAATTCTGCATGACCACGCGATTGACGCCGTCATTCACTTTGCCGGTCTGAAAGCCGTGGGCGAATCCGTCGCCAAACCGCTGGAATACTATGACAACAACGTCAACGGTACGCTGTGTTTAATCAGCGCCATGCGCGCCGCCAATGTCAAAAACTTCATCTTCAGCTCCTCCGCCACCGTCTACGGCGATCAGCCCAAAATTCCTTATGTCGAAAGCTTCCCGACCGGCACGCCGCAGAGCCCATATGGCAAAAGTAAACTGATGGTCGAACAGATCCTGACCGACCTGCAAAAAGCGCAGCCGGACTGGAGCATCGCCCTGCTGCGCTACTTCAACCCGGTCGGCGCGCATCCGTCAGGTGATATGGGCGAAGATCCGCAAGGCATTCCTAACAACCTGATGCCGTACATCGCCCAGGTCGCCGTTGGCCGTCGCGAATCACTCGCGGTCTTTGGCAACGACTACCCTACCGAAGACGGCACCGGCGTGCGCGATTACATCCATGTGATGGATCTTGCCGACGGCCACGTAACCGCGATGGAAAAACTGGCTGGCAAACAAGGCGTGCATATTTACAACCTTGGCGCCGGTGTTGGCAACAGCGTGCTGGATGTGGTTAACGCTTTCAGCAAAGCCTGCGGTAAACCCGTTGCTTATCATTTTGCCCCACGCCGTGAAGGCGACCTTCCGGCCTACTGGGCGGACGCCAGCAAAGCCGACCGCGAACTGGACTGGCGCGTAACCCGCACACTTGACGAAATGGCACAGGACACCTGGCGTTGGCAGTCACGCCATCCGCAGGGATATCCAGACTAAGGACATGTCATGACGCAATTTAATCCTGTCGATCATCCACATCGCCGTTTTAACCCGCTAACCGGACAGTGGATTCTGGTTTCACCGCATCGCGCAAAGCGCCCCTGGCAGGGGGCGCAGGAAACGCCATCTCAGCAGGCGCTTCCCGCCCATGACCCGGACTGCTTCCTGTGCGCGGGCAATACGCGGGTAACCGGAGATAAAAACCCGGATTACACCGGCACCTATGTCTTTACAAATGACTTTGCCGCGCTGATGTCTGACACCCCGGACGCGCCGGACAGCCATGACCCGTTGATGCGTTGCCAGAGCGCCCGCGGCACCAGCCGCGTGATCTGCTTTTCTCCCGACCACAGCAAGACGCTGCCGGAACTGAGCCTCCCCGCGCTGACCGACATCATCAAAACCTGGCAAGAACAGACTGCCGATCTGGGAAAAACCTACCCCTGGGTGCAGGTTTTTGAGAATAAAGGCGCGGCGATGGGCTGCTCCAACCCGCATCCGCACGGCCAGATTTGGGCCAACAGCTTCCTGCCGAACGAAGCCGAGCGTGAAGATCGTTTGCAAAAAGCCTACTTCGCCGAACAGCACTCCCCAATGCTGGTGGATTATGCGCAGCGCGAACTGGCGGACGGCAGCCGTACGGTGGTTGAAACCGAGCACTGGCTGGCGGTCGTGCCTTACTGGGCGGCCTGGCCGTTTGAAACGCTGCTGCTGCCCAAAGCGCATGTGCTGCGCATTACCGATTTGACCGACGATCAGCGCGACTCCCTGGCGCTGGCGCTGAAAAAGCTGACCAGTCGTTATGACAACCTGTTCCAGTGCTCCTTCCCCTACTCCATGGGCTGGCACGGCGCGCCGTTTAACGGTGAAGAGAACGGGCACTGGCAGCTGCACGCGCACTTTTATCCACCGCTGCTGCGTTCCGCGACCGTCCGTAAATTTATGGTCGGTTATGAAATGCTGGCGGAGACCCAGCGCGATCTGACGGCAGAACAAGCGGCGGAGCGTCTGCGCGCGGTCAGCGACATTCATTTTCGCGAATCAGGAGTTTAAATAATGAGTCTGAAAGAGAAAACACAATCTCTGTTTGCAGAAATTTTCGGCTACCCTGCTACCCACACCATTCAGGCGCCTGGTCGCGTCAATCTGATCGGCGAGCACACCGATTACAACGACGGCTTCGTGCTGCCTTGCGCTATCGACTACCAGACGGTGATTAGCTGCGCCACGCGTGACGATCGCAAAGTGCGCGTGATTGCGGCTGACTACGACAACCAGGTTGATGAATTCTCCCTTGATGCGCCGATCGTTACCCACGACAGCCAGCAGTGGTCAAACTACGTGCGCGGCGTGGTGAAGCATCTGCAAAAACGAAATAACGCATTTGGCGGCGCGAATCTGGTTATCAGCGGCAATGTGCCGCAGGGCGCGGGACTCAGTTCTTCTGCGTCGCTGGAAGTCGCGGTCGGCACCGTATTCCAGCAGTTGTACCACCTGCCGCTGGATGGCGCGCAAATCGCGCTCAACGGCCAGGAAGCGGAGAATCAGTTCGTCGGCTGCAACTGCGGCATTATGGATCAGCTGATCTCCGCGCTGGGTAAAAAAGATCATGCCCTGCTGATTGACTGCCGCACGCTGGGTACGAAAGCGGTTTCCATGCCGGAAGGCGTGGCGGTGGTGATCATCAACAGTAACTTTAAACGTACGCTGGTGGGCAGCGAGTACAATACCCGCCGCGAGCAGTGTGAAACGGGCGCGCGTTTCTTCCAGCAACCGGCGTTGCGCGATGTCAGCCTTGCGGCGTTCAACGCGGTGGCCAGCGAGCTGGACCCGATTGTCGCCAAACGTGTTCGCCACGTACTGACCGAAAACGCCCGTACCGTTGAAGCCGCCAGCGCGCTGGAGAAAGGCGACCTGAAACGCATGGGTGAATTGATGGCGGAATCTCACGCCTCAATGCGCGATGACTTCGAAATCACCGTCCCGCAGATCGACACGCTGGTCGAAATTGTGAAAGCGACCATCGGCGATAAAGGCGGCGTACGCATGACCGGCGGCGGCTTCGGCGGCTGCGTCGTCGCGTTGATCCCGGAAGCGCTGGTTCCTGCCGTACAGCAGGCCGTGGCCACGCAGTATGAAGCGAAAACCGGAATCAAAGAAACGTTTTACGTATGCAAACCCTCACAAGGAGCCGGACAGTGCTAAACGAAACGCCCGCACTGGCGCCCGATGGTCAGCCGTACCGCCTGCTCACCCTGCGCAACGATGCAGGGATGGTGGTCACGCTGATGGACTGGGGCGCCACACTACTTTCCGCCCGTATCCCGCTAACCGATGGCAGCGTCCGTGAAGCGTTGCTGGGGTGCGCCAGCCCGGAATATTATC
This sequence comes from Citrobacter sp. CK195, assembly GCF_030333365.1. Taxonomy (NCBI): domain Bacteria; kingdom Pseudomonadati; phylum Pseudomonadota; class Gammaproteobacteria; order Enterobacterales; family Enterobacteriaceae; genus Citrobacter; species Citrobacter sp. CK195. The sequence continues at coordinate 167,368 of NZ_JAOWGB010000022.1, forward strand.
AGGATCAGGCCGCCTTTCTTGGCGCATCGATTGGCCGCTACGCCAATCGCATTGCCAACAGCCGTTACACCTGGGCGGGTGAAACCGTCAGCCTGCTGCCGAGCCAGGGTGAAAACCAACTGCACGGCGGGCCGGACGGCTTTGACAAACGTCGCTGGCAGATAGTCAACCAGAACGATCGTCAGGTGCTGTTTGCACTGACGTCTGACGATGGCGATCAGGGCTTCCCCGGCCATCTCTGCGCCACCGCGCAGTATCGTCTCACCAACGATAATCGAATCTCCATTACCTATCGAGCGACGGTAGATAAGCCCTGCCCGGTGAACCTGACCAATCACGTCTACTTTAACCTGGACGGCGAGCAGTCAGACGTACGCCAGCACAAGCTACAGATTCTGGCTGATACGTACCTGCCGGTTGATGAAAGCGGTATTCCACGCGACGGGCTGAAATCCGTTGCCGGAACCTCGTTCGACTTCCGCAGCGCAAAAACCATCGCCAGCGCGTTTCTTGCCGATGACGATCAGCGCAAGGTAAAAGGTTACGATCACGCCTTCTTATTGCAGACCAAAGGCGATGCCAGCCAGCCAGCCGCGCATCTGTGGTCGCAGGATGAGAAATTGCAGATGAAGGTTTATACCTCCGCTCCGGCGCTGCAATTCTATTCCGGCAACTATCTGGGCGGCACGCCGTCGCGCGGGCCTGAACCTTATGCCGACTGGCAAGGCCTGGCGCTGGAAAGCGAATTTCTGCCAGACAGCCCGAACCACCCGGAATGGCCGCAACCTGACTGCGTGTTGCATCCCGGCGACGAGTACGCCAGCCTGACGGAATATCAGTTTATTCCGGCCTGACGATGAGCCATAACAGGCCCGATGGTGCCAGCTATCGGGCCTGTGGCGCGTCGCTTTGCTCAAATCCCCACCATTCAAAGACAAAATCGCAACTCCGGGTTCACAAGAACCTTACACTGCGTCACTATTTTCGCTATGGTTATGCGTAAGCGTTGCCGCTGACCTGTCACGGCAATATAATGAGAATTATTATCATTCAATAAAGCTTGAGGAGTGAGAGTATGGCTGTAACTAAGCTGGTTCTGGTACGTCACGGCGAAAGTCAGTGGAACAACGAAAACCGTTTCACCGGTTGGTACGATGTTGACTTGTCCGAGAAAGGCGTGGGTGAAGCAAAAGCGGCAGGTAAACTGCTGAAAGAGGAAGGCTATAGCTTCGATTTTGCTTATACCTCCGTGCTGAAACGTGCCATCCACACGCTGTGGAACGTCCTGGACGAACTGGATCAGGCCTGGCTGCCGGTTGAGAAATCCTGGAAGCTGAACGAACGTCACTACGGCGCACTACAGGGTCTGAACAAAGCGGAAACCGCTGAAAAATACGGTGATGAGCAGGTTAAACAGTGGCGTCGCGGTTTTGCCGTAACCCCGCCGGAGCTGACCAAAGATGACGAGCGTTACCCGGGCCACGATCCGCGTTATGCGCAACTGACCGAGAAAGAGCTACCGCTGACTGAAAGCCTGGCGCTGACTATCGATCGCGTGATCCCTTACTGGAACGAAACCATTCTGCCGCGCATGAAAAGCGGTGAGCGCATCATCATCGCCGCTCACGGTAACTCTCTGCGTGCGCTGGTGAAATACCTGGATAACATGAGCGAAGAAGAGATTCTCGAACTGAACATCCCGACCGGTGTACCGCTGGTGTACGAGTTCGACGAAAACTTCAAACCGATCAAACATTACTATCTGGGTAACGCTGACGAGATCGCGGCAAAAGCGGCGGCCGTAGCGAACCAGGGTAAAGCGAAGTAATCTGATTTGCCTGATGGCGCTTCGCTTATCGGGCCTACGGGTTGGCAATATGCGTCCTGTAGGCCGGATAAGGCGTAAGCCGCCATCCGGCAATACATGCACTTAAACCCCGATAACCCCGTCGAGCACCACCTGCGCCCTGCCCTGTGAACAACGTTCCACACGACCCCGAACGTTATACACTTCCGCCAGGCTTTCTGCGGTAATAACCGCTTCCGGCGCGCCGCTGGCCACCAGCCTGCCCTCCTTCAGCATCAGCACATGTTCGCTGTGGCGTAGCGCGATATTAATGTCATGCACCACCACAACCGTCACCATATTGCGCGCCCGCGTTTCCCGCGCGATCAGATCCATAACGTGAAACTGATAGTTCAGATCCAGCGCGCTAAGCGGCTCGTCCAGCAACAAAAGTTCCGGGTAGCGAATCAACGACTGCGCCAGCCCCACCAGTTGCCGCTGGCCGCCGGAAAGCTGGTCAAGATAGTGCAGCGCCAGATGCGCAATGCCGAGTTGATCCAGGATTGCCAGCACCTGCGAGTGGCTGTTCGCGCCATCCCGCCCGCCGGACGCCCGCTGCGCCACGATAATTGACTCCAGCACATGCAGATGTACGCCCTGCGGCAGCGACTGAGGTAAAAACACCACCTTTTCCGCACGCCGGGCAAACGGCAGCGACATCAGGTTCTCACCGTCCAGCATGACCTCGCCACGGGCTTTATTCAGCCCGGCCAGCGCGCGTAATAACGTTGATTTCCCGCAGCCGTTCGGCCCCAGCAGAACGGTAATTTTACCGCGCGGCAGCTCAGGCACGCTGAGATCGCGAATAACCGGATGTTTCGGATAACCGGCGCTTATTCCCTTGAGGATCAACCCGCTCATGACATGCTCCCCCGGTGGCGCAAAATAATGCTCAGGAAGAATGGCACACCCACCAGCGACGTTACGATGCCTACCGGGATGATCACCCCAGGAACAATATTCTTCGACGCGATCGAGGCCAGCGACAGCACCAGCCCCCCCGTCAACACGCTGCCCGGCAGATAGAACCGGTGATCTTCACCAAACAGCATTCGCGCAATGTGCGGCGCGACCAGACCGATAAAACCGATTGGCCCGACAAACGCCACCGACAAAGCCGATAGCAGGCTGATGCGCAGCAGCGATGACAGGCGCAGGCGCCGCACGTCAATGCCAAAACTCATCGCCCGATCTTCCCCCAACCGTAGCGCCGTCAATTGCCAGGCGCTACGCATCGACCACGGCAGCACAATGGCAAACACCAACGCCAGCACGCCGAGCTTTTCCCACGATGCGCGCGCCAGGCTGCCCATCGTCCAGAACACCAGCCCCTGTAGCGTGTCCTCATCGGCAACGAACTGCATCATCGACACCAGCGCATTAAAGGTAAACACCAGCGCGATACCGAACAGCACCACGCCAGAGGTCGCCACGCGCGTCCAGCGAGTAATCCCGTCCAGCAGCAGGGCGGACAGCAGCGCAAAAGCAAAGGCATTCGCGGGAATAAACCAGGCGGCAGGAACGCCGGGAATGCCGATACCCAACACGATCGCCAGCGCAGCGCCAAAGGCCGCTGCGGAAGAAACGCCCAGCGTGAACGGACTCGCCAGCGGGTTGTTCAGGATCGTCTGCATTTCGGCGCCCGCCAGCCCTAAAGCCATTCCCACCAGTAACGCCATCAGCGCATAGGGTAAACGGATATCCCAGACGATAACGCGCGTCCCCGCATTAACGCTTGCCGGGTGCAGCAGCGTTTGCCAGAGCTCGCCGAGCGACAGACCAGACGGGCCAAGCGTAGAGTCCAGCACCAGAGAGGCGACTATCGCCGCAATAATCAGCAGCGCCAGCATCAACCGCTTGCGTACCACAAGACGGTAGCGATCGTCGATCGACGGAGCATTAGCGGATAGCGACATAACGTTCCTTACCTGTAGAGTCATTTCGGCGGATTGAGCACATCGCTAATCTGCGCGTCGCTGAGTGTAATGCCAAAAAAGTCCTGGTAAAAGCGGCGGGTCTCCTTGCGCATATCCACATCGGCAAAGCGCTGCGGATAGAGCGTTTTTGCCAGCCAGAGGAATTGTAACGCCTCTTCGCTGGTCTCCCGACACCACCAGAACATCCCTTTTGGGTTCACATACACGCGATGATGAATCACGGCGTCCACCTGCGCCCACTGGGGAGAAGTCAGGATGGCATCCGCATCCCGCTTATTCATGGCGACAATCACCGCCGGATTTGCCGCGACGATCTGCTCAAGAGCGACTTCCCCCGTCCGGTTTTGCTTGTGGCTAAACCAGCGCTCGGCGACGTTTTTTGCACCGGCCAGATCCATCCAGTCCTGATTAAGCGACGGCCTGCCGGAAGTGGTCAGCGGATTGCCCATGCTGTGATAGAGGGCAATCCGCTGATCTTCAGGAAGATCGCTTAAGCGCGCCTTTACCCGCGCCACATTGCGGTCAAAATACTGCTGATACCGCTGCGCTTTATCCTGCGCATCCGGCCCCAGCACCTCCGCTGTTTTATGCACCCGGGCGGTCAGCGCCTGCATGGAGTTCGCCTCAAACGCCAGTACGCGCACCCCCGCCTGCTGGAGCAGCGACGCCCTCGGCACCGTCATCGATTTTGGCACAAACAGCAGTTGCGTACCGAGCGAGATGATCTGCTCCGGGTCCAGTTCGTGACCGCTGTTGACGCTGACAACGGCGACATTCTCAATACGCGGCAGACTCTGGCGAAAAAGCGGAATCGTCTTTGCAATCATCGACGTGCCAACAATATTATCGCCATACCCCAGCATGGTGATGATGGTGTTTTGCGCCGGCCACGGCGAAGCGATGCGCACATCGCTGTGCGGCTGCGCGGCAAACAGGCTCCCCGCCACCAGCCAGGCCAGCGCGGGGAAAATGCGGGTTAGCGTCATGACTCCATCCTTTAAAAATCAAACGTGACGGAGGCGCGAACTTCACGCCCGCTGCCGATAAAGGCGCTGGGTGAACCGTTATCGCCATCGGTGCCTGACGGGAAGATTGATGCCCAGTAGTGTTTATCGAACACGTTGTTAACCACCACGCGGAAGGTGGTCGGCACGTTGCTGATTTTCGTGGTGTAGCGGGTGCCCAGGTCCCAGGTGGTGTAGCTGCTGGCCCATGCGGTGTTGGTATCGTTGGCGGCACGCTTGCCGGTATAGTGAACGTTAGCGCTGTATACCCATTCCGGCATCGACGGTAAGCTGTACTCCGCCAGCACGTTCGCCTGTACTTTCGGTACGCCTACCACCCGTTTATCGCTGGTGGTATCGCTCACCGTATCTTTCAGTTTCGGATCGAGGAGCGTCACGCCGCTGTAGATATTCAGCCCTTGCCAGACATTACCGGAGGCCGTCAATTCCAGACCGTTATTGACCTGGTTCCCCTGTTCCTTATAGACATTGTCGCCGGGATCGACATAGGCAAATGGACGCTCAAGACGGAACAGCGCCGCCCCCAGATTCATCCCGGAGACATCGGCTTTTAGCCCCATCTCATATTGTTTGCTGCGATACGGGTCGAGGGTTTGCCCGGCATTTTTCACGTCGCTATTGGTTGGCGCCGTCCCGCCCTGTTCCAGCGACTCCGCATAGCTGACGTAGGCCATCACATTCGGGGTGATTTTATACATCAACGCCGCATTCGGGCTTAAACCGTTCTCATCAATCTGGCCGGTTTTATGACCACTTTTATTGTAGTTCTGCGACTGAATCCAGCTCTGGCTCAAGTAGAACATCGCCGACCATTTCGGCGTGAAAGTCACGGTATCCCCAAGGGTAATGCTCTGTTGCGTGTTGACACTGGATTTATAACGATCCCCACCGGTTATGATTTTGCCATCGCCCTTTTCGTACATCTCAGAGGGGTGGTACATATTGGTGGTGTCCCAGCTATAAGACGGCCCCGTCCCTTTCGCACTGTACAGCGACCAGACATAACCGGTGGTCGAGAGCGCAATATCATGCCCGACAGAACCGGTATCAACATGACCGTTAAGCGTGGCGGTATTGCTCAGTACGCGAAAACGTCCTGCGGCAGTAGAGTCTTTCAGCGAACGGCTGATATCGCCCTGGTTATTGATAATTTTGCTGGATACGTTACGCATCGCACGATCCGCCTGCTGCCAGCCAACGCCTGCCGTTACGGACCAGTCATCATTGAGATAATGAATAAGACGCGTGCTCACCGTGTCGGTTGTCAGATCGTTCCCGGCCGTGCTGAGCGCCAGATTTTTATCTTTGGGATCGGGGGCGGAAGGTAATTTAATGTTCGGGCCATAGCTGAAGCTTCCCGGATAGCCTTTTTGAATAAACTCATAGTGGCTGGCATCCAGCTGCAATTGCGTGCCTGGCTGAATATTCCAGTCCAGCGCCACGGAAAGCAACTTACGGCGCAGCGTACTGTCATCCAGATTCCCTTCACCTTCCTGATTCAGCACATTCACGCGATAGCCAAAACGGTTGTCATCATCAATGTGTCCGCCCAAATCAACATGCCCGGTGAAGGCGCTCCGGCTTTGATAACCCAGAGTGACTTTGCGCAGCGTCTCTTCCGTTGGGCGTTTGGCGACAAAATTAAACTGCCCGGCCGGACTTGCCGGGCCGTACAGCGCGCCGGTCAGGCTGTTGAGCACATCCAGGCGTTCCAGCATCTCAACGGGGAAAGCGGTGGTTGAGACGATGTTCAACCCATCCAGGCGGCTGTTGGCAACCACACTGCCCTGCATCCCCCGGCTCTGCGGTCTGCCGACATCCATGCCGCCGCGCGCCTGCATTTGTGTGCTGGGCGAGTATTTCAGCAGTTCGCTCACGCTTTGCGCCTGCTGGTTCTCAATCATCTCTTTGGTGACGGTTGTGGTCGAATACGGTGTATCAACCCAGGCTTTATTGCCCAGCGGCCCGACATCGATATCATTGGTTTTGAATCCAGCGCCGGAAGCGGCATGCGTGGTATCGGCAGAAGGCTGGCTGGTGACGATAATTTCATCTTCAGAGGTGTTTGCCGCATGTGCGCTGTGCGGCGCCAGGGAAATGAGAAGAGGCAACAGCGTTGCCAGTTGAGTGGGCTTATTCATTTGTATTATCAATCGTTATGTAAAAATTTATATTACGACCGATATAAGTGTAAAAAGTTGATCACGATCACATCAAAACTTTTAAACAAAGAACTAACTCTTTTGGATTACAAACAGTTAGTAGAAAAAAACCGGCCTGATTTGCCGGTTTTTCAATTGCGCAACGTGCGTTGGCAGGAGGAATTATCCGCGACGGGCTTTCACCGCATTCGACAACTGACGCAGCAGCGCATCCGTATCTTCCCAGCCGATGCAGGCGTCGGTAACGCTCTTACCGTAGGTCAGCGGTTCGCCGCTTTCCAGGCTCTGATTACCTTCCACCAGATGGCTTTCCACCATCACGCCAATGATCGCGTTTTCGCCACGCGCAATCTGCTGGCAAACATCCGCACAAACGTCCATCTGCTTTTTAAACTGTTTGGAGGAGTTCGCATGGCTGAAATCGATCATAACCTGCGGCGCAAGCCCCGCTTTAGCAAGACCTTCTTTTACTTCTGCCACATGTTGCGCGCTGTAGTTTGGCTCTTTGCCTCCACGCAGAATAATGTGGCAGTCGCCGTTGCCGCTGGTATTCACAATGGCGGAGTGCCCCCACTTAGTGACGGAGAGGAAGCAGTGAGGCGCACCGGCGGCATTGATAGCGTCAATCGCTACTTTGATGGTGCCGTCGGTGCCATTTTTAAAGCCGACCGGGCAGGAAAGACCGGAGGCCAGCTCGCGGTGTACCTGAGACTCCGTGGTACGTGCGCCAATCGCGCCCCAGCTCATCAGATCCGCCAGGTATTGCGGGGTGATCATATCAAGGAACTCACCCGCAGCGGGTAATCCGCTGTCGTTAATGTCGAGCAATAACTTGCGGGCAATACGCAGGCCATCGTTAATCTGGAAGCTGTTATCCATATGCGGATCGTTGATCAGCCCTTTCCAGCCCACCGTGGTGCGCGGTTTTTCAAAATAGACGCGCATGACAATTTCAAGCTCGCCTTTTAGCTCTTCACGCAGCGTCATTAAACGAGCGGCATACTCTTTGGCGGCAACCGGATCATGAATTGAGCACGGCCCAATCACCACCAGCAGGCGATCGTCATTCCCTTTCAGGATTTTATGAATCGCTTTGCGGGCATGGGCAACGGTGTTTGCTGCATTCTCTGTAGCGGGAAATTTTTCAAGGAGTGCGACTGGCGGTAATAACTCGTTGATCTCTTTAATACGTAAATCGTCGTTCTGATAATTCATGATTATTCCAGTGTTGCCATACTTATCTAATTAAATGCAATCCCTTCAATCTATCTCTTTGGCTAAAAAGTGTAAACTGACTTTTACACTTCGAACGGACTAATCCTGGAATTAGGAAAAAAAACGCCAGAAAGTAGCGAAAAACGAGATCTAGCCTACAATTTTTAACTGTAAACACTCTTTTTGTGAGTTTTTTCAAGATTCTCTGCTGGGCTAAATCGCCAGTGCGGGATCTTTAACCCCTCTCTGAGATTTTACTGGCACATGCACTGTTGGAAGAGTTATCCGACATATCGACCATAACAGGAGCATCTTATGAAAATGACAAAACTGGCCACACTTTTTCTTACTGCCATACTCAGCCTTGCCAGTGGCGCAGCGTTGGCCGCTGACGCGAATACGCAGTCCAACAACGGACAGGCAAACTCTTCGGCGGATGCCGGACAGGTCGCCCCTGACGCCCGCGAAAACATCGCGCCAAACAATGTGGACAACAGCCAGATTAATTCCGGCGGCACCATGCTTCACCCGGATGGCTCATCAATGAACCACGACGACATGACCTCCGATGAAGTGCATAAAAACACCATGTGTAAGGACGGCCGCTGCCCGGACGTGAATAAGAAAGTGGAGACCGGCGACGGCATCAACAACGACGTTGATACTAAAACCGATGGCACCACGCAGTAAGCCTGAAAAAAGGCCAGGTAACGGGAGGGCTGATGCTCTCCTTTTTATTTTGTCAGCCCAAAACTTGTATGATGTCATACAGTAATAATGAAAATAACAAAGGGATGACACGATGGCACATTCACACTCTCATACTGCTTCGCATCTGCCGGAAGATAAGAACGCGCGTCGGTTGCTGTTCGCATTTTGTGTCACCACCGGATTTATGCTGGTTGAAGTGGTGGGCGGCATTCTTTCAGGATCGCTGGCGCTGCTGGCCGACGCCGGGCATATGCTTACCGATGCCGCAGCCCTGTTGTTCGCTCTGATGGCCGTACAGTTTTCCCGGCGTCCTCCAACCATTCGTCACACTTTCGGCTGGCTGAGACTGACAACGCTGGCCGCGTTTGTTAACGCCATCGCATTAGTGGTGATTACTCTTTTAATCGTCTGGGAAGCCATTCAGCGCTTCTATACGCCACGACCTGTCGCAGGCGGCATGATGATGACTATCGCAGTGGCGGGCTTGCTCGCCAACGTGTTCGCGTTCTGGCTCCTGCACCGGGGGAATGAAGAAAAAAACCTCAATGTGCGTGCCGCCGCGCTGCATGTGATGGGGGATTTACTGGGATCGGTCGGCGCCATTTTTGCCGCACTGATTATCATCTGGACAGGCTGGACGCCAGCGGACCCGATTCTCTCGATCCTGGTTTCCATACTGGTGTTACGCAGCGCCTGGCGTCTGTTAAAAGACAGCGTGAATGAATTACTGGAAGGCGCGCCGGTTTCGCTGGATATCGCGGCGTTGCGTCGCCATCTCAGCCGGGATATTCCCGAAGTACGCAATGTGCATCACGTCCATGTCTGGATGATAGGAGAAAAACCCGTGATGACGCTGCATGTGCAGGTGATCCCGCCGCACGATCATGACGCGTTGCTGGCGCGCATCCAGCATTTCCTGATTCACCATTACCAGATTGAGCACGCCACCATTCAGATGGAATATCAGCCGTGCAACGGGCCGGACTGCCACCTGAATCAGGGGCTATCCGGCCATTCGCATCATCACCACTAACTGGAAAGCGCGTGTGAGCCTCGTTCGCGCGCGCTGTTGATCCACATCCGGCTGCCATTCAGGGCGATGAAGGTCAGGATCAGATACTCCAGCGACATCGCATAGACGCCTTGCAGTGCGAAGATCACCACGCTTATCACGTTGATAATCACCCACAGCAGCCAGTTTTCGACATACTTGCGCGTCATCAGGATCATCGCCACAATCGACAGCACCATCATGCAGGAGTCCCAGAACGGGAAGGCATCAGGCTGCAATTCCGGTACGGCGACCGACAATCCCAGCGCCTGCATCAGGTTGACGGCGACGCGAGTCAGGAAAGCAAATACCGGATCGATATACGCGGTCATCAGACCTATCGCCACCACGCATACCGCCAGCCAGGCCAGCGCTTTTGGCAGCGGCAGCCAGCGAATTTTCAATTCAATCTCATGCTGGCTTGTTTTGCGGGACCAGGCATACCAGCCGTAAATATTGGCGGCAAAGAAAAATACCTGAAGCAACAGGCTGGCGTAGAGTTGGATCTGAAAAAAGATGATCGCGAATAGCGTCACGTTAATCAGACCGAAAAAATAGTTGCTGATCTTTTCCAGGCTGGCAAGCCCGATACACAGCAAACCCGCAACGGTGCCAACAGCTTCAATCCATGACAGGTCGTAACCGCCAGCGCCAATTGGAATATGAACCAGAATGTTCTGTGTGCTAAAAAAATCCATCTTTCCCCCAGAGCGTTTTACGTTTTACGCTCGTAGTGTAGCCGCAAATTCCAGCATACGGTTGAGCGGCAGCAACGCCCCTTCTCGCAACGCCTGGTCAACGTGAATCTCATGGGCCTGCCCGCCCTGCTCTAACCCCTCAGCAATTGCCTTAAGGCCGTTCATCGCCATCCACGGACAATGCGCGCAGCTACGGCAGGTCGCCCCTTCTCCGGCTGTCGGCGCTTCAAGCAACTCTTTATCAGGCACCGCCTGCTGCATTTTATAGAAAATGCCCCGGTCGGTCGCCACAATAAGCTGCTTATGCGGCAGCGTGCGGGCGGCATTAATCAGCTGGCTGGTAGACCCGACGGCATCCGCCATATCGACAATCGATTGTGGCGACTCAGGATGCACCAGCACGGCGGCATCCGGGTACAAACCTTTCATCCGGGTCAACGCCTGGGTTTTAAATTCATCATGAACGATACAGGCCCCCTGCCAGCAGAGCACATCCGCGCCGGTCTGCTTTTGCACGTAATGTCCCAGGTGGCGATCCGGCGCCCAGATAATTTTCTCGCCCAGACTGTCCAGATGTTCAATCAGTTCAACGGCGATACTGGAGGTAACAACCCAGTCAGCGCGGGCTTTGACGGCAGCAGACGTGTTGGCGTAAACCACTACCGTGCGATCCGGGTGGGTGTCGCAAAACGCGCTAAATTCGTCAATCGGACAACCCAGATCCAGCGAGCATTCCGCCTGTAGAGTCGGCATCAGGATGGTTTTTTCCGGGCTGAGAATTTTGGCCGTCTCGCCCATAAAACGGACGCCAGCGACCAGCAACGTGGAGGCAGGATGTTTCGCGCCAAATCGCGCCATCTCCAGCGAGTCGGAAATGCATCCTCCGGTTTCTTCAGCCAGTTGCTGGATTTCGGGATCGGTGTAATAGTGCGCCACCATGACGGCATCGTGCGCTTTCAGCAGACGTTTGATTTTCTCGCGGTAGAATTGCTTTTCATCCACGCTTAGCGGGGTCGGTTTCGGCGGAAACGGATAGATTGCGGCTTCCGGGTCAAACATTACGCTCATCATGCTTTCTCGTTTTACTGGCTTAACGAAATAACCGATATAAAGCGTAACCCACGCCACAATCGGTTAAATTTGTTTTATATGCTAAACAAGATAGCCGATTGGCTGGCAAAAGTCACAACAATTGCGCTTGATAATGCCGGATGGCGGCGCAAGCGCCTTATCCGGCCTACGGGTCGCCGACTGACGTCTTATCCGACCTGGACGAGTGTATCGCTGTAGGCCTGATAAGCGCAGCGCCATCAGGCACAAATTCTGCGCATAGCAAAAAGGCGCCTTTAGGGCGCCTTTTTACATTGGTGGGTCGTGCAGGATGACTCGGCTTCGCCTCGCCCTTCGGGCCGTTGCTGACGCAACGTTATCCTTCACGTTTAACATCTGAGTGCAATGTTAAAATTGGTGGGTCGTGCAGGATTCGAACCTGCGACCAATTGATTAAAAGTCAACTGCTCTACCAACTGAGCTAACGACCCCTTGCGGGATTTTACTGCTTAATCATTCAGGATGGTGGGTCGTGCAGGATGACTCGGCTTCGCCTCGCCCTTCGGGCCGTTGCTGACGCAACGTTATCCTTCACGTTCTCTACCAGTAACCACCTTTAAAACTGGTGGGTCGTGCAGGATTCGAACCTGCGACCAATTGATTAAAAGTCAACTGCTCTACCAACTGAGCTAACGACCCATACGGGTGTTACCTGAAAGATTTTACTCGGCACCAATTTAAAATTGGTGGGTCGTGCAGGATTCGAACCTGCGACCAATTGATTAAAAGTCAACTGCTCTACCAACTGAGCTAACGACCCGAGTGGTGGGTGATGACGGGATCGAACCGCCGACCCCCTCCTTGTAAGGGAGGTGCTCTCCCAGCTGAGCTAATCACCCGATACTACGCTGGTAAGATGTTTCCATCTTTAAAGTGGTGGGTCGTGCAGGATTCGAACCTGCGACCAATTGATTAAAAGTCAACTGCTCTACCAACTGAGCTAACGACCCACTTTTGCGCTGCTTTCGGTTTGTTTGATATCCCCTGGCAACGGCGGCATATATTACTGATTTCAGATTTCAGCGCAACAAAAATTTCGATGTAGATCACTCAACTGCTTAGGAATCGCACGACGAGACCAGAAATAACGCGATTTCTGGTCGCGTGGTGTGCATTACATCGCGTTAAGACGTTTTTGCGCTTGTTTTGCGCCATCAGTGCCAGGGTATTTACTGATAACCTGCTGATAAACCGCTTTGGCTTTTGCCGCGTCGCCTTTGTCCTGCATGATGACGCCGACTTTGTACATCGCGTCAGCCGCTTTTGGTGACTTCGGGTAGTTTTTGACTACCGAGGCAAAATAAAATGCGGCATCATCTTTTTTACCCTTGTTGTAATTCAACTGGCCAAGCCAGTAATTGGCATTCGGCTGATAAGTTGAGTCCGGGTATTTTTTGATGAAGTTCTGAAACGCCACAATCGCATCATCCTGGCGGGACTTATCCTGCACCAGAGCAATTGCCGCATTGTAATCGGTATTGGCGTCGCCGCTTTGTACCGGCGCACCTGACGTCGCCGCGCCCGCGCCAGGCGCAGGTGTTGCGGTTGCCGCCCCGCTTTGCTCGCCGCCCGCCGACGGCGTCGCTGCGCTACCGCTGCTCAGACTGTCCATCTGTAGCAGGATCTGCTTCTGCCGTTCAACAACCTGATTCAGCTGATACTGGCTTTCCTGGATTTGACCACGCAGGGAATCAATATCGGACTGATTATCAGAGAGTTGTTGCTGGAGTTGGGTTAAAAGCTGGCTGTGAGCATTCGAAATACGCTCGAGTTGAGTGACGCGGTCTTCGACCGAGCCTGAGCCGACACTACTGATTGGCGCCTGAGCAAAAGCGGCCCAGGGGGCCGCTATGCCAACCAGTAACGACAGACTCAACAGGTGATGTCTGAAGTTACTGCTCATGCAATTCTCTTAGTAAACCAGTACGGCGCGACGGTTTTTAGCGTAAGCCGCTTCGTCGTGACCCAGTACTGCGGGTTTTTCTTTACCGTAAGAAACGATGGAGATCTGGTCAGCAGAAACGCCTTTACCCTGCAAGTACATCTTAACAGCGTTAGCACGGCGTTCGCCCAGGGAGATGTTGTACTCAGGAGTACCACGTTCGTCCGCATGACCTTCTACGGTGACTTTGTAAGACGGGTTGCTACGCAGGAAGTTAGCGTGCGCATCCAGCATTGCCGCGAAGTCAGAACGGATATCGTACTTGTCCAGATCGAAGTAAACGATGTTGTTCTGCTGCAATTGCTGCATCTGCAAACGCGCTTGCTCTTCAGAAGACATGTTGCCGCTGCCGTTCGCATCCATACCAGTGCCTGCACCCAGCATGCCTTCGCTGCCGTCATTGCTGGCGTTCTTGTTGGAAGAACATGCAGCAATTGCCATAACAGGCAGAGCGATCATCAGCCCTTTCAGCACTTTGTTCAGTTGCATTTCAATGATTCCTTTACTAATCAATTAATTATTATCACAGATACGGCGACCAGGCAGGGGATTTAACCTGACCATCGGTTGCCGGAAGACGCGCCTTGAAACGCCCATCTGTAGAAACCAAATTCAGCACGGATCCCATCCCCTGAGAAGAGCTGTAGATTACCATAGTGCCGTTAGGTGCCAGACTTGGCGTTTCATCCAGGAACGTTGACGACAGAACCTGTACGCCACCCGCTACCAGATCTTGTTTGGCAATGTGCTGCTGACCATTCGCCGAGCTTACCATTACCATAAATTTACCGTCGCTGCTCACATCCGCATCCTGGTTTTGCGAACCTTCCCAGGTGATACGCTGCGGAGCACCGCCGTTCACGTTAACTTTATACACCTGCGGACGACCGGCCTGGTCAGAGGTAAAGGCCAGGTTCTGGCTGTCCGGGAACCATGTTGGTTCGGTGTTGTTGCTGCGACCATCCGTCACCTGACGAATCTGACCAGAACCAATGTCCATCACATACAGGTTCAGGCTACCGGTTTTAGACAACGCAAACGCCAGTTTGCTGCCATCCGGCGAGAACGCTGGCGCGCCGTTGTGACGCGGGAACGACGCAACCTGACGCACAGCCCCGTTAGCCAGCGTCTGGATAACCAGCGCGGAACGACCGCTTTCGAAGGTCACGTAGGCCAGTTTAGAGCCGTCAGGAGACCACGCCGGAGACATCAGCGGCTGCGGAGAACGGTGAACCACGAACTGGTTGTAGCCATCGTAGTCAGACACACGCAGTTCATACGGGAACTGGCCGCCGTTAGTCTGCACTACGTAAGCGATACGGGTGCGGAATGCGCCCTTGATGCCGGTCAGCTTCTCAAACACTTCATCACTTGCAGTATGGCCAGCATAACGCAGCCACTGCTTGTTCACTTTGTAAGAGTTCTGCGCCAGTACAGTACCCGGTGCGCCGCCGGTGTCAACCAGCTGATAAGCAACATTGTAGGAACCGTCAGGATTCGGAGTTACCTGGCCGACAACAACCGCATCAATACCCAGCGCAGACCATGCCGCCGGCTGAACTTCTTGCGCCGTACCCGGCTGCTGCGGCAGACGAGAACGATCCAACGGATTGAATTTACCGCTGTTGCGCAGGTCAGCGCCAACGATGCCGCCAATATCTTCAGGCGCAGCTCCCGGCCCTGCCCACTGGAATGGCACAACGCCAATCGGGCGCGCCGAGTCCACCCCCTGGGTGATCTCGATACGTACTTCTGCGTGCAGCACCGCTGCCCACAGCATTAAGAAACCAAATGCTACTCGTAATGCCTGCTTCATCATATCTCCCTTATCCGGGCGGAAAGCCCACGATAATTTAGCAGAATGTTAACAAACTCAAATACACAAAACTACCAGAACCCAGCGACTCTCGTTGCGTTTCTTTCCCCGCCGTGACGGGGAAAGTTTAGCTTACGGTTTAAAGTCCAGAGGTGCGTTTTTAAACACTTCGTATACCGCCTGGCTTGGTGGTTTTGGAATCTTCGCCTGTCGGGCCGCAGCAAGCGCTGCCTGACAAAGCGCGGGATCGCCACCTTCAGACTGAATATCCAGCAACAGGCCGTCTGGCGCCAGTTTTATACGCAGCGTACAGGTCTTACCTGCATAGGACGATGCGTCGTAAAACTTACTTTCAATGGCCGATTTAATCTGCCCGGCATAATTGCTGATATCCGCGCCTGATGCGCCATTGTTTTTAGTATTACCACTCCCCGCAGGAGAAGCATTGCTTCCTGCCGCTCCGCCGCCGGTTTTCGGCGCATTCTTACCGGAGCTTAAATCGCCCAACAGGTCATCGACGCCAGATGCGGCAGCGGCTTTTTCGGCTGCGGCTTTCTTCGCAGCAGCCGCTTTATCTGCCGCAGCTTTCTTATCGGCAGCAGCCTTCTCAGCAGCTTTTTTTGCTGCTGCCGCTTTCTCAGCGGCGGCTTTGTCGGCGGCAGCTTTCTTCTCTGCGGCCGCTTTTTCAGCAGCAGCCTTTTCTGCTGCGGCTTTCTTCGCGGCCTCTGCCTGAGCCTGCTTAGCCGCCTCGGCTTCCGCTTTTTTCTTCGCGTCGGCGGCGGCTTTTGCCGCTTCAGCTTCGGCTTTCTTCTTCGCATCAGCAGCCGCTTTTACCGCTTCGGCTTCCGCTTTCTTCTGCGCTTCCGCCGCTGCTTTAGCCTGCGCGTCCGCTTTCGCTTTCGCATCCGCTGCGGCTTTCGCCGCCGCTTCTTCAGCCTGTTTCTGCTGCTCCTGTGCTTTCTTCGCGGCCGCTTCCGCTTGTTTCTGCTGTTCCGCCTGCTCGCGCGCCTGTTCCTGCGCGGCTAAACGTTCTTTCTCAAGTTGCTTCAGTCGTTCCTGTTCAGCCGCCTGCTTCTCGCGAAGCTCTTCAGCTTGCTGCTGCGCCTGTTTTTCACGCTGTTCCGCCGCACGCTTCGCGCTCGCCTGTTGCTGCTGCTGACGATCGTACTGCTGAACAACTGCGCCGGGATCGACCATGACGGCGTCGATGGAAGAACCACCGCCGCCCCCGGCTGAAGCCTCTATATGCTCATCGAACGAACTCCAGATCAGCACTGCAAATAAGATGACATGCAGTACCGCTGAAATAATTATCGCCCGTTTGAGCTTGTCGTTTTGTTCGGTTGCCTTTGACACTCTCGGTTCCCAAAAACTGTGCGCCTGTTACTTGCTATCTTTACGTCCCGGAGACGCAGAAGATCAGATAGGCTGCGTCATCAAGCCAACCGATTTCACGCCCGCACTGTGTAACAAGTTCAGCGCTTTAATTATTTCATCGTAAGGCACGTCTTTCGCGCCACCGATTAAGAAGACCGTTTTCGGATTGGACTCCAGGCGACTTTTCGCTTCGGCAATAACCTGCTCTGGCGGCAACTGATCCATCCTGTCTTTCTCAACCACCACGCTGTATTGCCCAATACCGGAAACTTCAATAATGACCGGCGGATCGTCATTGGTGCTGACGGCCTGCGACTCGGTCGCGTCCGGCAGATCGACTTCCACACTCTGGGTAATGATCGGCGCCGTCGCCATGAAAATCAGCAGCAGCACCAACAGTACGTCGAGCAACGGTACAATGTTGATTTCGGACTTGAGATCGCGACGACCTCGTCCACGCGTTCTGGCCATGGCTTACCCCTTGTTGCTCTCGCTACTGGTAAACGCCTGACGGTGCAGAATGGCGGTGAACTCTTCCATAAAGTTGTCGTAATTCAGTTCCAGCTTGTTCACGCGCTGATTCAGACGGTTGTAGGCCATAACCGCTGGAATCGCCGCAAACAGACCGATAGCCGTTGCAATCAGCGCTTCCGCGATACCCGGCGCCACCATTTGCAGCGTCGCCTGTTTCACCGCACCGAGGGCGATAAACGCGTGCATAATCCCCCATACCGTACCAAACAGACCAATATACGGACTGATGGAACCCACGGTGCCGAGGAAAGGAATGTGCGTCTCTAATGTTTCCAGCTCACGGTTCATAGAGATACGCATCGCACGAGACGCCCCCTCAACAACCGCTTCCGGCGCATGGTTGTTTGCACGATGCAGACGCACAAACTCTTTGAACCCGCTATAGAAGATTTGTTCCGAACCCGCGAGGCTATCACGACGCCCCTGGCTCTCCTGATACAGGCGAGACAGTTCGATTCCAGACCAGAATTTATCTTCGAACGCTTCCGCTTCGCGCGCCGCAGCGTTAAGAATACGAGTCCGCTGGATGATGATAGCCCAGGATGCGATTGAAAAACCAATCAAAATCAACATGATAAGTTTAACCAGAAGGCTTGCCTTCAGGAACAAATCAAGGATATTCATGTCAGTCACTGCTTAAACTCCGCGACAATAGACTTGGGAAGCGCACGAGGCTTCATTTTGAGTGGATCAACGCAAACAATCAGAACTTCCGCTTCGTTGAGCACGTTGTTCTCTGCGTTGACAATG
The DNA here is from genome assembly GCF_030333365.1 of Citrobacter sp. CK195. Lineage (NCBI taxonomy): Bacteria > Pseudomonadati > Pseudomonadota > Gammaproteobacteria > Enterobacterales > Enterobacteriaceae > Citrobacter > Citrobacter sp. CK195. The sequence continues at coordinate 185,542 of NZ_JAOWGB010000022.1, forward strand.
CGTTGCGTGAAAACCAAAGAGGTGCCACGCATTGACGTAATTTCAGTTTGGACTTCGAGCATATCGTCGAGTCGCGCAGGCGCATAATATTCCAGCGTCATTTTACGCACCACGAAGGCAACCCGTTCAGCCAACAGCACCTGCTGACTGAAGTGATGATGACGCAGCATCTCTGTGCGTGCTCTTTCATAAAAAGCGACGTAACTGGCGTGGTAAACCACACCACCGGCGTCGGTATCCTCATAATAGACACGAACCGGCCATCGAAATATATTCACTGTACATCCCGGTAATGCAAAAAAAGTTAACGCTTTTAAACGTTGCTACTATACGCGCGCGAATGAGGCTTGGGAATGGGGGGAAGTTAAGGGAGAGTAAAAATTTATGGGCTTATGAAAACCCATAAATTTTTAAGGATACTTCTTATTCAAAAGAAGAAGAAAATCAGACCAACAATAAGCACGATATCGGCGAGCAGCGGGCAAAAGATCCCTTGCCAGTGAACGGCGCGAGGACGAAATCCTACGCCATGAATCACACCCGTACAAACGGCCCACATCAGCAGAAAACCATGCCAGATTTCCAGCTCGCTTGTTTTCGCCGCGAAACGCGTCGGGTCCCAGAAGATGCAGCCTGCCAACACTAACGCCAGCATAAAGGAAAGCGCCCGTAATGGGCGCTTATCCATTACCGCATACAACGTTGCGATAATACTGGTCATTAGCTGTCTTCTTGTCCGGCTTTACCTGATTCTACGTGCTCAAGCGCCAGCGCAGTGATTATCCCAAATGCACAGGCAAGAAGCGTTCCCAGAATCCATGCGAAATACCACATTTTTAGCTCCTTACTTAGTACAGAGAGTGGGTGTTGCTTTCAATATGTTCTTTAGTGATGCGGCCGAACATTTTCCAGTAACACCAGCTGGTGTAGATCAGAATGATCGGTACAAACACCAACGCAACCCAGGTCATCAGGTTCAGCGTTCTCTGGCTGGAGGTCGCATCCCACATGGTCAGGCTCGCATTCATCATGGTGCTGGAAGGCATCACAAACGGGAACATTGCGATACCGGCAGTCAGGATGATGCAGGCCAGGGTCAGAGAAGAGAACAGGAATGCCCATGCTCCTTTCTCCATACGGGAGGTCAGGATAGTCAGCAGCGGCAGAACCACGCCCAGCGCCGGAACCAGCCACAGGATCGGCGTACTGTTGAAGTTCACCATCCACGCACCGGCTTCACGCGCGACCTCTTTGGTCAGCGGGTTAGATGCGGCGTGATGATCCATCGCGGAAGTCACGACATAACCATCAATACCGTAAACCACCCATACGCCCGCCAGCGCGAAGCACACCAGCGTAACCAGCGCGGCTACCTGTGCCGTCGTGCGGGAACGCAGGTGCAGCTCACCCACGGTACGCATTTGCAGATAGGTTGCGCCCTGGGTAATGATCATCCCTACGCTGACGATACCTGCCAGCAGGCCAAACGGGTTCAGCAGCTGGAAGAAGTTACCGGTGTAGTACAGACGCAGATACTCGTCGATATGGAACGGTACGCCCTGCAACAGGTTGCCGAACGCCACGCCGATAACCAGCGGCGGCACAAAGCTCCCCACGAAGATGCCCCAGTCCCACATGTTGCGCCAGCGGGTGTCTTCAATCTTGGAACGGTAGTCAAAACCAACCGGACGGAAGAACAAGGACGCCAGCACGAGGATCATCGCCACATAGAAACCGGAAAACGCCGCAGCGTAAACCATCGGCCAGGCGGCGAACAGCGCGCCACCGGCGGTGATCAGCCACACCTGGTTACCGTCCCAGTGCGGGGCGATGGAGTTGATCATAATTCGACGCTCGGTGTCGTTACGACCGAGGAAACGGGTGAGCATGCCCACCCCCATGTCGAAGCCATCGGTAACCGCAAAACCGATCAGCAGAATGCCAACCAGCAGCCACCAGATAAAACGCAATACTTCATAATCGATCATTTGACGACTCCTGTCTTAGCGTGCCGGCTGAGAGGCCACATTGGGCTGCTCAAAGTGATAGCGACCGGTTTTCAGGCTGCTTGGGCCACGGCGTGCAAACTTGAACATTAAGTACAGCTCCGCCACCAGGAACAGGGTATACAAGCCGCAAATCAGGATCATGGAGAACAGCAGGTCACCAACCGTCAGTGACGAGTTCGCCACGGCGGTTGGCAGCACCTCACCGATCGCCCACGGCTGACGACCATATTCGGCAACGAACCAGCCTGCTTCTACAGCAATCCACGGCAGCGGGATGCCGTACAGCGCCGCGCGCAGCAGCCATTTTTTCTCACCGATGCGGTTACGAATGACGCTCCAGAAGGAGAGCGCGATGATCGCCAGCAGCAGGAAGCCGCACGCAACCATGATACGGAACGCAAAGTACAGCGGCGCAACGCGTGGGATGGAGTCTTTGGTCGCCATCTCAATTTGCGCTTCGGTCGCGTCAGTGACGTTCGGCGTATAGCGTTTAAGCAGCAGACCGTAGCCCAGATCTTTCTTCACGTTATTGAACTGGTCGCGAACGGCCTGGTCGGTAGAACCGGCACGCAGTTCTTCCAGCAGCGCGTAGGCTTTCATCCCGCTACGGATACGTTCTTCATGCTGCACCATCAGGTCTTTCAGACCGATGACCGGCGTATCGACGGAGCGAGTCGCGATAATACCCAGCGCGTAAGGGATCTGGATAGCCAGTTTGTTTTCCTGCGTCTCCTGATCCGGGATACCGAACAGGGTGAAGGAAGCAGGCGCTGGCTGGGTTTCCCATTCCGCTTCAATCGCGGCGAGTTTGGTTTTCTGCACGTCGCCCATTTCGTAGCCGGATTCGTCACCCAGCACGATAACAGACAGCACAGCAGCCATACCGAAGCTGGCGGCGATAGCAAAGGAGCGTTTAGCGAACGCGATGTCGCGGCCTTTCAGCAGGTAGTAAGCACTGATACCGAGGATGAACATTGCACCGGTCACATAGCCAGACGCCACAGTGTGAACGAATTTCACCTGCGCAACCGGGTTAAGCACCAGTTCGGAGAAGCTCACCATCTCCATACGCATGGTTTCGAAGTTGAAATCCGATGCGATAGGGTTCTGCATCCAGCCGTTCGCCACAAGTATCCACAGCGCAGACAGGTTGGAACCCAGCGCCACCAGCCAGGTAACACACATATGCTGGACTTTGCCCAGACGGTCCCAGCCAAAGAAGAACAGACCTACAAAGGTGGATTCGAGGAAGAAGGCCATCAAACCTTCGATTGCCAGCGGCGCACCGAAGATATCCCCTACATAGTGGGAATAGTAAGACCAGTTAGTCCCGAACTGGAACTCCATGGTCAGACCGGTAGCCACACCCAGAGCGAAGTTGATACCAAACAACTTGCCCCAGAACTTGGTCATATCTTTATAAATCTGTTTGCCGGAAAGGACGTATACCGTTTCCATAATGGCCAGCAGGAACGCCATACCGAGCGTCAGCGGCACAAACAGGAAGTGGTACATCGCGGTCAAGGCAAACTGTAAGCGCGACAGTTCGACTATATCTAACATCATGACTCCTTGCTCATCGCATGAAGACTCCGAGAGTGAACCCCGTTAGAAAGGGTCACACGCATGCCCCAATAAAATTTATTTGCTCCCCTTCACCGTTGCCGTTTCATCATCAGAGGAAACAGCAATGATAAAAAGTTACAAACATGTTAATAAAAAACCTAAATTGATCCCGCAAATATATTACGCCGTAAAATCCCTACAATAAACAGGTTTTTATTGAGTCAAATTTGCATTTTTCGACATTGATCAATTTATAGCTAATTTACCGGTTTCAGGCCAATTTGATCGGCGACAATTTATCGTGTTTTGACATCTTTTTCCAAGCATTAAACATTGATTTAAATCAAAAACACCAAAATTCGTTAATGGTGTATACAATGCGTAAACACAGTGAAAACAATGTTGCGCATATGTATCTCTGAGGGTGTTGGCGGTTATCTAATAGAAAGGTATATATAAAAAAACAGCATTTCATTTAACGTTATCATCGACGACATTCTTTTGCCGTCTGCAACTATTTAGCGTAGACGCTTCAGCGTAATTTTCCACAGGGTCAATTCGCCATGAAAATAATCACAAATATTTTACTTTTAAGCCCATTGAAATTAACACCGGATTGTTATTATTACGTTAACAATAAAGCCACGCTAAGCGTGGCTTTAATCTGTTTGTCTGAGATTCAGGCAAGCGTGTAGCTAAACGTTCGGGACTGCCCCGGCAGAAAGAGGCCAGCCCCACTTGCCCCCTCTCCTTTCGCAGGGCACGCCTGTTCATCCATCATGGTCTCTGTACATGCGCTAACGGCTCTACTAAAGGCAACGGTGGCATCACATGAGGTTGTTTCGGACGGATTGTACAGGCGCAGGATGACATCATCGCGATCCTCTGCTTTTTTCAGCGCGCTTAACAGGCAGCCCACCGGCGACATCGTTAACAGGCTGTAATGTTCCGGTACGCAAACATCGGCCTTGTTGAGTTTCATCGCATCCCAGGGAATTTTGTTATAGCACTGAACAGGCGTCAGCCACGCCTTCGCCTGTTGCGCGACACCGGCGCTAAAAGGCGTTCCGCTATAGCTGAACAGGCTAAACCGACTGCGCAGCATTCCGCGCATTTGTGAATCCGGCACCGCCATTTTGATGCCGGAAGGCCGCCCTGGTCGCAGCAGTAGATCCTCTTTCCCCAGCAGCCCCACCCCACGCAGGAGCGTTAAGGCGAACGTTTTCTTCCCTTCGCCAATAACTTCAAATTCACGTAATCCCTCCGTGAAGAGCGCAAGGCCATTTCTCTCTTCCTGAAGCGCCGCATAGTTCAGCATATTCCAGACCGGCACCGGCGCCTCTTTCCACCCCTCTTCCTGCCAGTTTTCCATCGCGCTGTCCTGTACCGGGCGCGTCACTGCGCCAAACTGGGTGTCCGCCAGCACAACATCCGTCGTGAACGGCGTGGGGATTAACACCCGCACGCGGTGATCGTCAGCCTGATTATCCAGCGCCACCTCAACATCAATGCGTCTGCTGTTATGGCTCAGGGTGACGGCGATCTCCACGCCTAACGTTCCGTTGCGCTGCCGCGCGCTGCGTTCGGCAAGATTCGCCGGAACCGCCAGGACATAGCGAATGACAACCCTGCTCTGCCATGCGTCATGAATCACTTCATATTCCGGTTTTGCCGTCGTCGAAGTAAGCAGCCACTCTTCTCTGGCGGGGGAGTAATCGTACTCATCGCCATCGTCTGACCCCTCTTCCAGCGCCAGTATGCGCTGATAACGCACGCCGCTGTCTTTATCGCGCAGGTTCAGCGTACCGTCATCATTCGCCGTAATCTGCCAGAACGCGTTCTCCAGCAGCGATTCTGATGAAACCGTCGGGCTCACCACATTGCCCGCAGCGTTCGGTTCGATATAAAGCGTGCGATAGCCCATTGAAGGGATAATCTGCTGGATCTGGATATCAAATTCCATAAACGGCTCGTAGTTACCGTAATGCACAATCTGGCGGTCAATTAAACCGGGATCGATCTCCCGGGCATGGCGAATGCAATAAGGAATGGCATTGCCCCGATCATCCCGCAGAGAGAACTGGCTGGCGCGCAGGCGTACCGTGGTGTTAATTACCTCTTCACGCGGCCACGGCATCAGGTTAAACAGCACCAGTTTGTCGGCATCGCTCTGCGGCATGTTGTCGGCGATTTTGCGCTGATAAAAACAGATCAGGTTGTCGGCCATATCCTCAGCCAGCTCGAAACGGGAGGCAATTTCGCGGTGTACTTTGTCACTGCAACAGCAGCCGATGCTGTCGTGGGCGTGATTCTTCAGAATCTCTTTCCACATTTTCTCCAGCAGGCCGTGGTGATACTCAAACCCCAGCGTCCAGGCCAGCGTCGCCAGTGGCTCAAGAATGTTGACGATTTTGTTCTCAATGCGCGCATGGGCGATTTTGATGTCCATCCGCGTCGAACCAATGGTGCGATGAACGCGCATATATTTGCCATCAATAAACTCGCCTTTCAGCGTGGCAAGCTGCTCGCGGCGGGCTTCTATGTGTTCAAACACCTCTTCAAAGCGGCTCATCACAAACTTACGCTGCGGGTAGATTTCGCGCAGTTTATCCATCACCGCAAAGATATTTTGCTGCAACGGCATCTGATCGTGGCCATTCGGCAGCAAAATTTCTTTGGTCAGCGACGCGCGCTCCAGCACATCGAAGTAGCTGTCGAGACGTTTACGCAGCCCGGCCTCGTCCTCCGGTAAGTACTTACCAATCGCGTAGCCCAGCGGCAGCACCTGCGCCGTCACTTCACTGCCATCCGCGCTTTGCCATAAAAATTCGGTTTTATCGGTGCCGTGGCGTTCCGAACAACCACGCCAGAACATGGCGCGGGTAATACCGAAACCGTTATAGATATGCGGAAGCTGCCCCGACATGCCGAACGAATCCGGCAGATAGCCAATTTTCATCGGTTCGCCAAACGCCAGGCAGTCGCGCATACCGTACATCAGATTACGCACGATCGACTCCCCGGATACCAGCGTGGTATCCGTTTGGGTATACCACGGGCCGATAATCAGTTTTCCGGCCTGCACCAGTTTTCTTACCCGCGCTTTATTTTCCGCTTTGACGGCGAAATAGTCCTCCAGCACCGCCGTCTGCCCGTCAAGGACATAGTATTTATACTCTGCATCCTGCTCCAGGCGGGTCAGGATCTCCTCCATATTGTTGACCAGCAAAATACGTGACGCTTCCGTGGTGAAATACCATTCACGATCCCAGTGCATGTGCGGCGTAATGTGAACGCGAGATACTGCTTTCATCTTCGTTTCCTGTTAGTTCGTTTATGGCAACACATTGTTAGTCAGATACTTGCCCTGCTTTACCGCATGACGACGCCAGAACAGCAGGATAGTGGTCGATATCGCTGTCCCCACTAACGCTGCGCCAAACCAGCCTGCGGCGGCGGCGAAACCGCCGTATCCGGCGTCATGCAAAAGAAAGAGTGAGAAAATGCCTGCGCCCGGCGTCGAAAGACCAATGTTCATCGCGCCGACAATCGCGCCCGTCACCATTGACCCCAGAACAAAAGAACCGATAACCCGCAGCGGATCTTCAATCGCCATCGGGATTGCCCCTTCCGTAATGCCCGCCAGCCCCAGTAGCCAGGTCGACTTTCCTGTTTCGATCTCAAACTCTTTGAACAGCCTCGGCGCCAGCATCGTTGATGCCGTTACGGTGAAGGCGGACACCATTTTGACCGAGGCGAAAATGGCATACGGGCCGTAGACACCGTTCGCCATCGCCCCAAGGCAGAACGCGTAAGACGCTTTATTGACCGGCCCGCCCAAATCGAAAGAACACATAAAGCCGAGAATCGCGCCAAGCAGCAGCGCATTGGCGCCGCTCAGCCCATTAAGCCAGGCGGTCAGCGCGTTGTTGATCCACGCAACGGGCTCGCCCACCACAAACAGCATCAGGCTGCCCGCGCCTAAGGTGCCGATGACCGGATACAGATAGAAGGTCAGGAAGCCGTTGAATTTGCTGCTCAGGCGAAGATGGTTTTTCACCCAGCGCATCAGATATCCGGCGATCAAGCCCCCCGCGATCGCGCCGAGAAAGCCGGAGCCAATCATATTGGCGGCAAGGCCGGCGGCGAATCCGGGAGCCAGCGCGGGTTTATCCGCCAGCGAATAGGCGGTATAGGCGGCGAGCACCGGCACCATCAGGATGCCGAGCATCCCACCGCCCAGCTTGCGGTACATCCACAGCCAGGAGTTCTCCTGATCGAAGAGATGCTGCAAGCCGAGCATTTGCGCCAGCAGCACCGACACGGCCAGTACGGTTCCCCCGGCGACAATCAGCGGCACGGCGAACGAGATGCCGCTCAACAGCGCCTGTTTTAACTCCGTTTTCAGACGCTTAGGCGCTGCCGTTTCCTGGTAAACCGCGCGATCGCCCTGCGCGGGTTCCAGCGCCAGCGCTTGTTGGATCAATGCTTCGGCGTGGCGGATAGGTTCGGCGACGGGCACCGACAGCGCAGGAATGCCCGCAAAGCGCTCACTCTCTTTTATCGCCACCTCTGCGGCGAAAATGCAGGCTTTTGCCGCGTTCAGCTGCTGTGCGGTAAGACGGCCTTCAATTCCGTTAGCGCCCTGCTTTTCCACATACACGTTCACGCCCAGTTTGCGTCCCGCTTTTTCCAGATACTCCGCCGCCATATAGGTGTGCGCAATCCCCGCCGGGCACGCCGTTACGCAGACGATGGTCGGCGCATCCTGTAAGGGCTGAAAAGCGCTTTCCTGATATTGGTCATCCAGCGCCGACAGTAGCTCATCCGCCGTGGTCGCAGCCAGAATCCTCGCGCGGGTGTCATCATCCGCCAGTCGCGTGGTGAGTGCGGTCAGCAACTGCATATGGGTGCTTCCCGCTTCGCCTGGCGGAATGGCGAGCAGAAAAATCAGCGTCACCGCTTCCGGCCCGTCAACTCCTTCCCACACCATGGGTTCGCGCAGGGTGGCCACGGCAAATGCCGCTTCTTTAACCGCCGACGTTTTACCATGCGGCACCGCCAGCCCTTCTCCCAACGCCGTTGGCCCCTGGCTTTCACGCAAAAAGACTTCTTCAAGGTAAGCATCGGAATCTGAAATTTTCCCCAGTTGCACAAGCCGCTGGGTTAACGCGTGAATAGCCTCTTCACGACTGCCAAACCGGGCGTTCAGGCATAACGCATCGCGGTGGGTTAACGTCGTCAGGTTCATCATAGTCCTCACACTGTCATTGTATGTTTCAGAAATTGTGCCAGATGAAACAATACATTTATGTGATCATTTTCACTTACGCAAAATAATTTGTATTTAATTTGTATTATTTACAAGAGCTATTGATCGGGCATAATCAACGAAGTCGTATTAATTCATTCATACAAAAGTAAAAAGATGAGCCAAAAACCGTTATACCGACAGATTGCTGACCGAATCCGCGAGCAGATTGAACGTGGCGAACTGAAAGCAGGCGACGCGTTACCCACCGAGCAGACATTGCAGCATGCGTTTGGCGTGAGCCGGGTCACGGTACGTCAGGCGCTCAAGCAACTGACCGAACAGCAGATCATCGAAAGCATTCAGGGCAGCGGGACCTATGTGAAAGAAGAGCGGGTCAATTACGATATCTACCAGCTAACCAGCTTTTACGAAAAACTCGCCGATCGCCATGTTGACACCCACAGTGACGTTTTGGTTTTTGAAGTGATCCTGGCGGACGACTTTCTGCGCAACCAGTTACAACTGGCGGAGAACAACCGGGTCTGGCACGTAAAACGCGTGCGTTACATTAAGCAAAAACCCGTCGCCCTCGAAGAGACGTGGATGCCGCTGGCGCTCTTTCCCGACCTGACCTGGCAGGTGATGGAAAATTCCAAGTATCACTTTATTGAAGAGGTGAAGCAGATGGTCATTGATCGCAGCGAGCAGGAGCTGATCCCGATCATGCCAACCGAAGAAATGAGCCGCACGCTGGCGATCAGCGCAAACAAACCGATCCTGGAGAAAGTCTCCCGCGGATTTTTGAAAGACGGTCAGATATTTGAATATAGCCGTAATGCGTTTAATACCGATGATTATAAATTTACGTTGATCGCGCGCAGAAAACAGCGCTGATCATGTTTTCTGTTCACGGTATTGTGACAATATGCTACCGGGCTCACAAATAATCCGCCCGGTAAGAAAGAACAAATTATTATCATATTTATCCTTTCATTAACAATGAACCGTGTTCCTATAGAAACATCCATTTCTGTTCCGTTATTTAACTCACAGTTTTGCCTTTGTATTATATTTATCTCTCAATAACCGTTTGCAAAAATAAATAAGACCGCGATCACAAACACAGCATATTATTTATTAACCCCCTGTTCCAATTAAATTAACCAGAGCTGGGCAATCAATAATAACTCATTGATAACAAACACCCTTCCAATGATTAATTAAGAACATTAGTTTTAAGAAAGATATTTTGAAAATAGATCAATTGCATCCCTTCCCGCCTGCACAGACACTCCATGACTATTAAAAGGTTGCAGAAACCTGAGTGCGCAATATTAAACGAAGACTCTTACCTTTTGTTCATCAGCTCTACAGAGGATTACTCATGAAAAAATCAACACTTGTTATTGGCGTCATTGGTGCTGACTGCCATGCAGTAGGCAATAAAGTTTTGGATCGCGTTTTTACTGCCCATGATTTTCGCGTAATCAATCTGGGGGTCATGGTAAGCCAGGATGAATATATTGATGCCGCAATCGAAACCGGCGCCGATGCGATTGTCGTGTCATCCATTTACGGCCACGGCGATATCGACTGCCTCGGTTTACGTGAACGCTGCATCGAACGCGGTATTGGTGACATTCTGCTCTATGTCGGCGGCAATCTGGTGGTGGGTAAACATGACTTTGCCGACGTGGAAGCGAAGTTTAAAGAGATGGGCTTTAACCGCGTCTTTGCGCCAAGTCATGATCTGGAAGATGTGTGCCGGTTAATGGCCGGAGACATTAACCCGCGCCATGGTGTTGAACAGCGCTGCCTTGAAGAGGCCATCTGATGCAAATCGTCTCTGTCGATATCGGCTCGACATGGACCAAAGCCGCCCTCTTCGCCAGGGAGGGGGATGCGTTAACCCTGGTGAACCATGTCCTGACGCCAACCACCACATACCATCTGGCAGACGGTTTTTTTGCCAGTCTGAATCAGGTGCTGAATGTCGCCGATGCCCGTCCGTTGCTGAAAAGCGGCGAAGTGCAGTTGAAATACTCCTCATCGGCAAAAGGCGGGCTCGCCGTCGCCGCTATGGGGCTGGTGCCGTCTATCACGCTGGAATCCGCAAAAGTTACTGCCCACTCAGCGGGGGCGAAGATCGCGCAATATTACGCGTATAAGCTCAACCGCCATGACATCCAGGCGTTAGAAAACTCGCCGCCGGACATCCTGCTGTTTACCGGCGGTACGGATGGCGGCGAAGAAAGCTACGGCCTGGCGAATGCACGCGCGCTGGCGAACTCAAATCTGGATTGCGCGATTATTTATGCCGGAAACCGTGACATTCAGGATGAGGTACAGGCCATTCTGGGGCATAAAGATCTGACCACGGTAGACAACATTCTGCCCGACCTCGATCACCCGAATCCGTATGCCGCCCGCCAGGCCATTTGCGATCTGTTCCTGTCCCGCATCGTGAAAGGCAAAGGGCTGGACGTGATTGTTGGCGAAACCGGCGAAGAGCCGATGCCAACACCGTGGACCGTCTACGAGCTGGTTAAAGCCATCAGCGACATCGACAGCGCATGGAAAGAGTTCATGCTGATCGATATGGGCGGCGCCACCACCGACGTGTACTCCGCCTGTGCCAATATGCTCTCTCCCGATACCGTGCTGCATGGCGTGCCGGAACCGTTCGTCAAACGCACCGTTGAAGGCGATCTCGGGATGCGCGTCTCTGCCCTTGTGGTCGGAGAAAGCACCCAGGAGATGGTAAACGTCGTGTTTGCCCAACAGCCTGAGCGTCAGGAGGCGTTTTACGGCTATCTGCGCCACCTGGTGTCCCACCCCGATTACCTCCCCCGCAGCGACGAAGAGAAATTCTTCGACGCCCTGCTGGCAGGGCTGTGCGTGGGTTATGCCAGCGAACGTCACGCGGGCACCAAAAAGCAGGTCTGCACCTGCGTGGGCAACGTCGACTTACAGATGGGGCGCGACCTCACCACCGTTCGCAAAGTTGTCGGTTCCGGCGGATGGCTCTCCCGCGCCAGTCAGTTCGACATCCATCGCTGGTTGAAATACCGCGAGCTGGACGATGACGGCAGACGCATTCTCTTACCCGGGCAGTTTGACTATTACCGCGATTCAAAAGGCTTGCTTCCTCTGCTGGCGAACGTCGCCAGGCTGTACCCGCAGCTCGCCGCTCGCACCAGTATTCAATGTTTAACCCTATAAAACCTAAGGCAGCTACGAATGGAACTCCGAAATAAAAAATTAACCCATGACGAATTCATGACCGAGCGGCATCAGGTATTGCAAACCTGGCATACCGGCAAGGACGTCGAGAATTTTGAAGATGGCGTGAAGTATCAGCAAACCATTCCAGAGAAAAAACGCTTTTCTCACGCCCTGTTAAAAGCCGATCAGGAAGGCAAAACGCTCAGCCAGCCGCGCGCGGGCGTGGCGCTGATGGATGAACACATCGCGCTGCTCAAAACGTTGCAGGAAGAGTGCGATCTGCTTCCCAGCACCATCGATGCCTATACCCGTCTGAACCGTTACGAAGAAGCGGCGATCGGTATTCAAAAATCCATCGAAGCAGGCACCTCTAAGCTGAACGGCCTGCCGGTTGTCAACCACGGTGTTGCTGCCTGCCGCCGGATGACGGAAGCGCTGGAAAAACCCATTCAGGTTCGTCACGGTACGCCGGATGCGCGACTGCTGGCGGAAATCGCGATGGCCAGCGGCTTCACCAGCTATGAAGGCGGCGGCATCTCCTACAACATTCCTTACGCCAAGCGCGTCACGCTGGAAAAATCAATCCGCGACTGGCAGTACTGCGACCGTCTGATGGGAATGTATGAAGAGCACGGCATCCGCATTAACCGCGAGCCGTTCGGCCCGCTGACCGGCACGCTGATCCCGCCGTTTATGTCCCACGCGGTCGCCATCATCGAAGGTCTGCTGGCGCTGGAACAGGGCGTGAAGTCGATTACCGTCGGCTATGGCCAGGTGGGCAGCCTGACGCAGGATATCGCCGCCATTCAGTCACTGCGCGAACTGTCCCACGAATATTTCCAGAACTACGGCTTTGATGATTACGAACTGAGCACCGTCTTCCACCAGTGGATGGGCGGCTTCCCGGAAGATGAATCCAAAGCGTTCGCCATTATCTCCTGGGGTGCGGCGGTGGCGGGTATGTCCGGCGCGACCAAAGTGATCACCAAGAGTCCGCACGAAGCCTTCGGTATCCCAACGGCCGCCGCAAACGCCCAGGGGCTTAAAGCCTCTCGCCAGATGCTCAATATGGTCAGCGACCAGAAGTTCCCGCCGTGCGCAGCCGTGGAACAGGAAGTCGAACTGATTAAGTGCGAAGTCCGTGCGGTGCTGAAAAAAGTCTTTGAGCTGGGTAACGGCGATGTGGCGCGCGGCACGGTGCTGGCTTTTGAAGCTGGCGTGCTGGACGTACCTTTCGCCCCGGCCTCCTGTAACGCAGGCAAAATCCTGCCGGTTCGCGATAACTCCGGCGCCATTCGCATCCTTGAAGCCGGTGCGGTTCCGCTGCCGAAAGATATCCTCGCCCTGCACCACGATTACGTCGCTGAGCGCGCCCATTTTGAAGGACGCAAGCCCTCATTCCAGATGGTTGTTGATGACATCAACGCGGTATCCCACAGTCAATTAATAGGAAGACCATAATGAAAATTAAACAGGCCCTTTTCACCGCTGGCTACTCCTCATTCTATTTCGACGATCAGCAGGCGATTAAAAACGGCGCGGGTCATGATGGATTCATTTATACCGGCGCGCCGGTCACGCCCGGCTTTACCTCTGTGCGTCAGGCGGGCGAGTGCATCTCGGTACAGCTGATTCTGGAAAATGGCGCGGTAGCGGTCGGTGACTGCGCCGCCGTGCAGTATTCCGGCGCTGGCGGTCGTGACCCGCTGTTCCTGGCAGAGCACTTTATTCCGTTCCTGAACGATCACATTAAACCGCTGCTGGAAGGTCGTGATGTCGATGCGTTCCTGCCGAACGCCCGCTTCTTCGACAAGCTGCGCATTGACGGCAATCTGCTGCACACCGCCGTGCGTTACGGCCTGTCGCAGGCGCTACTCGACGCCACCGCGCTGGCGTCCGGTCGTCTGAAAGCAGAAGTGGTTTGCGATGAATGGCAGTTGCCGTGCGTCCCGGAAGCGATTCCGTTATTTGGTCAGAGCGGCGACGATCGCTATATCGCCGTCGATAAGATGATCCTCAAAGGCGTTGACGTGCTGCCGCATGCGCTGATCAACAACGTGGAAGAGAAACTGGGCTTTCAGGGCGAGAAACTGCGTGAGTATGTACGCTGGCTGTCCGATCGCATCCTGAGCCTGCGCACCAGCCCACGCTATCACCCGACGCTGCATATTGATGTCTACGGCACTATCGGCCTGATTTTCGATATGGACCCGGTACGCTGCGCGGAGTACATCGCCAGCCTGGAGAAAGAAGCGCAGGGTCTGCCGTTGTACATTGAAGGCCCGGTGGATGCCGGTAACAAACCGGATCAGATCCGTCTGCTGACCGCGATCACCAAAGAGCTGACCCGCCTCAGTTCCGGCGTAAAAATTGTCGCTGACGAATGGTGTAACACCTATCAGGACATCGTCGATTTCACTGACGCGGGCAGTTGCCACATGGTGCAGATCAAAACCCCGGATCTCGGCGGCATTCATAACATCGTTGACGCCGTGCTCTATTGCAACAAACACGGGATGGAAGCCTATCAGGGCGGCACCTGTAACGAAACCGAGATCAGCGCCCGCACCTGCGTACATGTCGCGCTAGCCGCGCGCCCGATGCGGATGCTGGTGAAACCGGGTATGGGCTTCGATGAAGGTCTCAACATCGTGTTTAACGAGATGAACCGTACCATCGCGCTGTTGCAGACAAAGGATTGAGAAATGGCACGCACATTTAAGATCTTATCGCCGACGGCCATTCTGGGCTATGGCTTCCCGGAAGAGAGCTTTCGCAAAGCGATGGAGGAGTCGCCGGATCTGATCGCCGTTGACGCCGGTTCCTCCGATCCTGGCCCCCACTACCTGGGGGCAGGGAAACCCTTTACCGACAGGGCCGGGGTGAAACGCGATCTGCGCTATATGATCACCGCTGGCGTAAAAAACGATATCCCGGTGGTGATCGGCACTGCCGGAGGTTCCGGCGCGGCGCCGCATCTGGAGTGGTGTCGCCAGATAATCCTTGAGATTGCGCAGGAAGAGAAGCTGTCGTTCTCGATGGCGCTTATCCCGTCAGATGTTGATAAAGCGATCGTTCACCAGGCGCTGGATAACGGCAAAATCACCGCGCTGGATTTCGTCCCGGAACTGACCCACGACGCGATCGACCAAAGCACCTATATCGTCGCGCAAATGGGCATCGAACCTTTCCAGCGGGCGCTGAAAGCCGGTGCGCAGGTGGTGCTGGGCGGACGCGCTTACGATCCGGCCTGCTTCGCGGCGCTGCCGATCATGCAGGGCTTTGATGAAGGTCTGGCGCTGCACTGCGGTAAGATCCTTGAGTGCGCTGCCATCGCCGCGACGCCGGGTTCCGGTTCCGACTGCGCGATGGGGATCATTGACGATAACGGCTTTACGCTTAAGACGTTCAATCCAAAGCGCAAGTTCACCGAAACCTCTGCGGCGGCGCACACCCTGTATGAGAAATCCGATCCGTACTACCTGCCGGGGCCGGGCGGCGTGCTGAATCTGAAAGGGTGCAGCTTCAAAGCGGTCAACGAGGGCGAGGTCTACGTCAGCGGTTCCCGTCACGAAGAGACGCCGTACGCGCTGAAGCTGGAAGGCGCGCGTCAGGTGGGCTTCCGCTGTCTGACCATCGCCGGGACGCGCGACCCGATCATGATTGCCAGCATTGACACCATTCTCGAAGAGGTGAAGACCAGCGTGGCGCGTAACCTCTCGCTGAATGATGACAGCATCCGCATGACGTTCCACCTGTACGGTAAGAACGGGGTGATGGGCAATCACGAACCGATGCAGAGCGCCGGGCACGAACTGGGCATATTGCTCGACGTGGTCGCGCCGACGCAGGATATCGCCAACAGCGTCTGTTCGCTGGTGCGTTCCACCCTCCTGCACTACGGCTATGAAAACCGGATTGCAACGGCGGGCAACCTCGCCTTCCCGTTCTCGCCTTCCGATATTCAAAGCGGGCCAGTGTATGAGTTTTCAATCTATCACCTGATTGAAGCGAGCGACGCGCTGCAATTTGATTTCCACCTCGAACAGGTGACGCCGGAAGGAGTTCAGGCATGAAACACTCTATTTGCTCACTGGCGCAGGTGATTCGTTCCAAAAACGCCGGACCGTACGAACTGGTTTTAGATATTTTGTTTAAAACCCGGGAAGACTATCAGCGGGTAAAAGCATCGGAACAATTAACGCCGCAGCTTATTGCCCGTTTATATAACGTCGAGCCTGATTTTATTCATCGCATTGTCTGGTTTGATCCGGCAAATGCGGTAAAAATTGTCATGCCGCGCGATATTATTTCCGGCAACGTTGGTGACAATGATGTTTATGGCGCGCAGCAACACGCGCCGCTATTAAGTATTACCTTCGACTTGTAGTCATAACAATACAACAACAGCCATCAGGATACAGGATTTTGCTGTATCACTGTTTTCCTGATTATTCATGCGGTTGGTCATAACAAGCGCGTACCTGAGCGGTTGTCTGCGTTCGGGTATGCGCTGCCCTACACATTATTCTCCAACCATTATCCGATGGAGCAAACATGAAAAAAATAAGTTTAACCAAAATGATCATATTAGGCCTGATACTCGGCATGATTGCCGGGGTGGCCATTAATAATATGGCATCGGCTGAAACAGCAAAATCGTACGCCCAGGACATCTCTATTTTTACCACCATATTTTTGCGCATGGTAAAAATGATTATTGCCCCCCTGGTTATTTCAACGTTAGTGGTGGGAATCGCCAAAATGGGCGATGCCAAAACGCTGGGGCGTATATTCTCTAAAACCTTTTTCCTGTTTATTTGTGCCTCATTGTTGTCTATTGCGTTGGGTCTGGTCATCGTCAATATGTTCCAGCCAGGCGCAGGCATTAACTTTGTGGCACACGACGCAGGCGCGGTTGCCGCCGTGCAGTCTGAACCCTTCACGCTGAAAGTCTTTATCTCGCACGCCGTGCCCACCAGTATTATCGATGCGATGGCGCGCAACGAGATCCTGCAAATTGTGGTGTTCTCCATTTTCCTCGGTTGCAGCCTGGCCGCCGTTGGTGAAAAAGGCGCCGCCATCGTTAAAGTGCTCGACTCGCTGGTGCACGTCATGCTGAAGCTGACAGGTTACGTGATGCTGTTTGCGCCGCTGACCGTCTTTGCCGCCATCTCAGGTTTGATTGCTGAACGCGGTCTGGGCGTGATGGTCAGCGCCGGGATCTTCATGGGCGAGTTCTACCTGACGCTGGGGATGCTGTGGGCGATCCTGATTGGCCTGTCAACAATGATTGTCGGGCCGTGCATCAGTCGTCTGACCAAAGCAATCTTCGAACCCGCGCTGCTGGCCTTTACCACGTCCAGCTCGGAAGCGGCTTTCCCCGGTACGCTGGACAAACTGGAGAAGTTTGGCGTCTCTTCCAAGATTGCCAGCTTCGTACTGCCTATCGGTTACTCCTTTAACCTCGTCGGCTCAATGGCCTACTGCTCGTTTGCCACCGTGTTTATCGCCCAGGCGTGCAACATTGAACTGAGCATGGGCGAGCAGATCACCATGCTGCTGATTCTGATGCTGACCTCCAAAGGAATGGCAGGCGTGCCGCGTGCGTCAATGGTGGTTATCGCCGCTACCCTCAACCAATTCAACATTCCAGAAGCCGGTCTGATCCTGCTGATGGGCGTCGATCCGTTCCTCGATATGGGCCGTTCTGCCACCAACGTGATGAGTAATGCGATGGGTGCGGCGATTGTCGGTCGTTGGGAAGGCGAGCACTTCGGCGCAGGCTGTCGTGGCAAAGCGCCGGTCAAAACCCCGGAACAGGAGCGCCCGGCAACCGAACACTCAGAAGTGGCGATGTCCTGATACCACAGCGATGCCGGATGGCGCTAACGCTTATCCGGCCTACGGTTTGCGCATTGTTGTAGGCCGGACAGCCGTCCGGCAAAAATAACTTAAAGGTGAGAAGTTAATATGTCTAAACCATTTGTCTGGCAGGAACCGTTTGTTCAAAGCAAAGATACGACGGAATATGAATTACTCAGCGACAAGCACATTACGGTAACGGAGTTAGACGGTGAAGAGGTTATCAAAGTCGCGCCTGAAGCGCTGACTCTGCTGGCCCAACAGGCATTTTATGAAGCCTCGTTTTTCCTGCGCACCGCGCATCTGAAACAGATTGCCAGCATCCTGCACGATCCGCAGGCCAGCAGTAATGATAAGTACGTCGCGCTGCAACTGTTACGCAATGCCGAAGTCTCGGCGAAAGGCGTACTGCCAAACTGCCAGGACACGGGAACGGCAACCATTGTGGCGAGCAAAGGTCAGCACGTCTGGACAGGCGGCGACGATGCCGAAGCCCTGAGCAAAGGCGTGTACATCACTTTCCAGGAAAATAACTTACGCTACTCCCAGAACGCCCCGCTGGACATGTACACCGAGGTAAATACCCAAACCAACCTGCCCGCCCAGATTGATATCAGCGCGACGCCGGGTGACGAATACCGGTTTCTCTTCGTCAATAAAGGCGGCGGTTCCGCCAACAAAGCGGCGCTGTTTCAGGAAACCAAATCTATTCTGCAACCCGAAAAACTCACCGCTTTCCTGATCGAAAAAATGCGGTCGCTGGGAACAGCAGCCTGCCCGCCCTACCACATCGCTTTTGTGGTTGGCGGATTATCTGCCGACCAGGCGCTGAAAGTGGCGAAGCTGGCCTCAACCAAATATTACGACACCCTGCCGACCAGCGGAAACGAGTTGGGCCAGGCGTTTCGCGACACGGCGCTGGAAACAACCCTGCTCAATGCCAGCCGCGAGTTTGGCATCGGAGCACAGTTTGGCGGCAAATATTTCGCTCATGATATCCGCGTTATCCGCCTGCCGCGTCACGGCGGCTCCTGCCCCATCGCAATGGCGCTCTCCTGCTCTGCCGACCGCAATATTAAAGCGAAGATCAACAAGCGCGGCATCTGGCTGGAAAAACTCGAACACAATCCGGGAAAATTTATTCCTGAATCCCTGCGCGTGGAAAACAGCGCCCAGACCGTACAGCTCGATCTCAACCGTCCGCTGCGCGAGATCCTGCATAACCTTTCCACGCTGCCTGTCGGCACCCGACTGTCGCTGAACGGCCCGATTGTCGTCGCCCGCGATATCGCGCACGCCAAAATTAAAGAGCGTCTGGATAACGGCGAACCGATGCCGGACTACATGAAAAATCACATTGTTTATTACGCGGGGCCAGCCAAAACGCCGGAAAAACAGGCCTGCGGCTCGCTCGGCCCGACCACCGGCGGGCGCATGGACGGCTATGTTGACGCCTTCCAGGCGGCGGGCGGCAGTTTGATCATGCTTTCGAAAGGCAACCGCAGCCAGCAAGTGACCGAAGCCTGTCACAAGCATGGCGGCTTCAATCTTGGCAGCATTGGCGGCGCCGCCGCGCTTCTGGCACAGCAGTACGTTAAAAGCTTACGCTGCCTTGAGTATCCCGAACTGGGGATGGAAGCCGTGTGGATGATGGAGGTCAAAAACCTGCCCGCCTTTGTGCTGGTGGATGATAAAGGCAATAACTTCTTCAGCCAGTTTGAGCAGCAACATCGCTGCGCGATCTGTCCGGCAGGGCATTAAGGAGCATTTATGGAAGCGCGAGCCAATACTGACAGGCACCGCCAGCGGCAGCAAAAACTGAAAGAACAGGTGGACACCCGCGTGGCGGCGGCCACGGAACAGAAAGGAGTCCTGATTGTTTTCACCGGGAACGGTAAAGGAAAATCGACGGCGGCCTTTGGCACCGCGACCCGCGCGGTCGGTCACGGCAAAACCGTTGGCGTCGCGCAATTTATTAAAGGTCAGTGGGATAACGGTGAATACAACACGCTGCAACCGCTGGGCGTTGAGTTTCACATTATGGGCACCGGTTTTACCTGGGAGACGCAGGACCGGGACGCGGATATACAGGCGGCGGAAGCCGTCTGGCAGGAAGGCAGGCGTATGCTCGCCGACCCGCGTTACGATCTGGTGGTGCTGGATGAACTGACGTACATGCTGGCTTATCACTACCTGGACACCCAGGACGTGATCGCCGCGATTGTGAATCGTCCCGAACAGCAGAGCGTGATCGTTACCGGTCGCGGGTGTCATACGCAATTACTGGAACTCGCCGATACGGTCAGCGAAGTCCGCCCGGTGAAGCATGCATTCGATAGCGGCATTCAGGCGCAGGCGGGGATAGACTGGTAGCCGCGCCTTTGCCTGATGGCGCTGCGCTTATCAGGCCTACAGCCCTCACTGCTTGTAGGCCGGATAAGGTCATTGGCCGCCATCCGGCATCAGTTCTCACCGCTTGTAGGCCGGATAAGGCCATTGGCCGCCATCCGGCATCAGTTCTCACCGTTTGTAGGCCGGATAGGGCCATCGGCCGCCATCCGGCATCAGTCCTCACCACTTGTAGGCCGGATAAGGCCATCGGCCGCCATCCGGCATTAGTCCTCACCGCTTGTAGGCCGGATAAGGCCATCGGCCGCCATCCGGCATTAGTCCTCACCGCTTGTAGGCCGGATAAGGCCACTGGCCGCCATCCGGCGTCAGCGCTCCACCGCTGAGATTACCGATTTTTGCAGCAGCCAGTCACGGAAGATCTGTAAATACCGGGATTCCGCTTTTTCTTCGCGCCACGTCATAATAAACCGGTTCCCTGTACGCATCGGCACATCGCAGGGAATCACCATCTCACCGTTATCCAGATCGTGCTGGATCGCAAACCGGGGCAATAGCGCCACGCCCAGATTAGAACGCACGGCGGCAATCAGCATCGACAATAAATCAAAGCGCGGGCCTTTATTCACCAGCGGACTGTTGATATCCGACAGCGCAAACCATTCCTGCCAGCCTTTGATGCGCGTACTTTGATGCAAAAGGGGAAATTCATTGAGCAACTCTTCTACGGTCAGTTTTTGATTCGGCTGAGGTAAAAGGCTGCCACTGCATACGGGTAAAATTTCCTCTTCAAATAAATACTCCACCTCTGACCAGGGCGAGCAAAAATCTTCCCGCATAATGGCGGCGTCATACTCACGGTTAAGAAAATCGCCAATATTCGCCAGCGAATGAATATTAACGATAATGTCAGGATTTATTTTATTAAATTCACGTAAATTCGGAATCAGCCAGTGGGTACTGAACGTTGGGTTCACCGCCAGCTCAATGACCTGAACGGTGGGTTGCCAGGTCATTATCGTATTGGTATCACGTTCAAGTTTGTTAAGTGTTTCTTTAACAATGCTCAGATAATGCTTACCGGCTGCATTTAAAAAAATTCGCTTTTTGGCATGGTTAAATAACGAGGTATGTAAAAAATCCTCCAGCGCATTCACCTGCCGGAACACGGCACTCTGAGTCAACGCCAACTCTTCTGCTGCCCGGGTATAGCTTTCGTGACGCGCCACCACTTCAAAAGTCACCAGTAATTCGGTCTTGGGTATCTTTCCTCTCATAACGTCTTCCATATGCAGCGTACAAAAATAGTTTAATTTATAAAAAATTAATGCAACCCCTCCAGATTATCCCCGAGAGTTATATTTTATTTTCTCCGCTAATGTCATTGATCCACTCCATGATTTACGCACACTGCCAGTGTTTAAATATTAAGCAATAATACTCAACCCCGACAATAAACACAATTTAAACGCGGTTAATTACAGGCAAATAGTGCTAATAAGTTCTTAATAATTTTTCATGTTAACTTGTTTTATGGAGAAAAAATGTTGCGAGGTGAATCAATATTATTTGTGGTTTATTTAAGGAGGATTTAACACGCGGCATAACAGAAAGCGACTGTTTATGTGTCTGATAATTTTCTGTTCGTCACCTGCTGGCAGGATGATATTAATAACAATAAGCGCGGGTAAACGTTTACCGCAGCAAGATGCTTATTTTCAACACGGTTAAGCGGCAAAACAGGCAAAAAAAAGGTCACCAGAAGGTGACCAACCATGTCGAAAACGGACCAGCCCTGCATCCTTCGCGCTTCAGGTATTCCCCTGTCGCACGAAGGAGTCGGGCCTTATTGCTGCTTTTTGAGAATTACTTCATTACGGCTTTCAGCGCTTCGCCGATATCCGCCAGGCTACGAACGGTTTTCACGCCTGCGGCTTCCAGCGCGGCGAATTTCTCATCCGCCGTACCTTTACCACCCGCGATAATCGCGCCCGCGTGACCCATACGCTTGCCTTTCGGCGCGGTAACGCCCGCGATGTAACCGACAACCGGCTTGGTTACGTGTTCTTTGATGTATGCCGCCGCCTCTTCTTCCGCGCTACCGCCGATCTCACCGATCATCACGATCGCTTCAGTCTGCGGATCTTCCTGGAACAGTTTCAGGATATCGATGAAGTTAGAGCCCGGGATCGGGTCGCCGCCGATGCCCACACAGGTGGACTGGCCGAAACCGTAGTCAGTGGTCTGCTTAACCGCTTCATAGGTCAGCGTACCGGAGCGGGACACGATGCCCACTTTGCCCGGCTTGTGGATGTGGCCCGGCATGATGCCGATTTTGCACTCGCCAGGGGTGATCACGCCCGGGCAGTTCGGCCCGATCATGCGCACGCCCGCTTCGTCAAGCGCGACTTTCACGGTCAGCATATCCAGCGTCGGGATGCCTTCAGTGATGGTGATGATCAGTTTGATGCCCGCGTCGACAGCCTCCAGAATGGAGTCTTTACAGAACGGCGCCGGAACGTAGATAACCGTTGCGGTGGCGCCAGTGGCTTCTACCGCTTCACGCACGGTATTGAACACCGGCAGACCCAGATGCGTGGTGCCGCCTTTGCCTGGCGTTACGCCGCCCACCATCTGCGTGCCGTAAGCAATCGCCTGTTCAGAGTGGAAAGTCCCCTGGCTACCGGTAAAGCCCTGGCAGATAACCTTGGTGTTTTTATCGATTAAAACAGACATTATTTCCCCTCCACTGCGGCAACAACCTGCTGAGCTGCATCCGTCAGACTTTTCGCTGCAATAATATTCAGGCCGCTGTCAGCCAGTTTTTTCGCGCCGAGTTCGGCGTTGTTGCCTTCCAGACGTACGACAACCGGTACGCTAACACCCACTTCTTCTACCGCGCCGATGATACCATCGGCAATCAGGTCGCAACGGACGATGCCGCCGAAGATGTTAACCAGAACCGCTTTCACGTTGTCATCAGAGAGGATGATTTTGAACGCTTCGGTTACGCGCTCTTTGGTCGCGCCGCCGCCTACGTCGAGGAAGTTAGCCGGTTCGCCGCCGTGCAGTTTAACGATGTCCATCGTGCCCATCGCCAGACCTGCGCCGTTAACCATGCAGCCGATGTTGCCGTCCAGCGCCACGTAGTTCAGTTCCCACTGCGCCGCCTGCGCTTCACGCGGGTCTTCCTGAGACTGGTCGCGCATTTCGCGCAGATCCGGCTGGCGGAACAGCGCGTTGCCGTCAGCGCCCAGTTTACCGTCGAGACAGATCAGATCGCCCTGCTTAGTGATCACCAGCGGGTTGATTTCGATCAGCGCCAGATCGCGCTCAAGGAAAATGGTTGCCAGACCCATGAAGATCTTCGTGAATTGCTGAACCTGCTTACCTTCCAGACCCAGTTTGAACGCCAGTTCGCGGCCCTGATACGGCATTGGGCCCGCCAGCGGATCGAGGGCGATTTTGTGGATCAGGTGCGGGGTCTCTTCCGCCACTTTTTCGATTTCCACGCCGCCTTCGGTGGAGGCCATAAAGACCACGCGGCGAGAACTACGGTCAACAACCGCGCCAAGATACAGCTCTTTATCGATATCGGTCGCCGCTTCAACCAGAATCTGGTTGACCGGTTGACCGTTAGCGTCTGTCTGGTAGGTCACGAGGCGTTTACCCAGCCAGTGTTCCGCAAACGCGCGAATCTCTTCTTTGCTGTTAACAACCTTCACACCGCCCGCTTTGCCACGGCCGCCTGCGTGAACCTGACATTTTACTACCCACGGACCCGCGCCGATTTTTGAAGCGGCTTCTTCTGCTTCACGCGGAGTAGTACAGGCATAACCCACCGGCGCCGGTAAGCCATAGCGGGCAAAAAGTTGTTTTGCCTGATATTCATGTAAGTTCATGTGTTCTGTCCATCCTTCAGGTAATCGTTATCTTTAAACCTGTAGGCCTGATAAGACGCGGCTGCGTCGCCATCAGGCATCTCACCAGCGCCTTATCCGGCCTACATGGCAGGTGACACTAAAAAGTGACTACACGTCCAGCAGCAGACGCGTCGGATCTTCCAGCAGCTCTTTAATGGCGACCAGGAAGCCCACTGATTCACGACCATCGATCAGACGGTGATCGTAAGACAGCGCCAGGTACATCATCGGCAGGATCTCAACCTTGCCATCCACCGCCATCGGACGATCTTTGATCGCATGCATGCCGAGGATTGCGCTCTGCGGCGGGTTGATGATCGGGGTAGACATCAGCGAGCCGAACACGCCACCGTTGGTGATGGTGAAGTTACCGCCGGTCAGATCGTCCACCGTCAGCTTACCGTCACGCCCTTTCACGGCCAGTTCTTTGATTTTCTTCTCGATATCCGCCATGCCGAGGGTATCGACATCACGCAGTACCGGCGTTACCAGACCACGCGGCGTGGAAACCGCCATGCTGACGTCGAAGTAGTTGTGATACACCACGTCGTCGCCATCAATGGAAGCGTTCACTTCCGGGTAGCGTTTCAGCGCTTCAACCACCGCTTTCACGTAGAAGGACATGAAGCCCAGACGAATGCCGTGACGTTTTTCAAACGCGTCGCCGTACTGCTTACGCAGATCCATGATTGGCTTCATGTTGACTTCGTTGAACGTGGTCAGCATCGCGGTGGAGTTTTTCGCTTCCAGCAGACGCTCGGCTACGCGCTTGCGCAGACGGGTCATCGGGACGCGTTTTTCACTGCGAGCGCCAAGCGCAGGCTGTGCGGCAGGCGCGGCTTCCGGCGCTTTGGCTTCCGCTTTCGCCGGTGCCTTCGCCAGATGTTTTTCCACATCTTCGCGCGTGATGCGACCGCCTACGCCCGTGCCTTTGATGGCGCTGGCGTCGAGATTGTGTTCACCCAACAGACGGCGGATCGCCGGGCTGAGGGCATCGTTGTTCTGCTCGGATAGCGACGCCTGCTGGCGCTGCGCCGGCGTAGACGCTTTCTCTTCGGATTTGGCGCTGGTCTCTTTACCGGAGCTGTTGCCTTCACGCAGGCGACCCAGGATCTGGCGAGACGTTACCGTCGTACCTTCATCTTCCAGAACCGCATCCAGAATGCCGTCAGCCGATGCCGGTACTTCCAGTACCACTTTGTCAGTTTCGATTTCTACCAGCACTTCATCACGCTGGACACTATCGCCCGGTTTTTTGTGCCAGGTCGCAACGGTTGCGTCCGCTACGGACTCAGGCAGGTCGGGAACAAGAATATCTACGCTACTCATTATTTATCCTTTAATTAATCGACGTTCAGCGCGTCATTAACCAGATCTTGTTGCTGTTTCTGGTGAACGGACAGATACCCTACCGCCGGGGAGGCGGAGGCCGGGCGACCTGCGTAACGCAGAGCAGACCCAAATGGAATCACTTCACGGAAATGATGCTGACTACAGTACCATGCGCCCTGGTTGAGCGGCTCTTCCTGGCACCAGACAAAATCATGTACGTGGGCGTACGGTTTCAGCGCTTCCTGAACCGCTTTGTGCGGGAACGGGTAGAGCTGTTCAATGCGCACAATGGCGACATCTTTCTGATCGTTTTTACGACGTTGTTCCAGCAGGTCGTAATAAACCTTACCAGAACACATCACCACGCGCTTCACGCCTTGCGGATCGAGCTCATCAACCTCGCCAATCGCTGGCTGGAAGGCGCCGTTGGCCAGTTCGTCCAGGCTGGAGACCGCCAGCGGATGACGCAGCAGCGACTTCGGCGACATAACAACCAGCGGGCGGCGCATACCGCGCAGCGCCTGACGACGCAGCATGTGGTAAACCTGCGCCGGGGTGGACGGGACGCAAACCTGCATGTTCTGCTCAGCGCAAAGTTGCAGATAACGTTCCAGACGCGCGGAGGAGTGCTCCGGCCCCTGCCCTTCGTAGCCGTGCGGCAGCAGCATCACCAGGCCACACATCCGCCCCCATTTCTGCTCGCCGGAGGAGATGAACTGATCGATCACCACCTGCGCGCCGTTGGCGAAGTCGCCGAACTGCGCTTCCCAAATGGTCAGGGTGCGCGGTTCAGCGGTGGCATAACCGTATTCGAACGCCAGCACCGCTTCTTCAGACAGGACGGAGTCCCAGACGCGGAAGGTGCCCTGACCGTTATGAATGTGCTGCAACGGCGTATACGTGGAACCATTTGCCTGGTTATGAATCACCGCATGACGGTGGAAGAAGGTGCCGCGACCGGAATCCTCGCCGGACAGACGCACCGGAATCCCCTCATCAACCAGCGTGGCGTAGGCCAGCGTTTCCGCGCCGCCCCAGTCGAACAGCTTCTCGCCAGCAGCCATCGACTGACGATCGCCGTAAATTTTGGCGACGCGCGACTGCATTTCTACCGCTTCCGGCACCGTGCTGATGCGTTTAGCCAGTTCCTGCAAACGCTTCATTTCCACCTTGTTCGGGTAGCTCTCATCCCATTCATGGTTGAGGTACGGCGACCAGGTGAAGGAGTGCATGTTCATCGGACGCCACTCTTTCACCACGCATTCGCCTGCATCCAGCGCATCGCGGTAGAGGTTGACCATTTCAGTGGCGTCTTCCAGCGTAGCGACCTTGTCCGCTTCCAGCTTGTCGGCGTAGAGTTTACGCGGCGTCGGATGCTTTTTGATTTTCTGGTACATCAGCGGCTGGGTTGCGCTCGGCTCGTCGGCTTCGTTATGGCCGTGACGGCGGTAGCACACCAGATCGATGAAGACATCGCGTTTAAAGGTGTTACGGAAGTCCAGCGCCAGACGGGTAACGAAAGCCACCGCTTCCGGGTCATCCGCGTTAACGTGGAAAATCGGCGCCTGAACCATCTTGCCGATGTCGGTGCAGTATGGGGTGGAACGCGCATCCAGCGGGTTGGAGGTGGTAAAGCCCACCTGGTTGTTGATGACGATACGCACCGTACCGCCCACTTCGTAACCACGCGCCTTGGACATGTTCAGGGTTTCCTGAACCACGCCCTGGCCCGTCACTGCGGCATCACCGTGAATGGTGATTGGCAGCACTTTATTGCTGCTCGGCTCATCCAGACGATCCAGACGGGCGCGCACGGAACCGATCACCACCGGGCTGACGATTTCCAGGTGCGACGGGTTAAACGCCAGCGCCAGGTGAACCAGACCGCCTTCGGTTTCGATATCAGACGAGAAGCCCATGTGGTACTTCACGTCGCCGGTGCCGAGGTGTTCTTTATGTTTGCCCGCAAATTCGTCGAACAGATCCTGCGGTTTTTTACCCAGCACGTTGACCAGCACGTTCAGACGGCCACGGTGCGCCATACCCAGCACCACTTCGCGGGTGCCGCTGTTGCCCGCATGGCGGATCATCTCTTTGAGCATCGGGATTAACGCATCGCCGCCTTCCAGCGAGAAGCGTTTCGCCCCCGGGAATTTCGCCCCCAGATAACGCTCCAGCCCTTCGGCGGCGGTCAGTTCGTTGAGGAAGCGTTTTTTCTCTTCCGCGCTGAAGGCGGCGCGGCCGGATTCGATACGCTGCTGAATCCAGCGTTTCTCTTCGGTGCTGGTGATGTGCATATACTCGGCGCCAATCGGGCCGCAGTATGTTTGTTTGAGCGCGGAAATAAGTTCGCCCAGCTTCATCGTCTCTTTGCCAATCGCAAAAGAACCTACGTTAAAGCTTTCCTGGAAATCGGCCTCTGTCAGATCGTGGAAAGAGGGGTCCAGATCCGCCACGTTTTCTTGTTCCCACAGTCCCAGCGGATCGAGATTCGCATGCTGGTGACCACGGAAACGATAAGCGTTGATAAGTTGCAGGACTTTGACCTGCTTCGTATTGGTGTCAGGGTCGGAAATCGAAGAAGAGTAACGTGAGGCATCCTTCGCCAGACGACGGAAATAATCACGCGTTTTTGAATGGAATTGATCCGGTTTGACTCCGGTGCCAGGTAACTGCTGGAACGTCGAACGCCAGTTAGCGTCTACCGAGTCAGGATCGGTTAAGAAGTCTTCATAGAGCTGTTCTATCCAGCTCTGGTTTGCGCCAGAGAGGTAAGAAGAGTCCAACCAGGCTTTCAAAGCGCTGTTCTGCATCGTGATCCCTTAAGCATTCTGTATGCTTACTTCGCCGTGGATACTACCACGCACATTGCTGTGCGTGCCGGGGTTCACTTGCGAGCTCTTCTCTGTGTAGCGGCTCGCGAAGGAACCTTTAGAAACTGTCTAACCATCAGGGCAGTTTTTAAAGGTTTCCTGCATTTCAAACCGGTGGTGGCCCCGTAGACCTGATAAGCGTAGCGCCATCGGGCAATATATGCCGGATGGCGACGCCAACGCCTTATCCGGCCTACGGGACTGTCATTTACTGCGCTTACCGGCGTTATTATTTACGCACTGCGTTGCAACAACATCGACTTAATATGGCCGATGGCGCGCGTCGGGTTCAGCCCCTTAGGACATACACTGACGCAGTTCATGATGCTATGACAGCGGAATACGCTGAATGCATCGCTAAGGCCTTCCAGGCGGCTGTCGGTCTCGGTATCACGGCTATCGATCAGGAAACGATACGCCGCTAACAGGCCTGCCGGGCCGATAAACTTATCCGGGTTCCACCAGAACGACGGGCACGACGTTGAACAGCACGCACAAAGAATACACTCATACAGCCCATCGAGTTTTTCACGCTGCTCGGGCATCTGTAAATGCTCACGAGCGGGTGGATTTTGCCCATTATTCAATAAGTAAGGCTTAATCTTCTCATATTGTGCGTAGAATTGCCCCATGTCTACCACCAAATCGCGGATAACCGGTAAACCAGGCAGCGGACGGATAACAATCTTCTTACCCGGCTGGTGTAGCGCCGAAACCGGCGTAATACACGCCAGGCCGTTTTTGCCGTTCATGTTCAGGCCATCTGAACCGCACACGCCTTCACGGCATGAGCGACGGAAAGAGAGGCTGGGATCTTTCTCTTTCAGCTGCATCAGCGCATCCAGCAGCATCATGTCACGCCCTTCTTCGCCTTCCAGGGTGTAATCCTGCATGCGCGGAGCGTCATCAACATCCGGGTTATAGCGATAAATCGAAAACTCGAGTTTCATTTTCCTGTCTCCGCATTAGTAAGTACGAATCTTCGGCGGGAATGCCGGGCGCAGTTTCGGTTCCATATTGACGCTACGACGCGTCATGGATTCCGTCTCTGGCAGATACAGGGAATGGCACAGCCAGTTTTCATCATCGCGATCCGGGAAGTCGAAGCGGCTATGCGCGCCACGGCTTTCGGTACGGAAGTTGGCGGATACCGCAGTTGCGTAAGCCGTTTCCATCAGGTTGTCCAGCTCCAGACACTCGACGCGCTGGGTGTTGAACTCGCTGGAGGTGTCATCCAGACGGGCGTTTTTCAGACGCTCGCGGATCACCTTCAGTTGCTCAAGCCCTTTCGCCATCGCGTCGCCTTCACGGAATACCGAGAAGTTGTGCTGCATACATTCCTGCAACGCTTTACGGATAACCACCGGATCTTCGCCGTCACGGTTGTTGTTCCAGCGGTTGAGACGTTCCAGAGAGGCCTCAATGTCAGACTCGCTGGCGTCACGCAGCGCGCCCTGCTCGGCGATGGACTCCTGCAAATGCAGACCGGCCGCACGTCCGAAGACCACCAGGTCAAGCAGCGAGTTGCCACCCAGACGGTTAGCGCCGTGTACGGATACGCAGGCGATCTCACCCACCGCGAACAGGCCAGGAATCACCACGTCTTCGCCCTGCTCGTTCACAGTCAGCGCCTGACCGGTCACTTTGGTCGGGATACCGCCCATCATGTAGTGACAGGTTGGGATAACCGGGATCGGCTCTTTAACCGGGTCAACGTGCGCAAAGGTACGGGACAATTCGAGGATACCCGGCAGACGGGATTCGAGCACTTCTTTACCCAAATGGTCGAGCTTCAGTTTCGCGTGCGGCCCCCACGGGCCGTCGCAGCCGCGACCTTCACGGATTTCGATCATAATAGAACGCGCGACCACGTCACGACCGGCCAGGTCCTTCGCGTTCGGGGCATAGCGCTCCATAAAGCGCTCGCCATGTTTATTCAGCAGATAACCGCCTTCACCACGGCAGCCTTCCGTCACCAGCACGCCCGCGCCCGCAATGCCGGTCGGGTGGAACTGCCACATTTCCATATCCTGCACCGGAACACCGGCACGCAGCGCCATACCCACGCCGTCGCCGGTGTTGATATGAGCGTTAGTGGTGGACTGGTAAATACGGCCTGCGCCGCCGGTCGCCAGCACGGTTGCGCGCGCTTTGAAGTAGACCACTTCGCCGGTTTCGATACACAGCGCGGTACACCCCACTACCGCGCCATCCTGGTTTTTCACCAGATCCAGCGCATACCATTCAGAAAAAATGGTGGTGTGGTTTTTCAGGTTCTGCTGGTACAGCGTGTGCAACAGCGCGTGACCGGTACGGTCAGCCGCCGCTGCGGTACGCGCCGCCTGTTCGCCGCCGAAGTTTTTCGACTGGCCGCCGAACGGACGCTGATAGATACGGCCATCGTCAAGACGGGAGAAAGGCAGCCCCATGTGTTCCAGTTCCAGAATCGCTTCCGGGCCGGTTTTGCACATATATTCAATCGCGTCCTGGTCGCCGATGTAGTCCGATCCTTTTACGGTATCGTACATGTGCCATTCCCAGTTATCTTCATGGGTATTACCGAGCGCCACGGTGATGCCACCTTGTGCGGATACGGTATGGGAACGGGTTGGGAAGACTTTGGAGAGCAGCGCACAGGTCTGGCCGCTCTGGGAAATTTGCAGCGCCGCGCGCATACCTGCGCCGCCTGCGCCAATAACAACAGCATCAAATTCTCTGACTGGCAGTTTCATTACACACCCCACACCACAACAAATCCATAAATGACGTAAACCACCAGCGCAACAACGATTGCCAGCTGTAGCACAAGGCGCAGAGCCAGAGGTTTAACGTAGTCGGTCAACACCTGCCACATGCCAATCCAGGCATGAATCAAGATGGAGAAAAGTGCCAGCAGGGTGAAGACTTTGGTGAATGCCGATGAGAAGAAACCGCTCCAGACATCAAAGGTCAGCTCGCCGCTTATTGCGAAAAAGCCCACCATATAAACGATGTAGAGGGTCAGAACGATAGCGGTAGCACGGACCAGGATGAAGTCATGTACGCCATTGCGTCCTAATGCGGAGGCGTTGCTTACCATACGAGGACTCCTGCGAGAAGTGAAAGCACGACAGTGATAACAAAAGAGATTTTGGCTGAGCGTTTACCCGCTTCGAATGTTTCTTCCAGATAGCCAAAATCCATCATCATGTGACGAATACCGACCACGACGTGATACGCCAGCGCGGTGAGGATGCCCCACATAATAAATTTAACAAAGAAGCTCCCCATGATGGCGGATGCCTGCTGGAATCCTTCAGGGGAAGAGAGGCTGGTGCCCAATAACCACAACAGAATCCCGACCGCCACGAAGGTGATCACTCCAGAAACGCGATGGAGAATGGACGCTATCGCCGTGATTGGGAACCGGATCGTTGTCAGATCCAGATTGACAGGTCTTTGTTTTTTCACATTTCTTATCATGAATAACGCCCACATGCTGTTCTTATTATTCCCTTTGGACTTCGGGTACAGAGGGTGAATCTACCTGTAGCCAGAAAGACGACGGGATTTCCTTCCTCCGGTCTGCTTGCGGGTCAGACAGCGTCCTTTCTATAACTGCGCGTCATGTAAAACACTGCTTCCAGTTGCTAAAACGACACGTTACAACGCTGGGTGGCTCGGGATTGCAGGGTATTCCGGAGACCTGGCGGCAGTATAGGACGTTCACAAAATCATTACAATTAACCTACATATAGTTTGTCGGGTTTTATCCCGAACAGTGACATAGGTCACGATAACAACATTTATTTAATTTTTAATCATCTGATTTGACAAACATTAAACAAAGTTGTTACAAACAACACCAGAAAAGGCATATAATGCGCAAAAGTTATGGGGTCACTCTTTCACCTGCTAATAAGTTATGTAACAGTGTGGCGGTATTGACCAATTTATTCAGGACAGTTATTAGTGATAGTCAGGTTTAATAATTCGGATTGCTAAGTTGTTGATTTGTTGCTAATTCGCCATAAGTTAACTGTTTTTACCTGCAAGCGCCCATTGCTCTGTACCCTGGTTTTCTCCTCTTTCGCAGAGCGGCGAGCCAAATAACAAACTGGTAACGGTTGATTTATGTAACGAAGCAAATCTCACTGAGTAGTCTTAAGCAATAAGGCGCTAAGGAGACCGTAAATGGCTGATACAAAAGCAAAACTCACCCTAAATGGTGACTCTGCTATTGAACTGGATGTGCTAAAGGGCACACTCGGTCAAGACGTTATTGATATTCGTAGTCTCGGCTCAAAGGGGATGTTCACTTTTGATCCAGGTTTCACCTCTACCGCATCCTGCGAATCCAAAATCACCTTCATCGACGGCGACGAAGGCATTCTGTTACATCGCGGCTTCCCGATTGACCAACTGGCTACCGAGTCTAACTATCTGGAAGTATGTTACATCCTGCTGTACGGCGAGAAACCGACCCAGGCAGAGTACGACGAGTTCAAAACCACCGTCACACGCCATACTATGATCCATGAGCAGATTACCCGTCTGTTCCACGGTTTTCGCCGCGACTCGCATCCGATGGCCGTTATGTGCGGCGTCACCGGCGCGCTGGCTGCGTTCTACCACGACTCGATGGATGTGAATAATCCGCGTCATCGTGAAATCGCCGCGTTCCGCCTGCTGTCCAAAATGCCGACAATGGCGGCAATGTGTTACAAGTATTCTATCGGTCAACCGTTCGTCTACCCGCGCAACGACCTCTCCTATTCCGGCAACTTCCTGAACATGATGTTCTCCACACCGTGCGAAAACTATGAAGTTAACCCAGTGCTGGAACGCGCAATGGATCGCATTCTGATTCTTCACGCCGATCACGAACAGAACGCATCGACGTCAACCGTCCGTACCGCAGGCTCCTCCGGCGCGAACCCGTTCGCCTGCATCGCGGCGGGCATTGCCTCCCTGTGGGGACCGGCGCATGGCGGCGCGAACGAAGCGGCGCTGAAAATGCTGGTAGAAATCAGCTCTGTTAAACACATCCCGGAATTTATTCGCCGGGCAAAAGACAAGAATGATTCTTTCCGCCTGATGGGCTTCGGTCACCGTGTTTACAAAAACTATGACCCGCGCGCTACCGTCATGCGTGAAACCTGCCACGAAGTTCTGAAAGAGCTGGGCACCAAAGATGACCTGCTGGAAGTCGCGATGGAGCTGGAACACATCGCGCTGAACGACCCGTACTTTATCGAGAAGAAACTCTACCCGAACGTAGACTTCTACTCCGGCATCATTCTGAAAGCGATGGGCATTCCGTCCTCCATGTTCACCGTGATCTTCGCGATGGCGCGTACCGTGGGCTGGATTGCACACTGGAACGAAATGCACAGCGAAGGCATGAAAATCGCCCGTCCACGTCAGCTGTACACCGGCTACGAAAAGCGCGATTTCAAGTCTGATATTAAGCGTTAATCTGTAAACGCCGGATCTTATCCGGCCTACGATGATTCACTTTTGTAGGCCGGATAAGACATTTATGCCGCCATCAGGCAAATAACAGCAAACCCCACCTTTTCTTGACCCCCGTTATGTTATTCTCATCACGCTTTCCCTATGATTTATTGAGATTTCACGAGAGTTAACACAGGGAGCACAGGATGCCGGTTTTGCAGTGGGGTTTGTTGTTCCTGCTATCACTCCTTCTTTCGCTGGCTTTTCTCTGCATCCACCTTCCGGCGGCGCTGCTGCTCGGCCCGATGATTGCCGGTATCGCATTCAGTCTGAAAGGCATTACGCTGCAACTCCCCCGCTCCACTTTTCTCGCAGCGCAGGCCATTCTCGGCTGCATGATTGCGCAAAACCTTACTGGTTCGATTCTCACCACGCTGGCGGTGAACTGGCCGGTGGTGTTAGCCATTCTGCTGGTGACGCTGCTCTCCAGCGCGGTGGTCGGCTGGCTGCTGGTGCGCTACAGCTCACTGCCAGGCAATACCGGCGCATGGGGTTCCTCCCCCGGCGGCGCGGCGGCAATGGTGGCGATGGCGCAGGACTACGGCGCGGATATCCGCCTGGTGGCGTTTATGCAGTACCTGCGGGTACTGTTTGTCGCAGGCGCCGCCGTGCTGGTCACGCGGCTGATCCTCGGCGACAGCGCAGAAGCGGTCAGCCAGCAGATTGAGTGGTTCCCGCCGCTGAGCGGCAATCTGTGGAGCACGCTGCTGCTGGCTGCGGTTGCAGGCTTCGCCGGGCGCATATTGCGCATTCCTTCCGGTACTATGCTGGCGCCGATGATCGTCGGCGCATGGCTTCATGCAGGCGGCATGATCGTGATTGAACTGCCGGAATGGCTGCTGGCGATTGCGTATATGGCCATTGGCTGGCGCATCGGATTAGGGTTCGACAGGCAGGTCTTTTTTATGGCGCTGCGTCCGCTGCCGCAGATTCTGGCCTCCATCTTTGCCCTGATGGCGATTTGCGCGGCGATGGCCTGGGGACTCGCCCACTACATGCAGATTGATTTTATCACCGCCTGGCTTGCCACCAGCCCCGGCGGGCTGGATACCGTGGCGGTGATCGCCGCCGGTAGCAACGCCGACATGGCGCTGATTATGGCGATGCAAACCCTGCGGCTGTTCAGCATTTTGTTGACCGGGCCTGCGGTTGCCCGTTTTATTTCAACCTATGCGCCGAAACAGCCGCAGGCATAAAAATGTTTAATTTAAATTATATTTAAACCCAACCCTGATCTGGTATTCATTTTTGGTGTCATCGCCATCTTTATATTCATCCAGATAACCTAATTCAAAGAAGGGATAAAAACGCGGCGTTGCATGGAAGTTAAAAACAAAATTATGTTGCAGCGTATGGTTTTTACCATTCGCATATTCAAATTTATCACCATGCGTTTTACTGTAATATGTCGGATTATATTGCACCCAAAAATCTGGCGTAAAATATTTGGTCAGATAAATATCAACGCGATGTTCCGAAGAGTCATCCCAGTCACCCTGTAGCGTCTGGCTGTCGTGATTTTGATGATTATAGCGATAGCGTAAAACGGCACCCAGCGTTGGGTCAAAGTGATAACCAATGCCGAGGTAAGGATCGATACGCGAACCGGCGGACTCCCAATGAAAGACAACCCCAGGTTCAAGCCAGAAGTCGCTCTCGCCCAGCGGGAACGGCTTGTTAAACTCCGCTTCTTCGTAACTGCTTTTCCACTGCTCCATATTCTTACCGAGATCGGAGTCCGTCTCAAAACTCCAGTACATTCGGGCGAAAATACTGTTCGGGTCCTGCACCACGCCTGTCAGCATCAGTCGTTGTAAAAAACGCTCGCTGGCCGTGCGATATTGTGTGCGTGGCGCAAAATAAACCGTCGTAAACGGTTTTTCTTTTGCCTGTGGCGCCGTCGTTGAATGACTGCTATTGTCCGCAAAAACGCTGGCGGAAGGCATGACCAGTGCAGCCGCTAATAGGGCTGTATTCATATTCTTACTTTGCATTATATTTTCCTTGCAGAAACAGAGATAAAATCTCCCCCTGCTAACTAAATAGCATTATTATTCAACAGGAGGAGTGGGATATTACCAGTAACTATTCCAGCATGACGTTGCGCGGGTAATGGCCTCCATCAGGAAATAATCACCCCAGGCACAGCATTCATTCACGCCGACGTTACCTTTAAAATAATAAACAGAATGTTTTAATAATCCTTCGCCTTCTTTGTGCTCCAGATTGAGATAGCCGTCGAGCATCCGCTCAATCATTCGCAATGCCAGCGCCTCATAACTTTCGCGATCGGGATGAGTCGCCGGAAGCTGTTTTACCAGCTCCAGCAAGGCGCAGGCGAGAATCGCGCTGGCAGAACTGTCTCTTTCGCTGTTGGGATCGGTCAGCGCCAGATCCCAGTAACAGACCAGGTCTTCCGGCAAACGGTTAATAAAATAGTTTGCCAGCGTCTGGCTCAATTCCAGCAGTTTCTCATCCCCGGTATAGAGGTAGTTCAGCAGAAAACCATACACGCCCCATGCCTGCCCACGCGACCAGCAGGAATCGTCGGAGAACCCCTGATGGGTATTGCCAAAGCGTGGCTCACCGGTGTGAACATCCATATAGTACGTGTGAAACGTCGAGCCGTCCTCGCGCACAATATAGCGTCGCGCCTGCTCAATATGGCTTTTCGCCGCCTGGGCATAGCGCGGGTCGCCCGTTGTCGCGCTGGCCTGATACAACAACGGCAAATTCATATTGCAGTCAATGATCATCCTCCCCTGCTGTTCCGGGTTATCCAACTCGCCCCACGCCTGAATAATGCCGCACTTGTCGTGATAGCGCTCCATCAACACTTCTGCCGCCTGTTGGGCGATATATATTGCCTCCCGGTTATCGGTCAATTTGCTGGCAGCCACGCAGGAAAGGCTGTACAGAAACCCGAGGTCGTGGTGGTTAGTGTGGTCGCGCTTTGCGATACGTTCGCCAAAGGAGCGGACATGCTGCCCGGCTAACGCGCGATATGCGGCATTCCCTGTCCACTCCCATGCCAGCCACAGTTGCCCGGTCCAGAAACTGGTCGTCCACTCCTGATTATCGATAATCGGATAGATACCGTTTTTACATGCCGCGTCGGGAAAACGCTGGCCGAAATAAGCGCTGTTACGATCAACAGCCTTTAAAATCACCGGCAACGCATGACGAATTTTCTGCGCGATAGCAGCACGCTCGCCGCGCTGTAGCGCAACAGGGACAATCGTTTCTTTACGGATAGTTGCAGACATAATTCTCTCGTTTTCTTTACTTTAATGAATGGCTTCTTGCCCGTGGGCAGGGATGGCGGTGTTTTTTTTATGCTGATAGCAGGGAGATAGCGTGATGGCGGAGATCCCGGTAAATATCAGCGCGATGATGCCCATAATCAGATAGGTGTGCTCAAAACCGATCTTCTGATAGGCATACCCGGCAGGCGGCGCCACCACGATAGAGCCGACGTAAATCATGGCCTGATAACCCAGCAGATACATCGTGGCGTTGACGCGCTTGTCGAAGTGTTCGGCGATATATTTGAAAACCGAGACCAGAATCAGCGCAATTTCAATTCCATACAGCGGTTTCACCAGGCAGATAATCAGCGGATCGTTAGTTAACCCGGAGATAATCAAACGCAGGCTGATCACCAGCCCTGTCAGGAGCATCCCCTGCTTGGCGCCGATGCGGTTAATAATGGCGGGCACCAGCATCATGCCGAAGAACTCGGCGGCGGACTGCGCGGTGCTCATATAGCCAAACATGGCGTTTCCTTCCTCTTTGGTACTGAAGAAGGTGACGAAATAGCGAGAGAATTGCTGCTCGGCAATAAACATCATCCATGCCACGCCCGCGATATACAGGGAGAAGGTCCAGAACTTTTTATTGCGCAGCAGCTGGAACACATCGCCAATGACAATCTTCTCTTTCGACAGAACGTTGTTTTCTTCCTGACCAAAGTGATCGACCTTCAGCGTCAGCAGCACCGCAAACATGCACAGCGCGGAAACGGTGCTGATAACAAAGTTGATTTTGGGGGAGATATTGTAGAGATAGCCGGAAAACGATGACGCCGTCGCCCAGCCCAGCGCCGCCCACATGCGGATACGGCCAAACTCCATGTCATACAGACGGCTGAAACGGTCAACATACGACTCTTCTGCCGCCACGCCCGCATACCAGCCGAGGCTGAAAAACAGCGCGCCGACAATCATTCCGCTGACAAAATGGGTTTGCAGCAGCGGCAGATAGCACCAGATGTAAAACGGCGCCATCAGTGCCGAAACAATACAGACAAAATAGAGCAGGTGTTTTTTCATGCCCATTTTGTCCATGATGTAGCCGTAAACGGGTTTGATAATCACCGCAAAAACGCCGTTAACGGCAAACACCGTGCCGATTTCCACGCCATCCAGCCCGGCTTTATCCCCCAGCCAGATAGCATACAGGCCAAAACTGGCCGCCCAGGTAAAGGTAAACAGAAATACAAACAGACTCAGCTTGATGTAAGCCGAACGTGTCGACTGAACAGGGTTCATCATTATTTTCTCCGCATCAGCGTCAATTATTTTATTTCCAGCGTTTTCGAGTTCAGCGTCAGCACCTGATTGACACGATCGAATGCCATGATTACCGGCGGCGGCAGCGTCGGAGACATCGTGGCGTTAACGCTACAGGCCAGCCAGTGAGTGCCCGGCGTGAGCGTCGTGCCGAGACAGGGGATCTCTCCAGGAGAGGCATACAGAATGTTGCTGTTCGGCGGGGTGGTGACGACCAGCGGCTGGCGTTCAGCCAGCAAATCCTCGATCTGACACCCGCCGGAAGTGGTACTGAGAGTCAGCCCGTTTTTTGCCATTCGGGTCGTCGTCAGATGATGGCGATTCAGTGCGAATCCGCCTTCCACGCAGTCGAGCGTGCGTGGGGTTACAACGCGATGCAGCCGGAGATGCCCCTGCTCATGCGGAATAAGCCAGGTGGTGACGCTGACATCCGGCCAGGGGCGCCAGACGCTTCGAAGCCACGCTGGCGTCATCTCCACCGCATCGCACTCGCGCCGCCCGCGCCAGTAGCCGTCCTGCTCGCTGAACATCAGCGTTGAATCACAGGCTGCATGGTTCAGACCATACACGCCGCGTTCAAGGGTGAAACCAAAGTGGCTGGAATAGGCGAACTTGCAGTATTTGGCGTCGAAATTGACGAAGTTATTGCGATCGTACTGCCCGGACATCAACATCCAGACGTGATGGTTATCCTCCGCATGAACAATAAACTGCCCGGCTTCCGCTATCGGGTGAACCGTCTCCAGCGCGGGCAATGGCGCGGGTTCCGCCTGCCAGAACGCACTCTCTTGCGGCAGCGCCAGAATCAGCAATGCTTTACATGCCCAGTACGGTGAACCGGGGCTGTTGTAATCTTCGGTCATCACCAGATTCGGGTATGTGTACCCCAGCGTGAACAAACCATCCGGGCCGATAAACGGTTGGCTCAGCCACCAGTCGATATGCCGCAGGATCAGCCCTTTGATAACCGGTACGCTAAACACATCCAGCCCGGTATATGCCACCGCGCTCCAGAATGCGACCTGTACGAAGCGATAAGTCAGGCTACGGCCAAAGGGGATCGCATTGCCGTCACCGGTAAAGTAATGGATATAATCTTTCGCGAACTGACGCGCGCGCTGACGATAGCGCAGGCAACGTTCAGGATCAGCATCCTGCATAAAGTGGCTGTACAGCAGGCTGTAAAAGTGAAACCCGCTGGAGATGTAGTAGTCGCGCGGCTTACCGGCACCATCGGCGTACCAGCCGTTGCCAAGCCAGAACGGTTCAATGGCATTCAGATGCTTATCAATCACCATCATGTCGTAATGCCGCCCGACGCACTTAAGCCCCACCTGCACCAGCACCGGGAAGAAATGCCAGTTGTTATCGGGGATCTGAATGTCGGCGCTCTGGCGTAACCAGCGCTCCAGATTGTTTTGCTCGTCGATGGAGAGCGCTGACCAAAGCCCCGTTCCCGGTAACGCCAGCGCCAGGCCAAACGCCGCCATTTCAACGCATCGCTGATCGTTATCCGCCAGGGAGCCCCAGTAATCAGGATGTTCGGGATCGCAGCCGTGACGAATACCGTCGATAAACGTCTCGCGAAAATCATCGGCTTCGTCACCGCTCAGTAACGGCGCCAGCAGCCACAACAGACGAGAGAAACCTTCCATTCCGGCGAC
This sequence comes from Citrobacter sp. CK195, assembly GCF_030333365.1. NCBI lineage: Bacteria > Pseudomonadati > Pseudomonadota > Gammaproteobacteria > Enterobacterales > Enterobacteriaceae > Citrobacter > Citrobacter sp. CK195. Next base: position 225,669 of record NZ_JAOWGB010000022.1, read on the forward strand.
ATCCGCCGGATAGTGTGCGGACGTTTCTCCGGCGTCCAGACGCGTGTTTCCTCGCCTCAAATGGGGGACGGCTGACGCCAGCCATTGTTGCGCCAGTCCGACGTATTCTTGCCTTATTCGCATAATGAAACCTCGTTTCATTTGATAAATGTTGGACGCATAATAAGGATTCAGACGGACAGACAAATGTGATAATTGTCGTATTTTCGGACAACGTCGGTGATGAATAACAACATTCATCCGCTTTTAGCGACAAAAATTCGATTAGAGTGATAAAAGTTTAAGTTTATTCACATTACGGGAGAGGCGGGCAGAAATGCAGCGAATGGAAGACAGCAGTTATCTTGAGAATATCAACCTCAACGATAAGTCGATTTACTTTAACCGCATGAAGAATATGCCTGCCAACTACTACCACTGGCATCAGTGTGTGGAGTTCCTGTCAGTTTCTCAGGGAGTTGGCATCGCGCTAATGGAGCACCAGCAGTACACCGTTAAACCGGGGCGTATTTTTATTTTTCCGCCGGGAAAGCTGCATAAGGTGTTTGTCGAGCAGGACGATCGTAATGTTTATCACCGTACAACGCTGCATTTTAATGGCTCAATTATTGAGCAGTACCTGCGGGATTTTCCGCGTCAGCAAATGTTGCTGCGTCAGCTCTGCGGTCGGGGAGAAAAGGCGCGGGTATTTGATGTCGGCGACGTACAGCCGGTGATTGAAACGCTGCTGAGCCGTTTTGAAACGCTGGTAAAAAGCAAAACGTTCAGCGTCAGCGACAGCGCATTTCTGGTGATGCAGATTATCAGCCTGCTGCCGCATCAGGAGCAGGCGACGGGATACAATACCTTTTCGGTCAGCATTATCCGTTGGATAGAAACTCATTTTCACCAGCGCTGCTCGCTGGACGATATCGCCCGCGAGATGGGCTGCTCGCGCGGACATGCCTCACGCCGCTTTCACGAGGAAACGGGCGGCACCATTCAGGAGTATCTGATGATGCGCCGTATCCGTCAGGCATGTGAATTGCTGCTGCACACCAACAGCTCAGTGCGTGAGATTGCCGAACAGGTCGGTTTCTCCGAGTACGCCTGGTTTATTACCTGTTTTCGCAAGAATATGGGTAAAACGCCGTTGCAATATCGCAAAACCTATTCCCCCGCCTAGTTCCCACGCCGGATGGTCTGGCCTGTAGGCCGGATAAGGCGAAGCCGCCATCCGGCGCGTTGACGAATTACGTCTGGCAGTGTGGACACCAGTAGAACGGGCGCGAGGAGAGCGTCGTTTTCTCAATAATGCCGCCGCAGCGCTCGCAGGCTTCGCCGTCCCGGTGGAACACCTTAAAGCGAAACAGCGCGCCGTGATGCGTGTTCTCATCCGCCTGACCGCGCGTGGTATAAGAAAGACGCGGGATATCAAGCAGCGCATGAGATAACGCCTCCAGCTGTTGGTCACTGAGATCTTTCGCCTTATGCTGCCCCGTCAGCCCTACCTGCCAGAGAATTTCCACACGCAGATAGTTGCCCAGCCCGGCGAGAAACGCCTGATCCAGCAACAGCCCGGAAAACTGACGATTACGAAAACGCGCAGAGAGCAGACGCGCTTTTACATCATCGGGCGTCAGCCGCGGGTCCAGCACGTCCGGCCCGACGCGTTGCAGAAACGGGTGGGTGGCGAGCTGTTCCGGCGTCAACATTTCAATGTCGGACGCGCTGTAAAGCAGAATGGTTTTATCCGCCGTTTGCAGGTTAACGCGTAATACCCGGCTGGTTGCCGGGATGTTCCCCGTCTCCACTACTCGCCATACGCCATACAACTGGTTATGGCTGTAGAGCGTCAGCCCCTGCGAAAAGTGGGTCAGCAACGCTTTCCCCCGCGTTTCGATATGGGTGACTGTCTGCCCAATCAGCGGCGATTCATACGGTTTTAACTGCGAAAAGGCAAACCAGACGTCCGTCAACGGTTTGCCTTTGATCGCCGCCTCCAGGTTATCCGCCGCACGACGGATCTCCGGGCCTTCAGGCATAGTTCTGTCCTTTGTTAGTGAGTTGCTCCGCCTGTTACTGCAATGTCAGCTTCCACATGAAGCGCTGTGACAATGGCGATTTCCAACGCCTGACGCACCGTTTCCGCCGCCATGCTGGGCGCACCAGGATGTGCCGCCGCCTGTTCCGGCAGATAAGGAATATGGATAAATCCACCCTTCACGTCCTGAATATCGCGCAATTTATGCAACAGTCCATACATTACGTGGTTGCAGACAAAAGTGCCTGCGGTCTGAGAGACCGATGCCGGAATCCCCGCTTCGCGCATCGCCGAGACCATCGCTTTGATCGGCAGCGTGCTAAACCAGGCTGCCGGGCCTTCCGCCACGATGGGCTCATCAACCGGCTGCCTGCCGCGATTATCGGGGATACGCGCATCGTCAATATTAATCGCCACGCGCTCCACGGTAATATCCGTGCGCCCTCCGGCCTGCCCTATCGCCAGCACCAGCACCGGGGATAACGCGTCAATCGCCGCATTCAGCACGGTGAGAGAGTCGCCAAAGACGCAAGGGAGCTGGCGGGCCACCACGCGACACCCTGCGATAATAGCATTGTCGAGACGCGAGACCACTTCCCAGGAAGGGTTAACCTGCTCGCCGCCGAAAGGTTCAAACCCGGTGATTAATACCGTCTTCATCCTTCCTCCTTACAGAAACATCAGGAAATACATCAGGAACACGTTAACCAACAGCAGCACAATACCGGTCGGCACCTGCGCTTTAATCACCGCATTTTTATCCGGCAGTTCCAGCAGCGCCGCAGGCACGATATTAAAGTTTGCCGCCATCGGCGTCATCAGCGTTCCGCAGTAGCCGGAGAACATGCCGATTGCCGCCATCACCGCCGGGTTCCCGCCATGTTGCAGCACCAGGATTGGAATCCCAATCCCCGCCGTCACAATCGGGAATGCGGCAAAGGCGTTCCCCATCACCATCGTCAGTAGCGCCATACCGATGGTGTAGACCGCCACGGCGATAAAACGGCTATCGACGGCAAGATATTCCTGGGTGAGATACGAAATTCCACTGCCGACGCCTGCCGCGGTAAATAACAGCCCTAACGTGGCGAGGATCTGCGGTAAAATGAACGCCCAACCGATGGAATCCAGCAGACGACGCGCTTCCTGAATCGGCTGGTGCACCTTCTCATGCGTCATCTTTATCGCCATCCCCAGACCAATCAATGACCCCGCAGTCATGGAAAACAGCGTCACCAGCGTGGCGTGATTGCCCGGCCCGAATAGCGCCTCCTGCAATCCGGGAACATGGTTGAACATAAGCACGCCGATCACCGTGATCACCGGGATCGCCAGCGCCGGATAAAACAGGCGGTTGCCCAGACGACTGGCGCTTTCCTCACGCTGTTCGCGAGTTCGCTGGTGATAGCTTCCGAGCTTCACGCCGCCAAAACCGGCAATCAGCGCCATCACCACCACCGCCCCACCGACGGCGATGTTAACCATGCGTTTGTCGCCCACCAGCTGATAAGTCCAGTCGCCGAGCAGGAACAGTACGCCATAAACGCCCCAGAATAACCCCGTCGTCAGGCGACGCGGGTTGGCTTTGTCCTGCCACGACATGACGGCGACAATCAACAGCACCACACCGGCCAACCAATAGAGATAGCTTTGTTGAAAATTCATTTCGCCTCTCCTTTGCTCATCGCCGCGCTGACTTTCGCCACTTCACGTTGCAGATAATTGTCCAGACGCCACAGGCGCGCGCCGTGAATCAGAAAAGCGCAGATCGCCGTCGGAATCCCCCACAGCGCAATATGCAGCGGCTCGGTCTGAATCCCGCCGGACTCCAGCATGAAGTTGTGCATAAAGATGATGGCGCCAAAAGCCACGAAAATGTCTTCGCCAAAAAACAGCCCGACGTTATCGGTGGCTGCTGACATTGCCCGCAGCCGGTAGCGAACCGTGCCTGGCAGCTCCCCGTGTATTTTCTCTGCCGCCCCTTCCGCCATCGGCGCCAGCAACGGACGCACCATTTGCGGATGGCCGCCGAGACTGGTCAGCCCCAGCGCTGCCGTCGCTTCGCGGACAAACAGATAGACAATCAGCAGACGTCCTGCCGTGGCGCTGCGGATTTTCGCGATCCACGCCTGCGCGCGCTCTTTGAGCCCGTGGCGTTCCAGCAGACCGATAACCGCCAGCGGAATCAGCAGAATAAAGGGCAGGTTACGGGTATTGAGGAACCCTTCACCCAGTTTTTCGAGGATCGTGGCGATCGGCATCTGCGCCGCCAGTCCCGTGACGATCCCGGCAATAATGACCACTAATACCGGGTTAAAGCGTAAAAGAAATCCAGCCACAATGACGGCGATACCCATCAGTGGCCAGAGAGAAATTGCGTCTCCCATGATCCGTTCCTGTCAGTCGTGTTGCGTTGTTTTTATTTGCACAGCGCCTCTTCGGGCACTGTGTCAGCCTGGTTATTGGTTATGCCATAATCCTGATACTGCGTTCTTCAAACGCCGCGCGCAAACGACGGGCAAAAGCGAGTGCGTGCTCGCCGTCGCCGTGAATACATACCGTTTGCGCCACAACGTTCGCCCATTCACCGGTAATGCTTTTCACTCTACCGGATTCCACCATGCCCAGCGTTTGCGCCAACGCGTGCTCTTCGTCTTCTACCAGCGCGCCCGACTGGGTTCGCGGCACCAGGCTGCCGTCAGCCTGATACCCCCGATCGGCAAAAACCTCCTGACGCGTCGTCAGGCCATAATGCTCGCCTGCGCGAATCAGTTCGCTGCCCGCCAGCCCGACCAGAATCAGCGACGGATCGCAGGCATGTACCGCTCTGGCGATGGCATCCGCCAGCTGTGGATCTTTCGCCGCCTGGTTGTACAACATACCGTGCGGTTTGACATGACGCATAACGCCGCCTTCCGCGCGGGCTATCGCCGCCAGCGCGCCGATCTGGTACAGCGTCTGGCCGTAGACGGTTTCCGGCGGTAACGTCATGGCGGTGCGGCCAAAGTTTTCCCGATCCGGGAAACTGGGATGTGCGCCAATCGCTACGCCGTTTTTCAGCGCTTCGCGCACGCTCGCCAGCATGGTTTGCGCATCGCCCGCGTGAAACCCGCAGGCGATGTTGGCGGATGACACCAGTTGCAGTAACGCCGCATCGCTGGCGCACCCTTCTCCTAAGTCTGCGTTAAGATCAATGTTCATCATTAAGTCGCCATGTTAACTGTTCCAGATAACGCTGCTGGTCGTGACGCGCCTTAAGCGCCTCCTCCAGCGTACACTGAACAAAATGGATCGGTTGCCCGAGAGGGATCTGCGCCAGATGATACATATCCGCCTCAATGATGCAGGCGATACGCGGGTAGCCGCCGGTGGTCTGGGCATCGTTCATCAGCACGATCGGCTGACCATTATGCGGCACCTGAATAACGCCCGGCAGCAGCCCGTGCGACAGTAACTCACGTTCGGTGGTACGTTTCAGCGGTTGCCCCTGCAAACGATAGCCCATACGGTTACTTTGCGGGCTAAGCTGCCACGGCGAGCGCCAGAACGCCTCCTGCGAGGCCGCTTCAAACTCCTGGTATTCCGGGCCAGGCAACGCGCGAATCCGGTTCCCCCACAGCAGCTGTTTAACGCCCTGCGGGCCGCTGAACTGGCGTTCTGACCTTCCTGTCGCCAGCCGATCGCCATCTTTTAACAAGCGCCCTTCCAGCCCGCCAATGCCGACTTTCAGGTCGGTGCTGCACGACCCCATCACTTCAGGCACGTCAATGCCGCCCGCCACGGCCAGATAGCTGCGCATTCCGTGGAGCGGGCGCTTCAGCGCCAGACGCTGCCCCGCTTTCACCGGCAGCCGCCAGCCGGTCCAGACCGGTTGGTCGTCCAGACGGGCCTCGCACCCGGCGCCGGTCAATGCAAACCAGCCGTCGGATTCAAATTCCACCACCAGTTGGCCGAGCGTAATCTCCAGCGCCGGAGCACTGGCGTCATTCCCCACCAGCAGGTTCGCGATATGCAGCGCCGGTTTGTCCAGCGCGCCGCAATGGCTAATACCGGACTGACGATAGCCGTGTCGTCCCCCATCCTGCACTGAGGTGTACATACCCGCGCGAATAATGTTCAGCATACCCCCTCCTTCTGCGGGACAAAGCGTATGGTGTCGCCCGGACGTAACAGGATGGGCTCATCCCGCTGTGGGTCGAACAGCTTCAGCGGCGTATGGCCGATTAGTTGCCAGCCGCCCGGCGTCGGCAGAGGGTAAATCCCGGTTTGCGGGCCGCCAATCCCCACGGAACCCGCCGGAACAATCAGGCGCGGTTCTGCCCGTCTTGGCGTGTGTAATTGTTCCGGTAAGCCCCCGAGATACGGGAAGCCCGGCTGAAAACCTAAAAACCAGACGACGTACTCTACTGAAGCGTGCAGTTCAACCACCTGCTTTTCGCTTAATCCGCTGTGTCGCGCCACCTCCGCCAGATCCGGGCCGCCCTCGCCGCCGTAGGTCACGGGAATTTCGATAAAGCGTGAATCAGGCTCCAGCGCCTCGCTCTCTTCCCACCAGCGCTGCAAACGTTCAATCGCATCCAGCGCCAGCGTCTGCGGCTCGCGCAGGATCACCGTGATATTGTTCATACCCGGAATCGCTTCAACAACATTCGGCATATCGACCAGACGCTGCGCCAGTCGCCAGATGCGTTTCTGGGATGCCAGCGTGACCGGCGGCTCAAGCTCCAGCACCACCGCCGTTTCACCTAACAGATAACAACGCGCTCGTTGCACTTTCGTCCCTCTCGTGTTTTATGCGTTATGCCGGATTGGGAATATCAATAAAGGTCACATCCAGACTCGTATTTTCAGTCAGCCATTCGCTTAACGCGCGAATACCGCCGCGCTCGGTGGCGTGGTGTCCGGCGGCATAGAAATGCAGCCCCTGTTCGCGGGCGGAGTGAATCGTCTGTTCAGAGACCTCGCCGGTAATAAACGCATCCACGCCAAAGCGCGCGGCGCTGTCGATAAAACTTTGCCCGCCACCGGTACACCAGGCCACACGCTGCACTTTTTCCGGCCCGGTATCGCCGCACCATAACGGTTTACGCCCCAGGCGCGCTTCAATCCACGAGGCCAGTTCCAGCCCCGGCACCGGCATTGATAACTCTCCCCACGGCACCAGCGGCTCGATTTCCCCCATCACGGTTATGCCGAGCAGCGCCGCCAGCTGCACGTTGTTTCCCAGTTCAGGGTGCGCATCCAACGGCAGATGCCAGCCATAGAGGTTAATGTCATTCGCCAGCAGCGTTTTCAGCCGGTTGCGTTTCATACCGCGAATGACCGGAGATTCCCCTTTCCAGAAGTAACCATGATGAACGATGACCGCATCAGCCTGCTGGCGTACCGCTTCATCCAGTAAGGCCTGGCTTGCCGTCACGCCGGTCACGATTTTTTGCACCGTCTCTTTGCCTTCAACCTGTAAGCCATTCGGCGCGTAATCGCTGATGGCCGCGCTGTTCAGCTTTTCATTGATCAGTTGTTCCAGTTCGGTGTTTTTCATCATCGCTCCCTTCTTCATATGTGCACTACGTTAAAATAGCGTTCTCCCGTCACTTCGTCGATAGCCATTTCTTCGACACATTGAGAAACAATCACGCCGTTTTAAGATGCAAAATGCTTACCCTTACTCGATCTGATTCATGTATATTTATGCAATCAGACAGCATATTGCAAAAATAATCAGATCTGTATCGAAGTTATAACTTTAAGGAAACACACTCACGCCGCGGATTTCTTTTGCGGTGTGACATCCATCCCGGAATCACAATGAATAAACCATCTTCTCAACCGCGCGCCATTTATTACGTCGTCGCACTGCAAATTTGGGAATACTTCAGCTTTTACGGCATGCGCGCCCTGCTGATTCTCTATCTCACCAACCAGCTAAAATACGACGATAACCATGCGTATGCGCTGTTCAGCGCTTACTGTTCGCTGGTCTATGTCACCCCGATTCTCGGCGGGTATCTGGCGGATAAAGTGCTCGGTAATCGCATGGCGGTCATGCTGGGAGCATTTTTGATGGCCGTTGGTCATCTGGTGCTGGGGGCGAGTGAAATCGCGCCGACCTTCCTTTATTTGTCGCTGGCGATCATCGTCTGCGGTTACGGTCTGTTCAAATCCAACATCAGTTGCCTGTTGGGTGAGCTGTATAAACCGGAAGATCCACGCCGCGACGGGGGATTCTCACTGCTGTATGCCGCCGGCAATATCGGCTCGATCGTTGCCCCTATCGCCTGTGGTTATGTTCAGGAAGAGTACAGCTGGGCGATGGGTTTTGCGCTGGCCGCCATCGGCATGATCGCCGGGTTAATTATCTTCCTGTGCGGTAATCGCCATTTCGCCCACACCACTGGGGTGAATAAAGTCGCGCTGCACGCCAGGACGTTTGTTCTGCCCAACTGGTGTTGGCTGCTGGTGCTGTTGGTCGCCGCGCCGCTGCTGATCACGGTGCTGTTCTGGAAAGAATGGTCAGTCTATGCGCTGATTGTCGCCACCGTCATTGGTCTTGCGGTGCTGACAAAAATCTACCGTCAGGCACAGACGCAAAAACAGCGTAAAGAGCTGGGGCTGATTGTGGTTCTCACCTTCTTCAGCATGTTGTTCTGGGCGTTCGCCCAACAGGGCGGCAGCTCCATCAGTTTGTACATCGACCGATTTGTGAACCGTACGATTCTGGGTTACGAAGTACCGACGGCAATGTTCCAGTCAGTGAATGCCTTCGCGGTCATGCTGTGCGGCGTGGTGCTGGCCTGGCTGATTAAGGAGAGTATGGGCGGCAACCGTACCGTGCGGATCTGGGGGAAATTCGCCCTGGGTCTCGGTTTAATGAGCGCCGGATTCTGCATTCTGACCGTAAGCGCCCGGTTATCTGCCGCCTACGGTCACTCTTCTATGCCACTGATGATCTTAGGGTTGGCGGTAATGGGTTTTGCCGAGTTGTTCATCGACCCGGTCGCAATGTCGCAGATTACACGTATTGAGATCCCTGGCGTGACGGGCGTTCTGACCGGCATCTATATGTTGCTCTCCGGCGCGATCGCCAACTATCTGGCTGGCGTCATTGCCGATCAGACCTCGCAGAGCGCGTTTGATGCAAGCGGCGCGATCAACTACGCCATCAATGCCTATATCGATGTGTTCGACCAGATAACCTGGGGAGCGCTGGCCTGCGTGGCACTGGTACTGCTGATTTGGCTGTATCAGTCGCTCAAATTCAGAAACCGCCCGCTGGCGGTTGAGTCCTGAATGACATTACGCCCGGTGGCGCTACGCTTACCGGGCCTACAGCGTGGCACTATCTGTAGGCCGGATAAGGCATCACCGCCATCCGGCATAACGTATAAAAAAACCGCCACATTTCTTACGCCCGGTGGCGCGACGCTTACCGGGCCTACAGCGTGGCACTATCTGTAGGCCGGATAAGGCATCGCCGCCATCCGGCATAACGTATAAAAAAACCGCCACATTCCTTACGCCCGGTGGCGCGACGCTTACCGGGCCTACAGCGTGGCACTATCTGTAGGCCGGATAAGGCATCGCCGCCATCCGGCATAACGTATAAAAAAAACCGCCACATTTCTGTTGGCGGTTTTCTCGGACGATGCTGTATATCAGTAGAAATCGCAGGTCACTTTTTCTGCCTGCTCCATCCACACCGGTTTATCGCTGGTTTTCGACCAGACGCGATGCAGATAGCTGTAAAAACGAGCACGGTCTTTCCAGAACAACATGACCGGCAGCGCCAGAACCCCAGCCACAACGGCGAGAGTGCGGCGTAACAAAACAACATGAGCTGGATATTCTTTATAGAGTTCCATACTTTTCTCCCCTTTATCTGGCCGGTAATCATCACCGGTAAAGTCAAATTGGTTATCTGCTGAAAATAGTACCGCTTTGCGTGTAATTTTACCACTCATCCGACCACTTATTTTTGTCTATTTAAGCTTTATTTACATTCGCCCTGTAATTAAGTTACATAAAAGTTAAATTAATACTAATCATTAGTTAAATGATGGTCTTTTCCATTTTTATACTTTTTTTACACCCTACGCGCCGATTTTTGCGAAATCTTTGCAGGCAAAAAATTACCCTCCGCATATCAGAAGAAAAACCACTGGAGGTGCACCGTGAGTGCAGGCGTAATCATCGGCATCGTGCTGATTTTCTTACTTTTGGGTTACCTGGTGTATGTCCTGATTAATGCGGAGGCATTCTGATGGCGGCCCAGGGATTTTTACTGACAGCCAGTTTTTTACTGATCCTGTTCGTGCTCGCCCGCCCTTTAGGCGTGGGTCTGGCGCGACTTATCAACGACATTCCCCTGCCAGGCACCGCCAGCGCAGAGCGTCTGCTATGGCGCGGGTTGGGGATACCGACGCAGGAAATGGACTGGAAACAGTATCTGCTGGCCATTCTTACCCTGAATCTGTTGGGTCTGGCAGTGCTGTTTCTGATGCTGCTGGGGCAAAACCTGCTGCCGCTGAACCCGCAGCAGTTGCCTGGCCTTTCCTGGCATCTGGCGCTCAATACGGCCATCAGTTTTGTCACCAATACCAACTGGCAGTCCTACGGCGGGGAAACCACCTTAAGCTACTTCAGCCAGATGGCGGGACTGACCGTACAGAACTTCCTGTCGGCGGCTACCGGTATCGCAGTGATCTTCGCTCTGATCCGCGCCTTTACGCGCCAGAACATGGATACGCTGGGCAACGCCTGGATGGATTTGGTGCGCATTACGCTGTGGATCTTATTGCCGCTCGCCCTGTTAATCGCCCTGCTTTTCATCCAGCAGGGCGCACTGCAAAACCTGCTGCCCTATCAATCGTTCACCAGCGTTGAAGGTGTGAAACAGCTTTTGCCGATGGGGCCGGTAGCTTCACAGGAAGCCATAAAGATGCTCGGCACCAACGGCGGCGGGTTCTTCAACGCCAACTCATCGCATCCGTTTGAAAACCCGAGCGCATTAACCAACATGGTACAGATGCTGGCGATCTTTTTGATTCCCGCCGCGCTTTGCTTTGCCTTTGGCGATGCGTCAGGCGATCGCCGTCAGGGGCAGATGCTGCTGTGGGCGATGTCGATCATTTTCGTGATCTGCGTCGCCGTGGTGATGTCGGCGGAAGTCCAGGGCAATCCTCATCTGCTGAAGTTTGGCGCCGACAGCAGCCTCAATATGGAAGGCAAAGAGAGCCGCTTTGGCGTGCTGGTCAGCAGCCTGTTCGCCGTCGTGACCACGGCGGCCTCCTGCGGGGCGGTTATCGCTATGCATGACTCCTTTACCGCGCTGGGCGGCATGGTGCCAATGTGGCTGATGCAAATCGGCGAAGTGGTCTTTGGCGGCGTCGGTTCGGGTTTGTACGGCATGCTGTTGTTCGTATTGTTAGCCGTATTTATCGCCGGGCTGATGATTGGCCGCACGCCAGAATATCTGGGTAAAAAAATCGACGTGCGCGAAATGAAAATGACCGCCCTGGCGATTCTGATTACCCCGACGTTGGTATTGCTCGGTACGGCGCTGGCGATGATGACCGAAACCGGCCGCAGCGGAATGCTCAACCCCGGCCCACACGGTTTTAGCGAAGTGCTGTACGCCGTCTCTTCGGCGGCCAACAACAACGGCAGCGCCTTTGCCGGTCTGAACGCCAACACGCCCTTCTGGAACTGCCTGCTGGCCTTCTGCATGTTTGTCGGTCGCTTCGGGGTGATTATCCCGGTCATGACAATTGCCGGATCGCTGGTCGGTAAAAAGCGCCAGCCGGCCAGCCCCGGCACACTGCCGACGCACGGCGCGCTGTTTGTCGGCCTGCTGATCGGTACGGTGTTGCTGGTGGGCGCACTGACCTTTATTCCTGCGCTGGCGCTTGGGCCGGTTGCTGAACACCTCTCTTTATATTGAGCGAAGCGGAGTACATGGTGATGAGTCGCAAACAACTGGCGCTGTTCGAGCCCTCCCTGGTCGCTCAGGCGCTGATCGAGGCCGTGAAAAAATTAAGCCCACATACCCAGTGGCGCAATCCGGTCATGTTTATTGTCTGGATCGGCAGTCTGCTGACGACCCTTATCACGGTGGCGATGGCAACCGGGCAGATGCCAGGTAATCCCCGGTTTACTGGCGCGATAAGCCTCTGGCTGTGGGTTACCGTCCTGTTCGCAAACGTTGCCGAAGCGCTGGCGGAAGGTCGCAGCAAAGCGCAGGCCAGCAGTCTGAAAGGGGTGAAGAAAACGGCATTTGCCCGCAAACTGCGTGAACCAAAGTATGGCGCGCAGGCGGATCGCCTCCCTGCCGATGAGCTGCGTAAAGGGGATATCGTCCTGATTGAAGCGGGCGATATTATTCCCTGCGACGGCGAGGTCATTGAAGGCGGCGCATCGGTGGACGAAAGCGCCATTACCGGTGAGTCCGCGCCGGTGATTCGTGAATCCGGCGGCGACTTTGCCTCAGTGACCGGCGGAACACGTATTCTCTCCGACTGGCTGGTCATCGAATGCAGCGTGAATCCCGGCGAAACCTTCCTTGACCGGATGATCGCGATGGTGGAAGGCGCGCAGCGCCGTAAAACGCCAAACGAAATCGCGCTGACCATTCTGCTGATTGCCCTGACTATTGTCTTTTTACTGGCAACCGCCACGCTCTGGCCCTTTTCCGCCTGGGGCGGCCATGCCGTCAGCGTGACGGTGCTGGTCGCCCTGCTGGTTTGCCTGATCCCCACCACTATCGGCGGATTACTTTCGGCGATCGGCGTCGCCGGGATGAGTCGAATGCTGGGAGCAAACGTCATCGCCACCAGTGGGCGGGCGGTAGAAGCCGCAGGCGACGTGGACGTGCTGCTGCTGGATAAAACCGGCACCATCACCCTCGGCAACCGTCAGGCCTCGGACTTTCTGCCCGCTCAGGGCGTGGATGAAAAGACGCTGGCCGACGCGGCGCAACTCTCTTCGCTGGCCGACGAGACGCCGGAAGGCCGCAGCATCGTCATTCTCGCCAAACAGCGTTTTAATCTGCGCGAGCGCGATGTGCAGTCGCGCCATGCCACCTTTGTTCCCTTTACCGCGCAAAGCCGGATGAGCGGCATCAACATTGATAACCGAATGATCCGTAAAGGTTCCGTGGATGCCATTCGTCGCCACGTTGAAGCCAGCGGCGGTCACTTCCCTGCTGACGTGGAGCAAAAAGTGGATAGCGTCGCCCGTCTTGGCGCCACGCCGCTGGTGGTGGTGGAAGGTTCCCGCGTGCTGGGCGTTATCGCGCTGAAAGATATTGTCAAAGGCGGGATTAAGGAACGTTTTGCCCAGTTGCGCAAAATGGGCATCAAAACGGTGATGATCACCGGCGACAACCGCCTGACGGCCGCGGCGATTGCCGCAGAAGCCGGTGTGGATGATTTCCTGGCGGAAGCCACACCAGAAGCCAAGCTGGCGTTGATCCGCCAGTATCAGGCTGAAGGTCGCCTGGTGGCGATGACCGGCGATGGAACCAACGATGCACCGGCGCTGGCGCAGGCTGATGTGGCGGTGGCGATGAACTCCGGTACTCAGGCAGCGAAAGAAGCCGGTAACATGGTGGATCTGGATTCCAACCCGACCAAGCTGATCGAAGTGGTGCATATCGGTAAACAGATGTTGATGACGCGCGGTTCGCTCACCACGTTCAGTATCGCCAATGACGTGGCGAAATATTTCGCCATCATTCCGGCGGCGTTTGCCGCGACGTACCCGCAGTTGAATACGCTGAACATTATGCGTCTGCATTCGCCGGATTCCGCAATCCTCAGCGCGGTGATCTTCAATGCGTTGATTATCGTTTTTCTGATCCCGCTGGCATTGAAAGGGGTGAGCTATAAGCCGCTTTCGGCCTCTGCCATGCTGCGCCGTAATCTGTGGATCTACGGCCTGGGTGGTCTGGTTGTGCCGTTTATCGGCATTAAAGTGATTGATTTACTGCTGACTCTGCTGGGTCTGGTGTGAGGTTTATAATGAGTGGATTACGTCCTGCATTATCAACGCTGGTGTTTCTGACGCTGCTAACCGGCGGCATTTACCCGCTGCTTACCACCGCGCTGGGGCAATGGTGGTTCCCGCATCAGGCTAACGGCTCACTGATTGTTGATGGCAGTCTCGTGCGCGGCTCTGCGCTTATCGGGCAGAATTTTACCGCCGACGGCTATTTTCAGGGACGCCCGTCAGCAACGGCGGAAATACCCTATAATCCCATGGCTTCTGGCGGCAGTAATCTGGCGGTCAGCAACCCGGAGCTGGATAACCAGTTGCAGCAGCGGGTGAAGGCGCTGCGGGCCGCTAACCCGGACGCCAGCACGACGATTCCGGTGGAACTGCTCACCGCCTCCGCCAGCGGGCTGGACAATAACCTGACGCCAGCGGCGGCGGCGTGGCAGATCCCGCGCGTCGCCAAAGCGCGAAATCTCAGCGTTGAAGCCGTGACGCAGTTGGTCGCAGAATATACGCAAAAGCCGCTGGTGAGTTTTATCGGCCAGCCAGTGGTCAATATCGTGGAACTCAATTTAGCGCTGGATAAGCTCTGATGGTTAATGAAGAACCGCTACGCCCTGACCCCGATCGCCTGCTGGAACAGACCGCCGCACCACACCGGGGAAAACTGAAAATCTTCTTCGGCGCCTGCGCAGGCGTCGGGAAAACCTGGGCGATGCTGGCTGAGGCGCAGCGACTGCGGGCGCAAGGGCTGGATATTTTGACGGGTGTCGTGGAAACCCACGGGCGTAAAGAGACCGCCGCGCTGCTGGACGGCCTCAGCATCCTGCCGCTAAAACGGCAGACGCGTCACGGACGCCATCTCAGCGAGTTCGATCTCGACGCGGCGCTGGCCCGTCGCCCGGCGCTTATTCTCATGGACGAACTGGCGCACAGCAATGCGCCAGGCTCGCGCCATCCCAAACGCTGGCAGGATATTGAAGAGCTGCTGGAAGCGGGTATTGACGTCTTTACCACCGTCAACGTCCAGCACCTGGAAAGCCTCAACGATGTGGTCAGCGGCGTGACCGGCATTCAGGTTCGTGAAACCGTGCCAGACCCTTTCTTCGATGCCGCCGACGAGGTGGTTCTGGTCGACCTGCCGCCTGACGATCTGCGAGCGCGTCTGAAAGAGGGCAAGGTGTACATTGCCGGTCAGGCTGAACGCGCCATTGAGCACTTCTTTCGCAAAGGCAATTTGATCGCCCTGCGTGAACTGGCGCTGCGCCGCACGGCCGACCGGGTGGACGATCAAATGCGCGCCTGGCGGAGCCATCCGGGCGAAGAGAAAGTGTGGCATACCCGCGACGCCATTCTGCTGTGCATCGGGCACAACACCGGCAGTGAAAAACTGGTGCGTGCCGCCGCGCGGCTGGCTGCCCGCCTCGGCAGCGTCTGGCACGCGGTGTATGTCGAAACCCCGGCGCTGCATCGCCTGCCGGAAAAGCAGCGGCGCGCCATCTTGAGCGCCCTGCGTCTGGCGCAGGAGCTGGGCGCAGAGACCGCCACGCTTTCCGATCCCGCCGAAGAAAAAGCGGTTGTGCGTTACGCCCGGGAACATAACCTCGGCAAAATTGTGCTGGGGCGTCCGGCAACGCGACGCTGGTGGCGCAGAGATTCGTTTGCCGATCGCCTGGCGAAACAGGCGCCGGATCTCGATCAGGTGGTTGTCGCCCTTGATGATCCCCCGACTCGCCCGTTGAATCAGACACCGGATACCCGTGCCTTCAAAGATAAGTGGCGGGTGCAGATACAGGGCTGCCTGGTCGCGATCGCTCTTTGCGCGGTGACCACCGTCATCGCCGTACAGTGGATGGTCGCCTTTGATGCCGCTAACCTGGTGATGCTGTATCTGCTGGGCGTGGTGATTATCGCTCTGTTTTATGGGCGCTGGCCTTCGGTAGTGGCAACCTTTATTAACGTCGCCAGCTTCGATCTCTTTTTTATTGCTCCTCGCGGCACGCTTGCCGTTTCCGATGTGCAGTATCTGTTGACCTTCGCCGTGATGCTGACGGTGGGGCTGGTGATCGGTAACCTGACGGCGGGCGTGCGCTATCAGGCGCGGGTTGCCCGCTATCGGGAACAGCGTACGCGCCATCTGTACGAGATGTCCAAAGCGCTGGCGGTGGGGCGAAGCAGGCAGGATATCGCCGCCACCAGCGAACAGTTTATCGCTTCCACGTTTCAGGCCCGCAGCCAGGTGTTATTGCCGGATGAAAACGGCACGCTGACGCCGCTGACCCACCAGCAGGGCATAACGCCGTGGGATGACGCCATCGCCCGGTGGAGCTTTGACAAAGGCCAGCCGGCCGGGGCGGGCACGGATACCCTGCCCGGCGTGCCGTATCAAATTTTACCGTTAAAAAGCGCCGATAAAACGCATGGACTGGTGGTGGTCGAGCCGGGGAATCTTCGTCAGTTGATGATCCCGGAGCAACAGCGGCTACTGGAAACATTCACCTTGCTGGTCGCCAGCGCGCTGGAGCGTCTGACGCTTACCGCCAGTGAAGAGCTGGCCCGACTCGCCAGCGAGCGCGAGAGCATTCGCAATGCCCTGCTCGCCGCCCTCTCCCACGACTTGCGCACGCCGCTGACGGTGCTGTTTGGTCAGGCGGAGATTTTAACCCTGGATTTGGCAAGTGAAGGGTCGCCACATGCGCGCCAGGCCAGCGAAATCCGCCAGCACATTCTCAACACCACCCGGCTGGTGAATAACCTGCTGGATATGGCGCGCATCCAGTCCGGTGGATTTAATCTTAAAAAAGAGTGGCTGACGCTGGAAGAGGTTGTCGGCAGCGCTCTACAAATGCTGGAGCCGGGACTATCCCACCCCATTAACCTGTCGCTGCCAGCGCCGCTGACGCTGGTACACGTTGACGGCCCGCTGTTTGAACGGGTACTGATCAACCTTCTGGAAAACGCCGTCAAATACGCCGGTTCACAGGCAGAGATCGGCATTGATGCCCATGTTGAAGACGAACATCTTCAGCTTGACGTCTGGGATAATGGCCCCGGCATTCCTGACGGGCAGGAGAAAAGCATCTTCGACAAATTTGCCCGGGGAAATAAAGAGTCTGCCGTACCGGGCGTTGGGCTGGGGCTGGCTATTTGCCAGGCGATTGTTGAAGTGCACGGTGGAACGATTTCCGCCCACAATCGCCCGCAGGGCGGAGCCTGTTTCCGTGTTACACTCCCGCAGGAAACTGCACCTGAACTTGAAGATTTTCATGAGGATATGTGACCAACGTTCTGATTGTTGAAGACGAACAGGCTATTCGTCGCTTTCTGCGCAACGCGCTGGAAAGCGACGGGCTGCGCGTGTACGAAGCAGAGACGCTAAGCCGTGGGTTGCTGGAAGCCGCCACGCGGAAACCCGATCTCATCATTCTTGATCTTGGCCTGCCTGACGGCGACGGCATCGATTTTATTCGCGACCTGCGACAATGGAGCGCAATTCCGGTGATTGTGCTTTCTGCTCGCAGCGAGGAGAGCGATAAAATCACTGCGCTGGATGCGGGCGCCGATGACTATCTGAGTAAACCCTTCGGCATTGGCGAACTACAGGCGCGCTTACGCGTGGCGCTGCGCCGTCACGCCAGCGGCCCTTCTCCTGACCCCATCGTGCAGTTTTCCAGCATAAAAGTGGACTTAGCAGCACACCTTGTCCACCGTGATGAAGAAGAAATTCACCTGACGCCGATTGAGTTTCGCTTACTGGCCGTGTTGCTGAATAATGCGGGCAAAGTGCTCACCCAGCGGCAGCTGTTGAACCAGGTCTGGGGACCGAACGCCGTCGAGCACAGTCACTATTTGCGTATTTATATGGGTCACCTGCGACAGAAACTGGAGAAAGATCCCGCCCGCCCCCGCCATTTCATTACCGAAACCGGAATCGGTTATCGTTTTATGCCATGAATGGTTATTCATTTTTTTTAATTAATTCCTAAATATCATTTTTATCATTAACCACACTGCAAATAATGTATTTTGCAGTGTAAGCTCATTCCTTAAAAAATATAAAAATACAAACCCATAACATATAAACAACAATACGATATCTTATCGTGTGATATGCATAAACAACGACTAAATATTTTAGAAATGATCGTTTTTTATTGATCTTCTTCACAGATCAGGCTCATTTCCTGGATAAAATACCCTCACCTTCCACTTATCCAGTAAAGGTAACCAAAATGGAAAATAATAGCCGTACAATGCCCCATATAAGGCGGACAACTCATATTATGATGTTTGCTCACCGTAACAGCTTCGACTTTCATTTCTTTAATGCCCGTTAGTCTTTCGACTAAGGGCACTCCAGCATACAGGTCTTCCTGACCCCTTGTATCGCAGGCTAACGCCTGTATCTCGTGGTGCTCACACTGCATAACCCTGTTTTACCTGTGACCGGAAAGGTTAGGGTTTATTGCATCTTCTAAAAAGCAATTTACTGATTTATTTATCAGTGGCGTCGTATTGCTTTTTTTCCGGAGCTATCAGTTTCTCATTCGAGAAATTGAGGACCTGCTATTACCTGAAAATAAAGAGATGAAAATGTCTGAATTAAAAATTGCCGTCAGTCGTTCCTGCCCTGATTGTTTTTCTACACAGCGCAGTATCGTTAATGTTGATGAAAGTAATTTCATTGATGTTGCCGCTATCGTGTTATCCATCAATGATATTGAACGAGGTAAACTCGATGAGATTGATGCGACGGGCTACGGTATTCCCGTGTTTATCGCGACACAAAATGAAGAGCGCGTTCCGGCAGAATATCTGCCGCGGATCTCGGGCGTATTCGAACATAATGAAGCCCGTAACGCCTTCTATGGCCGCCAACTGGAGACCGCTGCCAGCCACTATGAAACGCAACTGCGCCCGCCGTTCTTCCGGGCGCTGGTGGACTACGTAAACCAGGGCAACAGCGCATTTGACTGTCCGGGGCATCAGGGCGGTGAATTCTTCCGCCGTCACCCCGCAGGGAACCAGTTTGTTGAGTACTTTGGCGAAACGCTTTTCCGCTCTGATTTGTGTAATGCCGACGTGGCGATGGGCGATCTGCTTATCCATGAAGGTGCGCCGTGCATCGCGCAACAACACGCCGCGAAAGTGTTCAACGCCGATAAAACCTACTTTGTGCTGAACGGCACCTCATCGTCAAACAAAGTGGTACTTAACGCGCTGCTGACCCCAGGCGATCTGGTGCTGTTCGATCGTAATAACCACAAATCGAACCACCACGGCGCGCTGTTGCAGGCGGGCGCGACGCCGGTTTATCTGGAAACCGCGCGCAACCCGTACGGCTTCATCGGCGGGATCGACGCCCACTGCTTTGAAGAAGACTATCTGCGTGAACTGGTCAGCGAAGTGGCGCCGCAACGCGCGCAAGACGCCCGTCCGTTCCGCCTGGCGGTGATCCAGTTAGGCACCTACGACGGCACCATCTATAACGCCCGTCAGGTGGTGGATAAGATTGGTCATCTGTGCGACTACATCCTGTTTGACTCCGCATGGGTCGGCTACGAGCAGTTTATTCCGATGATGGCCGATTGCTCGCCGTTGCTGCTGGACCTGAACGAGAACGATCCGGGTATCCTGGTCACGCAGTCTGTTCACAAACAGCAGGCCGGTTTCTCCCAGACCTCGCAGATCCACAAGAAAGACAGCCATATCAAAGGTCAGTCTCGCTATGTGCCGCATAAACGTATGAATAACGCGTTCATGATGCACGCCTCCACCAGCCCGTTCTACCCGCTGTTCGCCGCCCTGGACATCAACGCCAAAATGCACGAAGGCGTCGGTGGCCGTAACATGTGGATGGACTGCGTGGCGAACGGCATCAATGCACGCAAGCTGATCCTTGATAACTGCCATCACATCCGTCCGTTTGTGCCGGAACTGATCGACGGTAAACCGTGGCAGTCTTACCCCACGGCGGAGATCGCAAACGACCTGCGCTTCTTCCACTTTGTGCCGGGCGAACACTGGCATGCCTTCGAAGGCTACGCCGAACACCAGTACTTTGTTGATCCGTGCAAACTGCTGCTCACGACGCCGGGCATCAATGCGCGCAACGGCGAATACGACACCTTTGGCGTTCCGGCGACCATCCTTGCCAACTTCCTGCGTGAAAACGGCGTGGTGCCGGAAAAATGCGATCTCAACTCGATCCTGTTCCTGCTGACGCCAGCGGAAGACATGGCGAAATTGCAGCAACTCGTCGCCCTGCTGGTGCGCTTTGAGAAACTGCTGGAAGCCGATGCGCCGCTGGCTGACGTTCTGCCGTCAATTTATAAGCAACATGAAGCGCGTTATGCCGGCTACACCCTGCGTCAGCTGTGCCAGGAGATGCACGATCTGTACGCACGCCATAACGTGAAACAGCTGCAAAAAGAGATGTTCCGTAAATCCCATTTCCCACGCGTCAGCATGAACCCGCAGGACGCCAACTACGCCTATCTGCGCGGTGAAGTCGAACTGGTTCGCCTGCCGGACGCGGAAGGACGGATCGCGGCAGAAGGCGCGCTTCCGTATCCGCCAGGGGTTTTGTGCGTTGTTCCGGGTGAAATCTGGGGCGGTGCGGTGCTGCGTTATTTCAGCGCGCTGGAAGAAGGGATCAACCTGCTGCCGGGCTTTGCGCCTGAACTACAGGGCGTTTACATCGAAGAACACGACGGCCGTAAACAGGTGTGGTGCTACGTCATTAAACCGCGCGAAGCACAGAACACCCTGCTGAAAGGGGAAAAATTATGAGTAAAGCCAAATCCAATAAAATGGGCGTCGTTCAGCTCACCATCCTGACAATGGTCAATATGATGGGCTCCGGGATTATCATGCTGCCCACCAAACTTGCGGAGGTCGGCACCATCTCGATCATCTCGTGGCTGGTGACTGCCGTTGGTTCAATGGCGCTGGCATGGGCTTTCGCCAAATGCGGGATGTTCAGCCGTAAATCCGGCGGCATGGGCGGCTACGCGGAGTATGCCTTTGGTAAGTCCGGCAACTTTATGGCGAACTACACCTATGGCGTTTCGCTGCTGATTGCCAACGTCGCTATCGCCATCTCCGCCGTCGGCTACGGCACCGAGCTGTTCGGCGCCACGCTGTCACCGGTGCAGATCGGTCTGGCGACCATCGGCGTGCTGTGGCTGTGCACCGTCGCCAACTTCGGCGGCGCGCGCATTACCGGGCAAATCAGCAGTATCACCGTCTGGGGCGTGATTATTCCGGTTGTCGGTTTGTGCATCATCGGCTGGTTCTGGTTTAGCCCGACGCTGTACGCCAACTCCTGGAACCCGCATCACGTACCGTTCTTCACCGCCGTCGGTTCTTCTATTGCGATGACGCTGTGGGCCTTCCTCGGTCTGGAATCTGCCTGTGCCAACGCCGAAGTGGTGGAAAACCCGGAGCGTAACGTACCGATTGCGGTATTAGGCGGTACGCTGGGCGCGGCGGTGATTTACATCATCTCCACCAACGTGATTGCCGGGATCGTACCAAACATGGATCTGGCCAACTCCACCGCGCCGTTCGGTCTGGCGTTCGCACAGATGTTTACCCCGGAAGTCGGTAAAGTGATCATGGCGTTGATGGTGATGTCCTGCTGCGGTTCGCTGCTGGGCTGGCAGTTCACTATCGCCCAGGTCTTCAAATCCTCGGCGGATGAAGGTTATTTCCCGAAAATCTTCTCTCGCGTAACGAAAGTGGATGCGCCGGTTCAGGGGATGCTGACCATCGTGATTATCCAGAGCGGATTATCGCTGATGACCATCAGCCCATCGCTGAACAGCCAGTTCAACGTGCTGGTTAACCTGGCGGTGGTAACAAACATTATCCCGTACATTCTGTCGATGGCCGCGCTGGTGATCATTCAGAAAGTGGCAAATGTTCCGTCGTCAAAAGCCAAAACGGCGAACTTCGTGGCATTCATCGGCGCGCTGTACAGCTTCTATGCGCTGTATTCCTCCGGTGAAGAAGCGATGCTGTACGGCTCCATCGTGACCTTCCTCGGCTGGACGCTGTATGGACTGGTATCGCCGCGCTTTGAGCTGAAAAACAAACACGGCTAAAAAAAAGCCCGGTGGCGCTAACGCTTACCGGGCCTACGATCGTTGTTGTAGCCGGGCAAATGCAGTACCGCCCGGCACACAAACCGCACTTACGCGTTTTTCAGCACTTCGCTGACAATCTCAACCGCTTCTTTTTCGATCTGCTTGCGGTGTTCCTCGCCGAGGAAGCTTTCGCAATAAATCTTATAAGCGTCTTCCGTACCAGAAGGCCGCGCGGCGAACCAGCCGTTGTCGGTCATCACTTTCAGGCCGCCAATCGACGCGCCGTTACCCGGCGCCGCCGTAAGACGCGCGGTGATCGGATCGCCCGCCAGCGTGCTGGCGCTCACCATTTCTGGAGAGAGCTTAGACAACGCGGCTTTCTGCGCAGACGTTGCGCTTGCCTGCAAACGGTTATAGCTCGGCGCGCCAAAGCGAGCCGCCAGCTCGTTGTAGTGCTCCTGCGGGTTTTTCCCGGTGACGGCCGTGATTTCCGCCGCCAGCAGGCACATGATGATGCCGTCTTTATCGGTAGACCACGGCGTGCCGTCGAAACGCAGGAAAGACGCCCCGGCGCTCTCTTCGCCGCCGAAGCCGAAGCTGCCGTCGAACAGACCGTCAACGAACCATTTAAAGCCGACCGGCACTTCCACCAGTTTACGCCCCAAATCGTTCACCACGCGGTCGATCATCGCAGAGGAAACCAGCGTTTTACCGACCGCCACCTCTTTGCCCCACTGCGGACGGTGCTGGAACAGATAGTTGATCGCTACCGCCAGATAGTGGTTCGGGTTCATCAGCCCTGCCGGAGTCACGATGCCGTGGCGGTCATAGTCCGGGTCGTTGGCGAACGCCAGATCGAACTTATCACGCAGCGCCAGCAGACCCGCCATCGCGCACTCGGAGGAACAGTCCATACGGATTGCACCGTCTTTGTCGAGATGCATAAAGCGGAACGTCTGGTCAACGTGATCGTTAACGATAGTCAGGTTCAGGTTGTAGTGCTTAGCAATACGCTTCCAGTATTCGATACCGGAACCGCCCAGCGGATCGACGCCCAGCGTCAGGCCCGCTTTCTGAATCGCCGCCATATCGACGATATCCGCCAGCCCTTCAACGAACGGCTGCACCAGATCCTGCTCTTTAACGTGGCCTGAGGCCATCGCCGCATCCAGAGAGATACGCTTCACGCCCTTCAGACCGTCAGCCAACAGCGCGTTGGCCCTGTCTTCCACCACTTTGGTGACGTTGGTATCCGCCGGGCCGCCGTTTGGCGGGTTGTACTTAATACCGCCGTCTTCCGGTGGGTTGTGAGATGGCGTGATCACGATGCCATCAGCCAGCGGGCCGCCTTTTTTATTGTGAACCAGGATAGCGTTAGAAACGGCAGGCGTTGGCGTGAAGCCATTGTTTTCCTGCACGATGACATCAACACCGTTCGCCGCCAGCACTTCCAGTACAGAGATAAATGCCGGTTCAGACAGCGCGTGGGTATCTTTGCCCACATAACAAGGACCAGTGATACCGTTTTTTGCACGCTCTTCCGCAATCGCCTGGGCGATCGCCAGGATGTGCGGCTCGTTAAAACTATGACGACCTGCGCTACCGCGATGCCCGGACGTACCGAACTTCACGGCGTGCTCTGCATTCCCTGCTTCGGGTTTCAGTACATAGTACTGTGCCGTCAGTTGGGCGACGTTAATCAAATCACTCTGTTGCGCAGGTTGACCTGCACGGTTGTGGATTGCCATTGCCTGGTCCTTTTAATGCAAGGATTAAATTGTTCCGCAAACCTTCTCAATCAATTCCGCCGGGAATTGCATTGACTGCATGATGTGTTCAACCATGCTGCATTTACGGCCGGTGTTGGTGTTGGTAATCACCCAATACGGAGTGCCGGGCACATGTTTCGGTTTAGTTTGATTACCATTTTTCAGCAGCGTTTGTTCATCAGCCGCAAAATAGACGCGCGTACGGCCATGCAACGACTCCGTCGCTTCGGCAAACGCGCGATTATCCAGTGAGTAGAGTGTAGACAGCACCAGCATGAAGCGGTTTACCGCTTTCTTCTGCTCCGCGTACTCGTCGGAAAGCAGCAGTTCACGCATGGCGCGGACTTTATCTTTTACGGGGTTGACGGGCTTCGCTTCCACGATAGCAGGTTGCGCGATGCGAACCTCTTTCGCCGCCGGAGTGACAGGCTGTGATACGGCGGAAAACTTCAACATGCGCCGTAAAATGTCGGATGCGCTCTCGCCAATATGCTTGGTGTGGCTGGCAATATAGCTATAGAGTTCATCATCAACTTCAATCGTTTTCATCTTAATCCAGTGCGGTGTCTTATCTGAATACAAGTCGTTGGGATTACCTGCACGTAGTGTAAAGGCAAATTCCAACAGCGGATAGCGTCAAACCTGGCTGACGGAAAAACTCGGAGTAAACCGTAGTTGTTGCAGCCCTGTGGCAGAATAGTCAACATAATACCCTAACCCGACAGAGCGAAAAAAAGAACTTTGCCATGAAATTGAATATCCGAGCGCAAACTGCACAAAACCTGCACAATAATTCTCCCATCGTCCTCGTTCACGGTTTGTTTGGCAGCCTGGACAACCTCGGCGTGCTGGCGCGCGACCTGGTGACCGATCACGATATCATTCAGGTTGATATGCGCAACCACGGTCTCTCCCCTCGCGATCCGGTGATGGACTACCCGGCGATGGCGCAAGATTTACTGGATACCATCGATGCCGAAGGCATTGAGAAAGCCACCTTTATCGGCCACTCTATGGGCGGTAAAGCGGTAATGGCGCTCACCGCGCTGGCGCCGGAGCGTATTGACCAGTTGGTCGCGATCGACATCGCGCCGGTCGATTACCACGTTCGCCGCCACGATGAAATCTTCGCCGCCATCAATGCCGTCACCGACGCGGGCGCCGAAACCCGTCAACAGGCCGCCACCGTTATGCGTCAACACCTGCAAGAAGAAGGCGTCATCCAGTTTCTGCTGAAATCGTTTATCGACGGCGAATGGCGCTTTAACGTACCGGTGTTGTGGGAACAGTATCCACATATTGTGGGCTGGGAGACTATTCCAGCCTGGGATCGCCCGGCGTTGTTTATCCCCGGCGGCAACTCGCCTTATGTGACCGAAGCATATCGTCACGATCTGCTGGCGCAGTTCCCTCAGGCGCGGGCGCACGTCATCGCCGGAGCGGGCCACTGGGTTCACGCGGAAAAACCCGATGCGGTGCTGCGCGCCATTCGTCGCTATCTGGCAGATAAGGCCAACTGATTAAAAACTCAGCGTCCGCGCGCGATTACGTCCGCGGGCGTTGGCGTGTCTGCCTTGCTGATGTATGATGGCGCGCTATCCATCCGGGCAGACGCCTGGCTGATTGTTTCCCCGAAGTCACCAAAATCATGGCCAAAGAACAAACGGACCGTACGACATTAGATCTGTTCGCACACGAGCGTCGCCCGGGACGACCCAAAACCAATCCGCTTTCGCGTGATGAACAGCTGCGCATTAATAAGCGTAACCAGCTAAAACGCGACAAAGTACGTGGCCTTAAGCGTGTCGAACTGAAACTCAACGCTGAGGCTGTCGATGCGCTGAACGAGCTGGCCGAATCCCGCAATATGAGCCGTAGCGAACTCATCGAAGAGATGCTGATGACTCAACTGGCAGCGCTGCGCGGCCAGGGCGTAGTCTGAAAAACTGCTCAATATCATAAATCATGTAGCACAGAGTGCAGTCCCGCGTGATTGCTGTTTCCGCATGCCTGACTGTTCTGCTATGATTGCCCTTATCTGCGGGCAATACGCCACCACCATTTCAATAAGTTTCAAGAGGTTATTTTACTCATGGCAATCACTGGCATCTTTTTCGGCAGCGACACCGGTAATACCGAAAATATCGCAAAAATGATTCAAAAACAGCTTGGTAAAGACGTTGCCGATGTGCATGACATTGCGAAAAGCAGCAAAGAGGACCTGGAAGGGTACGACATCCTGCTGCTGGGCATCCCGACCTGGTACTACGGTGAAGCGCAATGTGACTGGGATGACTTCTTCCCGACTCTCGAAGAGATTGATTTTAACGGTAAACTGGTGGCGCTGTTCGGCTGCGGCGACCAGGAAGATTACGCAGAATATTTCTGCGACGCGTTAGGCACCATCCGCGACATCATTGAGCCGCGCGGCGCGACCATCGTCGGCCACTGGCCAACGGCGGGCTACCATTTTGAAGCGTCCAAAGGTCTGGCTGACGACGATCACTTTGTTGGTCTGGCTATCGACGAAGACCGTCAGCCTGAACTGACCGCAGAGCGCGTTGAAAAATGGGTTAAACAGATTTCCGGCGAACTGCACCTCGACGAAATCATTAACGCCTGATTTTGTGCGGCGCAGAAAAGCATCTGCGTCGCATCAATAGATAAAACCAATTAAAATAATTGCTACAAATTTGTAACTTTCTTGCCTGACCCTGTACAATGTCCGGGTGTTATTCTGGTATTGCACAGTGTGTTTGTTGGCGATACCTCGTTTTTATTAACAATATTTGCCGGAGGCTTGCAGTTTTCATTTAGGCGTGGCAGTTCTATAATGAAACGCATTATCTCAAGTGCAATTTCTGTCACTTCTTTGTTTGAAGTGAATCGTTTAGCAACAGGACAGATTCCGCATGACTGACAACAATACCGCATTAAAGAAGGCTGGCCTGAAAGTAACGCTTCCTCGTTTAAAAATTCTGGAAGTTCTTCAGGAACCGGATAACCATCACGTCAGTGCGGAAGATTTATATAAACGTCTGATCGACATGGGTGAAGAGATTGGGCTGGCGACCGTGTACCGCGTGCTGAACCAGTTTGATGACGCCGGTATCGTAACCCGCCACAATTTTGAAGGCGGTAAATCCGTTTTTGAGCTGACCCAACAGCATCATCACGATCACCTTATTTGCCTCGATTGTGGCAAAGTGATCGAATTCAGTGATGATTCTATCGAAGCGCGCCAGCGTGAGATTGCGGCTAAGCATGGCATTCGTTTGACGAACCACAGCCTCTATCTCTACGGGCACTGCGCTGAAGGCGATTGCCGGGAAGACGAGCACGCGCACGACGCGAAGTAATGTGAAACCTGCTAAAAAGCCAACCGACCGGTTGGCTTTTTTTATGCCTCCGACCCGGTAGCGGCCTTAAAAAACGCAAACGGGCGGAGAGTTCTCTCCGCCCGCCATTAACCCGCCCTGCTTTTATTTGGCGCTACTTTTACTGCGAATTTCCTGCCAGATTTTGTCGCAATCGGCGGTCACCGCCTGATCGTTCCCCGTACGCGTAGCCTGAATGCACTGCTGGTAATCCAGTACGCGCACGCTCTCTTCTGTAGCAAACTGCTTGTGCTGGTCATCTTTCTTCAGCACGTTCAGTACACTCTGACAGGCCTCGATTTTCTCTGGCGAACCTTGCGCCGTATTGATGCAGGCGCTGTACGCCTCTTTTAACTGACTGTCTTCTTTGGGCGCGGTTGGCTGCGCGCAGGCCACCAGTCCCGATGCCATCATGGCGATGAGTAACAGTTTTTTCATATCAGTGTCCTCAACGTTGCGGCAGACAAATCGCCTGCCGCAACGGGCATCAGAAAATAGTGAACGGAGCGATAACCATGAACTTCACGTCACGTTCATCCTGGAAGATGTTGCCGTAACCGCCGCCCCAGCTTGGGATGTTGGAGTGGTTGTCATATTCCGTGAAGTGCAGTTTAAACATGGTGCCTTTGGCACGGCCTTCCTGTAGGGTGTAGACCGCATCAAGGCTGTAAGAAGACTCTTCAATGGTACGGTTTTTGTCATAGTACGCATCCGGGGTAATCTGCCAGGTTGATGGCTTCGCGTCCCAGGCGTAAACGTATGACGCCCCCACTGCCCAGCCCGGCAGGTTCCAGTTTTTCAGATCGTACATCGCACCGAAGAAGACGGCTTTTTCGCCGTTGGCGTTAAAGTCTGAGCGGTTATCCCACCAGATATCCAGACGACCGTTTGAGGATGCGTAAGTTGGCGTCATACGTTGCAGGAAGTAACCTTGTTGACCGTCCGCCTTAACCCAGGTCCCTTCCAGGCGCAAATCGACGACTTCGGCCACTTTGTAACCGAAAGTCAGCGCCTGCAACCAGGCGGTGCCGTCATAAATATCGTTTACGCTGCGATCATCAACTTTGTCGCGCGCACCATAGAACTGATAGCTGGTGGTGAACGGGTTGCCGCCCAAATCAAATTTGTAGCTGGCTTTGGCAAAATACTGGTCGACATACCCTTCTGACTGACCAAATGCCGCTTCCAGCACGAGGTCATTTTTGAAATCGTATTTAGCGCCGATAGAGTGGAGGTAATCCACTTTGGTCTTTTTATCGGCCTGATAGAATTTATCAACATCGGTGTGCCACGGCGCTTTATATTGGTTGGCCCACATATAGGAGAAACTCAGCGCGCCCGCATCACCGTAGTCAAAATTCGCTCCGGCTTCCGCGCCCTGATAAGTACCCGGCATAAAGCTCCAGTGCGGCGCTAACAGCGTCTGACCGGTCGGCTGGATATACCCCGCACGCGCCCAGGTTGGCCCGTACTTAAATTTTGCCGCGGCTTTATAGAGGCTGATCCCGCTCTTATCGCCAGAATAATCTTCATCGTAACCTTTATTCTTTTTCGAGAAGGCGATTTCGTTGGGGTGTCCGCTGTCGCCGTTTTCCGCCATTTCTATCGCGGTAAATGCCGCGATATCCAGACCGAACATATCAGCCGCATAACCAGACTGGAAATCCAGATTGGCGTTCCAGGTAGCGTGTGAAAGGTTGGTTTTATATTTGTCGTCGTCGGTGACATCTTTACGGTCACGCTCACGCTGCCAGTAATAGATGCCGCCTGTTAACGTGGAATCGTCAATAAAGCCTTCGGCCTGAGCCTGTGGAACGACGACCAAACCTGACATTGCTGTGATACCGGCGATAGCCAGCGCCAGCGTACTACGTTTGCCACTAAACGTACGCATGTGTTAATCCTCTTTGACGTATAAAATGCTGCCGAACAAAAGCGGACAGCGAAAAATAAAAATGTAAAAGTAGCGTTGAGAAAAACCTCGCAGACTACAGTGAATAGACTATTTTTCGCGACGCGAATTATCAATCTCTTTCTGTAACGAGAATGTAAGAGTATGAGCAACCGCACATATTTCATTGCTTTCTGTTACATTTTCATCAGGCGCTAAAAAAGATGAACAAAAGTTAAAATTGTCTTGTTTTCCATGCACATGAAATCGGTTTCACATGAAATGATATTCATTCCATAAATTCACTATGCCAAAACTATTTTGTTGCGAAATTATTTTCCTGGCGGCATTAATTCGCTCTGCAAACAGAGAGTGGGATGACAAAATGGAAAGGATAAAAAAACGCCGCAAAATGCGGCGTTGGAAGGTGATGTGATGCGGTGGCTTTACTCGCCCGCTTTAGCCCACGTATCGCGCAGACCTACGGTACGGTTAAACACGCGTTTATCCGCCGTTGTGTAGCGGCTGTCCAGGCAGAAGTAGCCTTCACGCTCAAACTGATACGCTTTACCCGCTACGGCGTTCTGCAACGACGGTTCCGCGTAACCCTGCTTAATTACCAGCGATTCAGGGTTGATCACGGACAGGAAGTCCTCTGCGGCGCCCGGGTTCGGCACGCTGAACAGACGATCGTACAGACGAATTTCAACCGGCAGCGCGTGTGCCGCGCTTACCCAGTGAATGACGCCCTTCACTTTACGGCCATCGGCCGGATCTTTGCTCAGGGTGTCCGCATCATAGGTACAGAAGATGGTGGTGATATTGCCTTCCGCATCCTTCTCCACGCGCTCAGCTTTCACCACATAGGCGTTACGCAGACGCACTTCTTTCCCCATCACCAGACGCTTGTACTGCTTGTTCGCTTCTTCGCGGAAGTCAGCACGATCGATCCAGATCTCACCGCTAAACGGTACTCCACGGCTGCCCATTTCCGGTTTGTTCGGATGGTTCGGCATGGTGACCATTTCGCTTTCGCCCTGCGGGTAGTTTTCGATAACCAGTTTCACCGGATCGATAACCGCCATCGCGCGCGGTGCATTTTCGTTCAGATCTTCACGAATGCAGGACTCCAGCGACGCCATCTCAATGGTGTTGTCCTGCTTGGTAACGCCGATGCGTTTGCAGAATTCACGGATGGAGGCCGCGGTATAGCCACGACGACGCAGGCCAGAAATGGTCGGCATACGCGGATCGTCCCAGCCTTCAACGTGTTTGTCCGTCACCAGCAGGTTCAGCTTACGCTTGGACATCACGGTGTATTCCAGATTCAGGCGCGAGAATTCGTACTGACGCGGGTGAACCGGGATGGTGATGTTGTCCAGCACCCAGTCGTACAGACGACGGTTGTCCTGGAATTCCAGCGTACACAGAGAGTGCGTAATGCCTTCCAGCGCATCGCTGATGCAGTGGGTAAAGTCGTACATCGGGTAGATGCACCACTTGTTGCCGGTCTGGTGGTGTTCGGCAAATTTAATGCGGTACAGCACCGGATCGCGCATCACGATAAACGGCGACGCCATATCAATCTTGGCGCGCAGGCACGCTTTACCTTCTTCAAAACCACCGGTACGCATTTTTTCAAACAGCGCCAGGTTCTCTTCCACGCTGCGATCGCGGAACGGGCTGTTTTTACCCGGCTCTTTCAGCGTACCGCGATATTCGCGGATCTGATCCGGCGTCAGCTCATCGACGTACGCCAGACCTTTGGTGATCAGCTCAACCGCATACGCATGCAGCTGATCGAAGTAATCTGAGGAGTAGCAAACGTTGCCAGCCCAGTGAAAACCTAACCACTCGACGTCGTTTTTGATCGAATCAACGTACTCGATATCTTCTTTTACCGGGTTGGTATCATCGAAACGCAGGTTGCACAGACCCTGATAATCTTGCGCGATGCCAAAGTTCAGACAAATGGATTTCGCGTGGCCGATGTGCAGATAGCCATTCGGCTCCGGCGGAAAACGGGTGTGGATTGTGGTGTGCTTACCACTGGCCAGATCTTCATCGATGATCTGACGAATAAAGTTAGTCGGGCGGGCTTCAGCCTCACTCATCGTGGATTCCTCAAAGCGTAAACAACGTATAACGGCATATGATCTTATAAGCCGGACAGACTGACAACCTTTAGTTACTTAAAAAGTGGCTTTGAAGAAAATATGGGGGCTGATTGCTGTAAAAAAAAGCGACGGCGCTTTGCCGGATGACGGCTACGCCTTATCCGGCCTACAAACTGCGTCGAACCGTAGGCCTGATAAGCGCAGCGCCATCAGGCACATTTACCGGATAGCGGCTATACCTTATCCGGCCTACAAACTGCATCGAACCGTAGGCCTGATAAGCGCAG
Source organism: Citrobacter sp. CK195 (assembly GCF_030333365.1). NCBI lineage: Bacteria > Pseudomonadati > Pseudomonadota > Gammaproteobacteria > Enterobacterales > Enterobacteriaceae > Citrobacter > Citrobacter sp. CK195. Next base: position 257,214 of record NZ_JAOWGB010000022.1, read on the forward strand.
CGCCATCAGGCGCATTTGCCGGATAGCGGCTATACCTTATCCGGCCTACAGGCTGCAAAAAAAGCGGCGGAGGTTTCCCCCCGCCGCTCAGGCACAAACTCTACTCAGGAGCGATTATTTGCCTTTAATCTCATACAGTGGCGTTTGACCCGCAACCACCTGACCTTCAGCTTTAATCACCAGACCGCTGAAATCGTCAATGTTGCTGCAAACCACCGGGCTAATCATCGAGCGCGCATTGGCGTTCAGGAACTCCAGATCCATTTCCAGGATCGGCTGACCGGCAACCACTTCGGCACCCTCTTCCACCAGGCGTTTGAAGCCCTGACCGTTCAGCGCAACGGTATCGATCCCCATGTGGACAACGATTTCCGCGCCTTTTTCGGTTTCCAGGCAGAACGCATGATTGGTGTTGAAGATTTTCACAATGGTGCCTGCCGCCGGAGAAACAACGGTTTTATCCGTTGGTTTCACCGCCACGCCGTCGCCAACCGCTTTGCTGGCGAACGCTTCGTCAGGAACCTGTTCCAGCGCAACCACGTCACCCGTGACTGGAGAAACCAGCGTCGCGATAGTCACCGCATTAGGAACCGCCTGCGGTTTTGCCGCCGGCGCCGCAGTCACTGGCGCGCTGTCAGCAGACGCTGCCGCAACCGGGCCACGCGCCACCACTTTCTTCATTTCGTCGCCGATAGATTCCGCTTTCGCGCCGACGATAACCTGGATGGTCTGTTTGTTCAGTTTCACCACGCCGGACGCACCAAGACGTTTACACATCGCATCGCTCACGCGAGCCGCGTCGGCAACGGTCAGACGCAGACGGGTGATGCAGGCATCGATCGCTTTCAGGTTATCCGTACCGCCAACCGCAGCAATGTAGTTGGTCGCCAGTTGGGTCATACCTTCTTCAGTGTTGCTGTTCGCTTCGTCAGTCACGATATCGTCGTCTTTATCTTCACGACCTGGCGTTTTCAGGTTGAACACGCGAATTACCGCGCTGAACAGCAGGAAGTAGATGACGAAGAAGACCGCGCCCATCACCAGCAGCATCCAGACGTTTTTGCTGGCCGCAGGCAGGCTATACATCAACACGTAGTCAATTGCGCCTGCGGAGAAGGAGAAGCCCGCATGAATACCCAGCAGCGTCGCGATGAACAGGCTGATACCGGTCAATACTGCGTGCAGGAGGTACAGCAACGGCGCCAGGAACATGAACAGGAATTCCAGCGGCTCAGTAACACCGGTCAGGAACGCGGTGATCGCAACGGACAGCAGCATACCGCCAACCATTGGACGACGCGCTTTCGGCGCAGCGAAGTACATCGCCAGCGCCGCACCCGGCAGACCGAACATCATGATCGGGAAGAAGCCGGACATGAACATCCCCGCCGTGCCGTCACCCGCGTAGAAGCGGTTGATGTCGCCGTGGAATACCGTACCTGCCGTGTTAGTGAACTCGCCAATCTGGAACCAGGCGATGGTGTTCAGCACCTGATGCAGACCTGTCGGGATCAACAGACGGTTGATGAAACCGAAGATACCGGAACCCAGCGCGCCCGCGCCGACGATCCATTCACCGCCCGAATGAATAGCGTGCTGAACCGGAGGCCAGACGTAACCGAAAATCGCCGCCAGCACCAGACAGAAGAAGCCCGTGGCGATCGGCACAAAACGTTTGCCGCCAAAGAAGCTCAGGAAATCAGGAAGTTTGATACCGGACCAACGGTTATAAACGGCGCCGCCCACCAGACCGGTAATGATACCCGCCAGGACGCCCATGTTGATTTCCGGGTTAATCGTCACCATCGCTTTGGTCAGGACGAAGTACCCGACCGCACCCGCCAGCGCTGCTGCACCCGCGCTGTCCTTAGACCAGCTGGATGCCACACCGATGGCGAAGATCAGTGCGAGGTTATCGAAGATCGCCCCGCCCGCCTGCGCGATAAAGGCGACATTCAGTAAATCTGGTTGACCGAATCGCAGCAACAGTGCCGCCACCGGCAGCACTGCGATAGGGAGCTGTAACGCCCTACCCAGTCGCTGGAAAAAACCTAAAATATTCATCTTATTCCCCCTACGAGACCCCGATTAGGCTTCTGGAAGCCATTTTTTTATTGTGCGACAAATCGTTAAAGCGTGATGTTTGGCAACAACGGTATGAATTATTCATCTACGCTCAGAGTGTGTGAAAAATTAATTCGTATCGCAAATTAAACGCGTGTTTTTTGTGATTTGAATCACCAAATATCGTTATTCACCCTCCCTTATACTGGCTAACTGCGAAAACTTATTTTATCATTCAAAAAATCAACACGGATTAGCGCCTGTCCATACGAATCCAGGTTACGCTTACTAACGTACAGATGCTCAATCCGCCAATTTATTACTTTTACTTTTGAGGTGAAGAATGAGACTGATCCCCCTGACGTCCGCTGAACAGGTCGGCAAATGGGCTGCTCGCCATATCGTTAACCGTATTAACGCCTTCAAACCTACCGCCGATCGCCCGTTCGTCCTGGGCCTGCCGACCGGCGGCACGCCGCTGACGGCGTATAAAGCATTAGTCGAAATGCACAAAGCGGGCCAGGTCAGCTTTAAGCATGTGGTGACGTTCAACATGGACGAATATGTTGGCCTTCCGAAAGAACACCCGGAAAGCTACCACAGCTTCATGCACCGCAATTTCTTCGATCACGTTGATATTCCGGCAGAAAATATTAACCTGCTCAACGGTAACGCGCCGGATATCGATGCGGAATGCCGTAATTATGAAGAAAAAATCCGTTCTTACGGTAAAATTCACCTGTTTATGGGCGGCGTAGGCAACGACGGCCATATCGCGTTTAACGAACCGGCTTCTTCCCTGGCTTCCCGTACGCGTATCAAAACGCTGACCCATGACACCCGCGTGGCAAACTCCCGCTTCTTTGACGGCGACGTCAACCAGGTGCCGAAATATGCGCTGACCGTAGGCGTGGGTACGCTGCTGGACGCAGAAGAAGTGATGATTCTGGTGCTGGGCCATCAGAAAGCGCAGGCGCTACAGGCGGCCGTCGAAGGCAACGTCAACCACATGTGGACCATTAGCTGTCTGCAACTGCATCCGAAAGCAGTCGTGGTGTGCGACGAACCTTCCACTATGGAACTGAAAGTTAAGACACTGAAATATTTCAACGAGTTAGAAGCCGAAAATATTAAAGGTCTGTAATGTTATCTCCGCCCTGTACGCAGACGCAGGGCGGCATTTTTTGAAATCGGGGGTCGGAATGTATGCTTTAACCCAGGGCCGGATTTTTACCGGTCACGAAATTCTTGATGACCATGCGATTGTTGTCGCCAATGGCCTGATTGATCGCATCTGTCCAGTGGCGGAACTGCCGCCAGAGATAGAACAACGCGCGTTGAATGGGGCCATTCTCTCCCCCGGTTTTATTGATGTGCAATTAAACGGCTGCGGCGGCGTCCAGTTCAACGATACCGCTGACGCGGTGACTGTCGAAACGCTGGAAATCATGCAGAAAGCCAATGAGAAATCAGGCTGCACCAGCTACCTGCCGACGCTGATTACCACCAGCGACGATCTGATGAAACAGGGCATTCGCGTCATGCGTGAATACCTGGCGAAATACCCGAATCAGGCATTAGGTCTTCATCTTGAAGGTCCGTGGTTGAACCTGGTCAAAAAAGGCACCCATAATCCGAGTTTTGTCCGCCAACCTGACGCTGCGCTGGTGGACTTCCTGTGCGATAATGCCGATGTGATCACCAAAGTCACGCTGGCGCCGGAAATGGTGCCGGCGGAAGTGATCGCCAAACTGACGGCGGCGGGCATTGTGGTTTCAGCCGGTCACTCCAATGCGACGTTAAAAGAGGCGAAAGCCGGTTTCCGCGCAGGGATCACCTTTGCCACCCACCTGTTCAACGCGATGCCGTATATTACGGGCCGTGAACCGGGTCTGGCGGGCGCCATTCTTGACGATGCCGATATTTATTGCGGCATCATCGCGGATGGTCTGCATGTTGATTACGTCAACATTCGTAACGCTAAACGTCTGAAAGGTGACAAACTTTGCCTGGTGACCGATGCAACCGCCCCGGCGGGTGCAAACATTGAACAGTTCATTTTTGCTGGTAAAACAATATACTACCGTAATGGACTGTGTGTGGATGAGAACGGTACGCTGAGCGGATCATCATTAACCATGATCGAAGGCGTGCGTAATCTGGTTGAACATTGCGGTATTGCGCTGGATGAAGTGCTGCGTATGGCGACGCTCTACCCTGCGCGCGCGATTGGCGTCGATAAGCAGCTCGGCAGCCTCGCGCCGGGTAAAGTTGCGAACCTGACCGCCTTCACCCACGACTTTAAAATCATCAAGACCATCGTTAATGGTAACGAGGTCGTTACTGAGTAAGAGAAAGTATGACACCAGGCGGACAAGCTCAAATAGGTAATGTTGATCTCGTAAAACAGCTTAACAGCGCGGCCGTTTACCGCCTGATTGACCAGCACGGGCCAATCTCGCGTATTCAGATTGCCGAGCAAAGCCAGCTTGCTCCCGCCAGCGTAACCAAAATTACGCGTCAACTCATTGAACGCGGGCTGATCAAAGAAGTTGATCAGCAGGCCTCCACCGGGGGCCGCCGCGCCATCTCCATCGTTACCGAAACCCGTAATTTCCATGCGATTGGCGTGCGGTTGGGTCGTCATGACGCAACCATTACCCTGTTTGACCTGAGCAGTAAAGTGCTGGCTGAAGAGCACTATCCATTGCCAGAGCGCACTCAGGAGACGCTGGAACATGCCCTGCTCAATGCCATCACCACATTCGTCGACAGTAATCAGCGTAAACTTCGCGAGTTAATCGCGATTTCCGTGATCCTGCCGGGTCTTGTCGATCCCGAAAGCGGCGTGATCCGCTATATGCCGCATATTCAGGTTGAAAACTGGGGATTAGTTGAAGCGCTGGAAAAACGTTTTCACGTAACCTGTTTTGTCGGTCACGATATCCGCAGTCTGGCGCTGGCCGAGCACTATTTCGGTGCAAGCCAGGATTGCGAAGATTCCATTCTGGTGCGCGTACACCGGGGGACTGGCGCCGGGATTATCTCAAATGGCCGCATTTTTATTGGTCGCAACGGCAACGTCGGGGAGATCGGTCATATTCAGGTCGAGCCGCTGGGCGAGCGCTGTCACTGCGGCAATTTTGGCTGTCTGGAAACCATCGCCGCCAACGCGGCCATTGAACAACGCGTACAGCACTTACTCAAGCAGGGCTACCAAAGTCGCGTTACGCTGGACGACTGCACGATTAAAACCATCTGCAAGGCAGCTAATAAAGGTGACAGCTTAGCGGCAGAGGTGATTGAACACGTTGGTCGTCATCTGGGCAAAACCATCGCTATCGCTATCAACCTGTTTAATCCGCAAAAAATCGTGATTGCCGGTGAAATTACCGAAGCGGATAAAGTGCTGCTGCCGGCGATTGAAAGCTGCATCAACACACAGGCGCTGAAAGCGTTTCGCAAAAATTTGCCGGTTGTCCGTTCCACGCTGGATCACCGCTCCGCCATCGGCGCATTTGCGCTGGTGAAACGCGCCATGCTCAACGGCATTTTGTTGCAACATTTGCTGGAAAATTAATGAGCTTTTATAGTGGCGCATTATGACTAAATCCTTTGGGTAGTTCATGACCATCAAGAATGTAATTTGTGATATTGACGGCGTGCTGATGCACGACAATGTTGCCGTACCCGGTGCGGCAGAATTTCTGACGGATGTAATGGAAAAAGGTCTGCCGCTGGTGCTGCTGACCAATTACCCTTCGCAGACCGGCCAGGATCTGGCGAACCGCTTTGCTACCGCAGGGGTTAACGTACCGGACAGCGTTTTTTATACTTCCGCGATGGCCACCGCCGATTTCCTGCGTCGTCAGGAAGGCAAGAAAGCCTATGTGGTCGGTGAAGGCGCACTAATTCACGAATTGTATAAAGCAGGTTTTACCATTACCGACGTCAATCCCGATTTTGTGATTGTCGGTGAGACCCGTTCCTATAACTGGGACATGATGCATAAAGCGGCCTTCTTCGTCGCCAACGGCGCCCGTTTCATCGCCACCAACCCCGATACCCACGGTCGTGGTTTCTATCCGGCCTGCGGCGCGCTCTGCGCAGGTATTGAAAAAATCTCTGGCCGTAAACCTTTTTACGTCGGTAAACCCAGCCCGTGGATTATCCGCGCCGCGTTAAACAAAATGCAGGCGCACTCGGAAGAGACCGTTATCGTCGGCGACAATCTGCGCACCGATATTCTGGCAGGATTCCAGGCCGGTCTGGAAACCATTCTGGTGCTCTCTGGCGTCTCAACGCTCAACGATATCGACGACATGCCGTTCAGACCAAGCTGGATTTATCCTTCCGTCGCCGAAATCGACGTTATCTAAACGCCCCCCAGCCTGATGGCGCTGCGCTTATCAGGCCTACAATATTGTTCTGTTCGAATCGTAGGCCTGATAAAAAACATCGTTTAATAAAATCGCCATAAAATTATCGATTCATCAATAAACACGCTCATTACGTAATCTTTTTTCATCATTCAACAACTGCCATTGCATTTTTTGCTTTCATCACGCCAAATCTCTTGCGAACCCTGCGGCTTTGCGGCATTTTCATAAACAAGCAAACACAAAAAAGCACCACGCAACGGGTTAATGGAGAAGGTTATGTGTTCTATTTTTGGCGTATTCGATATCAAAACAGACGCGGTTGAGCTGCGTAAAAAAGCCCTTGAGCTGTCACGTTTGATGCGCCATCGCGGCCCAGACTGGTCCGGTATTTACGCCTGCGATAACGCGATTCTGGCACACGAGCGTCTGTCTATTGTCGACGTCAACGCCGGTGCGCAGCCGCTGTACAACGAAAAGAAAACACATGTGCTGGCCGTTAACGGTGAAATTTATAACCACCAGGCATTACGCGCGGAATATGGCGATCGCTATCAGTTCCAGACCGGGTCTGACTGTGAAGTGATCCTCGCGCTGTACCAGGAAAAAGGGGTGGAATTTCTCGACGACTTACAGGGTATGTTCGCCTTTGCGCTGTACGACAGCGAACAGGATGCCTGGCTGATTGGTCGCGACCACATCGGGATCATCCCGCTTTATATGGGTCATGACGAACACGGCAACTTTTATGTCGCCTCTGAAATGAAGGCGCTGGTGCCGGTCTGCCGCACGATTAAAGAGTTCCCGGCAGGCAGCTACCTGTGGAGCAAAGACGGTGAGATTCGCCAGTACTACCAGCGCGACTGGTTCGAGTTCGACGCAGTAAAAGACAACGAAACGGACAAAAACGTGCTGCGCCAGGCGCTGGAAGAGTCCGTCAAAAGCCACCTGATGTCAGACGTGCCATACGGCGTATTGCTCTCGGGCGGCCTGGACTCCTCCATCATTTCCGCCATCACCAAGAAATTCGCCGCACGCCGCGTGGAAGATCAGGAACGTTCGGAAGCCTGGTGGCCTCAGTTGCACTCCTTTGCTGTCGGTCTGGAAGGCTCCCCGGACCTGAAAGCCGCGCAGGAAGTGGCAAACCATCTCGGCACCGTGCATCACGAAATTCACTTCACCGTGCAGGAAGGTCTGGATGCGATTCGCGACGTGATTTACCACATCGAAACTTACGATGTCACCACCATCCGCGCCTCGACACCGATGTATTTAATGTCGCGTAAAATCAAAGCGATGGGAATCAAAATGGTGTTGTCCGGCGAAGGTTCCGATGAAGTGTTCGGCGGCTATCTCTACTTCCATAAAGCGCCAAACGCCAAAGAACTGCACGAAGAGACCGTACGTAAACTACAGGCGCTGCATATGTTTGACTGTGCTCGCGCCAACAAAGCGATGTCTGCCTGGGGCGTCGAAGCCCGCGTCCCGTTCCTGGATAAGAAATTCCTCGATGTGGCGATGCGCATCAACCCGGAAGACAAAATGTGCGGCAACGGCAAAATGGAGAAACATATCCTGCGTGAATGTTTTGAATCCTACCTGCCCGCAAGCGTGGCATGGCGTCAAAAAGAGCAGTTCTCTGACGGCGTCGGCTACAGCTGGATCGACACGCTGAAAGAGGTTGCGGCGGAGCAAATTTCCGACCAGCAACTGGAAACCGCCCGCTTCCGTTTCCCGTACAACACGCCATCTTCTAAAGAAGCGTACCTGTACCGTGAAATCTTCGAAGAGTTGTTCCCGGTACCCAGCGCGGCAGAATGTGTACCAGGCGGCCCGTCCGTCGCCTGTTCTTCTGCGAAGGCCATCGAATGGGATGAGGCGTTCAAAACGATGGACGATCCATCAGGCCGCGCCGTCGGCGTACACCAGTCCGCTTATAAATAAGTTATCGTGATAAAAAGAGTCCTGCGGGACTCTTTTTTTACGCCGTTTTTTCACCGCAAAAAACGATTAATAACCAATAATTGCCGAATATTGCGTCACGCTGTTCGCAACCTAACCAAACAGTCACATTCCGGCCATTTTCAATGAAAAAGAGGTTGACGCTTCAAGGCTCAATACGCATAATGCGCCCCGCAACGCCGATAAGGTAACGCGAAAAAAGATGGCTACGTAGCTCAGTTGGTTAGAGCACATCACTCATAATGATGGGGTCACAGGTTCGAATCCCGTCGTAGCCACCATCTTTTTTGCGGGAGTGGCGAAATTGGTAGACGCACCAGATTTAGGTTCTGGCGCCGCAAGGTGTGCGAGTTCAAGTCTCGCCTCCCGCACCATTCACCAGTACGCGTTGCACGGATGGGGTATCGCCAAGCGGTAAGGCACCGGTTTTTGATACCGGCATTCCCTGGTTCGAATCCAGGTACCCCAGCCATATTTCTTCGAGTTTGCGGATTGCCGCGACGGTCATTGGGGTATCGCCAAGCGGTAAGGCACCGGTTTTTGATACCGGCATTCCCTGGTTCGAATCCAGGTACCCCAGCCATCGAAGAAAACAATCTGGCTACGTAGCTCAGTTGGTTAGAGCACATCACTCATAATGATGGGGTCACAGGTTCGAATCCCGTCGTAGCCACCAAATTCTTGGGGTATCGCCAAGCGGTAAGGCACCGGATTCTGATTCCGGCATTCCGAGGTTCGAATCCTCGTACCCCAGCCAAATTTGAAAGACGTTCGGATGACGAACGCAAAAACCCAACCATTGGGGTATCGCCAAGCGGTAAGGCACCGGATTCTGATTCCGGCATTCCGAGGTTCGAATCCTCGTACCCCAGCCACATTAAAAAAGCTCGCTTCGGCGAGCTTTTTGCTTTTCTGCTCGGCGCGCCGGGGGGCGGTGTAAGCCTGATAAGCGCAACGCTATCAGGCACAGAACATCCTACAACCCTAACGCATATTTCAGGGCCTGACGTTTCAACACGCCTGCGCGCTCTGCCGCCATCAACCCAATATTACGCATAATGCGCAGCGGCTGAAGATTATTGCTGAAACCGGCATAGAACAGATCCATCCCGCTTTGCATAATGAAGTTATCCGCCATGCGGCGCGTCTGATAGCGTTTCAGCACCTGGTGACTGGCCCAGACCTCGCCATGACTGCGGGCGCTGATCAACACATCCAGCAGCGCATCCACATCACGATACCCCAGGTTTACCCCCTGCCCGGCTAATGGATGAATGGTATGCGCCGCATCCCCCACCAGCGCCAGACCAGGCTGTACGTATTGCAACGCATGGCGGCGCGTCAGCGGAAAAGCGCCTGCCGCAACCGGTGTGACCGCCCCCAGACGCGACGGAAAATGTTGCATAATTTCCGCCTGCAACTGCGGCATACTCAGGTTCTGCAACTGGCGAATACGCGCTGGTGAGTCATACCACACCAGCGATGCCCAGTTGTCGAACAACGGTAAAAAGGCCCGTGGGCCGTCTGGCGTAAATTGCTGCCAGGTGCTGTCACCGGGATCGCTCTCACACTGTACGGTAATCAGCATGCAGGACTGAGCATACTGCCAGGCATGAATACCAATCCCCGCCAGCTGTCGTACCTGCGAGTTCGCACCGTCAGCGCCGATCACCAGTTTTGCGGTAAGACGCTCGCCATCCGCCAGCTCCAGCTCATGTCGATCATTGTGGCGATGCAACGCAATCAGTGAAGCAGGCGCGCGCAGCGTCACTTTCGGGTGCACGTCCAGCGCCTGCCACAGCGCCTGTTGCAGCACGATATTCTCAACCATATAGCCAAGCAGCGGTAACTTAAGCTCGGCGGCGTCAAACACCACATGGGCGTTTTCCCACTCCCAGGTCTCCAGACGACGGTACGGATGGCTGCGCATCCCCTGCACCGCATCCCAGACGCCCAGGCCTTTAAGCAGCGACACCGACGCCGCGCTGATCGCTGAAATACGCACATCAGGCTGGCTGTCGGCCACAAACGGCGCAGGCTCAGCATGTTCAATCACCGTGACGGTAAATCCATGCTGCGCCAGTCCCAGCGCCAGCGCGCCACCGACCATCCCCCCGCCAACAATGGCAATTTCCGTTGGTTGATTTGTCATGGTCACTCATCCTGTTACGTTGATAAGACAAGTTTACAGGATTTTTTACCTCTAAGGGCTGATAAGCGTCATACTGGTCACAACCGCGCCAAAGCATTACACTATGCGCCCTGCAATTCAGCCACTATTTCGCAAGAGCAAGTCGATGACCAAAAAACTCCATATTAAAACCTGGGGCTGTCAGATGAACGAGTACGATTCATCGAAGATGGCCGATCTGCTGGATGCTACCCACGGGTATCAACTGACCGAGGTCGCGGAAGAAGCGGATGTGCTGCTGCTGAATACCTGCTCAATCCGCGAGAAAGCTCAGGAAAAAGTCTTCCATCAATTAGGCCGCTGGAAACTCTTAAAAGAGAAGAACCCGGATCTGATTATCGGCGTCGGCGGTTGCGTGGCCTCCCAGGAAGGCGACCATATCCGTCAGCGTGCGCACTATGTCGATATTATTTTTGGCCCGCAAACGCTGCACCGCTTACCGGAAATGATCAACTCCGTTCGTGGCGACCGCAGCCCGGTGGTGGACATCAGCTTCCCGGAAATCGAGAAGTTCGACCGCCTGCCGGAACCGCGTGCGGAAGGCCCGACCGCGTTTGTCTCCATCATGGAAGGGTGTAATAAATACTGCACGTACTGTGTGGTGCCGTATACCCGTGGTGAAGAGGTCAGCCGTCCGTCTGACGACATCCTGTTTGAGATCGCCCAGCTTGCCGCTCAGGGCGTGCGTGAAGTCAACCTGCTCGGTCAGAACGTTAACGCCTGGCGCGGTGAAAACTACGACGGCACCACCGGCTCCTTTGCCGACCTGCTGCGTCTGGTTGCCGCCATTGACGGGATCGATCGCATCCGCTTCACTACCAGCCACCCGATCGAGTTCACCGACGACATCATCGAAGTTTACCGTGATACGCCGGAACTGGTGAGCTTCCTGCACCTGCCGGTACAGAGCGGCGCGGATCGCGTACTGAACCTGATGGGACGTACCCACACGGCGCTGGAGTACAAAGCGATCATCCGTAAACTGCGCGCGGCGCGCCCGGATATTCAAATCAGCTCGGACTTCATCATTGGTTTCCCGGGCGAAACGACTCAGGACTTCGAACAGACCATGAAGCTGATTGCCGACGTCAATTTCGACATGAGCTACAGCTTTATCTTCTCGGCGCGTCCGGGAACACCGGCGGCCGATATGGTTGACGATGTGCCGGAAGAAGAGAAAAAGCAGCGTCTGTATATTCTACAAGAGCGTATTAACCAGCAGGCGATGGCCTGGAGCCGTCGGATGCTCGGCACCGTCCAGCGTATTCTGGTGGAAGGCACCTCGCGTAAGAGTATTATGGAACTGTCAGGCCGTACCGAAAATAACCGCGTGGTGAACTTTGAAGGCACCCCGGAGATGATCGGTAAGTTTGTGGATGTGGAAATCACCGATGTCTACACCAACTCTCTGCGCGGCAAGGTTGTACGCACCGAAGATGAGATGGGACTGCGCGTGGCTGAAACGCCGGAGTCAGTCATTGCCCGTACCCGTAAAGAAAACGAGATTGGCGTCGGTTTTTACCAGCCTTAATCCTGCTGAAAAGCGAAAAAATGCCCGATGGCGCTGCACTTATCGGGCCTACGGCACAATATGGTTCGTAGGCCGGATAAGGCACTTGTGCCGCCATCCGGCAAATAACAGACAGGCCTTGTAATTCCCCCCTACGCCCCCATCTTCATTGCAATGCTTGCGCCTTTATCCTGTGGCGTGAATAATTTCCTTATCTGCCGGTGAATTTTCATTTTCCGGCGACTCAGGCATAAGAGGAACAGTTTGAACATAGACACTCGCGAAATTACCCTTGAGCCCGCAGACAACGCCCGTCTGTTGAGCCTTTGCGGCCCGTTTGACGACAACATCAAACAACTGGAACGCCGTCTCGGCATCGAGATCAACCGTCGTGACAATCACTTTAAGCTGACCGGTCGCCCGATTTGCGTCACCGCCGCGGTAGATATCCTGCGCAGCCTGTACGTCGATACCGCCCCGATGCGCGGTCAGATTCAGGACATCGAGCCGGAACAAATCCACCTTGCGATTAAAGAAGCGCGCGTGCTGGAACAAAGCGCGGAGAGCGTTCCTGACTATGGCAAGGCGATAAATATTAAAACCAAGCGTGGCGTGATTAAGCCGCGCACGCCGAATCAGGCGCAGTACATCGCCAACATTCTCGATCACGACATTACTTTCGGCGTTGGCCCTGCCGGTACGGGGAAAACCTACCTCGCCGTTGCCGCCGCCGTAGACGCTCTTGAGCGTCAGGAAATTCGTCGTATTCTGCTGACCCGTCCGGCGGTGGAAGCTGGGGAAAAACTGGGCTTTCTGCCAGGCGACTTGAGCCAGAAGGTCGACCCGTATCTTCGCCCGCTGTACGACGCGCTGTTTGAGATGCTCGGCTTCGAGAAAGTAGAAAAGCTGATTGAGCGCAACGTCATTGAAGTCGCGCCGCTGGCCTATATGCGCGGTCGTACGCTGAACGACGCCTTTATTATTCTCGATGAGAGCCAGAACACCACCATCGAACAGATGAAGATGTTCCTGACGCGTATCGGCTTTAATTCGAAAGCGGTTATTACCGGCGACGTCACGCAGATTGACCTGCCGCGCAACACGAAGTCTGGCCTGCGCCATGCGATAGAAGTGCTGGCGGAAGTCGAAGAGATCAGCTTTAACTTTTTCCACAGCGAAGACGTGGTGCGCCATCCGGTGGTTGCCCGTATCGTTAACGCCTATGAAGCCTGGGAAGAAGCGGAGCAAAAACGCAAGGCAGCGCTGGCGGCAGAACGCAAGCGTGAAGCGCAGGAGCAGGAACAAAAATGAGTCAGGTGATCCTCGATTTACAACTGGCATGTGAAGACCATTCCGGCCTGCCGGAAGAGAGCCAGTTTCAGACGTGGCTGAATGCGGTGATCCCACAGTTTCAGGAAGAATCAGAAGTGACGATTCGCCTGGTGGATGAAGCCGAAAGCCACGATCTTAACCTGACCTACCGCGGGAAAGATAAGCCAACCAACGTGCTCTCTTTCCCGTTTGAAGCGCCGCCAGGTATGGAGATGCCGCTGCTGGGCGATCTGATCATCTGCCGCCAGGTAGTGGAGCAAGAAGCGAAAGAACAAGATAAGCCGCTGGAGGCCCACTGGGCGCATATGGTCGTGCACGGCAGCCTGCATTTGCTGGGCTACGACCATATCGAAGATAATGAAGCGGAAGAGATGGAGGCCCTCGAAACAGAGATTATGCTTGCTCTGGGCTATGAGGATCCGTACATTTCCGAGAAAGACTAAGTACGATGAACAAACATGCCGTCAGCCGTTAAGTATATGCATGACGAGCGACCTATTAACCAACATGAGAACCCATACGACGCCATGAGCGACGACAATTCACACAGTAGTGACACGTTAAACAGCAAAAAGGGATTTTTTTCCCTGTTACTGAGCCAACTTTTCCACGGTGAACCCAAAAACCGTGACGAACTGCTGGCGCTGATCCGTGATTCCGGGCAGAACGACCTTATCGATGAAGATACGCGCGATATGCTCGAAGGGGTGATGGACATTGCGGACCAGCGCGTTCGCGACATCATGATCCCCCGCTCCCAGATGATTACCCTGAAACGCAACCAGACGCTGGATGAGTGCCTTGATGTCATCATTGAGTCAGCACACTCGCGTTTCCCGGTCATCAGCGAAGACAAAGATCACATTGAAGGGATTCTGATGGCGAAGGATCTGCTGCCGTTTATGCGCAGCGATGCCGAAGCCTTCAGCATGGAAAAAGTGTTACGCCAGGCCGTTGTTGTCCCGGAGAGTAAGCGCGTTGACCGCATGCTCAAAGAGTTCCGCTCCCAGCGTTACCATATGGCGATCGTTATCGACGAGTTTGGCGGGGTGTCGGGTCTGGTGACCATTGAAGACATTCTCGAACTGATCGTGGGTGAAATTGAAGACGAGTATGATGAAGAAGATGATATCGACTTCCGTCAGCTCAGTCGCCACACCTGGACCATTCGCGCTCTCGCACCGATTGAAGACTTCAACGAAGCCTTCGGCACCAGCTTCAGCGATGAAGAGGTCGATACCATTGGCGGTCTGGTGATGCAGGCGTTCGGTCATCTGCCTGCGCGCGGTGAGACCATTGACATTGATGGTTACCAGTTCAAAGTCGCTATGGCCGACAGCCGTCGTATTATTCAGGTTCATGTCAGAATACCGGATGACTCGCCCCAGCCTAAACTGGACGAATAAAACCAAAAGTGGACTAAAGACTAAATGGCATTTGCCTCACTGATTGAACGCCAGCGCATTCGCCTGCTGCTGGCGTTATTATTCGGCGCCTGCGGAACGCTGGCTTTTTCTCCGTATGACGTCTGGCCCGCCGCGCTTATCTCGCTTATGGGCCTACAGGCGTTAACCTTACACCGTCGCCCGCTCCAGTCGGCTGCTATCGGCTACTTCTGGGGGCTGGGACTCTTTGGCTCCGGCATCAACTGGGTCTACGTCAGTATCGCGCAGTTCGGCGGTATGCCCGGCCCGATAAACGTCTTTCTTGTGGTGCTGCTTGCCGCATACCTTTCCCTCTACACGGGCCTGTTTGCCGGTATTCTGTCGCGTCTGTGGCCGAAAACCACCTGGCTACGCGTGGCGATCGCCGCCCCCGTAGTCTGGCAAATCACCGAGTTTCTGCGTGGCTGGGTACTGACTGGCTTCCCGTGGCTACAGTTCGGCTATAGCCAGATTGACGGCCCGCTGAAGGGGCTGGCGCCGGTGATGGGCGTTGAGGCCATCAACTTCCTGCTGATGATGGTCAGCGGCCTGCTGGTGCTGGCGGCAGTTACCCGCAACTGGCGTCCTCTGGTCGCCGCGCTGGTGTTATTTGCCCTGCCCTTCCCGCTGCGTTACATCCAGTGGTATACGCTGGAGCCGGAAAAAACAACGCAGGTCTCGCTGGTTCAGGGCGACATTCCCCAATCACTGAAGTGGGATGAGAGTCAGCTTATCAATACGCTGAAAATCTATCTCGACGCCACCCAGCCGGAAATGGGTAAATCGCAACTGATTATCTGGCCAGAGTCCGCCATTCCCGATCTGGAGATTAATCAGCAGCGTTTTCTCGGCATGATGGACGATCTGCTGAAATCCAAAAACAGCACGTTGATTACCGGCATCGTCGATGCGCGTCTGAACAAGCAGAACCGCTACGACACCTACAACACGATTATCACGCTGGGTAAAGACAGCCCGTACAGCTACGATTCCAGCAATCGCTACAACAAAAACCACCTGGTGCCGTTTGGCGAGTTCGTGCCGCTGGAGTCGATTCTGCGCCCGTTAGCGCCGTTCTTTGACCTGCCGATGTCCTCATTCAGCCGTGGGCCGTACATACAGCCACAGCTGCATGCGCATGGCTTTAAACTGACGGCGGCGATTTGCTACGAAATCATTCTGGGTGAACAGGTTCGGGACAATTTCCGCCCGGACACTGACTATCTGCTGACCATCTCTAACGACGCCTGGTTCGGAAAATCTATCGGCCCGTGGCAGCACTTCCAGATGGCGAGAATGCGTTCTCTGGAGCTGGCGCGCCCGCTGTTGCGCAGCACCAACAACGGCATTACGGCAGTCATTGGCCCGCAAGGTGAAATTCAGGCGATGATCCCGCAGTTTACCCGCGACGTGTTGACCACCCACGTTACGCCAACCCGTGGTTTAACGCCTTATGCCCGTACCGGCAACTGGCCGTTATGGTTGCTCACCGCGCTGATGGGCTTTGGCGCCGTGGTGATGAGCCTGCGTCAGCGTCGTAAATAATCTCCCTTATTACCGGGTAAGACGCGATGCGTCTTACCCGGCCTGGCTATATCCCTCCATTCTGGCACGCCTATTGCTTTGTTAAACAAGGTAAACCTTGTTTTGGCTATATGTGCAACCTGGTCGCACCAATATCGATCATCGGTAGCACCCAAACAGTGCAATGAAAGATTTTTGCCTCTAAACGGTGCGGCGCACTTCGCAAAAACAAACAATAAAGCAGCAAAATCTTTACATTCAGCCAAACTAAATGTTAACAAACACGCATAACACTGCACGCTCAAGTTGCAGACGATAACAACACAAACACTCACAATGGGTATCAATGCGTCGATGGCGCAGACGATAAAGGAGTTGGATATGCAATTACGTAAGCTAGCCACAGCAATGCTGGTCATGGGAATGTCTGCCGGTCTGGCACACGCGGAAGACGCCGCGCCGGCGGCGGGCAGTACGCTGGATAAAATCGCGAAGAATGGCATTATCGTCGTCGGCCACCGCGAGTCCTCCGTGCCGTTCTCTTACTACGACAACCAGCAAAAAGTGGTCGGTTATTCACAGGACTACTCCAACGCCATCGTTGAAGCCGTGAAGAAAAAGCTTAACAAACCTGACCTGCAGGTGAAGTTGATCCCAATTACCTCCCAGAACCGTATTCCGCTGTTGCAGAACGGAACCTTCGACTTTGAATGTGGCTCCACCACCAACAACGTCGAACGCCAGAAACAAGCTGCGTTCTCTGACACCATTTTCATCGTCGGTACGCGTCTGCTGGCGAAAAAAGACGGCGATATTAAAGACTTCCCGGACTTGAAAGGAAAAGCGGTCGTGGTCACCTCCGGTACCACCTCTGAAATTCTGCTGCACAAGCTGAATGAAGAACAAAAAATGAATATGCGCATTATCAGCGCGAAAGACCACGGCGACTCCTTCCGTACGCTGGAAAGCGGTCGTGCCGTCGCCTTTATGATGGATGATGCCCTGCTGGCGGGTGAACGTGCGAAAGCCAAAAAACCAGACAACTGGGAGATCGTCGGTAAGCCGCAATCTCAGGAAGCCTACGGCTGTATGCTGCGTAAAAACGATCCTGAGTTTAAAACGCTGGTAGATGACACGATTGCCCAGGTGCAGACCTCAGGCGAAGCGGAAAAATGGTTTGATAAGTGGTTTAAAAACCCAATCCCGCCGAAAAACCTGAACATGAATTTCGAACTGTCCGACGAGATGAAGGCGCTGTTCAAAGAACCGAATGACAAAGCACTTAACTAACTAAAATAAATGGGGCGGGATCTCCTTGCCCTCTCGATTGTCATTCAGCACGGACAGACTATAAGCCTGATGGTCGTTCCCCATCAGGCCTGAAAACCGCAAAACGCTGGATAACAATCTTCGAGGGTAGCGCTGCTACCCTTTTTTTTCTGGAGTAGATTTATGTCAATAGACTGGAACTGGGGGATTTTTTTACAACAAGCCCCGTTCGGCAACACCACGTATCTCGGCTGGCTCTGGAGCGGCTTCCAGGTCACCGTCGCGTTATCCATCACCGCCTGGATTATTGCTTTCCTCGTCGGCTCGTTATTCGGCATTTTACGTACTGTACCTAACCGCTTCCTCTCGGGAATAGGGACGCTTTACGTGGAACTGTTTCGTAACGTCCCGCTGATTGTTCAGTTCTTTACCTGGTATCTGGTTGTGCCTGAGCTGTTGCCGGAAAATATCGGCATGTGGTTCAAGGCGGAACTGGACCCGAACATTCAATTTTTCCTCTCATCAATGATCTGTCTGGGGCTGTTTACCGCTGCGCGCGTCTGCGAGCAGGTACGCGCCGCGATTCAGTCGCTGCCTCGCGGGCAGAAAAACGCTGCGCTGGCGATGGGGCTGACGCTGCCTCAGGCTTATCGCTATGTTCTGCTACCGAACGCCTATCGGGTGATTGTCCCGCCGATGACCTCGGAAATGATGAACCTGGTGAAAAACTCCGCCATCGCATCGACCATTGGTCTGGTGGATATGGCGGCGCAGGCGGGCAAGCTGCTGGATTACTCCGCCCACGCCTGGGAGTCGTTCACCGCGATTACGCTGGCCTACGTGCTGATTAATGCCGTCATTATGCTGGTGATGAATCTGGTGGAACGTAAAGTCCGCCTGCCTGGCAATATGGGAGGCAAATAATGTACGAGTTTGACTGGAGTTCGATCGTTCCTTCCATGCCGTATTTGCTGGCCGGGCTGGTGATCACCCTGAAAATTACCGTCACCGCCGTGGTGATCGGGATTCTCTGGGGCACTATTCTGGCGGTAATGCGTCTCTCAAGTTTCGCCCCTGTCGCCTGGTTTGCGAAAGCTTACGTCAACGTTTTCCGCTCCATCCCGCTGGTGATGGTGCTGCTATGGTTCTACCTGATTGTGCCGGGGCTGTTGCAGGACGTACTGGGTATTTCGCCCAAAACGGATATTCGCCTGATTTCAGCGATGGTCGCGTTTTCCATGTTTGAAGCGGCGTATTACTCGGAGATTATCCGTGCGGGTATTCAGAGCATTTCACGCGGGCAGTCCAGCGCTGCGCTGGCGCTGGGGATGACCCACTGGCAGTCGATGAAGCTCATCATCCTGCCGCAGGCGTTCCGTGCGATGGTGCCGCTGCTGCTTACCCAGGGTATCGTACTGTTCCAGGATACCTCCCTGGTTTACGTGTTAAGCCTCGCGGATTTCTTCCGCACCGCCACCACCATTGGCGAGCGTGATGGTACGCAGGTCGAAATGATCCTGTTTGCCGGTGCCGTCTACTTTGTTATCAGCCTGAGCGCGTCGTTGTTGGTCAGCTATTTGAAGAAAAGGACAGTTTAATGATTACCCTGAAAAATGTTTCTAAATGGTATGGTCACTTTCAGGTGCTGACCGACTGCTCCACGGAAGTGAAAAAAGGTGAAGTGGTGGTGGTCTGCGGCCCGTCGGGTTCCGGTAAATCGACCCTGATCAAAACGGTGAACGGACTGGAACCGGTGCAACAGGGTGAAATCACCGTTGACGGCACCAAAGTGAATGACAAAAAAACGGATCTGGCGAAGCTCCGCTCACGGGTCGGAATGGTGTTCCAGCATTTTGAACTGTTCCCGCATCTGTCGATCATTGAAAACCTGACGCTGGCGCAGGTGAAAGTGCTCAAACGCGGCAAAGCGCCCGCCCGTGAAAAAGCGCAGAAGTTACTTGAGCGCGTAGGACTTTCGGCCCATGCCAATAAGTTCCCGGCGCAGCTTTCCGGCGGGCAGCAACAGCGTGTGGCAATCGCGCGCGCGCTGTGCATGGACCCTATCGCTATGCTGTTTGATGAACCGACATCCGCACTCGATCCTGAAATGATCAACGAAGTGCTGGACGTTATGGTCGAGCTGGCAAACGAAGGGATGACCATGATGGTCGTCACTCACGAAATGGGCTTTGCCCGTAAGGTGGCCAATCGGGTGATCTTTATGGACGAGGGAAAAATTGTCGAAGACTCACCGAAAGAGGAGTTCTTCGCCAACCCGAAATCGGACCGCGCCAAAGACTTCCTGGCGAAAATCCTGCATTAATCCTCCCGGCGCGCACGACAGAGTGCGCGCCATATCACGCTTTATCTCTTCATATCTCGAATCGCACTCATCCCGGCGTTACCCTTGTCACAAAGTACCACTTACAAGGAGCAACAATGGCACTTCCAGTCCTTTTTGATTGCGATCCAGGTCATGACGACGCCATCGCAATTGTTCTCGCCCTCGCATCGCCTGAACTGGATGTGAAAGCGATCACCTCTTCCGCCGGTAACCAGACGCCTGACAAAACGCTGCGTAACGTATTGCGTATGCTGACGCTACTGGGGCGTAACGATATTCCTGTCGCGGGTGGCGCGATAAAACCGCTGATGCGAGATCTGATCATCGCCGATAACGTACACGGCGAAAGCGGACTGGACGGCCCGGCGCTACCGGAGCCGTCATTTGCGCCGCAGACCTGCACCGCCGTTGAGCTGATGGCGAAAACCCTGCGCGAAAGCCCGGAACCGGTAACCATCGTCGCCACCGGGCCGCAAACCAACGTCGCCTTGCTGCTGAACAGCCATCCAGAATTGCACCGTAAAATCGCCCATATTGTGATCATGGGCGGCGCGATGGGATTAGGTAACTGGACGCCAGCGGCAGAATTCAATATTTACGTCGACCCCGAAGCGGCAGAGATTGTTTTCCAGTCAGGGATTCCCGTGGTGATGGCCGGGCTGGACGTAACGCACAAAGCGCAGATTCACGCTGAAGATACCGAGCGTTTCCGGGCGACGGGCAATCCTGTTTCCACGATCGTGGCGGAGCTGCTGGATTTCTTCCTCGAATATCACAAAGACGAAAAGTGGGGCTTTACCGGCGCGCCGTTGCATGACCCTTGCACCATCGCCTGGCTGCTAAAACCCGAGCTTTTCACCACCATTGAACGTTGGGTCGGCGTGGAGACTCAGGGGAAATACACCCAGGGAATGACGGTCGTGGATTATTACTTCCTGACGGGCAACAAACCGAATGCGACGGTGATGGTCGATATCGACCGGCAGGGCTTTGTGGATTTACTGGCGGAGAGGCTGGCGTTCTACGCATCATAACCAGCCGGATGGCGCTAACGCTTATCCGGCCTACATCAGCGTACAATTTGTAGGCCGGATAAGACGCTTCGCGTCGCCATCCGGCACTGCCGATTACGGCTCAAACGGTCTGCGCTGGAACTGGTCGTGGCCGCATTTCGGGCACAGCGGCAGTACATCCGGCGTATACACCGCTAAATGGTAATGACACTTCTCGCACACAAGGTTGCCCAAGCCAACCACCTCGCCGCTGTGGTAGACCCCGTGGTGATTGAGATCCTGGAACACTTCGCGCCACTCCAGTTGCGTTTTGTCGGTGATGTCCGCCAGTTCCTGCCAGAGGCTCTCTTTAATCACCCGCATAAAGACGCTGTCGCTCTCCTCTTCCTGGCTCTCCTCGTAGCTCATGGCGAACTCTTCCAGGTCGCGTCTGACGGCGCGCGTCAGTTCGTCCACCTCGATTCGCGTTAACTCCCCTGCTTTCATTACGCTCTGACGCGCCTGTTCCACCAGCGCGTCAATATCGCGCTCGCCATTACGCAGGCGTTCGCTTAATGACGTCACCAGTTCACGGTAATATTGAGCAACCTTGTTCATCGCTTCGCCTCCTGGGTCGTTAACTGTCTATAATAATAGACGTTATTTACGCCGCGCTTTGCAAGACCGCCCACAGACTGTGTAAATTCATGCAAGGATTAGCATGGCGGGAATTCAATGCAGAATGCGCGAAAGGCTGTTTTGGCGCGGGCGTTTGGGCTATGCTATGCGGATCTGAAACACCACATCTAACGCTACGTTTGTAGCCGTAATGAAAACAGGACCACTGGCTGCCATGCAAGAGCAATACCGCCCGGAAGAGATAGAATCAAAAGTCCAGCAACACTGGGACGAGAAGCGCACCTTTGAAGTAACCGAAGACGAGAGCAAAGAGAAGTATTACTGCCTGTCGATGCTTCCCTATCCTTCTGGTCGACTACACATGGGCCATGTGCGTAACTACACCATCGGTGATGTGATTGCCCGCTACCAGCGCATGCTGGGTAAAAACGTTCTACAGCCCATCGGCTGGGATGCTTTCGGCCTGCCTGCTGAAGGCGCGGCGGTGAAAAACAACACGGCACCGGCGCCGTGGACCTATGACAACATCGCCTACATGAAAAACCAGCTCAAAATGCTGGGCTTCGGCTATGACTGGAGCCGCGAGCTGGCGACCTGCACCCCGGAATACTACCGCTGGGAGCAGAAATTCTTCACCGAGCTGTATAAAAAAGGCCTGGTGTACAAAAAGACCTCTGCGGTGAACTGGTGCCCGAACGACCAGACCGTACTGGCGAACGAGCAGGTTATCGACGGCTGCTGCTGGCGCTGCGACACCAAAGTTGAGCGTAAAGAGATCCCGCAGTGGTTCATTAAGATCACCGCCTACGCTGACGAACTGCTGAACGATCTGGATAAACTGGATCACTGGCCAGACACCGTTAAAACCATGCAGCGCAACTGGATCGGCCGTTCTGAAGGCGTCGAGATCACCTTTGACGTGAACGGCTACGACAATACGCTGACGGTGTACACCACGCGTCCAGACACATTCATGGGCGCCACTTACCTGGCGGTTGCCGCAGGTCACCCGCTGGCGCAGAAAGCGGCTGCCAACAACCCGGAACTGGCTGCCTTTATCGACGAATGCCGCAACACCAAAGTGGCGGAAGCCGATATGGCGACGATGGAGAAAAAAGGCGTCGACACCGGTTTTAAAGCCATTCACCCGCTGACCGGCGAAGCGATCCCGGTATGGGCCGCCAACTTCGTGCTGATGGAGTACGGTACTGGTGCGGTCATGGCCGTTCCGGGCCACGATCAGCGCGACTACGAATTTGCCACCAAATATGGCCTGACCATCAAGCCGGTTATCCTGGCGGCTGACGGCTCTGAACCGGATCTGTCCGAGCAGGCGCTGACCGAGAAAGGCGTACTGTTTAACTCCGGCGAATTTAACGGTCTGGGCTTTGAAGACGCCTTCAACGCGATTGCCGATAAACTGGCGGCAAAAGGCGTCGGCGAGCGTAAAGTCAACTACCGTCTGCGCGACTGGGGCGTTTCCCGTCAGCGTTACTGGGGCGCGCCGATTCCGATGGTGACTCTGGAAGACGGCACCGTTCTGCCGACCCCGGAAGATCAACTGCCGGTCATCCTGCCGGAAGATGTCGTCATGGACGGCATCACCAGCCCGATCAAAGCCGATCCTGAGTGGGCGAAAACCACCGTTAACGGTCAGCCTGCGCTGCGTGAAACCGACACCTTTGACACCTTTATGGAGTCCTCCTGGTACTACGCGCGCTACACCTGCCCGCAGTACAACGAAGGGATGCTGGACCCGGAAGCAGCAAACTACTGGCTGCCGGTCGATATCTACATCGGCGGTATTGAACACGCGATCATGCACCTGCTCTACTTCCGCTTCTTCCACAAGCTGATGCGCGACGCGGGCATGGTGAACTCTGACGAACCGGCGAAACAGCTGCTGTGCCAGGGTATGGTGCTGGCAGACGCGTTCTACTATGTAGGCGAAAACGGCGAGCGTAACTGGGTCTCCCCGGTTGATACCATCGTTGAGCGCGACGAGAAAGGCCGCATCGTTAAGGCGAAAGATGCGGCGGGCCATGAGCTGGTGTACACCGGCATGAGCAAGATGTCCAAGTCCAAAAACAACGGCATCGACCCGCAGGTAATGGTTGAGCGTTACGGCGCGGACACCGTGCGTCTGTTCATGATGTTTGCTTCCCCGGCCGATATGACGCTGGAATGGCAGGAATCTGGCGTGGAAGGGGCAAACCGCTTCCTGAAACGCGTCTGGAAACTGGTCTATGAACACACCGCGAAAGGCGAGGTTGCGGCACTGAACGTTGATGCGCTGAGCGAAGATCAGAAAGCGCTGCGTCGCGACGTCCACAAAACCATCGCGAAAGTGACCGATGATATCGGCCGCCGTCAGACCTTCAACACCGCGATTGCCGCAATTATGGAGCTGATGAACAAACTGGCGAAAGCGCCGCAGGAAGGCGAGCAGGATCGCGCCCTGATGCAGGAAGCGCTGCTGGCTGTCGTGCGTATGCTCAACCCGTTCACCCCACATGCCTGCTTCACGCTGTGGGAAGCGCTGAAAGGCGAAGGCGATATCGATAACGCGCCGTGGCCGGTCGCTGACGACAAAGCAATGGTAGAAGACTCTACGTTGGTTGTGGTTCAGGTGAACGGTAAAGTCCGTGGCAAAATCACCGTACCGGTGAACGCCACTGAAGAACAGGTTCGTGAACGTGCTGGCCAGGAACATTTGGTCGCAAAATATCTTGATGGCGTTACCGTGCGTAAAGTGATTTACGTTCCGGGTAAACTCCTCAATTTGGTCGTTGGCTAAGCGCGGGAGGAAGCGTGCGACATCTGACAACATTGTTGTTATCCCTGGCGGTGCTGGTCACCGCCGGGTGCGGCTGGCATCTGCGTAGCACTACGCAGGTGCCCAGCACGATGAAAACTATGATTCTTGATACAAGCGATCCGAATGGACCATTAAGCCGGGCGGTACGTAACCAACTGCGTCTTAACAATATTGAATTGCTTGAAAAAGATACAACGCGCCAGGATGTTCCGTCACTGCGCCTTGGCCGGACCAGTATCTCTAAAGATACCGCCTCCGTGTTCCAGGATGGCCGTACGGCGGAATACCAGATGGTCATGAGCGTCAGTGCAAGCGTTCTGATCCCGGGTCATGATATTTATCCGATCAGCACGAAAGTGTACCGTTCATTCTTTGATAACCCGCAAACCGCGCTGGCGAAGGATAATGAACAGGATATGATCATCAAAGAGATGTATGACAAAGCGGCCGAACAGTTGATTCGCAAGCTGCCGAGTATCCATGTCGCTGATGCTCAGTCATCCCAGGAAAACGCGGACGCCGCTGAAAACACCACGGCGACGCCAGCATCTTCCCCGGCACGCGTGTCCACCACGCTGGGTAACTGATGATCCGGTTGTACCCTGAACAACTCCGCGCACAGCTCAATGAAGGGCTGCGCGCGGCGTATTTGCTCCTGGGCAACGACCCTCTCTTGTTGCAGGAAAGCCAGGACGCTATTCGTCTGACGGCCGCTGCGCAAGGGTTCGAAGAACACCACGCCTTTACGATCGACACCAGCACCGACTGGGGAACTCTGTTCTCACAGTGTCAGGCAATGAGCCTGTTTGCCAGCCGTCAAACGCTGCTGTTGTTGCTACCGGAAAATGGCCCGAATGCGGCGATCAATGAACAGCTCGCAACGCTCAGCGGTTTGCTGCATGACGACCTGCTGCTGATCGTGCGCGGAAATAAGCTCACTAAAGCCCAGGAAAACGCCGCCTGGTATACCTCGCTGGCGGGCACTGGCGTGCAGGTAAGCTGTCAGACGCCGGAGCAGGCGCAGCTACCGCGCTGGGTTGCCGCCAGAGCAAAGCAGAATAATTTGCAACTGGATGACGCCGCGAATCAGCTGCTGTGTTATTGCTACGAAGGCAACCTGCTGGCGCTGGCGCAGGCGCTGGAGCGGCTTTCACTCCTCTGGCCTGACGGTAAGCTCACGCTTCCACGCGTAGAGCAGGCCGTCAACGACGCGGCGCACTTTACGCCATACCATTGGGTGGATGCGTTATTGATGGGCAAAAGCAAACGCGCCCTGCACATTTTGCAGCAACTGCGCCTTGAAGGCAGTGAGCCCGTGATCCTGCTGCGCACCCTGCAACGCGAATTACTGATGCTGGTTAACCTTAAACGGCAATCCGCCCATACGCCTCTGCGCACGCTGTTTGATAAACATCGGGTATGGCAAAACCGTCGCGGCATGATTGGCGATGCGTTGAATCGGCTCCAGCAGACCCAGCTTCGCCAGGCAGTGCAACTGTTGACGCGGACGGAAATTACGCTAAAACAAGATTATGGACAGTCAGTGTGGGCTGAGCTGGAGGGGCTTTCTCTCCTTCTCTGCCACAAAGCGCTGGCAGATGTTTTTATTGATGGTTGATATGAAATCGTTACAGGCTCTGTTCGGCGGCACCTTTGATCCCGTGCATTATGGTCATCTCAAGCCCGTGGAAACACTGGCCAATCTGATTGGCCTGTCGCGGGTGATTGTCATGCCCAATAACGTACCGCCTCATCGTCCACAGCCTGAAGCGTCCAGCGCACAGCGTAAATATATGCTTGAGCTGGCTATCGCCGACAAACCGCTGTTTATCCTGGATGAGCGCGAACTCAAACGCGATACCGCCTCTTACACCGCGCAAACGCTGAAAGAGTGGCGGGAAGAGCAAGGCCCGGACGCGCCGCTGGCGTTTATCATCGGCCAGGACTCCTTACTGACGTTCCCGACCTGGCACGACTATGAAACCATTCTGGACAATACTCACCTGATCGTTTGCCGACGCCCCGGCTACCCGCTTGAGATGGTGAAAGAGCAACATCAGCAGTGGCTGGAGCGCCATTTAACCCATACGCCGGACGATCTGCACGCGCTCCCGGCGGGTAAAATTTATCTGGCTGAAACGCCCTGGTTCAATATCTCCGCCACCCTTATCCGCGAGCGACTGGAGAAAGGCGAACCGTGCGACGATCTCATGCCGGAATCCGTCCTGAACTACATCAACCAGCAAGGGTTGTATCGGTAAAGACTTCCGCAAGCGCCGTCAGCAGACGGCTGTTCTCTTCCTGACTGCGAATCGCCACCCGGTAATAACGCGCGTCAAGCCCCGGATAGTTAGCACAGCTGCGGATCAGAATGTGCTTCTCCAGCAAGGCGCGTTGCAAATCCAGACCTTCCCGCTCACAGCGCAATAAAAGATAATTCGCCCGACCGGGATAAACCGTTAGCTCAGGAAACGCATGTAACCACTGACGGAAGCGTTGCCCCTCCTCCGCCAGCCACTGCCTGGTCGCCTGGTGATAGGCGGCATCCTGCAAGATAACCTCTCCGGCCAGCGCCGCAAACGCGTTGATTGACCAGGGCATCTGTTGCGCTCTCATTTGCGCGACCGCCTGCTCGTCGCTGTTCACCAGATAGCCCAGCCGCAGCCCCGGAATGGCGTAAAATTTGGTGAGCGAACGCAGCACCCAGATATGCGGGTTGCCCTGCAACAGCGGAATAAAGCCCTCTTCACCCGGAATAAAATCGATAAACGCCTCATCCAGGATCAGCGCGATCCCCTGCGTCTTACAGCGATCCGCAATAGCCAGTAACAGTTCGCGGGCAGGCAGGAGTCCGGTTGGATTATTTGGCGTACAGAGAAACAGGCAGTCCAGTTCCGGGGTCAGCGCATTCAGAATGGCGTCCGTGAGTTGCCAGCCATCGGCTTCGCGAAGCGCAAATTCATGTATCTCACACGCGCCCCACTGTAGCGCACGGCGATACTCGGCAAAGCCCGGCGTGACGAGCATGGCATGACGCGGCTTCAGCCCGTGAACCAGCGTGAAGATGGATTCCGTCTCGCCATTTCCGGCCAGGAGCCATGACGCGGGGATCTGATGGTGCTGCGCCAGCGCCTGGTGCAGATGCTGATAATCCACATCAGGATACCGCTCCGCGCAGGTAAGATTGTCGATAAGCGCGCGTTTTAAGCGCCCTGGCATACCCAGAGGATTAATATTTGCGCTAAAATCCAGCAACTGTTCAGGCGAGATGCCCAACAATGCGGCGGCTTCCCGGGTGTTACCGCCATGCGCACTCTTCAGTAAAGGCATCTTGCCTCCGATAAAAAGTCTATTTTAGTGAAAAAGCGCTGCGCAATCAGGGTGAATATCATATTTTGCGCGAATACGTATCACGAGGAAAAACATGCGA
Source organism: Citrobacter sp. CK195 (assembly GCF_030333365.1). Classification (NCBI taxonomy): domain Bacteria; kingdom Pseudomonadati; phylum Pseudomonadota; class Gammaproteobacteria; order Enterobacterales; family Enterobacteriaceae; genus Citrobacter; species Citrobacter sp. CK195. The sequence continues at coordinate 285,092 of NZ_JAOWGB010000022.1, forward strand.
CTCTGGTTAGTTCGTCATGGGGAAACCGAAGCCAATGTAGCCGGATTATACAGCGGCCACGCCCCCACTCCGCTGACAGAAAAAGGGATATCCCAGGCGCAAACGCTGAATAATCTGCTGCGCAATGTCCCCTTTGACAACGTATTCTGTAGCGAACTGGAACGCGCCCGCCACACGGCGCGGCTGGTGCTTCACGACCGCGACGTACCGCAGCGCCTGTTCCCGGAGCTTAACGAGATGTTTTTTGGCGACTGGGAGATGCGTCATCACCGCGATCTGAGCCGCGAAGACGCGGCAAGTTACGCGGCCTGGTGCACCGACTGGCAGAACGCCGTCCCGACCAATGGGGAAGGCTTCCAGGCGTTCTCACAACGCGTAGAGCGTTTTATTGCACAACTTGCTGATTATAAAGATAATAAAAACCTGCTGGTCGTGAGCCACCAGGGGGTTCTGAGTCTCATGATCGCGCGATTATTGTCCATGCCCGCCGCCTCATTATGGCATTTCAGGGTTGAGCAAGGATGCTGGAGCGCCATTGATTTTTGTGAAGATTTCGCCACGCTGAAGGTGTTAAACAGTCGGGCTGTCTGGCATCACGGCGAGTGATATTTCTGTTTTTTCTCCTCGGGGGCGTTTCGGCCATTGACACCCCCTGACAGGCTGCTATCCTCCGCGCCAGACTTCTCCCGCCCTTCAGAGCTTTGCAGAAATTGTTTTACAAAAATGGCGATGCAATCTGTTGTGCGGGATGGGATGATAACCCACTTTTAAACGCCCGTTGATGACATTAGTCCCGACATCGCCTCGGGTTCAGGTATACTGACAGGCTTATTTATATTCATCCGTAATACCCAGGGGGAAAACTTGCAGGGTAAAGCACTCCAGGATTTTGTAATCGACAAAATTGATGACCTGAAAGGTCAGGACATCATCACCTTAGATGTTCAGGGTAAATCCAGTATCACCGACTGCATGATTATCTGCACCGGTACATCCAGCCGTCACGTTATGTCTATTGCTGACCACGTTGTACAGGAATCTCGCGCGGCGGGCATGTTGCCGCTTGGCGTTGAAGGTGAAAGCGTAGCCGACTGGATTGTCGTTGACCTGGGTGATGTGATTGTCCATGTCATGCAGGAAGAGAGCCGTCGCCTGTATGAACTGGAAAAACTCTGGAGTTAATGCGTGAAGCTTCAACTTGTCGCTGTCGGTACGAAAATGCCCGACTGGGTACAAACCGGTTTTACGGAGTATCTCCGGCGTTTTCCGAAAGACATGCCGTTTGAGCTGATCGAAATTCCAGCGGGCAAACGCGGCAAGAACGCGGATATTAAACGTATTCTCGACAAAGAGGGTGAGCAGATGCTGGCGGCCGCAGGCAAAAACCGTATCGTCACCCTTGATATCCCAGGGAAACCCTGGGACACGCCGCAGCTGGCGACTGAGCTGGAGCGCTGGAAGCTGGATGGTCGCGACGTCAGTCTCCTGATTGGCGGCCCTGAAGGGTTGTCTCCGGCCTGTAAAGCGGCGGCGGAACAAAGCTGGTCACTTTCTGCGTTAACCCTCCCCCACCCGCTGGTTCGGGTGCTGGTGGCAGAGAGTCTGTACCGGGCGTGGAGCATTACCACCAACCACCCTTATCACCGTGAGTGATTATTAAGCCTTGAGTAGATTAAGCAGCGGATGAAACTACAGAATTCTTTTCGCGACTATACGGCTGAGTCCGCGCTGTTCGTGCGCCGGGCGCTGGTCGCTTTTTTGGGTATTTTGCTGCTGACCGGCGTGCTCATCGCCAACCTTTATAATCTGCAAATCGTGCGTTTCACCGATTACCAGACCCGCTCAAACGAAAACCGCATCAAACTGGTCCCTATCGCCCCCAGCCGTGGGATCATCTATGACCGTAACGGCATCCCTCTCGCCCTCAACCGCACTATTTATCAGATAGAAATGATGCCGGAGAAGGTCGATAACGTTCAGCAAACGCTGGATGCGTTACGCAGCGTGGTCGATTTGAACGACGATGACATTGCCGCGTTCAAGAAAGAGCGCGCGCGTTCACACCGTTTTACCTCTATTCCCGTCAAAACGAACCTGACCGAAGTGCAGGTCGCGCGTTTTGCCGTCAACCAGTACCGTTTTCCTGGCGTGGAAGTGAAAGGCTACAAGCGCCGCTACTATCCTTACAACTCCGCGCTGACCCACGTCATCGGCTACGTTTCGAAGATTAACGATAAAGACGTCGAACGCCTTGATAAAGACGGTAAGCTGGCCAACTACGCCGCCACACACGATATCGGCAAGCTGGGGATTGAGCGCTATTACGAAGAGGTGCTGCACGGCCAGACGGGTTATGAAGAGGTTGAAGTTAACAACCGTGGCCGCGTCATCCGTCAGCTTAAAGAGGTGCCGCCGCAGGCCGGGCATGACATCCATCTCACAATTGACCTGAAACTCCAGCAATATATTGAAACGCTGCTGGCGGGCAGCCGCGCCGCCGTGATCGTAACCGACCCACGGACAGGCGGCGTACTGGCGCTGGTTTCCATGCCGAGCTACGACCCGAACCTGTTTGTGGATGGCATCTCCAGCAAAGATTACTCAGGGTTGCTCAACGACCCGAATACGCCGCTGGTTAACCGGGCGACGCAAGGTGTTTACCCGCCGGCCTCAACGGTCAAACCGTATGTCGCGGTGTCCGCTTTAAGCGCTGGGGTGATCACCCGTAATACCAGCCTGTTCGACCCCGGATGGTGGCAGTTGCCGGGTTCTGAGAAGCGTTACCGCGACTGGAAAAAATGGGGTCACGGTCATCTGAATATCACCAAATCCCTTGAAGAGTCAGCGGATACCTTCTTCTACCAGGTGGCCTATGACATGGGGATAGACCGACTCTCCGAGTGGATGAGCAAATTTGGATACGGGGAATATACCGGCATCGATCTGGCTGAAGAGCGTTCCGGCAATATGCCAACCCGCGAATGGAAGCAAAAACGCTTTAAAAAGCCGTGGTATCAGGGCGATACCATCCCGGTGGGCATCGGCCAGGGTTACTGGACGGCAACCCCGATCCAGATGAGCAAGGCGCTGATGATCCTGATTAACGACGGGGTGGTAAAAGTACCGCATCTGCTGATGAGCACGGCGGAGAATGGCAAACAGGTGCCGTGGGTACAGCCGCACGAACCGCCTGTCGGCGATATTCACTCCGGTTACTGGGAAATCGCCAAAGACGGCATGTACGGCGTCGCAAACCGCGCGAACGGCACTGCGCATAAATATTTCGCCAGCGCGCCGTATAAAATCGCCGCGAAGTCTGGTACGGCGCAGGTCTTTGGCCTGAAAGCCAACGAAACCTACAACGCGCACAAAATTGCTGAACGACTACGCGACCATAAACTGATGACGGCATTCGCGCCGTATAACAATCCCCAGGTTGCTGTCGCCATGATCCTGGAAAACGGCGGCGCGGGCCCGGCTGTCGGTACAATCATGCGTCAGATTCTTGACCACATCATGTTGGGCGACAACAACACCAATTTGCCTGCGGAAAACCCGGCGGTTGCAGCGGCGGAGGACCAATAATCGTGACGGATAATCCGAACAAAAAAACATTCTGGGATAAAATCCATATCGATCCCACAATGTTACTGATTCTGCTGGCGCTGCTGGTTTACAGTTCATTAGTCATCTGGAGCGCCAGCGGCCAGGATATTGGCATGATGGAGCGAAAAATCGGTCAGATCGCGATGGGTCTGGTCATTATGGTGGTGATGGCGCAAATCCCGCCTCGTGTCTACGAAGGATGGGCGCCCTATCTCTATATTTTCTGCATCATCCTGCTGGTGGCGGTAGACGCCTTCGGGGCGATATCCAAAGGAGCGCAACGCTGGCTGGATCTGGGGATCGTCCGTTTTCAGCCTTCTGAAATCGCCAAGATCGCCGTCCCCCTGATGGTGGCGCGCTTTATCAACCGTGATGTCTGCCCGCCGTCGCTGAAAAACACGGCTATCGCGCTGGTATTGATTTTTATGCCGACTCTGCTGGTCGCCGCGCAGCCTGACCTGGGCACCTCGATTCTGGTCGCCCTTTCCGGCCTGTTCGTGCTGTTTTTGTCTGGTTTGAGCTGGCGTTTAATCGGCATTGCGGTGGTGCTGATTGCCGCGTTTATCCCGATCATGTGGTTCTTCCTGATGCATGATTATCAGCGCCAGCGCGTCATGATGCTTCTCGACCCGGAGACCGACCCTTTAGGCGCGGGTTATCATATCATCCAGTCTAAAATTGCGATTGGCTCCGGCGGCCTGCGCGGTAAAGGCTGGCTGCACGGCACTCAGTCGCAGCTTGAGTTTTTACCCGAACGCCACACCGACTTTATCTTCGCCGTACTGGCGGAAGAGTTAGGTCTGGTGGGAATATTAATCCTGCTGGCGCTCTACATTCTGCTGATTATGCGCGGACTGTGGATCGCTGCCCGCGCGCAAACCACCTTTGGCCGCGTGATGGCCGGTGGTTTAATGTTGATATTATTCGTTTATGTCTTCGTAAATATTGGTATGGTGAGCGGTATTCTGCCCGTTGTAGGGGTTCCACTCCCGCTGGTCAGTTACGGAGGCTCCGCACTGATAGTGCTGATGGCCGGGTTCGGGATTGTTATGTCGATCCACACCCACAGAAAAATGTTGTCGAAAAGCGTGTAAGGGGTGCGCAATGCGTAAGCAGTTGCCAGGAGTCTGCGTCGCGGCAGGAATAATGTTACTCGCGGCGTGTTCGAGTGATGATGGTCAGCAGCAGGTTGCCGTCGCGCCGCAGCCTGCGGTGTGTAACGGGCCGATTGTTGAGATCGGCGGGGCGGAGCCACGTTATGAACCTCTGAGCCCGACAGCAAATCAGGATTATCAACGAGACGGTAGAAGCTACAAAATTGTCCAGGACCCGTCTCGCTTTAGCCAGGCCGGGCTTGCCGCCATTTATGATGCGGAACCCGGCAGCAATTTGACCGCATCAGGCGAAGCGTTTGACCCGATGCAGCTCACCGCTGCGCATCCAACGCTGCCGATCCCGAGCTATGCGCGAATCACGAATCTGGCGAATGGCCGGATGATCGTGGTACGCATTAACGATCGCGGCCCTTACGGTAACGATCGGGTGATTTCACTCTCCCGCGCGGCGGCCGATCGTCTGAATACATCGAATAACACCAAAGTCCGCGTTGATCCCATTATCGTTGCGCAGGATGGTTCACTGTCAGGGCCAGGCATGGCCTGCACGACAGTGGCGAAACAGACCTACGCCCTGCCCGCGCGCCCTGATTTAAGCGGCGGCATGGGCAGCGTCTCTTCCGCGCCGGAATCAGTACAGCCGCAAGGCGATGTCCGGGCGATAAGCAATTCGACGCTGAAAAGCGATGATCCAAGCGGCGCACCGGTCAACAGCAGCGGCTTCCTTGGCGCGCCGACCACGCTCGCCTCCGGGGTGCTCGAAGGCAGCGAAGCAACGCCCGCGCCACAGCCCGCCGCAGCGACACCCGCCGCGCCGGTAACGGCTCCTGGTTCGACTCAGGGCGCAGTCGCTGCCCCGACGCCGGCTCCAGCTCCAGCTCCGGCCGCCGCAAGCAGCGGTTTCGTGGTTCAGGTTGGCGCGGTCAGCGATCAAACGCGCGCGCAGCAGTACCAGCAGCGTTTAAGCCAGCAGTTTGGCGTACCGGGGCGTGTGATGCAAAACGGCGCGGTCTGGCGCATTCAGCTTGGGCCATTCGCCAGCAAAACTGAAGCCAGCGCGTTGCAGCAGCGTCTGCAATCTGAAGCCCAGTTACAGTCCTTTATCGCCAGCGCGCAGTAGCCTGCAAAGGGCATCTGAATTGTCAATTTCTGTAAATGACATTAACAAAGTCACGCGGAAAGTCAGATGCCTGCCGGTTATGCTTTTGCTATAGTAGGGCACTTTTTTTAATTCCATCACGGACGTCGTAGTTCAGACCATGAAGACCACTTTTTCCGCTCGTTTCATGCAGCGCATGGCGCTCACCACGGCTCTTTGCGCCGCCTTTATCACAAGCGCGCATGCCGATGACCTGAATATCAAAACCATGATCCCAGGCGTTCCGCAGATCGATGCGGAGTCGTATATCCTGATCGACTACAACTCCGGCAAAGTGCTGGCGGAACAGAATGCGGATACGCGCCGCGATCCCGCCAGCCTGACCAAAATGATGACCAGCTATGTCATCGGCCAGGCGATGAAAGCAGGGAAATTTAAAGAAACCGATCTGGTGACGATCGGCAACGACGCCTGGGCTACCGGCAACCCGGTATTTAAAGGCTCGTCCCTGATGTTCCTGAAACCGGGTATGCAAGTTCCTGTTTCCCAGTTAATCCGTGGTATTAACCTGCAATCCGGCAACGACGCCTGCGTGGCGATGGCCGACTTTGCCGCCGGCAGTCAGGATGCCTTCGTCGGGCTGATGAACAGCTATGTGAATGCCCTGGGTCTGAAAAACACCCACTTCCAGACCGTTCATGGCCTGGATGCTGATGGACAATACAGCTCTGCGCGCGACATGGCGCTGATCGGCCAGGCGTTAATCCGCGATGTGCCAAACGAATACTCCATCTACAAAGAAAAAGAGTTCACCTTCAACGGGATTCGCCAGTTAAACCGCAATGGTCTGCTGTGGGACAACAGCCTGAACGTTGACGGGATCAAAACCGGCCACACGGATAAAGCAGGCTACAACCTCGTGGCGTCGGCAACTGAAGGCCAGATGCGCCTGATCTCTGCGGTGATGGGTGGACGTACCTACAAAGGTCGTGAAACAGAAAGCAAAAAACTGCTGACCTGGGGCTTCCGCTTCTTTGAAACCGTGAACCCGCTGAAAGTCGGGAAAGAGTTTGCCTCTGAACCGGCCTGGTTTGGCGATACCGATCGCGCCTCGCTGGGTGTGGATAAAGACGTCTATCTGACCATTCCTCGCGGCCGCATGAAAGATCTGAAAGCCAGCTACGTGCTGAACACGGCTGAACTGCATGCCCCGTTGCAGAAAAACCAGGTCGTCGGCACAATCAACTTCCAATTGGATGGCAAAACCATTGAGCAGCGCCCGCTGGTGGTACTACAGGAAATTCCTGAAGGTAACTTCTTCGGCAAAATCATTGATTACATTAAATTAATGTTCCATCACTGGTTTGGTTAAAAATTAAGCACTTGAAAGTGTGATTTCCATCCCCATATACTGAGTATCCTGATAACTCCCACACGCTGTGGGAGTTATTATTTTTTGATGTAATGCCGGAGCTGACATGAAAACCAAACTTAACGAACTGCTTGAATTCCCTACGCCATTTACTTACAAAGTAATGGGGCAGGCGTTGCCTGAGCTGGTTGATCAGGTGGTTGAAGTGGTACAGCGCCATGCGCCAGGTGATTACTCCCCGACGGTAAAACCGAGCAGCAAAGGTAACTACCACTCGGTCTCTATCACCATCAACGCAACCCATATCGAGCAGGTTGAAACACTGTACGAAGAACTGGGTAATATCGATATCGTTCGTATGGTGCTGTAATACATCCGTTCGTTACCCGGCGTTGCCCGGGTAACATCCTCCCCCGCTGTGATATACTTTTCTCCCTCTTTTGTTCATTCTCTACGGAGATGCCGTTTTGTATCAGGATAAAATTCTTGTCCGCCAGCTCGGTCTTCAGCCCTACGAACCCGTTTCCCAGGCCATGCACGAATTCACCGATACCCGCGATGAAAACACGCCCGATGAGATCTGGTTAGTTGAGCACTTTCCTGTTTTCACCCAGGGTCAGGCCGGTAAAGCGGAGCATGTATTAATGCCCGGCGATATTCCGGTGATCCAGAGCGATCGTGGCGGGCAAGTCACCTATCACGGCCCCGGCCAGCAGGTAATGTATGTTCTGCTGAATCTTAAACGCCGTAAGCTGGGCGTGCGGGAACTGGTGACGCTGCTGGAACAAACCGTCGTCAATACGCTTGCCGAACTGGGCATTGATGCGCATCCGCGAGCCGATGCGCCCGGAGTTTATGTGGGAGAAAAAAAGATCTGCTCACTGGGTTTACGAATCCGTCGCGGCTGCTCTTTTCATGGTCTGGCATTAAACGTCAATATGGATCTCTCTCCGTTCTTACGCATCAATCCTTGCGGTTATGCCGGGATGGAAATGGCGAAAATATCGCAATGGGATAATAACGCAACGACGGATAATATTGCCCCTCGCCTGTTGGCCAATATTTTAGCCCTGCTAAACAATCCACCTCATGAATATATTCCTGCTTAATCAATAAAATATAATGACCCACGCAATTCATGGGTCATTAACTATATATTGCTTGAATGCTTTACTTCTCCGCCCGGTTTCTATATTTTCGTTATGCCTAAGCTAAAACCGTCAATGACGCAACCTCATCAGCCATCAGAATGAGGGGATTCACTGTGGCTAAAATCCGAATGTACTGTTTGTTACCCTGTTGAAATTGTTACTGATATTGACATTCAGGCGATATTTAAGCCAAATCAAAAATGCAATAAATATAAACCCTACTATTATTTATAACGTGAATAAATTCGGAGCGAGAGCGTGAATGATAATAATCTGCCGGGACGACGTCTAATCGAGCAACGGCCAGAAGACAAACCTCAAATTTTCAGAACGCTGAGAAATATTGACCTTAATCTCTTGACTATTTTTGAAGCGGTATACGTTCATAAAGGCATCGTCAATGCTGCGAAAATTCTTAATTTAACGCCATCCGCTATTAGCCAGTCTATTCAAAAATTACGCGCTATATTTCCCGACCCGCTATTTATCCGTAAAGGCCAGGGCGTGACCCCGACGGCCTATGCCACCCATCTGCATGAGTATATTAGCCAGGGGCTGGAATCTATTCTGGGCGCGCTGGATCTGACCGGCAGTTATGACAAACAGCGCACCATCACGATAGGCACGCCTCCCTCTATCGGGGCGTTAGTCATGCCAACCATCTATCAGGCGATCAAATCCCGGTATCCGCAGCTTCTGTTACGCAACATTCCGGTAAGCGACGCCGAATGCCAGCTCAGCCAGTTTCAGACCGATTTGGTCATCGATACCCATATCTACAGTAGTCGGGCCATTCATCACCATGTGCTGTTTGCCGATACTGTTGAGCTGGTTTGTCGCCAGGATCACCCTTCACTTTCCGCCCCGCTAACCGAAGAGAAGCTGAAAGCGGTCGACCATACTCTGCTGATGCTCGAAGGGCAGAATTTCAGCCTGGTGCGTCAGCGTATCCAGGACCTCTTCCCTGAACGACAAATCAACTTTAGCAGCTACAACATCTTCACCATTGCCTCACTCATCGCCAGCAGCGACCTGCTGGGGATGATGCCCACCCGGTTCTACACCTTATTTAGCCGTTGCTGGCCGCTCAAGCGCATTCCCTATGCGCCACTGAGCGATGAGAGAATCGACTTTTCGCTGCATTACAACAAATTAAGCTTACGTGACCCGGTGCTGGAGAATGTTATTGATGTGATACGCGATGCGTTTCGAACCGGAGATGTTGCTGCTTAGTCACAGGAGATGTTGGGCAAATGGCACAAAACAACAACTATTTTACATTTTGCCGACCACTCAGGCTGCTTTATGGCCCGTTTCAATGATATACTGCCTGTAGTTAATTCAAAAATAGTTGATAAATACAACATTCCCTTGAATTGAAACGCTTTCCTTCGTTATTCGCAACTGGAACACGCACGCTATGAGTAAACCCATTGTGATGGAACGCGGTGTCAAATACCGCGATGCCGATAAGATGGCCCTTATCCCGGTTAAAAATGTGGCAACAGAGCGCGAAGCCCTGCTGCGTAAACCGGAATGGATGAAAATAAAGCTTCCAGCGGACTCCACTCGTATCCAGGGCATCAAAGCGGCAATGCGCAAAAATGGCCTGCATTCTGTCTGCGAGGAAGCCTCTTGCCCTAACCTGGCGGAATGTTTCAATCACGGAACCGCCACCTTTATGATCCTCGGCGCGATTTGTACCCGCCGTTGCCCGTTCTGTGACGTTGCCCACGGTCGCCCTGTCGCCCCGGATACCAACGAACCGTTAAAACTGGCTCAGACGATTGCGGATATGGCGTTACGCTATGTGGTTATCACCTCCGTTGACCGCGATGATCTGCGCGATGGCGGCGCTCAGCACTTTGCTGACTGCATTACCGCGATTCGTGAAAAAAGCCCGGCAATTAAAATTGAAACGCTGGTGCCTGACTTCCGTGGCCGTATGGATCGCGCACTGGAGATCCTTAACGCCACTCCGCCAGATGTCTTCAACCATAACCTTGAAAACGTGCCGCGAGTCTATCGTCAGGTACGCCCAGGCGCCGATTACAACTGGTCGCTGAAGCTGCTGGAGCGTTTCAAAGAGGCCCACCCGGAAATCCCAACCAAATCGGGTCTGATGGTCGGTCTGGGAGAAACCAACGCTGAAATCATTGAGGTTATGCGCGACTTGCGCCGTCATGGCGTCACCATGCTGACGCTGGGCCAGTATTTACAGCCAAGCCGCCATCACCTGCCGGTACAGCGTTATGTTAGCCCGGAAGAGTTCGATGAGATGAAAGCCGAAGCCATGGCGATGGGCTTTACCCATGCCGCCTGCGGGCCGTTTGTTCGTTCTTCTTACCATGCAGACATGCAGGCGAAAGGACTGGAAGTGAAGTAATCGAGTAATACTCGCTTACATTTAACGCATAAAAAACCCGCTTAAACGCGGGTTTTTTCTCTTCAGAGTCAGATGAAGGAGCATCCTGCTCGCGTCATGATCACTCTTTATGAGAGAGTTTCTCAGCCTGAATATCGCCGCCCGCTTCTTTTTTCGCGCCAGCGTCTTCATCATTCATCGCCTTTTTGAAACCTTTAATTGCCGTGCCCAGGTCTCCGCCCAGCGTACGTAACTTCCTGGTACCAAACAGCAGAACGACCAGTGCGGCAACCACCAGCAGTTTGGTAATACTAATCTCACCCATAGATACCTTCTTGACTTAAAATCAGGCGGCTTAACGCGCCATATTAACCTGAGAATATTAACGGTCATTCGACGCGCGCACACAATAGCAATCTGTAACAAGGTGAATCAAGCTTAGTTTAAAAAAACATCATAATAATTGCGGTGGCGCAAAACGACGGTTACGTAAAACGGGAAGTTGCGCCCGAACTTGCCTGACGCGCTCGGCGGAGACCTCGGCCATAATCAGCGCCGGAGTCTCTGCCGCAGCGGCTACTGTGACGCCAAACGGATCGACGATTCGGCTCTGACCGATATTTTTGTTGCCGCACTCCCCTGCGGCAACGATATAGCAGGTTGAATCCAGCGCTCTTGCCGCCAGCAAGGTCGCCCAGTGATGCTCTTTCAGCGCCCCTCTTACCCAGGCGGCAGGCAGCACCAGAATGTCAGCCCCCTGCAAAGCCAGCGCCAGTGCCAACTCCGGGAAGCGCAGGTCATAGCAGGTCATTAACCCAACTTTGATCCCCTCAACATCCAGCAGCGGGGCAATGGTGTCGCCTGCATCAACGCTGCGGGACTCCTGAATCGAAAAGGCATCGTACAAATGCAGCTTGGCGTAATGCGCAACAATCTTTCCCCCGCACAACGCAACCTGCATGTTGAATGCCCGCCCCGGCGTTGAAGGAACATGAATCGTCAGGATTGTCGTCATCGTATTGCGCGCGCTCTCACGCAGCAAGCAGCGCAAAAATCCGCCCTCCAGTAGCTGCGCGGACTTAACCGACAGATCGGGATCGCGATCGTCGCGAGCCAGCAGCGCCTCAGGCAACACCAGTAAGGAAACGCCATTTTCTGCCGCCTGAGACATTAACGAAACGCATGTTTCGGCGTTCTTTTCCCAGACCGACGCCACGGCAAATTGTCCTGCTGCAACGAGCATACTCCCCTCCGACCAGATTCGTTAAACTCGCCAAAGATGCTTATTCGGCGTTACACTCATCCCATATACAATCAAATAGCAGGAATATTCAGTGTTACAACTCCTTTTAGCAGTTTTTATTGGCGGTGGTACAGGAAGCGTAGCGAGATGGATGTTGAGTATGCGGTTTAATCCGCTTCATCAGTCCATTCCGTTCGGCACCCTGACGGCGAATTTGATCGGCGCCTTCATCATCGGTATGGGCTTCGCCTTATTTAGTCGCATGACGAATATTGATCCGATGTGGAAGGTGTTGATTACCACCGGTTTTTGCGGCGGCCTGACCACGTTTTCCACCTTCTCAGCGGAAGTTGTTTTTTTGCTCCAGGATGGGCGTTTTGGCTGGGCGATGGTGAATATACTGGTCAACCTGCTCGGGTCATTTGCCATGACCGCGCTTGCGTTTTGGCTGTTTTCGGCATCCACCGCGCATTAAGGGCATAAAAAAACCCGCCAGTTGGCGGGTTTTGGAATTCTTGCTGTCGTATGCTTACAGAGCGATTACGTTAGCAGCAGAAGGGCCTTTGGCACCGTTAGTGATTTCGAACTCTACGCGCTGACCTTCAGCCAGAGTTTTAAAACCATTAGTCTGGATTGCAGAGAAGTGTACGAACACGTCTTTGCTGCCATCTTCCGGAGTAATGAAACCGAATCCTTTGGATTCATTAAACCACTTAACGTTACCTTTAATCTTAGACATCAAAATTACCTTTACATGAAAAATAGACACAAATGCTGTGTCGGGTACCAGTACATCAATTGTGGTGCATTTTGTCCAGTCCAACTTTGCCAAAAAGTGATAAATATCGCGTTATTTTTTAGATTTTTTGTACTACCTATTGTTTTATAACGCTATTTTATATACCACTAACAAGGCATATCACTCATCAAAACTGGAAACGCATCCAGGCAAAGTAGACGTTACCGTTGTTATACGTACCGGGGATGTAGGTCATCTGGAACGTTGCCGGACCGTAGCCTATCGAGGCTAACGGCAACAGAACCGGCACCGGAATGTACTTCCAGTTATCACGCGCCGTTGCGCCAGCGGTAAATCCCAGCCCCATGTGGAAGTTTTCATCTGCCAGAGGTCGCCAGGTTTTTTCCCAACCGTAACCGCCGATAGGCTCCCACTTATTGAAGGAGTCTTTAAACGCCATGATGTAAAGCCCATGCCAGTTGCCTTTATCATCCCAGCGTGACTGACCAAACCCGGCCCCCCACGGGCGCTCATTGTAGCGATCCGTTTTTTCTTTATCGTAGGCAAACCGCGCATGCCAGGTAATGGCCGGCACGTACAAATCATAATGCTCGGGTTGTTGCCAGGTTTCCGACACATTATCTTTCAGCGTATCAAACCAGCCTTTATCTGCTGAAAAGGCCTGGGGCAGAAGGGCGAATTGCACAAAGAGAAATGAAAGAACAAGAAAATATTTTTTAGCGACAATCACAACTTAATTACCATCCTGGAGTTCAATACCGATCGTAGCAAAACGAACCTGAATGGAATCTTAACAAAAAACAGGTAACGAAAAATCAGAAAACTCCCCTTTGCAATAACGAACCCGCTTATTTCCCGTTTATTTCATACGGATCATCGCCGTTTACTGAAACTTTTTATCATCAGGAAAGGGAATCTGGCCTGTTATAATTCTGTACACCACCCCATCATTAACATTACATTTCCATAAAAATAACAAATACAAAACAAATACGTTTCTACGTAAATTTTTCACCTGAGAGATTTCATATTCGTTGCCTGCATGAAAAAATAACAACACAGGACGTTTAATCCGTCCTTTTCTTGATTTTAATCAGCAAGGGGAAGCGGTTTATTCGGCACATTTTCACACCACTTTCTGTTCCTTTTTTATTCTTACTTTCTGGGCGTCCAGGCGACAGGGGAAACAATGTTAACGTTTATTGAACTCCTTATTGGGGTTATGGTTATTGTGGGTGTAGCGCGCTACATCATTAAAGGTTATTCAGCAACCGGTGTGCTCTTTGTGGGCGGCCTGGTGCTGCTGATTATCAGCGCGTTAATGGGGCATAAAGTCCTGCCCGCCAGTGAAACCAGTACCGGCTATACCGCGACGGACATCGTTGAATACATTAAGATTCTGTTGATGAGCCGTGGTGGCGACCTCGGTATGATGATCATGATGCTGTGCGGTTTCGCCGCCTACATGACGCATATCGGCGCAAACGACATGGTTGTAAAACTGGCCTCCAAACCGCTGCAATACATTAACTCACCTTACCTGCTGATGATCGCCGCCTATTTTGTCGCCTGCCTGATGTCGCTGGCGGTCTCTTCGGCAACAGGGCTTGGCGTATTGTTGATGGCAACGCTCTTTCCGGTGATGGTTAACGTCGGGATCAGCCGTGGCGCTGCCGCCGCCATCTGCGCTTCCCCCGCAGCGATCATCCTCTCTCCGACCTCAGGCGACGTGGTTCTGGCGGCAAAAGCGGCTGAGATGCCGTTGATTGATTTTGCCTTTAAAACGACCCTGCCGATCTCCATTGCCGCCATTATCGGTATGGCGATTGCCCACTTTTTCTGGCAGCGTTATCTGGATAAAAAAGAGAACATCTCCCATGAAATGCTGGATGTAAACGAAATTACCACCACCGCCCCGGCGTTTTACGCCATTCTGCCATTCACACCGATTATCGGCGTTCTGGTTTTTGATGGTAAATGGGGTCCGCAGCTGCACATTATTACTATTCTCGTCATCTGTATGCTGCTCGCTGCCGTGCTGGAGTTCATTCGCGGATTCAATACACAGAAAGTCTTTTCCGGTCTGGAAGTCGCGTACCGCGGGATGGCTGACGCGTTTGCGGGCGTGGTGATGCTGCTGGTCGCCGCCGGGGTATTCGCTCAGGGGCTGAGCACTATCGGCTTCATCCAGAGTCTGATCTCTATCGCCACCTCGTTTGGCTCCGCCAGTATTATCCTCATGCTGGTACTGGTGATCCTGACCATGCTCGCGGCAATGACCACCGGTTCCGGTAACGCGCCTTTCTATGCCTTTGTCGAAATGATTCCTAAACTGGCGCACTCTTCCGGTATTAACCCGGCTTACCTGTCCATTCCGATGTTGCAGGCTTCAAATCTGGGGCGCACGATCTCCCCGGTCTCTGGCGTCGTCGTTGCGGTGGCAGGGATGGCGAAGATTTCGCCGTTTGAAGTGGTGAAGCGTACTTCCGTTCCGGTTATGGTCGGGCTGCTGGTTGTCATTATTGCAACTGAAGTGATGGTGCCAGGCACTTCTTCCGCTGTGGCGGGTGGTTAAGCAAATTAATTTGTAGATGATTCGCCGGATGGCGGCGTAACGCCTTATCCGGCCTACAAATCTTACCGTAGGCCCGGTAAGCATAACGCCACCGGGCGATTCGCCGGATGGCGGTGTAACGCCTTACCCGGCCTACAAAACTTACCCGTAGGCCCGGTAAGCGCAGCGCCACCGGGCGATTCGCCGGATGGCGGCGTAACGCCTTATCCGGCCTACAAAACTTACCCGTAGGCCCGGTAAGCGCAGCGCCACCGGGCGATTGGTCAATCTCGAATTCAACCGTGGTAAATACGCTGCGGTCTGCCCACTTTTCCGTGAATAATCTCGGCAATAATCAAATGCTGACTGGCGCAATACTCCAGATACCGCCGGGATGTGGTACGGCTGATCGTCAGCGCCTGCGCCACCGTCTCAGCCGTATGGCGCGTCGCTGGGTCGCTAAACAGCTTCAGCACGGCATTCAGCGTCAGAGCATCAATCCCGGTCGGCAAATCACCTTTTGGCTCCCCTCGCGCATAGGCATTAAACATCTCGTCAATCTGCCGTTGGCTGGCGCTATCGTTACCCGCCAGCATACGCCGGCGTTGCTGATACCGCGTAAGCGTCTGCCCCAGACGCTCATAGGCAATCGGCTTCACCAGATAATCAAACGCCCCCCAGCGCACCGCTTCGGAGACGGTTTCCATATCACTGGCGGCCGTGGTAAACACGATTCCGCCGGGATAGCGCGCCTGCATCAGTTCATGCAGCAACGTGATGCCCTTCCCATCCGGCAGATAGTTATCCAACAGAATAAGCCCGGGTTTAAAACGTTCGATCATCATACGGGCCTGCGCCAGATTGCCCGCCAGCCATATCTGGCTGAAACCGGGAATATGGCGGATATATTCCGCATGCATTTCCGCCAGCAGCGTTTCATCCTCAACGATCAATAGGGTTAATGGTTCCGTCATCGTTTTTTTTCACTTTCGGAAGAAATAGAGAAAACAAGGTGCCACAGGGATCATTATCTTCCAGCGTAATCACCCCGCCACAGCGCCCCACATAACTTGCAATCAGATACAGCCCGATGCCATGTTCGCCTGGTTCATCGGTTCGGGTGCTGACACCCTGTTCAAATATTTTTTCGCGCAGAGATTCAGGAACGCCGCATCCCTGATCGGCAACTTCAATCACCACATCGTCCCCTTCGTCGCTCAAATAGAGTTCAACGACGTTATTCCCTTCCCGGGTACGCAAACTGGCTTCAAACGCGTTATCGAGAAGATTGCCGACAATCGCGGCAAATTCGGTGCTATCAAGCCCTTCCGGGAGTCGGTGCAGTTGACTGCCAGGCACGATCGTCATTTTTAGCCCCAGCTCCCGCGCCCGCTGGACTTTGCCGAACAGCAGACCGGCGACCTGGCGATCGGCAAACGCGCTGCGTAGACTATCGATCAGTTGCTGTTGCGCCTGCGACTCGCCCTGCACCATTTCCCTGACCCGATCATACTCTTTCATCTGGAGCAGACCGTTGAGCGTCGACATCCAGTTCAGGTGTTCATGACGCAGCGTTCTCAGGCTCTCCACATACTGTTTTATTTGCGTCAGTTGGGCGTTCAGGGTGGAAATTTCATCCTTGCTGCGAAAGCTGATGATCGCCCCCAGTAATTCATCCCCGGAGCGAATGGCCTCACGATTGGCAATAACGCTCAGCCCATTGAAATTCGCCATCACATCCTGGCGTTTTTCCGCAATCTGCTGTGTGAAGAAGTCCGCAGGATTAACAACCGTCTCTATCGACTTACCCAGCCATTGCCGCCCCGGCGAACGCAGCCCCAGCATTTTTCGCGCGTTGCGGTTAATGGCGGTAATGTGCCCTTCCGGGTCGACTGCAATTAATCCTTCATACACTGAACTGAATAATGCCTCCTGCTGGCGCACAACGCGCGCAATCTGCTTTGGCTCCATCCCCAGCATCTGGCGGCGAATGTGGGCGGCGAAAAACCAGGAAAGCAGCATAAGCACCACCAGCAGCAGGACGAATACGCCCGCCATCGGCAGTAAAAAATCCAGTCGCCAGCTGTCAATTTTACTGACCAGATAACCGATGGAAACCACGCCGATCACGTTGCCATTGTCGTCAAATATCGGCGTTTTAGCGCGCATCGCCATACCAATAGACCCCTTGCCGGTGATGAAATAGCTCTCACCGTTCTCCAGCGCGCCGGGTTTCGTGAACTGCATCGGGTAACCAATTTTTTCCGGGTTAGGATGGTAGAGGCGAATCGAGTTTTTGTCGCCGATGACCACATAATCAAAATCGGTGTCGCTTTGTAGTTTATCCGCGATGGTCGCCAGCCGCCTGTAATCCCGGTGTTTCACGGCCGTGATGATACTGTCGTTAGAGGCGATAATTTTTGCCTGGTTCATCGCCATATCCCTGACATGCGATGCCAGATAGTCTTCAAAGCTGGCGGAAAAATAGCGGGCTAACGCGGCGATGATGAAAACAGAAACGACCAGAATGAGCAGAAAAATCCGCAGCGGGAACGCGAGTTGACGAAAAAAAAGAAACCGTTTTTTATTTTTTGGGTCGGGCATTGTTATTCCTTCGCTGGCGTAAGCGTCTCATTTCCCGTATATGTAATAAAAATGTTTTAACTTTCTGCTGTGCATTTAATAGCGATCGTTACAGATTCCCCACCTTAAATCAATTAAACAAATAAAACCCACCGCGCAATTTGCTATTAAATTAATTAAAAAACTTAAAACCATTAAACACATAAAAACCATCTAAGTGTTTGTGAAATAAATCAAAATTTACCACCAAAATACCCCTTACGATGTAGGCAACAGAGAGAAAAAGAAATACGTCGTAATAAAAACAACGACCGCTCCAATTGAAAACAAAACGTTATCAGGTTGCAACGACACACAACATACGCAAAAAACTGGCAACAAAATATATCATCAGGACGCTCAATACTATGTTCGGTAATAATGTATTCACGCAAGTGAAACGCTCAGAAAATAAAAAGATGGCGGTTATCACGCAATTTCTGAAAGAGAATGATTTAAGCGTAGATACCACCGTCGAAGTTTTTATTACCGTTACGCGCGATGATCGTCTTATTGCCTGCGGCGGTATTGCCGGAAATATCATTAAATGCGTTGCTATCTGCCAATCCGTGCGCGGCGAAGGGCTGGCGCTGACGCTGGCTACAGAGTTAATCAACCTCGCCTACGAAAGGCACTGTACGCACCTCTTCATCTACACCAAAACAGAATACGAAGCGCTCTTTAAACAGTGTGGCTTCTCAACGCTGGCTGATGTGCCTGGCGTGATGGTGCTCATGGAAAACAGCAATACGCGCCTGAAACGCTACGCTGAATCCTTAACGAAACTGCGTCATGACGGGAAAAAAATCGGCTGTATCGTCATGAACGCCAACCCCTTCACAAACGGGCATCGCTATCTGATCCAGCAGGCCGCCGCACAGTGCGACTGGCTGCATCTGTTCCTGGTAAAAGAGGATACGTCGCGTTTTCCGTACGAGGACAGGTTTGATCTGGTGATCAAAGGAACAACGGATATTCCACGCCTGACTGTGCATCGCGGTTCCGAGTACATCATCTCGCGTGCGACCTTTCCGTGCTACTTCATCAAAGAACAAAGCGTCATTAACCACTGTTACACCGAAATCGACCTGAAGATTTTCCGCCAGTACCTGGCGCCAGCATTGGGTGTAACACACCGTTTTGTCGGCACGGAACCGTTTTGCACCGTCACCTCCCAGTACAACCACGATATGCGCTACTGGCTGGAGACGCCAACGCTTCCCGCCCCACCCATCGAGCTGGTGGAAATTGAGCGGCTGTGTTTCCAGGAGATGCCGATTTCCGCCTCCTGGGTGCGCAAGCTGCTGGTTAAAAAAGATCTCACGGCTATCGCACCGCTGGTTCCCAACCCCACTCTGCACTATCTGCAAGGCATGGTTGAACGTAACCCGTCCAGCGCGGTAGTCCGCCAAAAGACCCCCGCATTAGAAACAGGTGAAAAATGAAAATAGACCAGGCTGCCGTCGCTGGCACACTTGAGTCCGGTGATGTGATGATTCGCATTGCTCCACTCGACACGCAGGATATTGACCTGCAAATCAACAGCAGCGTTGAAAAACAGTTTGGCGACGCCATTCGCGCCACCATTCTGGATGTGCTTGCCCGTTATAACGTCCGCGGCGTGCAATTAAATGTTGATGACAAAGGCGCGCTGGACTGCATTTTGCGTGCTCGGCTGGAAGCATTACTGGCTCGCGCCAGCGGCATCCCCGCTCTGCCGTGGGAGGATCGCCAATGATTTCCGCTTCTCTGCAACAACGTAAATCCCGCACCCGCCGCAGCATGCTGTTCGTCCCCGGCGCAAATGCCGCGATGGTCAGCAACTCGTTTATCTACCCGGCCGATGCGCTGATGTTCGACCTGGAAGACTCCGTCGCGCTGCGTGAAAAAGATACCGCTCGCCGTCTGGTGTATCACGCCCTGCAACACCCGCTGTACCGTGATGTGGAAACCATTGTCCGCGTTAATGCGCTGGATTCCGAATGGGGCATTAACGACCTTGAAGCGGTGGTTCGCGGCGGCGCTGACGTTGTCCGTTTGCCGAAAACCGACACCGCTCAGGATGTTACCGACATCGAGAAAGAGATCCTGCGCATTGAGCAAACCTGCGGCCGTGAACCCGGCAGCACCGGACTGCTGGCCGCAATCGAGTCGCCGCTGGGCATTACCCGCGCCGTTGAAATCGCCCACGCCTCCGAACGTCTCATCGGGATCGCGCTGGGGGCGGAAGACTATGTGCGCAATCTGCGTACCGAACGTTCCCCGGAAGGCACCGAGCTGCTGTTTGCCCGCTGCTCCATTTTACAGGCGGCACGCTCCGCAGGCATTCAGGCGTTCGATACCGTCTATTCCGATGCCAATAACGAAGCGGGTTTCCTGCACGAAGCGTCACACATCAAACAGCTGGGTTTTGACGGCAAGTCCCTCATCAACCCACGCCAGATTGAACTGCTGCACAACCTGTATGCCCCGACGCTTAAAGAAGTCGCCCATGCGCGTCTGGTCGTGGAAGCCGCGGAAGCCGCCGCCCATGAAGGCCGCGGCGTCGTCTCCCTGAACGGCAAAATGGTAGACAGCCCGGTGATTGAACGCGCCCGTCTGGTGCTCTCCCGTGCAGAACTTTCCGGCATTCGCGAAGAATAAGGCAAAAAAATGACGCAGAAAATCGAACAACTTCAACGACAAGAACGGGTAGCGGCCTGGAGTCGCCATGCCGAAAGCGAATTTTCCGCTTTTCAGAGCACTTCGAAACTGAATTTACAGGCGCAAAAACCGCGCGATAAAAAACTGTGCGCCACGCTTGAAGAAGCCATCCGCCGTTCTGGTTTACAGGATGGAATGACCATCTCTTTCCACCACGCTTTCCGTGGCGGCGACCTGACGATCAACCTGGTGATGGACACCATCGCCAGCATGGGCTTTAAAAACCTGACGCTGGCCTCCAGTTCGCTGAGCGATTGCCACGCGCCACTGGTCGGGCATATTCGCCAGGGCGTCGTGAGCCGAATTTACACGTCTGGTCTGCGTGGCCCTCTGGCGGAAGAGATCTCCCGCGGATTGCTGGATGAGCCCGTACAAATCCACTCCCACGGCGGTCGCGTCCATCTGGTGCAAAGCGGTGAGCTCAATATCGATGTGGCCTTCCTCGGCGTGCCGTCCTGCGATCCGTTTGGCAATGCCAACGGCTACACCGGTAAAGCCTGCTGCGGTTCGCTGGGCTATGCGAAAGTGGATGCCGAAAACGCTCGCCAGGTTGTTCTGCTGACGGAAGCGCTGCTGCCGTATCCGCATAATCCAGCCAGTATCGCCCAGGACCAGGTGGATCTCATTGTGCAGATCGAACGGGTAGGCGACGCCGACAAAATTGGCGCAGATGCGACCCGTATGACCACCAACCCGCGTGAACTGTTAATTGCCCGCAGCGCGGCAGACGTGATTGCCAACTCAGGCTATTTCCAGGAAGGCTTCTCTCTGCAAACCGGAACCGGCGGCGCTTCTCTGGCGGTAACCCGTTTTCTGGAAGACAAAATGCGCAGCCGCGATATTCACGCGGATTTCGCGTTGGGCGGCATTACCGCCACGATTGTCGACCTGCATGAAAAAGGGCTGATCCGCAAATTGCTGGACGTACAGAGCTTCGACCGTAACGCCGCAGAATCGCTGGCCCGCAACCCGAATCACATCGAAATCAGCGCCAATCAGTATGCCAACTGGGGCTCAAAAGGCGCATCGGTCGATCGTCTGGATGTCGTGGTGCTGAGCGCCCTGGAGGTGGATACCCAGTTCAACGTGAACGTGCTGACCGGTTCCGATGGCGTACTGCGCGGCGCGTCAGGCGGTCACTGCGATACCGCCGTTGCCGCCGCGCTGTCAATCATCGTCGCACCGCT
The DNA here is from genome assembly GCF_030333365.1 of Citrobacter sp. CK195. Lineage (NCBI taxonomy): Bacteria > Pseudomonadati > Pseudomonadota > Gammaproteobacteria > Enterobacterales > Enterobacteriaceae > Citrobacter > Citrobacter sp. CK195. The sequence goes on from NZ_JAOWGB010000022.1 coordinate 306,869, forward strand.
GGTTCGCGGCCGCATCCCGACGCTGGTCGATAACGTGCTCACCTGCGTAACGCCTGGCTCCAGCGTCGACATTCTGGTGACCGACCACGGCATCGCCGTCAACCCGGCGCGCCCGGAACTGGCGGAACGCCTGAAAGAAGCGGGAATGAAAGTGGTCTCCATTGAATGGCTGCGTGAACGTGCGCAGTTGCTCACCGGTCAACCTCGCGCCATTGAATATACCGATCGCGTCATCGCCGTAGTGCGTTACCGCGACGGTTCGGTCATTGACGTTGTTCATCAGGTGAAGGAATAAGCCATGCACCTGCTCCCTGAACAGGCCACTCGCCATGCGGTTTCCATTCCCGAGCTGCTCGTCAGCCGTGATGAGAGACAAGCGCGGCAACACGCCTGGCTGACGCGCCATCTCACTCCACTGGTCTCCTTTACCGTGGTGGCGCCTGGCCCGATTAAAGACAGCGAGCTTACTCGCCGAATCTTCAATCACGGCGTAACCGCCCTGCTCGCCGTGGCGAAAAAAGCAGGCTGGTCTGTCAGGGAGCAGGCTGCACTGGCCTCAGCCAGTGGGCCGGAAGGGTTCCTCGCCATTGAGGCGCCGGCCCGCGATCTCAAGCTCGCCACGATCGAGCTTGAGCATCAGCATCCGCTGGGACGTTTATGGGATATCGATGTGCTGACGCCGGAAGGCGACATTCTGTCCCGCCGTCATTTTTCGCTTCCTGCCCGCCGCTGCCTGTTGTGCGAGCAAAGCGCCGCTGAATGCGCCCGGGGGAAAACCCACGCGCTTTCCGACTTACTTATTCGCATGGAGGCGCTGCTGCATGATGCCGATTCCAGCCACATCAACTGATTCCGCCGCCATTCCTCAGACGCTGCTTGACGCGTACGCCCTGCTGGCGTGGCGCGCCATGCTGACTGAGGTCAATTTATCTCCCAAGCCGGGTCTGGTCGATCGCATTAACTGCGGCGCGCACAAAGACATGGCGCTGGAAGATTTCCATCGCAGCGCGCTGGCCATTCAGGGCTGGCTGCCGCGTTTTATCGAATATGGCGCGAGTTGCGCGCAGCTGCCGTCAGACGATGTACTGAAAGGGCTACGTCCATTAGGTATGGCCTGCGAAGCCGACATGTTTCGCGCCACTGCCGGCGTTAACACGCATAAAGGCAGCATATTTTCCCTGGGACTGCTGTGCGCCGCCATCGGACGCCTGCACCAGCAGCATTCCCCGATCACACCTGCAAACATCTGCTCGACCGCCGCAACATTTTGCCGGGGTCTGACCGAGCGTGAACTGCGACAGAACAATCAACAACTCACCGCAGGTCAACGCTTGTACCAACAGCTGGGGTTAACTGGCGCGCGCGGCGAAGCCGAAGCGGGTTACCCGTTAGTGATCCGCCATGCTTTACCACACTACCGCGCATTGCTGGCGCAGGGGCGCGACCCCGAGCTGGCGCTGCTCGACACCCTGCTGCTGCTGATCTCAATGAACGGCGACACCAACGTCGCATCACGCGGCGGCGCGGAAGGCCTGCGCTGGATACAACAGCAGGCGACAACATTATTACGGCAAGGAGGCATTCGTTCTCCTGCCGATCTTGAACATCTCCACCGGTTCGATCAGCAGTGCATTGCACGCAACCTCAGCCCTGGCGGCAGCGCCGACTTACTGATCGTCACCTGGTTTTTAGCACAAATTTCGCAAGTTAATCATTTACATAATTATTGAAAGATCCTTTTCGGAGAATCACTTATGTCTTTATCTAAAGATAATATATGGAAGTTATTGGCCCCATTAGTCGTTATGGGCATCATGTTTTTGATCCCCGTCCCGGACGGCATGCCCCCTCAGGCATGGCACTACTTCGCCGTTTTCGTGGCGATGATCGTCGGGATGATACTGGAGCCGATTCCGGCCACCGCGATCAGTTTTATCGCGGTGACCATTTGCGTTATCGGCAGCAACTATCTGTTATTTGATGCCTCAGAGCTGGCCGACCCGGCCTTTAACGCGGGCAAGCAGGCGCTGAAATGGGGTCTGGCGGGCTTCTCCAGCACCACCGTCTGGCTGGTGTTCGGCGCATTCATTTTCGCGCTGGGCTATGAAGTCACCGGTCTGGGCCGCCGTATTGCGCTCTTCCTGGTGAAATTCATGGGTAAACGTACCCTGACGCTGGGTTATGCCATTGTCATCATCGATATTCTGCTGGCGCCGTTTACGCCGTCCAACACCGCGCGTACCGGCGGTACGGTATTCCCGGTAATCAAGAACCTGCCGCCGCTGTTTAAGTCGTTTCCAAACGATCCTTCCGCGCGCCGCATTGGCGGTTATTTGATGTGGATGATGGTCATCAGTACCAGCCTCAGTTCTTCCATGTTCGTGACCGGCGCGGCGCCTAACGTTCTGGGTCTGGAATTCGTCAGCAAAATTGCCGGTATTCAGATCAGCTGGTTGCAGTGGTTCCTGGGCTTCTTACCGGTAGGGATCATTCTGCTGATCGTCGCACCGTGGCTCTCTTACGTACTCTACAAACCCGAAGTGACCCACAGCGCCGAAGTTGCGGCATGGGCTGGTGAAGAGTTAAAAACGATGGGTACGCTGACCCGCAAAGAGATGACGCTGATCGGTCTGGTGTTGCTCAGCCTCGGACTGTGGGTATTTGGCGGTGAAGTGATTGATGCCACCGCTGTCGGCCTGCTGGCGGTATCCCTGATGCTGGCGCTGCACGTTGTGCCGTGGAAAGACATCACGCGTTATAACAGTGCGTGGAACACCCTTGTTAACCTCGCGACGCTGGTTGTCATGGCCAACGGTTTAACCCGTTCGGGCTTTATCGACTGGTTTGCTACCACAATGAGCGCTCATCTGGAAGGCTTCTCACCTAACGCAACGGTGATTGTGCTGGTACTGGTGTTCTACTTTGCTCACTACCTGTTCGCCAGCCTGTCCGCACATACTGCAACCATGCTGCCGGTCATTCTGGCGATAGGTAAAGGTATTCCAGGCGTTCCGATGGAGCAACTTTGTATTCTGCTGGTGCTGTCCATCGGTATCATGGGTTGCCTGACGCCGTATGCAACAGGGCCGGGGGTCATCATCTACGGCTGCGGCTATGTAAAATCCAAAGATTACTGGCGTCTTGGCGCGATCTTTGGGGTCATCTACATCACCATGCTGCTGGTGGTTGGTTGGCCGATTCTGGCGCTGTGGAACTAAACATCGGCACATAATGCCGGATGACGGCTAACGCGTTATCCCTCTCATGCCAGTCAGATAAACCTGACTGGCTTTTTTTATGGTTAAATAGGTGATATTCAATATTTGTATGAGTTTCAGCATCCATCATGAAATCAACATGGCGTTATGGTTCTCTCCTGGCGGTATTCCTGCTTCCCCTCTTCAACGTTAACGCTGAGCCACTTCAGGCAAAACAGTACGCTGATTTTGACCGCTATGTGCTGGCGCTCTCCTGGCAAACCGGTTTTTGTCAAAGTCAGCATGAGCGCGATCATCGGGAACCCGAAGAGTGCCGTCAGCAGAAAGAGATTCCCAACAAAGCTGATTTTCTGACTGTCCACGGTCTGTGGCCAGGTCTGCCGGGATCGGTTGCCGCGCGTGGCGTGGACGAGCGCCGCTGGATGCGGTTTGGCTGCGCGACTCGTCCGATCCCCAATCTGCCGGAAGCGCGCGCCAGCCGTAAATGCGCCGCGCCTGAAACCGGCCTTTCACTGGAGAGCGCGGCAAAACTCAGCGCGGTCATGCCCGGAGCCGGTGGAAAATCCTGCCTGGAACGTTATGAATACGCCAAGCACGGTGCCTGCTTTGGATTTGATCCAGACGTTTATTTCGGCACAATGGTACGGCTGAACCATGAGATAAAACACAGCGCGCTGGGCGATTTTCTGGCCGCAAATTACGGGAAAAGGGTCAGCCGCGCCGCGTTTGACGCCGCCGTCGCCCAAAGCTGGGGGAAAGAAAACGTGAAGGCGGTGAAACTGAGTTGCCACGGGAACCCGGCTTATCTGACAGAAATACAGTTCTCGCTCAACGCCGCCAGGATTAACGATCCGCTTTCCGCTTCCTCGTTTATATCGCAACCCCATCCGGGCAATTGCGGGAAGCGGTTTGTGATTGACAAAGCGGGTTACTGAGGCGGTATACAAACTTGAGAACCATCACGGCTTGCGACTAAAATTTACGCAAAGACAACCGTATTGAGGATTTCCCCGAATGTGAGCTAAATCACTTCAAAGAAGGGGGAAGTCTCAGTATTATCATGAAAGCTAAACCCTCGCCGCCTGACGGTGAGGGTTTTCTTTTGGGATTATTTACCTGCGGCACTCGCAGCATCGACGACATGGAGTAACAAATGTCCAGACCAACTATTATCATCAACGACCTCGACGCCGAACGCATCGACCGCCTGTTGGAGCAGCCTGCGTTTGCTGGTTTACCCATTGCTGACGCATTAAATGCGGAGCTGGATCGCGCCCAGATGTGCTCGCCGGAAGCCATGCCGCACGACGTCGTCACCATGAACAGTCGGGTGAAATTCCGCAATCTCAGCGATGGCGAGATTCGCGTGCGCACGCTGGTGTATCCGGCGAATATGACCGACAGCAATACGCAGCTTTCCGTAATGGCGCCGGTGGGCGCGGCATTGCTGGGCCTGCGCGTCGGCGATACCATTCACTGGGACCTGCCTGGCGGGGCGTCCACTCACCTTGAAGTGCTGGAACTTGAATATCAGCCTGAAGCAGCGGGCGACTACCTGCGCTAAACCATCTGGATAAGCGTTCACCCGTTTACACAGAGGATGCTCCCTGCATCCTCTTTCCGAAAATCACCCATTCCTCCTGGTTCACCCCCATTCCCCGTCATCCAGAATTAATCCGTTTCATTGCCGCGAGTACGGTCATGAATGAGGCTCTTTTCATCACGCTGGCATTTCTTATTATGATGGCGATTATCGTCGTGGCCGTGCTTTACCTTGAGCGACGCTGGTAGCTTCTGGTCATAAGCATCAATCAGTCGTAAAGAAACGTTGTGATATGAAAAGTGCCGGGCAGATACCAGAAAGAAATATTATTATATGTTTGAATGAATTCAGTATTAGTTAACAGGGAGAAACGGGTATGTATAAGACAATCATTATGCCGGTTGATGTTTTCGAAATGGAACTTAGCGACAAGGCCGTGCGCCACGCAGAGTTTCTGGCGCAACAGGATGGCGTCATTCATCTGTTGCATGTTCTTCCGGGCTCCGCCAGCCTGAGTCTGCACCGCTTTGCCGCCGACGTTCGTCGTTTTGAGGAGCATTTGCAGCACGAAGCGGAGACTCGCCTGCAAACGATGGTGAGTCATTTCAGTATCGACCCTTCCCGGATTAAGCAGCACGTCCGCTTTGGTAACGTGCGGGATGTGGTGAACGAACTGGGCGAAGAGCTGAATGCGGACGTCGTGGTCATTGGCTCCCGCAATCCGTCTATCACCACGCATTTGCTGGGTTCTAACGCCTCCAGCGTTGTCCGCCATGCTACGTTGCCGGTGCTGGTTGTGCGGTAAATCGCAAGGCTGTTGCGTAAAAAAAGAGGCTGCCATTGGCAGCCTCTTGCATTGCAGGTGTAGTCTTACTTTCTTTTTATGCCGTCTTACTGCGGATCAGATAATCAAATGCGCTCAGAGAGGCTTTCGCGCCTTCGCCCGTCGCGATGATGATCTGTTTGTAAGGAACCGTGGTGCAGTCGCCTGCGGCGAATACGCCCTTCACGCTGGTTTCGCACCGGCCATCAATGATGATTTCGCCCATACGGTTACGCTCAATCGCGCCTTCCAGCCAGTTGGTGTTTGGCAGCAAGCCAATCTGTACGAAGATCCCAGACAGCGCAACGTTGTGGATGTCGCCGCTTACGCGATCGCGATATTCCAGCCCCGTCACTTTACTGCCGTCGCCTTTCACTTCCGTTGTCTGCGCGTTCAGAATAATGTCGACGTTTTTCAGGCTACGCACTTTATCTTGCAGAACCTGGTCGGCTTTCATTTCTGGCGCAAATTCCAGCAGCGTAACGTGCTCAACGATCCCCGCGAGGTCAATCGCCGCTTCCACGCCGGAGTTCCCTCCGCCGATTACCGCAACGCGTTTGCCTTTAAACAGCGGGCCGTCGCAGTGCGGGCAATAGGTTACGCCTTTCGTGCGGTACTGATCTTCGCCCGGCACGTTCATGTTGCGCCATTTGGCACCGGTGGCAATGATAATGCTGCGGGCTTTCAGCACCGCGCCGGAAGCGGTCTCAATCTGATGCAGGCCCCCTTCCGTTGCCGCCGGAAGCAGTTTGCTCGCGCTCTGGCTGTCGATCACGTCAACATCGTAATCATCAACGTGCGCTTTCAGCGCGCCAGCCAGCTTCTGCCCTTCCGTTTTTGGCACGGAAATATAGTTCTCGATATCAACGGTATCCAGCACCTGACCGCCAAAACGCTCGCCCATCAGACCGGTACGAATGCCTTTACGTGCGGAGTAAACTGCCGCTGCCGCCCCCGCCGGGCCGGAACCGACAATCAGTACGTCGTAAGCGTCACGCTTATTCAGCTCTTCCGCCGCCCGTTTTTCTGCGCCGGTATCCACTTTGGCGACGATTTCCGTCAGCGTCATACGTCCCTGACCGAATTCGTTACCGTTCAGGTACACAGCCGGAACGCCCATCACATTACGATCGGTGATTTCATTCTGGAATGTGCCGCCGTCAATCGCGGTATGTTTGATACGCGGGTTCAGCACCGCCATCAGGTTCAGCGCCTGTACGACGTCAGGGCAGTTGTGGCAGGAGAGCGAGTAATAAGTTTCAAACTCGAAATCGCCGTCGATATCGCGGATCTGCTCCAGCAGAGACTGCGCCTCTTTCGACGGATGGCCGCCAGTCCACAACAGCGCCAGCACCAGCGAGGTAAATTCATGCCCCAGCGGAGACCCCGCAAAGCGCGGCCCCTGGTCAGAACCCGGGTTTGCTATCAAGAAAGAAGGCTTGCGCACCGGCAGGCTGTTATCTTCTTTAAATGTGACTTTCTCTGACAGTTCAGCGATTTCAGCCAGCAATTCCTTGATTTCTGCCGATTTAGCGCTGTCGTCCAGCGTGGCAATCAGCTCAACAGGCCTGGTCAGTTTCTCAAGATACGCTTTGAGCTGAGTTTTCATGTTAGTGTCGAGCATTATTCTTCCCTCTCTAAAAACATCATCATGCAAGTTGCCTTATACCGGCAGCCTGAATGCGACTTGCATGATGGTGCTGGAAAAAACGGGTGCGACGCACCCGCTTAAGGATTAATTCGCCAGTATTTCGCGTTACAGGAAGGCGGCAAGCTTATGAATCCCCGGGAGCTTACATCAGTAAGTGACCGGGGTGAGAAAGCGCAGCCAACGCACCTGTAGCGCGAAAGGCGCAGCGAATTTTAGATTTTGCCGACCAGGTCCAGGGATGGAGCCAGAGTCGCTTCGCCTTCTTTCCATTTAGCCGGGCAAACTTCGCCTGGGTGAGCAGCAACATACTGAGCCGCTTTGATTTTACGCAGCAGGTCAGATGCGTCACGGCCGATACCTTCAGCGGTAACTTCGATAGCCTGGATGATACCCTGCGGGTCAACAACGAAAGTCGCACGGTCAGCCAGACCTTCGTCTTCACGCATGTTGTCGAAGTTACGGGTCAGGGCGCCAGTCGGGTCACCGATCATCGCATATTTGATTTTTGCGATGGTTTCAGAGCTGCTGTGCCATGCTTTGTGAGTAAAGTGGGTGTCGGTAGAAACAGAGTAAACGTCTACGCCCAGTTTCTGCAATTCATCGTAATGATCTGCAACGTCGCCCAGTTCGGTCGGGCATACGAAAGTGAAGTCAGCCGGGTAGAAGAAGAAGACGCTCCAGCGGCCTTCGGTATCTTTCTCGGTTACTTCGATGAATTCACCGTTTTTGAACGCCTGGTTTTTGAAAGGTTTAATTTTGGTATTAATCAAGGACATCTATACTTCCTCCGTGTTTTCGTTGAGATGTAAAGTAACCAACTTTCCGTGATTGGGCTAATGCGTTTGCATTATCAAATCAATCAGCGATACCTAACAACTCACACAAGACAACGTTGTGAACGTTTAGCGACAAAAAGTAAAAAGGCCCCCTTTACAGGCGGCCCCATTACCTGAACTACCCGTAGGTAACTTCAGCGCCAGTGAAACTGGCTATGTGTTGCGCTCTACATTACCTTAACAAAGGCTGTAACAGCGAAAGGATTACATCACCCTACCAAAGAAAGGGCAATCTTCCGACGGCAGACCTTACCTATGACTGTGATAGGTTTTGCCGTCAATGTTCCTTTTGCACTGATTTTTAAGGAAATATAATGATAAAACGAACATTGCTGCTGACGTTGCTCCCGCTCATCGCCTTTGCTGAAGAACTGCCTGCCCCGGTTAAAGCGATAGAAAAACAGGGAATTACGATCCTGAAGTCTTTTGACGCCCCCGGCGGAATGAAAGGCTATCTGGGCAAATATCAGGATATGGGCGTGACCATCTACCTCACGCCTGACGGGAAACACGCGATTTCCGGCTACATGTACGACGAAAAAGGCGCAAACCTCAGTAATGCACTGATAGAAAAAGAGATCTACGCCCCGGTCGGCAGAGAAATGTGGCAGCGGATGGAAAAAGCGTCGTGGATTCTGGACGGCAAAAAAGAGGCGCCGGTGATTCTTTATGTCTTTGCGGACCCTTTCTGCCCTTACTGCAAACAGTTCTGGCAGCAGGCGCGCCCCTGGGTCGAATCCGGCAAAGTACAACTGCGGACGCTACTGGTGGGCGTGATCAAACCCGAAAGCCCGGCAACGGCTGCCGCTATCTTATCCACCCGCGATCCGGCAAAAACCTGGCATGACTATGAAGCGTCAGGCGGTAAACTCAATCTGGCGATCCCTTCACCGCTGCCAGAAGATAAGATGAAAATGCTGAATATTCATCAGAAACTCATGGACGATCTGGGGGCGAATGCAACGCCAGCCATTTACTATATGAATAAAGAAAATATGTTACAGCAGGTCGTCGGGTTACCGGAAAAAGCGCAGCTGGACATTATGATGGGTGAACATTAAACCTAAATTAAAGGGGGGAGATTGTCATTGTTTTTCTGTCAATCTCCTTTTCCATTATAAATCGCTCGCAAAGATATTCTGAGCTATGCTATTTTAGTATTATTGAAAGAGAATTTAAGCTTAGCAAACATCACTATTGTAAAGCATTGGATGTGTTGCATAACTATAACAAATATAGTTATGACAATAGTCACAAAACAGGAAGAAAAAAAACATGGCTAATCTCTACGATCTCAAAAAATTCGATCTTAACTTACTGATTATTTTTGAGTGTATCTACCAGAATTTAAGCATTAGTAAAGCGGCGGAAACGCTGTACATCACCCCGTCTGCCGTGAGTCAATCTCTGCAACGATTACGAACTCAATTCAACGATCCTTTATTTATTCGTTCAGGAAAAGGCATCACGCCAACCGTCACCGGTATAAATCTGCATCATCATCTTGAGGAAAACCTCAATAGCCTGGAACAAACAATTAATATTATGCATAGTTCCAGCCTTAAGAAAAAATTTATCATTTACAGCCCTCAGCTACTTACTGCAATGAACGTAATAAAGCTGATTAATTTTATTATGGAAGATTCTTCCGTTGAAATTGAGCATCATGATATCCTGATGTCTGCGGAATCAGCAGAAGACCTGCTGGCATACCGCAAGGCGGACATGGTGATCACCACCACGCCGCTGAACAACCATTCGGTTGTCTGTACGCCTTTTAAAACAATCAAAAGCGTACTGGTGTGTCGTGCCGATCACCCCAGAATCAGTGACGCCAGTACATTAGCGCAAGTACTCGAAGAACCGTTTACCTCATACCAGGGAGAGGAGCCAGGCGTTAAAGAATACCAGTCGCTGGTCAACTCCCTTCTTGCCAGCCGGAAAATTGGGTTTCGCAGTGACTCAATGGTTGCAATCATTAATACTATTGCTGAAACCAACATAATTGGCATCGTTCCTGAAGTCATATATGACTTCTTTCACTCCACCCTTAAACTGCAACGGGTTAATATTGATCAGGATTTACCTTCAGTTCAGTTATACCTGGTATATAATCGAACGTCACTGAATAATAAAGGTTTTACGAGTATCATTAACAAAATGACGGAAAATAGCTGAAACGAAAACATCCGGGGCCATCGCCGACACAAGCATTCAAAATTAAAATAATTAATATAAAATTAATTTAAGTTTTGGATGCTTTTTTAAACCTTGCACATTCTGTTGATTATATCATATAATATATATAATTATTTTTCTGTATTCTACACATAGCCATTTTCCGTTCAGGTATGAACTCATTATGTCTGTTTATAAAATCCCACTTGACCAAAATGTTTTGGAAGCTGCGGAAGAGCGCATTACATGGACACTCACCACCTTACCGCGTATTTGCGTGTCATTTTCCGGGGGGAAAGACTCAGGGTTGATGCTGCACCTTACCGCCGGAATCGCGCGTAAGTTAAAGAAGAAGATCTGCGTATTATTTATTGACTGGGAAGTGCAATTCTCCTGCACAATTGACTATGTTCAGTCATTACACGAACAATATTCCGATGTCATTGAACATTTTTACTGGGTTGCCCTGCCGCTCACCACACAAAATTCGCTGTCGCAATACCAACCCGAATGGCAATGCTGGGACCCGAATGCTGAATGGGTGCGTCAACCGCCTGCCGACGCCATTACCGATCCGGCTTACTTTCCTTTTTATCAGCCAGGCATGACCTTCGAACAATTTGTTCGCGACTTTGCCGAGTGGTTTTCAGAAAAGCGTCCTGCGGCGATGCTGATCGGCATCCGCGCTGACGAATCTTACAATCGGTTTGTCGCTATCGCCTCCCTGAGCAAACAGCGTTTTGCGGACGACAAACCCTGGACGACCGCCGCTCAGGGCGGGCACACCTGGTATATTTACCCGATGTATGACTGGAAAACGGCAGACATCTGGACATGGTTCGCAAAAACGAAGCAGCCTTGCAACCCGCTTTATAACCTAATGTACCAGGCCAACGTGCCGCTCCGGTATATGCGCATCTGCGAACCTTTCGGCCCGGAGCAACGTCAGGGATTGTGGCTCTATCATGTCATTGAACCCGAACGCTGGGCAGCAATGTGCGCCAGGGTAAGCGGCGTGCGCAGCGGAGGGATATATGCAGGCCAGGATAACCATTTTTACGGCCATCGAAAAATACTGAAACCCGAGCACCATAGCTGGCAAAGCTACGCCATGCTGCTGTTGGACAGCATGCCGGAACAGAGCGCCGAGCATTACCGCAACAAAATCGCGGTCTACCTGCAATGGTATAAAAAGAAAGGAATGGAGAACATTCCACAAACGCAGGAAGGCGATATCGGCTCCAAAGATATCCCCTCATGGCGACGTATCTGCAAGGTGCTATTGAACAATGATTACTGGTGTCGGGCGCTCTCATTCAGCCCGACAAAGCCTAAACACTACCAGCGCTACAATGAACGCATGAAAGCAAAGCGCAAAGAATGGGGGATTTTATGCAACAGCGACTCACCCAACAAATAACCGACTTTCTCTCCACGCTGAACGAAGAAGAGAGAATTGCGGCAATCAACGAATTCAGGATGGCGATCCACCGCGTCAGCCCCTTTCGCGATCAGCCGGTAGACTGCGTGCAATGGGTAAAAAACGAACAAATCGAGCCTAATGATTACAACCCAAACAATGTGGCGCCCCCGGAGAAAAGGCTCCTGCTAAAGTCTATTGAGGTAGATGGCTTCACGCAGCCTATTGTCGTTGCAGAAACGGCGGCAGAAAAATATGAAATCGTGGATGGCTTTCACCGTCACGAACTCGGTAAAGGGAAATCCACATTACGCTCAAAGTTAAAAGGCTATCTTCCCGTCACCTGTCTGGAACGCAATCGCCATGAACGAATTGCGGCAACCATTCGTCACAACCGCGCCCGTGGTCGTCATCAGATTCACGCGATGTCGGAAATTGTGCGAGAACTCTCCCTGTTGGGCTGGGACGAGACGCGAATCGGAAAAGAGCTGGGCATGGATAAAGATGAAGTCCTGCGTCTGAAACAAATCAACGGCCTACAGGAACTCTTTGCCGACCGTCGATTCTCCAAAGCCTGGACCGTAAAGTAATTACAATTTACACAGGCGTTCTGCGGCCGCCAGCAGCGTGGATTCCTGCTTGGCAAAACATAATCGGATGAGTTTATGTGGGAAAGGATCGGCGCAAAATACCGACAGCGGAATCGCCGCAACGCCGATTTCCCGGGTCAGCCACTGGCAGAAATCCACGTCATTGAGGTCTGATACCGCACTGTAATCCACCAGCAGAAAATAGGTGCCTTCGCAGGGCAGGATTTCCAGACGACTGTCACGCAGGGCATTAACCAGAACGTCACGCTTCTTCCGGTAAAATGCGGGTAAATCGCGGTAATGTTCCGGTTCAGCACGCAGCATATCGGCCAGCGCCAGTTGCGCCGGTGTGTTGACGCAGAACGTCAGATACTGATGCACTTTACGCAATTCCGCGCTGATCGCCGCTGGCGCTACGCAGTACCCCACCTTCCAGCCGGTCATATGAAAGGTTTTACCGAATGACGAGACCGCGACAGCACGCTCACGTAGCTGCGGATGCGCCAGTACGCTGGCATGGCCTTCTGGCGCAAAGCAGATATGCTCATACACTTCATCGCTTAATACATAGATTTCGCGATCGCCAATCGCCTGCCACAGCGCTTCAAAGTCGGCTTTGCGCCAGACGGTCGCGCTCGGGTTATGCGGCGTATTGAGGATCACCAGCCGGGTACGTTCGCTCAGTAACGCAGCAAATGCCTGCCAGTCAACGCGAAACTGCGGCGGCTGAAGCGCCAGACGTTTCAGCACGCCGCCGGACAGTTCAACGGCTGGCGCGTAGCTGTCATAGCTGGGATCGAAGCAGATCACCTCATCTCCCGCACGAACCAACGCGGTGATAGCGGCATACAACGCTTCCGTTGCCCCCGCCGTTACCGTCACCTCGCTCCCGGCATCAGCCTTATAGCCGTATAACGCCGCCGTTTTTTCCGCAATGGCTTCGCGTAATGCAGGCACGCCGGTCATTGGCGCATATTGATTCGCCCCTTGTGCAACATGCCAGGCCAGACGTTCCTGTAGATAGCGCGGGCCATCGAAATCAGGAAATCCCTGAGACAGGTTAATCGCCTGATGCTCCTGCGCCAGGGCGCTCATTTGTGTAAAGATTGTGGTGCCTAAATTAGGCAGTTTGCTTTGCGGAATCAGTGGGTTATTACTCATAGTTATCATACCCGAGGGTGATGTCGATGTTGAAACCACTATAACACGATGTTAGCATTTGGCAATCAAGACGCTTAGACGTCTAAATAAAAACAACTCCCGGACAGCGCAGCCACAAGGACAACACACCATGAGCAACACTGACATCCGCGTCGTTACCGGCCCGGCTAACTACTTTTCCCATACCGGCAGCCTCTCCCGACTGAAGGATTTTTTCAGCGCCGGGCAACTCTCCGCCGCAGTATGGGTGTATGGCGAACGTGCGATTGCCGCCGCCCGCCCTTACCTGCCGGATGCGTTTGATCTTCCGGGAGCCAGGCACCTGCCGTTTACCGGCCATTGCAGCGAAAGCGATGTGAAACAACTGGCCGCGAAAGCAGGCGACGACCGCCGCGTAGTGATCGGTATCGGCGGCGGCACGCTGCTTGATACCGCCAAAGCCCTTGCCCGTCGGCTACAACTCCCCTTCGTGGCGATCCCGACTATCGCGGCCACCTGCGCGGCCTGGACACCGCTGTCGGTCTGGTACAACGATGCTGGTCAGGCACTGCACTTTGAAATTTTTGACGACGCCAATTATCTGGTACTGGTAGAGCCGGAAATCATTCTCCGCGCGCCAGAGGCCTATCTGCTGGCCGGCATCGGCGACACGCTGGCAAAATGGTACGAAGCCGTTGTATTAGCGCCACAGCCAGAAACCTTACCGCTTACCGTGCGTCTGGGCATTAACGGCGCGCTGGCGATCCGTGATGTGCTACTGGAAAGCAGCGAACAGGCGCTGGCGGACAAAGAGCGTGGAGAACTCACCCAGGCATTTCGCGATGTGGTGGATGCGATTATTGCCGGGGGCGGCATGGTCGGCGGTCTTGGCGAGCGTTATACCCGTGTGGCGGCGGCACACGCCGTCCATAATGGGCTCACCGTATTGCCGCAAACCGAGAAGTTTCTGCACGGCACCAAAGTGGCCTATGGCATTCTGGTGCAAAGCGCATTGCTGGGTCAGGATGAGGTACTGGCGCAGCTTATCGCTGCTTATCAGCGCTTTAGTCTGCCCACCACGCTGGCGGCGCTGGATGTCGACATCCAGAACCAGGCGGAGATTGATAACGTGATTGCCCACACCCTGCGCCCGGTTGAATCCATCCACTTTCTGCCGGTGACGTTAACGCCAGCCACATTACGCGCCGCGTTTGAAAAGGTAGAGTCGTTTACGGTTTAGCGGCGGCTTGCCGGATGGCGGCTGCGCCTTATCCGGCCTACAAAATACCCCGCAGGCCCGGTAAGCATAGCGCCATCGGGCAACACAAAACTCAGCGTAGGCCCGGTAAGCGTAGCGCCATCGGGCAAAACAAAACATCAGCGTAGGCCCGGTAAGCGTAGCGCCACCGGGCAACACAAAACATCAGCAGCAACGTGCGCCGCCTTTCCCGCCATAACGCGCATCCTGCCGCTCACGAAAAAATTCTTCGTAAGTCATTGGCGTCTGATCCGGGTGCGTCACGCGCATATGCTCAACGTAGTTGTCATAGTCCGGCACGCCAATCATCAGTTTTGCCGCCTGACCCAGATATTTCCCGGCCTTAGAAAGCGTATCAAACATCGTTACCACCTGTGACGCAAATGCCCTCTCCCGTTAAGAAGAGGGCCGCTTATTTAAAAATTAGTGCGCGCCTTTCGCCTGCGCCACAATCTCTTCAACGTTTTCCGGCATGGCTTCATATGGCGTTTCTTTCGCCGTCGGTTTGTCCTCTTTCAGCGCTGCCAGCGCAGTTTTGATTGAGAACAGGGCCAGAACCACCACCACAACCATGAAGAAGATGGTCAGACCGGCATCCAGACGGTTGTTGAACACCAGCTGCGCCAGCTGAGACTGCGTGTACTGCGCAGGAATATCGCCACTGTCGATCATCGCCTGGAATTTATTGGCGATCGCCAGGAAACCAATTTTGGTATCCGGGCTAAACGCTTTCTGCCAGCCTGCGGTCAGCGTACAAATCAGCAGCCAGGCGGTAGGCACCAGCGCCACCCATGCGTAACGCTGACGTTTCATCTTGAACAGTACAACCGCGCAGAGCATCAGCGCCATACCCGCCAGCATCTGGTTCGCGATACCAAACAGCGGCCACAGGGTGTTGATCCCTCCTAACGGGTCCACCACGCCCTGGTGCAGGAAGTATCCCCACGCCAGCACGCACAGCGCCGTCGCTAACAGGTTCGCAGGCAGTGAATCCGTACGTTTCAGACCCGGAGAGACCACGCCCAGCAGATCCTGCAACATAAAGCGCGCCGCACGCGTACCGGCATCAACCGCCGTCAGAATGAACAGGGCTTCAAACAGAATCGCGAAGTGATACCAGAACGCCACATCCATCATACCGCCCAGCGCCCCGTGCAGGATGTAGGCCATCCCCACCGCCAGCGTTGGCGCGCCACCGGCACGAGAAATAATGGATTGTTCGCCCACTTCGTTGGCAATCTGATGCAGCGTATCAGGCGTAATCGCAAAGCCCCAGCTACTGACCACCTGCGCAGCAGAGGCAACCACATCAGCGGTTCCGGCTGGCGCCAGTACAGCCATTGGGCTGTTCATGGCGAAGTAAACGCCCGGATCGATGATACATGCGGAAACCAGCGCCATAATCGCCACGAAGGATTCCATCAACATCCCGCCGTAGCCGATAAAGCAGGCCTGCCCTTCGTTCGCCAGCATCTTCGGCGTGGTGCCGGAAGAGATCAGCGCATGGAAGCCAGACACCGCGCCACAGGCAATGGTGATGAACAAGAACGGGAACAGGTTACCGGTCCACACCGGGCCGGTGCCATCCACAAATTTGGTCAGCGCAGGCATCGTCAGCGTCGGACGCATAATCAGAATGCCGACGGCCAGACCGACAATCGTACCAATCTTCAGGAAGGTTGAGAGGTAATCACGCGGCGCCAGCAGCAGCCATACCGGCAGAACCGCCGCCACAAAGCCGTAGCCCACCAGCATCCAGGTTAACTGTACGCCGGTAAAGTCAAAATACGGCGCCCAGGTTGGACTTTCCGCCACCCAGCCACCGGAGATGATGGCAAAGACAAGGAACACCAGGCCAATAACAGACACCTCGCCAATACGTCCCGGACGCAGGTAACGCAGGTAGACGCCCATAAAAATGGCCAACGGAATGGTGAACGCAACGGTGTACGTCCCCCACGGGCTGTGGGTCAGGGCTTTCACGACGATCATCGCCAGTACCGCAAGGATAATCACCATGATCATGAAACAGGCTACCAGCGCGATCACACCAGCCGTTGGGCCCATCTCTTCTTTAACCAGTTCACCCAGCGAGCGACCGTCACGACGGGTAGAAACAAACAGCACCATAAAGTCCTGCACCGCGCCTGCCAGCACAACCCCGGCAAGCAGCCAGATCATACCGGGCAGATACCCCATCTGCGCCGCCAGCACCGGCCCAACCAACGGCCCTGCCCCGGCAATCGCCGCAAAATGGTGACCGAACAGCACTTTCTTATCGGTAGGTACGTAGTCCAGACCATCGTTATGACGCACCGCAGGCGTCATGCGCGTCGGGTCAACCGCCAGCACATTTTTGGCGATATACAGACCATAAAAACGGTAGGCAATGAGGTAGACACAAACTGACGCCACGACGATCCATAGCGCGTTGATCTGTTCCCCACGGTTTAACGCAATATATCCCAGGGCAAATGCTCCCATAACGGAGAGCAATGTCCAGACGAGGTATTTCCCTGATTTGTTCATAGTTGTTGTCCGTTTGCGTGTTGTGTTCCAGAGAGATGTTACATTTTGTTTCTATAACACCTCTGCTGGTTTTAACAACCTGACAACGCTATAAAACTGATTATTTACATTGCATTGTTAACTGGATCACTTCATTGGTCGGTCAACGCTGCAACATCATTGCATTTTGTTGGGCCTAGCCCATCACCGCCGTCCCCAGGCGGCAGGTACAGCAACGCCGTCCCTGTTCGTCAAAAATCACAATTTCCCAGCTCTGGCTTTGCCGGCCCAGATGCAGCGGCTGGCAAACGCCGCGCACCTTCCCCTGCGACACGGCGCGATGATGCGTGGCATTCAGCTCGGTTCCCACCACGCACTGGCCGTCACGGGTCATCAGATACCCGGCCATTGACCCCAGGGTCTCCGCCAGCGCCGCCGAAGCGCCGCCGTGTAACAGGCCGAAAGGCTGATGCGTTCGCGTGTCGACGGGCATTTCCGCCTCCAGCACGTCATCGCCCAGACGGGTATAGACGATCGCCAGATGCGCCACCATCGTGTTCAGACTGGTGGCGTTCAGCTCATCAAGCGTTAAATGGCGTTTCCAGATCATCGTTACGCTCCCAGGGTTGAACCGCCGTCAACCACAATGTCCTGTAGCGTAATGTGGCTGGCCAGATCGGATGCGAGGAATAAAATGGTATTCGCGATTTCCTGCGGACGCGCGATTTTTCCCAGCGGAATGCCAAGCTTAAACTGCTCGCCAAAGCCACGAATACGCTGTTGCTCCGCATCATCGCTCACCCACAGCGTGCGCTGCATATCGGTATCGGTAGATCCCGGAGAGACGACGTTACAGCGAACGCCGCTGCCCGCCAACTCCAGCCCAACGGTCAGCGCCAGGCTTTTCAGCGCCGCTTTGGACGCGCCATAGGCGCTCATGCCAATGCGCGGCGTGTGCGCCGCATCAGACGCGACGGTAACAATCGCCCCGCCCTGCTGCTGACGAAATTGCGCCATCGTCTGCTGGAAGAGGTTAAACGCGCCGCCGACGTTGACGGCGAACGTCTGTTGCCAGTCCTCGGCGCTTAGCGCATCGGTCACCCCCATCCGTAAAATCCCGGCGGCATTCACCAGCACATCCAGCCGTTCGGTTTGCGCCAGCACGCGCTGGCAAACCTGCGCGACCTGCGCGGCGTCTGCGACATCCAGCACTTCGGTCGCAAAGGGATACGCATCCTGCGTGAACTCGCGATCGAATCCCGTCACCTGCGCGCCAGCCGCAACAAACGCCAACGCCGTGGTATAACCAATTCCTTTTCCCGCGCCGGTCACCCAGACGGTTTTGCCGTTAAAATCCAATCCGGCCATCACTTCACCTCACGGGAAAGCAGCGTCCACCAGGCATCAATCGTCGGGTTTTTCGCCAGCATCACGAAGTCGATATCGCCATGCACTTTACGCCAGCGAGCCGCCAGCGCCATCATACGTACAGAGTCCAGCCCGTAATCAATCAGGTTTTCATCATCCAGCGGCTCGTCGGATTCATCCAGCAGCGGCAGGATCAGCGCCCGCAACTCTGCTTTGCTCGCCGGAACCGGCGTCGGCAGCAGTTCCTGCGTCATCACCACGCGACCGGAGCGACCGGCAACATAGTTAAGCGACATCACATGTTCTTCACGGCTGAAATCGGCCAGCGCATCCGCCACCATAAACGGCTTGATATCGCGCATGAAAGCGTCGGTCGCCGTGGTCATACAGCCAATGTGCGCATACACACCCGTGATAATCAGCTGATTACGCCCGGTTTCTTTTAACATCTGCTCCAGCGGCGAACGGTGAAACGCGCTGTAACGCCATTTCACCAGCACGGTATCCGCCTCGTCCGGCGCCAGCGCATCGACAATCTTTTGCTGCTCGGGAGAACGCGTCAGGCCCGGCCCCCACATATCGTTCAACAGGGCGCGATCTTCATCGCTCTGATCTTTCGGCTGAGCGGTGTAATAGACCGGAATGTTGTGCTCTTTGCAGTACTGACGCAAGGCGGCGATATTCGCGATCACCTGTTCCATCATCGGGCAGTTGTCGCCCCAGAAGCTGACAAAATAATCCTGCATATCGTGGATCAACAGCGCAGCGCGTTCAGGTTCAAAGGCCCAGTTCACTTTATTGGGCGGAATATCGAGCGCGCCAGGCAGCGCGTACGCCTGCAATTTCGGAATTGCCATCTCTCTTTCTCCTTCAGGTCAGTGAACGTGACGCCAGCCACTGACGTAATTGTTTTTTATCGACTTTACCGACCGGGGTCAGAGGCAACGCCTCGACGCACTCCACGCGATCCGGCAATTTGAATTCGGCGACCCCCTGCTCACGCAGGAAGCGGCGTACCTGTACCGCGCGCAGCGGCTCTTTCACCACCAGCCAGGCGCAGCTTTTTTCCCCCATCAGCTCATCTTCCATGCTGACCAGCGCGGCATGGATTACGGCCGGGTGGCGCAGTAACAGGTTTTCAATCTCTTCAGCGGCGATCTTCTCCCCGCCGCGATTGATCTGATCTTTTTCACGTCCCTGCACGGTGATATAGCCATCTGGATCAATGGAGATCAGATCGCCGGAGCAGTAAAAGCCGTTGGCATCAAACGCGCTGGCGTTATGCTCCGGGCTTTTAAAATAGCCGCGAAACGTGTACGGCCCGCGCGTCATCAGGCGTCCCGTTTCCCCCTGCGGCAGCGGATTACCGTCAGCGTCAGCCACCCAGACCTCATCGTCCGGGCACATCGGGCAACCCTGAGTATTGATGATGCGCTCCAGGCTGTCGTCCAGACGGGTGTAATTCACCAGTCCTTCCGCCATGCCAAATACCTGCTGCAACTGACAGCCGATTTCCGCCGGAATACGCGCGGCAAGCGTCGCTGAAAGCCGCGCGCCGCCTACCTGCAACAGTTTCAACGAGGCCAGTTGCGCGTTGCTGCCCCACTCCTGAATCGCCTGCAACCACAGGCTCACCGCAGGCGGCACCAGCGCCGTTGAATTAATCTGATGCTTTTCAATTAACGGGAAACAGAGCGTAGCGCTCGGGTCAGCCGCCAGCACCACCGTTCCCTGGGCCAGAAAGACGCCCAGCGATCCCGGCGAACTCATGGCGTAGTTATGCGCAGCCGGAATCGCGCATAAGAAGCGCGTGGCTTCGGTAAAGTGGCAAATTTCATTGCTGCGGCGCACGCTGTAGTAATAATCATTATGGGTGCGCGGGATCAGCTTCGGCGTTCCGGTTGTACCGCCGGAAAGCTGGAAATAAGCCACCTCATCGGCAGGTGATGGCGTGGCGGTAAAATCAACCGCAGGCTGGTCAATCGCCGTTTGCAGGTTGTGTTCACCCGCATCGTTGAGCAACAGCACCACACGCACAGAATTGTGTTCGGCAATAAACGTATTGAGGAAGTCGTCCCCGGTGAACAGCGCGTGCTGGCGGTCAGCAATCACCAGCGCCGGTTCAATTTGCTTCGCGTAAGCGTTAAGTTCCGTCCGTTGATGGCTGAACAGCGCCAGAACCGGTGCGACGCCGAGCTTCAGCAGGGCGAAGAAAGTGATATACAGCTCCGCCACGTTGCCCAGTTGCACCAGCGCGGTTTCGCCGGGTTTGATCCCCTGACGACGCAGGCTACAGGCCAGATTATCCGCCGCCTGGTTCAGTTCGCGATAGCTCAGGTGTCGATCGCCATCAATCACCGCCGTTTTATCGCTGTCTGCGTGGCGGGTTAAAATATCGGTCAGCGGCAGATCCTGCCAGTACCCTTTTTCACGATAGCGGCGGGCAAACTCCTCCGGCCAACGGGTGAAAGGAATGGTCATCATCGCTCCTTAATGCAGTCCAAAAACGTTCAACATGGTAGAAAGCTTCACGCCGGTCTCACGCCACTCCGCGACCGGAGACGAAGCAGGCACAATCCCGGCGCCCGCGAACAGGCGAACCTGGTTTTGTCGCAGCTTCGCGCAACGGATCGTCACGACCCACTCGCCGTTTCCTTCAGCGTCACACCAGCCGACGATGCCGCCGAACAGTTCACGATCGAATGGCTCCAGTTCAGCAATTAATTTTTTCGCCACCTGATGCGGGAAACCGCTCAACGCAGGCGTCGGATGCAGCAGACACGCCAGCGTCAGGGCATTTTCTTCCGCATTCGCCTTACCTTCGAACGGCGTACCGAGATGCCATAACGTCGGGGTGGTGATCAATTGTGGAGATGCGGGCAGCTGTAATTCACTGCTGCGGTCGCGCAGCACCGTCTTCATGGCCTGAGTGACCAGCTCATGTTCGTGTCTGTCTTTTTCAGAAGCCAGCAGTCGGTTGCCCGCTTCACGATCCAGCACATCATCAGGCTGGCGACGCGCCGACCCGGCCAACGGCAGCGAACTAAAGCGCTCGCCCTCTTTACGCAGCAGCAATTCCGGGCTGGCGCCAAGCAGCACGCCGCCATCCTCCAGAGGCACATGGAAGTTGTAACTCACCGGATTCTGCGCCACCAGCCGCTCCAGCAGCGCGCCGCTGTCAATGGTGGCATCGGTCGTAATATCAATCAGGCGTGACAGAACCACTTTGTCGACTTCAGGCGTCGCCGTCAGCGCTGCCGCGCGCGCCACCATAGCTTCAAACGTTTCCTGTTCAGGGATACTTTTACGATCAACAACATTCAGTGCCTGATGCCCGGTAAAGTAACGCGAGGATTGTTGCTTTGCCGGTCGGGAGAAGGTCTGCCAGGACTCAGGAATGAACAGCGAGGATGGCTGGCGGGTATCGAAGGGGATAGCGCCGACCATAACAGGATTTGCGATACCCTGCGCTCTGGCGTCGGCAAAGGCTTGCTGTAATTTTTGTTGGAAGGGGCTGTCTAACGAATCCCCGTCAACCGCTGGTTCAGCGAAACGGGCGAAGCATCCTGACGTCGTAAAGCTGCGATACGGCGACATAAAGAAAAAGCGATCGGGGGTGAGCGTTGCCATTTTCTGCTGAACTTCCTCGGCCAGTGACGTATCCATATCATCCTCCAAAAATGATAAAGGCTTTAATAATGATTATCATTTATATTTTCGGGCGCTAACCTAAAAGTAAACAGACAGCATGTCAACTCTTGGGGTAGCACAATGTGCGACTTAGACTTGCATCCCTTCCCGCTAACAATGAAAATGAGAAGCATTAACTCCATTAATAACAGGACGCTGATTCGTGAGACTTCCCCTGCTTTGCAGAACATCCCTGATACTGGTTGGGCTTTTCATTTCAGGAATTTCTTTAGGTCATGCCGCTGACTGGCCGCGCCAGATCACCGACAGCCGCGGCACACATACGCTGGACCATAAACCTGAACGTATCGTCTCTACCAGCGTGACCCTGACGGGCTCGCTGCTGGCGATTGATGCTCCCGTTGTCGCCAGCGGAGCGACCACCCCTAACAACCGCTTTGCCGACGATCGGGGATTTCTGCGTCAATGGAGCGACGTTGCGAAAGCGCGCAAGCTGGCGCGCCTGTACATCGGCGAACCAAGCGCTGAAGCCGTTGCCGCACAAATGCCGGACCTTATTCTGATTAGCGCAACCGGCGGCGACTCTGCGCTGGCGCTGTACGATCAGCTTTCTACTATTGCCCCTACGCTTATCATCAATTACGACGATAAAAGCTGGCAGTCTCTGCTGACGCAACTGGGCGAGATCACCGGTCAGGAAAAACAGGCCGCTGCGCGCATCGCGGAATTTGATAAACAACTGGCGACCGTTAAACAACAGCTCACATTACCGCCGCAACCGGTCAGCGCGCTGGTCTACACCGCAGCCGCACACAGCGCCAACCTGTGGACGCAGGATTCAGCCCAGGGCAAGCTGATGGAACAGTTAGGCTTTACGCTGGCGCCCCTCCCTGCCGGACTGCAAACCAGTAAAAGCCAGGGCAAACGTCATGACATCATCCAGCTTGGCGGGGAAAACCTGGCGGCAGGTCTGAACGGCGAAGCGCTGTTCCTGTTTGCCGGTGACAGCAAAGATGCCGACGCTATTTACGCCAACCCACTGCTTGCTCACCTGCCTGCCGTGCAAAACAAACGCGTTTATGCGCTGGGCACCGAAACGTTCCGTCTGGACTACTACAGCGCAACGTTACTGCTTAACCGTCTCGCCGCGCTGTTTTAATTTATTTGCCGGATAGCGGCCAATGCCCTGTCCGGCCTGCATTTTAAAGCGGTGCGCCATCTGGCACCGGCGGCGGCTGGCGAAAACGACGCAACTCGCCCAGCATCAGCATTAACAACAACCCAACGATCACCAGCCCAAACCCGCTCACGCTCGCTGACGCAACCGGCGTCATCATGGCGCCCAGCCCGCCCAACAGCGCTGCGCCTATGGCGTCGCCGGTCACGTTTTGCGCCGTCCACAGGCCGTTGATTCGCCCGAGCATGGCTTCCGGCGTTTGCGTCTGCAACAGGGTGTATTGCAGTAACGAGCTAATCGCGCTGAGCCAGCCAAACAGCGCCAGACAGATCACCCCGAGCAGCCAGACAGGCATCAGCCCAAACAACCCAATCGCCAGGAACGACCCTACGGTGGAAACCAGCATCAACAATCCAGGGCGAACGCTGTGCGCCAGTTGCCCGCTGGTTAACGCGCCAACAGCCGCCCCCAATGGGATAGCGGCATAAAGTAAACCAATTTGCGCGGCGGACATGTGCCAGTTAATCGCCAGCGCCGGATAAAGCACGCGCACCGCGCTTGCCATCGTCAAGAGTCCGCCAAGCAACGCAATGCCGCCAATGAGCGGGCTGGAGAGCAAGAAACGGAACGCCGCCAACAGCGATTTCAACGGATGCTCACGCGGTTGCGGCGGCGGCGGGAGCGCCGGAAGGCTCAGCAACGGCAGCAGCGTGATAAATGTTCCTGCCGCCGCCAGACCGTAGTTCCAGGCCACGCCGCCGGTAGCCAGCAATACGCCGCCCAGCATCGGTGAAATCACCGATCCCAGACGCACCGTCAGCATCGTAATCGCCCCGGCCTGCATAAGGTTTTCTCGCCCTACCAGCGCAGGCGTCGCCGCCAGTAGCGCCGTAACCCCCAGCGAGGCAAAAAAGCCATCCCACAGACCGAGCAGATAGATTGCCAGCAGCGAAGGTTCCGGCAACAGCGCGTTCAGACACAGGCCAATAAAGCCAATACCGCAGGTGCCGCGCGCCAGCAGGATCACCTTTTTACGTTCATAACGATCCGCCAGCACGCCGCCGACCATCAGGCCAACAAACATCGCGCTGCCGGTCAGCGTCACCGACAGACCAACCTGCCACGTCGAGTGGGTCATCATCTGGATCTGTACCGGCACCGCTACGCCCAGCAGACCCAGCGAGACAATAGAGATAAAACGGGCGAGGAAGACAGCGCGAAATGCAGGGTGCGTCTTCAACAGGCTGAGATTCAGCAGCCAGGATTGTCGATTCATTACAACGCCTTAATGCGAACTTTTTTTAAATATCCATTCAATGGCTGCACATGCTAACATAACCGAATAAGATCGATAACGATAATTACTATCATTATCAGGGAAGTTGATATGTCATGCTCTGTTTCCGTGACACGCGCCATCGCCGTGCCCGGCTTGTTGTTATTACTTATTCTCGCCACGGCATTAAGTCTGGCTATCGGCGCAAAATCACTGCCTGCGTCCGTCGTACTTGAAGCAATTACCGGCACCTGCCAAAGCGCTGACTGCACCATCGTGCTGGACGCGCGGTTGCCGCGCACGCTGGCTGGCCTGTTGGCTGGCGGCGCACTGGGGCTCGCCGGGGCGTTAATGCAAACGCTCACCCGCAACCCGCTTGCCGACCCGGGCATTCTCGGCGTCAATTCCGGAGCCAGTTTCGCGATCGTACTCGGCGCGGCGCTGTTTGGTTTTTCCTCTCCGCAGGAACAATTGCTGATGGCGTTTGCCGGGGCGCTGGTCGCCTCGCTGATTGTCGCCTTTACCGGCAGTCAGGGTGCCGGGCAGTTAAGCCCGGTTCGCCTTACGCTGGCGGGTGTCGCGCTCGGCGCAGTGCTGGAGGGGCTTTCCAACGGTATCGCGTTGCTGAACCCGGATGTGTACGATCAGCTCCGTTTCTGGCAGGCCGGCTCGCTGGACATTCGCAGTCTGCAAACGCTCAAGGTTATTGTCGTGCCGGTGCTGATTGCTGGTGCTACCGCGCTGTTTCTCAGCCGCGCGCTGAACAGCCTGAGTCTCGGTAGCGATACTGCCACCGCGCTGGGCAGCAAAGTGGCGCGTACCCAGCTCATCGGCCTGCTGGTGATTACCGTGTTATGCGGCAGCGCGACGGCGGTTGTTGGCCCCATCGCGTTTATCGGTCTGATGATGCCGCACATGGCCCGCTGGCTGGTGGGGGCGGATCACCGCTGGTCGCTGCCGGTCACGTTGCTGGCGACCCCGACCCTGCTGCTGTTTGCCGATATTATCGGGCGACTCATCGTTCCCGGTGAATTGCGCGTTTCGGTTGTCAGCGCCTTTCTCGGCGCGCCAGTGCTTATTTTCCTCGTGCGGCGCAAGCAGCGCGGAGGTGCCGTATGATGCACCTTTCCCGCCGCCTGATCATAAGTTGTCTGTTGCTGGTGCTCGGCTGTATCGCTGTCGGCTTGTGGAGCCTGCGCAGCGGCGCCGTTACGCTGGAAGTCTCGCAAATCATCAATGCGTTGCTGGGAGACGCCCCGCGCAGCATTACCCTGGTGGTGACCGAATGGCGTCTGCCTCGCGTGCTGATGGCGCTGCTGATTGGCGCCGCGTTGGGCGTCAGCGGCGCGATTTTTCAGTCGTTGATGCGCAACCCGCTGGGTAGCCCGGACGTAATGGGTTTTAACACCGGGGCCTGGAGCGGCGTACTGGTGGCAATGGTGCTGTTTGGCCAGAACCTGACGGCGATCGCGATGGCGGCGATGGCTGGCGGGATTCTCACCTCGCTGATCGTCTGGCTGCTTGCCTGGCGCAACGGCATTGAGACCTTCCGGCTGATTATTATCGGCATCGGCGTGCGCGCCATGCTGGTGGCGTTCAACACCTGGCTGCTGTTACAGGCGTCGTTAGAAACGGCCCTCTCCGCCGGATTGTGGAACGCCGGGTCGCTCAACGGACTGACCTGGGCCAAAACGTGGCCCTCGGCACCGCTGATCGTTCTGATGCTGGCGTGTGCCACATTGCTGGTACGCCGTCTGCGCTTGCTGGAAATGGGCGATGACAGCGCCTGCGCGCTTGGCGTCAGCGTTGAACGTTCCCGGTTAATGATGATGCTGGTCGCCGTGGTGCTGACCGCCGCCGCGACGGCGCTCGCAGGCCCGATCTCTTTCATTGCGCTGGTTGCGCCGCACATCGCGCGGCGCCTTAGCGGCACGGCACGCTGGGGGTTAACCCAGTCCGCATTGTGCGGCGCGCTATTGCTGCTGGCCGCCGACCTGTGCGCCCAACAACTGTTTATGCCTTACCAGCTTCCGGTAGGCGTTGTCACCGTAAGCCTCGGCGGTATTTACCTTATCGTCTTGTTAATTCAGGAGTCCCGCAAAAAATGACCGAATCAGTAGCCCGTTTGCGTGGCGACCAGTTAACGCTGGGTTATGGCAAGTATACCGTCGCGGAAAATCTGAATGTTTCTATCCCGGATGGTCACTTCACTGCCATTATTGGGCCGAATGGCTGCGGCAAATCAACGTTATTGCGTACGCTAAGCCGTCTGATGTCGCCCATACATGGCCACGTCTGGCTCGACGGCGAGCATATTCAGCACTACGCCAGTAAAGAGGTAGCGCGACGAATCGGCCTGCTGGCGCAAAACGCCACCACGCCGGGCGATATCACCGTACAGGAGCTGGTTGCCCGGGGCCGCTATCCGCATCAGCCTTTGTTTACCCGCTGGCGCAAAGAAGACGAAGACGCCGTCGCCGGTGCGATGCGCGCCACGGGGATTACCCACCTGGCGACGCAAAGCGTGGACACGCTTTCCGGCGGGCAGCGGCAGCGAGCATGGATAGCCATGGTGCTGGCGCAGGAAACGTCCATCATGTTGCTGGATGAACC
This sequence comes from Citrobacter sp. CK195, assembly GCF_030333365.1. Lineage (NCBI taxonomy): Bacteria > Pseudomonadati > Pseudomonadota > Gammaproteobacteria > Enterobacterales > Enterobacteriaceae > Citrobacter > Citrobacter sp. CK195. The sequence continues at coordinate 334,119 of NZ_JAOWGB010000022.1, forward strand.
GACGACCTGGCTGGACATCAGCCACCAGATCGATCTGCTGGAGCTGTTGAGCGAGCTGAATCGCGAGAAAGGTTACACCCTCGCTGCGGTTCTGCACGACCTTAACCAGGCCTGCCGGTACGCCACGCATTTAATCGCGTTACGTGAAGGCAAGATCGTCGCAGAGGGAGCGCCAAAGGAGATTGTGACAGCGGATCTTATTGAGAAAATTTATGGATTACGTTGCACGATCATCGACGATCCGATCGCCGGAACGCCACTGGTTGTACCGCTGGGTCGCCCGAAGTAATCTCAATGGCGGAGGGTTAACCATGCAGGCCCGGTCAGCGACAGCGCCACCGGGCGATTTGCCGGATGGCGCTTAGACTAACCGTTCTTCCAGTTGAATCGCATCATCCAGTTTACGGGACAGCATGGCATGACGCAGCAGAACACCGCCGCACGCGATCATACCGCCCAACAACGCAGCCAGAATCACGATCAACGCTTTGCCCGGGCCGTCTTTTTTCACTGGCAGCGAAGGCGATAGCTGATATTTAAACGGCATAAATTTCACATCATTGATATTCATCGCGGTCAGTTGCTCTACGTAATACTGGCGATTGCGTATTTCAGCGTTAATTTCCGCAACGTCCGTGACGGACTTTTCAATTTGCAATTTTTGCGCAATACCGTCGGCGCCCAGAGAAATAGAGAAATCCGGGTCGTCTTTTACCGCCTGACCATTACTGTAGACCGGCTTCTTAATCCCGGCGGCGTTGGCAATCTCCAGGGAATAATTGAGTCGCTGAATGTTCGCATCAAGCTGGTTGCGCAATCTCACCCGGTCCATCGCCAGTTTTTCTTTCTCGAAATGCGTTCTGGTGTCCAGCTGGTTACGAATATTCTCCAGCGTCTCTTTCACGACGATGTCCGATACATACTGGATATAGCCGGCCAGCACCTTCTGCGCCTCTTCTTTCGTTGGCGCAGTAAAACTCAATGTCCACGAGGTAAATAACGACGTCTCGTTTTTCTTACCGGCGTTGGTATCCACCGCGTTCATCTTTTCACTGAGCGCAACAATCGCCCGATGCAGTTCCATTTCATCAATATCCGCCCCTTTTAATTGATCCATCACATACGGGGAGGCGCGAAGATATTCATCCAGCAGCGATGTTGAGCTGAACTTCTTAATGAAAAGCGTAAAGACGGCGTCTCGCTGCAAATTAATGTCGAGGTTCAGCACACGCAATGTGGTCAGCGTTTTTTCCAGTTCCTGCCACTGTACGGCCTCTGCCGGGGTGACAATCGCCCGACTGGTCCATTTCTGCGGCAGAATAAAGGACAGCAGAATACCTGCCAGCGCAAACGCAAAAACAGTCGCAATAATGCGATTTTTCGCCCGCCATAAAACATCAACCAGGCTTAACAAATCAATTTCATTACTGTTTGACGGCGCTAACGGATAGCCAGTAAATTCCGAATCTTTTTCCTGCTTAACATTGAGTGATGACATGTTGTGTAACCTGACATTGAGTCCAATGAATAAAAACATCCTTTCTAATATTCTAACAGCATCTCAGAATTATCCGAAACGTTCTTTGCCTGTTCCCACAGGTAGCATGCAACTTTCGGAATTTCACTAACCGTCTGATTATGTTTCACTTATGTTAAATCAATGCTGAAGACAAATAAAAAGCCCATAATAATTGGTAGCTATTATGGGCATCAGTAGAATTAGATTTTTAAAGGCGTCAGAACGCTTCGCTTACTGGTCGAGCAATGCGCGAATAATCGGCCCGATATTCTCAAACGCGGCAGGTGAAATAATATCGACGTGGGCGCAATCCTGGCGATAGATATCCAGTTCTGCCATCCACGGCGCCCAGCTGCGTTCAGGGCTTATTCCTTCCGGCAGGGTGCGCTCCGCGACAAACAGCGTCGCGCATCCATCGAACGGTACGCTATGCGCGGTTGTCAGAAGCCGCACGGCATCGGCGTAGTTTCCTTCGATGGTGCTGAATAACTCCCCGGAGGCATTTCCCTGTTGCGCAGCAAGGAACGCTTCGCGTTCACGCGCGATCTCCGCTAACACTTCAGGGTCCAGACCATTGGCCTCTTTTTCCTGCCAGTTTTGCGTTTCCGGCGGCCAGGTATCCAGCAGCCCGAGGAAGGCAACCGTTTCGCCACGCGCACGCAAGCGCGCCGCAATGCCCTGGGCCAGCGTTCCGCCCAGCGAATACCCCAGCAGGTAGTAAGGCCCGTGCGGCTGCTGCGCCAGCAGCGTTTCCAGATGACGCTCGCACACCTCATCCAGATTCGTGGCCGTTTGCATTGGTCCATCAGGCCTTGGCGACTGAATCCCCGTAATCGACCAGTGTGGGCTGAGATAACGTGCCAGCACGCTAAACTGCCAGGCAAAACCGGACGCCGGATGGAAGCAGAATAACGTTGGTCCACTGCTTTCACGCAGCGGCAGGAGCGTTTCAAAGCCCAGACGCTGAGACTGCTCGTCATCGGCGGAATCCAGCAACGCGCTAAGCTGACCAACGGTTGACGCCACCATCACCTGCCCCGGTGTCACCTGACGCCCGGACGCGCGACTCAACTGCGCGGCGAGTTTCATCGCTAGTAACGAATGCCCGCCCAGCGCAAAGAAGTCGACCTCCACATCATTGACCTCACAACCCAGCAGGCCGGCAAAGGCGTCAGCCACCGTTTTTTCCGTCCCTGGCAATGGCGCGCGCCCCGGCGTACGTTGCGTCAGTTGCGGCATCGGCAGCGCTTTACGATCCAGTTTCCCGTTTGCGCTGAGCGGCAGTTCCGCAAGCTGTAGCAGAACCACAGGCACCATATGCGGCGGTAATGTCTCGCGTAACCGTTCCTGAAGCACCGGAATATCCAGCGGTAAGCCGGACTGTGACACCAGATAGCCTACCAGTTGGCGGGCATCGCCTCCTGTCGCGGCCGCCTGGTTAAACACGCAGGCGTGAGCCACGGCGTGCTCGACGTCCGGCAGCGTTTGCATAACCCGATCAATCTCGCCCAGTTCAATGCGCTGACCACGAATTTTTAGCTGATCGTCGCTGCGGCCAAGGTACTCTACCGCGCCATTTTCCAGCCAGCGCGCCACGTCTCCGGTGCGATACATGCGTTCGCCCGGCATAAACGGATCGGCAATAAAGCGACTCGCCGTCAGATCCGGGCGCCCCAGATACCCCTGCGCCAGCTGGATGCCGGTCAGGTATAAATCACCCGCGGTGCCCGGCGGCACCGGGCGCATCATCGCATCAAGAATGCGCAGCCCGGTATTCCAGACCGGATAGCCAATCGGCACGCTGTTTCCGGTGACATCCGCCAGTTCTTTGCCGCAGGCGGGATACCAGCTGACATCCACCGCCGCTTCCGTCGGCCCGTACAGATTGTGCAGCGGCGCGCCGGTCAACTGTTCCCACTCGCGGCACAGCCCGGCGGGCAGCGCCTCGCCGCTACAAAATACGCGCTGTAGCGTAGCGCAGCTTTCATGAGCGGATTCAGGGGTGAGCGAGGCGACGAACGCCGCCAGCATTGACGGGACAAAGTGGGTGGTGGTCACACCATACTTCGCAAAGAAATGCTGCATGGCAATCGGATCGCGGTGCGCGTCCGGCTCCGCCATCACCAGTTTCGCCCCGGCAATAAACGGCCAGAAGAACTCCCACACCGAAACATCGAAACTGCACGGCGTTTTTTGTGCGACCACATCCTCTGCCGTTAACGGATAGTGATCCTGCATCCACAGCAGGCGATTCACGATCGCGGTTTGCCCGACCATTACCCCTTTCGGCCTGCCGGTCGAACCGGATGTAAAGATGATGTATGCCGTGTGGTGCGGCAACGACAACGCCAGCGATTCAGCGCCGCTCGTCGGCAGCAGCGCGTTGTAGCACAGGCTTTCTACGCCGGGGATATCGTTAAATCGCGGCAGTTGTTCTGCGGTTGTGATCAGTAATTTCGGTTGCGCGTCTTCGAGCATCATTCGCAGACGATCGTCTGGATACCCCGTATCTAACGGCAGCCAGGCGGCTCCGGCCTCCACAATACCGTGCAGCGCCAGCGTCAGGAAAACCGAGCGCGGCAACGCCACCGCGACGCTGTCGCCCGGTTTAACGCCACGTTCACGCAGCAGGTGCGCCAGAGCGATCACCTGCTCGCGCATCTCCTGATAACTGAGCTGATGGCGCGCATCAGCCAGCGCGGGCGCGTCCGGCGTTTTGCGTGTCTGTTCGTCAACCAGCGCGCTGAGCGTCGTGAGCGGTATGCTTACCGCCGTATCATTAATCTGCGCCAGTTGCGCATATTCGGCAGGCAGGAGCATTTCGGCATCGCCGCAGCGCAGCGCCGGATTGTCCGCAAACTGGCGTATCAGCGCCGTCAGCCGTGACGCATGGCAGGATAACGTCGCCTCATCATAGCGCTGTTTGTTGGCTAAGATTTCAATGCTCAGGCCGCCCTCTTCATCCGGGAACAGCGCCAGTTCAAGATCGTTAACCGGGCCGGTCGCCAGCGTATGGGTTTGCGCCTGTACACCGGGAATATCCAGTTGATAATCAAAGACCTTCACGTTCAGTACCGGGCCAAACAGCGGCTCTTCACCCGCCGCGCGGCCGCTGTCGCGAACGATCTGTTCGGCGTCATAACGCTGATGGCGACGCATTTTTTTCATCTGCCCGGCAAGACGCGTCGCCAGTTCCGGCAGCGTTTCCGCCGCATTAATGCTTACCCCTAACGGCAGGACGTTCAGTACCGGGCCGGTCGCCGTTAACGCCGCCGATCCCATACGCCGCATGAATATAAATCCGGCGGCATAGTCCATCCGACCGCACAGGCGGCCCAGCCATAGCGCCACCAGCGCCAGCGCTAAATCCGCACGCTGAATATCAGACATACGTGCCGCCAGCTGACGGAAAACACCGTCGGGCACATCCAGTTTCATACGCAAAATATCGGCGCTGGCCGCCCGCCCGGGAAGCGGCGCAGCCGACAGCGAAGCGGGAGGCGGCAACTGGCGACGCTGCTCCGCCCAGAAGGCGCCATCGCGTTGATAAGCCTCACTATCACGGTAACGCTGATACTCCTCCACCACGTCAGCAAATGGCGTAAACGGCGAGTCGGGCGTCGGGGCGTTACACTGCCAGGCGCGGTAAATCGCCGCGATCTGACGGGTTATCGCCGGGAAACTGAAGCCATCCACCAGTAGATGGTGATAACGCTGATACCAGTACCAACGGGTATCATCGACCTGAATCAACTGGTGGAACGCCAGCGGTTTGCCGCCATCAACGCGTAAATTTTGTCGCAGATCGGCCTGCATCCGCGCCAGCGCCGCCGCATGCGGATCGGGCTCGTCACGCAGATCGATAAGCTCGGGTTGTGCAAACGTTAATGCCGGGTCCACCCACTGCCAGACCTCGCCGTTATCTTCAGTAAATCGCATACGGAGGGTATCCGCTTGCGCCATACCGGTTACAACCGCCTGCGCCAGCAGAGGGGCATTCAGCGTGCCGTGTAATTCCACATAGTGCGCCACGCTCCAGGCGGAAGGCAGCGTAGAGAGTTTTTCCGCCATCCAGATCCCTGGCTGGGCGGCCACTAACGGTAAACGCGTGGTCATTGAGCCTCCTGCGCAGCGGCGTAATGGGCGGGAGTTAGCGTGGTCCAGTGCGCATCCAGCCACTGCTGGCAAAGCGCCTGCGATTGCGGTTCGCACACCACCTGCCAGCCCGCAGGGAGAGAACACTGCTGTGGCCAGAGGCTAAATTGACGCTGCGGGTTTTGCAGAATGTAAAATTGTCCCTGCGGGTTATCGAAGGGATTACTGAATTCCATACTCAACTCCTGTCGTGGAAAATCGCCAGCTACAGCGTGTCGGTTAACGGTTGCCAGAGGGTCATCAACCCCTGCATTAATCCGCCACGCCAGCAAAGCGCATCATGTCCGCCGTCAACCTGACGCCAGAAAACCGACTGCTGCGTAGTGTGTAGTTGGCTGTAAAGCGCCTGATTCGCCCGGAAAATAAGCGGCTCTCTGATACCGGCCTCCAGCACGATGCGCAATCCTCTGGCGGTCAATGTGCCCGCCTTCAGTTGTTCAATAATCTCGCCTTCCCGATCTGCGCCGCGCTGCGGCCACCAGAACGATCCCGACTGGCTCAGTACGCAGCCAAAGCGCTCAGGCCAGTTCAGACCGGCATACAGCGAGGAGAGCCCGCCAAAACTCTGCCCGGCGACGACCGTCCTTTTTGCACAATCGCTGAATGGCGCAACGGTTTTCACCAGCGGCAGGAGTTCTTGTTGTACCGCCAGCCAGAAATCGGCATTGCAGGGCAGTTCACGGCTACGGTGGGGGGTATCAATGGCATCAATCAGCAGGTAGACCGCAGGAGGGAGCTGACGCCGCCGGGTCAGTGAGGTGAGCGCGGGCCAGACGGGCATGCTTTCCGCCCAAAACTGCCCGTCGAGCAGAATCGCTAGCGGACGTTCAGGCCGGGCGTCGCCGGTCGTGAACACCCACACGCGACGCGTATTGCCCAGCCGCTCGCTGCGCCATTGCAAACATACCGGGGGAGCTGACGGATTTTCAGGCTTATCCCAGCCGGGTTGCACTGGCGCGTCTGGCATTTCCAGCGCGGAAACCGCATGGCCCCGCCCCCCCTTCCAGCTCACCGGGTTAAGAGGATCGGCAATCGCCTGCGGCAATAACTGACGCCAGCCTTCACGCAGCGTGGTTCTGTCAGGCGTTTCATCTACTGCCAGAGAAGCAAAAATATCATCGCGTTCAGAAGGGATGAAACAGTAACTGCCACGCCAGTCGGCGCTTAATGTCGTGCTCCATCGCCAGACATCCGTGCCCGCAATACGCTGCATGGATTGCGGAACCGCATTCTGGTGATGGTCGGTGACGCCCGTAATGTAGACCCATACGCGGCGAATTGAAGAGCGGCTTTCCGTTCCCTGCGGATCGCGCCACCAGAAAGTCACCCGATATTTTTCGTCTGTTTCACGCTCCCATTCGGGACCGTGTTTTGACTGCCACCAGGTCTCACTTCCTGTCGTTAACGCCGTCACCGTCATAACCTCATGTTTATTGTGTAATTTTTTATTTAATGATGAAATATATTGATAATATTATTGATAACTATTTTCATTTGCAATAGCGTATTGTCGCGCCGTGGGAAGCGCGAACATTATTTCACCACCCAGGCTGGGTCTCTCATTCGTGCATTGACGCCACGTTCAAATGAGAAACACAACCTGAAACCTGCACTGCGTGCTTTTTCTGGAATGTATGGCTTTCGCAGATGCGGGCGACATCAGGCTAAACACCTCACCACGAGAGTTTGGCGCATGTGGCTAAATAAAGATAAGCAGGAAACACAATGAACAATAAGATTCATTCCCTGGCCTTACTGGTCAATCTGGGAATTTATGGGGTCGCTCTGCCTGTTATGGCGGAGGAGACCACTGATAGCGCAGCGCTTCATGAAGACACCATCGTGGTCACCGCCGCCCAGCAGAACCTCCAGGCACCGGGCGTATCGACCATTACCGCCGACGAAATCCGTAAAAATCCTCCCGCTCGCGACGTTGCCGAAATCATCCGCACCATGCCGGGCGTGAACCTGACCGGTAACTCAACCAGCGGCCAGCGCGGCAACAACCGCCAGATCGACATTCGCGGCATGGGCCCGGAAAACACCCTGATTCTGATCGACGGCAAACCGGTGACCAGCCGCAACTCCATCCGTCTGGGCTGGCGCGGCGAGCGTGACACCCGTGGCGATACCGGTTGGGTGCCACCAGAGATGATCGAACGCATTGATGTGATTCGTGGCCCTGCGGCAGCACGTTACGGCAACGGCGCAGCGGGCGGCGTGGTAAACATCATCACCAAGAAATTCGACGATCAGTGGCACGGTTCGTGGAACACCTATCTGAATGCGCCGGAACACAAAGACGAAGGTTCCACCAAGCGCACCAACTTTAGCCTGAGCGGCCCGCTGGGCGGCGAATTCAGCTTCCGCATGTACGGCAACCTGGATAAAACTCAGGCCGACGCCTGGGACATCAACCAGGGCCATCAGTCTGAGCGTACCGGCGCCTACGCCAACACCCTGCCAGCAGGTCGCGAAGGGGTTGAAAACAAAGATATTAATGGTGTCGTACGTTGGGATTTCGCGCCAATGCAGGCGCTGGAGTTTGAAGCAGGCTACAGCCGCCAGAACAACCTTTACGCGGGTGACACCCAAAACACCAATAACGACAATGCCCTGGTGAAGAAAAACTACGGTAAAGAGACTAACCGTATTTATCGCCAGAACTTCGCAGTGACCTGGAACGGCGGCTGGGATAACGGTATCACCACCAGCAACTGGGCACAGTACGAACACACCCGCAACTCGCGTCTGGGCGAAGGGCTGGCGGGCGGTCTCGAAGGGTTGTTCAACAGCGACGAATTCACCGACACCGACCTGGCCGACGTGATGTTGCACAGTGAAATTAACCTGCCGCTTGATTTCATCGTTAATCAAAACCTGACGCTGGGTACTGAGTGGAACCAGCAGCGTATGAAGGATTCCGCCTCGAATACTCAGGCTCAACAGGGCGGAGCCATTCCAGGCATGAGCGACGACCGCAGTCCGTACTCATCCGCAGAAATCTTCTCCCTGTTTGCCGAGAACAACATGGAGATAACTGACAGCACCATGCTGACCCCGGCGCTGCGCTTCGATCACCACACTATCGTCGGCAACAACTGGAGCCCGTCCCTGAACCTGTCGCAGGCGCTGGGCGATGATTTCACCCTGAAGATGGGTATCGCCCGTGCCTATAAAGCACCGAGCCTCTATCAGACCAACCCGAACTACCTGCTGTACAGCAAAGGCCAGGGTTGCTATGCAAGCTCCGATGGCGTCGGTTGCTACATGATGGGTAACGATGACCTGAAAGCGGAAACCAGCGTCAACAAAGAGATTGGTCTTGAGTGGAAACACGACGGCTGGCAGGCCGGTGTGACCTGGTTCCGTAACGACTACCGCGATAAGATTGAAGCGGGCTATGCGCCAGTCGGCCATACCTCTTCAGGTAAAGTGCAAACCGATATCTACCAGTGGGAAAACGTGCCGAAGGCCGTGGTAGAAGGTCTGGAAGGATCGTTGAATATTCCGGTCAGCGATGCGATAAACTGGACCAACAACATTACCTACATGCTACAGAGCAAGAACAAAACAACCGGCGATCGTCTGTCGATCATCCCGGAGTACACGCTGAACTCAACCCTGAGCTGGCAGGTACATCAGGATGTGTCAGTGCAGTCAACCTTCACCTGGTACGGCAAGCAGCAGCCGAAGAAATACAACTATAAGGGCCAGCCTGCTACCGGCTCTGAGAAAGATGAAGTCAGCCCGTACAGCATTGTCGGCCTGAGCGCGACCTGGGACGTAACCAAAAACGTCAGCCTGACCGGCGGCGTGGATAACGTCTTCGACAAGCGTCAATGGCGTGCGGGGAATGCCCAGACCACGGGTAACGACGCGACCGGCGCTTATATGTACGGTGCAGGTGCTTACACCTACAACGAACCGGGTCGTACATGGTACATGGGCGTTAACACGCGCTTCTGATAACGACCACCCTCTCCCTGAACGGGGAGAGGGTTTTTATGAGAAACCATGCAAACCACTTACACCGCCCTCTCTTTTTCCCGCCACAAACTTCATCTTATCGGGTTCGATATCGATAGCTTCCACGAACACGATCTGCTCTTGTTGCCGCACCATGCGCAGCTGCTTCCCGCCGGGCGAAAACGTCAGACTGAACATTTAGCGGGACGTCTCGCCGCGTTTCATGCTCTGACTGAATATGGGCACAAAACCGTACCCGCTATCGGCGATAAACGGCAGCCCTTGTGGCCGGAAGGCCTGTTCGGCAGTATCAGCCACAGCGCCGCCACGGCGCTGGCAGTCGTCTCCCTCACTCCGGTAGGGGTTGATATCGAAGCAATCTTCACGCCTCAAACGGCGGCAGAACTCACCAGCAGTATCGTCGATAACGATGAACAACGCGTTTTACAGCGCAGTTCCCTCCCTTTTCCGCTCGCGTTAACCCTGGCGTTTTCCGCCAAAGAGAGCGTCTATAAAGCGTTCTCCGATCGCGCGGCAACGTTACCGGGTTTTGCCAGCGCCAGGATCGTTTCAGTGACGAAAACACATCTAACCATGCAAATGACGTCGGCGTTTTCGCCGCAGCTTGCTGATTGCACAGTGGATATTTCGTGGCGTGAGTACGACGGTCAGGTCATTACGCTCTGCGCGTCCGCCCTGTAGAATTTGCCCGCAGCCATTGCTGACTGCGGAGCACAAGAATTGCCATAAAAGCGTACTTCGTCAGCATATATCGCCTCCATGCGAAGAAGAGACTAACAAGCCGAATTGTCGTGTTCGGGTTGTTAGCCTCAAGGTTGACGGAACTATTTTCAGAAAACGTGAGATCCGCTTACATTCCCGGGAACAACACCCCGTTGCCAGGCGCCTCACGATCCAGATGAATAAAGTTCAGATGACGTTCATACTGATCGAGAATGTCCGTAATCACCTGCTCTTTGCTGTAGTCCATCAGGTCATTTCCCTGGCTTCCTTCCAGCAGGAACGTTTCCAGCCGGTAATAGCTCGACTTGCCGCTACGCGCCCGGTAGGTAAAGCCGGGGATTGCGTACTGCTGCGGCCAGATCTGATAGATAAAGTTGCGCTCATCGCCCATATGAACCCGCAGATCCAGATGACCAAGGTTTTCCCCTTCCTGCGGCGGCATACTTTTCAACTCCACCGATGCGCCGCGCAGTTGCAGCTCATGGGCGACCTCTTCCATTGCCGGGAAACATACCTTCTCCATCATTTCGCGGGTATAGCGCGTTCCCGGGTAGTTCATCAGGCGCGACAGTCGTTTTTTCCAGCTCAGCCGGTCCTGCACGCCCATCGGACGCGGCGCGGTATGACGACTGGCGCTTTCCCGACGATAATCTTCAACTTTCAATGACTTATACAATCCCGCCATAATGAAGAAGATCACAAAACTAAACGGCAGCCCCATGATTACCGTCGTGTTTTGCAGCGCTGAAATCCCGTTGGTCATCAGCATCCCCAGCGTCAGCAGGCCAATCGCTACCGACCAGAAAACACGCAGCCAGGCTGGCGCATCGCTGTTGATGTCTTTCAGTTTTGAGGTGAAATTGCCCAGCACCAGCGCACCGGAGTCCGCCGATGTCACATAGAACAACAGACCGGTGATTGTGGCGACAGACGCGCTGAAGGTGAAGGCCGGATACTGCGCCAGCAGGCTATAAAAGCCGCGCTCAGGGTGCGCCATCGCTTCCTCGGCAAAACCGGCATCGCCATGAATGATTTCATACAGCGCGCTATTGCCAAACACCGACAGCCACAGCAGGGTGAAAGTGAACGGGATAATCAACGTACCGAAGACAAACTGGCGAATGGTACGGCCACGCGAAATACGCGCCAGGAACAGCCCGACAAACGGCGACCACGCAACCCACCACGCCCAGAAAAAGAGCGTCCAGTTGTTCATCCACTCAACCGGCCTGTCGAACGCAAAGCTGTTCAACGTCATCCCCATAAAGCGGTTAACGTAGTCGCCCACATTCAGCACCAGCGCATTGAGCAGGAATGAGGTGTCCCCCATAAACAGCACAAAGAGGATCAACCCCAGCGCCAGCAGCACATTCAGCTCCGACAGAACCCGAATGCCTTTGTCCACGCCAGAAGTCACCGAGATCGTGGCGATCACCACCGACAGCACAATCAGCGCCGCTTTGGCCGCCATTGAATCCGGGATATCAAACAGCACGCTCAGACCGTAGTTGAGCTGCACCACACCAATCCCCAGCGTCGTGGCGATACCAAAGATGGTGCCGATAACCGCGGCAATATCCACGCTATGCCCAATCGGCCCGTTTATGCGCTTACCGAAGATTGGATAGAGCGCTGAGCGAATGGTCAGCGGCAGGTTATAGCGATAGCTAAAGTAGCCAAGCGCCATCCCCATTAACGCATACATCGACCAACCGGTCAGGCCGTAGTGAAACAGCGTCCAGACCATCGACTGGCGGGCAGCTTCAATGGTCTGCCCTGCGCCTTCCGGCGGCTGCATATATTGGGTGACGGGCTCCGCCACCGAGAAGAACATCAGGTCGATGCCAATCCCGGCGGCGAAAAGCATTGCCGCCCAGCTTAGCAGACTAAATTCCGGCTTTGACTGCTCAGGCCCGAGCTTGACGGAACCGAAACGCGAGCAGGCAATGAATATGACAAAAACGATATAGAGCGTGGCGGCCAGCAGATAGTACCAGCCAAACGTTCTGGAGACCCAGTTCAGCGTGCGGCCGATCCAGACTGCGGAGAAATCACTAAAAAAAATGGTCGTCAGGGAAAACAACAAAATCAGTCCGGCAGACGTATAAAACACGACGGGATTGATTTTGTCCTTTTCTCTGTTCTGAGCAAGGTTCGTCATCGATTACCTCTGATTAAGTAACGGTGACTACTCTGTCGAGCAGCTAACTTTTTGAGATTCTGTAAGGCGATGGCATTTTTAACAGATTTGCAAAAATAGCCTTATTAACAGAAATGATGATATTTTCAATTTATTGTTTTTATTAAGTTTATCTAATACCCCATTACATTCTCCTTACCTGTTAACCGCCAAATTGATAACAATTAAGACACATTTTATATTGAACGTCCAATCAAAAAACGGTTTAATACATAACCATAACTGATGACTGGAGCGATAAAAATGCCCAAAGTGGGGATGCAAACCCTTCGTCGCAGGCAACTGATTGACGCCACCCTGGAGGCCATTAATGAAGTCGGAATGCATGACGCAACCATTGCGCAAATAGCCCGACGAGCAGGCGTGTCGACCGGCATCATCAGTCACTATTTCAAGGATAAAAATGGATTGCTGGAAGCGACGATGCGCGACATCACCAGCCAGCTTCGCTATGCCGTCCTGCGTCGGTTGCACGCCCTTCCAGAGGCCAGCGCTGAATTGCGTTTGCGCGCCATCGTAGCGGGCAACTTTGACGACAGCCAGATAAGCCAGGCTGCGATGAAAGCCTGGCTCGCATTCTGGGCAAGCAGCATGCATCAGCCGATGCTCTACCGCCTGCAACAGGTCGCCAGCAAGCGGCTGCTGTCGAACATTGTGTATGAATTCAGGCGCGAACTTCCGCGCCAGCAGGCTCAACAGGCCGGTTATGGCCTGGCGGCGCTTATCGATGGACTGTGGCTACGCGCCGCGCTGAGCGGAAAACCGTTTAATCTCAGTCTCGCTCAGGCGCTGACCACCCATTTCATCAGTCAGCATTTGCCGAACGCCACTGACTAACCGAGGAGAACCCATGCCCCGAATGGCAGAACAACAGCTTTATATTGATGGCGCATATACTGCCGCCACCAGCGGTCGCACCTTTGAGACGATCAATCCCGCTAACGGCGAGGTACTGGCTACCGTACAGGCCGCAGGCCGCGACGATGTCGATCGCGCCGTGAAAAGCGCGCAGCGCGGGCAAAAAATATGGGCCGCGATGAGCGCAATGGCGCGCTCGCGAATCCTGCGTCGGGTAGTTGATATTCTGCGTGAACGCAATGACGAGCTGGCGCAACTGGAAACGCTCGATACCGGTAAACCACTGAGCGAAACCGCCAGCGTGGACATCGCCACCGGCGCAGACGTGCTTGAGTATTACGCCGGGCTGATCCCTGCCCTGGAAGGCAGCCAGATCCCGCTACGCGAGACGTCATTCGTCTACACCCGTCGCGAGCCGCTGGGCGTGGTGGCCGGGATCGGCGCATGGAACTACCCCATTCAAATCGCCCTGTGGAAATCCGCTCCGGCGCTGGCGGCAGGCAATGCCATGATCTTCAAACCCAGTGAAGTCACGCCGCTAACCGCGTTAAAACTGGCGGAAATCTACAGCGAAGCCGGTCTCCCGGACGGCGTGTTCAACGTGCTGCCAGGCACCGGCGCGGAAACAGGGCAGTTCCTGACGGAACATCCTGATATCGCCAAAATCTCCTTCACCGGCGGCGTCGCCAGCGGCAAGAAAGTGATGGCCAATTCAGCGGCTTCATCGCTGAAAGAGGTGACGATGGAGCTGGGCGGCAAATCACCGCTGATTATCTTTGACGACGCGGACCCCGACCTCGCGGCGGATATCGCCATGATGGCGAACTTCTTCAGCTCCGGCCAGGTCTGCACCAACGGCACGCGCGTATTCATTCCGGCGCACATGAAAAGCGCCTTCGAGCAAAAAATTCTGGCGCGCGTAAGCCGCATTCGCGCAGGCGATCTGTCTGACCCGGCAACCAATTTTGGCCCACTGGTGAGCTTCCCTCATCGCGACAACGTTCTGCGCTATATCGCCAGCGGAAAAGCGGAAGGCGCAACGCTGCTTTGCGGCGGTGACGTATTAAAAGGCGAAGCGTTTGATAACGGCGCCTGGGTCGCCCCCACCGTATTCACCGACTGCCGGGATGAGATGACCATCGTACGCGAAGAAATTTTCGGCCCGGTGATGTCCATTCTGACCTACGAAAACGAAGAAGAGGCGATCCGCCGCGCCAATAACACCGATTACGGACTGGCCGCCGGGGTAGTGACAGCCGATCTCAACCGCGCTCATCGCGCAATCCACCAGCTTGAAGCGGGGATCTGCTGGATCAATACCTGGGGGGAATCTCCTGCTGAAATGCCGGTCGGCGGCTACAAGCATTCCGGTATTGGTCGCGAGAACGGCGTTATGACGCTGCAAAGCTACACCCAGGTGAAGTCCATCCAGGTTGAGATGGGTCAGTTTCAATCCATATTTTAACCAGGAGGTTTGTTTGCATTTTGACTACATCATTATTGGCGCCGGTTCGGCGGGCAACGTACTGGCAACACGGCTGACCGAAGACAGCGACACCACCGTGTTGCTGCTGGAAGCGGGCGGCCCGGACTACCGTGCGGATTTCCGCACCCAGATGCCTGCCGCGCTGGCGTTTCCGCTACAGGGTAAACGTTATAACTGGGCGTATGAGACCGAACCGGAGCCGCATATGAACTACCGCCGCATGGAGTGCGGCCGTGGTAAAGGGCTGGGCGGCTCATCGCTGATTAACGGCATGTGCTACATTCGCGGCAACGCGATGGATCTCGACAACTGGGCGCAGGAGCCAGGCCTCGAACACTGGAGTTACCTCAACTGCCTGCCCTATTACCGCAAGGCGGAAACCCGTGATATCGGCCCCAACGACTACCACGGCGGCGACGGCCCGGTAAGCGTCGCCACGCCAAAGCACAATAACAACCCACTGTTCCATGCGATGATAGAAGCAGGCGTCCAGGCGGGATATCCACGTACCGACGACCTCAACGGCTATCAGCAGGAGGGGTTTGGGCCGATGGACAGAACCGTGACGCCGCAAGGACGACGCGCCAGTACGGCACGCGGGTATCTCGATCAGGCCAAAGGTCGGCCGAATCTGACCATCATCACCCATGCGCTGACCGACCATATTCTATTCGAAGGTAAAAAAGCGTCAGGCGTTGAGTGGCTGGAAGGCGACAGCACCATCCCGACCCGGGCGATGGCGCGTAAAGAGGTGTTGCTGTGCGCGGGCGCCATTGCGTCGCCGCAAATCCTGCAACGCTCCGGCGTGGGTGACGCATCGCTGCTGAAAGCGTTTGATATTCCGTTGGTGCACCACCTGCCGGGCGTGGGTGAAAACTTGCAGGACCATCTGGAGATGTATCTACAGTATGAGTGCAAAGAACCCGTCTCTCTCTACCCGGCGTTGCAATGGTGGAACCAGCCGAAAATTGGCGCTGAGTGGTTATTTGGCGGCACCGGCGTGGGCGCCAGCAACCATTTTGAGGCAGGTGGATTTATCCGCAGCAGCGAAGCGTTTAGCTGGCCGAATATTCAGTATCACTTCCTGCCAGTGGCGATTAATTACAACGGCTCGAATGCGGTGAAAGAACACGGTTTTCAGTGTCATGTCGGTTCGATGCGCTCACCCAGCCGTGGGCATGTGCACATTAAATCGCGCGATCCGCGCGAGCATCCGGCCATTCTGTTTAACTATATGTCTACCGGGCAGGACTGGCAGGAGTTCCGCGATGCCATACGCATCACGCGTGAAATCATCAACCAGCCTGCGCTGGACAAATACCGTGGACGCGAAATCAGCCCCGGCATTACGTGCCAGACCGACGAACAGCTGGATG
The DNA here is from genome assembly GCF_030333365.1 of Citrobacter sp. CK195. Taxonomy (NCBI): domain Bacteria; kingdom Pseudomonadati; phylum Pseudomonadota; class Gammaproteobacteria; order Enterobacterales; family Enterobacteriaceae; genus Citrobacter; species Citrobacter sp. CK195. The sequence goes on from NZ_JAOWGB010000022.1 coordinate 350,426, forward strand.
CGTTTGTGCGCGACCACGCGGAGACCGCGTTTCATCCTTGCGGCACCTGCAAGATGGGTTACGACGAAATGGCGGTAGTCGACGGCGAAGGCCGGGTTCACGGCGTGGAAAATCTGCGCGTGGTGGACGCCTCCATTATGCCGCAAATTATCACCGGCAACCTGAACGCCACCACCATTATGATCGGCGAGAAGATGGCCGATGCGATTCGTGGCCGCGAACCGCTGGCAAAGAGCACCGCAAGCTATTACGTCGCAGGTGATGCGCCCGTGCGTCAGCCGCCGCTGCGTTAATCCCACCTCTTTTTCCCGCTCTGCTGCTGAGCGGGAAAAGACCACGCCCCCCTCCTCCTCCCTGACATCTATACTCAACGCAACGCCCTGACAAAAGAGAACGTTATGCCGCTACCCGATTTTCACGTTTCCGAACCGTTTACGCTGGGAATTGAACTGGCGGGGGCACGCACCCTTTTCAAAAGTGGCAGCGCCAGGAGGTGTGCGACAATGCGCGCTCCCTGCGTACGCTGGAAAACTTCGGTTATCTGATTCAGTAGGCGACGATTTGCGTTAGCCGGCGATATCCCGGACAATGGCTTTTTAACTCAAGTTTAACAATGCCATGAAACACCCGCTTGAATCGTTGATGACCGCTGCTGGCATCCTGCTGATGGCTTTTCTCTCCTGCCTGCTGCTGCCTGTGCCCTCGCCTGGCATGGTACTGGCGCAAAAGCTGGTTGCGACCTTCCATTTAATGGATCTCAACCAGCTTTACACCCTGCTGTTTTGCCTGTGGTTTTTAACGCTTGGCGCTCTCGAATATTTCGTGATCCGCTTTATCTGGCGTCGCTGGTTTTCGCTGGCTGACTAAGCCGGTGAAATCCCGCATACCGTGAACCAGCGCTTCACACCACGCGGCGTAATCGTGCCCGCTTGACCACGGATGGAAACTCACCGGATAGCCTTTTTCACGTAGTACCTGCGCAAATTCCAGCGTGTTGCGATAAATACCGCCGTCCGGGCCTTTGGTTTCAAAGCGGCCGGCCTGCAACCAGAAGCGGACAGGATAACGCGGCGAATTCTGGTACTGACGCGTCAGCCAGCTGGCCTCCTCGTCTTTTGGCGCCCACCAGTACGAACCGGATAAACTCAGCACGTTGCCGAACAGACGCGGATAGCGCAACGCGACCCAGGATGACGCCAGCCCGCCATAGCTGGAGCCCGCCAGCACCGTTTTTTGTCGTTGCGTTGTTATCCCCTGCTGACGCAGCCAGGGCAATAATTCATGCGCCATAAAGTCGGCAAAATCAGGGTTCGGCGGCAGCTCTTTCGCCCGTCTGGCGTGATCGAGCGTATCAATAAACACCACGTTTATCGGCGGCAGTTGATGGCGCGCGATCAGCCCATCCAGTACGCGATCGATATGGTAATCATCAAGATACGTTTTGCCGTCAAACAGCATCAGCGTCCAGCGTGCCGGTTGTGCGCTGTGTGGGCGATAAATCGCAATTTCACGACTGTTGCCCAGACGTTCGCTGAACAATGTTTTGCGCGTAAGCGAACCGTAACGAACAGGCTGCGCGGTAGCTTGCGCAGAGCAAAAGCGCGCGGGACTCAGATCGAGAAGGGAAAACTGATTCCAGCGATCGGCATACTTCTCGCCAAGCGTCAGCGGGTTAAGCGGATCTCTCTGCGCGCTGACCAGAATCGCCCGCCGCTGATCGCGCGGCGAACCGTTCACCAACGGAACATCCGGCGCCAGTTTGTACTGCATTACCGTATCCGCAGGCACCACATAGCTGCGGAACCAGACGTCGGAATCGCCCAGGCGGAACAGGGGATCGTGATCGCCTGCCGGAGAACCGAGAATAAAAACGTTCTGCTTCGCACCGCGCCACAGAAACGTAACCCGCTTATGGCTGTCGTCAACCGGCTCCACCAGCGGCGTGCCGTTGCGCTGTAGATCCTGCCAGAAATGAGCGGTTCCGGCGCCTGCCGCCAGCGCTTTTTCCAGTTGCTGCAAGGTTGGGCTGACGGGAGCGACGCGCTGTATTTTCGGCAGCGGTGTGGTCTCTTTCATCTGCCATGTAAACCGCCAGCGAGCGCCCTCATTACCGTGCAACACCAGCGAGGTGGCCTGTTGTACCGGCAAAGAAAACAACAGCTGATGCTCGCCATCGGCCGGACCGCCTTCCAGTAAAGTACGGATGCGACGGTTCTGGCCGTCCAGCAAACGAGCATCGGTAATCCCCGACAGGGTGGCCGAAACATAATTTTCACTCAGCGCGGGAAGCACAAAGCAGATCTCGCCGCTGGCATCAAATTTCCCCTGCTGCTCTCCCTGAACGGAGGGCGTCGAACACGGCATCGCCTGAGCCGACATCGTCCCCAGCCCAATCACCAAACCACTCCATGCCATCTTCATTAACGGTGCTTTCCTGATGAAATTTGTTAACAACGCTAATGCAAATGGTAATGATTTGCAATAACATCTGTCGCGTTTAATGAGGATGGCAGTCCGGCATTTGTCTGACAGGACGACCGGACAATTTCAGGTATGGCATAGAAAAGGATGCTAAATGATATTTAAAAATAACAAGATAATGCAGCTCTGGGTTCTCAGTCTGGCGACCGTCAGTACGACGACGTTTGCCAAAACGCAGGAGGAGACCATTCTGGTGACGCAAGGCGTCAGCCAGGAACCCACTGCGCCGGTGAAGGGAATGGTGGCGACCAAAACCCTGTCGGCAACCAAAACCTCCGCGGAGCTGGTGAAAACGCCGCAGTCCGTCTCTGTCGTTACCCGCGACCAGATGGACGCGCTGGACGCCACCTCCGTCTCCCAGGCGCTGCGCTACACCGCCGGGGCATTTACGGAGTATCGCGGCTCATCCAACCGTAACGATGAAGTGTTTGTACGCGGCTTCAGCTACGTTCCTAAATTCCTTGATGGTCTGAGCTTTGGCGCAACGGCGTCATCGCAAACCGGCACCGTTGATCCGTGGCTGCTGGAGCGGGTAGAGCTGGTACGCGGCCCGGCTTCGGTTCTGTTTGGCCAGGTGAACCCCGGCGGGCTTATCAGCATGACCAGCAAACGCCCCACCAGCGAACCGATTCATAAGGTTCAGTTCAGCACCGGTAATCGCGATCTGGCGGAAGGCGCATTTGATTTCGGCGGCCCGCTGAGCGATGACGGCCGGGTACTGTATCGCCTGAACGGGATCGCCCGCACTCAGCATAACCAGGTTGAAGACTATAAAGATTCGCGCGTCGCGATTGCTCCGGCTATCACCTGGTATCCAAACGATCAGACCCGTTTCACGCTGCTGACCAGCTACCAGAAAGATCCCGATGCGGGCTACCGTAACTTCCTGCCAGCTTACGGCACCGTCACCAGCGCTAACGGAAAATATATTCCGCTCGATTTTAACGTCAGCGATCCTGATTACGATCAGTCATGGCGTGAGCAGACGATGGTGGGTTATGAGTTTGAACATCAGTTCAATGACATGATGACCTTCCGCCAGAACGCCCGCTATGCCAGCATCAAGCAAAAATACCGCTATCTGGTTTACTTCAACAGCAAACCGGAAAGCACGCTGCTCAGCCGTCGCGCCCAGCATGAGGAGCGCACGACCAATGAGTTTGGCATTGATAACCAACTGGAAGCACAGTTTGCGACCGCGCAGATGAACCATACGCTGCTCGGCGGGCTGGATTACAAGTCCAGCAACGACAAGCAACTGTTAATGCGCGGTTCCGGCTCGCAGTACGATATGGACTGGACGCACCCGGTTTATGGCGTAAACGTCGATGAAAGCACCTTCAGCCCCGCCAGCCACGAACAGCAGAACCTCGATCAGATGGGCCTCTATTTGCAGGATCAGATGAGCTGGAACAACTGGGAACTGCTGCTCTCCGGGCGCTATGACTGGACGGAAGTTCGCACCACCGATTACATCAACAGTGAGAAAACGCAGCAGAACGACAACAAGTTCACCTGGCGTACCGGCTTGCTGTATGCCTTTGATTTCGGCCTCTCGCCGTACATCAGCTACAGCACCTCGTATGAGCCTAATCTGCAAACCAACCGCGCGCCGGGCAGCGCGCCGTTTAAACCCACTACCGGTAAACAAACCGAAGTGGGCGTGAAGTATCAGCCGGTGGATAACACGCTGATGTCGCTGGCGTTATACGATCTCAAACAGAGCAATGTGTCCACTTACAACAGCACGCTGGGCTGGTTCGAAAACGCAGGGGAAGTGCGTTCCAAAGGCGTGGAAGCGGAAATTCACTCTTCACTGTGGGATAGCGTCAACCTGATTGGCTCGTATACCTACACGGATGCGGAAACCGTCAACACCACGGTAGCGGGTACGGAAGGGAAAACCCCTGCCCGTATTCCTGCCCACATGGCTTCCGCCTTCGCCAGTTATACCTTCCCCGGCGGCCCGCTGAAAAGCCTGACGACCGGCGTGGGCGTGCGCTACATCGGCACCAGCTACGGCGATGCGAAAAACACCTTTAAAGTGCCGGCGGTGGATCTGTATGACGCGATGGTGAGCTACGAACTGGGAGAACTGAACAGCAGCCTGAAAGGCGCAGCCGTACAGTTTAATGTCAATAATATCGCCGATACGAAATACGTGGCCTCTTGCGCCAGCGACACCGCCTGCTTCTATGGCGTGGGTCGCACGGTTACGGCAACAGTGAGCTATTCCTGGTAAGAAAGATTCCCGGCAGCCAGGCGCTGCCGGGGAAACTCAGTGCGTACGGCTGTGATTCTCTTTACGGTAGGCACCCGGCGGCTGATTAAAGGTTCGGGTGAAGATCCGCGTAAAGGTCTGCTGCGAATCAAAACCGTACTTCAGGCAGATGTCATACACCCTTTGGTCGGTATCGCGTAAATCACGCGCCGCCAGCCGCAGCTTACGCTCCCGGATATAGCGCCCCAGACTCTCCCCTTTGTACTGCATAAACAGGCGTTGCAGATGCCATTTGGAGTACCCGGCGTGGCGGGCAATATCATCAATGCGCAACGGTTGATTTAAATTATCATCAATCCACTCGACAATAGTGTCGATTACCTGAGCGGAAATGGTCATCGTGCTCTCCCCCTCCGAAAAATGGTCGCTTATTCCCACCAGGCCGTAAACTGCTGGGTCGGATCGGCCAACATCACCGGTTCTCCCAGCGTCGGCGTCAGCAGGCGGTAGCGTTTATGACGACTCGCCAGCGCCAGACGTTTATACGGATCGTCCCAGCTGTGTTTCGCCAGGACAAAACGCCCGGCATGACCGGGTAAAATCGCTTTTGCGCGCAGGTCCTGCGCCGCCTGCGCGGTCTCTTCCGGCATCATGTGAATGTATCGCCAGTCCCGGTCGTACTGACCGTTTTCCATGATGGCCAGATCGACTGAGCCGAACTGTTCTCCAATCGCCTTAAAATGCGGCCCGTAACCGGAATCCCCGCTGTAATAAACCTTCTGTTCAGGCGTCTCAAACATAAAACTCGCCCACAGCGTCTGGTTACGTTTGAGCCCCCGACCAGAAAAATGGCGCGCGGGCAGGACGTGGATCAGCAGCGCGTCATCGATCCTGACGGACTGGTTCCAGTCGCGCTCGTCGATAATCCCGCCATTCATGCCCCAGTAGCGCAAATGCGATCCCACACCCAGCGGCGTAATGACCCGCTTAATCTTCGGCATCAGCGCTTTGATGGTGGCGTAGTCCAGATGGTCATAGTGATCGTGCGAGATGATCAGCAGGTCGATCTCCGGCATATTTTGCGCCGTCCAGGGGTAGTCTCCGGCAAAGGCTTTATTCAGAAACGAAAACGGCGCCGCATAGCTGCTGAATACCGGGTCGATCAGAATGCGTTTTCCCGCCAGTTGCAGATACCAGGAGGAATGGCCCAGCCAGATGAGCGTGTCCCGATCGCGCGGTACGCTGGCGAGATCGGTGTTTACCAGCGGCAACGGCTGGGCAGGCCGCGCGTTTTCACGTTTAGCGACCAGAAACTCCCACCATGCGGCGAGCATCCCCTTATCCCCGGTGTAACCGGGGGTGGGTAATTGATTATGAAACTGTCCATCACGATAGTGTGGAGACTGTTCCACCAGGCTCAGTTGAGCGCCCTGCGGCACCTGACCAAACCCGGCGTTAAGGACAAACGGCAGACTCGCTGTAGAAGCAATAAGCATAATAACAACCACACAAATTGTGAGACGCTTCATATCCTGATCCGAAAACGCGCCCCTTTCCGCTGGTTTGCGCGACTGTCACTTGATTATGAGTGAGTAAGCACTCATTATAGAAAGCGAAGGAATCTCGTCAAGATGATTTTCAATCTTTGACATTCACCGTTGCGGCGCTGCAAAGAGCGTGTTTCAATCATGTTTTTTACATCATTAAGGGTAAAGTGTAGTGGCTCGTCCGAAGAGTGAAGACAAAAAACTGGCGTTACTGGAAGCCGCAACAAAAGCGATCGCGCAATCCGGCATTGCCGCCTCCACCGCCGTCATTGCTCGCAACGCAGGTGTTGCTGAGGGAACATTGTTTCGCTATTTCGCGACAAAAGATGACTTAATCAACGAGCTTTATCTGCATTTGAAGCAGGATCTCTGCCAGTCGATGATGGCGAATCTGGACCGCTCAATCACCGACACCAGAACCATGACGCACTTCATCTGGAACAGCTACATCAACTGGGGCCTGAACAACACTAACGGACACCGCACCATCCGCCAGCTTGCGGTTAGTGAGAAAATCACGAAAGAAACCGAGCAACTGGCGGACGATATGTTCCCGGAACTGCGCGATCTCTGCCATCGTTCGGTTCTGCCCATTTTCATGTCTGACGAATACCGCGCCTTTGGCGATGCCCTGTTCCTCACCCTGGCGGAAACCACGATGGAATTTGCCGCCCGCGATCCGGCCCACGCAAATGAGTACATCTCGCTGGGTTTTGAAGCGATGTGGCGCGCCCTCACCCGCGAGGAAAAATAATGGACGGCCAGACGCTGCATCGTTGTGCGAAACGCATCGCGCTCGAACTGCCTTTCACCGAACACTGCTGGCCGTTCGGCCCGGAGTTTGATGTCTTTAAAGTCGGCGGCAAGATATTCATGATCGTTTCAGAACAACGCGGCCGTCGGTTTGTGAACCTGAAGTCCGATCCACAGAAATCCCTGTTAAATCAGCAGATTTATCGCAGTATTGAACCCGGTTACCACATGAACAAAAAACACTGGATTTCCGTTTACGCAGGAGACGATATCACACCATCGCTGCTCGCCGACCTGATCGGCGACTCCTGGAATCTGGTGGTGGATGGTCTGGCTAAAAAAGATCAAAAGCGTCTGCGCCCCACCTGATTTATCGTTGATATCGATAAGTGTTTTCGCACTTTTCTCTCTTATCTTTTATGCGCTAACCCTGTACCCTGCTGGCACGAAAACGCACCCGCAGGGTATTAAAAAACATCAGGAGTATTTATGGATATCGTTTCTGTCGCCTTAAAACGCTACTCCACTAAGGCGTTCGATCCCAGCAAACAACTGACCGCAGACGAAGCGGAAAAACTCAAAACATTGCTGCAATATAGCCCTTCCAGCACCAACTCTCAGCCGTGGCATTTCATCGTCGCCAGTACCGAAGAAGGGAAAGCGCGCGTTGCGAAATCCGCCGCCGGTAATTTCGTGTTTAACGAGCGCAAAATGCTGGATGCTTCCCATGTCGTCGTGTTTTGCGCAAAAACCGCAATGGACGACGCCTGGCTGGATCGCGTTGTCGATCAGGAAGATGCCGATGGCCGTTTTGCCACGCCGGAAGCCAAAGCGGCAAATAACAAAGGCCGTCGCTTTTTCGCGGATCTGCACCGCCGCGACCTGAAAGATGACGATCAGTGGATGGCGAAACAGGTATACCTGAACGTTGGCAACTTCCTGCTGGGCGTCGCCGCGATGGGTCTGGACGCCGTACCGATTGAAGGCTTCGACGCCGCGGTTCTTGACGCTGAATTTGGCCTGAAAGAGAAAGGTTATACCAGCCTGGTCGTGGTGCCTGTCGGCCATCACAGCGTAGAAGATTTTAACGCTGCGCTGCCGAAATCCCGCCTGCCGCAGGAAACCACCCTGACGGAAGTCTGATTTCTTGTTATGCCGGATGGCGGCTGCGCCTTATCCGGCCTACGGAGCATACGCTATTGTAGGCCCGGTAAGCGTAGCGCCACCGGGCATTTTACTGCTTATCCAGCCACGCCAGTGCCTGTTCTCCGGCCTCATCCATCGGTAAATACACCAACAACCGGGAGCCGTTACGCGGGGCGGAATACCAGTACATCTGCTGCAAACTAAAACGCCCTAACCGGGGATGGAGAAAATTCTTCACCTGGTTTTCCACGCCACGCACCTCATAACGCTGATGCCATAACGCTTCAAACTCAGAAGATGCGGCGAAAAAGCGCGCCAGTTTATTTTCCCACCCCGGATCGCCACGGTGTTCCGCCATTGCCGCACGGAAATAAGAGACAAACGTCGGCAGCACGTCGCGGTTTTCTATGCGACTGCGCCAGGTTTCGTTGGTGAGGTAGAGGTAAATACAGTTGCGATCGTCATCCGGGATCGTGGCAAAATCCACGCCCATCAGCCGACAAAAACTCTCATTCCACGCCACAATATCAAAATTGGGTTTCTGAATGCTGGCTGGCTGCGGCATCAGGCTGTCAAGCATACGGCGGGTTCCCGCACTGATCCCCTCGCACACGGTGATCTGCGTCGATTCCGGCGGCGTCAGCCCGGCCAGAACAAACAGGTGTCGGGTTTCCAGCGGGCTGCATTGCAGCGCATTCGCAACGCCAACCAGTACCGACTCAGAGGGATTCACCTCCCGCCCCTGTTCCAGCCAGGTGTACCAGGTCACGCCAACTTCCGCCAGCATCGCCACCTCTTCGCGGCGCAGACCGGGCGTTCGTCGCCGACCGACGCGCGGCAGCCCCATACGTTGCGGATCGAGGCTTTCCCGCCGGGCGCGTAAAAATGCGCCGAGCTGCTTCCGGTTGTCTGCGGGTTGCATCACCGTGGGCTCACGTCGCGTCATCACCGTCATATTACCTCCAGCATGGTAGTACCAATACCAGTATAACCAGGAACTGGTACCCGTTTAATTCTTCAGTAATGCTACGTCCATCTGTTGAATGACGCAATGGAGTTACCATGAATACGTCAGCCGTTTCACTCAGTCGCACCGGGCTATCGCTCTTGCTGACAGGCCAAATGCTGCCGCTTATTGATACATCGATTACCAACGTCGCCCTGGAGTCCATTACCCGCTCTTTACAGGCGACAACGACGCAACTGGAGTTAATTGTCGCCCTCTATGGGATTACGTTCGCGGTCTGTCTGGCGCTGGGGAGCAAGCTCGGCGATAACTACGGTCGCCGCCGCCTGTTTATATGGGGAGTCGCATTCTTTGGCGTTGCCTCCCTGCTCTGCGGTCTGGCGAACTCTATTCACATGCTGCTGGGCGCCCGTATTTTGCAGGGGGCTGGCGCGGCGTTGATCGTGCCGCAAATTCTCGCCACGCTTCACGTCACGCTAAAAGGAAGCGCGCACGCAAAGGCCATCAGTTTATATGGCGGTATTGGCGGCATTGCCTTTATCGTCGGTCAAATGGGCGGTGGCTGGCTGGTCTCGGCGGATATCGCCGGGCTTGGCTGGCGCAACGCATTTTTTATTAATGTCCCGGTCTGCCTTCTGGTACTGGCATTCAGCCGCCGCCACGTTCCCGAAACGGCCAGCGAAACCCGCGCCGACATCGACTGGTTGGGCACCGTCTGTCTGACCGCCATCCTCTGCTGCCTGCTTTTTCCTATGGCGCTGGGGCCAGAAACCGGCTGGCCCTGGCAGGCTCAGGCGGCGCTATTTGCCATTCTCCCGCTGGGATGGTGGATGCGTAAAAATGCGCTCCGGCAGGAGCTGCGCCACCAGCACCCGCTTCTGCCGCCGCGCCTGTTACGGCTGACCAGCATCCGTTTCGGCATTCTGATCGCATTGCTGTTTTTTAGCGCATGGTCGGGTTTTATGTTCTGTATGGCGCTGACTCTGCAAATGGGTCTGGGGATGGCGCCGTGGGAATCCGGCAACAGCTTTATCGCCCTCGGCGCGGCCTATTTCATCTCGGCCTGCTACGCACCGCGATTGATTGCGCGCTACAGCATGGGGCGTATTCTGTTGATGGGTCTGGCGATTCAGATAGTCGGCTTAGCCGGGTTAATGATGACCTTCTGGCATTCGGGCATGCAAACATCCACCTTCGCGCTGGCGCCGGCAACGGCCCTGATAGGTTATGGACAGGCGCTGATCGTGAACAGCTTTTATCGTATCGGCATGCGCGATATCAGTACGCAGGATGCCGGAGCCGGAAGCGCCATTTTAAGCACGTTGCAGCAAGCCACATTGGGGCTTGGCCCGGCGGTACTGGGGGCGTTATTTTTGCATCTGCAACACAATAGTCACGGCGATTATACGCAGTCGGTGATCGGTTTTCTGGCCGTCGAAGCCGCCATGATGCTCAGTCTGGTTCTGGCGACATTATGGTTTCGCCGCGCATTGAATATCAATGCAACCCGCCCCTGTATGGCGTCAAAATAGCAAACCTGCGCCGCGCAATTTGCATAATATCCGCACAGCGGTCATCATAGACCGCTGTTTATAAAGGAGACGTTATGCAGGAATTAATATCTCAGGTAGAAGAACTCGGGATCGAAATGAATCACACCACTTCGCTGGTGATGATTTTTGGCATTATTTTTCTCACTGCCATCATTGTGCATATTATTTTGCATTGGGTGGTGCTGCGAGCCTTTGAAAAGCGCGCCAGCGCCAGTTCACGCCTGTGGCTGCAAATCATTACCCAGAATAAATTATTTCACCGCCTGGCGTTTACGCTCCAGGGGATTATCGTCAATATTCAGGCTGTGCTCTGGCTACAAAAGGGGACTGAGGCGGCTGAGATATTAACCACCTGCGCACAGCTGTGGATCATGATGTATGCCCTGTTGTCCGTCTTTTCATTACTGGATGTTATTCTCAACCTGTCGCAAAAATTCCCGGCGGCGTCTCAGCTTCCGCTGAAAGGGATATTCCAGGGCATCAAACTCATCGGCGCCATTATCATCGGTATTCTGATGATCTCCCTGCTGATAGGTCAGTCTCCGGCTATTCTCATTAGCGGTCTCGGCGCGATGGCCGCCGTCTTAATGCTGGTGTTTAAAGACCCCATTCTCGGTCTGGTCGCGGGTATACAGCTTTCAGCGAACGATATGCTGAAGCTGGGCGACTGGCTGGAAATGCCGAAATACGGCGCGGACGGCGCGGTGATCGATATCGGCTTAACCACCGTGAAAGTGCGTAACTGGGATAATACCATTACCACCATCCCCACCTGGTCCCTGGTTTCGGACTCTTTCAAAAACTGGAGCGGCATGTCCGCCTCTGGCGGTCGCCGAATTAAACGCAGCATCAGTATCGACGCCACCAGCATTCATTTTCTTGATGAGGATGAGCAGCAGCGTTTATATAAAGCGCATTTGTTAAAGCCCTATTTAACCACCCGCCATCAGGAAATTCAGGAATGGAACCAACAGCAGACTGCGCCGGAATCCGTACTCAATCATCGTCGAATGACCAATATTGGCACTTTCCGCGCCTACCTGAATGAATATTTACGCCACCATCCGCGTATCCGCAAAGATATGACCATGATGGTACGCCAGCTTGCGCCGGACGATCAGGGTTTACCCATTGAGATTTACGCGTTTACCAATACCGTGGTGTGGCTGGAATATGAAAGTATTCAGGCCGATATTTTTGACCACATTTTTGCCGTGGTCGAAGAGTTTGGCTTACGGATTCACCAGTCCCCTACAGGAAACGATATTCGCACGCTGTCCGGGGCGTTTCAGCGCTAATATCAGGTACTGGCGCGGGAAATATAGCGCCAGTCCATCATCACCCTTTCGGTTGGCGCATCCGGGTGTTCAATCCGGTTCAGCAGCAGCCCGACCGCTTTACGGCCAATATCGCGGGAAGGCTGCTCGATAGTGGTCAGTTGCGGGGAGACCATCTCCGCCAGCTCCGTACCGTCAAAACCCACGACGGCGATATCCTGCGGGATGCGCAATCCGGCGTTGGCAATGGCGCGCATGGCGCCTGCCGCCAGGGTATCCGATACCGCAAAAACCGCATCCGGGCGCGTTTCTGCCGCCAGCAAAACGTCCATCGCCGCCATTCCGGCGCTGGAACTCAGTTCGCTGGCATACTCTACCGCCTGATAATCCAGAGACCAGGCATGAAGCGCCGCCTTATACCCCCGCTCCCTCAGACGCGCATATTTATAGCTTAAGTCATGGTTGATCAGCGCAATCCGCTGATACCCCTTTTCGACCAGATGGGAGATGACCGACTGTGCGGCATCAACGTCATTGATCCCCACACAGGAGACCGCGCCTTTATCGGCGTATTCCGCGCACTGCACCCACGGCGCATCGCCGATCATGGTGGTCAGCTCCGGTAATTTTGAAAACGCGTCCATAGTGATAATGCCATCGACAATTTTCCCCGAGAGCAGTTTCAGCGCCGATTTTGAACGCGCCATATCCGAGCCTGAATTACACAGCAGAATGCGATACCCGTTTTTCTCCGCTTCTTCTTCAATGCCCTTCACCACTTCTGCGCAAAAAGGGTTCGCAATATTTGAAACCATCACCAGAATCATTGAGCTGCGCGCGGTGCGAAGCTGGCGCGCCAGCAGGTTGGGCTGATAGTTACTTTCCTTGATGGCTTGTAGCACGCGCTCGCGGTTTTTGGCTTTGACGGTATCACTGTTATTGAGCACGCGTGATACCGTCGCCACCGACACACCGGCGAGCTGGGCGATTTTTTGAATAGACATAACGGCGACACATCCTGCGGTTTGCGCTTTGTGTTGAGGCTACCATAAAATCGCCCTCCGGCGAACCGGGCGAAGGTTTACCGCATCACGCTCACCCACCGCTGGTGTTGATGGCTTTTCACAATGGCGTCAATGATATACATCACGTCAGCACCGTCCGCGAACGAGGCAAAACGACGCACCTCCGGCGCGGGCATTTTTCCTGCCTGCACCGCAAGATAAAACTGCTGCATCATGTTTTTAAAGGCATCCGGCCAGCCCTCAATATGCCCACCGGGAAAGTGCGCGCTGCCAGCCACATCCGCGTTCATTAATCCGGGGTCGTCCGTCAGGATCTGATTCGCCTGCTGCCGGTGGCCGATCCACAGCTGCTGCGGCACCTCCTGATCCCAGGCCAGCGAACAGTGACTGCCGTTAATCTCAAATGTCAGCTGGTTTTTCCGCCCGGCGCTCACCTGTGAAACGCTGAAACAGCCTTTGCTGCCGTCATCAAAACGTACCAGCACCGCGCCTCTGTCTTCCGTGCTGACCGGTTTATCTACCCACTGGCGTTCCGTGAGCGGCTGAGTAAACGTCGAGCCCCCTTCCACGCTGGCCTTACGCGTTGGCCAGACCGTGGCAAGATCCGCCATCACCTCCACAATCCGCTTTCCGGTAACAAACTGCACCGTGTCGCACCAGTGTGAACCAATATCCGCCACCGCGCGTGAGTCCCCGCCAAGCGCAGGGTCTACGCGCCAGTTATAGTCGGTTTCCAGCAGCATCCAGTCCTGCAAATAACTGCCCTGCACGGAAAACTGCCGCCCGACGCTCCCGGCGCGTACCATGCTGGCGGCCTGCTGCACCATCGCAAACTGCCGGTAGACAAAACTCACGCCATGCACCACCCCCGCCTGCTCCGCCAGCGCGGCCAGTTCACGCGCTTCATCCGGCGTCATGCAGAGCGGTTTTTCGGAGAACACAGACAACCCCGCCCGCAACGCCTGGCGATTAATGTCGGCATGAAGATAGTTCGGCGTGCAGTTGTGTACCACCTGCAATCCCGGATGCGCCAGTAATGCCTCCACGCTGCCGTAAGCGTGCGGAACGTTTAGCGCCCGGGCTTTCTCCTGCGCCTTCTCCAGCGAACTGTCGCAAAGCGCAACCACCGATACGTTTCCCGGTCGGCGCAAGGCTTCAATATGCGCAGGGCCAATAAACCCGGTTCCGATAATGCCAACCTGAATCATTTACGTACCTCATCACCCGCAGCGAAATCATCAAACGCATGCTCAGAAACCGGAATAATATGACGGCGAATAAATTCACTGCCCTCACGCGCGCCGGTGGCGGCTTCTTTCAGGCAGCACTCCCACTCCAGTACCGCCCAGCCGGGGTAATCATATTGGGCGAACTTGCTGAACAGCGTTTTGAAATCCACCTGTCCGTCGCCCGGCGAACGAAACCGCCCGGCCCGCTCAATCCAGGGTTGATACCCGCCGTATACGCCGCTACGGCTGCTGGCGCGATACTCGGCATCTTTCACATGAAACGCTTTAATGCGCGAGTGGTACACATCCACAAAACCCAGATAATCCATCTGTTGCAGCAGCAGGTGGCTGGGATCGTACAGAATATGGCAACGCGGATGATCGTCGACCAGCGCTAAAAAACGCTCGAACGTGACGCCATCGTGCAAATCTTCGCTGGGGTGAATCTCATAACACACGTCCACGCCATGCTCATCAAAGCAGTCGAGAATCGGTCGCCAGCGGCGCGCCAGTTCGCTGAACGCCTCGTCAAAACGGTGACGATTATGCGGCGGCCAGGGGTAAAAATAGGGCCAGGCGAGCGAACCGGAGAAGGTGGCATGTGCGGTCAGCCCCAGTTTTTGCGAAGCGGCGGCAGCCTGTTGCAACGTCTGCGTCGCCCATGCCTGTCGCGCCTGCGGGTTTCCGCGCACCGACGGCGGCGCAAAACCGGCAAACGCCTCATCATAGGCCGGGTGTACCGCAATCAGTTGACCTTCAAGATGGGTCGATAATTCACTGATGACCAGGCCGTGATCCGCCAGCATCCCGCGAATATCATCACAGTAGGTCTGGCTCACGGCGGCCTGTTCAACATCAAACAACGCTTTATGATTGCAGGGGATCTGCAAGGCCTTATAACCCAGCCCTGCCGCCCAACCGGCCAGCCCTTCCAGCGTATTAAACGGGGGTTGCCTGCCGATAAACTGCGCCAGAAAAATACCCGGTCCCTTAATGGTTCTCATAACCCCTCCTGAAAATTACGCCTGCTCTTTCTCGTCATACTTGAAAGCGAAAAGGAAAATCGCGGCAATCACCGCAGCGGCCACTGCCGGGAGCCACCAGAACGTCACCCAGGCCTGGGGAACCGCCTGCCCCGCCACCAGGCGGTTGTACAGCGCGCCGGAGATCTGCGAGCCGAGCAGCATACCGATGCCATAGGTAAACATGACGATCATACTTTGCGCCTGCCCTTTCACCTTTTCTCCGGCAATGCGGTCGGTATAGATAAAACCCACGACAAAGAAAAAGTCATAGCACACGCCATGAAGCAAAATACCGAGATAGAGCAGGAAGCGCCCCTCTTCGCTGATGCCGAGCGCAAAGAAGGCATAACGGACAAACCAGGCGCACATCCCGATCAGCAGCATGTATTTCACCCCCAGGCGGCGGAACAGGAAGGGGATCACCAGCATAAAGACAATTTCGGACATCTGGCCGAATGACATCGCGGTGCTGACATCGCCCACGCCAGCATCCGCCAGGAACGAGGCGGTATAGGCGTAGTAAGTTCCCAGCGGCACGGAGATTAACGTCGCGCAAAGCGAGAACACAAAGAAGTGGCGGGTCTTGAGTAATGCAAACGCATCAGCGCAAAAAAGATCGCGTGTCTTCACCGGCAACCCCTTCGCTGGCGCAGGGGTGTGCGGCAGCGTCAGGCTGTAGAGCGCCAGAATCACAGAGCAGAGCGCGGCAAGCGTGAAGATCCCGGTGGTGTCGGAAATCCCCGTCACGCCGATAAAAATACCGGCCACAATCCAGCCAATCGTGCCGAACACGCGCACAACCGGGAAGGTCTTATCTTTATCTGACAGGCTATGAAAGGCGATGTTGTTGGTTAGCGCCAGCGTTGGCATGTAGCACAGCGTATAGCCAAACAGCAGCCCGATGAGCAATGCCCCGTTTTGCGCCACCAGCGCCTGCGGCACAAACCACAGAATCGCCGCCCCCGCCACATGCATCACCGCCATCACTTTTTGCGACGCAAAGAAGCGATCCACCAGCATCCCCAGTACAAACGGCGACAGGATGGAGGCGATCGGCCCGGCGGAAAACGCATCGCCAATCAGCAGCGACATGTTGTACTGGGTCATCACCAGCCCCAGCGTCACCGACCAGCTCCCCCAGATGAAGAACTGTAAGAACATCATTAACGACAGTCTCGGCACCAGCAGCCGGTACTGTACGGTCTGTTTTCCACTACTTTCGGTTGTCGACACCATTTTTTTGCCTCACCTTTAAAAAGTAATCGATTACAAATAAACTCAAAATGAAAAGTAATCGATTACAAAACAAAGATCCTGCGGATAAAATAAGAATTGCGAGGAGAGTCACGATAAAGGTGAAGCGTGGCACGATGTTGCGGGTGGCGGCTGTGCAGGCCCGGTAAGCGCAACGCCACCGGGCAGCAGGATTAACGGGTTTTACGGCGCAGTAATTTAAAGGCAACGAACAGGAACAGTATCCATACCGGCAGCAATATCGCCGACATGCGCATATCGTCAATGGTACACATCAGAACCAGAATCATCGCCAGAAAAGCAATGCACAGGTAGTTCCCGGCAGGGTACAGCAACGCCCTGAACTGCGTGTCGCGACCTTTGCGCCGCATCGCCGCGCGAAAACGCAGGTGCGCCAGGCAGATCATAATCCAGTTCAGCAGCAGCGTGGCGACCACCAGCGCCATCAGTAAGCCAAAGGCTTTCTGCGGCAGCAGATAGTTGATGAGTACCACCAGCGAGGTGATAGCGCCAGAGAGCACCAACGAGTTCACCGGTACGCCACGGCGACTGACGCGGGTTAAAAACTTCGGCGCATTTCCCTGAACGGAAAGACCGAACAGCATACGGCTGTTGGAATAGACGCCGCTGTTATAAACCGACAGCGAGGCCACCAGAATGACAAAGTTCAGCGCAGAAGCCACCACGTTACTGTCGAGATTATGGAAAATCATCACGAACGGGCTGCTGTTGGATTGCACTTCCACCCACGGATAAAGCGCTAACAGCACCACCAGCGAGCCGATATAAAACAGCAGAATACGGTAAACCACCTGATTCACCGCTTTTGGAATGCTTTTATGCGGATCGCGCGCTTCAGCGGCGGTGATCCCAATAAGCTCAAGCCCGCCGAAAGAGAACATGATCACCGCCAGAGAGAGGATCAGCCCGTTCCAGCCGGTAGCGAAAAAGCCGTTGTAGCGCCAGAGGTTCTCGATACTGGCATGTTCTCCCCCGTTACCAGAAAAGAGCATCCACAGGCCAAAGCCGATCATGCCGATAATCGCCAGCACTTTGATTAGCGCAAACCAGAACTCCGTTTCACCGTACAGGCGCACGTTCACGAGGTTAACGGCGTTGATGATGATGAAGAACGCGGCGGCCCAGATCCAGGTTGGAACATCGGGAAGCCAGTATTGCATATAGATACCGGCGGCAGTCAGCTCCGCCATCCCGACCAGTACGAACATGACCCAGTAGTTCCAGCCGGAAAGAAAACCGGCGAAGGGGCCCCAGTATTTGTATGCAAAGTGCGCGAAAGAGCCGGAAACGGGTTCTTCAACCACCATTTCACCCAGCTGGCGCATGATGAGGAAAGCGATAATTCCGGCGACGCCGTAACCCAGGAGAACCGCCGGGCCAGCCATTTGAATGGCGGGGCCAATCCCCAGAAACAGACCTGTACCAATTGCGCCGCCCAGCGCAATCAATTGAATATGGCGGTTTTGCAACCCCCGTTGAAGCGTCGGCTCTCCGTTCGACGCAGCATCAGACAAACTGTTGCCAGATGCAGTTGACGCGTTTTTCACGCCCTACCCCTGTATCGTTTTTATTGAAGGGGCACCTTTTAACATTTCGCTATAGTTGCCGCAAGGCACAATCCTCAGGGATGCGCCAGACATCCCTGCCTGACGCCCCGAGGCAACGCTATTTATTATTTGTTCAGATCAATACGCACCACGCTGTCTGGCGCATCAGTCGAGTGATCTTTATTGAATTTCTGTTTCACCGTGACATACAGCGTCTGGCCATCGGCGGACAGCAGCAGGCTGTTTGGATTCGGCGGCAGATCCCAGGATTTCTTCACGCTGTAATCCGTCGCGTTGAGACTGAGCAACTTCCCGGACTCACGCTGAGAAATATAAAGCTCATTGCGTTTCGGGTTGAATTTCACCGATAAGGAGTCACCCACATCCAGCTGTTTGATGAGTTTGCCCGTATGGATATCCAGCACCAGCGTGGTTTTCGCTTTGGAGTTGTCGGTAACAAACAGGCGACCGGTTTGCGTATCTTCCGCCATATTCAGCAGCAGCGCCGGTTTATCACCCAGCGGTTTCCAGCGTTTTTCTACGCGCTGCGTGCGAGGATTGATAACCAGAATTTCACCGCCGCCATTCGCGGCATAGATACGCTGCGTGCTGTCAGAGTAGTGCAGACCGGTCATCCATTTACCGGTATTTTTGATGCGGGTTTTCAACTTCAGGGTGTCGGCATCGACGACCCAGATCACCGCCGGATCGGCAACGGCGCCGATATACAGCAGGCCGTTATGCAGCAGAACCTGACGCGCGCCGTACGGGAATCCTTCCGGGTTACGTTCCGGGAAGAGCACACGGTTTTTCACTTTGCCGTCGGCGGTATTCAGCGCGCTCACGCCGCCATCCAGCGAATTGGTGACATAGACGGTTTTACCGTCCGGCGAAATCGCCATACCGAAGTTTTTCAGGTCAGTGTGGCTGGCGCCAATGGTTTTCAGCGTCTTCGGGTCCAGTTTGTAGACCACCCCGCCCTGCACATCTTTAAAACCTTCGGCGCTGGCAACGTAAAGCGCATCGCCTGACGGGCTTAACGCCATTTCATACAGTCCATCGGCTAAATCACGTTTCTGAACATCGGTCGCAACGGCTGGCGCCGTCGGCGTTGCCTGCGGCGCAACGGGGGTTGAAGAACCGGAAGTGGCCGCACAACCACTTAATGCAACGGCAATCAGCAGGGCCAACGCGGATGTTGTCTTTTTCATTTTGGAAATCCTTACCTGGGTAATGTGAACCATGTGAAAAAAGCCTGATAACGTCCTTTGCACACGGCAGTGACGTGATGAACCATCCGTGTAGAGAGGGAAAGTCTTACGAACCGTAAGCGCATTCGCCGCCAGGCCATTAAATAATAAAGAGAATGAGAACTATACTTATTCTCTTTAGCGAAGCAAGAATAATTCACCCGAAAGACGAAATTTCAAAACGGTGGTTTGAAGTACAAGCCAGATGGGCATACCAGGGCACGTCGTATAATTTTCATGAATTGTTCTGGACGAAAAGGCTTCACACACCACAGAATATGTTTTAATTTTTTTTCTATATTTTCAAACGCGTGAGTCGGATCTACTATCTGTCACTCGTTTTTGAGTCACGTCGGGCATCGGCTGTCATGAATAAAATCATTAAACGGTTAGAGATCGTCAAAAGCGCCATCGAACTTGAGGATGAGGAGATCATCCATCAGCAACTTGCGCACCTGAAAGACGCCTCTCTGGATGCGGCCATCGGCACCATTGCCCTGGCGATCGAGGAGCGACGTTTCGGCGACGCGATGCGTGAAATTGCCGCCTGGTTACAGTCCCAGCGCGCCGTCTCGACGTGGCAGGACCCCGGCATCGCCGCCAGCAAGCTGGAACTGAAGGCGCTCGAAACGCAGCTACGCGAGCTGATCGACAAACGCAATGCCCGCATCCAGATCCTCGACGATTTCAACGATTTGTATCACTTGCGCCTTGGCCCGCTCATGGGCCGTATTCTGGAGCTACGCAAACAGCTGGCCGCCAGCGCGCAGCGTAGGCAAGAGGCCGAACTCAGACGACGTGAAAAGGACTATCAGTCCTGCCAGCAGTATATTTCTCAGGCTATCGATCAGTTAGTGAAGCTTAAACAGCACTGGGTGAGCCTTAGCTCAACCTCCCGGGAAGCGGTGGAAACCAGAGAGCGTATTCAGCAGCAGACGGAACTTATCACCTCCCTGCTGGCGGAAATTCGCGAACTGGAGAATGATTTCTCACGTCAGGATGACAGCGCAACCCGACAGGCGCGTGAAGAGGCCGATCACGAATATGAGGAATATCAGGAGCAGCATCAGGATGCGCAGCACCGCTATGCGCGCGATCAGCGCCTCTCCGCTGATGAACGTAATGAGCTTAAACGCCTGTGGCGCCAGGCCAGCCGACTCTGCCACCCGGACGTGGTCGCCGATGAGCTGAAAGAAAAAGCGCACCAGATGATGGTTCAACTTAACCAGGCCCGGCAGAATGCCGACCTGGCCACGATCCGTTCGCTACTTACCCAGTTGCAAAGCGGTCTGGAGCCGATGCTGGCGAGCGACAGGCTGAACAATCTTGCCCATCTGCGCAGTAAGATAGAGCAACTCAGAACGCAAATTAACGCCCTGCTCAAAGAGATAAGCGAGCTGGAAACGGAGAACGCCTGGCGTCTTGCCACATCCGTAACCGACAAAGAAGCGTACTTTGCCGAGCAGGAGCGCGCATTAGCGGAAATTCGCGATACGCTGGAAGTTCAGGTAAAACATGCGGAACAAGAGATCCTCGCCGGGTAAGGCGGAGCGTCAGGGAGGCAGGGATACCGTTGCTCACAACATCATCATGACCACCCTTTACCCTTTATAGCCGTCGAACTTTATTGCCCATTAAAAAACTAATGATGATTCTTTCGATCTCTGCTTCTTCACGCGAATTTTTAAAATCAAAACGACAGGAGACCTGATAACAGGAATACAGCTGATTCTCTGCATCAAATTCATTGACCATCACCACATCCACCACTTTTAAGTCGAGTTGCAAATAGCCGAATTGCTCAAAATCCAGAGACGCGCCTTTTATGACGGCATCTTTATAGAGAAAACGCGTATTCGCATCCTGCGCAATTAATGCACATCCCCCCCTGGACATATTTTTAATTTTGAAAGAATAATTCTCTCCATTTTTATATCGTCCAAAGCAGTTGAAACTGTGTCCCTTCAGGAAGGAGAAGCGCTGATGCTGGCGTCGTTGTATAAGAAAGACCATCTCGGGAATGAAATACGCCAGCGCATTCTCCATGCCGTCTGACATTTCCTGATCAATTCTGGCGTTAAATTTTATAATTCCATTTTCACTATGGAGAATAAACGTTTGGATCTTTTTGGTGACAATATCCTTATGGTGAGGGATAACAAAATGTTCAAAATCAACTTTTTCCAGCTGCGTGACCACACTAGTGTTGGCATATTTAAGCTCTAGTTTAGTCTTCTTTAGTAGCTCTTCACGGAAAACAGCGATAATTTCAAACTTGTTATCCTTCATCAATCCAAAACTCATCAGCAAGTCCTTATTTTTTATTCGAGATACATCTCATTCTCGTTTATGTGAAAAACGCAAAATCGTCCCCCATCCCTGGCTTTTGATTACCATAATGGATTCCAGATCAAATAATTCGTGAGAAATTAAGTTTTTAACTATTTTTGCCGTTTTATTGATACATAAAAACATTCATAAATGATTAAAGTTAGCGTAACTTATGTGCTACACAATACAAATTTAACTCAAAATTATAACAATTTGGAATAACATCGCTGCTCGCGCCGCGATTCTGAAATAAAAAAAGAGGGATTGCAATATAAACTAAAGGAGTAGACTGTCGGATTTTTTCATTATGCGTGGAATTTACACTGCGGCATCGTCTTTAATATTGAAGAAGATCTGGAGAACAAAAATGTAACGTCAGGAGGGAAAAAATAATAATGAACCTGAGCAGAAACACTTAAAATAAATTAACCTGTTAAGGCTTACTTTCTTTGCGGCGATAAAGACAAAATATTCACCACGCAACAGTAATAAATTGATTTTAAAAGATAAACATAATTCACCGTTCAATACGCTATGGCATCTCATCCGGCCCATGAAGCGTACTCCACGAGCCGGACGACTGGCGCAGCAGGTATAACGTTATGAGCGCTTATGTTGATGCGTGCGCAACCACATCAGTTTATACGCCGCCGGAATGATAAATAGCGACAGCAGCGGCGCGGTGATCATACCGCCAATCATCGGCGCGGCAATACGGCTCATCACTTCTGAACCCGCCCCGGTTCCCCATAAAATAGGTAACAGACCGGCGATAATCACCGCCACGGTCATGGCCTTTGGCCGCACGCGGAGAACCGCACCGTGGTACAGCGCCTCATCAAGTTTCTCTGCCGTAAAGGTTTGTGGATTATCCAGAGACGGCTCCGCTTCAATCGCATGACGCAAGTACATCAGCATGACCACGCCAAACTCTGCGGCGACGCCTGCCAGCGCGATGAATCCTGTTCCGGTGGCAACGGACAAATGAAAGCCCATCCAGTACAGGAACCAGATCCCGCCGACCAGGGCGAAAGGAACGCTGGTAATGATCAGCAGCGCTTCCCCCACCCGACGAAACGCCAGATACAGCAGAACGAAAATAATCATCAGCGTCATCGGCACCATCAGCTTCAGCTTATGGCTGGCGCGTTCAAGAAGCTCAAACTGCCCGGAAAACGCCACGCTGGTTCCCGGTTTCAACTGCACCTTTTCCGCGATCGCTTTTTTCAGATCGTTAACTACCGACACCATGTCACGATCGCGCGCATCAATATAGATCCAGCTTGCAGGTCGGGCATTTTCGGTTTTCAACATCGACGGTCCTGGCGCGATCTTCACGTCCGCCACATCCGCCAGGGTAATTTGCTGCTGCATTGGCGTCAGAATCGGCAGTTGACGTAAGGTTTCCGGGCTGTCGCGATAGCGTTGCGGGTAGCGCAGATTAATGGGATAACGCGCAATCCCTTCCACGGTTTCGCTTACCATCGCCCCACCGACTGCGGAGGTAATAAACAGTTGTACATCACCGACGGTCATCCCGTAACGGGCGGCTTTTTCACGATGAATGTCGATATTGAGGTAACGGCCTCCTTCCAGCCGTTCCGCCAGCGCCGACGCAACGCCCGGCACGGTTCTGGCAACCTCTTCGATCTGCTCCGCCGTGGCATCAATATCAGCCAGCACGGTGCCGGACACTTTAATACCGATCGGGCTTTTTATCCCGGTAGACAACATGTCGATTCGGTTACGGATTGGCGGCACCCACAGATTCGCCAGCCCCGGTAAGCGCACCGTTTTATCCAGTTCTTCGATGATTTTGTTCATCGTCATTCCCGGTCGCCACTGATCCTGCGGTTTCAGTTGGATTGTCGTTTCCACCATCTCCAGCGGCGCAGAGTCGGTGGCCGTTTCCGCCTTGCCGGTTTTGCCGAACACGCGTGCCACTTCCGGCACCGTCATGATCAGTTTATCGGTTTTTTGCAGCATATCCGCCGCCTGCGCCGCCGAAATCCCCGGTAGCGTGGAAGGCATATACAGCAGATCGCCCTCGTTAATTTGCGGTAAGAACTCCCCGCCCACTTTATTAAGCGGCCAGATGACCGTCAGGATCGAAAGTACCGCCACCAGCAGCGTGGTCTTCGGCCAGTGCAGCACTTTCAACAGCAGCGGGTGATAAATGCGGATCAAAAAGCGGTTAAGCGGATTACTGCTCTCTGCCGGGATCTTGCCGCGAATCCAGTAGCCCATCAGGATCGGGATCACCACGATCGCCAGGAAGGCTGCCCCTGCCATCGCATAGGTTTTGGTGAATGCCAGCGGGCCGAACAGGCGTCCTTCCTGCCCTTCGAGGGTAAAAATCGGGATGAACGACAGGGTAATAATCAGCAGACTGATAAACAGCGCCGGGCCCACTTCCACCGAGGCGTTCGTGATAACTTTCCAGCGCGTTTCGTTATCCAGCGGGTCGCCGGGATGCTGGTGCGCCCACTCCTCCAGCCGTTTATGCGCGTTTTCGATCATCACAATCGCGGCATCCACCATTGCCCCTACCGCAATGGCGATCCCGCCGAGCGACATAATATTGGCGTTCAGCCCCTGAAAATGCATCACGATAAAGGCAATACAGAGGCCCAGCGGCAACGAAATGATCGCCACCAGCGCAGAGCGGACATGCCACAGGAACAGCGCGCAGACCAGCGCAACCACAATAAACTCTTCGAGCAATTTGTAGCTGAGGTTATCAATGGCGCGGTCAATCAGCTGGCTGCGATCGTAGGTTGTCACGACGTCAACGCCTTCCGGCAGGCTGCTTTTCAGCGTTTCCAGCTTCGTCTTCACGGCGGAAATAACGTCCCGGGCGTTTTTACCGGAACGCAGGATCACCACCCCGCCCGCCACTTCGCCTTCGCCGTTCAGCTCAGCAATGCCCCGGCGCATTTCCGGGCCAATCTGTACGCGGGCGACATCGCGAAGGTACACCGGAACGCCGTTCTCACCGGATTTCAGCACAATGTTGTTGAAGTCATCGAGGGTCTGCAAATAGCCGCTGGCGCGCACCATGTATTCCGCTTCTGACAGTTCGACGGAGGAGCCCCCCGCCTCCTGGTTGGACATGTCCAGAGCCGACTTCACCTGCGCAAGGCTAATGCCATACTGCGTGAGTTTCATCGGGTCGATAACGACCTGGTACTCTTTCACCACGCCGCCGACCGAGGCCACCTCCGCCACATTCGGAATGGTTTTCAGCTCATACTTTAAAAACCAGTCCTGTAAAGAGCGCAGTTCCGCCAGATCGTGTTTACCGCTGCGATCCACCAGCGCATATTCAAATATCCAGCCGACGCCGGTGGCGTCTGGCCCCATTTCCGCGCTGACGCCCGCAGGCAGTTTCCCCTGCACCTGATTGAGGTACTCCAGCACGCGGGAACGCGCCCAGTAGGGATCGGTGCCATCTTCAAAAATGACGTACACGTAAGAATCGCCAAACTGCGAGAAACCGCGCACCGTCTTCGCGCCTGGCACCGACAGCATGGTGGTCGTCAATGGATAGGTCACCTGATTTTCAACAATCTGCGGCGCCTGTCCCGGATAGCTGGTTTTCACAATTACCTGCACGTCAGACAGGTCAGGCAGCGCATCAACCGGCGTGTTAATGATGGTCCAGGTTCCCCAGATGCTGAGGAACAACGCCCCCATCACAACCAGAAAACGGTTCGCTACGGAGCGGCGGATAATCCATTCAATCATTTGTCATTCCCTCAATGTGAATGGGCCGCATGATCGGGCGCAGCAGAGGAAGATTGCGCCCGCATACGATCCAGCGCGCCGGAGATATTGGCTTCGGAGTCAATCAGGAACAGTCCGCTGGAGACCACTTTTTCACCTTCGGCAAGCCCGGCGCGAATCGCCGTCACGCCTTGTGATTCATGGAACACCGAGACCTGTTTCGGTACAAAGCGACCGTCGTTGTCAACGGCGATCACCCGCTGTTCCGTTCCATTATCAATCAATGCCTTAGACGGGATTAGCAGCATCGGTTCGCTTTGCGTTTTCAGCTTCAGGTACGCATTCATTCCAGGCTTGAGCGCTTCATCAGGGTTATCAACCTGTAAGCGCAACTGGAGGGTACGGGTGGTGGCGTCCACGCTTGGCAGAATCGTCCATTTACTGATGGTGAAGCGTTTATCCGGCCACGCGGGCACGGTAATATCGAACTGCGAGGCATCTTTAATCAGCCATGCGATGGATTCAGGAACGGCCGCGCTGATCCACACCGGGTCCATCCCCTGGATTTTCGCCACCACGTTATCTTTGGCGATATTCATCCCGGCGCGCAGATCGAACGCGGTGATCACCCCATCAATAGGCGCTTTCAGGGTAAAGCGGGTCTGAATTTTACGGGTCGAGACTAAGCGGCGGATATCCTCTTCCGGCATCCCGGCCAGACGCAGTCGTTCAAGAATGCCTTCCACCTGCGTTGCCGTACCGCCCGTTTCCCGCAGCAGTAAATATTCACTCTGGGCTTCAACCCAGTCAGGAATGGTCAGGTCGATCAGCGGCGTTCCTTTCTTAATTTTATCCCCCACCGTCAGCGGCCAGACTTTATCGATAAAGCCAGCGGAACGCGCCTGCACAATCACAAACTGATATTCATTGAAACTGACGTTAGCCGGAAAAGTTTGCGCGTAGCGCAGCGGCCCACGGCGGACAGCCTCCGTCTTTAACCCTAAATTCTGCGTCTGTACCGGATCGATACGCACGCCTGGCGCAGAGGTCGTGTCTGACTCTTCGTCAGCGTATTTCGCCACCAGATCCATATCCATAAACGGCGATTTACCGGGCTTATCAAAGCGCGTATTCGGATACATGGGGTCATACCAGAACAGAACCTTACGGGCCTCTTTTTCGGAGGCAGGCGCAGTATCGACAGGCTGATGCGCAGACGCAAAATAAGCGTAAACGCCGACCGAGATAATCCCTCCGACGATCATACTGCCGAGAATAAGCGCGGTATTTTTTATTTTTAAAGACGCCATAGTGACTTCCATTCGATCCATTTTCTGGATCAGTTACGCGGGAGATATGCCCGCGCTTCTGTAAACCCGGGCAAGAACAAAGAGACAGCGAATACGCTTTACTGGCTGACCTGAATATCGCGTAATAAAGAGAGATTGCCCTGCTGAACGAAAGTAAACGCCACTTTGTCGCCGGGTTTAATGTCACCGGAACGGGTTTCCGGGGTCAGGGTAAAGCGCATCGTCATCGCAGGCCAGTTGACCGCCGGAATAGGTTCATGATCGATAGTCACTTTTTTCGTGTCTTTGTCGATGGCTTTAACCACGCCGGTTGAATGAATCACCTGCTCCTGCTGCGCCGCTGATGCGTTATTCATCATCTCGCCGTGGTGGTGTTCATTCGCCTGAACGTTAAATACCACGGCGGAGAACAGACCCAAAATCGCCGCTTTTACTGTATTGTTCATCATGCTTTCTCCTGAAAATAACGATAAATTTTTATTCCACCCAACCGCCGCCCAGCGCGGTGAACAGCGTAATTTCATTAGCCTGTCGGGCGTAATTCAGATCGAGTAACGTTTGTTGGGTTGAAAACAGAGAGCGCTCCGCATCCAGCACTTCGATATAGCTGACCGCGCCATGCTGATAGAGCGCTCTGGCGCGTTGCAGCGTAATACGCAGCGAGCTCAGATAACGCTGTTGCGCGGTTATCTGGTCGTTCAGGCTCTGACGCAAAGCCAGCGCATCCGCCACCTCTTTAAACGCGGTCTGGATCTTCTGTTCATAATTCACAACCGATTGCTGCTGGCGAATTTCCGCCAGATCGAGGTTGGCCTGATTACGTCCGGCGTTAAAAACCGGCAGTTCCACTTTCGGGATAAAATTCCACATCCCGCTCGCGGCATTAAATAAACGGGAGAGATCGCTGCTGCTGCCGGACACCCCGCTGGTCAGGGTAATGGAGGGAAAAAAGGCCGCGCGCGCCGCGCCAATATTGGCATTCGCCGCCATCAACGTATGTTCAGCTTCCATAATATCCGGGCGCTGCAACAAGATTTGCGAGGAAAGCGACGGCGGGAGCGTCACGTTTTTAATATCTCCGCTATCGCGCGCCCTGTCATCCGGTAGCACAGAATAAGTGCCCAACAGCAATTGCAGCGCATTATTGGCCTGCGCCAGCTCGCCCTGTCGTTTCGCAATATCGCTGCGGGTGCTTTCAATCACGCCCCGCGCCTGTTCCAGCGCCAGCACGGTCGTGCTGCCGGTCAGCAACTGCTTTTCTACAAATGCGTAAGAGCGTGTATAGTTTTCCAGCGTTTCTTGTGCGATTTGCAACTGCGCGTACGCCAGCCGTTGATTAAAATAACTTTGCGCCACGTTTGAGATTAATAAGATATGCACTGCCCGGCGCGCTTCTTCGCTGGCAAAATAGTTCTGTCGGTCAGCCTCACTCATGTTTTTCAGCCGGCCAAAAAAGTCCAGATCAAAACTCAGATTCAGCCCGGCTTCATATTCGCGGGTACTGCTGCTGTCACCCTTTAATTTTCCTTCCCAGCTTCCGCTGGCATCGGAATTAAGCTGCGGATAACGATCGGCATCCGTCACCCGGTATTGCGCTCTGGCTTCCTGCACTTTCAGCGTCGCCATGCGCAAGTCACGGTTATTGCGTAACGCCTCGCCGATCAGCAACTTTACTTGCTCATCAACAAAAAAGGTTCGCCAGCCGGTCTCCTGATACCCCGCAGGCGCAGAAACCAGCGCATTCTGGCTCAGGGAGAATTGTTGCGGCACCGGCAACGCGGGCCGCTGATAGTCCGGCGCCAGCGAACAGCCCGTCAGAACAAGCATCACGCTGAGGGTAAGAAGCTTAAATTTGCGCATAGCGTTTCTCGTCCCAACGGGACTGATAACCATATAGTGAATGTGAATTTATGCCCTGTACCTTAACGAAGTGACTCTGTTCGGCCCGTGACAGGAAAATGACAAAGTTGTCATTTTCCCAATAACCGATTGCTATCCGATCCTGCTCCTCTAGAATTGAAAACCCGCCCAACCTTTGCGTGAAGGAAGACGTGATGAAGATTCTGATAGTCGAAGACGAGAAAAAAACCGGTGAATACCTGACCAAAGGTCTGACGGAAGCGGGCTTCGTGGTGGACCTGGCGGATAACGGGCTTAACGGGTATCACCTGGCGATGACGGGAGATTACGATCTGCTGATCCTCGACATCATGCTGCCGGATGTGAATGGCTGGGATATTGTCCGTATGCTGCGCACCGCCAACAAAGGCATGCCAATCCTTCTTCTTACCGCGCTGGGCACCATTGAACACAGGGTAAAAGGTCTGGAGCTGGGGGCTGACGACTATCTGGTTAAACCGTTCGCTTTCGCTGAATTACTGGCTCGCGTCAGAACGCTGCTGCGTCGCGGCGCGGCGGTGATGGTCGAAAGTCAGTTTCAGGTCGCGGATTTGACGCTCGATCTGGTCAGCAGAAAAGTGACCCGCAACGGCATGCGCATCACGCTCACCAGTAAAGAGTTTACGCTACTGGAGTTTTTCGTCCGCCACCAGGGAGAAGTCTTGCCCCGCTCGCTGATCGCTTCCCAGGTCTGGGATATGAACTTTGACAGCGATACCAACGCGATTGACGTTGCCGTTAAACGGCTGCGCGCGAAAATCGATAACGAGTTCGAACCGAAACTCATCCAGACCGTGCGCGGCGTGGGCTATGTGCTTGAGGTACCGGATGGTGACTAAACGCTTTCAACGCCCTTTCTCGCTGGCGACGCGCCTGACATTTTTCATCAGCCTCGCCACCATTGCCTCTTTTTTCGCGTTTGCCTGGATCATGATTCACTCCGTAAAAGTGCATTTTGCCGAGCAGGATATCAATGACCTGAAAGAGATCAGCGCGACGCTGGAGCGAATCCTCACGCATCCCGACGAACCGGAAGCGCGTCGGCTGGAAATCCTAAAAAACGTTGCCGCCGGTTACTCGAACGTCATCATTTCGCTGGAAGATGCCAACCAGCGGGCGATTTTTCACTCTCCCGGTTCGCCTGACCTTCGCCAGTTCATCGCCAAAGCCACGCCGGATAGCAGCGCGCGTAACGGCGATGTCTTTTTGTTGTCCAGCCCGGACTTACAAAGCAAGAGGCACGCTAACGGGCACGGTACTCATTCCGCATGGCGCATGATTCGCCTGCCGGTCGGGCAACTCGCAGACGGGCAACCGGCCTACACGCTCTATATGGCGTTATCGATCGACTTCCATCTGCACTATATTAACGATCTGAAAAATAAGCTGATTATGACGGCTTCGCTGATTAGCATGATGATCATTTTTATTGTGCTGTTCGCCGTCTACAAAGGCCATGAACCGATTCGCAGCGTCAGCCGCCGGATTCAAAATATTACGTCGAAAGACCTCGATGTGCGTCTTGACCCGCAGGCCGTTCCGATTGAGCTGGAGCGGCTGGTGCTCTCGTTTAACCATATGCTTGAACGCATTGAGGATGTTTTTACCCGCCAGTCGAATTTCTCTGCGGATATCGCCCATGAAATTCGCACCCCGATTACGAACCTGGTGACGCAAACAGAGATTGCGCTAAGCCAGACCCGCAGCCAGAAAGAGCTGGAAGACGTACTCTACTCCAACCTCGAAGAGTTTGGCCGTATGTCGAAGATGGTAAGCGACATGCTGTTTCTGGCTCAGGCCGACAATAACCAGCTAATCCCGGAGAAAAAGGCGCTCGACCTGGCGGATGAAGTCCACAAGGTGTTCGACTTTTTTGAAGCCTGGGCGGAAGAACGCGAAGTGCGTTTGCATTTTGAAGGACGCGCGTGTTGGGTATCCGGCGATCCCATCATGTTACGCAGAGCGCTCAGCAACTTGCTGTCTAACGCCATGCGCTACACCCCGAAAGGCGAAGCCGTTACCGTGCGGCTCAAAGAAATGGACAGACAGGCGCAGATTACCGTTGAAAACCCCGGCGCCCCCATTGCGCCAGAACATTTACCGCGCCTGTTTGACCGCTTCTACCGGGTTGACCCTTCCCGACAGCGTAAGGGCGAAGGCAGCGGAATTGGGCTGGCGATTGTCAAATCAATCGTCATCGCCCATCAGGGAACCGTGTCCGTAACGTCCGATCTGCGCGCAACGCGCTTTATTCTGACATTGCCGAAACATGGCGATTGAAATGCAGTGATAACGACGCAGCGAAATGGAGTCTGACAGAAAGGCGAGAATAAAGACTGGCGCGCCCTGCAGGATTCGAACCTGCGACCCACGGCTTAGAAGGCCGTTGCTCTATCCAACTGAGCTAAGGGCGCACTGTGTGAAGCGATGGCTTCATGCGGATGAAACGCGTGAATTATACGGTGAGCGCCTGCTGAGTCAATGGCTTTTGTTCTGGTTGCTGAGGAAGTGTACGAATATCTTTTTTTCTGGCGCTACGCAAGTATCCAGGAAATCACCTGGTAAGAACTCGGCCTGCATAAAGTGGCATTTTAAGGATAAATGTATTTAGAAAATTAATGCGTTTACTTACTATTTCCTCCCCACTTCCCAGCTGTTCAGGATATTTTTTATGCTGAGTGTCGCCATAAAAGAACAAAATAGCCATTTCGAACACGGTCTTAAAATCATCATGACTCGTCTGACTCATCAGTGGCATCAGAAAATTCAATTTCTACCTGCTGATGATATAGACAAAGCGGATATCGCATTTTTATCGCTGGATGAAGACTGGTTTAGTGCCGGATGTTATCAGATACCGGTACATACCCGGCACCAGCAGAGAGTCATTATTTGTAATGAATACGATAAAGACAAACTTATGTTCAGGCCGTGTCTCTATATGCTGCCGCATATTTACCGGGAGGACGATGTTGATGAGATAACCAAAAAGATGGTGCTTATCCTGCATAAACGGGCACTTCGCCGCAGCGTTCCCCCTTCTGTTTGCCATTACTGTACGACTCGCCATTTCTCCATTCTGGAACGCCAGTTTTTAAAGATGGTCGCCCGCGGGCACCGGTTAAGCGAAATTGCCGTACTCCTTTCGTTGAGCGAAGAACAAACCAAATCAATTCGCCGTAGCATCATGAAGAAACTGCACGTAAAAAATGAACAGCAGTTCTTAAATTACATCAGAGTTAACCTGGGTTTTCTGCAAGAATAGACATATTCTCAATTTTCCATCCATCATGTTGAGAAATATCTCACAGATGATTAAGTAACGTCATCTACAGCGATTTTTCGCATACTGCCACAATGACACTTATCATATTTCCTGATTGCACAACCGTCAGGAACCGAAAATATTCGGCGGCATTCTTTATGCCTACAGGAGTGTTTTTGTGGCAACTCGCCCGGTATTACAGGGAAATATTCTTGACTCTGCAACATTGCGCACTCAAAAGGAACGTCCTTTTTGTTGGGAATATCCTTTAAAGCTTGAACCGATAGTCCATTTATCTTCTGCCCGTACCTTTGGCTATGAAGTTCTGACTCAGGTTCCTTTTCATGTCAATACTGAGCATTTTTTTCACCACCTTCCGCCAGAAAAAATAGTGGCGAATTTTTATCAACAAGTCGCCACTATTACGCATTATCCCAAAGGCGTACATTATTTTCTTAATTTACCGCTGAAGGTATTTTTACACCTGGATTTTTTTAATTCAGGAGTAACCCCCTGCCCGTCCAATCTGATCCTTGAAATCCAGGACCCAGAAACGCTTTTTTCACTTAATAGCCGCCAGCGTTCCCAACTCTATGAAAAAATAAAACAGGTTGAGTCTATCGGAATTCCCGTCTGGCTGGATGATGTCGATGAAAATTTGATCAAAGAAGTGGCTGCCGCCCGCTGGCGTTTTAGTGGTCTGAAACTGGATAAAAATGCGTTCTGGGATCTAATTCTGCATCCTCAGAAACTGCGCCAGGTGATTTTTATGGGGTATAACATTGCAGATGTCATACTCATTGAAGGTATTGAAAATCATGCGCAAAAAGAAATTGCTTTTCAGTCTGGCGCCCAATTAGGCCAGGGATACTTATGGCCTGCGCTTTTGCAAAACAAAGAGTAGAAAAACGGAAAGGGAAAGGATGCGCAGCGCACTTCGCAAAGAAAGACATCGCCGTTTAAGAAATACTGATTGCACTCACCACTACCATCACCTTGAACCACAGGTATTTGATCGTCTGGAATATCTGACCCAACGTCTCAATTATGCCCTACCGGACAATACAATCTCTCAGGTTATTATCACGACGGATAACTATCTCGGATATACACTGAATCGCTATTTATTTTCTGGAAAACGCACGGCGGTGTTCAGCTCTCTGGAATCACCCTCACGCAGGCTGGAAGAGACGGGCATCAGACAATTGATTGTTGATATGGCTGGACTGGCAGTCTCCTGCTACGAAACGCTTGAGCGATTACGCCTGCTTATCCGAGAGCGAAGCGATATCCAGGTTTACTTACTGGTGCCGGATAAGGATGTTAGTCTGACGCGTTTTATGCAAAAAGCCGGTAAGTTTTATATTCTGCAACGTCGTCAGAATCTCTCATCATTACGTAACGCCTTATTATCTCCCCCCTCCGTTCAAAATACTGATGGCACCTTTAGCCATACTGACTGGAAGATCATTTCCGCGTTATCTCAGGGTATGTCTTTAAAGGAAATCGCGCTTTTACTCAATACGCCTTATCACCGGGTGATCTACCGACTCAATCAACTTATTACTCAGTTGGATCTGCCGCATCGACACAGTTTGCTGTATCTGATACACCGCCTTAGCGTCACTTCTCTTCACTTAATTTAACACGCTAACCTCTTAAGCTATAAGATTTTTTAAGAAATTACTTATTTTAACGCCTGACTAAATGTAAATTTTTTACATAAAATTAATATTTACAACTATTCCTGGTATCATAGGAAAATCCCTCTTTCTCTATAATCCTTCAATTGACAGGCTCTCACGGCCTCATCGTTGAAAATTCGCCCAAAAATCACATAACAGAAACTAAACAATTGGTTTTTTATGTTGTTTTTATATTTAAAAAAAATACTTTTAGCCACAAAACATTGATTCAACAGAGAATAAAACCAAACGCTATTAAACAGTCTAAAACATGCAGAACATCCTAACAGCCAGCACCGATTTGTGTACCGTAAGCCTTTTCCGAAAAAATAGACCAGGTATAATCCTCCCTATTCTTAGTTAATCAGAATTTTCTTTTTTGTTGGTGCGAAATGGATATTCCCCACGCTTATTGCTCTTACGCAAAATAGTCAGTTAACAAGGATGGTATTACCTTCACCACTTCCCAGGTTCGTAAGGTATATTCTGGCTATTTGATAATTAATAGTGTCTGACGCTTATCCGCAAACGGAAGACGCGCAAACAGTCTGAGGCATACAACAATGAAACCTGCATCCGTTATCATTATGGACGAACACCCTATTGTCAGAATGTCGATAGAAGTGCTTCTCGAAAAGAATAGTAATATCCAGGTTGTCCTGAAAACCGATGACAATCGTACCGCGGTAGATTATCTGCGCACATATCCTGTGGATCTGGTCATCCTGGATATAGAGCTGCCGGGTACAGATGGATTTACACTGCTTAAACGAATCAAATCAATACAAGAAAATACCAAAATTCTTTTCTTGTCGTCTAAATCTGAATCTTTTTATGCCGGGAGAGCTATCCGGGCAGGCGCAAACGGATTTGTCAGTAAAAGAAAGGATCTCAATGATATTTATAACGCAGTGAAAATGATCTTATCAGGATATTCTTTTTTTCCTTCAGAGACGCTAAATTTTATCAGTAATACCAGTTCACGAAAAGGTGAGCACAATGATATGCCGCTCTCAAACAGGGAGGTTACGGTACTGCGCTATCTCGCCAACGGGTTATCGAATAAAGAAATCGCAGAGCAGCTCTTGCTGAGTAACAAAACCATCAGCGCGCATAAAGCGAACATATTTTCGAAACTCGGCCTGCATACCATTGTTGAGCTTATTGATTACGCGAAGGTACACGACTTGCTGTGATCGTGGCTGACTCCCGACGAGAGATCGTTCGGGAGTACGTTATTGGGATCGGGCTTCAGTTGTAATTGATCATAAAAGTCGCATCCGCCTTTGCGACTCCTGGCTGAACGCCATCGGCCAACGCAATGTAATTCGCATAAAACGTCAGCGTAGCATTACCGTTTTCATCAACGCTTACCGCCTGGCTGGCTTGCTCAAGCGGTAATCTGCTGCGATCGCTGTCGCGGATCTCAATGGCCACTTTTTGCGCCATGACCGCATCATCCAGCGCCAGCAGCGACGTCCCCGCCGCTGGCGTTCCTGAAAAGGTCATCGACGCCGCGCCCGGCGGGCAGCCCTCAAGTTTGATGCTGAAAGGCACGGGCTGGGTGGTATCGCCGCTGGTTTTCAACTGCTTCGTGGGCCAGGTGCCCAGCTCGACCGTTTTGTTACTGTCACCGGTCACTGCGGTGCAGGTGAAGTCCACAACATTACCGCGCAGTTCAATATTAATCTCGCCCAGAGCGGTGTCAGCCCGGCAAAGCGGGCTCAGCAACACGCTGCAAAAAATAGCCAGCAAAAGTCTCATGGCTGTGCGCTCCCCTTAGTCGTAATCCACACGCAGATACCCACGAGCGGTAAAAGGCCCTTCCGTCGGTTTACTCCCCGTGATGCTTACCGGCCATGCGCGGATCCCCACGCTGGCGGCGGCGCTGTCATCCAGACGGAATGGAATTTTGCTGGCCAGATTGTTAGGCGTCAGCGGCACGCCGCCGCTGTCGGAAACGATAAAGCCTAAGTCGGGATTATCAGAGACCATCGCCTGCCCGGAGATTTTCTCCGCCTCCAGACGCATCGACAAATAGGCCTGCGCCGCGACGTTCGTACATTTTATGGCGACCGTTTTTGTCTGCGGCGTCACCCCTTCCGGGCGATTCCCCGCCCCGGCTTTGCTGAACAGCGCGGCGCCGATATCGCCAAAATCAAATTCCACAACCTGCCCGGCATTCACTTCACAGCTTTGCGGAACCTCGACTTTACCGCTGTAGCTGATGGTATAAACCGGCGTGCTCAGGGCATCGCCGGTGCTGGTGGTGACATACACCGAGAACATGGTCTGGCGGGGAATCGGCACCATGTTGATAAAAGGCCGTATCACTTTGAGTTTAAAGATCAGCTTAGAGTCCATCACGCCGAAGGGCTTTTGTTTCGGTACATTGGGGTGCGTCCCCATGCGAATATAATTACGGGGCGGATAAAATAATCCGGCAGCGCTGTCGGTGATACTCATCGCCCCCAGCAGGTAGTCATTGAGCTTGAGATACTGGAATCCTCCTTCCGTACTTTGCACGGGAAGTTCGGTCACATAGCTTCGAAAGGTATAATCCACATTCGTACCAGCAGGACACGTCGCCTGTACGCCAACCCAGCCCGATTTCTCCGGCAGCGTCACCACCTGTCCTACCTGATTATTGCTGCTGGTAAAAACATTCGACAGATCGTAAAACACATCGGTCGGCGTACCGTTCGAGTTATGGCAGACCGTCGCCCATGCCGGATTCGCCAGCAATAATGCGATGGCGCCCGGCAACAACCCTGATTTCATTTTCATCTTTTCTTACCTTTCATGACGACGGACGTTTACAGGTTGCATTAAGCAGCGTCACCGCCTGCTTCAGGCTCTCTTCAGGCAGGGAATAATGCGCCACGCAGCGGGCGTTCGCTCCCTCTCCCCACTGAATCAGCAGTTCCCCTTTCAGCGGCAGTCCGCTCAGATAAATTTGCCCGTCGTCGCCCGCCATACTGGTGACGCCGCTGGCGGTTTCGCGCACAATTGAGCCAAACGGCACCGGGCGATCGCCCTGTTTTGCGGTAACAATTGCGCGCACGCCAATTCGCGTGTCAAAGGCAGCGCGTACCAGCGCCCCTTGCGTCGGCACCACGCTGCTGACGTTATTTTCCACATCGGTGTGGTTATCCATTGAGTTGGTATCCAGCGCGACACGGTTATAGCGATATACGGTGGCATAAGGCATGACCGCATATCCGCGCCAGTCGGTTTGCACCCCGGTCTGGTTTTCTATATGCACCCCTTCGGCGCCTGGCGCTTTAATCAGGACGTTGGTATCGCCTAAAGGCTGACTGAGCGTGATGCCGTCCGCATGACCGACCACGCCGCCAGACAGCTGCCAGTTGTAGTCATGCTGGTCTCGATCGTAGTTGTACCCCACGCCGAGCGTCCCGTAAGCCGCCTGCCAGTTCGCGCTGGCGCTGCCGCTGTAGCCATTGGTGCTGCTGTGTCCCTGGTTCACGCTGTAGCTCAGGTTACGCCCGTCTAACAATGTCCCGCCGATGCCGGTCTGCCAGCTGTTCTGCCCATTGCTGTTCCGGTTCGCGTTAAAAGTGGCATAGGTGCGATCCAGGGCATTGTCGCGCGAGTAGCGCCGACCGGTGAGCACGCTGAACGGAACCGACATGTTGAATGCCAGAATGCGATCGGTGCCGGAAATCCCTACGGATTCATTCCACGACCAGGAAAGGGAGTAGCTGATCCCTTGCCAGCCGCTGGCATATCCCAGTTGATACCAGGTATTGGCATCCGACGTGTTCCAGTATGTTTGCTGACTGCCGGAGATATACAGCGAGCCGTAATCCCCCAGATTCTGTGAAATGTTGACCTGGAATCGGCCTTTTTTGCTGTAGTTCAGGTTGTGATAGCTCTGCACTACCGGCACTTTATGACGCTTACCTTCGCTGTCATATTCATACTCGTACCCTTCCATACTGCGGTACGCCACATCGTCAAGCGTGTAGAATCCGCGCGTGGAATAGCGATAGCCCAGTAACTGGAAGTTAGTGCCGTAGTTGTTCAACGACTTGGCGTACAGGAAACGCAGCGACTGCCCCTGGTGGGTGCTGTCATCCGCCAGTTGGCTGCGGGCGTGGGTGACGTCTACCGAAACCGCGCCCCAGTCGCCCAGGTTCCGTCCGACCCCCAGCACCACCGAGCTGTAGCGCGAAGCCAGCTGCGTGCCGCCATAAGCGGTATACCCTTCAGGCAGACCGGCGATCAGCGTTCCCTGGAAGAAGAATGGCGAAGATTGCTGGCTATTGCCGCTGCGAAAATCCCCCGCCACCAGGTCGAACTTCATACGTCCTTCGCGCTGCAACAGCGGAACGGTGGAGTACGGCACCGTATAGTGCTGCTGACTGCCGTCTTTCTCATCAACCGTCACTTCCAGGTCGCCGCTTGAAGACGTTGGGTTGAGGTCGGTGATCGCGAAAGCGCCCGGTGAAACATAGCTCTGATAGATCACATAGCCGTTCTGGCGGATAGTCAGTTTTGCGGCGGTACGGGCGATCCCACGCACGGTCGGCGCATAGCCTTGCAGGCTATCAGGGTACATATTGTCGGAAGAGTAGAGCCGCGCCCCGCGAAAGCCCACGCTGTCAAACACGTCGTTGCCGGTGTTGCTGTCCCCCATCACCAGTTCGCTTTTCAACGGGATGATGGCGCGTTGTACCCAGGTGCCGATGTTTTTCCAGCTTTGCGAGTGGTATCCGTCGCCTTTGGAATAGCTCCACGCGCCGTTGTTACGCAACCGCCACGGGCCATAGTTCAGGCCGCTCATCAGGCTTAAAAAATAGCTGTCGCTGTTTGTCCCGCGACTGCCGGTAAAACTGTAGTTGATAAGCGCGGCGGGAATCCCCTCATCCCACTCTTCCGGCGGAATATACCCGCGCGCGCTGTTCAGCATTGACGCCTGTGGAAGACTGATATTTAAACGCATTGAGGAAAAATCAAAAGCGATTTCAGCGCCGGGAATCGCCTCTGGCAAATTGATGCAGGTCTCCTCCTGGCTTTGCCCAAGCGCAGGAAAGGCGGTGGTATTTACCCCCAGCCTTTTGATCCACGCCAGATCAAAACAGGGCATTAATCCGCCTGATTTTTCACCGGTTTTCGTCGACGAGGTTTCAAAGCGAATATCCTGGGTCGCGACGAACTCATCGTTGCGCCAGATATCCACCCGATAGATGCCCGGGGGCTGGTGATTGCCTTTCTCAAAACGTGACAAATCTGCCACGGACGCAGCATCTGCCGACAAAAAAGCCGGGTTAAAGTAACTTTCGCCATGACTTATCGCCGGATAAAGCGCCGCCAATATGGACAACGCCACCCCCGTCAGATGTGGCGTATACCCCGGCAGTGAACCGGGAAGATACGTTATCTTCTTCATCGTTTTCTCAGTGTGGCTTCACACGTTCCGATCAGCGCAAGCTAACCGTTTTCGCCGGTGTCAGCGCACCGTAATCATTTACCGTCTGGAACGTCACACTTCCCTGCGCGCCTGCCGGAAGCAGAATCCGGGTATTGTTCTTCGGCGCGACCATGACGTTATCAACCTTCTGACTTCCCACTTTGAGATTGACCAGCGTGAGATAGTAAGCAGACGGATTGGTGATTTTCAGGTGGTTCCCGGAACGGGAGAATTGCAGCATTCCTGGCGCGTCTTCCTGCACCTGCGGCAGATTGGCAGGGCGAACAAACAGCTTAATGCGCGACAGGATCGCCAGTTGCAGGACGTTTTTGCCTTCAAGGCTGTTTTTATCCACCGACGGTATCGCTTTCACATTCATCCAGAACAAAGACTCCCGATCGGCAGGCAGGGGTTGTCCGGCATAAATAATACGCAGCGTGTTTTCACTTTTGGGTTCGCTGACAAACAGCGGCGGTGTAACAACGAACGATTTTTCTTTGATGCCAGCGCTGTTCTCAATCCATGAATTAACCAGATAACGCTCTTTCGATGCGCTGTTGCTAATTGCCAGCGAGGTCTGTTTGGCGTCTGCCGGATAAATAACGCGGGTGGCGCCTAATGCAATTCCCCCGGCCGCCTGCGCACTCATTGAAGTCCATAAGGCAATAAAAATAATAAGGCCTGATTTTATATAATTAAGCATGGCAAAAAATACCTTTTGCGTTTTATCAACGCCCGGAAAACAAATCAGGGGTAAACCAGCGTAAACCACACATCTGAATGAATACTTCCCGGCGTCATATTTTCCGAGATTGCCCGATAGCGAGCCGTGAAATGAAATGTCATTTCTTGCGTTAAAATAGGGGCATAATGAAGCGGCAAGGAATTGGGTATGATTTGCCGTTGTTCTTCATCAAATAATGCCAGACCAATACCGGAGGTCGCCGCCGTGTCGCTGCGCGCCAGGAATACCTGCGGATCTTCTGCGGGAGTCACACCGGAAAAAGCGATCCCAACATGGCTATAAACCTCTGAACTACAATCGGTTAATCGCAGCACGAAAGGAATGCTGGTCGGGGCGAAACTCCCGGTGCCAGAAAAGACATTGGTGCGGTATTGCCCCATCTGTACACGGAGATCCTGGCTTTCGGAATTCACCGCGCAGGCGCCGTTTACCAGCTGGCCTCGCAGGTGAAGATTACCGCTCTCCAGTATCACCGTATGCGCGAATGCGGGCATCGCGCAAATCAGCCCCACCAGCGCCACGCCTTTGCTAATCATCTGCTGTATCACTTATCGTCCCCGGATAGCGCCTCATCCATTGAGGCTTGCCACATCCCTGAATCCCTGGTGGGTTTATTCGTACTTCATGATGAAGGTTGCGTCGGCGTTAGCCTGACCCGGCGTGGTGTCCGCAGCAGTCGCTTTATAACGCGCGGTGAAACGCAGCGTGTTGCTACCTTCTACCAGCGCCTGAGCCGTAGAGAAGGTCGCGCCGTCTGGCTTCAGCGGAGAAGAGGTGTTATCAAGAATTTCGATCCCTACGCCGCCTGCCGTGGTGCCATTGTCACCAGACACGACTGCCAGCAGGCTGTCGTTTGTACCGTCAGCCTGACCAGAGAACGCAACGGCAGCGGTCGCTGCTACGCTCGGATCGCAGTCATTCAGTACAATGGTGAACGGAATCTGTGCGCTGGTATCGCCAACAGCGGTAAAGCTGGCGGTACGATACTGGCCCAGGGTCACGGTCTGATCGGCAGATTTCGTGCTAACGGCACACGCTGCATTGACCAGCTCACCTTCGAAGTGAACCGTACCGCCGCTAACGCTTACCGGATCGGCATGAGCCGCACCAGCAGCAAACATCAGGCCAGCAATAACGGAAGAGGTCATTAATTTAAGTTTCATGGATTTCCCTTGAATTACGCACATTCGGCTCCAGTTTCCTGCGGGAACCGTTTGAATCACTATCGACATAATAATGTCAGGCTAATTATCTCTGCATCCTGTAAAGATATATATCGAAAGAGAATTAGCTAACCTTTTTACCCCAACTCTCCTGAGCATTAGATTCACTAATTAATCTTTACGAATATGACAATTCGTCACAGGGATAAATTAAACATTTCAATAAGTGAAAAATACCTTCAATCTCTTTAATTAGCCCAGGTAAATTCTTATTGGGATATAGGACAGGTCTAAGCCTTTTTTATATAAAAGTGTTCAATATCACACTTAACGCCACGTTTTTCGCGGCATTCCCCCTAATTTTAGCAGGGTGATGAATTGTTTCTTTTAGGTTAATTTTGATTAGGTTGCTCATTAATTGCCCACAGGATTTTGCCCCTCGCCGCAGCCCGTATCGCAGCGGTCACTGCACCGATCACACGTAAAGACGCAAACGATAACTGACAGCGCGCCCCGCTTCTGACAAAATAGCCACATCCCCTTCGACTTAATGTAACAGACGGAATCCTCTCTCTGATGGCAGCAAAGATTATTGACGGTAAAACGATTGCGCAGCAGGTGCGCTCTGAGGTTGCTCAAAAAGTTCAGGCGCGTGTCGCGGCCGGACTTCGCGCCCCAGGGTTGGCCGTTGTATTGGTAGGCAGCAACCCGGCTTCGCAGATTTATGTGGCGAGTAAGCGCAAAGCCTGTGAAGAGGTGGGATTCGTCTCCCGCTCCTATGACCTGCCCGAAACCACCAGCGAAGCAGAACTGCTGGAGCTGATTGATACGCTTAACGCCGACAACACTATCGACGGTATTCTGGTGCAGTTGCCGTTACCGGCGGGCATCGATAACGTCAAAGTGCTGGAACGCATTGCGCCGGACAAAGACGTAGACGGTTTCCATCCCTATAACGTAGGCCGTCTGTGCCAGCGCGCGCCGCGTCTGCGCCCCTGTACGCCGCGCGGCATCGTCACGCTGCTGGAGCGTTACAACATCGATACCTTCGGACTGAATGCCGTCGTCATCGGCGCCTCGAATATCGTCGGTCGCCCGATGAGCATGGAACTGCTGCTGGCAGGCTGCACAACGACCGTGACTCACCGCTTCACCAAAGATCTGCGTCGCCATGTTGAACACGCCGATCTGCTGATTGTCGCCGTCGGCAAACCCGGATTTATTCCCGGCGAGTGGATTAAAGAAGGCGCCATCGTGATTGATGTCGGAATCAACCGACTGGAAAATGGTAAAGTGGTCGGCGATGTGGTCTTTGAAGACGCTGCCGCGCGCGCATCCTATATCACCCCGGTGCCGGGCGGCGTCGGTCCGATGACGGTCGCAACACTTATCGAAAACACGCTACAGGCGTGCGTTGAATATCACGATCCACAAGGTAAATAACATGGCAACATTCTCTTTAGGCAAGCACCCGCACGTTGAGTTGTGCGACCTGCTCAAACTGGAAGGCTGGAGCGAAAGCGGCGCCCAGGCGAAAATTGCCATTGCAGAAGGTTTAGTGAAGGTTGATGGCGCGGTTGAAACCCGCAAACGCTGCAAAATTGTTGCCGGACAAACCGTCAGCTTCGCAGGGCAAAGCGTTAACGTCGTCGCCTGATTCAGAGTGCCGGATGGCGACGCTATCGCGTCTTATCCGGCCTACTGGTTATGCCAGTGTAGGCCGGATAAGGCGTTAGCCGCCATCCGGCAATGACGTTATTTACGGCGCCAGGTTGTCCCTTGCGGACCATCTTCCAGCACGATGCCCATCTCATTCAGACGGTCACGCGCCGCATCCGCCGCCGCCCAGTCTTTGGCTTTACGCGCATCCAGACGCTGTTGAATTAACGCTTCGATTTCAGCCACTTCGCCGTCATCCGCCTGCGCT
The DNA here is from genome assembly GCF_030333365.1 of Citrobacter sp. CK195. NCBI lineage: Bacteria > Pseudomonadati > Pseudomonadota > Gammaproteobacteria > Enterobacterales > Enterobacteriaceae > Citrobacter > Citrobacter sp. CK195. Next base: position 393,207 of record NZ_JAOWGB010000022.1, read on the forward strand.
CCGCTTTGCAGGAACGCTTCCGGCTCCTGCTCCAGCAGCCCCAGTACGCCGGAAATTTTACGCAGATGTGACGCCATCGCATTCGCGGCAGCCATATCCTCACTCTTCAGACGGTTCACCTCACGCGCCATATCAAACAGCACGGAGTAGGCTTCCGGTGTGTTGAAATCGTCGTTCATCGCCTCCACAAAACGCGCTTCAAACGCTTCGCCGCCCGCAGGCGCAACGGTTTTGTCCGTTCCGCGCAGCGCGGTGTACAGACGCTCCAGGGCGGAACGCGCCTGCTTGAGGTTCTCTTCGCTGTAGTTGAGCTGGCTACGATAGTGGCCGGACATCAGGAAGTAGCGAACGGTTTCCGCGTCGTAGTATTTCAGCACATCACGCACGGTAAAGAAGTTGCCCAGTGATTTCGACATCTTCTCACGATCCACCATCACCATGCCGGAGTGCATCCAGTAGTTCACATACTCACCGTCGTGCGCGCAGGTAGACTGGGCGATTTCGTTCTCATGGTGCGGGAACATCAGGTCGGAACCGCCGCCATGAATATCAAAATGGTTGCCCAGCTGTTTGCAGTTCATGGCGGAACATTCAATGTGCCAACCTGGACGACCCGCGCCCCACGGCGACGGCCAGCTCGGTTCGCCCTCTTTGGACATCTTCCACAGCACGAAGTCCATCGGGTTGTGTTTTACGTCAACGACGTCAACGCGGGCGCCCGCCTGTAGCTGTTCCAGATCCTGGCGTGACAGCTGACCGTAGTTCGGGTCGGTCGGCACGTCGAACATCACGTCGCCATTGTCCGCCACATAAGCGTGACCTTTGGCGATCAGCTGTTCGGTGATCTCAATAATTTCGGCGATATGGTGCGTTGCACGCGGCTCCAGATCCGGGCGCAGAATATTCAGCGCGTCGAAATCTTTGTGCATCTCCGCAATCATACGATCGACCAGCGCGACAAAGCTTTCACCGTTTTCGTTCGCCCGTTTAATGATCTTGTCGTCGATATCGGTAATGTTACGCACGTACTTCAGCGTATAACCGAGGAAACGCAAATAGCGCGCGACGACGTCGAAGGCGACAAACGTACGCCCGTGACCGATATGACAGAGGTCGTAAACGGTAATACCACACACGTACATGCCGACTTCCCCGGCATGAATAGGTTTGAATTCCTCTTTTTGGCGCGTCAGTGTATTAAAGATTTTTAACATCGAAGATTCCGTATAGACGTGTGTGGGTAATAATATCCGTATGATACATATTATTCGTAATCGAAGCAGCACACTTTGCGAGGTGATCGCAGCGTGCGGTTATGCTATAACACCCCCCTATATGTGACCCTTATCGGGGTCGAAGCACCACTATATCGGAACAGGATGCAAAAATGGTTACTTTCCACACTAATCACGGCGATATCGTAATCAAAACGTTTGATGACAAAGCGCCTGAAACAGTTAAAAACTTCCTGGACTACTGCCGCGAAGGTTTTTACAACAACACCATTTTCCACCGTGTTATTAACGGGTTCATGATTCAGGGCGGCGGTTTTGAACCTGGCATGAAGCAGAAAGCGACCAAAGAAGCGATCAAAAACGAAGCCAACAACGGTCTGAAAAACACCCGTGGCACGCTGGCAATGGCGCGTACTCAGGCTCCACACTCCGCAACGGCGCAGTTCTTCATCAACGTGGCCGACAACGACTTCCTGAACTTCTCTGGCGAAAGCATGCAGGGCTGGGGCTACTGCGTATTCGCTGAAGTCGTGGAAGGCATGGACGTGGTTGATAAAATCAAAGGCGTATCAACGGGCCGCAGCGGTATGCATCAGGACGTACCAAAAGAAGACGTTATCATCGAAAACGTGACCGTCAGCGAGTAATCGTGGCGACACTGTTTATTGCAGATCTTCACCTCTGCACGGAAGAACCGGCGATCACCGCCGGTTTTCTGCGTTTTTTAGCCGGTGACGCGCGCCAGGCCGATGCGCTGTACATTCTTGGCGACCTTTTCGAAGCCTGGATAGGCGACGACGATCCCAACCCGCTGCACCGCGAAATGGCCGCAGCCATTAAAGCCGTTGTAGATTCCGGCGTTCCCTGCTTCTTTATTCACGGCAACCGTGATTTTTTGATCGGCAAACGCTTTGCCCGTGCAAGCGGAATGACGCTATTGCCGCAGGAAAAGGTGCTCGACCTCTATGGCCGTCGCGTATTGATTATGCACGGCGACACGCTCTGCACCGACGATGCCGGTTACCAGGCGTTTCGCGCCAAAGTTCACAAACCCGGGCTACAGACGCTGTTCCTCGCCCTGCCGCTGTTTATCCGCAATCGTATTGCCGCCAGAATGCGCGCAGGCAGCAAAGCCGCCAACAGCAGCAAGTCACTGGAGATCATGGACGTTAATCCACAGGCCGTGGTGGCCGAAATGGAAAAACACCATGTGCAATGGCTGATTCATGGTCATACCCATCGCCCGGACGTTCACGAACTGAGCGCTAACGGCAAACCCGCGTTCCGCGTTGTTTTAGGCGCCTGGCACAGCGAAGGGTCGATGGTAAAAGTCACGCCGGATGACGTTGAGCTTCTCCATTTCCCGTTTTAACCTCGCCCGTGAATTGACGACGTCATAAGGTACGCAACCGTTTTCCTTGGCGTATTTCCGTGCTATTCTCTGTGCCCTCAAAAGCCGAGAGTTGTGCACCACAGGAGTTTTAAGACGCATGTCTTCCCGCAATAATCCGGCGCGTGTCGCCATCGTGATGGGGTCCAAAAGCGACTGGGCTACCATGCAGTTTGCCGCCGAAATCTTCGATATCCTGAACGTTCCACACCACGTTGAAGTGGTTTCCGCACACCGCACCCCCGATAAGCTGTTCAGCTTCGCCGAAAGCGCCGAAGAGAAGGGTTATCAGGTGATTATTGCCGGTGCTGGCGGCGCGGCGCATCTGCCGGGAATGATTGCGGCAAAAACGCTGGTGCCGGTACTGGGCGTGCCGGTGCAAAGCGCTGCGCTGAGCGGCGTGGACAGCCTCTACTCTATCGTCCAGATGCCACGCGGCATTCCGGTCGGCACGCTGGCGATCGGCAAAGCGGGCGCGGCAAACGCGGCGCTGCTGGCAGCGCAAATTCTGGCGACACACGATAAAGACCTGCGCCAACGTCTGGCGGACTGGCGTAAAGCCCAGACCGATGAAGTGCTTGAGAATCCCGACCCACGAGGTGCGGCATGAAGCAGGTCTGCGTACTGGGTAACGGCCAGTTAGGACGGATGCTGCGTCAGGCGGGCGAACCGTTGGGCATCACCGTCTGGCCTGTCGGGCTGGACGCGGAACCTACCGCCGTTCCGGTTCAACAAAGCGTGATCACAGCGGAAATCGAACGCTGGCCGGAAACCGCGCTGACCCGCGAACTGGCGCGCCACCCGGCTTTCGTCAACCGCGACGTCTTCCCGATTATTGCCGACCGTCTGACGCAAAAGCAGCTTTTTGACAAACTCTCGCTGGCGACGGCGCCCTGGCAGTTGCTGGCAAGCCGGGACGAGTGGCCCGCCGTATTTGCGCGTCTGGGCGAACTGGCTATCGTCAAACGGCGCGTTGGCGGTTACGACGGCCGTGGGCAGTGGCGTTTACGTGCGGATGAAACCGCTCAGTTCCCGGACGACGGTTACGGCGAGTGCATTGTTGAACAGGGCATTAACTTCTCTGGCGAAGTGTCGTTAGTCGGCGCACGCGCCCATGACGGCAGCACCGTGTTCTACCCGCTGACGCACAACCTGCACCAGGACGGGATTCTGCGCACCAGCGTAGCGTTCCCGCAGGCCAACGCGAAACAGCAGGAACAGGCGGAGGCCATGCTCTCCGCCATCATGCACGAACTGGGTTATGTCGGCGTCATGGCGATGGAGTGTTTTATCACGCCGGAAGGGTTGCTCATCAACGAACTGGCGCCGCGGGTACACAACAGCGGGCACTGGACGCAAAACGGCGCCAGCATCAGCCAGTTTGAGCTGCATCTGCGCGCGATCACCGGCCTGCCGTTACCGTCACCGGTCGTGGGCAGCCCGTCCGTGATGGTGAACCTGATTGGCAGCGCTCTGAATTACGACTGGCTGAAACTGCCGCTGGTGCATCTGCACTGGTACGACAAAGAGGTTCGCGAGGGGCGTAAAGTGGGCCACCTGAACCTGACCGACAGCGATACCGATCGCTTAAGCGCAACGCTGGAAGCCTTAGTTCCCTTGCTGCCGCCGGAATACGCCAGCGGCATCATCTGGGCGCAAAGTAAGCTTAAGTAATACATAAAATGCCGGGAAAGGAATCTTATCCTTTTCCGGCTCCTCCTTCAGCGCGTAAAATCCCCGTCATTGCCGTTTGTTTTTTTTCAGGATTCCACAATGAACGATGGGACGGACTATCGCGCCATTCTGGCGGCCGATACGCCTTTAATCGACGTTCGCGCGCCGATAGAATTTACGCAGGGCGCCATGCCCACTGCGATTAACCTGCCCTTAATGAATAATGAAGAACGCGCGGCAGTCGGCACCTGTTACAAACGCCAGGGGCCGGAAGCGGCACTGGCGTTGGGCCATAAACTCGTTGCCGGCGACGAGCGTCAACGGCGGCTGGAGGCCTGGCGAAAAGCCTGTATTCAACATCCACGGGGTTATCTCTGCTGCGCGCGCGGCGGTCAGCGTTCGCATATCGTACAACAATGGCTACATGAGTCCGGCGTGGATTATCCGCTGATCCAGGGCGGCTACAAAGCGCTCCGCCAGGCGGCCATGCACATCACCGACACGCTGGTACAAAAACCCATGATCTTAATTGGCGGCTGTACCGGCAGCGGAAAAACACAGTTGGTTCGACAGCAGCCGAACGGCGTGGATCTGGAAGGACTGGCGCATCATCGCGGTTCGTCATTCGGCCGCACGCTGAAGCCGCAGCTGAGTCAGGCCAGTTTTGAAAACCAGCTCGCCGTGGAGATGTTGAAAACCGACGCCCGTCAGGAGTTGCAGATGTGGGTGCTGGAAGACGAAGGCCGGATGATTGGCGCAAATCATCTGCCCGAATGTCTGCGCGAACGCATGGCGCAGGCATCCATTGCGGTTGTGGACGATCCGTTCGAGCTGCGTCTGGAACGGCTGCGCGAAGAGTATTTTATCCGCATGCATCGCGACTTCACCCATACCTGCGGAGAAGAAGATGGCTGGCAGGCGTACAGCGACTATCTGCATCATGGGCTTTCCGCCATTCAGCGCCGCCTTGGTTTGCAGCGTTTTAAAGAGCTGACGGTAAAACTAGATGCTGCGCTGACCATGCAGCAGGCCAGCGGCAGTACCGACGGGCATCTGGCCTGGCTGGTGCCGCTCCTCAACGAATACTACGATCCGATGTATCGCTATCAACTGGAAAAGAAAGCCGCGAAAATCGTCTTTCGCGGCATATGGCAGGACGTTGCACAGTGGCTTCAAAACTAGCGATTGCGGGCATTCTGCCGGATGGCGGCTAACGCCTTATCCGGCCTACAAATACTATGCCCTAATGTCTGTCGCGTTTATCGGCGCGTTTCGCCAGCCAGTCGCCGAGCATCTGTACAACCTGCACCAGAATAATCAATGCGACCACGGTGACAATCATCACCTGGGTTTCGTAGCGGTAATAACCGTAGCGAATCGCCAGGTCGCCGACCCCGCCGCCGCCGACAATCCCGGCCATCGCGGAATAGCCAATCAGACTCACCAGCGTGATGGTCAGCCCGCGTAGCAGACCGGCGCTGGCCTCTGGCAGCAGTACGGTGCAGATAATGCGCATCGGGCTGGCGCCGAACGCTTCTGCCGCTTCGATAATCCCTTTATCCACCTCACGCAGCGCGCTATCAACCAGACGCGCATAGAACGCTATCGCCGCAACAGAGAGAGGGACGGAGGCGGCAATCGGCCCGATGGTATTGCCGAGCAAAAATTGCGTGAGCGGCAACAGCAGCACCAGCAAAATCACGAACGGCACCGAGCGGATAATGTTCACCAGAACCGAACTCACCAGATACACGAAGCGATTCTGCCAGAACAGATTCCGGTCGGTGACAAAGATAAGGAAGCCGAGCGGCAGCCCGCCGACAACCGCCAGCACCGTTGAAATGCTCAGCATTTGAAAGGTTTCATTGAACGCCAGCGTTAAATCCGGCAGTAAATCATCCACGAATCACCTCCACCTGCGCAGTACGTTGCCGAATATGCGCTACCGCGGCATCCACCGCTGACGGGTTGTGCGGCGCAGTCAGTTGCACCACTAAAATCCCCAGCGCGCGTTCGCCGATATATTCAATTTTGCCGTGCAGAATGTTCACCGCTACGCCGAACTTCACCGCCACATCAGACAACACCGGCTGCTCCGCCGAATCACCGATAAACAGAATTTTCAGTAACTGACCGGGCAGATGCTGGCGCAGACGTTCCGGTAGCGTCAGATTGAGAGTGTGCGACACCAGTTGCTGTGTGAAGGCGTGTTGCGGATGAGCGAAAACATCAAACACGTCGCCCGACTCTACCACTTTGCCGCCGGACATCACCGCCACGCGATCGCAGATGGACTTGATCACATTCATCTCGTGGGTGATCAGCACGATCGTGATCCCCAGCTGTTCGTTAATCTGTTTGAGCAGCGCCAGAATGGTCGCTGACGTTTCCAGATCCAGCGCGGAAGTCGGTTCGTCGCAGAGCAGTACATCTGGATGGTTGGCGATCGCGCGGGCAATCCCCACTCGCTGCTTTTGACCGCCGCTAAGCTGTACCGGAAAGCGGTTCGCCTTATCCGCCAGCCCGACCAGCGCCAGAATTTCGGCGACGCGCGGGGCGATCTTGCTGCGCTCCCATCCGGCGGATTTCAGGCTGAAAGCGACGTTTTGCGCCACCGTGCGGGTATGCATCAGATTAAAGTGCTGGAAAATCATCCCAATACGCTGGCGGGCTTTACGCAGATTCGCCCCTTCCAGCGCAGAGATCGCCACACCGTTCACTTTCACGCTTCCCTGACTCGGGCGCGTTAAGGCATTAAGGGTACGCAGCAGCGTACTTTTTCCCGCGCCGCTGGTGCCGACAATGCCAAAAATTTCGCCCGCCGCTATCCGCAGGCTGACGTCATCCACCGCGCGGGTCGATGCGCCACGGCCTGCCGTGAAATCCACGCAGACCTTTTCAATCTCAATCATGCTCACCTCAGAAATGCGAAAAGGGCAGTCGCCGCTGCCCCGTTAATTCCCTTGCGCAGCGATTATTTGTCTGCGGTCATCCATTCCGGTTTCTGGAAGGCGCTGTAAATATTCTTCGGATCGTCAATGACCTCACGGTAGGCCGGAGATTTCACCGCATCGACAATATCTTTCGCGAACGGCTTGTCGGCATCTTCACTGCGTACGGCAATGATATTTTTCAGGTTTTCATCCAGTTGCTCTTGTTTTAGCGCGCTGGAAAGATCCAGCCCCGCCGCAACGGCGAAATTACCGTTAACCAGCGCGCCGGTCACGCCATCCAGCGTGCGCGGCAGCTGCGCCGCTTCCAGCGGTTTAAACACCAGCCCTTTCGGGTTGCTGGCGATATCACGCTCGGAGGCTTTCGTCGGGTCGATATTGTCTTTAATGGTGATAAGACCGATTGATTGCAGGAAACGCAGACCGCGCGCCAGATTGGTCGGGTCATTCGACAGGGTAATAATGTCCCCTTTCTTCAGCTCGTCCAGGCTGTTGATTTTACGGGAATAGAACCCCATTCCGGCCGTCGGCACGACGATCAGCTTCGTCAGTTTCAGCCCTTTATCGGCAGTGAATTTTTCAAAATAGAGCGTATGCTGGAACAGGTTAGCGTCAATGCTGCCGTTGGATAACGCCATGTTTGGCTGAACATAGTCGCTAAATTCGCGCACCACGACCTTGTAGCCTTTCTCCTTCAGCGTTGGCGCGATGGCCTGTTTAACCATATCGCCATACGGACCCGGCGCGACGCCGAATACAATAGTCTGTGGATCGCTATTAGCATGAGCAAATTGCAGGCCGCAGGCCAGCAAAAGCGCCCCGGCGGCAACGCGTAAACTCTGACGCAGTCCCATAACTTCTCCCTTTTAAATGTTGTGATGCAGTGCGGTACGCCGTGCGATGCGGCGTTGTTCATTTGGGCCTGAATACAAGGCTATTTGTTAACATGACACAGTTCACAACCTGTTGTCCTTGAAATTATTTCATGATGTTGCAGAGTATGTCGTTGGAAGGGGATGGGCAGAAATGAAAAAGCCGGATAGCGGCATAAATGCCTTATCCGGCCTGGACGCTCTATTATTGCGCTGCACTCGTAGGCCCGATTAGCGCAAGCGCCATCGGGCATTCGGTTTGGCAGGCGTCAATTAGAAGTCGTAACGCAGACGAACCAGGTTCATATCGCCCAGATCGTCGGTGCTGGAGGTGAATACGTGTTCGTAATCCACGCGGAAACCATAATCCAGTTGGAAGCTAATACCAACGCCATTATCAATACGCTGGTAGTTACGGCCGTTCACATATTCAATACGGTCACCCATAAAGTACGGCTGAATAGATTTCACCGCATACTGGTTGATCGGGAATTTATAACCGGCAAAGTATTCAACACCCCATGCGTCGCCCGCAAAGTAGTCATGCGCGTCTACGCGTTTGGTGGTCATGAAGTTCTGATACCAGCCGCCGCCCAGCGCGAAGGTCCAGTTATCCGGCGTCCAGCTAAGCGCAGTACCAACGATATTTTGATCGTAGTCTTTACCGTCGCCGCCGTTACCTGGGCGCATTTCCGCACGCGTATAGTTCCACGCCGTACCCCAGGTCAGATCGTCCGTGATGTGGTAATCCGCACCCAGAGAACCGCCGCCTTTACGCTTGTAGCGCAGGCCGTTGTTCGGGTTGTAATCATCGCTGAACAGATAAGACGCGTAGAGATCGACGTCGCCAACTGTTTTCTTATACTTCAGGGATTTACGGGTACGGTAAGAACCGTCGTAGTCGCCGTTGATACCGTTGCCTGGCGCCTGACCAATCATGTCATAGTCCCAGATATCGGTTTTCACGCCAACCACATCATAATAAACGCTGTTCTGTTGACCGAAAGTCAGCGTACCCCAGGTATCGCTTTTCAGACCGGTGTACAGCATACGACGAGTGGTGTCGTTCGCGCCGTCTGCGTAGTGGTTATCCCAGTTGAACATCGCCGGGAAGTTAACGCCCAGCTCGTAGTAGCTGACCCAGCTAATGTCATCAAACAGATAGTAATCAGCCGCGAAACGGAAACGGGTGCCGCCATCGAAGCCATTACGTTTGTAACCATTTTTACCGTCGTCGCCAGCCATATTCTGGAACTGAGGACGAATACTGCCGCCAACGGTGAAGTTAAGACGGCTCAGCGGATTACCCGCCTGTGGATCTTGTTTCAGAACAGTGATTTCCGCCTGAGATGCGAAAGACGTTAATGCCACTGCCGCGCCGATCGATGCCGCCAGCGCTGTTTTTTTTATTGTCATTATATTTTCCTTGGTAGATTTACCCGTCATTATTCGCACTGCTGGCAAAATACCGGCAACGTAAAAAACAACGGGCATAGCCCGCTAACTATTTAGCAATTAAATATTAACTGGTATTAATCCTGTCGTGTTGGCGGGTTTTTAATGTTTTGTGCTACTAAAAATCGAGGGGTTAACAATTCGTGCCACATAGGGAGTACACACCAGTATAAACACCGGTGCGTAATCATCACGTATATAAATTATATTATTAAAACTACACACCGGTATAAAAACCGGTGTGTGATCATCACATCTATAAATTAATTATTAAATTGGCGAAATAACGCTTTGCCTTTTAACAGACTCGCGCCGAGCCATCCGCCGCATAATGAAAGTAATAATGCGCCGCAGACGGGCAAAATAATCCACACGCGCCAGTCCGGTTCCCACGGAAAATCGAACACCTGGCTTTGCAGCACCGCCAGCGCAGTTTCCGCGCCGATCGCCGCCACCAGCCCGGAGACCATACCCAGCATGGCAAATTCACACCAGAGCGTGGTGCGCAGCAGTTTTTTGCCCGCGCCTAAAGTGCGCCAGACCACCAGTTCCTGATGACGTTGACGCATTCCGACCTGAACCTGCGCCAGTAACAACAGCATGCCGCAGGCCGTGACCAGCACCACCATCACCTCCAGCGCCCGGCTGACTTGCTCCAGCACCTGACCGACCTGTTTCAGGATCGCGCCGATATCCAGCAGGCTGATGGTCGGGAACTCGCGATTAAGCTGCGTCAGCATGCCGTTGCCATTTTCCCAACGGAAGCTGGTAAGCCAGCTCTGCGGCTGCCCGTCCAGCGCGCCGGAGGGGAAGATAAAGAAGAAGTTAGGCCGCAGACTTTCCCAGTCTACTTTGCGCAGGCTGCTGACCGTCGCGCTAAAGTCCTGGGTATCGCCCATAAAGGTCACGCGATCGCCGAGTTGTATATTCAGCCGCTTCGCCAGCCCTTCCTCTATCGAGACCTCTCCCGCTTTTGGCGGCCAGCTTCCGGCGGTAATCGGGTTATGATCCGGGCGCGTATCCTGCCACGTCAGATTCAGCTCACGGTTAAGCGCTTCGTCCTGATTTCCTTCGGTCGGCAGACCATTAATCTCCGTCAGTCGCGCCCGCACGATCGGGAAGAATGCCTCCGGGATCACCTGATGCTCAGACAGGAAGGCTTTCAGCGGCACCACCTGTTCAGAAGCGATATTGATGAGGAAATAGTTCGGACTTTCCGGCGGCAGTTGTTGTTGCCAGCGATCCAGCAGATCGCCGCGCAGCACCAGCAGAAGCGCCAGCAGCATAAAGGAGAGCGAAAAAGCCGAGAGCTGGCTTAACGTGGACCACGGCTGGCGCAGCAGTCGGCTTACGGCCAGGCGCAGAGGCAGCGATGTCAACGTCATACCGCGCAGCACGTTCAACAGCATCCAGCCCAGCACACCGCAAAGTAGCGCCAGCACCACCGCGCCGGCCAGCACCGCCCACAGCAACATGCTGCCGCCCATCAACCCCGCGAGCAGCGCGACGACGACAACCGTGACCACCGGAAGATACATCTTCAGCGGCCAAACACGCGCAACCACATCACGCCGCAGCACACGCAACGGCTGCGTCGCCAGCAGCAAACGATACGGACGCAGTCCAACCAGCAAAGAAATGATGATCATCGTTCCCAGCGCCCACAGCCACGGCCAGAGGCTGGCTGGCGGCAGAACGGCGGGTAACACCGGTTTAAGCAGCACCATTAGCACGTTCTCGAACAGTAACCCAATGGCGCCTCCCGTCACGGCGGAAAGAGCCAGCAGCATCCCCCACTGCCCGACGATCAGTTTGCGCAGCTGCGCCCTGCCCGCCCCCAGCGTTTTGAGGATCGCAATCAGATCGTAGCGGCTGCGGCAGTAGTGGCTCATCGCCACCGCCACGGCCGTGACTGCTAACAGCAACGTTAACAGCGCCGACAGCAGCAGGAACTGCTGCGAGCGTTCAAGCGATTTGCCCAGCGCGCCTTCATCTTGTTCCAGTCCGTACCAGCGATGTTCAGGCTTAAGCTGCGGCAATAGCCACTTTTCATAGCCGTCCAGCTGCTGCGGCGTACCGCCAAACTTATAGCGCCACGTCACGCGACTTCCCGGCTGTACTGCGCCCGTTTTTTCAACATCCGCAATGTGCATCATCAGGCGTGGAGCCATCTGGAAAGGGTTAAACCCGGAATCCGGCTCCTGTACCACCGCGCCAGCAATACGCAGCGTGGCGTCACCGACGTCGATGCTGTCACCCGTTTTCAGGTTGAGGAGCGCCATCAGTCTTGGCGCCAGCAACACGGAACCCGGCTGCGGTTTTAACCCCGGCGGATTCGTTTGCAGCTCACCGTACATCGGATAAACGTCATCCACCGCTTTGACGCTGGCCAGCTGCGGCGTATCGTCTGCAAAGGTCATGGTGGCGAAAGTCATCTGTTCGCCCACTTTCAGACCGCGTTTGCGCGCCTCATCAATCCACGCCAGCGGCACCTCGCGCGAACTGCGCAGCGCCCGGTCTCCGGCCATAAAATCACGGCTTTGCTGACTTAAACCCTTTTCCATGCGGTCGCTGATATTGCCCAGCGCCAGCACGCAGGCCACCGCCAGACTCAGCGCCAGCCAGACAATCAGTAAGGAAGGTGAGCGCCATTCGCGCCAGAACCAGCGTGCAATCATGCCTCCTCCTGCAACTGCCCATCCACCAGGCGTAATCGCCGGTCGCAACGCGCCGCCAGCTGCGGATCGTGCGTCACCAGAATCAGGGTGGTGCCATGTTCGCGATTAAGCGAAAACAGCAGGTCGGCGATTTTATCCCCGGTCTGCCGGTCAAGGTTTCCCGTCGGTTCATCGGCAAACAGCACGTCTGGCCGCCCGTTGAACGCTCTCGCCAGCGCCACACGCTGCTGCTCGCCGCCGGAAAGCTGGGCCGGAAGATGATCAAGACGTTTCCCCAGACCCAACTGTTCCAACAACGCTTTCGCGCCATCGCGGCTTTTCCCGCTGTTCTCCCCCCGCAGCAAGGCGGGCAGTTCAACGTTTTCCAGGGCATTCAACGTGGGAATCAACATAAAAGACTGGAAAACAAAGCCGACATGCTGCGCGCGCAGCTGCGCCCGCGCCTCTTCATCCATCGTGTGCAGAGACTGCCCGACCAGATTCACCTCGCCGCTGCTGCCATCATCCAGCCCGGCCAGAATCGCCAGCAGCGTCGATTTCCCCGATCCTGACTCGCCGATCAGCGCAATGGTCTCGGCGCGTTTGACAACCAGTTCAACTCCGGTAAGGATGGAAAGCTCATGCTCACCCTGACCGACGGACTTCTTAAGACGATGAACTTCAACAATGTTTTCCGCTGGCATTTGCCCTTCCTGTTTCTGGTCCTGTTAACGTTCCGCGCCGCCGCAGCGGACACGTTATTAATTCTGGGTGACAGCCTGAGCGCCGGATACCGCATGTCCGCCAACGCGGCCTGGCCTGCGCTGCTTAACGACAAATGGCAGGATAAAACGCCGGTCATCAATGCCAGCATTAGCGGCGACACCTCGCAGCAAGGCCTGGCGCGTCTGCCTGCGCTGCTGAAGCAGCATCAGCCCCGCTGGGTTCTGGTCGAGCTTGGCGGCAATGACGGCCTGCGCGGTTTTCAACCTCAGCAAACCGAGCAAACCCTGCGTAAAATCCTGCTGGATGTGAAGGCCGCAAACGCCGAGCCGTTGCTCATGCAAATTCGTCTGCCCGCAAACTATGGTCGCCGTTATAATGAAACCTTTAGCGCCATCTACCCACGGCTTGCTAAAGAGTTTGATATTCCGCTTCTGCCCTTTTTTATGGAAGAGGTTTATCTGAAACCACAATGGATGCAGGACGACGGTATTCATCCTAATCGCGACGCCCAGCCGTTTATTGCTGACTGGATGGCGCAACAACTAACCCCATTAGTTAACCACGACTCGTAAATCAACGGAGATCCTGACAGGTAAAGTTATGCAAAAATCGGTCTTAATTACAGGATGTTCCAGCGGAATCGGTCTGGAAAGCGCTCTTGAACTGAAACGTCAGGGTTTTCAAATTCTGGCAGGTTGCCGTAAACCCGATGACGTCACGCGGATGAACAGCATGGGATTCACCGGCGTGCTGATCGACCTCGACTCGCCGGAAAGCGTGGATCGCGCCGCAGACGACGTGATCGCCCTGACCGATAATCGTTTATATGGGATCTTTAACAATGCCGGATACGGCGTGTATGGCCCGCTTACCACTATCAGCCGCACGCAGATGGAGCAGCAGTTTTCCGCCAATTTCTTTGGCGCGCACCAGCTCACTATGCGCCTGCTCCCCGCTATGCTGCCGTACGGCGAAGGGCGCATTGTGATGACCTCATCCGTGATGGGGCTGATCTCCACGCCAGGGCGCGGCGCCTATGCCGCCAGCAAATATGCGCTGGAAGCCTGGTCTGATGCGCTGCGCATGGAGCTGCGCCACACGGGTATTAAGGTCAGCCTGATCGAACCCGGCCCGATTCGTACCCGGTTTACCGATAACGTCAGCCAGACCCAGAGCGACAAACCGGTAGAAAATCCGGGGATTGCCGCGCGTTTTACGCTCGGGCCAGAAGCCGTTGTCGCTAAAGTCCGCCATGCTTTTGAGAGCGACAAACCGAAATTACGCTACCCGGTTACGATGGTGACGTGGGCGATCACGCTGCTGAAGCGCGTGCTGCCGGGACGCGCGATGGACAAAATTTTGCAGGGTTGAGTTGAAGCGCGCGCGTCAGCCCCCATGTAAAAGAGAACCAGACATAAAGAGAGTGACTCCATGTCCGTACAAAATATTGTCAATATTAACGAATCTAACCTGCAACAGACCCTCGAACAGTCGATGACCACCCCGGTTCTGTTCTATTTTTGGTCTGAACGCAGCCAGCATTGTCTGCAACTGACGCCAGTGCTGGAAAGCCTTGCCGCACAGTACAACGGCCAGTTTATCCTCGCGAAGCTCGACTGCGACGCCGAGCAGATGATCGCCTCCCAGTTTGGCTTGCGCGCTATTCCTACCGTGTATCTGTTCCAGAACGGTCAGCCGGTCGACGGCTTCCAGGGGCCGCAGCCGGAAGAAGCGATTCGCGCGCTGCTCGACAAAGTGCTGCCGCGTGAAGAAGAGTTGAAAGCGCAGCAGGCGATGCAACTGATGCAGGAAGGCAACTACATTGAAGCGCTGCCGCTGCTGAAAGACGCCTGGCAGCTCTCTCATCAGAACGGCGAGATCGGCCTGCTGCTGGTGGAAACCCAGATTGCCCTCAACCGTACGGAAGACGCCGAAGCCGTGCTGAAAACCATTCCGTTACAGGATCAGGACACCCGCTATCAGGGTCTGGTCGCGCAGATTGATTTACTGAAACAGGCGGCCGACACCCCGGAAATCCAGCAACTGCAACAGCAGGTTGCGGACAATCCAGAAGATGCAGCGCTGGCGGCGCAACTGGCGCTGCAACTGCATCAGGTCGGGCGTAACGAAGAGGCGCTGGAGTTATTGTTCAGCCATTTGAAGAAAGATCTCGCCGCCGCAGACGGTCAGGCACGGAAAACGTTCCAGGAGATCCTCGCCGCGTTAGGCACCGGCGATGCGCTGGCGTCGAAATTCCGCCGTCAGCTGTACGCGCTGTTGTACTAATCCGCTGCATTTTGCCCGATGGCGCTACGCTTATCGGGCCTACAAACGCTAAAAATACCGATCCCCCTGGCATCACATCTTCTTTAAATGCGTCACCACCAGTTGGTGGCGCGAATTATAGAATTTCCGGTAGGTTAAATAGCAGGCGATAATGGTCGACAGGCTTGCTGTGGATAGCAGCATAAAAGTCACCATTATCTGATACTTAATCGCTTTTACCGGATCGATACCGGCAAAAATCAACCCGGACATCATCCCCGGTAAGCTCACCAGCCCAACCGTTTTTGCCGAATCAATGGTCGGGATCAGCGACGCGCGAATACTGTCGCGAATAAGCCCCGCAGACGCCGTTTTCGGCGTTGCGCCCAGACTGAGCTTCTCCTGAATTTGCTGCTGCTCGCTGCTGAATCGCTGGCCCAGATTGTTGTAGCACAGCCCTACCGCCACCATCGCGTTACCCGCAATCATGCCGGAAATCGGGATCACCTGCATCGGCGTAAACTCGATAGATCCTGACAATACCAGTACCGCCAGCGTCAGCCCCGCTCCGGTCGTAATCGCAATAAACGACGAGGTAAACGCTTTATCAATATATTTACTGCGTTTTTGCGCGTTATACGCCGCGTTAAAACAGATAAACAGCACCATCAATAATGTCAGGATGGCGTGATTGACGCCAAAAATGTATTTCAGAACATAGCCGACGATAACAAGCTGGATTACCGCACGGGCAACGCTCCAGAGAATATCTTTTTCCAGCGCCAGTTTCTCTTTGTGGCTAATCAGAATAGCCACAACCACCAGCATCATCGATAACGCCAGCGACTCATTCGTTATATTATGCTCGTTCATAGGTAGCTTCCTGCATTTCTCCGGCATGAGGCTGAAGCGTAATCACATTATCCGCATGATTAATTTCATCTTTATCGTGTGTTACCCACAGCACGGCAATATTTTTATCGCGAACATAGCGATGAATAATGTCATTCACATTCTCTTTATTACGCTCATCCAGCGCACTGGTGATCTCATCCAGCAGCAGAACCTGCGGCAGAAACTGTAAATTACGGATCAATGAGATACGTTGTTTTTCCCCGCCGGAAAGCGCCGTAATGTTTTTCTGTAAAATGGTTTCCGGTAGCTCAAACTGCGCCAGATCGGCAAGAAAAGCCTTCGGTTCCGGCGTTTTGTTGCGGATCTGCCAGGGAAAAATCAGGTTGTCATACACCGTATCGCCAAACAGCACTGGCGTCTGGGCGCAATAAGAGACCTGCTGGCGGTAAGTTTCGGGCTTAAGCGTGGCAATCTCTTCGCCTTCAAACAGGATATCCCCCGTATCCGGGCTGATTAATGACGCCACAATCTTTAGCAATGTGCTTTTACCGCACCCGGATGGGCCGGTAATCAGTTTAAATTCCCCGGCATTCAGCATGAAACTGATGTTATTGAGAATTTTCGTGGCGCCAGCCTGGTATCCCACCTTTCTTAGCTGGAGCAAAGGGCTGCTCTCTTTCATCTCACATCCATTTTTCACATCTTTAAAGTAAACAGTGTATCCCTGTAATTTATAAGAGGGGAACTCACTTTGATTAATCGGGTATAATTTGATTAAACAGACCGCAAAGACCGTTTTTTTACATGGACAGCACGACAGGAGGTTTATCAATGCTTATTTTTATCCCTATTCTCATTTTCGTGGCGTTGGTGATAGTCGGCGCAGGCGTCAAAATTGTCCCACAGGGATACCAGTGGACCGTGGAGCGTTTTGGCCGTTACACCAAAACCCTGCAACCAGGCCTGAGCCTGGTGGTGCCGTTTATGGACAGAATTGGTCGCAAGATCAACATGATGGAACAGGTACTCGATATCCCGTCGCAGGAGGTTATCTCAAAAGATAACGCCAACGTCACCATTGACGCAGTGTGCTTTATTCAGGTTATCGACGCTCCGCGCGCGGCCTATGAAGTCAGCAATCTTGAGCTGGCCATTATCAACCTCACCATGACCAACATCCGTACCGTACTGGGGTCAATGGAGCTGGATGAAATGCTTTCCCAGCGCGACAGCATCAACACGCGCCTGCTGCACATTGTCGATGAGGCCACCAATCCCTGGGGCGTCAAGGTTACGCGTATTGAGATCCGCGATGTTCGTCCACCGGCGGAATTGATTTCATCCATGAACGCCCAGATGAAAGCAGAACGTACCAAACGCGCCTACATTCTGGAGGCGGAAGGGGTGCGCCAGGCTGAAATTCTGAAAGCTGAGGGTGAAAAACAGTCGCAGATCCTGAAAGCGGAAGGCGAACGCCAGTCTGCCTTCTTACAGGCTGAAGCGCGTGAACGTTCCGCCGAAGCGGAAGCCCGCGCCACCCAGATGGTCTCTGAAGCGATCGCCGCCGGGGATATTCAGGCGGTGAACTACTTCGTGGCGCAGAAATACACCGAAGCGTTGCAGCAGATTGGTTCGTCGGGCAACAGTAAGGTTGTCATGATGCCGCTGGACGCCAGCAGTCTGATGGGCTCCATTGCCGGGATCACCGAACTTATCAAGGACAGCACCAGCGAACGGAACAAATCATGATAGCGATGATTCTGGTTCACCCGCATATTTTCTGGCTGAGTCTTGGTGGGCTACTGCTGGCCGCCGAGATGCTGGGAGGGAACGGCTACCTGCTGTGGAGCGGTGTCGCCGCCGTGATTACTGGCCTGGTGGTCTGGCTGGTGCCACTCGGCTGGGAGTGGCAAGGCGTTATGTTCGCCGTATTGACGCTGCTGGCGGCCTGGCTGTGGTGGAAGTGGCTGGCACGGCGCGTGCGTGAGCAAAAACCGGCTGACAGTCACCTCAATCAACGCGGGAAACAGCTGGTAGGCCACCGCTTTATTCTGGAAACCGCGCTGGTCAACGGACGCGGCCACATGCGCGTCGGCGACAGCTCCTGGCCCGTCAGCGCCGACGCGGATCTGAGCGCCGGAACGCAGGTGGAGGTGATTGCCATCGAAGGGATAACGTTGCGCATTAAGGCCGTGTGATCAACGGCGGGCTTTACCTTTGTGATGACAGCAGCCGGAAAGATTATCAATGATCGGGCAATCGGCGCTGTCATTACCCGGGCATGACTCCGCCAGGGTCAGTAATTGCGTGCGCATAGCCTGCAATTCGCTGATGTGGCGTTCAATCTCAGCGACCTTTTCCAGCGTACGTTTTTTCACATCTGCGCTATGGCGCCCCGGATCGTTAAACAAATTCACCAGTTCACCGCACTCTTCCAGGTTAAAACCGACCTGACGCGCCTGACGCAACAGCGTTAACTCGTTTAAATGCTGCTGGCTGTAAGTGCGGTATCCGTTTTCACTGCGCAGCGGCGGCGTCACCAGCCCTTTCTCTTCATAAAATCGAATAGCCTTGCTGGTTAAGCCTGTTTTTTTCGCAACATCGCTAATATTCACATCTCCCCCCCCGCAGAGCATGTTGATGCCGAAGCTCATTATAACCCACATCGCCCCCATGCTATCACGGGGTGGAATGCCCCTGGCGCCTGTGCAATAAATCCTTAGCAATCCTACTGTTATGTGCGATCTCGCTCACACTTATGGTTGTCTTGCTTGCAACATATTGATACAGATCAAAGGTGCATTAATTATACACCTTTCAACCTTGAACTTGTGGATACATCTTCTATATAAACGCGAATGATAATGATGATCATTTACATACTCATAAAGGTTCTCACATGTTGCCACGGATTAGCCAACGGCCATTTATTCTTTCGGCCCTGACATTATGCGTTTCAGGTGCTGTTTCAGCAGCCACGACAACTACAGCACAACATCATAAAGTATCGGATGACGACACGTTAATCGTCACCGCTAACCGCTCAGAAAGTAGCCTTTGGGAAAGCCCGGCCACGATTCAGGTTATCGACCGCCAGGCCATACAGAATTCCACCAGCGTGTCGATTGCGGACGATCTACAGGACATCCCCGGCGTTGAGGTTACTGATAACTCTCTGGCAGGACGCAAACAGATCCGCATTCGCGGCGAAGCCTCTTCACGCGTATTAATTTTGATTGACGGCCAGGTCGTCAGCTATCAGCGCGCCGGGCAAAACTACGGCGCCGGCTTGCTCATTGATGAATCGTCGCTTGAGCGTATTGAAATCGTTAAAGGCCCCTACTCGGTGCTCTATGGCTCGCAGGCCATTGGCGGCGTGGTGAACTTTATTACGAAAAAAGGCGGCGATAAGCCGCTCGGCGGAAGCGTCAAAGCCGTTTACAACTCCGCGACCGCAGGCTGGGAGGAGTCGGCCGCCGCCTGGGGCAGCATCGGCAACTTTGACTACCGCATTAACGGCAGTTATTCCGATCAGGGCAACCGCGACACGCCTGACGGCAGATTGCCCAACACCAATTTCCGCAACAACAGCCAGGGCGTCTGGCTTGGCTACAATCTCGATCGCCATAAATTTGGACTATCACTCGATCGCTACAAAACGTCTACCCAAACCTGGATTAGCGATGCGGATAACCAGTATGACGAATTCAGCGTCCGTATTCCGAAACTGGAACGCGAAAAGGTCGGCGTTTTCTATGACTATGATGCCGATGGCGATTACCTGAAAAAAATCCACCTCGACGCTTACAGCCAGACCATTGAGCGTAAATTTGAGAATCGGGTAAAAACCACCCAGGTAATCCCAAGCCCGATGATTCAGGCGCTGACAGTCAGCAATCAGACCAACACCAATGATAAACAGTACACGCAGGGTGTGACGTTACAGAGCAACTTCTCACTGCCAGCAAACAACGAGCTGGTTATCGGGACGCAGTATCAGCACGACAAAGTGAAGCAGGACACCAATAGCAGCACGCGTCAGACAGCGGCAACCGGCGTCTTCGATATCCAGACCAATACCCTGTCACATATTGAGGCTGAACAAGGTAACGCCTCAATATTTGCGCAAAACGACTGGCGTTTTGCCGATGACTGGACCTGGACCGTCGGCGCACGTCAGTACTGGCTCTCTTCTAAACTGAACCGTAGCGACAGTCTGAGCGGCACAACCTGGCAGTCATCCGGTGGAAAGTCAGCGCATGACGATGAGTTAGTCACCTCAACCAGCCTGCGTTACTCCGGTTTTGATAATCTTGAGCTACGCGCAGCCTATGCTCAGGGATATGTCTTCCCGACGCTGGTTCAGTTGTTTATGCAAACGTCTGCGGGCGGCAGAATCACCTATGGCAATCCTGACCTGAAGGCTGAGCACTCCAATAACTATGAGCTGGGTGCGCGTTACAAAGGCAATATGTGGCTGATTGACGGGGCGATTTACTACTCCGAAGCCAAAGACTATATCGCCAGTCTCGCCTGTTCAGGGCAAGCAATTTGTAATGGCAGCAGCACCTCATCCTACTACTACGACAACATCGACCGCGCCAAAACCTGGGGGATGGAGTTGACGGCGGAATACAACGCCTGGGCCGTATCGCCTTATCTGAGCGGCAACCTGATTCGTCGTCAGTATGAAGGCGACGTGCAGAAAACCTGGGATACCGGCGAACCGATGCTGACAGGCCGCGCAGGTCTGAAACACACGCTGCTACTCAATGCCGCGAATATCACTTCCGATCTCTTCATCCGTGCGGCATCCAGCGCCAAAGACAACACGGGAGAGACTGAAATTCGCTATCCGGGCTGGGCGACGCTTAACCTCGCCTTTAATACTGAGTTTGGTCCGCAGGATCAGTATCAGGTCAATCTGGCGCTGAACAACCTGACCGATAAACGTTATCAGACCGCTCATGAATCTATTCCAGCGGCGGGCTTTAACGCAGCGATTGGTTTTGCGTGGAATTTCTGACGATGAAGAGACTTGTCATTGGCTTGCTGGCGCTGGTTAGCGCCTTCAGCGTGCAGGCGGCCGAACGACTGGTGGTGGCGGGCGGCTCTCTCAGCGAGCTTATTTTTGCGATGGGCATCGGCGATCGCGTTGTCGGGGTGGATGAAACCACCTCTTATCCCCCCGAAACCGCTGCACTGCCGCATATTGGCTACTGGAAACAACTGAACAGTGAAGGCATTTTATCGCTGCGCCCGGACAGCTTTATTACCTGGCAGGACGCAGGTCCGCATATTGTGCTGGAGCAGTTGCGCACCCAAAAAGTCAACGTTGTCACCCTGCCGCGCGTTCCGGCCACCGTTGACCAGATGTATGCCAATATTCATGCCCTGGCGAACACACTCCAGGTTCCTGAGCAGGGCGACGCGCTGGTTAACCACATTCGCCAGCGACTGGATCGTGTGCAGGACAGCGTGAAGGCGAAAGGCGCGCCGGTTAAGGCGATGTTTATTCTTTCTGCGGGGGGCAGCGCCCCGCAGATCGCCGGTAAGGGCAGCGTCGCTGACGCGATTCTGACCCTCGCAGGCGCGCAGAATGTCGCCCAGCATGCGCAATATAAAAGTTACAGCGCGGAATCGCTGATTGCGGCAAATCCGCAGGTGATTGTTGTGACATCACAGATGGTCGAGGGCGACATCAATCGCCTGCGCGCCATTGCCGGTATCACCCATACCTCCGCCTGGAAAAATCAGCGGATCGTCGCCATTGATCAGGCGTTGATTCTGGGGATGGGTCCCCGCGTCGCTGACGCCGTTGAAACTCTGCACCAGCAACTCTGGCCTCATTAAATGGATTTGGCATTACAATTATGAATACTCAACACACGCTGGATCTCACTCCACATTTCGCGCTGGAGGGGAACCAGCCCTTTAAGGATCGTCGGGCCACAATGCCGTGGCGTGGTGCGATTCCTGTTGCAAAAGAGCAATTGTCGCAAACCTGGCAGAACGTCATCAGCCAGACCGTTCCACCGCGCAAAAGACTGGTGTATTTACATATCCCTTTTTGCGCAACCCACTGTACTTTCTGCGGTTTTTATCAGAACCGCTTTGAAGAGGATCATTGCGCACGCTATACCGACGCTCTGCTACGTGAAATAGAGATGGAAGCCGACAGCACGCTGCACCAGTCAGCGCCCATTCATGCGGTGTATTTCGGCGGCGGAACGCCATCTGCGCTGTCGGCCAGGGATCTGGCCAGGATCATCACCACGCTGCGTGAAAAACTGCCGCTGGCGCCGGATTGCGAAATCACTATCGAAGGTCGGGTGCTCAACTTTGATGATGCCCGTGTTGATGCCTGTCTTGATGCGGGCGCCAATCGGTTTTCTATCGGCATTCAGTCTTTCAACAGCAAGATCCGCAAGAAAATGGCGCGCACCTCGGACGGCCCAACCGCCATCGCCTTTATGAACGGCCTGGTGCGGCGGGATCGCGCCGCCGTGGTGTGCGATCTGCTGTTCGGCCTGCCCGGTCAGGATGCCGCCCTGTGGGGTGAAGATCTGGCGATAGCCCGCGATATCGGGCTGGATGGGATCGATCTGTATGCGCTGAATTTGCTTCCCAATACGCCGCTCGGTAAAGCGGTTGAAAGTGGCCGGACGACCGTTCCTTCCCCCTCAGCGCGTCGCGACCTCTACCTTCAGGGCTGCGATTTTATGGAGAGCGCGGGCTGGCGCTGCATCAGCAACAGCCACTGGGCGCGTACCACCCGAGAACGCAACCTGTACAATCTGCTGATCAAGCAAGGCGCTGACTGCCTCGCCTTCGGCTCCGGCGCAGGCGGTTCGGTCAACGGCTACTCCTGGATGGTGGAGAGAAACCTTTCCACCTGGCATGAAACTATAGCCGCCGGGAAAAAGCCGTTAATGATGATGATGCGTACCGCCGAACGCGGCTTTCAGTGGCGCCATACGTTACAGGCGGGGATTGAAACGGCGCGCGTACCGCTTGATGAGCTGACGCCTCACGCGGAGCAACTGATTCCGTTACTGACCCAATGGCACAACGCGGGGCTGACCCGCGATGCGTCAACCTGCCTGCGTCTGACCAACGAAGGACGCTTCTGGGCAAGCAATATTTTGCAGTCTCTTGACGAGCTGATTCAGGAACTTAACGCACCGCGCATCGCGGTAGATAAACCATAAAAGGAGTAACTTATGAGCCATGTCTCTTTACAGGATTTTTTGCGCACTGAGCCGGACGGAACGCTGGAAGCGATCGCCGCACAGTACAACACCACGCTTTTAGACGTAGTCAAAAACCTGCCCTCTCATACCCTGGTCAGCGGCGATAAATTCGATACCGTCTGGGACACCGTCAGCGAATGGGGCAAAGTCACAACCCTGGTGCACACCGCCGATGTCATTCTCGAATTTACCGGTGAACTGCCCTCCGGCTTCCATCGTCACGGTTATTTCAATCTGCGCGGTAAAAAAGGCATGACCGGCCATATCAAAGCGGAAAACTGCACGCACATCGCCTTAGTGGAACGCAAGTTTATGGGCATGGACACTGCGTCTATTCTGTTCCTCAACCAGGCGGGCAGCGCCATGTTTAAAGTCTTCCTCGGTCGCGACGAGCATCGTCAGCTACTGGGCGAACAGGTTGACGCCTTCCGCACACTGGCCTCCTCTCTGAAGGAAAACACCTGATGACGCCGTGGTTACTTTTCGGTGCCGGCGGTACAGGCGTGGGTGCCAGAACGCTTGAACTCGCG
Organism: Citrobacter sp. CK195; assembly: GCF_030333365.1. NCBI lineage: Bacteria > Pseudomonadati > Pseudomonadota > Gammaproteobacteria > Enterobacterales > Enterobacteriaceae > Citrobacter > Citrobacter sp. CK195. The sequence continues at coordinate 417,070 of NZ_JAOWGB010000022.1, forward strand.
CTGGCGCAACAGCGCCCGGTCGTTGCCGTGATTCGTCACCCGGAAACCGCGGCCCTTTTGCAAAGCAAAGGCGTTCAGGTATTTATTGGCGATGCCTGCGACGCAAGCGTCGTGTCCTGCGCCTGCCATGCCGCAGGGCCGGAGGCGCTTGTCATTTCATCAATGGGGGGAAACCAGGATTATCTGGCGCACAGAACCGTTATTGATGAAGCCGAAAAAGTGGGCATCAAACGCATGATTCTGGTGACGTCGCTGGGATGCGGCGACAGTTGGGCATTTTTATCCCCTCGCGCGAAAGCCGCATTCGGCCAGGCCGTGCGGGAAAAAACGCTGGCGGAAAGTTGGCTGCAAACCAGTCAGCTGGATTATGCCATCCTGCGGCCAGGCGGTTTACTGAATGGCGATGCGACAGGTAAAGCGCAGCGCTACCAGGGACAGGAGTGCCACGGGTTTGTGATGCGTGCGGATGTCGCCGCCCATATTCATGAACTGGCCTGCGCGCCTGCGCTTAACAATCAGATCTACAGTCTGGTTGAGCCTGAACTAAAGCCGGTGTGATCCCCTCGCGGCGCGGACATCCGCGCCGCAATGACGTTATGGAGATTCGAGTGTTCAAGGATTCACTCTCTTCCCTCAGTGTATTGACGGGGCTTTCACTCTTGCTGATCGCACTGGTGCTGTTCGGCGCCAGCCAGGGGGCGCTGAACATCAGCTTCAGCGCGCTGTTTAACGAAGAGTACCGGGATATCTGGCTGAACATCCGTTTGCCCCGCGTTCTGTTGGCCGTGCTGGTTGGCGGCGCGCTGGCGACAGCGGGCGTGATCATGCAGGGACTTTTTCGCAACCCGATGGCCGATCCGGGGTTGCTCGGCGTCAGCAGCGGCTCCGCGTTAATGGTCGGCGTCGCGATCGTTTTCCCTCTTTCGTTGCCCGTCGTTCTGGCGCTCTATGAACAGATGATCTTTGCCGTCGCCGGCAGCGTGGTGGTCTGCGCGGTTATTTTTCTGATCAGTCTGCGCCACGCTCACGGCGGCATGATGCAACTGCTGCTGGCCGGGATTGCGATTAATGCGCTGTGCGGGGCGGCTATCGGCATACTGAGCTATGTTGGCGACGAACAGCAATTACGTCAGTTGACGCTATGGATGATGGGCAGCCTCGGTCAGGCGCAGTGGCCGACGCTACTGGTGGCCAGTTCGTTCGCGCTGCCCGCCATCGCCGCCACCGCCTGTCTTTCCGGGACGCTGAACCTGCTGCAATTAGGGGATGAAGAGGCGCACTATTTGGGGGTAAACGTAAAGCGTAAACGTCAGCAGCTGTTGTTGCTCAGCTCCCTGCTGGTGGGCGCTGCCGTTTCGGTAAGCGGCGTGATTGGCTTTATCGGTCTGGTGGTTCCCCATTTAATTCGCATGATCATCGGCGCAGACCATCGCTGGCTCATTCCCTGCTCTACACTTGCAGGGGCATGTTTGCTCCTGGTTGCCGACACGCTGGCACGCACGCTGGTACAGCCTGCGGAGATGCCGGTCGGCCTTCTGACCAGCCTGATTGGCGGCCCCTGGTTCCTGTGGCTCATTCTGAACAGCCGGAGGGTGGTATGATTGATGCCCAAAATCTGGTTTACAGCATTCATGGACGCCGTTTAACGGACAATGTTTCGCTGACTCTGCCTGGTGGTGAAATCGTCGCTATTTTAGGGCCGAATGGTGCCGGGAAATCCACGCTGCTGCGCCAGCTTACCGGGTATCTGAAGCCCGACTCTGGTCGCTGTACGCTTCTGGGCAAGCCGCTGACCGAATGGCCGCTAACGGAACTGGCGAAGACCCGCGCGGTGATGCGCCAGAACAGCCACATGGCGTTCCCGTTCAGCGTTCGGGAAGTCATTCGCATGGGCAGGCACCCTCATCGGACGCATAATCTACGCGATGAAACCGAGCACATCATGGCGTTGTGCGATTGCAGCCAGCTGGCCTCGCGTGATTACCGGCAGTTGTCGGGCGGCGAACAGCAGCGGGTACAGCTGGCGCGCCTGCTGGTTCAGCTCTGGGAACCCGAGCCCTCGCCCAAATGGCTGTTTCTGGATGAACCCACCTCCGCGCTGGATATTCACCACCAGCAGCATCTTTTCCGTCTGCTGCGCCAACTGGTGCGTGAACGACAGTTCAACGTCTGCTGCGTGCTGCACGATCTCAATCTTGCCGCACGCTATGCCGACCGGGTGGTGCTGATGGCAAACGGCCGCCTTATTGATAACGGCAGGCCGCTGGAGGTGCTGAAACAACAGGCGCTGAAAACGCTTTACGGCGCGGATATCACGGTTTTAAACGATCCATCAAATCTCTCACCGCTGATCGTCCTCGATCGGTAAAACTTGCGGAGCATCGAATGCTGATGCTCCATTTTCTGTAACAATTGCCTGTTATAAGTGATCGCTTTCTCAATTCTGACTCTTTCAACTGGTCATTCTACGCGGGTAGATTTATTAATCTGCGGTAAAAATATAATATCTACGCGAGTAGAACGTGAAGAGTATAAACCTGCGACTTATGTCGACAGCTAACTTCAAGGAGTTCTTATGAACACGCATTCATCCTCTGTTCCCCTGACGGACGGCCAACAGGCAGCTCAGGAACGACTGGAAACCCCCGAGGGGCGCCGCGAATTCTGGCGAGCGACATTTTCCTGCTGGTTAGGCACGACAATGGAATATGCCGATTTTGCGCTGTATGGCCTCGCCGCAGGCATTATCTTTGGCGACGTCTTTTTTCCTGAAGCCACACCAGTTATGGCGCTACTTTCCAGCTTCGCCGCCTATTCCGTCGGGTTTATAGCACGCCCCATCGGCGCGCTGTTGTTCGGCTGGATAGGCGACCGTCATGGCCGGAAGACTGTCATGGTTATCACTATCGGGTTAATGGGCATGTCGACCATGTTGATCGGTTTAATTCCCAGCTACGCCCAGATTGGCGTTTGGGCGCCGGTATGCCTGGTCATCTTACGATTTTCCCAGGGGCTGGGCGCCGGGGCAGAGCTTTCAGGCGGCACCGTCATGCTCGGTGAATATGCCCCAGTTAAGCATCGCGGACTGGTCTCCTCGATTATCGCTCTGGGCTCAAATAGCGGAACATTGCTGGCTTCTTTAGTCTGGCTCATCGTACTGCAAATGGATAAAGACGCCTTGCTTAGCTGGGGATGGCGCATCCCTTTTCTTTGCAGCTTCCTCATCGCCGCCGCAGCACTGTTTATTCGCCGCCATATGCGTGAAACGCCCGTCTTTGAGCGTCAAAAAGCACTCCTGCAAGCCGAGCGAGAGAACGCGCTTCGCCAGGGTCAGGAGATGCAACAGTATGACACCCGTAGCTTCTGGCAACGCACCAGAGCGTTCTGGACCATGGTCGGATTACGCATCGGCGAAAATGGCCCCTCCTATCTGGCCCAGGGATTCATCATTGGCTATGTTGCCAAAGTGCTGATGGTTGATAAATCTGTCCCCACTGTTGCGGTATTTATCGCCTCTATTCTGGGATTTGCCATTATTCCGCTGGCGGGTTGGCTTTCTGACCGGTTTGGTAGACGTATCACTTACCGTTGGTTCTGTCTGCTACTGATTCTGTACGCATTTCCGGCATTCATGCTGCTGGATTCTCGTGAACCGTGGATTGTTATCCCGACGATCATTACCGGAATGGGGCTCGCTTCACTGGGCATTTTCGGTGTTCAGGCTGCATGGGGCGTTGAGCTTTTCGGTGTGACCAACCGTTATACTAAAATGGCTTTCGCAAAAGAGCTGGGGTCCATTATGTCTGGCGGTACGGCGCCACTTGTCGCCTCGGCGCTGCTCTCATTTTACGGACACTGGTGGCCTATCGCCGTCTATTTCACCCTGATGGCCGCAATTGGGCTGGTGACGACTTTCTTCGCGCCAGAGACTCGTGGGCGGGATCTCAACTTGCCCGAGGATGCAATTTGAGGCCAGAGAACGTGAGTTGCGCGTTCTTTACCAAAGATTTTTGGGTCATAACGCCTTATGCTGTCAGGAAAAAAGATCACTCTGAACTCAATCAGGTAGGTGCCTTGTGACCCAATCACATTCACAACGCGTAACACGTTCTGATGTTGCAAAAGAAGCGGGAACATCTGTCGCTGTTGTCAGTTACGTTATTAATAACGGTCCGCGCCCCGTCGCCGAAGCGACCCGACAGCGCGTATTGCAGGCCATAAAAAAAACCGGTTATCGACCTAATGGTATAGCGCGCGCCCTGGCTTCAGGCAGCACGCAAACCTATGGACTCATTGCGCCAGACATCTCTAACCCGTTTATCGCCTCAATGGCGCATGCCCTGCAACGTGAAGCATTTTCTGATGGGAAAGTGCTCCTGCTGGGCGATGCGGGCGACAACAGCGGACGTGAGCGTGAACTGATCAACAATATGCTACACCGTCAGGTCGACGGGCTTATCTATACCAGTGTTGACCGGCATCCCTATATTGAGCTGATTCAGGAGAGCGGAACCCCCTGCGTCATGCTGGACCGCGTGGACCCTGGGTTGAATGTCAGTGTTATTCAGGTAGATGAACAACTGGCGGCCTGGCAGGTGACGAAGCATCTGATTGATCACGGTTACCGCGATATTGGCATTATTTGTGGTCCGCGTGAAATGTTGAACACCCAGGATCGTATCCGGGGATGGCAGCTAGCGCTGGAAGAGTCATCGCTAATTATCAACCCCTCCTGGATCTTTTCGACTAACTATACCCGCGCCGGAGGTTACGAGGCGACAAAACGCATGTTGCAAGGTAAACCACCGCGCGCGCTGTTCGCAACCAATGAACAGCAGGCGCTTGGCTGTTTACGCGCTCTGGCAGAACAAGGATTACGCGTTCCACAGGATGTGGCGCTGGTCTGCTTTAACGCAACACAAGAATCGGCTTACAACGTACCTTCCCTGACCGCCGTCCGACAGCCTGTCGACAAAATGGCTCGTGCGGCAATTGATATGTTGAAAAACTGGGATGGAGAAGTTCGCCGCGTTGAATTTGAGTTTTTTTTACGAGTGGGAGAGTCGTGTGGCTGCCAGGGACATGAAGTACAACCTGAAACCAGATAAAAATAAATCTATGCGCGTGATTATCGACTGCGATCCGGGTAATGGCATTCCCGGCGCCAATATCGATGACGGCCTCGCGCTGGCACTCGCCATTGCCGCGCCGCAAATCTCTCTGGAGATGATCACAACGGTGGCTGGTAATACACCGGTAGAAATCGGATATGCAGTAGCCAAAGACTTCGTCCAACAATTAGGTGTACCCGTTTCTGTCTACCGTGGCGCCGCACGCGCGCTCAGAGAAGATCCGCAGCCCTGGCGGGAAAAGCTTGATCATGGTGTAGACCAATATGGCTTACGCCAACTCTGGGCTGATGTCCCCGTTCCGCAGGCATACCAGGCCACGAAGCCTCTTGCGCCTGAGGCGATAGGTGAGCTGATATGCAATAACCCCGGTGAGATAACGCTGGTTGCAACAGGCCCACTCACCAACGTCGCCATTGCTCTACAGCTCTATCCGCAGCTCGTTCATACGGTGAAGAATATCGTGATCATGGGCGGAGTATTCAATGTTCCTGGCTACCTGAAAGACACTAATTTTGGCCTTGATCCAGAAGCAGCTCATGCCGTACTCACCAGCGGTGCGCCGGTCACATTGGTTCCGATGGATGTCACGACAAAAACCCAAATGCTTCATACCGATTTGGATCGTCTGGCTGCGGCAGAAAACGTTCTTGGTCGCTATCTGGAGAAAACCATTCGCCCGTGGATCACCTACTCTATGCAGACCCGCAATCTGCCTGGCTGCTGGATCCACGATGTTCTGACGATCGCCTGGTTGCTTGATCCCTCGCTCGCCGCAACGACAGAAGACTTTCTGGACGTCTCGCTTGAAGGCCTTACTCGTGGTATGACCTGTCGTTATGGACGTGACACATTACGCCTGGATGTGGGAATACCCGAGCCCAAAGGCGCGATGATAAAAATTCTACAGACTATCGATAACCATCAACTTCTTTCGCTGATTGAACACTACATCCATCGCTACGGCGCATAGCGATGCTGCACAGAAAAAGAAGATATTCGCGCAGTGTGTAAGGTTATGTTTTTCTGGAGGAAAAATGAATACGTTAGCACTCATCCTCTCTGGTGAAGGAGAACCAATTTTAATTACATTATGCAAAATTTGCGTCGCTTTTTTCCTGGGAGGAATCATCGGGCTTGAAAGAGAATCAAAGGGAAAGCCTGTCGGGTTTAAAACATGTGTGATTATTTCAGTAGCCAGTTGTGCCCTGACCATTGTTTCGATTCAATCAGCGGAGTATTACGCTGAGATTTCAATGAATATCCGTAGCGATCCTATGCGCCTGGCCGCACAAATCATCAGTGGCGTGGGTTTTCTCGGTGCCGGGGTTATCCTCCATCGCCATGATGATGCGATATCCGGGCTAACAACCGCAGCCATCGTCTGGGCTTCTGCTGGCATAGGAATTACCAGCGGAGCCGGTTTTTATCTTCATGCCCTGCTTGCCACAGGGTTATTTCTGCTGGCTATAAAGCTCAGTTATTTTGTGATCTTTTTACAAACAAAAAACCAGCTCCCCGGCAAAGTAAAAATCCGCATTATTCTTGACGAAAAATCAGGGCTACAAACGCTGGTAGAAAGTATTAATCAGCAAAAAAGCATTATTGAGACCATTACTATCCGCGATGTAAAAAAGGGAAAAATAGAGGTCAACCTTAAGGTTGTGATCAGAAAAAAAATAACCTTGCCCGAACTGTACAGCAACCTTTCTACGCTCGAACACGTCTGCGCTATCGCGCTGGAACACTGAAAAACACGAGTATAAAACAAACTTCTTGACCTTCCCCTTGATGGAAGGTTTACCCTTTATCACAGTCAGTTAATCCTGTCATAAAGGAGTGTGTTATGTCTCAAACTATCGACCTGACCCTGGACGGTCTGTCCTGTGGCCACTGCGTCAAACGCGTGAAAGAAAGTCTTGAACAACGTCCTGACGTTGAACAGGCAGACGTCACGGTAACTGAAGCGCACGTTACCGGCAGCGCCAGTGCCGAAGCGCTTATTGAAACCATTAAACAAGCCGGTTACGGCGCGGAGTTAAGCCACCCAAAGGCTAAACCGCTGGCGGAGTCATCAATCCCGTCGGAAGCACTGACAGCGGTTCCCCCTGAGCTTCCGGCAGCGACGGCCGATGATGATGAAAGCCAACAGCTGCTGTTAAGCGGCATGAGCTGCGCCAGCTGTGTTTCCCGGGTGCAAAACGCGTTGCAAAGCGTACCGGGCGTCACACAGGCACGGGTAAACCTGGCGGAACGCACTGCGCTGGTAATGGGCAGCGCGTCCGCCGCAGATTTAGTGCAGGCGGTAGAGAAAGCAGGCTACGGCGCAGAAGCGATCGAAGATGACGTTAAACGCCGCGAACGCCAGCAGGAAACCGCACTCGCCACCATGAAACGCTTCCGCTGGCAGGCGATTGTCGCGCTGCTGGTCGGCGTGCCGGTGATGGTCTGGGGGATGCTCGGCGACAACATGATGGTCACCGCCGATAACCGCAGCCTGTGGCTGGCAATCGGCCTGGCGACCCTTGCCGTGATGGTTTTTGCGGGTGGACACTTTTACCGCAGCGCATGGAAAAGCCTGATGAACGGCACCGCCACGATGGATACGCTGGTGGCGCTCGGCACCGGGGTGGCCTGGCTCTACTCGATGAGCGTCAACCTGTGGCCACAGTGGTTCCCGATGGAAGCGCGCCATCTCTATTATGAAGCCAGTGCGATGATCATCGGTCTGATCAACCTCGGACACATGCTGGAAGCCCGCGCGCGTCAGCGCTCTTCTAAGGCGCTGGAAAAATTGCTCGACTTAACCCCGCCGACGGCGCGCGTGGTCACTGATGACGGTGAAAAAAGCGTACCTCTGGCGGATGTACAGCCGGGTATGTTGCTGCGTCTGACCACCGGCGACCGTGTGCCGGTAGACGGTGAAATCACTCAGGGCGAAGCCTGGCTGGATGAAGCGATGCTCACCGGCGAACCGATCCCGCAGCAGAAAGGCGAAGGCGACAGCGTTCACGCCGGAACCGTGGTGCAGGACGGCAGCGTGCTGTTTCGCGCAAGCGCAGTCGGCAGCCATACCACCCTGTCGCGCATTATTCGCATGGTGCGCCAGGCACAGAGCAGCAAACCGGAAATCGGTCAGCTTGCCGATAAAATCTCCTCGGTGTTCGTGCCAGTCGTGGTGGTAATTGCCCTGGTGAGCGCAGGTATCTGGTATGTCTTTGGGCCAGCGCCGCAAATTGTTTACACGCTGGTGATCGCCACCACAGTCCTGATTATCGCCTGTCCGTGTGCGCTGGGTCTGGCAACACCGATGTCGATTATCTCGGGCGTCGGGCGAGCAGCTGAATTTGGCGTCCTGGTACGCGACGCCGACGCGCTGCAACGCGCCAGCACGCTGGACACCGTGATATTTGATAAAACCGGTACGCTGACGGAAGGTAAACCGCAGGTCGTCGCCATCAGGACATTTGGCGATACCAATGAGGCGAGCGCCTTACGTCTGGCGGCCGCGCTGGAACAAGGCTCCAGCCACCCGCTGGCGCACGCTATCCTGGAAAAAGCCGCCGACGCCGCCCTGCCTCAGGTGAATAACTTTCGGACGCTACGTGGCTTAGGCGTTAGCGGCGAAGCGGACGGGCATACGTTGCTGTTAGGCAATCAGGCGCTGCTGAATGAACAACAGGTTGTCACGACCGCAATGGACGCTGAAATTTCAGCACAGGCTTCTCAGGGGGCAACGCCCGTATTGTTGGCGATTGACGGAAAAGCTGCGGCGCTGCTGGCGATCCGCGATCCGCTGCGCAGCGACAGCGTCGCAGCGCTTCAGCGCCTGCACCGCGCCGGGTATCGTCTGGTGATGTTAACCGGGGATAACCCGACCACCGCCAACGCCATTGCCAAAGAAGCCGGGATTGATGAGGTGATCGCGGGCGTGCTGCCGGACGGTAAAGCCGATGCGATTAAACGTCTGCAAAGTCAGGGGCGTCAGGTCGCAATGGTCGGCGATGGCATCAACGACGCACCGGCGCTGGCGCAGGCGGATGTCGGCATCGCGATGGGCGGCGGCAGCGACGTGGCGATTGAAACTGCGGCGATAACCCTGATGCGCCATAGCCTGATGGGCGTAGCTGACGCGCTGGCCATCTCACGGGCGACCCTGCGAAACATGAAGCAGAACCTGCTCGGCGCGTTTATCTATAACAGCATCGGCATCCCCGTTGCCGCCGGGATTCTGTGGCCGTTCACCGGCACACTGCTTAACCCGGTTGTGGCAGGCGCGGCAATGGCGCTTTCCTCAATTACTGTGGTGAGCAACGCCAACCGGTTGTTGCGCTTTAAACCAAAAGAGTAAGGCGCCTTATCGCCGGGTGGAGCTAACGCTTATCCGGCCTACGCAGCACTCTCATCGTAGGCCGGATAAGATGCTTTTGCGTCGCCATCCGGCATTTCACGCATTGCACCTTCCAGAGCCACACGCTAGCATGGTTTTCCACTAAGGGAGGGCGTATGGATCTGTTATACCGGGTAAAAGCGTTATGGGCTGCACTGCGCGGCAACCATTATACCTGGCCTGCCATCGACATCATGTTACCCGGCGATCGCTGTTTTCATCTTGTGGGCAGTATTCACATGGGAACGCGCGATATGGCCCCCCTTCCGGCAAAACTGCTTAAAAAGCTCAGGCAGGCGGACGCGCTGATTGTTGAAGCCGATGTTTCAGGCAACGATTCGCCTTTTACCGACCTGCCTGCCTTTGCCGACCTGGATGAGCGAATTAGCGACGAGTTACGTCAGCGCCTGCATAAAATCACCCATGAACTGGGCATTTCCCCTTCTCTCTTTTCGACCCAGCCGTTATGGCAAATCGCCATGATATTGCAGGCGACTCAGGCGCAACAACTGGGGCTGCGACCGGAATACGGTATTGATTACCAGTTGCTGAAAACGGCAAAACAGGCGCAAAAACCGATCATCGAACTGGAAGGCGCTTCCAGCCAGATCGATCTGCTGTGCCGGCTCCCTGATAACGGACTGGCGCTACTGGATGATACCCTGACGCACTGGCATACCAACGCCAGACTGCTGCAACAGATGATGAGCTGGTGGCTGAAATCGCCCCCGCAGAATAATGCTATTTCGTTGCCGAATACCTTCAGTCAGTCGCTGTATGATGTGCTGATGCATCAGCGAAATGTCGCCTGGCGGGAACGTCTGCATGCCATGCCGCCGGGTCGGTACGTCGTGGCGGTCGGCGCGCTTCATCTTTACGGGGAAGGCAATTTGCCTGCGCTAATGCGTTAAAAAAATGGCCAATATTTCTATTGGCCCGTCAAAGAGGAATTTCATCGTTATTATTATGCCAGGACGTAGCGCCCTGGTTATGTCGATTGTCGCTCAAAGTCACCATCCTGCCAATACTATTGCGCAAGATGGTACTATTTTTTAGACCACCATCAGGCGTATGCTTTAAGGGTATTTTGTCTGGGCCAGGAATAATTGCTATGACACCCGCCGTAAAATTACTCGAAAAAAACAACATTACTTTTCAGATCCACGCCTACGATCACGATCCGTCAGAAACCAATTTTGGCGATGAAGTGGTGCGCAAATTAGGCCTGAATCCTGATCAGGTTTACAAGACGCTGCTGGTTGCCGTAAACGGCGATATGAAGCACCTGGCGGTCGCGGTAACGCCCGTTGCCGGACAGTTGGATTTGAAAAAAGTAGCGAAAGCGCTGGGGGCTAAAAAGGTCGATATGGCCGATCCGATGGTCGCCCAACGGACGACAGGTTATCTGGTCGGCGGCATCAGCCCGCTGGGGCAGAAAAAACGGCTGCCGACGCTGATTGACGCGCCGGCCCAAACGTTTGCCACCATTTATGTTTCCGGCGGCAAACGCGGGCTGGACATCGAGCTGGCGGCGGGCGATTTAGCCAAAATTCTGGATGCGAAATTCGCCGATATCGCTCGCCGGGATTAAGCGATTTTAGAATGATAGCCTGATGGCGCTACGCTTATCAGGCCTACAAACCGCATTGACCCGTACCGGCACTACGCCTTATTACTGCCAGCTGACTTCGCCCTTCGGCTCATACGCGCTGGCATCCAGCGGTGAGTTCTTCTGCACGTACTCTTTCAGCACTTCCGCATCAATAAACCCGGTATTCACGTATCCCGGTTTATTATCAATTTGCGGATACCCGTCGCCGCCCGTCGCATTGAAGCTCAGCGTCGCCATCCGGTAGGTTTTCGCCGGATCAACAGGCTCGTCTTTAATTTTCAGGTCATTAAGTTTGCCGTCTTTCGCCACAAAACTGACGTTCGCAAACTGCGGATACGCCCCGGAATCCGGCTTCATCTGCGCGACGGCGGTCAGGTAATCAATTACTTCTTTACCGCTCATGTCAACATAGACCACAACGTTGCCAAACGGCTGCACCTTGAGCACGCTTTTATAGGTAATGTTGCCGCCTTCAATCGAGTCGCGAATCCCCCCGCCGCTCATCACGCCGAAATCGGCGCTGGTGCGCGCGATTTGCGCGGCCAGAATCAGATGGCCCATATTAGTCTGCACAAAGCGAACTTTGTTGCGATCCCCTTCAAGACGACCATTGACGCTGCCAATCTTCACGTCCAGTTGCGCTTTACCTTTGTTCTGGAATGGCGTCAGAAGCGAGAGCATTTGCTGATTTTCTGAAATTTCCGGGGTGTAAAGTACGCGCTCACTTTTCCCGTTATCCCAGGTGACTTTCTTCTTCAGGTTTACCGGAATGAGCTGATAGTTGACCATTTTCATCTCGCCGTTACGGAACTCAAAGTCCGCGCGGCCAACGTATTTCCCCCACTCATGCGCCTGCACAATCCAGATGCCGTTCTGCTTATCCGGCGCGCAAGGCGTACCCGGCACATAATCAACCTGCTTTTTGTTTTCAGACGCCATGCACACCGGGTCCTGTGAGTGACCACCCACAATCATCGCCAGCGAGCCTTTTGGCAGACTACGCGCCATTTCAACATCGCCCGGCGCGTTCGAACCGTGATCGCCGTTGTCATAGTGCCCCATGTGGGTAGTGGCGATAATGATGTCCGGCTTTTCATTCACTTGCAGTTCCTGAATCACCACCTTCGCCTCTTCGGCCGGTTTACGGAACTCGATATCGGTGAAGAATTCCGGGTTACCGATCTTCGCCGTGTCGTCCGTCGTCAATCCGAGGACGGCGATTTTCAGATCCTGGCGTTTAAAAATAGCCCAGGGCTTGAACAGGCGTTCTCCGGTACTCTTTTGGTAGATATTGGCGGAGAGGAAGGGGAATTTAGCCCACTTTTCCTGCTGACGCAGCACGCTAAGCGGATTATCAAACTCATGATTACCGACGGCCATCGCATCGTAGCCAATCAGGTTCATACCACGAAAGTCAGGTTCCGCGTCCTGCAAGTCGGATTCCGGTACGCCAGTGTTAATGTCGCCGCCGGAAAGCAGCAGCACGCTGCCGCCTTCAGCCGCAACCTCTTTGCGAATGCCGTCCACCAGCGTTTTTTGCGCCGATAAACCGTACTCGCCGTATTCGCTGCGCCAGAAATGGCCGTGGTGATCGTTAGTATGCAGAATGGTGATTTTATAGGTTTTATCTTTTTCATAAGCCTGAACAGGCTGGCTTGCCAGCGTAAACGCGGCAAACAATGCCAGCGCCACACCCCGTTTCAAAAATTTCATGCTTCTCTCCCTGACTCAATATCAACCGCTGAAATTACAATGATCTGAAATAATAGTCGAAAATGTTTTCAGAATTGAGACTTCCTTCAAACACCGTCCACAGGTATGTTAGTCGAGTAATAATTACAAATTCGATTATCCCCAACATCGCAAACAAAACAGAAGTGACATTCTATGGCAATGAGTGAACCAACCCAGCCGTTAGCGGGCGCCTCTGCTGCGGCGACTAAAGCACGCACCTCGTTTGGCATCTTAGGCGCGATCAGCCTGTCTCATTTGTTGAACGATATGATCCAGTCGCTAATTTTAGCGATTTACCCGCTGCTGCAATCAGAGTTTTCCCTGACCTTTATGCAGATAGGGATGATTACCCTGACCTTCCAGCTCGCCTCCTCCCTGCTCCAGCCGGTCGTCGGATACTGGACGGATAAATATCCCATGCCGTGGTCGCTCCCCATTGGGATGTGCTTTACGCTGAGCGGTCTGGTACTGCTGGCGCTGGCGGGCAGTTTTGGCGCCGTGCTGCTGGCGGCGGCGCTGGTCGGCACCGGTTCTTCGGTGTTTCATCCAGAATCTTCCCGCGTGGCGCGTATGGCCTCCGGCGGACGCCACGGGCTGGCGCAATCCATCTTCCAGGTTGGCGGCAACTTCGGCAGTTCGCTGGGGCCGCTACTGGCTGCTGTCATCATCGCGCCATATGGCAAAGGTAATGTGGCCTGGTTTGTACTGGCCGCGTTGCTGGCCATTATTGTGCTGGCGCAGATCAGCCGCTGGTATGCCGCGCAACACCGGATAAGTAAAGGAAAACCGAAGGCGACCATCGTCAATCCGCTGCCGCGCAATAAAGTGATACTCGCCGTTAGCGTGCTGTTAGTCCTGATTTTCTCCAAATACTTCTATATGGCGAGCATCAGCAGCTATTACACCTTTTATCTGATGCAAAAATTCGGATTATCGGTACAAAACGCACAGTTTCATCTGTTTGCCTTCCTGTTTGCCGTTGCGGCTGGAACGGTAATCGGCGGGCCTCTGGGGGATAAAATAGGCCGAAAATATGTTATTTGGGGCTCAATTCTGGGTGTAGCGCCGTTTACTCTCGTTTTACCCTATGCAACCCTGCACTGGACGGGGATTTTAACCGTGATAATTGGTTTTATCCTCGCATCGGCCTTTTCTGCCATCCTGGTGTATGCGCAGGAACTGCTTCCGGGGCGTATCGGTATGGTTTCTGGGCTCTTTTTCGGTTTCGCGTTCGGTATGGGAGGCCTTGGCGCTGCGGTATTAGGCCTGCTCGCCGACCACACCAGTATTGATTTGGTCTACAAAATATGTGCTTTCCTGCCACTTCTGGGGATACTGACCATATTCTTGCCTGACAACCGACATAAAGCCTGATTTTCCTGCGGCCAAAGGTAAACTTTGGTCGCACTCTCTTCCAGTCACCGTAAGCCTTTAGCTCACAGACACCCCGCCAGTTTTCCAATCCGTGCCTTTTTTATTCTAAATTCCACTTTTCATCAAATTTCAACAATTATTCATAAACATAAACATCGAAATTGTCATAAACTATTACCTGGAATTTTGGTTTCTCTGGCGCCATCGTTTGTGAGGCTGTGCGAGCGATGACGCCAGGGCGACCAAAAATGGATCAACATAACGACCAAAGGAGACGGAATGCATCACGCCACCCCGCTTATTACCACCATTGTTGGCGGCCTCGTGCTCGCTTTTATACTCGGCATGCTTGCCAATAAACTGCGTATTTCTCCTCTGGTGGGATATCTGTTAGCGGGCGTTCTTGCGGGGCCATTTACTCCGGGTTTTGTCGCGGATACCAAACTTGCGCCTGAACTGGCGGAGCTTGGCGTAATCCTGCTGATGTTCGGCGTCGGGTTGCACTTTTCATTGAAGGATCTGATGGCGGTAAAGGCCATCGCCATTCCCGGCGCGATCGCCCAGATAGCCGTGGCGACGTTGCTGGGTATGGCGCTTTCAGCGGTGTTGGGCTGGTCGCTCATGACCGGTATCGTCTTCGGGTTATGTCTTTCAACCGCCAGTACCGTGGTGCTGCTGCGCGCGCTTGAAGAGAGACAGCTTATTGACAGTCAGCGCGGGCAAATCGCCATCGGCTGGCTGATTGTGGAAGATCTGGTGATGGTTCTGACGCTGGTTCTTCTGCCCGCCGTGGCGGGAATGCTGGAAAAAGGCGATGTCGGCTTCGCGTCGCTGGCAGTTGATATGGGCATCACCATTGGTAAAGTGGTGGCGTTTATCGCCATTATGATGCTGGTTGGGCGCCGTCTGGTGCCGTGGATTATGGCGCGCAGCGCCGCTACCGGCTCCCGTGAACTGTTTACCCTTTCCGTGCTGGCGCTGGCGCTGGGCATCGCCTTTGGCGCCGTCGAGCTGTTCGATGTCTCCTTTGCGCTGGGCGCTTTCTTTGCCGGGATGGTGCTAAACGAATCAGAATTGAGCCACCGCGCCGCGCACGATACGCTGCCGCTTCGCGACGCCTTTGCGGTCCTGTTCTTTGTCTCCGTCGGGATGCTGTTTGACCCGTTAATCCTGATTCAACAGCCGATGGCGGTACTGGCTACGCTGGCCATTATTATCTTCGGTAAATCGGTTGCCGCTTTCTTCCTGGTTCGCCTGTTCGGGCACTCGCCGCGCACCGCGCTGACCATCGCCGCCAGCCTGGCGCAGATTGGTGAATTTGCCTTTATTCTGGCAGGTCTGGGCATGGCATTGGATCTGCTGCCGCAGGCAGGGCAGAACCTGGTGCTGGCGGGCGCGATTCTGTCGATTATGCTCAACCCGGTGCTGTTTGCGCTGTTAGAGAAATACCTCGCCAAAACGGAAACGCTGGAAGAGCAGACGCTGGAAGAAGCGATCGAAGAAGAGAAGCAGATTCCGGTGGATATCTGCAACCACGCGCTGCTGGTCGGTTTTGGCCGCGTCGGTAGCCTGCTGGGCGAAAAACTGATGGCGGCAGGCATTCCGCTGGTAGTCATTGAAACTTCACGTACCCGCGTGGATGAGCTGCGTGAACGCGGTATTCGCGCCGTACTGGGGAATGCCGCTAACGAAGAGATCATGAATCTGGCGCATCTGGACTGCGCTCGCTGGCTGTTGCTGACCATTCCAAACGGTTACGAAGCCGGTGAAATCGTGGCCTCCGCCCGCGAGAAATGCCCGCACATTGAGATTATCGCACGCGCGCATTATGACGATGAGGTGGAATACATCACAGAGCGCGGAGCGAATCAGGTGGTGATGGGCGAGCGTGAAATTGCCCGCACCATGCTGGAGCTACTGGAAACCCCGCCCGCAGGCGAAGTGGTGACGGGTTAAACGGTGTGATGCCGGATGGCGGTGTAATCACCTTATCCGGCCTACGATTTTCTTGTAGGCCCGATAAGCGCAGCGCCATCAGGCAATAACTCAGCGATCCCAGTAAGACTCTTCGAGGCTGTCTTCCCGTTCCGGCAGACCGCGCGTCAACCGCGGGGAATGCTGGTTCAATACCTGATAACTCACACGGTTCGCATACTTACACACCTGCGCCAAAGACGAATAGGTCAGCCAGGTGAATTTATGCTTGCTGGAGTTAGGCACATTGGTGCGGTGATAATTATTGGCGGTAATATCATGTAACAGCGCCGCCAGCGCGCCGTCTCCCGCGCCATTGGTGTTCATGATTTTTTCCGGCCCGCCCATGTACGGGGCGATGTGCGAGTAGACCCGCAGCGGATGGAGACAATCTTTATGCCGCATCGCACGGCTGAACTCATACTGATTAAACTCGGCAATCGCCCCCGGCAGCAGCGGGTGCTGGGTTTTGCGTTTCGCTTCATCTTCGGTAAAGCCCGCCATATACAACCCAATCGGCCCGGCGGTACACAGCACCAAATCCACCCAGTCCAGCGCCTTATCAGACGCCAGCAGCGGATCGTTCTCGCCGGTTAGCGCTTCCGCCTCTTCTTCATTCATCGCCAGAATGGAGACATGCTCTTTGAGGAACGCCTGCCACCACTGCGGATTATCGGCGATAACAAACTTCGTCCCCAGGGTCAGCACCACCGGCACATTATGCTTTTTCGCGTACTCAATGGCTTTCATGGTCGCTTCCGGCATCGGCTCGCCCGGTTTACAGCGCACCAGATAGGAGGTCAGCACCAGCGCAGATGCGCCCGCAATCACCGATTCCGGGATGCTCTCCGCCCGAAGCTGGTTCATGTGGCCGGGACTGATGGCGAAGGTACGCTCGCCGGATTCGCCAATCAGCGTAAAGCAGCGGCCAATGGGGCCATCAACCCCTTGCAGGTGGTTGAGGTCGGTACGGCTCGATGTGTTACATAAATAGCGATAGGCGTAGCTGCCAATCTCAATGTTGCTGCACATCACGCCCAGCAGAACGGAGCGATCGTCCGCCAGCACCGAGTAGTTGTGCATGGTGTTACCAATGGTGCCACCGGCAAACTGGTGGGTGATCAGGTTTTCACGCACCAGCTCCTGATACAACGCTTCTGCGACATCATCCTCAATCACCAGAGAATGCCCGGCGCTCAATCCATAACGTTTCACAAAGTCATCATCGACTTTCGCTTCAATATCCACCAGCGTCTGATCGATACCAACCACCCATGACGCGCTGGTTTCATTTTCAGCCTGAATTTGTTGCAACAGCGGGTCACGGGCATTAACGGGGAAATAGTGTTTGGATTTACGTTTACCGGGAAATTTCATGATTGTGTTTACAGGTGGATAACTGAGCGGTGCATGGTAGCACATTCCCCCCTGCCCGCGCGACGAGGCGCGGAGTTTCAATATCGGACGGTGAGATCGCAGTTTATTGGCGATCGCTTTCTACAATGGAGGCATTTCACAAGGAGCGCGTTATGAAGCCAGAAAACAAAATTCCCGTTATCGATCTTATTTCTGCGCAGATGAGGGCCGTCATCAACGTTCATCAGGCGGAGCTGCCGCCGTGGCCTGCGGATGACATTGCGGCGCAGCGCCAGCACTACACCCGCGAGCGCCGGTTCTGGAACGCCGGAGCGCCGCAGATGGCAACGCGGACGGCGGCGGTTCCCACACCCTACGGCGAGGTCGCCACGCGTCTGTATTATCCACAGCACAACAGCAGGGCAACGCTGTTTTATCTGCACGGCGGCGGATTTATTCTCGGCAATCTGGATACCCACGACCGCATTATGCGGCTGCTGGCGAGCTATACGCGGTGTACGGTCGTCGGCATCGACTATACGCTCTCTCCCGAGGCGCGTTTCCCACAGGCGATTGAGGAGACCGTCGCGGCATGTCGGTTCTTTCATCAACGCGCCGATGAATACGCATTGAACATGGCGCAAATCGGTTTTGCCGGGGATTCCGCAGGCGCTATGCTGGCGCTCGCCAGCGCACTGTGGCTGCGCGATAAGCAGATTGTATGCGGGAACGTGGTCGCCACGCTGCTGTGGTATGGTCTCTACGGGTTACAGGATTCGCCCAGCCGCCGTTTGTTTGGCGGAGAATGGGACGGCTTAACCCGTCAGGATCTGGAGAGGTATGAAAACGCCTATCTGCGTGACGAGCAGGATCGCGAATCCCCCTGGTATTGCCTGTTCAATAACGATCTGACCCGCAATGTGCCGCCCTGCTTTATTGCCGGCGCGGAGTTCGATCCGTTACTTGATGACAGCCGTCTGCTGCACCAGACGCTCCAGGCGCATAATCAGCCCAGTGAGTACCGGATGTACCCCGGCACGCTGCACGCCTTCCTGCACTATTCACGCATGATGAAAACCGCGGACGATGCGCTACAGGATGGCGCGCGTTTCTTTATGGCGCAGTTAAAATAGCCTCAGAGGTACGGTGCGGTCAGCTTCAGCATCATATCGATGTGTTCCGGCGCGGCATTGAGCGCCGGAATGTATTCGTATTTTTTACCGCCCGCCTCAAGGAAGATTTCCCGGTTTTGCAACGCGATCTCCTCCAGCGTTTCCAGACAATCCGCCGCAAAACCCGGACACATCACCTGAATATGCCCGGTGCCTTTTTCGCCCAGCATTTTCAACGTTTCGTCAGTATACGGCGTCAGCCACGGCTCGCGGCCAAAGCGCGACTGGAAGGTCATCATCACTTTTTCTGGCGCCAGACCAAGCGCAGAGACCAGTTCACGGGTAGTATCGCGACAGCGTTGCGGGTAGTCGTCGCCTTCGTCAGCGTAACGCTGCGGGATGCCGTGATACGAGAGCAGCAGCAAGTCCGGCTCGCCATGTTGGGCAAACGAGGCACGGGCGCTATTTGCCAGGGCGGTGATATAGCTATTGTCATCAGCGTAGTCACGAATAAACGAGACGCCTGGAATACTGCGTTTACGCGCCAGAATACGCGCCAGTTCGTCCCAGACGGCCGCCACCGTCGAACAGGAGTATTGTGGGTAGAGCGGCAGCACCACGATGTGATCGACGTGGTTCGCCAGCAGTTCATCGACCGCGCTTTCCAGCGACGGCGAACCGTAGCTCATCCCCAGCGCAACGGGCGTATCCGGGAGACGCTCTGCCAGCGCCTGCTGTTGCTCCCTGCTGTAAACCAGCAACGGCGATCCGCCTTCCTGCCAGATAGACTGGTACAGTTTTGCGACACGCGGCGCGCGCAGCGGCAAAATCACACCACGCAAAAGCGGCCACCACAGCAGGCGGGAAGTATCCACCACGCGCTCATCGCTTAAAAATTGCTTCAGATAGCGTTTAACCGCTTCAGGAGTTGGGGCATCGGGAGTGCCGAGGTTAGCCAGCAGGATACCGGTTTTCGTCTGACGCATTACCGCCTCTTATTGATTCAAATTGTTGATAATTGTAGCGGAAAAGCGAGGAAGAAGAACTAATTGCTGCGAGAGGTAAGATGAGAATTTGCCTGATGGCGCTACGCTTATCGGGCCTACAAGTCCGTAGGCCCGATAAGCGTAGCGCCATCGGGCAATTTACGGATTAACCGAGGATTTTTTCAAGGTCGGCACGCACATCGGCAACGGCCTGAGTACCGTCCACTTTCGCGTATTTAGTGTTACCCGCTTCCGCTTCTTTCTGGTAGTAACCAATCAGCGGCGCAGTCATCTGATGGTATTCCACCAGACGCTTACGAACGGTCTCTTCCTGATCGTCTTTACGGGTGGTCAGCTCTTCGCCGGTCACATCGTCCTTGCCTTCCACTTTCGGCGGATTGAATTTGATGTGATAAACACGGCCAGACGCCGCATGCACGCGACGGCCCACGATGCGGTCAACGATCAGCTCGTCCGGTACGTCGAATTCGAGAACATAGTCAACCGCAATGCCCGCTTCTTTCATGGCGTCAGCCTGCGGAATTGTACGCGGGAAGCCGTCCAGCAGGAAACCGTTGCGGCAATCGTCCTGCGCGATACGCTCTTTTACCAGCGCAATCACCAGCTCATCGGTCACCAGCTTGCCGGCGTCCATGATGTCTTTCGCTTGTTTACCCAGCTCGGAGCCAGATTTCACGGCGGCACGCAGCATGTCGCCAGTGGAGATTTGCACAATACCATATTTCTCCATGATGAACTGAGCCTGAGTTCCTTTACCCGCGCCCGGAGCGCCAAGCAGAATGATACGCATTACGAAAATCCCCTTAAAGGTTGTCGATATTTTTTAAAAAAGCGCTAAACGATACCACCATCACGCAATTCGCTCAAGGAAGGCGCCCTGCGCTGAAACGGTTAACGGCGGGAAAATGAAGAAAAAGAGAGGATAAAATAAAAAATGCCCGATGGCGCTGCGCTTATCGGGCCTACATAAGCAACCTGCTCGTAGGCCGGATAAGCATTAGCGCCATCCGGCATGACGCGGTGCCGATTAAGACACCAGCAACTGGTTCATACGACGGATAAACTGGTTCGGATCTTCCAGCGTACCGCGTTCGGCAAACAGCGCCTGATCCAACAGCAGCTCTACCCACTCGTTAAACTGCGCTTCGTCCTGGGTATCCGCCGTGCGTTTCACCAGTACGTGATCCGGGTTGAGTTCAAAGATGTATTTCACTTCCGGCACGGCCTGACCAGCAGCGGCAAACAGCTTCGCCATCTGGGTACTCATCTCGTCAGCGTCGGTGGTGACAATGGCCGGAGTATCGGTCAGACGATGCGTCAGACGCACCTCTTTCACACGATCGCCCAGCAGGGTTTTCACGCGCTCAACGAACGGCGTCAGCGCTTTTTCCGCTTCTTTTGCGCTTTCATCGACTTCATCCGCCAGTTTTTCCAGCGATTCGTCAACTTTAGATACGGACTGGAACGCCTTACCGTCGAACTCGGTCAGGTAATTCATCATCCACTCATCAATGCGATCGGAAAGCAGCAGCACTTCGATGCCTTTCTTACGCAGCAGCTCCAGGTGCGGGCTGCTCTTCGCCGCCGCGTAGCTGTCTGCCGTGATGTAGTAGATCTTCTCCTGCCCTTCTTTCATGCGGGAGATATAATCTTCCAGAGAGACGGTTTGTGCGGAAGAGTCCGTATGCGTTGAAGCAAAGCGCATCAGTTTCGCGATGGCTTCCTGGTTGGCATGATCTTCCGCCGGGCCTTCTTTCAGCACCAGACCAAACTGTTTCCAGAAGGTCTGGTATTTTTCCGCATCGTCTTTCGCCAGTTTTTCCAGCATTTGCAGAACACGTTTGGTCAACGCGCTGCGCAGGTTGCGGGTAACGGTGCTGTCCTGAAGAATTTCGCGGGAAACGTTCAGCGGCAGATCGTTGGAATCAATCAGACCACGCACGAAGCGCAGATAGTTCGGCATAAACTGCTCGGCGTCGTCCATGATAAAGACGCGCTGTACGTACAGTTTCAGCCCATGTTTGTGATCGCGGTTCCACATATCCCACGGCGCCTGAGACGGGATGTACAGCAGGCTGGTGTACTCCTGCTTACCTTCCACGCGGTTGTGGCTCCAGGTCAGCGGGTCGGTGAAGTCGTGAGCAATGTGCTTGTAGAACTCGTTGTACTCGTCGTCTTTGATTTCTGACTTATTACGCGTCCACAGCGCCTGCGCCTTATTGATTTTCTCCCAGGAGACGATCGTTTCACCGTCTTTTTCTTCCTGTTTTTCAATCTCTACCGGCAGTGCGATATGGTCGGAATATTTACTGATGATGGAGCGTACGCGCCAGTCATCAAGGAACTCGTCTTCGCCTTCACGCAGGTGCAGGGTGATTTCCGTACCGCGATCGTCTTTAGTGATATCCGCGACGGTGTACTCACCTTCGCCCGCCGATTCCCAGAACACGCCGTTTTCCGGCTTATCGCCCGCCGCGCGGGTACGCACGGTCACTTTATCCGCGACGATAAACGCAGAGTAGAAGCCGACCCCGAACTGGCCGATCAACTGGCTGTCTTTCGCCTGATCGGAACCCATTGATTCGAGGAAAGATTTAGTGCCGGATTTCGCAATGGTCCCCAGATGATCGATAACGTCATCACGGTTCATCCCCACGCCATTATCGGCGATGGTCAGCGTACGCTTATCTTTATCGAAGGAGACACGCACGCGCAGCTCGCCGTCGCCTTCATACAGATCCGGGTTCGACAGCGCGCGAAAACGCAGCTTGTCCGCCGCATCTGAGGCGTTAGAGATAAGCTCACGCAGGAAAATTTCTTTATTGGAGTACAGAGAATGGATCATCAGGTGCAGAAGCTGTTTTACTTCTGACTGAAAACCACGAGTTTCTTGTCCTTTCATTGGATAAATACCTCAACAATGCCATTTACAAGGTCAAAATGCGTTGAGGGAGAGATGGGGACGGGAAATGAGTTTTCAAGCGGGAGAACGCGAATGTTCTCCCGTTTGATTAAAAACGAATCTTATGACGCCCGGCAAGCGAGTGGGACAGCGTGGTGCCGTCGACCATTTCCAGTTCGCCGCCCACCGGTACGCCGTGGGCGATACGGCTGGCTTCAACGCCATATTGCGCACAAAGTTCGGCAATATAGTTCGCGGTAGCCTCCCCTTCGACCGTCGGGTTGGTCGCGAGGATCACTTCGCTGAGCTGTTCTGACGCCAGACGCTGCTCCAGACGATCGAGACCGATATCGTCCGGCCCGATGCCGTCGAGCGGCGACAGATGCCCCATCAGTACGAAGTAGCGGCCAGAGAATTGCCCGGTCTGCTCAATGGCGTAGATGTCCGCCGGACTCTCCACCACGCAGATTTGACCGTTTTCCTGACGACGCGGATTCGAACAGATATTGCACACGTCCTGCTCAGTGAAGGTGCGGCAATCGGCACAGTGGCCGATTTCCGACATCGCCCGGGTGAGCGCTTGCGCAAGACGCATCCCGCCGCTGCGGTCACGCTGAAGCAGCGTAAACGCCATGCGCTGCGCTGACTTCGGGCCAACGCCCGGCAGACAGCGCAGTGCTTCCATAAGCTGAGTTAACAGCGGGCTGGTTTGCATCAGAACGGCATCTTAAAGCCAGGCGGCAGTTGCATACCGGAGGAGACAGACGCCATCTTCTCTTTCTGGGTCTCTTCAATGCGACGCGCCGCATCGTTGAACGCCGCAGCGACCAGATCTTCCAGCATCTCTTTGTCGTCTTCCAGCAGGCTTGGGTCGATTTCCACGCGACGGCAGTTGTGCGCACCGTTAATGGTCACTTTCACCAGACCTGCGCCAGACTCGCCGGTGACTTCCAGTTTGGCGATTTCTTCCTGCATCTGCTGCATTTTTTCTTGCATCTGCTGGGCTTGCTTCATCAGGTTGCCCAGACCGCCTTTTCCAAACATAAGCTCTCTCTCTTGATGGTTTACAATCGCAAGCCGGGCTTACGATCAAATGGGGCGAATACTCTCTTCATCCAGATCCGCGTCAAAGAATCGACGCAGCGTCTGAATGTTGTTATCCGCAATAATCGACTCACGCGCCTGCGCAAGTTTCTCTTCATAAATCGCCTGACGCCACTCCAGCGGCGTTCGCACCGCCGGATTATCATCTTCAACGATGGTCAGTTCAACCGTCGTTCCCGTCAGGGCGCTCAATGCTTCCGCCAGCTTTTGCTGCGCGCCAGTGGAGTTAAGGTGTCGCTGCGTGGAGCGCAGATGCAGGCAAATGGTATTGCCGTTCTCCTCTTTCCAGGCGTTTAACGCCACCTGTTCCACCAGCTTCGGCAGGGAGAGCTGGCTAATTTGTGCCGCCCACGGATCGCGTTCAGTCGCTTCCGCGGCCAGTTTGGTCGCCAGTTCCGGTGTTTTTTCATGCTCCAGCGCCTTTTTCAGCGCTTTCGGCGTGGCCACAACCTCTTTTACTTCCACCACCGGATTGGTCGCCTTCCAGCGGTAGGCTTCTTTCTTCGTCGGCGTCTGTTCCAGCGCAGACGGCGCCGGACGCGCCTGAACGCGTTCAGAGACAGAGGCTAATCTTTCCAGCGCAGCGTTATTTACCGGCCGCGCGCGGGAAGCGGCTGCCGGTTCACTCTTTTTTGTTTTGGTTGCTCCCTGAGCACGCTGAAGCTGGTTGCGCGCCGCCAGCACCTGGCTGGTGGCATCTGGCAACGGCACCTCCTGGCGTACCGGAGCGGATTGTTGCGAAGGCACCTGCGTCGGCGTCATCACCGCCGTTGGCGCGACCGGCGCAAAAGATTGCTGCGGTCTTTCCGGTTCCGGCAGCGGCATACGTGGGTGGAATGCCAGCGCGCGTAATAGCGTCATTTCAACGCCCATCCGTCTGTCCGGGGCATAGGGCAACTCTTTGCGCCCAATCAACAGCGTCTGGTAATAGAGCTGTATGTCCGCTGGCGGCACGGTTCGCGCCAGTTCACGCATGCGCTGCTCAATCGCCGCCATATCGTTACCCAGCGCGGCAGGCGACAGCTGCACCATCGCAATGCGGTGCAACAGCCCCAGCATTTCGACCAGCAGCGCTTCCCACTCAATACCGCGCGCGGCGGCATCATTCACCAGCGACATCACGCGCTCGCCATTGGCGGCAACCACCGCCTCGACCAGCGAAAGCGCCTGGTCATCATCCAGCGTACCGAGCATCGCGCTCACCGCCTGGGTGGAGACCTGCCCGTCACCGCTGGCGATCGCCTGGTCGGTCAGGCTTAGCGCATCGCGCAGGCTGCCGTCCGCTGCGCGGGAGAGCAGTTGCAGCGCGCGCGGCTCATGCGCGATATGTTCTTCGTTAAGGATATGCTCAAGCTGATGGCGAATTTGTTCGACATCCAGCGCCTTGAGATGGAATTGCAGACAGCGCGACAAAATCGTCACCGGCAGCTTCTGCGGATCGGTGGTCGCCAGCAGGAATTTGACGTGCGCGGGCGGTTCTTCGAGCGTTTTAAGCAACGCGTTGAAACTGTGCCGCGAGAGCATATGCACTTCGTCGATCAGATAGACCTTAAAGCGGCCGCGCGCGGGCGCGTACTGGACGTTGTCCAGCAGGTCGCGGGTATCTTCCACTTTGGTGCGCGACGCGGCGTCGATCTCAATCAGATCGACAAAACGCCCCTGCTCGATTTCCCGGCAGTTGTCACATACGCCGCACGGCGTGGCGGTGATACCGGTTTCACAGTTCAGTCCCTTCGCCAGCAGACGGGCGATGGAGGTTTTACCGACGCCACGGGTGCCGGAAAAAAGATATGCGTGATGAATACGCCCTAACGACAAGCCGTTCGCCAGTGCGGTCAGCACATGTTCCTGGCCGACGACGTCAGCAAAGGTTTGTGGGCGCCATTTTCGGGCTAAGACCTGATAACTCATTGGCTGGCTCTGAAACGCTGGAAGGTGGATTCATGGGGGGAATGCTAACACAACCTCGCAAATACAGCGAGGTTGTGAGGCTTTATTCGCGACGCTCACCCTTTTGAGCCGCCGCAAGCGGCGTTCAAAACGCAAATGCGTTTTGTCGAGCGCTGGCCGGAACCAGAGTGGCGAATAAGATAGCCTGAATCAGTGCCCCGGGAAGGGAACCAGGCTATAACAGGTAATCCCCTGTTTTGCCAGACGCTGCTCACCACCCAGATCGAACAGATTGATGATGAAAGCGGCATCGGTCACTTCCCCACCCAGACGACGGATCAGCTTCACAGTCGCTTCGATTGTGCCGCCAGTCGCCAGGAGATCGTCCACCACCAGCACTTTATCGCCCGGTTTGATGGCATCAACGTGGATTTCCAGCTGATCGGTGCCGTACTCCAGCTCATAGCTTTCAGCGATCGTTTCACGCGGCAGTTTGCGCGGTTTACGCACCGGAACAAACCCGACGCCCAGGCCCAGCGCGACCGGCGCGCCAAACAGGAAGCCACGCGCTTCGGTGCCGACAACTTTGGTGATGCCTGCATTTTTGTATCGTTCAACCAGCAATTCAATGCTGAGCGCATAGGCTTTCGGGTCTTCCAGCAAGCTGGTGACATCACGGAAAAGAATGCCCGGTTTCGGGTAATCGTGAATGCTTTTAATGCTATTTTTGAGAAACTCAAGCTGCTGTGCAGTCGCGGTCATGGATATATGCCTGCTATTACGGTGTTACTCACGGCGCGAATTAAGGGGGTCAAAGTAACGATTGTTTAACCTTTAACCGTCTGCGCCTGTGCTCGAAAACGGTCGAATTTACTGGCTGCGTAAGACAATTGCAACAGCGATTATTGCGCTTCAGTGCTTTTGTTGCTTTTCATCAATCACCGGTATCCGCCACATAAAAATCAACAGGCAGGCCAGGATCGCCAGCAGCAGTATTCGTACCCACATCATATGCACCAGCCAAAGCGAGATACCGAATGTAATCAATATCAACGCAATAGCGCGTGGTTTCGCCCCCGGCGGCATCGCGCGATGCTTTTGCCAGTGACGCAAATAGCCGCCAAACCAGGAGCGGTAAAGCAGCCAGTCATGAAAGCGCGGCGACGAACGGGCAAAACACCAGGCCGCCAGTAAAATAAACGGCGTAGTAGGCAATAGCGGCAACACGACGCCCAGCGTCCCTAACACTACCGCCAGCCAGCCAATGATGATTAAAATAGTACGTTTCATAATGACAGTACGTAGCACACAAGGCTGCTACTGTAGCATAACAGTTATCATTTTCATCGGAGTGTTACATTGAAAACCACCATGCTGTTATACAGGCTGGAAAACCAGCTCGCCAGTCTGCGCCAGCAGAGCGCGCCGCTGGCACAGCATGCGACGCTCAGCGCACGCTTTGACAGGCATCTTTTTCGCACCCGCAGTACGCTATTGAAGGCGTATCTGGATGAAGCCGGAACCAACCTTGACGCGTTGCGCCATGCGGTTGAACAACAGACGCTGCCGCAGATTGCCTGGCTGGCGGAACGCCTGGTTTCACAGATTGAGGCGATAACACGAGAAACCGCGACCTGGTCGCTCAGGGAGTGGGACAGCGCCTCCCCGGGGCTGGCGCGCTGGCAACGTAAACGCGTAAAGCATCAGGAGTTTGAGCGTCGTCTGCTGGAAATGACCGAGGAGCGTAAAGCCCGTCTGGCGCAGGTCACCGGCTTCACCGAGCAGCAGGCGCTGCACCGAGAAATCGAGGCGTTTGAAGGCCGTCTGGCGCGCTGTCGTCATGCGCTGGAAAAAATAGAGCGCGTACTGGCGCGCCTGACCCGTTAACCACTGGAGAAAATATGTCGCTTGAGAATGCCCCGGACGACGTCAAACTGGCCGTCGATCTGATCGTCCTGCTTGAAGAGAATCAGCTGCCCGCGCAAACCGTGCTACGCGCGCTGGAAATTGTGAAGCGTGATTATGAAAACAAACTAAAAAACGCGGAAGACGCCTCGCAAAGCGATTAAAAGGGAGCTGGTGCGTCCTCACCGTCAATGTCAGAGTCTGCATCGGGACACAATGACGACGGACAGTTCATGGAACGACTTTCAACCACGCCGCATGATGCGGTATTTCGGCAACTGCTGACGCAAAAAGCGATCGCGCGGGATTTTTTACAGATCCATTTACCTGACACCTTTCTTCGCATCTGCAATCTGGATTCCCTGACGCTGGAGTCAGGAAGTTTTGTCGAAGAGAACTTACGGGCCAGCTATTCAGACATCCTCTACTCCCTGCAAACTACGCATGGACCAGGCTACGTTTATGCGCTGATTGAGCATCAAAGCAAACCCGATAAATTCATGGCGTTTCGCCTGATGCGTTATGCCATCGCCGCCATGCAGCGGCATCTTGATGCCGGGCACGACACGCTGCCGTTAGTGGTTCCCTTACTGTTCTACCACGGGTCAATTAGTCCGTGGCCCTACAGCCTGAACTGGCAGAATATGTTTTGTGAGCCCGCGCTTGCCAATAGCCTTTACAGCAATGAATTTGCGCTGGTAGACCTGACCGTAATGCCGGATAATCAGATCATGCGGCATCGGCGAATGGCGATGCTGGAGCTACTGCAAAAGCATATACGCCGACGCGATCTGGCCGAATTACAGGATCAATTAATCACGCTATTAACGCAGGAACACCTGACCCGTAGCCAAATCAGCGTGCTGATACACTATATGTTGCAGGTTGGGAATACCACGAACCCCGGCGCGTTGATCCGCAAACTGGCCAGCAGCGCCCCCCAGTATAAGGAGCAACTGATGAGCATTGCCGAATGGCTGGAAGAGAAAGGCAGAGCAGACGGGCTGCAAAAAGGAATGCAGCAAGGACGGCAGAAGGGCTTAGAAGAAGGTCGTCAGGCCGAAGCACGCAGCATCGCTCTCAAAATGCTCGACAGCGGTCTGGCCCCCGATCTGATCACCCACCTAACCGGACTCTCGCCAGAAGAGCTGTCTGCGCTCTCCCATTAGAGACACTCAGGGCGGCCTGGCCGCCCTGAACAGAACTTAGCCCACCGATGGCGTCGGATCGTCGCCTTTGATTTCGCGTTTAACTTCCGTCACTTCGTCACCTTTCTCATTGCGCAGATGCACTTCAAGCTGGTTAAAAGCGATGTCGATGTTATTTTCACGGCACAAACGATCGATGGTCCGGTTCAGCTCATCCACTGTATGGCTGCGATCGCGCAGTTCACGCACGTACAGACGCAGTTCATGATCGAGCGTACTGGCGCCAAACGTGGTAAAGAACACCGCAGGTTCTGGCTCACGCATCACTTTCGGGTGCTCCGTCGCCGCCTGCAACAGCACTTTTTTCACTTTGTCCAGATCCGAGCCATAGGCGACGCCAAGGCGGATCACCAGCCGGGTGGTGGTGTCGGACAGCGACCAGTTGATCAATCGTTCGGTCACGAAGGCTTTGTTCGGAATGATCACCTCTTTACGATCGAAGTCGGTAATGGTGGTCGCACGAATACGGATCTTGCTGACCGTCCCGGAGAAGGTGCCGATAGTCACCGTATCGCCAATGCGTACCGGGCGTTCAAACAGGATAATAATGCCAGAGACGAAGTTACCGAAAATCTCCTGCAAGCCGAAACCAAGACCAACCGATAACGCCGCCGCCAGCCACTGTAGTTTGTCCCACGATACGCCAAGCGATCCGAATACCGTCATCGCGCCAACGGCAATGATGATGTAGTTGAGGATCGTGGTGATCGCATACGAAGCCCCCTGGCGCATTTTCAGTCTGGAAAGTACCAGAACTTCCAGCAGGCCAGGTAAGTTACGGATCAGCGCCCAGGCCACCATTGACACAATAATGGCAAACAGCAGGCTACCCATCGTAACGTTTTTAACCACCGCGGCGCCCGCTTCCGTGCCGTTGTAGTGCCAGAGCGTGATGCTGTCGAGATAGCTGAACACGGTGATCAGATCGGACCAAATCGCCCAGAACATCACCCCGAACAGGGCAATCATCAGCAGCATGGTGATGCGCAGCGTTTGCTGGTTAACCTGTTCCAGCGCAATGGTCGGTTCTTCCTGCGGCTCCGCGCCTTCCGCCCCCTCTTTCACCAGATTCTGGCGACGCGCCAGCGCACGGCGCCAGGCAATACGACGCGCCGCGACGCTCAGGCCGCGTAACACGGTCTGATACAGCAGGTTCCAGATAATCACCAGATAGACGGTTTCAATCCAGCGCCCGGACAGGCGTAGCGTGGTATAGAAATAGCCCGTCGCGGTCAACACCATCAACGCGACGGGAATGATGGAGAGCACGGTAATCGTGATCAGACGTAAACCATGCGACTCCTTATCACGCCAGCTATCGCGGCACATTGGCCACACCAGCAGAGTAATAAGCAGAAGGTTGAGGAAAATCACCACCTGCCCCAGCACATCGTCCATCAGATGCAGCGGAGAAAGTTCAGCGACCACCGACCAGAAATGCAGCGGCAGTAGCGCCAGACTGATGCGCACAATCTGGCGGCGCCAGTGGCTGGTCAATTTCGCCGGCATGCCGAAGTGCCGAATGGCAACGCCCTCTTTCTCCAGCACCTTCCAGCACAGACCGAATACCAGCCAGAACAACGCCAGCTTTTTACTGAACGCCCATAACAGGTCGCTAATATTCAACTGCATGGTGAGGAGGATCAGCCCCACCGCAAGGATTATCAGACAAACCGGCAAGGCGCGAATCAGATCGATGAAAATCGCTTTCGGCGTATTGAGCTGGCTGTCGTTACGCAATGATCCCACCGCGGCCGCCAGCTTCTCCTGGTACGCTTTAAGCCATTTCAGTCGCCAGCGAATCACCCCGGCGATCAGCAGCAAAGGCAGCCCCGCGAGGAATGCGATGAATACCGCAGGCCAGGCCTTTTCCCAGTTCACCGTAATTTTCATCGACCTGAACTGATCTTTCAGCGTTTGCGGGAAGGCTTTAATCCAGTCCCAGTCCATCGGGCGGTTACTGTTAACCCAAAAGATTTGCTGAGTCAGGATCTCTTTAAGGTTTTTCGAGACGCTCATCAGCTGCTGTTGATTGATTTGCAGGTTAATGGCCATCATCAGCTGATTGCCCAGTTGCTTATTCAACTGATCCAGCAATTCCCTGCGCATATCAACCACTTGCAGCAGCGCATCATGCACTTCGTCATTAACCTCGTCAGTGTGCCCTTCTTCCAGTTTGGCCACAAAGGCATCGTTCTGGAACAAAGCGTCACGCTGCTGGTTAACTTCAAACTGCTCCAGACGCAAATCCGCAATCCGGTTGGTCATATCGACAAGTTCATCTGCCGACGGCAGCGTTTGCTGCTGCTGATACAAGATACGCGACAACAGCAAACTGCCTCTCAGCACCGCAATCTGCTCTTTGATATTGCGCTCTGATTGCAGCGCGCGATCAAGCCAGTTTTTGACTTTGATGTTCTGCTGCATGAGCGCGTTGCCGTTTTCGGTTGCCGTGATCAGGCGCTGGCTCAGTTGATGATTGACATCCAGCTCCTGCTTCACAAGAGGGTTAGCCTGAATACGCGCCGTTTCATCCGGCGAGATCGCCTCCTGCGCCGTCTTCTCGGTTAGCGTCAGACGTTTGCTGTTGACCGCTTCCTGCAAAAGCTGGAGCTGGTGTTCCAGTCGATTGGTGTTCGCCGTAACGTAATCGCGCTGCTTTTGCAGGGTATCCTGCAAAACTGTATTGCCTTCCAGACTTTTGCGCTGCTGATCGATTTGCGCGTTAAGCAACGCCTGTTGCGCCTGTAGCAGAGCCTGTTGACTCGGGCGCAATGCGCCGTCCCCGACACTGGTGCCGTCCAGTCGATTACGGATTTGCTGCATTTGCTGCGACGCGGTATACATCGCGTTTTGCACACGCTCAGGCTGCGTCTGGAGCGAAACCAGCTGACTATTGTAAGTCGCCAGATCGTTTTGCGAGTTCTGCAAATCATCCAGCACCTGCGCAACCCGAAGTTCCAGCTGGCGCAGCGAAAGCGTGCTCAACGTTTTTCGCGTTTCGTCGTCATTATCCACATCGCTGAGGGCATTCAGCGCGTCCGTCGCCTGACGCATTTTTTCCGGCGCCTGCGCGACTTTCTGACGTAATTGCGTGGTCTCCTCTTTTACCCGATCGATTTTATCAAGCGTGGCGAGCGTATCGATGAGATCCTGCTGAACCAGTTTATCCAGCGCCGAGAGGTCTTTCTGTTTACCCAGCGCATCCAACTGGCTTTGCACGTCTGCTTTCGACGGCAGATCGCCATTCGTTTGCGCACGGGCAAACGCCAACGACTGACCGCACAGCAATAACACAAAGAAAATGATTGAGATAAAAACAAGATGCGATGAACGTTTATGGAGCTGCAACATAGTCATGGGAGTGAAGGTTTCTGAACCGGAAGAATGACCGGAAATAGTCAAGCCGCAAGAATATCACGGCGGTGACGGACAGAATAGCGGAACGGAAAATGTCCAGGATAATTCCTGGAATGATATCAGGGGTTTTCGAGGGCAGGCGCCGCTCTCAGCGTCGGGCAAAGCAGATACATTTCCAACAAGATGGCGACGTAATCTCGCGCTTCTTTTTTCAGATCAAAGGATTGCGGCGCAAAGAGCCAGTTTTCCATGATGCCGGAAATATAGCCGCGCATTAATATTGCCGCACGACGCGTCATCAGGTTTCCCGGGAGCATTTTTGCTTTAATACAATGTGTTAGCGTTTGTTCAATGCGATCATAGCTTTCCACGCAGATGCTTCGCTGCGCCTGTTGCACTACCGCCATTTCACCCACGAATTCGCATTTGTGGAATATAATTTCCATCAATAAACGTCGGCGCTCTTCCGTCACGGTTGCTTCAAGAAGATGGACTAAAATTTCTCTTAATACTGATAGTGGATCGTCGGGGAATTTTGCCTGATACTCAATCTCAAGCTCACCAATATTGGATTCTGATAGCTCCCAGATTTCACTGAATAAATCCGACTTGTTTTTGAAGTGCCAATAGATTGCACCGCGTGTGACGCCAGCGGCTTTTGCAATCTCCGCGAGCGAAGTGGATGATACCCCTTGTCGCGAGAACAAACGCAGAGCTACATCCAGGATGTGTTGCCGAGTTTCCTGTGCTTGTTGTTTGGTTTTTCGTGCCATATGTCGGTGAATTTACAGGCGTTAGATTTACATACATTTGTGGATGTATGTACCATAGCACGACGATAATATAAACGCAGCAATGGGTTTGTGGACTTTTGACCATTGATCAATTTGAAATCGGACACTCGAGGTTTACATATGAACAAAAACAGAGGGTTTACGCCTCTGGCGGTCGTTCTGATGCTCTCAGGCAGCTTAGCGCTAACAGGATGTGACGACAAACAGGCCCAACAAGGTGGTCAGCAGATGCCAGAAGTTGGGGTTGTGACGCTCAAAACTGAACCTCTACAGATCACTACTGAACTCCCGGGTCGCACCAATGCATACCGTATTGCGGAAGTTCGTCCTCAGGTAAGCGGAATTATCCTGAAACGTAACTTTACGGAAGGCGGCGACATTGAAGCGGGTGTGTCTCTCTATCAGATTGATCCTGCGACTTACCAGGCGGCTTACGAAAGCGCCAAAGGCGATCTCGCTAAAGCGCAGGCGGCTGCAAATATCGCTCAGTTAACGGTTAAACGTTATCAGAAACTGTTGGGTACGAAATACATCAGCCAACAAGACTACGATAGCGCGCTGGCAGATGCGCAACAGGCGAATGCGTCCGTTGTGGCGGCAAAAGCGGCCGTTGAAACCGCACGCATTAATCTGGCGTATACCAAAGTGACCTCCCCGATTAACGGCCGTATCGGTAAATCATCCGTAACGGAAGGCGCGCTGGTACAAAACGGCCAGGCTACCGCCCTCGCGACAGTACAGCAACTCGACCCGATCTATGTGGATGTAACGCAGTCAAGCAACGACTTCCTGCGCCTGAAACAGGAGCTGGCGAGCGGCAAACTGAAGCAAGAGAACGGCAAAGCGAAAGTCGAGCTGGTCACCAGCGACGGCATTACCTATCCGCAATCCGGTACGCTTGAGTTTTCTGACGTCACCGTTGACCAAACCACCGGTTCTATTACGTTACGCGCAATCTTCCCTAACCCGGACCATACCTTACTGCCTGGTATGTTTGTTCGCGCACGTCTGGAAGAAGGCACCAATCCTGATGCATTGCTGGTTCCCCAGCAGGGCGTTACCCGTACGCCACGCGGTGATGCCAGTGCGTTGGTTGTCGGCGCCGATGACAAAGTGGAAACCCGTCAGATCGTCGCAAACCAGGCGATTGGCGATAAGTGGTTAGTCACTGATGGACTCAAGTCGGGCGATCGCGTGATTGTTACCGGGCTGCAAAAAGTGCGTCCTGGCGCGCAGGTTAAAGCGCAGGAAGTCACCGCGGATAATGAACAGCAAGCCGCAAGCGCTAACCCGTCTGAACAGTCTAAGTCTTAACTTAAACAGGAGCCGTTAAGACATGCCTAATTTCTTTATCGATCGCCCTATATTTGCGTGGGTGATCGCCATTATCATCATGTTGGCAGGGGGCCTCGCGATCCTCAAACTGCCGGTAGCGCAATATCCAACGATTGCGCCGCCCGCAGTGACGATCTCCGCGACTTACCCTGGCGCTGATGCGAAAACCGTGCAGGACACGGTGACGCAGGTTATCGAACAGAACATGAACGGTATCGATAACCTGATGTACATGTCCTCAAACAGTGACTCCACGGGTACCGTGCAGATCACCCTGACCTTCGAATCCGGTACGGATGCAGATATCGCGCAGGTTCAGGTGCAGAACAAACTGCAACTGGCCATGCCGCTGCTTCCTCAGGAGGTTCAACAGCAGGGTGTGAGCGTTGAGAAATCATCCAGCAGCTTCCTGATGGTTGTGGGCGTCATTAACACCGACGGCACCATGACCCAAGAGGATATCTCTGACTACGTTGCGGCGAACATGAAAGACGCCATCAGCCGTACGTCAGGTGTGGGTGACGTGCAGCTGTTTGGTTCACAGTACGCGATGCGTATCTGGATGGACCCAACGAAGCTGAACAACTTCCAGCTCACGCCAGTGGATGTGATTAACGCGATCAAAGCGCAGAACGCCCAGGTTGCGGCCGGTCAGCTTGGCGGTACGCCGCCGGTGAAAGGCCAGCAACTGAACGCCTCCATCATCGCACAAACGCGTCTGACCTCTACGGAAGAGTTCGGTAAAATTCTGCTGAAAGTGAACCAGGACGGCTCCCAGGTTCGCCTGCGCGATGTAGCAAGAATTGAACTGGGCGGTGAGAACTACGACATCATTGCGAAGTTCAACGGACAGCCTGCGTCTGGTCTGGGGATCAAGCTGGCGACCGGTGCGAACGCGCTGGATACCGCAAACGCCATCCGTGCAGAACTGAAGAAGATGGAACCGTTCTTCCCGTCAGGGATGAAGATCGTTTACCCGTATGACACCACCCCGTTCGTGACGATCTCCATTCACGAAGTGGTGAAAACGCTGGTAGAAGCCATCATCCTCGTGTTCCTGGTCATGTACCTGTTCCTGCAAAACTTCCGTGCGACGTTGATTCCGACAATCGCGGTGCCGGTGGTGCTGTTAGGGACATTCGCCGTGCTTTCGGCGTTCGGTTTCTCGATAAACACGCTAACAATGTTCGGGATGGTGCTCGCCATCGGCCTGTTGGTGGATGACGCCATCGTGGTGGTAGAGAACGTTGAGCGTGTAATGTCCGAAGAAGGATTGCCGCCGAAAGAAGCCACGCGAAAATCAATGGGCCAGATTCAGGGCGCGCTGGTGGGTATCGCGATGGTGCTGTCAGCGGTATTTATCCCGATGGCCTTCTTCGGCGGGTCTACAGGGGCTATTTATCGTCAGTTCTCCATCACCATTGTGTCCGCAATGGCGCTGTCAGTGCTGGTGGCACTGATCCTGACGCCAGCCCTGTGCGCCACCATGCTTAAGCCGGTTGCCAAAGGCAGCCACGGGTCAACCAAAGGTTTCTTTGGCTGGTTCAACAACATGTTCGAGAAGAGCACGCACCACTACACCGACAGCGTAGGCAACATCCTGCGCAGCACCGGTCGTTATCTGCTGCTCTATCTGATCATCGTTGTCGGCATGGCTTACCTGTTCGTTCGTCTGCCAAGCTCCTTCTTGCCGGACGAGGACCAGGGGGTCTTCCTGAGCATGGCGCAGTTGCCAGCGGGCGCAACCCAGGAGCGTACGCAGAAAGTTCTCGATGAGATGACCGACTATTATCTCACCAAAGAGAAAGATAACGTTGAATCCGTCTTTGCGGTTAACGGCTTTGGTTTTGCTGGTCGTGGTCAGAACACCGGTATCGCGTTCGTCTCGTTGAAAGACTGGGCCGACCGTCCGGGGGATGAGAATAAAGTCGATGCGATCACCGGTCGCGCGATGGGCGCATTCTCCCAGATTAAAGATGCGATGGTGTTCGCCTTTAACCTGCCAGCGATTGTCGAACTGGGTACGGCAACGGGCTTCGACTTCCAGTTGATTGACCAGGGCGGCCTCGGCCATGAAAAACTGACGCAGGCGCGTAACCAGCTGTTTGGCGAAGTGGCAAAACACCCGGATCTGCTGGTCGGCGTTCGTCCGAACGGTCTGGAAGATACGCCGCAGTTCAAGGTCGATATCGATCAGGAAAAAGCGCAGGCGCTGGGTGTTTCCATTAGCGATATTAACACGACGCTGGGCGCAGCATGGGGCGGCAGCTATGTGAACGACTTCATCGACCGTGGTCGTGTGAAGAAAGTTTACGTCATGTCTGAAGCGAAATACCGTATGTTGCCGGAAGATATCGGAAACTGGTATGTGCGCGGTAGCGATGGTCAGATGGTGCCGTTCTCGGCCTTCTCCTCCTCGCGCTGGGAATACGGTTCACCGCGTCTGGAACGCTATAACGGTCTGCCTTCAATGGAAATCCTCGGCCAGGCGGCACCAGGTAAGAGTACCGGTGAAGCAATGGCGATGATGGAAGAGCTGGCAAGCAAACTGCCATCCGGCATCGGCTATGACTGGACCGGGATGTCTTATCAGGAACGACTGTCCGGCAACCAGGCGCCTGCCCTGTACGCCATTTCACTGATCGTGGTCTTCCTGTGTCTGGCGGCGCTGTATGAGAGCTGGTCTATTCCGTTCTCCGTTATGCTGGTGGTGCCGCTCGGGGTTATCGGCGCGCTGCTGGCGGCAACCTTCCGTGGCCTGACCAACGACGTTTACTTCCAGGTGGGCCTGCTCACAACCATTGGGTTGTCGGCGAAGAACGCGATACTTATCGTCGAATTCGCCAAAGACTTAATGGATAAAGAAGGCAAAGGTCTGATAGAAGCAACGCTGGAAGCGGTACGTATGCGTTTACGCCCGATCCTGATGACGTCTCTGGCGTTTATCCTCGGTGTTATGCCGCTGGTTATCAGCTCTGGCGCAGGTTCCGGCGCGCAGAACGCTGTGGGCACCGGTGTAATGGGCGGGATGGTCACCGCAACGGTTCTGGCTATCTTCTTCGTTCCGGTCTTCTTTGTGGTGGTACGCCGCCGCTTTAGCCGCAAGAGCGAAGACATTGAGCACAGCCATTCGGTAGAGCATCATTGATTCATCTCCTGTGAAAAGGCCGCGCAAGCGGCCTTTTTTCTGGATAAAAATCATAAAAAGCGCTTATTGTTAGTTTGTTTATTCACCGTAGAATAAATAAGACATATAATCCCCAGCGTGCTAAAGGCTATTCTTAGAGAGTCTGGTCATTTCTTATTTTTTCCGTTAATTAAGAAATCATTAAGATTATTCCTGGTATATCGTGAGTGTAACAGCCTTCTTAACAATCGTTGTTAGCACAAATGACGATAACTCAATGATTGCAAAAACAATAAAAAGATCGCCTCATTTCAGGCATCGTCTTTTACGGTTAAAATGTAAAATTGCGTTGGGGCAACATACTTTTACCTAATTGTAATTTTTCGTAATAGGACGATGAAATCTTTTTTAGAGTGGATTATAGTTAAAACATCAGGAGAAGAGCGCAAGTTCCAGGTCAGTTAGTTGTATCCATCCCGAAAGGTGTTCGGTTAGTTCAAGCCACTAAGAAGGGGATGCGTTATGGATGAGTACTCACCCAAAAGACATGATATCGCACAGCTTAAATTTCTCTGTGAAACCCTGTATCATGACTGTCTTGCAAACCTTGAAGAAAGCAACCACGGTTGGGTTAATGACCCTACTTCGGCAATCAATCTTCAGCTCAATGAACTGATAGAGCATATTGCAACCTTCGCACTTAATTATAAAATTAAGTATAATGAGGACAATAAGCTGATTGCACAGATAGATGAATATCTGGATGACACCTTTATGTTGTTCAGCAGTTACGGCATTAATGCGCAGGATCTGCAAAAATGGCGAAAATCAGGAAACCGCCTGTTTCGCTGCTTCGTCAATGCCACCAGGGCGAATCCTGTTAGCTTGTCATGTTAAAAATTATTACAATCATAGGTAAGATTTATGTCCGATAAACCATTAACGAAAACAGATTATTTGATGCGTTTACGACGCTGCCAGACAATAGACACGCTGGAACGTGTAATAGAGAAAAATAAATATGAATTGTCTGACAATGAATTGGCTGTATTTTACTCAGCAGCGGATCACCGTCTTGCAGAATTGACGATGAATAAGCTCTACGACAAGATTCCCACCTCCGTGTGGAAATTCATTCGCTAATTTTTGCATAACGCTATGGAGAATACGTTCGTTCTGCCTGACCGAGGGTTTCCCTGTATTTACCGTTAATTCCTATTTTACGTCTCGTGATTTAGATCACATCAAGGTAACGGGAACGTTCCCTTAAAAGGCGTTGCGCTTTACTGTACTGCGGCAGTTAATCCACAAACAGAAGAGTGCATAATGAGCGAAGAAAAGCAGAAGATGATTGCCGGTGAGTTATATTGCCCGGCCGATGAGACATTGCGCAACGACCGCCTGCGGGCGCGCCAGTTACTTCATCGATACAACCACTCCGCACCGGACGAGAAGAATGCGCGACAGGCTATTCTGAGCGACCTGCTAGGCCAGAGCGACGGTGCGTATATTGAGCCCTCCTTCCGCTGTGATTACGGTTACAATATTTACCTCGGCAAAGCATTTTACGCTAACTTCGACTGTGTGATGCTGGATGTCTGCCCGATTCATATCGGCGACAATTGTATGCTCGCGCCTGGCGTGCATATCTATACGGCGACGCACCCGCTGGATGCCACAGAACGCAATAGCGGTAGGGAACTGGGTAAACCTGTAACCATCGGGAATAATGTCTGGATCGGCGGTCGCGCCGTGATTAACCCTGGCGT
Organism: Citrobacter sp. CK195; assembly: GCF_030333365.1. Lineage (NCBI taxonomy): Bacteria > Pseudomonadati > Pseudomonadota > Gammaproteobacteria > Enterobacterales > Enterobacteriaceae > Citrobacter > Citrobacter sp. CK195. The sequence continues at coordinate 456,152 of NZ_JAOWGB010000022.1, forward strand.
CACCATTGGCGATAACGCCGTTATCGCATCAGGCGCCGTCGTGACCAAAAGCGTTCCGGCCAACGTTGTGGTCGGTGGAAATCCCGCGCGAATCATTAAAACGCTGTAAAGCGAATTGTAACTGTTATGATAAATTGTGGTTAATCTGTTACTTTTTTCATGAAGTTCGCCCTTCTAAAATGGGCTGTTCCCTGAATGTTACAGAAATCACAAAGGCAAATGATGACAGAAATACAGCGCCTGCTGACGGAAACGATTGACGATCTCAATGCTCGCGAGAAACGCGACAACAGACCGCGTTTCAGTATTAGTTTTATTCGCAAACATCCGGGGCTGTTTATTGGCATGTATATCGCCTGGTTTGCCACGCTGGCCGTCATGCTGCAATCAGACACGCTGGTGGATTCAGTGTGGCTGCTGGTCGTATTATTCGTCCTGTTGAATGGTTTTTTCTTTTTTGATGTCGCCCCGCGTTATCGCTACGAGGATATCGACGTGCTGGATTTCAGGGTTTGCTATAACGGAGAATGGTATAACACGCGCTTCGTTCCCCCTGCGCTGATCCACGCTATTCTTCAGTCACCGCATGTTGGCAGCGACCAGAAAGCACAATTACAGAAGATGATAACGCGTAAAGGCGAACTCTCTTTCTACGATGTTTTCACGCTCACTCGCACAGAGGCAAGCCGCTAGTTTTCTCACTGTTGCAGATGTAAAAAGTGCGTACCGTCCCTGGCACGCACTGTAGTCCCTGCAATGTTGGCAAATCATTAACGTCTTTTTTTACGACCCTGCACCGCTTTAAAACGTGGATTGGATTTGCAGATCACATATAAACGCCCTTTGCGTTTAACTATCTGGCAGTCCGGGTGCCGCTGCTTTGCGCTACGCAATGAATTCAGTACCTGCATCTTATCCTCGCTTAGCGCCAATAAAATTTCCGAAACGTTTCTGGAAACGTGCTGCGCTGCCTTCGTTATCAAAGGTTTTTTGTTTTCCGGTGTAATAAGGGTGTGATTTAGAAGACACCTCAATGGTGACATACGGATAGGTCACGCCCTCAAGCTCAATCTCACGCTCGGTTTTGATCGTTGACCCCACCTTAAAGTATTCATTCGCACTGGTATCGTGGAACACCACGGTGCGATAGGCAGGATGGATATTCGGTTTCATGACAGCCTCAATATTATGTTATAACGTAACAATAAAATACGCCGCAAATTGCCGCTTTTCAACCCTCATGATGATGTGGTTATCCTTCAACATTGTACGTTTTAAGTCGAAACAAGCCCTTATTGAGCCAGAAAGAGCAAAAGCAGTTAGAATAACGTGATTAAACGAAGGGCTTTTTTACGTTCAGATATACTCGCCATATGCTGCATCAATAAGGATATCACCGTGACAACACGACATTTGGTCAGCCTGGTCACAGGGGTGCTCATTCTGTCTGTCCTTGCCCCTGTGGGATTAAGCCTCTGGCTCGCTCATCGCCAGGTTGAAAAGAAATTTATTGAGGAACTTAACGTCTATTCATCACGCGTAGCCTTACGCGCTGACAAAGTTGCCTCCCAGAGCAAACTGGCGTTAGGCCAGCTAAACGCCTTTCGCGGTACGCCTTGTAGTAATGCGCATTTACTGACAATGCGCCGAATATCTTACAGTCTGCGCTACATTCAGGAAGTGCTATACCTCGACCAAAATATGCCTGTTTGCTCATCGCTGGAGCAAAAAAGCGCCCCCTTCGTTTTCCCCAAACCGGAAAAGATCACCCAGGACGGCTACCGCATATGGCTTACCTCGCAAAATGATTTAGGGCTCAAGCGCTTTATGGTCGCTGTGGGTAAAGGACACTATGTGGTCATGATGGACCCCGCCTCCTTCATTGATGTGATCCCATTTAGTTCATGGCATATTGATGCCGCTATTATTGGCGAAGCAAATAACATCGTGGCCGCCAGTAGCAATCGGCTCGATCCCGACATTATTCGACAATTGCAGCAGTCGCCCGGTCAATACCGGGAAGATCGCAACAGTGTCTACACGATTCAGCGCTCTCCCGAAATGAACATCGCCATCGTGACCTGGGCCTCCACGCTGCCGCTACAAAAGAACTGGTATCGCCAGGCTTTTACCTGGCTACCGCTGGGGATGATGGCGAGCCTGCTGGCGGCGGCGTTTATTCTGCGCATTCTTCGCCGCTTACAATCACCACGCCACCGTTTACTGGACGCCATCCATAACCGTGATATTAAGGTGCATTATCAGCCGATTATTTCGCTGAGTAGCGGGAAGATAGCAGGCGCGGAAGCGCTGGCTCGCTGGCCGCAAACCGACGGCAGCTACCTTTCGCCGGAAATGTTTATTCCCCTCGCAGAACAAACGGGGCTTTCCGAACCGCTCACCCACCTGATTTTAGAGACCGTTTTTGAGGAGATGGGAACATGGCTGCGACAACACCCTGAGCAGCACATTTCTATCAATATTGAGGCAACGACCCTTGCGTCAGAGAAACTTCCGGTACATCTCAGCCAGTTGCTTAACCGGAGTCAGATTTCACCGTCGCAAATCGCGCTGGAGTTGACCGAGCGTGAGTTTGCCGATCCCAAAACCAGCGCGCCAGTCATTGCCAGATACCGCAAAGCCGGTCACGCGATTTATCTTGATGACTTTGGCACTGGCTATTCCAGTCTTTGCTACTTACAGAATCTGGACGTGGATATTCTGAAGATCGACAAGTCCTTTGTTGATGCGCTGGCCTACAAAAATGTGACGCCGCATATTATTGAAATGGCGAAAACGCTGAAGCTGAAAATGGTGGCGGAAGGTATTGAAACGACGCATCAGGAGGACTGGTTACGCCAGCACGGCGTGCAGTATGGTCAGGGATGGCTTTACAGCAAAGCGCTGCCCGCCGCAGAATTTATTTTGTGGGCGGAAAAACGGATTTAGAATGGGGACGGCTGGCGGCACGCCGCACAGCCTGTCGCTTCAGTCATCCAGAATGGGAGAGAATCCGCCGTAAATCATGCGCTTGCCATCAAAAGGCATGGCATCGCCAAACTCCTTCATTCGTGGGTCTGACATCATTTTCTGATTCGCCGCGTCGCGAACCTCTTTCGAAGGGTATTCAATCCAGCTAAACACCACCTCTTCGTGATCTTCCGCTTTTACCGCCATGCGAAAGTCGGTCAATTTGCCGTCCGGCACATCATCAGCCCAACACTCAACGACGCGTAACGCCCCAAACTCTTTAAAGAGAGGAGCCGCTTTTGCCGCCATTTCCCGATACGCCTCCTTGTTTTCAGCAGGTACGGCAACCACAAAACCATCAACATACTTCATGAGAAAAACCTCCGAAGCGTACTGCGCGGCAAGCCAATTCTGGCCGCGTCAGTCGTTGTTAAGTCTAGTCGCCATCGCGTTACTCTGCTGTGGGCGAATGACGAGCCCGAATGCGGGCCCGGGGCTGATAGCGAAACCACGGCAAGCAGATCTGAATCAGCGGCCCGATAGCCAGCGCATACAATACCGTACCGACGCCCAGCGTCCCCCCCAGCAACCAGCCGCTCAGCAATACCGAAACTTCAATCGCCGTACGGATGGCGCGTATCGACCAACCGGTGCGCGCGTGAATCCCGGTCATCAGGCCATCTCGCGGGCCTGCGCCGAAACCGGCCCCAATATACATGCTGGTCGCCAGCGCGTTGACCACTACAGCGGAGATCAACAGAACACTGCGGACCAGCAACGACTCAAAAGCGGGCAGTACGGCCAGCGCAACATCCGCCGCCAGCCCAATAACGATCACGTTGCTGATGGTACCAAGACCCGGTCGTTGGCGCAGCGGAATCCACAGTAATAACACCAGCACGCCAACGGCGATAATCACCATGCCAATGTTCATTGACAGCAAATTCGCCACGCCAAGGTGGAAAACGTTCCACGGATCGGCCCCTAAGTCCGCACGCACAAACATTGCAGTCGATACGCCATAAAGAGCCAGACCGGTATACAGTTGAATCAGACGACGCAGCATTCTTCCATTCTCCCCGTTCAGATACCTTTCATCTTCACCGCAATTGGCACTATGATTAATGTCCAGTTTTAAAAAAGTGGACTGCTATGTCATCACGCCGCTATGGAAGCCAGTCTCTTCAGCGCCTGCTTGGGCACTGGCAGGAGACTCCCTCACGTACTCCTGTCTGGCGTCAGCTGGCGGAGGCCCTGCGTCTGCTGATTCTTGATGGCCGACTGGCGCTCGATAGCCGACTGCCCGGCGAACGCGAACTGGCCGCCGTATTGAAGATCAGCCGAACCACCGTCGCCAGCGCAATGGCGCAACTTCGGGAAGAAGGTTATCTGGAAAGCCGTCAGGGTAGCGGCTCGCGGGTGATCTTACCGGATGCCATTCACCCTGTGCCCACGCGCGGTGGAGCCAATATGGCATTGGATCTCTCTACCGCCGCGCTCAGCGCAGGCCCTGAAATTCACCAGGCTTACCAGCAGGCGCTTTGCGCAATGCCGCAGCATCTGCTGAGTTCCGGGTATCTGCCGCAAGGCCTGCTCTCTTTACGTGAATCTATCGCCCGGCACTATTGCGAGCGCGGCTTGCCAACCCGCCCTGATGAAATCATGGTGGTCAATGGCGCCGTGAGCGGGCTGGCGCTGCTCCTGCGACTCCTGACGGGCCCGGGCGATCGCGTGGTGGTGGATCACCCGACCTACCCGCTCGCAATCGCCGCGATTCAGGGAGCCTCCTGTCGCCCCGTTGGCGTCTCATTGCCCGAACAGGGTTGGGACACCGCCGGTCTGATGGCGACCATTGCGCAAACCGCGCCGAGAATGGCTTATCTGATGCCGGATTTCCATAATCCCACCGGGCGCTGTATGGATGCCGCCACGCGGCAAGCGGTCGCGGATATTGCTGCCAGAACGCATACCACGCTGGTTGTGGACGAGACGATGGTTAATTTGTGGTACAACGCCCCGCCGCCGCCCCCACTCGCGCATTACAATGCCGACGCGCCGATTATTATGCTGGGATCGGCAGGAAAAAGTTTCTGGGGCGGGTTACGTCTGGGGTGGGTTCGCGCCTCATCACGGACAATCGCCGCGCTGGTACAAACCCGGGATACGTTTGATTTAGGATCGCCGGTACTGGAGCAGTTAGCGACCGGCTGGCTGCTTGATAATGCCGCCAGCTTTCTTCCTGACAGACGGCAGTTGCTGTCCCAACGACGCGACCTGTGTTGTGAACTGATGCACGCGCATTTTCCTGAATGGCGCTTCAGGCAGCCGCAGGGCGGGCTCTCTTTTTGGGTGGAGTTACCCGACACGCTGGCCACGCTCTTTGCAACGCGCGCCGAAAGCGAAGGAATTCAACTGGGCACCGGTACGCGTTTTGGTCTCGCGGGTGCGTTTGATCGTTTCTTACGTATGCCGTTCACCCTGCCGGATGAAACACTGCGATCGGCTTTTCAGACATTACAGCCGATATGGGACAACCTGCGCTCACAAAACAGCGCAGGGAAAATACGCAAAATTATCTAATATGGCCTGTCATCGTCGTTTTATTGCTGGCGTGGGACGGGGAAACCTTTCAGGGAAATAATGAAGTTCTCGCCGTCTTTCTTTATTTTTGCCCCGGCATCGCACCAGTCGGAGGCAATACGAAAGAATTCATCACTACCAACATTCCAGTTAAGACGAACATGCTTCACATAGCCGGAACGCAGTAATTCGCAGGCTTCGCCATAATTACTGGCGATTGAGAGTTGTTGTTTCATTTTTTCTTCTTGAGTAATCTGCGTAATGCTTTGATTTCTTTAGGAGTAAGCGGCTCATCTACGGATTCTTCCGTATGCTGACTGTCGATATCACTCGCCGAGACTCCCGCCTCTTCTGCGGCCTCAAATGCAATCAGCAGCAGTTTTTCTGTGGTGATACTTAAGTTCTCATTATTTGCTTCGGCATAATGGCGAAGCTTCTCTTTTAACGTCTCATCGATTTTGACATTTAGTACAGCAGTAGCCATCGTAAAGAGTCCTTGTAAACAGGCAAAACACGTCGTGTGCGACACAGCTATCGTCACCGCGTGAATATCAGGGCACAAACTGATTAATAACGTCCCGATAACACTCTGCCAGCATTTGATGACAAAATAATGACGTTAATATGACAAGAGGAGGAAAATGAAGAGGTTGCCGGACGGCAGAATTGGGTGGGGGCCCTGCCAGCTACATCCCGGCACACACGTCATCTGCTCTGGCTGCTTCCTTCCGGACCTGACCTGGTAAACAGAGTAGCGTTGCGGGAGAACCAACAGAGCCCCCATTGAGAGCGTTGTTAACCAACGCGCAGGCGCATTATCACTGCTGGCCCCTGTAAATGCAACCCATCCAACATCGGATGCTGTTTTCTTGCGCAATGAGGCTTCACTCCCCGGCGGTTCACGATTATGCTGGAAGATTATCGCAGGAATGAATGATGGACAGACAAGACACTTTCCCCCAACGCGTCTGGCAAATCGTGGCCTCAATCCCCGAAGGGTTTGTCACGACTTATGGCGACGTCGCCCGCCTCGCCGGTTCACCTCGTGCCGCGCGTCAGGTCGGCGGCGTATTAAAACGATTGCCGGAAGGCAGCACCCTCCCCTGGCATCGGGTCGTGAATCGTCATGGCGCCATCTCCCTGACCGGGCCAGACCTGCAACGCCAACGTCAGGCGTTACTGTCAGAAGGCGTGGTGGTCTCGGGGAGTGGGCAAATCGATATGCAACGATATCGCTGGATTTATTAACCCTCTCCGGCCGGAGAGGGTTGTCCTGTGAGAGCTTAGTACTGTGTCGGCGCCGGTACGGCGGAAGACGGGTTCACCTGCGTCGGTGACGTTGACGGTACGGTTGTCGCTGCGCCGCCGCTGGCCTGAACAGGCACTGCCGTTTGCTGAACCGGCACCAGCGTCAGATCCGCTTTCGTGCCGCCCTGATTAATGACTGGCTGTACGGTATCGGTGATAAAGACCAGTTTGTCATTAATCGTCACGGCGGCGCTCAACAGAATCCGCGCATTTGGCTGGATGTCAGCCGGGTTAAACGGCAGTACAAAGCTAAATGGCGACTGTTTCCCCTCGGTGCGCACCGCTTTCTGCGACAGCACTTTCGACGGCGCATCCGCCAGTGAGGCATCAGACAGCGTCACAGTCAGTACGGCATCCGGTGGCAGAGCCACTTTCTGACGGATCCAGACGGTACCGGAGACATTAGGTTGCTGAATCGTTGACTGTGTAGCCACGCCAGAAGTATTTGGGTCAGGCGCAGGCGTCTGGATATCTGCGCTTCTGTCTGCGCAGGCTGCCAGAGCAACCGCAACCGCTAAACCACTTACCATGTGCACGAGTTTCATTAAATTCTCCTTATCATCAATGCATCAGCGGGAGGTGTTTTACCCGCCGGAAGAGTGGTTAACAAAGACATAACGTGACTAAGTGTGGCATATCTCACTTATTTTTGCCTGGAATTAGTCCGTAATTCAGACTATTGCACCCATCGGACCACTTTCAAAATTGCGTTATACTCTGCCTACCTCGCTTCGGCGCCGTTGTTACCTGGAGAGCACGTATGAGTCAGGCACTGAATAATTTGCTGTCATTGTTAGATCTGGAAAAAATTGAAGAAGGACTCTTTCGGGGCCAAAGTGAAGACTTAGGATTACGTCAGGTTTTTGGTGGTCAGGTGGTCGGTCAGGCGCTGTATGCCGCCAAAGAGACCGTACCTGAACAACGTCTGGTTCACTCTTTTCACAGCTACTTTCTGCGCCCCGGCGACAGCCTGAAGCCCATTATTTACGATGTGGAAGTTCTGCGCGACGGCAACAGTTTCAGCGCGCGTCGCGTCGCCGCCATCCAGAACGGGAAGCCTATTTTCTATATGACAGCCTCCTTCCAGGCACCGGAAGAGGGATTTGAGCATCAGAAAACCATGCCGGACGCCCCTGCGCCGGAAACGCTGCAATCGGAGACGGAGATCGCCCGTTCATTGGCGCATCTGCTGCCGCCCGTGCTGAAAGAGAAATTTATCAGCGACCGCCCGCTGGAGATCCGCCCGGTAGAGTTCCACAACCCGTTAAAAGGCCACGTTGCGAACCCGACGCGCCAGGTCTGGATCCGCGCCAACGGTACGATACCGGATGATATCCGCATTCATCAGTATCTGCTGGGTTATGCTTCCGATCTGAATTTCCTGCCCGTCGCGCTGCAACCCTACGGCATCGGCTTCCTGGAGAAAGGTCTGCAAATTGCCACGATCGACCATTCAATGTGGTTCCATCGCCCTTTCAACATGAACGAATGGTTGCTGTACAGCGTAGAGAGCACCTCGGCTTCCAGCGCCCGTGGTTTTGTTCGTGGGGAGTTTTACACGCGGGATGGCGTGATGGTCGCGTCGACCGTTCAGGAAGGCGTGATGCGCAATCGCAATTGAAAATGGCCGAATGGCGACGCACAAGCGTCGCCTCCGGCCTGTTGATGATCAGGCGTTATACGCATTCTCGCCGTGGCTGTTGACGTCCAGACCTTCGCGCTCCTGCTCTTCCGGTACGCGCAGCCCAACGGTGATATCCGCCAGTTTGTAGCCGATAAACGCCACTACGCCAGACCAGACGATGGTGATAGCGATACTCTCCAGCTGTACCAGCAGCTGATGCCCCATCGTTACGCCTTCGGCAAACCCTACACCGCCGAGCGTGGTGGATGCAAAGATCCCGGTCAGGATACACCCAACGATGCCGCAAACGCCGTGGATGCCAAACACATCGCAAGGATCGTCCACACGCAGCAGACGTTTAAGCATCGTCACGCCCCACAGACCCGCCAGCCCCGCAACGACACCGAGAATCAACGCGCCGCCAACGCCAATGTAACCACAGGCTGGCGTTATGCCGACCAGTCCCGCGATAGCGCCGGAGCAGGCGCCCAGCAGAGACGGTTTACCGCGCAGCGCCCACTCGCCGAAAATCCACCCCAGAATAGCGGCAGCCGTTGCCACCACGGTATTAACAAAGGCCAGTGCAGCAATCTCGTTCGCCATGCCCGCCGACCCGGCGTTAAAGCCAAACCAGCCGATATATAGGATCGCGGTGCCGGTGAAAACCATCGGCAGGTTATGGGGTTTGAACGCCTCTTTACCAAAGCCGACACGCTTGCCAATCAGATAAGCGCCCACCAGACCAGCAATCGCCGCATTGATATGCACGACCGTACCGCCCGCAAAATCCAGCGCGCCGTGAGAAGCCAGCAAACCGCCGCCCCAGACCATATGCGCAATCGGGATATAGGAGAGCGTCAGCCACACCACCACGAAAATCAGTACCGCAGAGAAGCGGATACGTTCAGCCAGCGCCCCCACGATCAGCCCGACGGTAATGCAGGCGAAAGAGCCCTGGAAAGCAACGTGAATATACTGGTAGAAACTGCCCATCACTGCCGTGAGCTCAATATTTTTCAGCATCACCCAGTTGAAGTCGCCAAAGAAGTTGTTCCCCTCGCCAAAGGCCAGCGAATAGCCGTAAACAACCCACAAAATACAGACCAGCGCGAAGGTGACGGCAACCTGCGTCAACATCGACAGCACGTTCTTTCCACGGATCAATCCGCCATAGAACAGAGCAATGCCCGGAATGGTCATGAACAGCACCAGCGCGGTGCAAATCATCATAAAGGCATTGTCGGCTTTATCCACAACCGCCGGAGCCGCCATTGCCAGACCTGGAAGCAAAGCCAGTGAAGCAAGGCCAGTTTTCATCGTTGCTATCTTCATCTTTTCGTTCCCTATCACTGTGTGCCAGGAGTTACAGTGCCGCTTCGTCGGCTTCGCCGGTACGAATACGAATGACACGTTGCAGCTCAGCGACAAAAATTTTGCCGTCGCCAATTTTTCCGGTGTAGGCCGCCTTGCTGATGACCTCAATGACTTCATCAAGCTGGTCGTCGGCAATCGCCACATCAATCTTCACTTTGGGCAGGAAGTTGACGCTGTATTCCGCACCGCGGTACAGCTCGGCATGACCTTTCTGACGCCCGAAGCCTTTCACTTCGGTGACTGTCAGCCCTTGAATACCAATCGAAGACAGTGCTTCACGGACGTCTTCCAGTTTGAACGGTTTGATTACCACGGTAACCAGCTTCATAGATCCCCTCCTGTCAGAATTCGATAATGTCTGCCGCTTCACGACAGGGATATTGCAAGGGGTGTGCCAGAAATGAAAAACGCGGGATAATTCAGGCTTGTAGGGTGCGGCTGGGGAAGGAAAAGAAAAAACGCACTATAACGGTGCATGGTACGTTACATTTTTGCACCAGATTGTTGATTGCCGGATGGCGGCGTAAGCACCTTATTCGGCCTACAAGAGCGCATTGTCCGTAGGCCTGATAAGCGCAGCGCCATCAGGCGCTGAGCGATTCCTCACGCGCGCTGGCCGCCAGCTCTTCACCGGCAAGCTGTAGTTGGTACATCTGCCAGTAACGCCCTTGCGCTTCGAGCAGTTGTTGATGCGTACCGCGCTCGACCGCCTGCCCGCGATGCAGCACCAGAATGGTGTCCGCATCAACAATGGTTGACAGGCGATGTGCAATCACCACCAGCGTGGTGTGTTCACGCACTGCCGCCAGCGCTTGCTGAATCGCCTGCTCAGTACCGGAGTCAATGCTGGCGGTGGCTTCATCCAGAATCAGAACCTGCGGCGTATCAACCAGCACCCGCGCCAGCGCCAGCAGCTGTTTCTGCCCGACGGACAGATTATTGCCCTGCTCGCCCAGCCGGGTGTGGATACCCTCGCTCAGACTACGCGCCAGCTCCGCCAGTTGCACGGTTTCCAGCGCCTGCCAGACCTGTTCCTCAGAAATATCGCGCCCCAGCGTGACGTTTGCCAGGAACGTATCCGCCATCACCACCGGGTCCTGCTGCACCATCGCGACTCCCTGACGTAAAACCCCGTGGCTCAACGTTGACAACGAACGGTCGTCAAGGCGAATGTCTCCCTGTGTAAGCGGGTAATACCCCATCAGCAGGCTGGCGAGGGTACTCTTGCCGCTGCCGGTATGCCCGACCAGCGCCACAAAGCTGCGCGACGGAACGGAGAGCGTAATGTTTTGCAGCACCAGATTGTCGTCACGGTAGGCGAAGGAGACATCATCAACGTCAATCCTGCCCGACTGCAACGGGCGCTCATCCCGACCATAATCCTGGCGTGGGCCGTCCATCAGTTCGAATACGCGCTCCCCCGCCACCGCAGCCTGTTGCAACATCGACTGTTGGGTCGTCAGTTCAATCAATGGCTCGTTCAGACGCCCCAGATAGCTGATAAAGGCGTACAACACCCCGACTTCAATGGTGCCACGCGAGGTAAAGCTAAACAGCATCAGTAATCCGCAGAGGATCAGCGCGGAAAAAAGGCTGAGCAGCGGGCGCAATAAAAAGCCGTCCAGTCGCAGGGTCTGCATCCGCGCCATATAGTGCGAGCGGCTGGCCTCCCCCATTCTCTCGCCGAACCGCGCCTGCTGGCGGAACTGCTGAATGACGCTCATGCCGTTAATGACCTCATTGAAGCCATCATTGATGTCCGCCAGATATGCCCGCACGCGGCGCACAATCGGCGTGCTATAGCGCTGGTAAATCACCATCACCACCAGCACCGCCGGGAAAATCGCCATCGCGACCAGCGCCATCCGCCAGTCGAGGCTGAACATGGCGACCAGCATCGCGCCAATTAACGCCGCGCTACGCAGCACCGTCGCCACGACCGTGACGTAAAGGTCGCGGATGACTTCCGTATCATTGGTCACGCGAGAGATCAGTTGCCCCACCGGCTGCGTATCAAAGGCGCTCAGTGGCTGGCGCAAAGCGGCATCCATCACATCGGTACGCAGTTGTTGCACTACGCCGACGGCCGCCTGATTAAACAACAGCGACTGCGCATAATGCAGCCCCGCCGCCAGAAACTGTAAGCCAATGTACGCCGCCACCAGCCCCCCGACCGTGCCCAGCGGCAGGTGGCTCTTCGCGACCATATTGTCGATAAAGTAGCTGATAAGTAACGGGCCGCTGACTTCCGCCGCCGCCGCGATCCACAGCATCACCACGGCGATGGCAAGCGGTTTACGCCACGGCGAACCATACGCCAGCAGCCTTTTCAGGGTCGGCCATAACTGTCCAAAACTACGCATCTGCCGTCTCCTCGTTGATTTCAGGAGCGTCAGTCAGCGCCGCCTCCAGTTGCTGATAGCGATACATATCGCGATACCAGCCCGTTTGCAGCACTAATTCATCATGATCGCCACGCTGGGCGATATGGCCATGCTGCATCACGATAATCTCGTTGGCTTCCGTCAGAGCGGATAAGCGGTGCGCGCTAATAATCACGGTGCGCCCCTCTCCCCACTGGCGTAAATTATGCAGAATCTGGTGTTCGGTACGGCCATCCACCGCCGACAGCGCATCATCCAGAATCAGGATTTCCGCATTGAGCAGTAACGCGCGCGCAATAGAAATGCGCTGTTTTTGCCCGCCGGACAGCATGACGCCGCGTTCGCCCACTTCGGTGTCATATCCTTGAGGCAGACGCAAAATATCCTCATGCACGCTGGCCAGCCGCGCCACCTGTTCAATCTCTTCCTGCGTCGCGTTTGGGCGCCCCAGCGCGATGTTATTGCCGACCGTGTCGGAGAACAGGAACGGCGTCTGGCTGACGACCGCCAGGCGACTGCGCCAGCTATCAAGCTGCAAGCGCGTCAGCGGAATATCATGAAAACGGATATCCCCCTGCGTAATATCGAAATGGCGCTGAATAAGCGAAAGAAGAGTGCTTTTCCCCGCGCCCGTCGGCCCGCAGATCCCCAGCATCTGCCCTGGCTCAAGCTGGAATTGCACATTTTCCAGCGCCGGATGCGCGGTTTGCGGGTAGCTGAATTCACGAATGGAGACCGTCAGCGCTCCCCGCCCTTCCGGCACCGCCTCCGTTCCGTCGTTGACGACCGGCGCTTCCGCCAGCATCGCGCGGATACGGCTGTACGCTGCGCTACCGCGTTCCACAATGTTAAACATCCAGGCCAGCGCTAACATAGGCCAGATCATCAGCCCGAGGTACATCATAAAGCTGGTCAGTTCCCCAAGCGTCAGCGTACCGTGCACTACCATCCAGCTTCCGCCGCCGATGGCAAGCAGATTAGCCATGCCGATGGCAATATAAATCGTGGGATCAAAACGGGCGTCGATACGTGCTACCCGCATATTTTTCTTCCCGGTGTCTTCCGCGTCCGCCGCAAACAGCGACGACTGTCGATCTTCAAGGCCAAAAGCTTTGATCATGCGAATGCTGGTCAGGCTCTCCTGGGTACGATCGTTCAGACTGGAAAACGCCGCCTGCGCCAGTTTGAAGCGGTTATGCAGACGGTCGCCGTAGCGCTTGATCATCAGCGCCATAATCGGCATAGGCAGCAGCGCGAACAGCGTCAGTTGCCAACTGAGCTGCGTTGACATCACGATCAGCACGGCGCAGCCCATCACCAGCGAATCCACCAGCGTGAGCACCCCTTCCCCGGCGGCAAAGACGACACGATCGACGTCGTTAGTCGCGCGCGCCATTAAGTCTCCGGTGCGGTGTCGCAGATAAAATTCCGGGTGCTGACGACTGAGCTGGCGGTAGTAATCTTCACGCAGTTCAACCGCCAGTTGATAAGAGGCGCCGAACAGCAGCACGCGCCAGACATAGCGCAACAAATAGACGATTACCGCAATCATGGCCATCGTGCCCACCCACATCAATACCTGGCCGGTAGTGAAATGTTGCGCAGTGACGCCATCCACAACGATCCCGACCACTTTGGGCGGGATCAGCTGAAGGACAGCGATAATGATAAGCAAGGCCACGGCGCCGAGATAGCGACGCCACTCCCGACGGAAGTACCAGCTTAATTGAGCAAATAATCGCACGCGTTATATCCTGACATGATTTCCGGCAATATTTTCCGGGAGAATTATTCAATAGGCAGAGCGGTTGTGTACTTAATCTGTTCCATCGCAAAGCTCGACGTTACGTCTGACAATCCCGGAACACTGTTCACCAGACGTTTGTAGAAGTCGTCATAACGCTTCATATCTGCTACCTGAACCCGCATCAGATAGTCGTATTCCCCGGCCATACGCCAGAACCCCAGCACTTCCGGCATTTCGGTGACCACCGTCACGAAGCGACTGTACCATTCACTGCTGTGATGCTGGGTTTTGATCAGTACGAACGCCGTTAACCCCAGACCCAATTTCTCTGGGTCCAGCAGCGCGACTTTACCGAGGAGAATGCCGTCGTCTTCCAGACGTTTCAGCCGTTTCCAGCAGGGTGTGGTGGTCAGATTAACGGCATCGGCCAGCGCCTGCAAAGAGAGGGTGCAGTCCTGCTGCAACAAAAGCAGCAGCTTACGGTCAATTTTATCTAACATACCCACCCCACAGAGAAGATTTTTCTCCTTACATTCTATTTTAAAGGTGAAATGGCAACAATTTTTTCCGTGCTTTTCGCTAATCTGGGCACAAAATGACAAATGGAAATTAATGATGAATAGCACCTGGGTTAAAAACGCCATTAATGAAATTAACGCTGACTATCAGCGTTCAGCCGACACGCATCTGATCCGGTTGTCGCTACCGGCGTTTCCGGGCATCCAGATCTACCTGAAGGATGAAAGCACCCATCCGACCGGCAGCCTGAAGCACCGTCTGGCGCGTTCATTGTTCCTGTATGGGTTGTGTAACGGCTGGATTAAAGAAAACACGACCATTATTGAATCCTCCTCCGGTTCAACGGCGGTTTCCGAAGCCTGGTTCGCCCGACTGCTCGGCCTGCCGTTTATCGCGGTAATGCCTTCCTGCACGGCAAAACGCAAAATCGAACAAATTGCGTTTTATGGCGGTCGCTCCCACTTTGTCGAAAGCGCCTGCGAGATTTACGCCGCCTCTGAGCAGCTGGCGCACGAACTGAACGGTCACTATATGGATCAGTTCACCTATGCCGAACGCGCCACCGACTGGCGCGGCAACAATAATATCGCCGACAGTATTTTCCATCAGATGCAGCGTGAGCCGAATCCGGTGCCGAAGCATATCGTGATGAGCGCGGGGACGGGCGGCACGTCAGCGACAATTGGCCGCTATATTCGCTGTCATGGGTATGACACGCGCCTGATGGTGGTTGACCCGGAAAACTCAGTCTTCCTGCCCTACTGGCAGGATCGCGACGCCACATTGCGCAGCCCGGTGGGCAGCAAAATTGAGGGGATTGGCCGCCCGCGCGTGGAACCCTCCTTCATCCCGGATGTGGTGGACGAAATGCTGCGCGTACCCGACGCCGCCAGCGTCGCGACCGCGCACTGGCTGGAAACGCAGCTGGGCCGTAAAGTGGGCGCCTCCACCGGCACTAATATGTGGGGAACGTTGCAGATTGCGGCCAGAATGCGCGATGCCGGAGAGACCGGTTCTCTCGTCACGCTGCTGTGTGACAGCGGCGAACGCTATCTCGACACCTATTACAATCCCCAGTGGGTTAACGATCACATTGGCGATTTAGCGCCGTGGCAGGCGGAAATTGCCCAACTGCTGAACGTCCGTTAAGCGGAATAAAAAAAGCCAGGCTTTACGGGCCTGGCTTGCTGGAAAGGATCGCTCATTCGGGGGAATAAGGTAGATGCGGATTATCCAGCCAATGCGTTAAAAAGTGAGAGACCGCCTGATTACGACAATGGCCAATCACTGAAAGATGCGGCAGTTCAGCGATCAGTTGCGGCATCGCGTTGCCCATAATCAAACCACGTCCCACGCTCTCCAGCATTTCGCGATCGTTCATCGCATCGCCAAACGCCATGCATTCCGTCAGCGACAGCCCCAAATGGTCGCTTAATACCGCCAGCGCGGAACCTTTATTACAGCCGAGCGGCAGCACTTCCAGACAATCCACAGCGGAAAAGCAGAGATTCGCCCGCTCGCCCAGCGCCTCATTCAGTTGAATACGCAGCCGGATCAGATCGTCGTGATCGCCACAGAAACAGATCTTAGTGACCTGGTGGGCCGGGATACGTTTGACATCCACGATCTGATAGTGGAACCCGCTGTAGACATGCGCCTGTAATAGCGCGGGGATCGCACTCCCCGTAAACCAGCCGTTATCGTTGAATACGTGCATACTGGCCCGGGTATCCCACGCCTGGTGCAATACGCGATCCGCAATGGCGGGGTCCAGATCCTGGCGATGCAGCATATCGCCTTCCTGCGAATGAATGCGCGTCCCGTTGCCGGTTATCAAAAACGCATCCATTGAGATGGCCCCCAGAATATGCCGCATTTCCAGCACATGCCGACCGGTCGCAAACGTCAAAGTGATATCGCGTTCACGCAGGCGCGCCAGCGTTGCAAGGGTCTCATGACCCAGATGGTGGTTTGGCATCAAAAGCGTGCCATCCATATCAAATGCAGCCAGACGAGCCATCTCTTTCTCCACACTGTGACGCAATTAACTTGTGATTGAGTATCACCTGAGATATACGGAAGTAATAGTGAATAGATAAAATGAATTGTTCCGGGTTTTAATGCGACTTCTCAACCGTTTAAAACAATATCAACGTCTCTGGCAGCCCTCGGCCGGAGAACCTCAGTCGGTCACCGTTGGGGAACTGGCGGAGCGCTGTTTTTGTAGCGAACGCCACGTCCGTACGCTACTACGTCAGGCGCAGGAAGCTGGCTGGTTAACATGGGAGGCGCAATCCGGGCGGGGTAAGCGCGGTAAACTGCAATTTCTGGTCACGCCGGAGTCACTGCGCAATACCATGATGGAACAAGCGCTGGAAAAAGGTCAGCAGCTTAATGTGCTGGAGCTGGCACAGCTGGCGCCAGGCGAACTGCGTACCATGCTGCAACCGTTTATGGGCGGGCAGTGGCAAAACGACACGCCGACCCTGCGTATTCCCTACTATCGTCCGCTGGACCCGTTGCATCCGGGATTTCTGCCCGGTCGCGCAGAACAGCATCTTGCAGGACAAATTTTCTCCGGCCTCACCCGCTTTGACAACGCCAGCCAGCGCCCCTGCGGGGATTTAGCACATCACTGGGATATCTCCGCCGACGGTATGCGCTGGGATTTTTATATTCGCTCTACCCTGCACTGGCATAATGGCGATACGGTAGAAACTGCGCAACTGCACGCGCGCCTGCTGATGCTGCTTGACCTGCCAGCCCTCAATAAATTGTTTATCAGCGTCAAGCGTATTGAAGTCACCCATCCGCAATGCCTGACGTTCATTCTCCATCGCCCTGATTACTGGCTGGCGCACCGTCTGGCAAGCTACTGTAGCCACCTGGCGCACCCGCATCAGCCGCTGTCAGGCACCGGACCTTTTCGGCTGACGTTATTTACGCCGGAGCTGGTACGCCTGGAAAGCCACGACAATTATCACCTTTGCCACCCGCTGCTAAAGGCGATTGAATACTGGATCACGCCTCAGCTTTTTGACCAGGATTTAGGCACCAGTTGCCGTCATCCGGTACAGATTGCCATCGGCAACCCTGAGGAGCTGGCCTCACTTAGCCAGGTAAGCAGCGGTATTAGCCTGGGATTTTGCTACCTGACGCTTAAAAAAGGCTCGAAACTCAGCCTGCAACAGGCGCGTCGCCTGGTAGACATCATTCATCATACGTCGTTATTACAGACGCTGCCGGTAGATGAAAATCTGATCACGCCCAGCAACGCGCTGCTGCCAGGCTGGGTAATGCCGCAATGGAAGGGGCTGGAATCCGTTGAATTACCGAAAAAACTGACGCTGGTCTACCACCTTCCCGTTGAGTTGCACACCATGGCGGAGCAACTCCAGCAATATCTGGCAACGCTCGGCTGTGAATTAACGTTGATTTTCCACAACGCGAAAAACTGGGATAACTGCCCTTCGCTGGCAAAAGCGGATCTCATGATGGGCGACAGACTGATTGGCGAAGCGCCGGAATATACGCTTGAGCAGTGGCTACGCTGCGATCAACTCTGGCCGCATGTGATGGATGCCCCTGCTTTCGCCCATCTTCAGGCCACGCTGGATGCCTTACAAACGCAGCCCGGTGAAGACGACCGCTATACTGCGTTACAACAGGTATTCACGAGTCTGATGAATGACGCCACGCTTACGCCGCTTTTTAACTATCACTACCGTATTAGCGCGCCGCCGGGCGTCAATGGCGTTCAACTCAATCCACGCGGCTGGTTTGAGTTTGAGAAAGCATGGCTTCCGCCGCCACGCGGTGAAGAAGCTGGTCGCGGCCATCCACAGGCGCTACCATAGCGTTTTTCATTTTTGTCAGGATAAGTTATGAAACGTGCCGTCGTTGTATTCAGTGGAGGCCAGGACTCCACAACCTGTCTGGCGCAAGCGCTGCATCAGTATGATGAAGTGCACTGCGTCACCTTTGATTATGGTCAGCGCCATCGCGCTGAGATTGATGTCGCACGTAATCTGGCCTTAAAACTCGGCGCGCGTGCGCATAAGGTGCTGGACGTAACGCTACTGAGCGAACTGGCGGTCAGTAGCCTGACGCGCGATAACATTCCCGTACCGGACTATGAACCGGATGCCGACGGTATTCCGAATACGTTTGTCCCTGGGCGTAATATTCTGTTTCTGACTCTGGCGGCGATTTACGCTTATCAGGTAAAAGCCGAAGCGGTGATTACCGGCGTTTGCGAGACGGATTTCTCCGGCTACCCGGACTGCCGCGATGAGTTTGTCAAAGCGCTGAATCATGCCGTCACCCTGGGTATGGCGAAGGATATTCGCTTTGAAACCCCGCTGATGTGGATTGATAAAGCCGAAACCTGGGCACTCGCTGATTACTGGGGCAAGCTGGATCTGGTGCGCGAAGAGACGCTGACCTGTTATAACGGCATCAAAGGTGACGGTTGCGGGCAGTGCGCCGCCTGTAATCTGCGCGCCAACGGCCTGAACCATTATCTGGCGGATAAACCGGCAGTGATGGCGGCAATGAAGCAGAAAACAGGGTTAAAGTGATCGTTTTGCCGGATGGCGGTGCATGCACCTTATCCGGCCTGGCGACATTCACCGTGGTCAATGTCGCCCGCAGGCCTGATAAGCGAAGCGCCATCAGGCAACTTTCCGTTACTTCACCATCTGCTCCAGTTTCTCGCGTAACTCACCTTCCAGCGGCAATGCTTTCTGCGTTTTCAAATCAATACAGACAAAAGTAATCTGCGCGTCCACCACAACTTGCCCTTCCGGCTCAAGCGTAATGACCTGGCTTAAAATGCCGCTCTTCCCGTTTAACTGCTGCACCTGACTGGTGACGGTCAGCAGATCGCTCAGCACGGCAGGGCGACGGTAGTTAATATTAATATTCACCACCACAAAAGCGATGTTGCGGGCCGTCATCCATTGAAAGCTGTCACTGTTTTCCAGCCCATCCCAGCGTGCTTCTTCAAGAAACTCAAGATAGCGGGCATTATTAACGTGCTGATAAACATCAAGGTGATAACCACGGACTTTGATTTGTGTTTGCATAGCGCAATAACCTTACGTTGTTGTTATAGGAACAGAGGCCATAACTGGTATGACCTCATTATCCTGGCAAACTTTTGCCACAGTGCAAGTTATTACAGCGTCAACACCGCCAGATTGCGTTCCACCAGCGAACTCCCCATCCCCGGAACCTGCTTTAAATCATCCACCGTTTTAAACGGCCCATACTCTTCCCGATAGTTGACTATCGCCTGCGCTTTTTTCAGCCCGACGCCATTCATCACCCGCGCCAGATCTTCCGCTGAAGCCGTGTTGATACTGACCCTCGCGCCTTCATCATCACTGGCCTTTGCAGGTACGGAGGCTTTAGTCTGCGCGGACGCAGACGAATCCGCCTTTGTTTGTACCGCCTGATTTTTCTCTACCGTTCCGGCAGCCAGCGCGTTGTGCGTCATGCCTGCGCAGGCCAGAGTCATCGTGACCAGCAGTGCGTTGATTCCATGTTTCATACTGTTTTCTCCTTGTGTGTTAACAGTGGCATCACGATAGCGGGGCGGAGAAAGGCAAACAAATAGCAAATATCAGAAATGGAAAAGGCCGCGAAGGCGGCCTTTGAGGGTTACAACTTTTTGCAGTTTTTTGCGAAGCGTCTCGGTGATTACTGCTGTTCCAGCGCATCGCCGACTTTGATTTTCGCCGCTTTACGCAGGTTACTCATCAGCGCTTCAAAGGTAATCTGCGCGTTATTCTGGGTAATACCCTGAACCATCGCTTTTTTCTGCTCTTCCGGCATAGAGCCCGCTTTCACGTCGTCCAGCGCCAGCAGCACAACGTTGCCCTGCATATCGTTAGCGACGCCATAGCTCGGCTTATCTTTCTCTGGCAGACCCAGCGCAAACGCAGCCTGGCTTACCGGGTCCTGCCCGGTACGGCTCAGCGTTTTCGCTTCGCCAAAGCTCAGACCGGCCGCTTTCATCGCTTCTGCGCCTTTACCCGCTTTCAGCTCAGCCAGCAGTTTGTCAGCATCCAGTTTTGCCTGCTGCTCTGCTTTGTTGTGCTTAACGAGCGCAGCCACCTGCTCTTTCACGTCAGCCAGAGGCTTAACCGCTTCAGGTTTATGCTCGCTGATGCGCAGCACGAATGCGCGGTCGCCATCCACGGTGATGATATCGGAGTTGCTGCCCGGCGTACCGTTCTCGCCAACCAGACCACCGTTGAAGATAGCATCGGCAACCGGTTTAAAATTCAGCTCTTCTGGCAGGTTGTCATGGCTGAACCAGCCGGTTTCAACCGCTTTCACGCCAGCGGCCTGTTCAGCGCCCGCCAGAGATTCGGTATCGTTGCTCGCCGCATCGCTGACTTTTTGTTGCAGCGCGTAATAGGCATCCAGCGCTTTTTCCTGCTTCACTTTCGCGGCAATGTCATCACGCGCTTCGCTCAGCGGCTTCACTTTCGCAGTCTGAACATCATCCAGACGCGCAACCAGGAAGCCAACAGAGGATTTAATCACGCCAGACAGCTGGCCTTTTTCTTTCAGGCCGGCATTTTTCAGTTCGTCCGGCGTGGTGGCGTCTTCCAGCCAGCCCATATCGCCGCCGTTGCGCGCAGAGATAATGTCTGCGGATTTCTCTTTCGCCAGCGCGGCAAAATCACCGCCTTTGTTCAATGCGTCCAGCACCGCTTTCGCTTCATCTTCCGTTTTGGTCTGAATGACGCTGTAACGGTTACGCTGCGGCTGGGTGAACTGATCCTGATGCTGGTCATAGTAAGACTGGATATCCGCATCGTTGACCGTTTCCTGCATAGCAGCCGCATCCAGCTTGATGTAGCTCACGCGGAACTGCTCCGGGGTCATAAAGCGGTTCTTGTTCTGCTCGTAGTAGCTGGACACTTCCTGATCGGTAGCCTGCTGCTTCGCAGCCAGTGCGTTTACGTCAATCGTCGCTTCACGCACCACACGCTGCTGCGCGACTAACGCCGCCAGCTCGTCCGTTTCACCTTTCAGCATGAAATCAGTACCGGCAACGCCAGCAATCAGTTGCTGGGTGGTGAGCTGGTTACGCAATGCCTGAGCATACTGATCGGCTGTCATCCCCATCTGATTCACAATCGCGTTGTAGCGGTTGTTATCAAATTTGCCGTCAACCTGGAAAGCCGCCGTTGAAAAGATGGCTTGCTTAACCTGTTCGTCGCTGATGCTGAGTTTAAGCTCATGCGCGTATTGATCCAGCAAGGCTTCATCGATAAGACGATTCAGTACCTGCTGACGCAGCGTTTTCATGTAGCCTTCATTCGCCGCCAGTTCAGAATACTGATCGCCCAGTTGCTGCTGCATACGATTACGTTCGCTGTTAAACGCATTCTCAAACTGCGAGCGGCTGATTTCCTGGTCATTCACTTTTGCGGCGTAGTTATTGCTTCCGCCAATCAGGTAACCACTCACGCCGGTCAAAATGAACGACACGATAATGATACCGAAAATAATCTTGAGCACGAGACTGTTAGCAGCCGTGCGTAAGCTGTCCATCATGGTGTAACCACACTCCGCTGTAGGTGACTGTTTTGCGTATTCATACTTCACGCAGCATAGCGTTTTCTGAACGCTGCGCGGAAAGCTGTATTGTGACAAGAAACCGGGGTAATTGTCAGCCCACAACCAGCATAAACTCAAATAAAGTAGTACTGGACAAATAAAAAAGGCACATCAGATGATGCGCCCTTGTACTTTGTCACATCCCCAGGGGGAGAAGCTCTTAGTTTACCGCGTCTTTCAGCGCTTTACCTGCACGGAAACCCGGCACTTTAGCGGCGGCGATGGTGATCTCTTTACCTGTTTGCGGGTTGCGACCAGTACGGGCAGCACGCTCTTTAACAGCAAAAGTACCAAAACCTACCAGCGCTACATCATCACCTTCTTTCAGTGATTCAGTGACAGAAGCAATAATTGCATCTAACGCACGTCCAGCCGCAGCCTTAGAGATATCAGCCCCTGCAGCAATTTTGTCGATCAGTTGAGATTTATTCACTCTTCTCTTCCTCTTTTATAATTTATATCGCACCGGAATCCTTCAAAGTGCGACCGCGCAGCAGTTATATCAGGCCTGCCATGCCCTTACAACACCCGTTAATGATGGCAAGCCCGATCCGTCATCTAAATTAGCTATACAAAAAAAGGCTGGCAAGCACGAAATGCCCTGCCAGCCCTGTTTTTCTTAGCGCTATTTGCGCGAGGTCACTATTTTGCGGTGACAACCTGTATGCCGGACGGCTCATTTTGCAACGCAAGAGTCAGAACTTCCTCAATGCGTTTCACCGGATGAATGTCCAGATCGGCAATAACGTTGTCTGGAATCTCTTCCAGATCGCGTTTATTCTCAAACGGAATTAACACGGTTTTGATCCCGCCACGGTGCGCCGCCAGCAGTTTCTCTTTCAGGCCGCCGATAGGCAGTACCTGGCCTCGCAGGGTAATTTCCCCGGTCATCGCCACATCAGCGCGAACAGGATTACCCGTCAGGCAGGAGACCAGCGCGGTACACATCGCAATACCGGCGCTCGGGCCATCTTTCGGCGTCGCCCCTTCCGGTACGTGAACGTGGATGTCGCGTTTTTCGTAAAAGTCTGGATTAATACCCAGTTTTTCCGCACGCGCACGCACCACGGTCAGCGCAGCCTGAATAGACTCCTGCATAACCTCACCGAGAGAACCGGTGTAAGTCAGTTTGCCTTTACCCGGCACACAGGCGGTTTCGATGGTCAGCAGGTCGCCGCCCACTTCCGTCCATGCCAGACCCGTTACCTGACCCACACGGTTTTCGTTGTCCGCACGACCATAGTCAAAGCGCTGTACGCCGAGGTAGTCATGCAGGTTATCGCCATCGATCACAATGTGTTTCAGCGACTTATCCAGCAGCAGCTGTTTCACGGCTTTGCGGCACAGTTTGGAGATTTCACGCTCCAGGCTACGCACGCCCGCTTCACGGGTGTAGTAACGGATAATGCCGATAATGGCGCTATCCTCAACCGTCAGCTCACCTTTCTTCAGTGCGTTACGCTCGATCTGTTTCGGCAGCAGGTGCTGTTTAGCAATGTTCAGCTTCTCGTCTTCGGTATAACCGGACAGACGAATCACTTCCATACGATCCAGCAGAGGCGCCGGAATGTTCATGGAGTTGGAGGTGGCAACGAACATCACGTCGCTGAGATCGTAATCCACTTCCAGGTAGTGATCGCTGAACGCCACGTTCTGCTCAGGGTCCAGCACCTCAAGCAGCGCAGAGGCAGGATCGCCACGCATGTCGGAAGACATTTTGTCGATCTCATCGAGCAGGAACAGTGGGTTTTTAACGCCCACTTTAGCCATTTTCTGGATCAGTTTACCCGGCATAGAGCCGATGTATGTCCGGCGGTGGCCGCGGATTTCTGCTTCATCACGCACGCCGCCGAGCGCCATACGGATATATTTACGCCCGGTCGCCTTGGCGATGGACTGGCCCAGAGACGTTTTACCTACCCCCGGTGGCCCAACCAGACACAGGATCGGCCCTTTGATTTTGTTTACACGGCTTTGTACCGCGAGATATTCAAGGATGCGATCTTTCACACGCTCCAGACCGTAATGGTCTGTGTCGAGAATTTCCTGCGCCTGACGCAGGTCTTTTTTGACCTTGCTACGCGCGTTCCACGGCACCTGCACCATCCAGTCGATGTAGCCGCGTACAACCGTCGCTTCCGCCGACATCGGAGACATCATTTTCAGCTTCTGCAATTCTGCTTCCGCTTTCTCTTTTGCTTCTTTCGGCATTTTCGCCGCGTCGATTTTACGCTTCAGCGCTTCGTTTTCATCCGGCGCGTCGTCCATCTCGCCCAGTTCTTTCTGAATGGCTTTCATTTGTTCATTCAGATAGTACTCACGCTGAGATTTCTCCATCTGCTTTTTAACGCGGTTGCGAATACGCTTCTCAACCTGCAACAGATCGATTTCAGATTCCATCATCGCCATCAGATATTCCAGACGTTCGTTAACGTCGGACATCTCCAGCACGGACTGCTTATCCGCCAGCTTCAGCGGCATATGGGCAGCGATGGTGTCCGCCAGACGCGCAGGATCGTCAATGCTATTGAGCGACGTCAGCACTTCCGGTGGGATTTTTTTGTTCAGCTTGATGTAGCCTTCGAACTGACTGATGGCAGTGCGCACCAGCACTTCCTGCTCGCGCTCATCAATCGCTGGCGATTCAAGGTATTCCGCCTTAGCGGAAAAGTGTTCGCCGTTATCTGACAGCGCAGAAATACGTGCGCGCTGCAACCCCTCAACCAGCACTTTGACAGTACCGTCAGGCAGTTTCAGCATTTGCAAAATTGAGGCCACGGTCCCGACGGTGAAAAGATCGTTTACACCCGGCTCATCCGTTGATGCTTCTTTCTGGGCGACCAGCATGATTTTTTTATCATGGTCCATAGCCGCTTCCAGACAACGGATAGATTTTTCCCGCCCTACAAATAAGGGTATGACCATGTGCGGATAAACCACCACATCGCGCAACGGCAATACGGGGATTTCAATGCGTTCAGAACGCTCAGGATTCATAGAGCTCTCTCTTAGTTTAGTGTCCGCCAGGTAATCAGACTGCGCGACTGTGCTTCACGCAGCCATTAACATGTATGTCAGTATATGGGGATGTTTCCCACACATTCAACGCCATGTTTACGGAAAAATAAAAGGGGGGATAAAATCCCCCCTTTTTCGTTAACTGATTGTATGAGTTGGTTAATTATTCACCAGATGCCTGCTGCGCTTCCGGCTTGCCGTAAATCAGCAACGGCTTGCTCTGACCGCCGATGACGGACTCGTCAATAACCACCTTTTCGACGTCTTCCATAGAAGGCAGATCGTACATGGTATCAAGCAGCGCCGCTTCAACGATGGAACGCAGACCACGGGCGCCGGTTTTACGCGCCATCGCTTTCTTCGCGATAGCATCCAGCGCTTCGTCACGAAATTCCAGATCGACGCCTTCCAGGTTAAACAGCGCCTGATACTGTTTGGTCAGGGCGTTTTTCGGCTCTTTCAGGATCTGGATCAGCGCTTCTTCACTCAGCTCATTCAGCGTCGCCACAACCGGCAGACGACCAATGAACTCAGGAATCAGACCAAATTTGATCAGATCTTCCGGCTCAACCTGCGCCAGCAGTTCGCCTTCGCTGGCCTTGTCGGATTGCGCTTTAACCGTTGCGCCAAAACCAATGCCGGAGCCGGTTTCAACACGGTTAGCAATCACTTTATCCAGACCGGCGAACGCGCCGCCGCAGATAAACAGGATCTTAGAGGTATCAACCTGCAAGAACTCCTGCTGCGGATGCTTGCGTCCTCCCTGCGGCGGAACGGCGGCAACCGTCCCTTCGATCAGTTTCAACAGCGCCTGCTGTACGCCTTCACCGGAAACGTCACGGGTAATGGACGGGTTGTCAGACTTACGGGAAATCTTGTCGATTTCATCGATGTAGACAATACCGCGCTGCGCTTTCTGCACATCGTAATCGCATTTTTGCAACAGCTTCTGAATGATGTTCTCAACATCTTCGCCCACATAACCGGCTTCAGTCAGGGTGGTGGCATCCGCCATGGTGAACGGTACGTCCAGCAGACGCGCCAGCGTTTCGGCCAGCAGCGTTTTACCGGAACCGGTCGGCCCGATCAGCAGAATGTTACTTTTGCCCAACTCAACGCCATTGCTGGTGTCGCCGTTGCGCAGACGTTTGTAGTGGTTGTATACCGCGACCGCCAGCACTTTTTTCGCCTGCTCCTGGCCGATAACATAATCGTCCAGATGGTTGCGAATTTCATGTGGCGTCGGCAGCGCACTGCGTTCACGGTGCGGTGCCACTTCCTTAATCTCTTCGCGAATGATGTCGTTACATAGATCAACACATTCGTCGCAGATATACACGGATGGACCGGCAATCAGCTTGCGCACTTCATGCTGGCTTTTGCCGCAAAAAGAGCAGTACAACAATTTGCCCGAGCCATCTTTGCGTTTATCTGTCATGAGTCAAAACCTCTTCTTTGTTCTTTGTGCCGCACACGACGACGCAAATGCCATTCTCAGGCGCAAGTCGCTTGTCAGCGTTGTGCCGCCCCTGGATAGTATTATAGCGGCACACCTGCGCCCTGGGCATCAATTACGATGGGTCAAAATCGAGTCGACCAGACCGTACTCCACCGCTTCAGACGCGGAGAGGAAGCGGTCGCGCTCGGTATCACGTTCAATCTGCTCAAGAGACTGACCCGTATGGTGCGCCATAAGTTCATTCATGCGCCCTTTCACCTTCAGGATTTCACGGGCATGAATTTCAATATCTGTCGCCTGGCCCTGATAACCGCCGAGAGGCTGGTGAATCATGACGCGAGAGTTAGGCAGGCAGAAACGTTTGCCTTTTGCGCCAGCAGTCAGCAGGAACGCGCCCATAGAAGCCGCCTGGCCCATACAAATCGTGCTAACGTCCGGCTTAATAAACTGCATGGTGTCGTAGATAGACATCCCTGCGGTAATAACCCCGCCTGGGGAGTTAATGTACAGGTAGATATCTTTTTCCGGGTTTTCCGCTTCCAGGAACAGCATCTGCGCCACAATCAGGTTAGCCATATGGTCTTCGACCTGGCCGGTCAGAAAAATGACACGTTCCTTAAGTAGACGAGAATAGATATCAAAAGAGCGCTCACCACGTGAGGTCTGTTCAATGACCATCGGCACCAGCGCCATATGGGGTGCAAAGTTATCTCGTTCGCCGCTGTATGACATTTCCGTCTCCTGGATAAAAATTGAAAAAACCTGCTGTACCGATTGTAACCTTATGGACGGATTATCAGCTAGTCCCTCTGTTATGGGTACGGCATCGCCATAATTCAAGCATAACAATCTTTTGTTGTAACGCTAACACTGAAACGCTGTTTTCGCACTCTTCCATGCAAAATGCGTGACAAAAAAAAGCCCGCCACCTGGAGGTGACGGGCTCTTGTGCGAATTTCGTGCTAATTAAGCGACGAATTACGCCTGCTGGTTCATCAGTTCATTGAAGGAAGTGGCTTTTTCAGTCACTTTCGCTTTCGCCAGAACGGCTTCAACGGCCTGCTCTTCCAGAGCGACGTTACGCATGTTGTCCATCAGCTCTTTGTTTTTGCTGTAGAACTCGATAACTTCTTTCGGATCTTCGTACGCAGAAGCCATCTCTTCGATCAGACCTTTAACGCGCTCTTCGTCAGCTTTCAGCTCCTGAGTGCGAATCACTTCGCCCAGCAGCAGGCCGACAACAACGCGACGCTTAGCCTGTTCTTCGAACAGTTCACGCGGCAGTTCCAGCGCTTGTTTCTCGTTGCCGCCGAAACGCTGTGCAGCCTGACGACGCAGAACGTCAACTTCGCTGTCGATCAGCGCAGATGGAACGTCGATGTCGTTCGCTTTCACCAGGCCTTCAATCGCCTGAGACTTCACGCGGTTACGCACAGCGCCTTTCAGCTCGCGTTCCATGTTTTTACGCACTTCAGTACGCAGACCGGCAACAGAACCATCTTCAACGCCAAAACGCTTGATGAATTCTTCGGTCAGTTCCGGCAGCTCGCGCTCTTCAACTTTCTTCAGGTTGATAGCGAATTTAGCGGCTTTACCTTTCAGGTTTTCAGCGTGATATTCTTCCGGGAAGGTCACGTCGATAGTGAACTCTTCGCCTGCTTTATGACCTTTGATACCGTCTTCAAAGCCCGGGATCATACGACCCTGGCCCATCGCCAGTACGAAGTCAGACGCTTTGCCGCCTTCGAACTCTTCACCGTCAACAGAACCGGTGAAGTCGATGGTTACACGGTCTTCTGCATCAGCAGCGCCGTCTTTGTCTTTCCAGGTTGCCTGCTGTTTACGCAGGGTGTCCAGCATCACGTCAACATCGGCGTCGGTCACTTCAACAACCGGTTTTTCAACTTCGATGGATTCCAGACCGGTCAGTTCAACTTCCGGGTAGACTTCAAATTCTACAGCGTAGGTGAAGTCTTCGCCCAGTTTGTATTCGCCCGGAACATAGTTCGGTGCGCCAGCCGGGTTGATTTTTTCTTTGATGATCGCGTCAACGAAGTTACGGCTCATCAGGTCACCCAGAACGTCCTGGCGAACAGAAGCGCCATAACGCTGAGCAACAACATTCATCGGTACTTTGCCCTTGCGGAAGCCGTCAATACGCACTTTCTTCGCTACGTTGACCAGCTCGCTTTTCACAGCGGTCTCGATGCTGTCAGCAGCGATAGTAATCGTTACACGGCGGCCAAGGCCTTGAGTGGTTTCAACTGAAACTTGCATCTTGTTACCTCAAAAAATCACAGTGCTCGGTCAACTCTACTCCGCAAGCACAGGTTGTTGGCTTCGCGGAACCGGGATGTTCTCATAATCAATCACATTCCCTGTCGTCAGAATCATCCCGAAGACATTCCGAAAAATAAGACGCCGCATTATAGCGGCATCACTTTTATGAGTCGAGAACGGTTATCGCGCGTTGCTGCGGCTTTTTTCACAATTCCCGGCTAATTTTGGTCTGAATACTGTACATCTCGCTCAAAATTCAGACAAAACAAAACGGCCCGCAGGCCGTTTTCACATAATCTGTAGCAACATACTGGAAAAGCGCCAACAGTTGCAAATGCGTTTTTCTACGCGATGCTTCCTGCGCCACGGCAAGGAGGCGATGCGAAGATCGTATCCTGCAATCCTTCCCACTCCTTGATGGTATAGGTATGCAGGGCCAGCGCATGTACGGTTGTGGAGAGTTCTGCCGTTAACGTACCGTAAATCATCCGGTGGCGATTAAGAAAACGTTCGCCAGTGAAGCGATCGCTGACCAGCACAACCTTAAAGTGGCTCTCAGAGCCTGCCGGAACATTGTGACGATAGCTTTCATCCACAACTTCGAGGAACACGGGTTCGAACGCTGCCCTTAATTTTTCTTCTATTTGCTCACGTATCATCATGAAATATCTCCTCCGACAACGCTGAGATGTCACCCATCCCTTTAAATACTAGCCGCTTTTACCGTTTACATTACATCATGACAACAAAAATTTAGCGTTCGTCTGATATTTTCATTCAAACGTATGAAGTTTACTGACTTATCCATTCATTTGGTTGCGAAAACCCGAAGTAAGGTGTACCGAGGGTCAGAAAACAGACAACGCGATGAATTTACATGCGTTGACCACTTCCCCTCGCCGTTGGCAATGTTATGATGGCGGGAATTTTTATCTATCACGCTTAAGAGTCACTGAGAGCCCGAACATGTTAAAGAAAATCCTCTTTCCATTAATTGCTCTGGTTATGCTGGCAGGGTGCGCAACACCGCCGACAACCATTGACGTATCGCCGAAAATCACACTGCCGCAACAAGATCCAAGCCTGATGGGCGTTACTGTGAGCATCAACGGCGCCGACCAGCGTCAGGATCAGGCGCTGGCGAAAGTTACGCGTAATAACCAACTGGTTACTCTGACCGCCTCCCGCGATCTGCGCTTCCTGCTGCAAGAAGTGCTGGAAAAACAGATGACCGCACGCGGTTATATGGTGGGGCCGAACGGCGCTGTTAACCTGCAAATCATCGTAAATCAGCTGTATGCCGATGTATCTCAGGGTAACGTTCGCTACAACATCGCCACCAAAGCGGATATCGCCATCATCGCGACGGCGGCAAACGGCAACAAGATGACGAAAAACTACCGTGCGAGCTACTCTGTTGAAGGCGCATTCCAGGCGTCCAACCAGAATATCGCCAACGCGGTTAACAGCGTCCTGACCGACACCATCGCTGATATGTCTCAGGACACCAGCATTCACGAATTCATTAAGCAGAACGCACGTTAATTTCTGTCCAGATGGCCCGGCGCTTGTCGGGCCTGTAGATGCCCATGCCCAACCAATATTTACGTATTTTTCAGCAACCGCGTTCAGCTATCCTGTTGATTCTGGGGTTTGCATCAGGTTTACCCCTCGCGCTCACCTCCGGCACGCTACAGGCCTGGATGACCGTTGAGAATATCGATCTCAAAACCATTGGTTTCTTCTCTCTGGTGGGCCAGGCCTATGTCTTTAAATTCCTCTGGTCTCCGGTCATGGACCGTTACACGCCGCCTTTTTTAGGTCGTCGTCGCGGCTGGCTGATTACCACGCAGATTCTGCTGCTGCTCGCCATTGCGGCGATGGGTTTTCTGGAACCCGGCACGCAGCTGCGCTGGATGGCGGCGCTGGCGGTTATCATCGCCTTCTGTTCCGCATCTCAGGACATTGTCTTTGACGCGTGGAAAACGGATGTTCTGCCTGCGGAAGAACGCGGCACCGGAGCGGCGATTAGCGTACTGGGCTATCGGCTAGGAATGCTGGTCTCCGGTGGTCTGGCGCTGTGGCTGGCGGATCGCTGGCTCGGCTGGCAGGGGATGTACTGGCTGATGGCGGCGCTGCTTGTGCCCTGTATTATCGCCACGCTCCTGGCCCCTGAACCTGAAGATTCCATTCCAGTGCCTAAAACGCTGGAACAGGCGGTCGCCGCTCCGCTGCGCGACTTTTTTGGCCGCAACAACGCCTGGCTGATCTTGTTGTTAATCGTACTGTATAAGCTGGGCGACGCGTTCGCCATGAGCCTGACCACCACCTTTTTGATTCGCGGCGTTGGTTTTGATGCCGGTGAAGTCGGCGTGGTCAATAAAACGCTGGGACTGCTGGCGACGATTGTCGGCGCGCTGTACGGCGGCATCCTGATGCAGCGCCTTTCCCTTTTCCGCGCGCTGCTGATTTTCGGCATTTTGCAAGGCGTTTCCAACGCCGGTTACTGGCTGCTTTCCGTGACGGACAAGCATATGTTCAGCATGGCCGCAGCGGTCTTCTTCGAGAACCTGTGCGGCGGAATGGGAACAGCGGCCTTTGTCGCATTGTTAATGACGCTGTGCAACAAATCGTTTTCCGCCACCCAGTTTGCCCTGCTCTCCGCGCTCTCTGCGGTGGGACGCGTGTATGTCGGCCCCGTTGCCGGATGGTTTGTCGAAGCGCATGGCTGGCCCACGTTTTATCTCTTCTCCGTCGCAGCGGCCGTGCCTGGCCTTCTGCTTCTGCTGGTTTGTCGTCAAACCCTTGAACACAGTTGGGAAAGCGAAAGCTTCATCCCCCGTACGGAATTTCGCGGGGCGTATGGTTTGGCGCTGCTGACGCTAATGATCGGTTGCGGCCTGCTGGCGGTATGGCTGTTGCTGCTGACGATGAACGCCGTGGACTACACTCGCTTCTCCTTCCTGCCCGAACTGCTTGAGGCGGGGGTCATGGTGGCGATATGCGGCATTTTGTTCGGCGGGGTACTGGATTATCTGGCGCTACGCAAAACACGTCTTGTGTAAGCGGGCAACGTTATTTGCCGTTGTAATAACAGAGCGAAATTATAACGGCTAAATAAGCAGCAGTTGCGAAAAATAATATTTGTTGTTTTGTGCGCAATAGCATCTGGAAATTATTGACGCCTTTTATAGATTTTATTTTCCTTACTCGATTCAGCCAATATAGTTTTATTTTTTGTTTTTCACTTGTCTCTTTGTTGATAATTAATTGTTAAACAATTGTTTTAATTTTGCATTGGTTATACCAATTACCCTGCAAGTCCTGCCTTCCTGCCCTCTTTCGTTATAACGTGATGTTGCAACAGGTTCTTAAAGTCAACGCGACATATCCTGCAACATATGTGACATGCCCGGCAGAACCCAGTAACACAGATCCAATCATGTTTACAGTAATGTAACCTTCCCGTAAAATGCCCACACACTTTAAACGCCACCAGGTCCCGTGGAATTGAGGTCGTTAAATGAGACTCAGGAAATACAATAAAAGTTTGGGATGGTTGTCATTAATTGCAGGCACTGCATTACTCAGTGGCTGTAATTCTGCACTTCTTGACCCCAAAGGACAGATTGGACTGGAACAACGTTCACTGATACTGACGGCTTTTGGCCTGATGTTGATTGTCGTGATTCCCGCCATCTTGATGGCTGTTGGTTTCGCCTGGAAGTACCGTGCGAGCAATAAAGATGCGAAGTACAGCCCGAACTGGTCACACTCCAATAAAGTGGAAGCTGTGGTCTGGACGGTGCCGATTCTGATCATCATTTTCCTTGCTGTACTTACCTGGAAAACCACTCACGCTCTTGAGCCAAGCAAGCCGCTGGCGCATGACGAGAAGCCCATTACCATCGAAGTGGTTTCCATGGACTGGAAATGGTTCTTCATCTACCCGGAACAGGGCATTGCAACCGTGAATGAAATCGCCTTCCCGGCGAACACTCCGGTTTATTTCAAAGTGACCTCCAACTCCGTGATGAACTCCTTCTTTATCCCGCGTCTGGGTAGCCAGATTTATGCCATGGCCGGTATGCAGACTCGACTGCATCTGATCGCCAACGAAGCCGGTACCTATGATGGTATTTCCGCAAGCTATAGCGGCCCTGGTTTCTCCGGTATGAAGTTCAAAGCTATCGCCACGCCGGACCGCGCCACATTCGACCAGTGGGTTGCTAAAGCTAAACAGTCACCGAACACCATGAGCGACATGGCTGCGTTCGAGAAAGTGGCTGCGCCAAGCGAATACAACCAGGTGGAATATTTCTCCAACGTGAAACCGGATTTGTTTAAAGACGTCATTAACAAATTTATGGCTCACGGTAAGAGCATGGACATGACCCAACCGGAAGGTGAGCACAGCTCGCATGAAGGCATGGAAGGCATGGACATGAGCCACGCGGAATCCGCTCACTAAGGGGCCGAGGAAGAAAACGATGTTCGGAAAATTGACACTGGATGCAGTCCCGTTCCATGAACCTATCGTCATGGTTACGATCGCTGCCATTATCGTCGGGGGTCTGGCGCTTTTAGCCTTGATCACTTACTTCGGTAAGTGGACCTACCTATGGAAAGAGTGGCTTACTTCGGTTGACCACAAGCGTCTTGGCATCATGTATGTCATCGTCGCAATTGTTATGTTGATACGCGGCTTTGCCGACGCCATCATGATGCGTAGCCAGCAGGCGCTGGCTTCTGCGGGTGAAGCGGGCTTCCTGCCGCCGCATCACTACGATCAGATCTTCACCGCTCACGGCGTGATCATGATCTTCTTCGTGGCAATGCCATTCGTTATCGGTCTGATGAACCTGGTGGTTCCGTTGCAGATCGGCGCGCGTGACGTTGCGTTCCCGTTCCTGAACAACCTGAGCTTCTGGTTCACCGTTGTCGGCGTTATCCTGGTTAACCTGTCTCTGGGCGTTGGTGAGTTCGCGCAGACCGGCTGGCTGGCTTATCCGCCGCTCTCGGGAATAGAGTACAGTCCGAGTGTCGGGGTCGATTACTGGATCTGGAGTCTCCAGCTATCCGGTATCGGTACGACGCTGACCGGTATCAACTTCTTCGTGACGATTCTGAAGATGCGTGCGCCGGGCATGACCATGTTCAAGATGCCGGTATTTACCTGGGCATCGCTGTGCGCGAACATCCTGATTATCGCCTCCTTCCCAATTCTGACTGTCACCATCGCGCTGCTGACCCTGGATCGCTATCTGGGCACCCATTTCTTTACCAACGATATGGGCGGCAACATGATGATGTACATCAACCTGATTTGGGCCTGGGGCCACCCGGAAGTGTACATCCTGGTTCTGCCGGTCTTCGGGGTGTTCTCCGAAATCGCCGCAACCTTCTCGCGTAAACGCCTGTTTGGTTACACCTCGCTGGTTTGGGCGACCGTGTGTATCACCGTTCTGTCGTTCATCGTTTGGCTGCACCACTTCTTCACCATGGGTGCGGGCGCGAACGTAAACGCCTTCTTCGGTATTACCACGATGATTATCGCAATCCCGACCGGGGTTAAGATCTTCAACTGGCTGTTCACCATGTACCAGGGGCGTATCGTCTTCCACTCAGCGATGCTGTGGACGATCGGCTTTATCGTGACCTTCTCGGTCGGCGGTATGACTGGCGTTCTGCTGGCGGTTCCGGGCGCGGACTTCGTTCTGCACAACAGTCTGTTCCTGATTGCGCACTTCCATAACGTTATCATCGGCGGTGTGGTCTTCGGGTGCTTCGCCGGTATGACCTACTGGTGGCCGAAAGCGTTCGGCTTCACGCTGAACGAGACCTGGGGTAAACGCGCATTCTGGTTCTGGATCATCGGCTTCTTCGTTGCGTTTATGCCGCTGTACGTGCTGGGCTTCATGGGGATGACCCGTCGTCTCAGCCAGCAGATTGACCCGCAGTTCCATCCAATGCTGCTGATTGCCGCCTGTGGCGCCGCGCTGATTGCACTGGGCATCCTGTGCCAGCTGATTCAGATCTTCGTTTCTATTCGCGACCGCGAGCAGAACCGCGACCTGACCGGCGACCCGTGGGGGGCGCGTACGCTGGAGTGGGCAACCTCTTCTCCGCCTCCGTTCTATAACTTTGCCGTTGTGCCGCACGTTCACGAGCGTGATGCCTTCTGGGAAATGAAAGAAAAAGGCGAAGCGTACAAACAGCCTGCGCATTATGAAGAAATTCATATGCCGAAAAACAGCGGTGCGGGCATCGTTATCGCCGCCTTCTCCACTATTTTTGGTTTCGCCATGATCTGGCATATCTGGTGGCTGGCGATTGCAAGCTTCGCAGGCATGATCATCAGCTGGATTGTTAAGAGCTTTGACGAGGACGTGGACTACTACGTACCAGTCCCGGAAGTCGAAAAACTGGAAAACCAGCATTTCGATGAGATTTCTAAGGCAGGGCTGAAAAATGGCAACTGATACTTTAGCGCAAACGCACGCGACTGCCCACGCGCACGAACACGGGCACCACGATGCAGGCCAGACCAAAATCTTCGGATTTTGGATCTACCTGATGAGCGACTGCATTCTGTTCTCTATTCTGTTCGCAACCTATGCCGTTCTGGTGAACGGCACCGCAGGCGGCCCGACAGGTAAGGACATTTTTGAACTGCCGTTCGTTCTGGTTGAAACTTTCCTGCTGTTGTTCAGCTCCATCACCTACGGCATGGCGGCTATCGCCATGCACAAGAACAACAAGAGCCAGGTTGTCTCCTGGCTGGCGTTGACCTTCTTGTTCGGTGCCGGATTTATCGGGATGGAAATCTACGAATTCCATCACCTGATTGTTGAAGGCATGGGCCCGGATCGCAGCGGCTTCCTGTCTGCGTTCTTCGCGCTGGTCGGTACGCACGGCCTGCACGTCACCTCCGGTCTTATCTGGATGGCGGTGCTGATGGTGCAGATCGCCCGTCGCGGCCTGACCAGCACTAACCGTACCCGCATCATGTGCCTGAGCCTGTTCTGGCACTTCCTGGATGTGGTGTGGATCTGTGTGTTCACTGTTGTTTATCTGATGGGGGCGATGTAATGAGTCATTCTACCGATCACAGCGGCGCGTCCCACGGCAGCGTAAAAACCTACATGACAGGTTTTATTCTGTCGATCATCCTGACGGTCATTCCGTTCTGGATGGTGATGACGGGTACAGGTTCCCCGGCCGTGATTCTGGGGACTATCCTGGCGATGGCAGTGGTGCAGATTCTGGTGCATCTGGTGTGCTTCCTGCACATGAATACGAAATCTGACGAAGGCTGGAACATGACGGCCTTTGTCTTTACCGTGCTGATCATTGCCATTCTGGTGGTGGGCTCCATCTGGATTATGTGGAACCTGAACTACAATATGATGATGCACTAAGAGCGGCGGTTATGATGTTTAAGCAATACCTGCAAGTAACGAAACCAGGCATCATCTTTGGCAACCTGATCTCGGTGATTGGGGGATTCCTGCTGGCTTCTAAAGGCAGCATCGACTATCCCCTGTTTATCTATACGCTGGTCGGGGTGTCACTGGTTGTGGCGTCGGGTTGTGTATTTAACAACTACATCGACAGGGATATCGACAGGAAGATGGAAAGGACCAAGAATCGGGTGCTGGTCAAAGGCCTGATTTCTCCTGCTGTCTCGCTGGTGTACGCCACCTTGCTGGGTATTGCTGGCTTTATGCTGCTGTGGTTTGGCGCGAATCCTCTGGCCTGCTGGCTGGGGGTGATGGGCTTCGTGGTGTATGTCGGCATTTATAGTCTGTACATGAAACGCCACTCCGTTTACGGCACGCTGATTGGTTCTCTCTCCGGCGCTGCGCCGCCGGTGATTGGCTACTGCGCCGTAACGGGCGAGTTCGACAGCGGCGCGCTGATTCTGCTGGCGATCTTTAGCCTGTGGCAGATGCCGCACTCTTACGCCATCGCGATTTTCCGCTTCAAGGATTATCAGGCTGCCAACATTCCGGTTCTGCCGGTGGTGAAAGGCATCTCGGTGGCGAAGAACCATATCACGCTGTACATCATCGCCTTTGCCGTTGCGACGCTGATGCTCTCCCTGGGTGGCTATGCCGGATACAAATATCTGGTGGTCGCG
This sequence comes from Citrobacter sp. CK195, assembly GCF_030333365.1. NCBI lineage: Bacteria > Pseudomonadati > Pseudomonadota > Gammaproteobacteria > Enterobacterales > Enterobacteriaceae > Citrobacter > Citrobacter sp. CK195. The sequence goes on from NZ_JAOWGB010000022.1 coordinate 493,196, forward strand.
GCAGCCGTGAGCGTCTGGTGGCTCGGTATGGCCCTGCGCGGTTACAAAGTGGAAGATGACAAAGTCTGGGCGCGTAAGCTGTTCGGCTTTTCCATCATCGCCATCACTGCGTTAAGCGTGATGATGTCCGTCGACTTTATGGTGCCGGACTCGCACAGCCTGCTGGCTTCGGTCTGGTAACACCCGCCCCGCAACAAATCTTCTGCCGGATGGAGGCTTACGCCTTATCCGGCCTACGGAAACCGCACAGCGCCATCGGGCATTACGCAACGCGCTCAGCAAGTAGGCCGGATAAAACGCTTTCGCGTTGCCATCCGGCATTTTATTGCCTGATAAAATCCCCCTCACAAACGCAACATTTGTTCATTAAGCACGTATTTACCCCACCCGTTTACCGCTTTACACTAGTCGCGGATTTTATACAGAGGTGGGAATGAACGATTACAAAATGACGCCGGGTGAGTTGCGCGCCACCTGGGGTTTAGGGACTGTATTTTCTTTGCGCATGCTTGGCATGTTTATGGTCCTGCCGGTTCTGACCACCTATGGTATGGCGCTTCAGGGCGCCAGCGAAGCCTTGATCGGCATTGCTATCGGTATTTACGGCCTGGCGCAAGCCGTTTTCCAGATCCCCTTTGGGTTACTCTCAGACCGCGTCGGGCGTAAGCCGTTGATTATCGGCGGTCTGGCCGTGTTCGTGCTGGGTAGCGTGATCGCCGCGCTGTCTGACTCCATCTGGGGGATTATTCTTGGCCGCGCGCTGCAAGGCTCCGGCGCAATCGCCGCCGCCGTCATGGCGCTGCTGTCTGACTTAACCCGCGAGCAAAACCGAACCAAAGCGATGGCGTTTATCGGCGTCAGTTTTGGTATTACCTTCGCTATTGCGATGGTGCTTGGGCCGATCGTCACCCACAAACTGGGGCTGAACGCCCTGTTCTGGATGATTGCCGCACTCGCCGCGCTCGGCATTGCCCTGACCGTTTGGGTTGTCCCCAACAGCACAACCCACGTATTGAACCGTGAATCCGGCATGGTGAAAGGCAGTTTCAGCAAAGTGCTGGCCGAACCTAAGCTGTTGAAGCTTAACTTCGGCATCATGTGTCTGCATATTCTGCTGATGTCGACCTTCGTCGCCCTCCCCGGCCAGCTTGCCGCTGCCGGTTTCCCCGCCGCCGAGCACTGGAAGATTTATCTGGTCACAATGCTGATCTCATTTGGCTCCGTAGTCCCGTTCATTATCTACGCCGAAGTCAAACGCCGGATGAAGCGGGTCTTTCTGCTGTGCGTCGCGTTGATACTGATTGCCGAAGTCGTGCTGTGGGGCGCAGGCGTGCACTTCTGGGGGTTAATTGCCGGGGTACAGCTGTTCTTCCTCGCTTTTAACCTGATGGAAGCCCTCCTCCCCTCGCTGATCAGCAAAGAGTCTCCTGCTGGTTATAAGGGCACCGCGATGGGCGTTTACTCCACCAGCCAGTTCCTCGGCGTCGCGATTGGCGGCTCGCTGGGCGGCTGGGTGAATGGTCTGTTCGGCGGTCAGGCGGTATTTCTGGCTGGCGCATTGTTGACCGTCGTCTGGCTGGCGGTAGCAAGTACGATGAAAGAACCGCCGTATGTCAGCAGCTTACGCGTGGAAATTCCGCCGGAGATTGCCGCCGATAACGCGCTGAAACAGCGTTTGCTGGCGACTGAAGGTGTGAGTGAGGTGTTGATCGCAGAGAAAGAGCATTCCGCCTATGTGAAGATCGACAGCAAAGTGACCAACCGTTTTGAGGTTGAGCAGGCGATCAGGCTGGCGTGAGAAGTGCCGGATGGCGGCTACCGCCTTATCCGGCCTACAAGACCGCATTGTCCGTAGGCCGGATAAGCGCAGCGCCATCAGGCATCACAACTTAATCGCGGAAGTTTTTGAACTGGAACGGCTGTCCCAAATCCCCGCCGCGCACCAGCGCCATGACGGATTGCAGATCGTCACGGGATTTTCCGGTCACACGGATCTCCTCCCCCTGAATTTGCGCCTGCACTTTCAGCTTGCTGTCTTTAATCAGCTTCACGATCTTCTTCTGAACCGCGCTTTCAATGCCCTGCTTCAGCTTCGCTTCCACAAACCAGGTTTTACCGCTGTGGACAAATGCTTCCGGCACATCCAGCGAACTGCCTTCAATGCCGCGCTTGAGCAGCTTCGCGCGCAGAATATCCAGCAGCTGATTCACCTGGAAATCCGATTCGCTCAGTACTTTGATGGTTTTGTTCGCGTCGTTTAATTCAAACGTGGCCTCAACGCCACGAAAATCAAAGCGTGATTCAACTTCGCGAGTCGCATTATCTACTGCGTTACGCGCTTCCTGAAGATCGACTTCAGAGACAATATCGAAAGATGGCATCTTTTCCTCTCCCTTCGTTTTTGATGCGAAGCATAATACCCGTAACGAGACATAACGAGAAGCTTAGCTGATGGCGCTATACTTAGGCCATAACACCTGGCGCTGTTGCAGGTGAGGAGGAACAATGAAAATTACCGTACTGGGATGCGGAGCCTTAGGGCAACTTTGGCTTACAGCGCTGTGCAAACATGGACATGAAGTACAGGGTTGGCTGCGCGTACCGCAACCCTATTGCAGCGTGAATCTGATAGAGACGGACGGTTCAATATTTAACGAATCCCTGACGGCGAACGATCCTGATTTTCTGGCCAACAGCGATCTGCTGCTGGTCACGCTGAAAGCCTGGCAGGTCTACGATGCCGTAAGAGGTCTGGTCGCCACTCTGCCTGAAACCACGCCGATCCTGCTGATTCACAACGGGATGGGCACAATCGAAGAGTTGCAAAACATCCCGCAGCCGTTACTGATGGGCACCACGACGCATGCCGCCAGACGCGACGGGAATGTCATCATTCATGTCGCCAACGGCACTACCCATATTGGCCCGGCGCGTGAGCAGGACGGGGACTACAGCTATCTGGCCGATATTTTGCAGGGCGTGCTGCCTGACGTCGCCTGGCACAACAACATTCGCGCAGAGATGTGGCGCAAACTGGCGGTAAACTGTGTGATTAATCCCCTTACCGCGCTATGGGACTGCCCCAACGGCGAATTACGCCACCACCCGGAAGCGGTAATGGCGATATGTCAGGAGGTCGCTGCGGTTATCGAGCGCGAAGGACACCATACGTCGGCGGACGATTTACGTTATTATGTCGATCAAGTGATTGAGAGTACGGCAGAAAATATCTCGTCTATGTTGCAGGACATGCGTGCCCTGCGTCATACCGAGATCGACTATATTACGGGTTATTTGTTAAAACGCGCCCGCGCGCATGGCATCGCCGTCCCGGAAAATGCCCGTCTGTTTGAAATGGTAAAGCGAAAGGAGAGTGAGTATGAGCGCATCGGCACTGGTATGCCTCGCCCCTGGTAGTGAAGAGACCGAAGCGGTCACCACTATCGATCTGCTGGTTCGTGGCGGTATTCAGGTCACGACCGCGAGCGTCGCCAGCGACGGAAATCTCACCATTGTCTGTTCGCGTGGCGTAAAACTGCTGGCGGATGCGCCGCTGGTCGAGGTGGCCGACGGCGATTACGACATCATTGTATTGCCTGGCGGCATTAAGGGCGCGGAGTGTTTTCGCGACAGCCCGTTGCTGGTCGAAACCGTTAAGCAGTTCCACCGTTCCGGGCGTATTGTCGCCGCGATTTGCGCAGCGGCCGCCACGGTTCTCGTTCCGCACGATATCTTTCCCATCGGCAATATGACCGGCTTCCCGGCGTTGAAAGACAACATTCCCGCCGAACAGTGGCAGGATAAACGTGTGGTGTGGGACCCGCGCGTGAAGCTGCTGACCAGCCAGGCGCCAGGGACGTCGATTGACTTCGGACTGAAAATTATCGATCTGCTGGTTGGCCGCGAAAAAGCCCATGAAGTGGCGTCACAGCTGGTGATGGCGGCAGGAATTTATAATTACTACGAATAGCGCCGGATGGCGGTGCGTAGGCCGGATAAAGCGGTTACGCCGTCATCCGGCAATACGTTGCGCCTGATAGCGCGATGCATATCAGGCCTGCAATCATGCTAACAATTACGGACGATACACCTTCACATTCTGGAAGCCCTGCTCACGCAGATAGAGCGCCTGCAAACGGCTCATCACGCCGCGCTCACACCACAGCAGCCAGGTTTTGCTCTGGTCAAGATCGCCAAACTTCGTGCTCAGCTTGTAGAACGGCAGAGAAACCACATCCACGCCTTCGATTTTCAGCGGTTTGTCATCCTGCTCATCAACGGAGCGAATATCCAGAATCACGTCGTTCGGGCCAAAGCCGCTGACGGTTTCCACTTCCACCACGTCCTGCCCGGTCTGCTGGGCGATTTCGCGAATATCGACATTGCTCGCTTCCTCAACCACTTTATCGAGAATGCTAAAGTCGAAGTGCTCTTCTTCCGCTTCAATCTTCGCCTTGATCGCTTTCACCGTCGGGCTTTTCGAAATAACGCCGCAGTATTCCGGCATCGTGCGGGCAAAATCTTCCGTACCAATCTGGCGCGCCAGGTTGATGATGTGCTCTTTGTCATAAGAGATCAGCGGGCGCAGGATCAGCGTATCGGAAACGTTGTCGATAAGACGCAGGTTAGTCAGCGTCTGGCTGGAAACCTGCCCCAGCGCTTCACCCGTCACCAGCGCCTGTACGCCGTAGCGCTCCGCCACTTTCGACGCCGCGCGCACCATCATGCGCTTCAGCACCACGCCCATCTGACCGTCATCGACTTTTTCGAGGATCTCGCCGACCACCGGTTCAAAGTTGATGGCGACAAAACGCACGCGATGCGAACTGCCAAAGCGGTTCCACAGGTAATGCGCCACCTGACGAACGCCGATTTCATGCGCCGCGCCGCCGAGGTTAAAGAAGCAGTAGTGTACGCGGCAGCCGCGACGCATCAGCATATAGCTGGAAACGCCGGAGTCAAAACCGCCGGAGATCAGCGACAGGACATCTTCCTGGGTGCCGATCGGGAAACCGCCGATACCTTCGTAACGGCCTTTAATCAGCAGCAGACGATCGTCTTCCACTTCCAGGTGTACCGTCACATCCGGGTTGGTCAGCTTCACGCGCGCCGATTCAATATGCTGATTTAAACCGCCGCCGACGTAACGTTCCACCTCAATGGAGCTAAACTCATGCTTACCACGACGTTTAACGCGCACACAGAAGGTTTTGCCCTCAAGCCGATCGCGATACTGCACCAGCGCTTTCTCAAAGATATCGTGCATATCAGTGAACGGCACATCTTCGACTTCGAGAATATGGTGGATGCCCGGAATACGGGTCAGCGCGTCGCGAATCGCCAGGCGTTGATTTTCATCTTTGGCGCGAACTTCAATGTTATCCCAGTGGCGAACAACGGCGAGGGTCTCATCGTAGTGCTTTAACACGTTACGGATGTTCCCGGTCAGAATTTTTATAAAGCGCAAACGCACAGATTGGCTTTTGATAGTGATTTCCGGGAACAATTTAATGATAAACTTCATGGCGGCAATGGTTCTTAAGCAAGCATCAAGGCTTGTCGTGGAGAAAAGAGTACAGCAGCCCATACATGGAGCTGCATCCAGGCGCGGAAGTATACCACCATCATGGTCGTCCTGTGCACATTGCGCGTTATTTGATAATTGCTCTGAGTCCGTTACCATATCAGAGCTGAAAATATTGAGAGTCAGATATTCATTATGCCGAAGAAAAATGAGGCGCCCGCCAGCTTTGAAACAGCGCTGAGCGAGCTGGAACAGATTGTTACCCGTCTGGAAAGCGGCGACCTGCCGCTGGAAGAGGCGCTGAACGAATTTGAACGTGGCGTGCAGCTGGCGCGTCAGGGGCAGGCAAAGTTGCAACAGGCCGAACAGCGTGTGCAGATTCTGCTGTCTGACAATGAAGATGCATCTCCTGAGCCTTTTACACCGGATAATGAGTAAATGGATTTTTCGCAGCAGCTACAGGCCTGCGTCGAGCAGGCCAACCAGGCGCTGAGCCGTTTTATCGCACCACTGCCCTTTCAGAACACTCCCGTGGTCGAAACCATGCAGTATGGCGCATTATTAGGCGGTAAACGTCTGCGCCCGTTCCTGGTTTACGCAACGGGCAGGATGTTTGGCGTAAGCCTGTCCACGCTGGATGCCCCGGCAGCCGCCGTTGAGTGCATTCACGCTTATTCGTTGATTCATGACGATTTACCCGCGATGGACGACGACGACCTGCGTCGCGGTCTGCCGACCTGCCACGTCAAATTTGGCGAAGCGAATGCCATTCTGGCCGGAGATGCCCTGCAAACGCTGGCGTTTTCTATCATTAGCGATGCCCCGATGCCGGAAGTGGCCGACCGCGACCGCATTGCTATGATTTCTGAACTGGCGAACGCCAGCGGCATCGCCGGAATGTGCGGTGGCCAGGCGTTGGATCTTGATGCCGAAGGGAAACAGGTGCCGCTGGAGGCGCTGGAGCGTATCCATCGTCATAAAACGGGCGCGCTGATTCGCGCTGCGGTTCGTCTTGGCGCGCTAAGTGCCGGAGAAAACGGACGAAACGCCTTGCCGATACTCGATAAGTACGCAGAAAGTATCGGCCTTGCCTTCCAGGTCCAGGATGACATTCTGGATGTGGTGGGCGATACTGCAACGTTGGGTAAACGTCAGGGTGCTGACCAGCAACTTGGCAAAAGTACCTACCCTGCACTTCTGGGCCTTGAGCAAGCCCGGAATAAAGCCCGGGATCTGATCGAAGACGCCCGTCAGTCGTTAACGCAGCTGGCAGACCTCTCACTCGATACCTCGGCACTGGAAGCGCTAGCGGACTACATAATCCAGCGTGATAAATAAACAAACAACAAGTCTTACTTAATAGGCCTCTGATGAGTTTTGATATAGCCAAATACCCGACCCTGGCACTGGTCGACTCCACTTCGGAGTTACGCCTGCTACCAAAAGAGAGTCTGCCGAAACTCTGCGACGAACTGCGCCGCTATTTACTCGACAGCGTCAGTCGTTCCAGCGGACATTTCGCCTCCGGGCTGGGCACGGTGGAGCTCACCGTGGCGCTGCACTATGTCTATAACACCCCGTTTGACCAGTTAATCTGGGACGTGGGGCATCAGGCTTATCCGCACAAAATTCTCACCGGGCGTCGGGATAAAATAGGCACCATTCGCCAGAAAGGCGGTTTGCACCCCTTCCCGTGGCGCGGTGAAAGCGAATACGACGTACTGAGCGTCGGCCACTCCTCTACCTCCATTAGCGCAGGCATTGGCATTGCGGTCGCCGCAGAAAAAGAAGGCAAAGACCGTCGCACCGTTTGCGTCATTGGCGACGGGGCGATCACCGCCGGGATGGCGTTTGAAGCGATGAACCACGCGGGCGATATCAAGCCGGACATGCTGGTCATTCTCAACGACAACGAAATGTCGATCTCGGAAAACGTCGGCGCGCTGAACAACCACCTGGCGCAGCTGCTTTCCGGCAAGCTCTACTCGTCCCTGCGTGAAGGCGGGAAGAAAGTGTTCTCCGGCGTGCCGCCAATCAAAGAGCTACTCAAACGTACCGAAGAACATATCAAAGGCATGGTCGTGCCAGGCACGCTGTTTGAAGAGCTGGGCTTTAACTATATCGGCCCGGTCGATGGTCACGACGTGCTGGGGCTGATTACCACGCTGAAGAACATGCGCGATCTGAAAGGCCCGCAGTTCCTGCATATCATGACCAAAAAAGGTCGTGGCTATGAACCGGCGGAAAAAGATCCGATCACCTTCCACGCGGTGCCAAAATTCGATCCGTCCAGCGGCTGCCTGCCAAAAAGCAGCGGCGGCCTGCCGAGCTATTCAAAGATCTTTGGCGACTGGCTGTGCGAAACCGCCGCCAAAGACAGCAAGCTGATGGCGATCACCCCGGCAATGCGCGAAGGTTCCGGCATGGTGGAGTTTTCACGTAAATTCCCCGACCGCTACTTTGACGTGGCGATTGCCGAGCAGCATGCTGTGACCTTTGCCGCCGGTCTGGCAATCGGTGGTTATAAGCCGATCGTGGCGATCTACTCCACCTTCCTACAACGCGCCTACGATCAGGTGCTGCATGACGTCGCGATCCAAAAACTGCCGGTGATGTTTGCTATCGACCGCGCCGGTATCGTCGGCGCTGACGGGCAGACGCACCAGGGCGCGTTCGATCTTTCTTACCTGCGCTGCATCCCGGAAATGATCATTATGACGCCGAGCGATGAAAACGAGTGCCGCCAAATGCTGTACACCGGCTATCACTATAACAATGGCCCAACGGCAGTGCGTTATCCGCGTGGCAACGCCGTTGGCGTGGAACTGACGCCGCTGGAAAAACTGCCGATCGGCAAAGGACTCGTCAAACGTCAGGGTGAAAAACTGGCAATTCTGAACTTTGGTACGCTACTGCCGGAAGCGGCAAAAGTCGCCGAATCCCTGAACGCGACCTTAGTCGATATGCGCTTTGTGAAGCCGCTGGATGAAACGTTGATTCTGGAGATGGCTGAACGTCACGAAGTGCTGATCACGCTTGAAGAGAACGCCATTATGGGCGGCGCGGGCAGCGGCGTAAACGAAGTGCTGATGGCGCATCGTAAAGTCGTTCCGGTACTGAATATCGGCCTGCCGGACTTCTTTATCCCGCAGGGTACACAGGACGAGGCTCGCGCGGAACTCGGTCTGGATGCCGCCGGAATTGAGGCCAAAATCAAGGACTGGCTGGCATAATCCCCTCCTCGCTCCTGCTATGCTTAATCAATAACGGGTATAACAGGAGCGGAACAATGCAATACAACACCTTAGGAAAAACAGATCTACGGGTTTCTCGCCTTTGTCTGGGCTGCATGACGTTCGGTGAACCGGATCGCGGCAATCACGCCTGGACGCTACCGGAAGAAAGCAGCCGCCCCATCATTAAGCGCGCGCTTGAAGGCGGTATTAACTTTTTTGATACCGCCAATAGCTATTCCGCAGGCAGCAGCGAAGAGATTGTGGGTCGCGCGCTGCGTGATTTCGCCCGCCGCGAAGAAGTGGTGGTCGCCACCAAAGTTTTTCATCGCGTCGGCGACCTGCCAGAAGGATTATCCCGCGCGCAAATCCTGCGTTCCATTGATGACAGCCTGAAACGTCTGGGTATGGACTATGTGGATATCCTGCAAATTCACCGCTGGGATTACAACACGCCGATAGAAGAGACGCTGGAAGCGCTGAATGATGTGGTGAAGGCCGGTAAGGCGCGCTATATCGGCGCCTCCTCCATGCACGCCGCGCAGTTTGCCCAGGCGCTGGCGCTGCAAAAACAGCACGGCTGGGCGCAGTTTGTCAGTATGCAGGATCATTACAATCTCATCTATCGCGAAGAAGAGCGCGAAATGCTGCCACTGTGCTATCACGAAGGGATCGCGGTGATTCCGTGGAGCCCGCTGGCACGAGGACGACTGACGCGCCCGTGGGGAGAAACCACCGCACGTTCGGTATCCGATGAGTTCGGCAAGACGCTGTACAGCGAGAGCGATGAGAATGACGCACGGATTGCAGAGCGTCTGACGGGCGTCAGTGAGGATCTTGGCGCAACGCGTGCGCAGGTGGCGCTGGCATGGCTATTGAGTAAACCAGGCATCGCTGCGCCGATTATCGGTACATCGCGGGAAGAACAGCTGGATGAGTTGCTCGGCGCGGTGGATTTGACGTTGAAGCCAGAGCAGATTGCCGAGCTGGAAACGCCATATAAACAGCACCCGGTGGTCGGGTTTAAATAATATTGCCCGATGAGCATGTAGGCCGGATAAGGCATGTATGCCGCCATCCGGCCATACCACGCCCGATGGCGCTACGCTTATCGGGCCTACAGGTTTAAAACAACCCGATGGGCCAATGGTGCCCAATGAAATAAAGCAGACCGGCGGAAATAACCCCTGCGACGATATCGTCAACCATTATTCCCATTCCGCCGTGTACGTTACGGTCGAACCAGCGAATCGGCCAGGGTTTCCACATATCCAGAATACGGAAAATCACAAATCCGGCGGCAACCCACTGCCAGTCCATCGTAGGGATCGCCATCAGGGTGATCCACATCCCGATAAACTCATCCCAGACAATGCTACCGTGATCGTGAACGCCCATATCCTTCGCCGTTCGGTGGCAAAGATAAACGCCAATACAGATCCCCAACATCACCACCAGCGAGTAGAGCTGCCAGGGCAGAAATGTCATCAGATACCAGAATGGGATCGCCGCTAACGACCCCATTGTTCCCGGAATAATCGGGCTGAGGCCGCTGCCAAACCCGGTAGCCAGCAAGTGCCACGGGTTACGCAGGCTCAGCCGACTTTTGGCAACATCTTTATGGCGTGGCAAAATGGTCATATCCTTTCCAGTCAAAAGTGACAGGCTTTCCGTCACGCATGAAGCTGATGCCTTCCACATCCGCACTCATTTGTCCGATGCAGGTAAACGGTACGCCAAGATTCCCCAGCGCCACATCCAGCGCGCCACGGTTCAACTCCGGTACAGTGAAGCATAATTCATAATCTTCACCGCCGGAAAGCGCCCAGCGCAGCGCCTGCCCGGGATCAACATGACGGGTAACCGCCTCAGAATACCGCAGCGCATCCACATCCACCCGCGCACCACAGCCGCTGGCGTTAACGATATGCCGCAAATCAGAAATCAGGCCATCGGAAAGATCGATCGCCGCATTCGCCAGGTCGCGCAGAGCTTGCCCCTGCAAAATACGCGGCGTCGGGCGCAGGTGCCGCTTAATCAAGTAGTCTGCGTCTTTCGCATCCGCCACCTGTAAGCGATGCTGTAAAATCGCCAGCCCAGCGGCGCTGTCCCCCGGCGTGCCGGTGATGTAAATCCTGTCGCCAGGTTTTGCCCCGGAACGCTTGAGCGCGCGTCCCACGGGCACATAGCCATGAATACCCAGCGTCATCGACAGCGGCCCACGCGTGGTGTCGCCGCCAATCAGCTGCATATCGTAGTAATTCAGCAGGTCAAACAGGCTGTCGCTAAACGCTTCCAGCCACGCTTCGTCAACGTCCGGCAGCGTCAGGGCCAGCGTCAGCCAGGCCGGATCGGCCCCCATCGCCGCCAGATCGCTTAAGTTAACCGCCAGCGCTTTCCAGGCCAGATCGGCAGGATCGATATCAGTCAGGAAATGGTTGCCCGCCACCAGCGTATCGGTACTGATCGCCAGCGTCTGTTTTTCAGGAATATTCAGGAGAGCGCAATCGTCACCGATACCGGTTTCGACGTCGAGACGAGAGCTTCTAACACGGTCAAAATAACGGGCAATCAGGGAGAACTCGCCGCATGCCATACGTTATGCCTCAGCAGAAAAAAAGAAAAGGCCGGAGATAGCGGGAATACATCCCGCCACCAGCCGACCTGGAGATTACTTTTTGTTGGGGCGAATCACAGGTGCTGCTTTGTCCAGTACGCCGTTGACGAACTTGTGGCTGTCTTCGGCGCCGAAGGTCTTCGCCAGTTCAATCGCTTCGTTGATGGCCACTTTATATGGCACATCGCTACGTTTAGACAGTTCAAACAGCGCAATACGCAGCACAGCTTTTTCTACCTGACCCAGCTCTTCCAGCAGACGAGACAGGTACGGTTTCATCAATCCGTCCAGGTACGCGCTGTTAGTCGCCACCCCGGACAGCAGTTCACGGAAATACAGAACGTCGACATCTTTTACGTCCTGTTCCGCCAGGAACTGGTATTCAACATCAGCGATGTCGTTCTGGGACAACTGCCAGGAGTAGAGCGCCTGAACGGCACACTCACGAGCGCGGCGACGAGCAGCAGGTTTCACGGATTTCCCCTTACAAAAATCAGGCCTTGATGGCTTTCAATACATTAATCATTTCAAGCGCGGTCAGTGCGGCTTCCGCACCTTTGTTGCCAGCTTTAGTGCCAGCACGTTCGATGGCTTGTTCAATACTTTCAGTGGTCAGAACACCAAAGGCTACCGGGATTTCGCTGTCCTGGGCGACGTGCGCCAGGCCGTTGCTTGCACCGCCAGCCACATATTCAAAGTGCGCGGTACCGCCACGAATCACTGTACCCAGCGCAATCACCGCGTCATATTTACCGGTTTTTGCCAATGCGCCAGCCGCCAGCGGCAGTTCATACGCGCCAGGAACCCAAACCACGGTAATATTTTCATCTTTTACCTGACCAATACGCTTCAGGGCGTCAATCGCGCCTTCCAGCAGACTGTCATTGATAAAATTGTTGAAACGCGCAATGGTGATGGCGACGCGAGCGTCCGGGGTAGCAACGTTAGCTTCAATAATGTTCATATTCTTCCTTCGGGTTCGATATGGCCCCGCAGGGGGGCGGATTTTATCATAATACTCGACGCGCCGCTTCTCTATTTCGAAGCCTTTACGCGGGAATCAAATGCAGGCAAACATCCGGGCCTACATGGCGTATCTCGTTGAATTTAAAATGGGGTGCCTCGCTCAGTTTCTCAAGCCCCGGCAGCACACATAATCCTCGCGCATCACTTCCTAACAGTTTAGGCGCAACATAGACGATAAGCTCGTCCACCACGCCCGCCTGCAACAACGCGCCCGCAAGCACTGGCCCGGCCTCCACCCAGATGCTGTTAATCTGCTGTTTACCCAACAGCATCATCAGCACCACCAGATCCAGATGACCGTTATGCTCCGGCACCCGCAGGCTGCGAACCGTCTCAGGCCAGATGCGGGAATCGTCCTGTGTACGGGCAAACCAGGTTTCTCCCGGCTGCTGCACAATACGGTGCTCCGGCGTCACGCGGTTTTGGCTGTCGAGGACAATGCGAATCGGCTGACGCAGGTTTTCCTGCGGATAGAGAGTCTGGGTTGAGGCATCCAGTTCAGGCCAGCGAACCGTTAACGCCGGGTCGTCGGCCAGCACCGTCGCGCTGCTGGTCAGAATCGCATGGCTTTGCGCCCGTAAACGCTGCACATCGCGCCGCGCCTGCGGGGAGGTAATCCACTGGCTTTCACCGCTGGCCATCGCCGTGCGGCCATCCAGCGATGCGCCGAGCTTGAGCTGCACATACGGGAAGCCGGTGCGCATCCGCTTGAGGAAACCTTTGTTCAACTGTTCCGTTTCGCTCATCATCAGCCCGTGGCTGACGTCGATCCCCGCCTGCTGCAAACGGTACAGCCCACGTCCCGCGACCTGCGGATTGGGGTCCTGCATCGCCGCAACGACCCGCGCCGCGCCAGCGGCAATCAACGCATCGCAGCACGGCGGCGTACGGCCATGATGGCTACACGGTTCAAGCGTGACATACGCGGTCGCGCCTTTGGCTTTGTCTCCCGCCATACGCAGCGCATGGACTTCAGCATGCGGTTCACCCGCGCGATGATGGTAGCCTTCGCCAACGATTTCGCCATCTTTGACGATCACACAGCCTACATTCGGGTTCGGGTGCGTGGTGAAACGCCCGCGCTGCGCCAGCTTCAGCGCACGCGCCATGTAAAACTCATCCAGCATGGCTTAATCCTGTAGGCGAGCAATCTCTTCGCCGAATTCTTTGATGTCTTCGAAACTCCGATAGACGGAGGCAAAGCGGATGTAAGCCACTTTATCGAGCTTTTTCAGTTGCTCCATCACCAGGTTGCCAATCATTTTGCTGGGAACTTCGCGTTCCCCGGTGGCTCGCAGCTGTGATTTGATGTGATTCAACGCCATTTCGACGTCATCAGAGCTGACAGGGCGTTTTTCCAGCGCTCTTAGCATACCGCTGCGCAACTTCTCTTCGTTGAAAGGTTCACGCACATCGTTACTTTTCACTACGCGCGGCATAACAAGCTCTGCCACTTCAAAGGTAGTGAAACGTTCATTACAGACCAGACACTGCCGACGGCGGCGTACGGAAGAGCCCTCACCCACGAGACGAGAGTCAATAACCTTAGTGTCTACGGCGAAACAGAATGGGCAATGCATACGGCGTCCTGACCAGGTGGTTAACAGAAATCTATTTTACCCTGAACTGGCGCGACAACAAAGGCGGAGCACTTTTGAGACAAAGGATCGATACCTTACGCCCCTTTGCGATCTACCATTAGGGTATCGCGACCATGAAGGAAATAATCTACATGACAAGACGTTACCTAAGAATTCTCCTGGTGGGAAGCCTCTTTAGCCTGAGCGCCTGCGCGCAGCAGAGCGAAGTTCGCCAGATGAACCAAAGCGTCAGCACGCTGAATACGGAAATGGCGCAGTTAAACCAGGAAACCGTGAAGATTACTCAGCAAAATATGTTGAATGCGAAATCCACCAGCGGGGTCTATCTGCTGCCGGGTTCAAAAACGCCTGCCCGCCTGAACAGTCAGATCGGTACGCTGCGTATGTCCCTGGTGAATATCGCGCCCAATGCCGACGGCACACGCGTGACGCTGCGCATTCAGGGTGAGTCCAACGATCCGTTACCGGCGTTTAGCGGTACTGTCGAATACGGGCAGATTCAGGGCACCACGGATAACTATCAGGAAGTGAATGTCCAGAATCAACTGATTAACGCTCCGGCCAGCATCCTGGCGCCGAGCGATGTGGACATCCCGTTACAATTAAACGGATTGACGCCCGACCAGTTAGGTTTTGTCCGCGTTCACGATATCCAGCCTGTTAATCAATAAACCTCCGGCGGAGCGTTTTGTGCGTTCCGCAACATCCCTCCCCGGCTTTTTGTTACTCCCCTGACATCACCGCAATTTTTGCTAAAAGTTGGCAACATTCATGAAAGTCAGTACAATCGCCGCGCTTAAAGTACGCAAACGTGAACGCAATCGATTACGTAGATGATAGATCTGTGAAACAAGACATATTTTTGTGAGCAATGATTTCTATAATAGGCTCCGCAGAAACACGAAATATTTAGAAACGCAAATTGCGCCTTTTTCATTCCCTTCAAGGGATTTCAAACAGTGGCATACAATATGAAAAAAACATTACTTGCAGCCGGTGCAGTGCTGGCGCTCTCATCGTCCTTTACTGTTAACGCAGCAGAAAATGACAAACCGCAATACCTTTCAGACTGGTGGCACCAGAGCGTTAACGTCGTAGGCAGCTACCATACCCGTTTCGGGCCGCAGCTCCGTAACGATACCTATCTGGAATATGAAGCATTCGCGAAAAAAGACTGGTTCGATTTCTACGGCTATATGGATGCGCCGGTATTCTTCGGCGGTAACACCAACGCGAAGGGTATCTGGAACCACGGTTCCCCGCTGTTCATGGAAATTGAACCGCGTTTCTCTATCGACAAACTGACCGGAGCCGACCTGAGCTTTGGCCCGTTCAAAGAGTGGTATTTCGCTAACAACTACATCTATGACATGGGTCGTAACAAGTCTGGCCGTCAGAGCACCTGGTACATGGGTCTGGGTACTGACATCGAAACCGGTCTGCCGATGAGCCTGTCCCTGAACGTCTATGCGAAGTACCAGTGGCAGAACTACCTGGCTGATAACGAAAACGAGTGGGACGGCTACCGTTTCAAAGTGAAATACTTCGTGCCACTCACCGAGCTGTGGGGCGGCAACCTGAGCTACATCGGTTTCACTAACTTTGACTGGGGCTCCGATCTGGGCGACTCTCAGTACCGTACCAGCAACTCTATCGCATCCAGCCACATCCTGGCGCTGAACTACGATCACTGGCACTACTCTGTGGTGGCTCGTTACTTCCATAACGGCGGACAGTGGGAAAACGGCGCTCAGCCGGTATGGCAATCCGAAACGGTTAAAGCTACCGGTTGGGGTGGCTACCTGGTTGTCGGTTACAACTTCTAAGCTGTTTATTTGCCGCCCGGCCAGTACAACGCCGGGCACAGAAAGAGCACCGAACGCGCAACGCGCCGGTGCTTTTTTATTTCTTCTGATCCATCATCGCTTTCAAATTAGCGAAAGGGTTATGCATCGCAGCACCGACATCTTTCTGCGCATCCTCCCCGGCAATAACGGTTGAGCCATACTGATCGGCTTCGGTATATTTCGAATGCTCATGATCGTGACAGTACAGACACAGCAACTCCCAGTTACTGCCGTCTTCCGGGTTATTGGTGTGGTCGTGATCGATATGATGGACGGTTAATTCGCGCAGGTTAGAATAAACAAATTCGCGAGAGCATCGCCCGCATACCCACGGAAATAATTTGAGCGCCTTTTCACGATAGCCGTTTTCCAGCCGCGTATAGTTTTTAGGGATAATCGCCATAGTGACTCTGTATCTGCGTTGAATGTAGGGTTATGAGCAAGTTTAACACTCTGCGTACCCCATTGCCCGTGAAGGATGCAGAAGCCCGCTTAACCACAGGCTTTTTTAGCGATAAAAAAATCCCGGCCATGCGACCGGGATTCCAGTAATAACGTGACTGCGTGATTAAGGCAGAATAGACGGCTGATCCGCCCCTTCTTTCTCAACTTTCTGCTGCAACATATGCTCGCGCTTCATGCCCAGCTTCAGCGCCAGCGCCGAGGCCACGTAGATCGACGATGCCGTACCGATAGAAACACCGATCAGCATGGTCAGAGAGAAGCCTTCCAGTACCGGCCCGCCGAAGAGGTACAGCATCAGAATCACCACTAACGTCGTCCCGGAGGTGATCAACGTACGGTGCAGCGTCTGGGTCAACGACACGTTAAAGATTTCGTAAGGCGTCCCGCGACGAATTTTGCGGAAGTTTTCACGAATACGGTCAGATACCACGATACTGTCGTTCAGCGAGTAACCGATAACCGACATCAACGATGCAACGATCGTCAGGTCGATCTCAATATGGAACAACGACAGAATCCCTAAGGTGATAATCACGTCGTGCGCCAGCGCGATAACCACCCCCGCCGCCAGTCGCCACTCAAAGCGGAAACCGACATAAATGAGGATAGAGATCAGCGCGACAATCAGCGCCATCGCACCGGTTTGCGCCAGATCGGCGCCCACGCTCGGCCCGACAAACTCAATACGCTTCACGGCGGCGTTCTGGCTGGTGGCTTCGTTAATGACACTCAGCACCTTGCTACCCAGCACCTGACCGCCGTCTTCACCTTCCGTCGGCGGCATACGCACCATAATGTCGTGGCTGCTACCGAAGTTCTGCAACAGCGGCTCGGCAAAGCCCGCTTTTTCCAGCGCATCGCGCATCACGTCCATTTCGGCCGGTTTTTCCAGCGTGATTTCGATAACCGTACCACCGGTAAAATCGAGACCCCAGTTAAAACCGCGCACGCCCATCACCACGATGGCCGCAATCAGCAGGAAACCAGAGATGCCGAAAGCCCAGTAGTCCCAGCGCATAAAGTCATAGACTTTACGGCCGTGGTTCAATTGTTCAACAGTATATTCCTGTGCCACATCGCACTCCTCAGATTGACAGCTTGTTGATGCGTTTGCCGCCATACAACAGGTTTACGATGGCACGCGTACCGACAATCGCGGTAAACATCGACGTCGCCACACCGATACCGGTAGTAATCGCGAACCCTTTAATTGCCCCGGTGCCGACTGCGTACAGGATGATGACTTTAATCAGCGTGGTGATGTTCGCATCGAAGATGGAACTGAACGCGCCTTTATAACCTTCATCAATCGCCTGCTGAACCGTACGCCCGTTGCTCAACTCTTCTTTAATACGTTCGTTGATCAGTACGTTGGCGTCGACCGCCACCGCAAGGGTTAGCACGATACCGGCAATCCCCGGCATACTCAGCGTGGCCCCCGGCAGCAGCGACATGATACCGACAATCAATACCAGGTTGGCCACCAGCGCGCTTGTCGCAATCAGACCGAACTTCTTGTAGAAGAAGATCATGAACAGAATGGAGACCACCAGACCGGCCAGACACGCTTCCAGGCCCTGTTTGATGTTCTGCATACCCAGCGTCGGGCCGATAGTCCGTTCTTCAACAATCTGAATCGGCGCAATCAGCGCACCGGCGCGCAGCAGCAGAGAGAGCTGGCGGGCTTCGTTCGGGTTGTTGATACCGGTAATACGGAAGCTGTTGCCCAGGCGAGACTGGATGTTGGCGATGTTAATCACCTCTTCCTGCTTCACCAGCACCGCACGACCGTTGGCATCTTTCTTACCGCTGTCTTTGTACTCCACAAACAAGGTCGCCATCGGCTTGCCGATATTGTCTTTGGTGAAGTTAGACATGATGTTGCCACCTGCGCTATCCAGCGAGATGTTAACCTGCGGTTGGTTGTATTCGTCCTGGCTGGAAGTGGAGTCGGTGATATGATCACCGGTCAGGATCACGCGTTTGTACAGCACAACCGGCTGGCCTTCGCGCGTCTGTTTCACTTCCGAGTCACCCGGTACACGCCCGGATGCCGCCGCAGACTGGTCAACGTTGGTGTTTACCAGACGGAATTCGAGGGTCGCGGTAGCGCCCAGAATCTCTTTCGCACGCGCGGTATCCTGAATACCCGGCAGCTCAACGACGATGCGATCCGCACCCTGACGCTGGACAACCGGCTCAGCCACGCCCAATTGGTTTACACGGTTACGCAGAATGTTGATGTTCTGCTGAACGGCATATTCACGCGCTTCGCTCAGACGCGCATCAGACATGACCGCACGCAGCACCGTATTGCCCTGGCTGGTAATCACCAGATCGCGGTGACGCCCGCTCAGATAAGAGATCGCTTCATCACGCGCTTTGTTATCGCGGAACGTGATGCTCAGACCGTAGTTATCTTCTTTGCGAACAGTGGTATAAGGAATGCCTTTTTCACGCAGGTCGCTGCGCAGGCTATCGATATTTTGCTCCTGAAGCTTACCTAACGCGGTGTCCATATCCACTTCCATCAGGAAGTGAACGCCGCCACGCAGGTCAAGGCCAAGTTTCATCGGCTCGGCTTTAATGGCCGCCAGCCAACGAGGCGTTGCCGGAGCAAGGTTAAGCGCCACGACGTATTTATCACCCAGCACGCCAACCAGCGCTTCACGGGCGCGCAGCTGGATGTCGGTGGTGTCGAAGCGCGCAAGAATAGCGCCCTCTTCCAGAGCCACAGACTTAGCGGTAATTTTTTCTTCTTGTAACGTTTTCTGGACCTGGATCAGCGTTTGCTCACTGGCGGCGACGCCGCGCGCGCCAGTGATTTGAACAGCCGGATCCTCACCATACAGGTTGGGAAGTGCGTAAAGCAGGCCGACGACAATCACGACGACCAGCATGATGTACTTCCACAAAGGATAACGGTTTAACACGGCAGTTCCCTTTGGGAAAACAATAGATTACAGCGCCTTCATAGTGCCTTTCGGCAGAACGGCAGCTACGAAGTCACGTTTGATAACCACTTCAGTGGTGTCATTCAGCGCGATAACGATGTAGCCGGATTCCGCTACTTTCGTTACACGACCCACCAGGCCACCGTTAGTCAGCACTTCATCGCCTTTTGCGATGGAGCTCATCAGGTTTTTGTGTTCTTTGGTGCGCTTCTGCTGTGGACGCAGGATCATGAAGTAAAAAATCAGACCAAACACCACCAGCATCAAAATCAGAGACATCGGGCTGCCCTGCGCCGGAGCACCTGTTGCCGCTACCGCATCAGAAATAAAAAAGCTCATTAAATTTCCCTCATTATTAAAATTAATCAACGTTCAAAGGTGGAACAGGTCGACCCTGACGTTGGTAAAAATCGGTCACGAAGCTCTCTAATTTACCCTCTTCAATAGCCTTGCGTAAACCCGCCATCAAACGCTGGTAGTAACGCAGGTTATGAATCGTGTTGAGTCGCGCGCCCAATATTTCGTTGCAACGGTCGAGATGATGCAAGTAGGCACGCGAATAATTGCGACAGGTGTAGCAATCACACTCGGCATCGAGCGGGCTGGTGTCGCTTTTATGCTTCGCATTACGAATTTTCACCACGCCGTCAGTCACGAACAGGTGACCATTACGGGCATTGCGTGTTGGCATAACGCAGTCAAACATATCGATACCGCGACGCACGCCTTCCACCAGATCTTCCGGTTTGCCGACGCCCATCAGGTAACGAGGTTTGTCCGCCGGGATTTGCGGGCAGACATGCTCCAGAATGCGGTGCATGTCTTCCTTCGGCTCACCCACAGCCAGACCGCCGACAGCGTAGCCATCAAAGCCAATCTCTACCAGACCTTTGACGGAGATATCGCGTAAATCTTCGTAAACGCTGCCCTGAATGATGCCAAAAAGCGCATTTTTGTTGCCCAAACCATCAAAACGGTCGCGGCTGCGCTTCGCCCAGCGTAAAGACATCTCCATAGAGCGTTTAGCATAATCCCAGTCCGCCGGGTACGGCGTACATTCGTCGAAAATCATGACGATATCGGAACCGAGATCATACTGAATCTCCATGGATTTTTCAGGATCGAGGAAAATCGGATCGCCGTTGATCGGGTTGCGGAAATGCACGCCCTGCTCGGTGATCTTGCGAATATCGCCGAGGCTGAACACCTGGAAACCGCCGGAGTCCGTCAGGATCGGGCCTTTCCACTGCATGAAATCATGCAGATCGCCATGCAGTTTCATGATTTCCTGACCCGGACGCAGCCACAGGTGGAAGGTGTTGCCGAGAATAATTTGTGCGCCGGTGGCTTCAACTTCTTCCGGCGTCATACCTTTAACGGTGCCATACGTACCGACGGGCATAAAAGCAGGCGTTTCCACTACGCCACGATCAAACACCAGGCGGCCACGGCGAGCGCGTCCGTCGGTAGTATCCAGTTCGAATTTCATTTTCTCTCCATACGCCAGAAAAACAGTCTGACGTTTAAACCTGTGCCGCGAACCTACTTCCCGACACGCTCATTCAAAGTCTGCGGATTGTACGTGATAAACATCGCGTCCCCGTAGCTAAAAAAGCGATAATTTTGTTCTACCGCAGCCTTGTACGCATTCATCGTGTGCTGATAACCCGCAAAAGCGGACACCAGCATAATCAGCGTCGATTCCGGCAGATGGAAATTGGTCACCAGCGCATCAATCACTTTGTATTGATAACCTGGGTAGATGAAGATTTGCGTATCGCCGAAGAACGGTTCGATCAGGTCGTTTTTCGCCGCCTGCGCCGCACTCTCCAGCGAGCGTACCGAGGTGGTGCCTACCGCGATGATCCGATTGCCCCGCGCTTTTGCCGCCAGCACCGCATCAACCACCTCCTGCGGGACTTCGGCGTACTCCGAGTGCATGATGTGATCTTCAATGGTCTCCACACGCACCGGCTGGAACGTCCCCGCGCCGACGTGCAGCGTCACAAACGCCATCTCAATGCCTTTTTCGCGCAGCGCGGCCAGCAGCGGATCGTCAAAGTGCAAACCCGCGGTTGGCGCGGCAACGGCCCCCGGTTTTTCACTGTAGACCGTCTGATACAACTCACGGTCGGCGTCTTCATCCGGGCGGTCGATGTACGGCGGCAGCGGCATATGGCCGATCGCGTTGAGAATCTCCAGAACCGGGCGCGCGTCGTTGAACTCAACTTCAAACAGCGCGCCATGACGTGCGGTCATGGTGGCGTTAATGCTTTCGTCATCGCCCAACAGCAGTTCCGCGCCCGGTTTCGGCGCTTTGGAAGCGCGAATATGCGCCAGAATGCGTTTGTCATCCAGCATCCGCTCAACCAGCACTTCAATCTTGCCGCCGCTGGCTTTACGGCCAAACAGACGCGCCGGGATGACGCGGGTATTATTAAAGACCAGCAGATCGCCAGGGTTGAGCTTATCGAGCAGATCGGTGAAAGTACCGTGCGTCAGCGCGCCCGTCGGCCCGTCCAGTGACAGCAAGCGGCAACGACTGCGCTCAGGCTGCGGATAGTGGGCAATCAGGGATTCGGGTAATTCAAAGGAAAAATCGGTAACGCGCATGACACTGACTCAGACTAAAATAAGAGGCGGGTAGTCTAGTGCCGGGGCGCGCTCCCTGCAACCGTTACCCCTCAAGTTAAGAAATATAAGCTATAGACAAAATCATTCAGGATGCATCGAGGCGGCAACTGAATGACAAATTCGTCAGGAACGAATTTGAACGCTGCTTGCAGCGGCCCCGCAGGGGTGAGGCCCGGGGATGGGCCGAGTAACTCGCAGCCAACAAAGAGGCAGTTTGAAGGATGAAGTGGATATGAATTTTCTTGCACACCTGCACTTAGCGCATCTCGCCGACAGCTCGCTTTCCGGCAATTTACTGGCCGATTTTGTTCGGGGAAACCCGGAGGCTAATTTTCCCCCTGACGTGGTGGAAGGGATTTATATGCATCGACGGATTGACGTCATGACCGATAATCTGCCGGAAGTGCGTGAAGCGCGGGAATGGTTTCGCAGCGAAACCCGTCGTGTAGCCCCCATCACTCTGGATGTGATGTGGGACCACTTCCTGTCGCGCCACTGGGCGACAATATCTCCCGATTTCCCGTTGCAGGCGTTCGTGGGCTACGCCCATGCGCAAGTCAGCACTATTTTGCCCGACTCGCCGCCGCGTTTTGTGAATCTGAACGATTATCTGTGGTCGGAAAAGTGGCTGGAGCGTTATCGCGATATGGATTTTATCCAGAATGTCCTCAACGGGATGGCGAATCGCCGCCCACGCCTCGATGCCCTGCGCGACTCCTGGTACGATCTGGATGCGCACTACGATGCGTTAGAAGCGCGCTTCTGGCGCTTCTACCCGCGCATGATGGCGCAGGCGCGTCAGAAGTCGCTTTAGCTGCCTGATAAGCGTAACGCCATCAGGCAAAAAATTGATAGGTGAAACCTGTCTCATTGATTGTCAGCACCGCGTTGAGTTGCCCTCTTCCCCTCCCTATACTTGCCCGCGTTGCGTTCCAAACCCCTTAACTTTGCAGGAGTATTTATATGGTACTGGTTACTCGTCAGGCCCCGGACTTCACAGCAGCCGCCGTACTGGGTAGCGGTGAGATCGTTGAAAACTTCAACTTCAAACAGCACACCAACGGCAAAGCAACCGTTCTGTTCTTCTGGCCGATGGACTTCACCTTCGTTTGCCCGTCTGAACTGATTGCTTTCGACAAACGTTATGAAGAGTTCCAGGCGCGTGGCGTAGAAGTTGTCGGCGTTTCTTTTGACTCTGAATTCGTCCACAACGCATGGCGTAACACCCCTGTCGATAAAGGCGGCATTGGTGCAGTGAAATACGCAATGGTTGCTGACGTGAAGCGTGAAATCCAGAAAGCTTACGGTATCGAACATCCGGAAGCGGGCGTTGCCCTGCGCGGTTCTTTCCTGATCGACGCCAACGGCGTGGTTCGTCACCAGGTAGTTAACGACCTGCCGCTGGGCCGTAACATCGACGAAATGCTGCGTATGGTTGACGCGTTGCAGTTCCACGAAGAGCACGGCGAAGTGTGCCCGGCACAGTGGGAAAAAGGCAAAGAAGGGATGAACGCCTCTCCAGACGGCGTGGCAAAATACCTGACTGAAAACGTCGCCAGCCTGTAATCGGCTCGAATTGAAAAAAGCTCGCTATGGCGAGCTTTTTTATTGCGCTTATCAGGCCTATAGATTTTTGTAGGCCGGATAAGGCGTTCCGCCGCCATCCGGCGTAGTGCCCGGTGGCACACCGTTTACCGGGCCTACAAACACGTAGCGTTTACGCCGCGCCGTCCTTTTTCACCTCACGCCAGATTCGCCACGCCATCACCAACAGTACCGCGACGCCAGCAATCAACGCCCCCCACACCAGTAACGTTTTCCAGCGGCTTTGCTGCTCCGCAGCCGACGTTGCCGTCAGCCGCGCCTCACCGCCCAGCGTTACGCGCTGCTGCGTCATCGCCCAGGGCAGGTCGTTAACATCCTGCGTTTTGCGCAGCGACGCCGGGATCAGCATATCCAGCTCAACATCGGCTTTTTCCGCCGCCCGGTTTCCCCAGGCCAGCATATACGGGCCTTTCCCCTGCGTATTGAACACCAGTTGATAACTGTCCCGCGCGCCGCTCAGCGCAGGCAGCGTTTCCGGCAATCGGGCGTTGATGGTGGTCATACGGATAGCTTCAACCTGTTGACCTGAAAGAAGAATATCCTCCGAACGCTTCCCGTCGAGGCGGTACAGGATCGTTTTCGTCAGTGGACGCCACGCCTCTTTTTCCCCGCCGCGCCATGCCAGCTCAACCGGTAAAACGCCCTCGTTTTCCAGCGCAATTCTGAGCGACGTCAGCGGCTGCGGCTGATTCCAGCGCCATACGGCTTCTGTTTCCGACACTTTCTTTGCGTGGGCCTCCAGCGCAATACGCTCCGACGCCGGTTCTCCGCTGTCCGCAATGGCGCTTACGCTGTTTAACGTCAGCGGCGGACTTTGCGAATCGAGAATCACCAGCAGGTAGCGACGGCCTTCCGCAGAGAGCGTCAGGCTGGCGCTGATGGTGTCCATTTTCAGCCGATCGTTATCGCGCGTCAGATCCATCAGCGGCGCGTCTTCTTGCACGGGTTGCCAGTAACGTAAATCACGGCTGGCATAAACGGACGCCTTCCCCTGCCAGTTGCCCGCAGGCGTGTTCCAGTTCAGGCGCAGTTGCGCCAGCGAAAAGGCCGCCGTCATCTCTTCCGGCAGAGTCAGTAAATAGCTCTGCCCAACCGCGTTAACGTCATCGCTTTCCAGATGAATTTCCACGCCGGTCTTTGAACGCAAGACAAAGGATTCGCTTCCACGGCGCTCCCCTTCCCGCGGTGATACTGGCGACATATCCAGGGGAAAAAGCCGCAGCGCCACCGTCTCTGGCGTGACAGACGGCGTTTTCTGCGCCGTCAGCGCAAAGGGCACCGTATCGCCCTGGCGGTTAAAAACCCGCACATCGCGTAAATCCGGCCAGGCGCTTTGTTGGTAAAGCGCCAGTGGCAGCGAAACGCGATACCACGGCGATGAACCCGTCGCTTCCAGCATCATGCCGGTGGCGTAATCCTGCGGCGTTTCCGGGGCTTCATCACGGCTGAACGCCGGCCACGCCACACTCAGCAACGCGCTCCAGACTACCGCTTTCATCCATTTCATTTTTCTTCTCCTGCTTTGGGCGGTAACGGTGAGAAATACCCGACGATAAGTACCAGGATCGCCACGCCGATAAAAGCGATGGCGCGCGCCAGCCCGCCGCCGCGCGCGCTATCCACCAGCATCAGTTTAACAATGACGATCCCCAAAAGCACCGCGCCGCATAACCATTCCCGCCGCGAACGGCGACGGGTCGCGAGCAACATCATAATTAACGCTGTCAGCATCCAGAACAGGGCGAAGCAGGTCTGGATCAACCGCGAATGCCACAATGTCTCCATGCTCCACGCCACCTCGCCATACCACGCCAGCGCCCGCATCAGCCCTCCGTTCAACCACCAGAATGCGAGCGCCGCCAGCACCACAGGCGCCCATGCGCGATATTTCGCTAACGGCGACGGCAGAAAACGACGAGAGAAACGCGCAAGGAGGAACAATCCCAGCAAGGCGAAAGCGGCTCCCTCCTCAAGCGGGTTCACCACTGGCAGATAGCGCTGTTGGAAAACCACGCCATCCTGTAAATTCGCCAGCACCAGAAGCAACAGCAGGATCGCTGCCACGGGCGCCAGCGCCAGCGCGCCGTACAACGCAGGCCAGCATTTGAACGGCCACAAATCGCGGCGCAGCGCGGCGTGTACCAGCAGTATGACGATTCCGCCCGCCGCCATCATCAACCCGCTGCGCCAGGCGTCCATTCCCCACGGCAACGACTGCACAAACCAGAACAGCTCCATCCCGAGCGCTAAAAGCACCATCCAGAACAAGGATAAATGCAGCGTCCGGGAGATGCGCGGCGGCAGATGCGCATCATCACGATAAAGCATGAGCACCGCACAAGGCAGCGCCACGCACCACGCCAGATTTTGCCAGCCTGCGGCGAAAATCTGGCGTTCTTCAATCTGGTACAGCAATGCCAGCAGCATCGCAGGCCACAGCAGCCAAGGGCTGTAACCTAACGCCCGCCAGGCGAGCCGCCCGCTCAGATAACGCCAGAGCCAGGCGGACGCGGCGAGTAGCGCCAGCACGCCAGACCATTCGGCAGCATAACGCGCCAGCGCCAGTTGCGAGGCCCCCGTCAGCGCGACGATCCAGAAGGCGATGCCGCCCGCCAGCAGCGCCCAACTGACCTCCTTCTTCTCGCTGCGCCACAGCCACGCGCCGCCCAGCCAGCACAAACTCAGCACGGCGAAGATCATCATCACCGTCAGCGGCGCGGCGTCATCGGCCAGCGCCCACAGCGCGCTGCCCACAGCCAGTAGCATGAGCGCAGTGCCGCTATAGCTCATCCGCCGCTGCTGTTGCTGCATACCCAGCCACAATACGCCAAGCCCCTCCAGCGCCCAGGCCATTGCCGTCCAGCGCGCCGAAAGCGCCAGCGGGATGGCGAGGGTGGTAAACGCGCCGCCCAACGCGAGCGCCGCCAGCACCAGCGGCCTTCCCATCGACGGGTAGCGGCGCAGCGCCAGCCACGCCAGCGCCATATAGAACGCGCCGTAGCCCAGCGCACTGAGCGCCGGACCATAATCCATATGTTGGGTAATGGCGTACTGCATGCCAAACCCAACCAGCGGCGGCGCAAACAACAGCACGCCATCAACAATATGTTTGCCTTTTTCCTGCGCCCGCAGCGACAGCGCCACGCTCAGCACGCCGAAAATAATGATATTGGCAATCAGGAAAAGCTGGCAGTTGAGCCAGTATTCAGGCCGGTAGTCACTGACACCCCACAGGCCGCCGACCCCGAAAGTGAATAATAACCCCAGCAGATTAAGCTCACGCCAGTGCTGCCAGACGCTTATGGCAAGAATGCCTGCCGACAGCAGGAGATAGAACGAGAACAGCGCCACATAGTTCCCGCTGCCCGTCGACAGCAGCAGCGGCGCAAGATAGCCGCCCAGGCTGGCCAGCATCGCCAGGCTAAGCGCTTTTTGCAAAATAGCCAGCCCTACGCTTGCGGCGCAAATCAGCACCAGCAGCGCAAACGCCAGCGTCATCGGCAGCATTTGCCACAGCCGGAATGCGCCAAAGACGGTCAGATAGAGCGCGCCTGTCGCGCCGCCTTGCAGGATCAGCGCATAGACCGGCTGTTTGCGTCGCAAACGCCAGCCTGTCGCGAGCAGCACTACGGCACACAGCGCCGCAGTGACAAGACGCAGTTCAAGCGGAAACAGCGCGTGTTCAACCGTATAACGCAACAGGAAAGATAAACCGAAAAAGAGGAGCAGAATGCCCAGCTTCGCCAGCGGATTTCCCTGCATAAACCAGCGCGCCAGCGAAGTGAAAACGCCGCCGAACGCGGAAGGTTTCGCCGTTTTCGCAGGCGCCGGGAGCGGTTTTGCGAGGGTTTCCTGCGCAGCCCAGGGATTTTCCGGCTCAGGTATGGCCGCTTCAATGGCATCAGGCGGCGATGGCGCGACACGCTCTTTCGCAGGTAGCGAAGGTTCCGCCGTCACCTGTACCGCTGGCGCTTCTCCCGCACGCTGCTGTTCAAGTTGCTCAACCCGTCGGCGCAACACCGCCAGCTCAAAGCGAACCGCCGCGCTGCGGTTGAGCGCGACAATCGCGAGAATGGGAACCACCACCAGCGCGAAGAATAAAACAATGCAGCCAAGGATTAAAAGCTCATCCATGTTTCCACCTTCACTGTACAAGGACAGACCAGAATGACATAGATTATTACATTTTTGCCATCCCTGAAGGTGAAAATGCCGGATCGCAGCGTAAACCAGAACGCGGCTTCGGGGCGAATAGAGCCGACCATGTTTAATGCATTATTGAGGAAATGAACCATGCTAATGACGTGGTTATTTCATCTTATTTTGCATAACAGACCCCCTCAAAAAAATGCCATGCTTTGGTCTAAATTATTCACTGGCATTGTTTTTCGACAGTCTGTACAACGTACTTATTTCATTTTCAGGATATTTTCAGATCATGCGAATCAATCTGGACGTTCTGCTCATTCTTGATGCTATCGACAAACACGGCTCGTTTGCCGCTGCGGCCGGGTCGCTGTTTAAAACCCCCGCGGCGCTTAGCTATATGATTCAGAAACTGGAAAACGATCTCGATATTGAGCTTCTCGATCGCTCTGGCCACCGGGCGAAATTTACCGATACCGGACGAATGATGCTGGAAAAAGGGCGTCTGCTGCTCAACGCCGCAAAAGACCTGGAGAAACAAGCCGTGCAGTTAAGCTCTGGCTGGGAAAAAGAGCTGGCGATAGCGCTGGATGATTCCTTCCCTTTCGAGACGCTGCTGCCCGTTATTGATGCGTTTTATGCGCTGAATAAGCAAACGCGCCTCAATTTTACACACCATACGCTGGCGGGATCGTGGGAAGAGCTGACGCACAACGGCGCGGACATCATTCTCGGCGCAATTAACGAGCCTCCGACCTCCGCCGCCTGGTCATATAAAATGCTCGGCACCCTGGACAACGTATTTGTGGTCGCGCCTTCGCACCCGCTGGCCGCCGCCACGGACGGTCTGACCAATGAGCAACTCTGTCTGCACCGGGCGGTGGTGATCAGCGACAGCGCCCGCTTCTGCCATCCCCTGCAATCCAATTTAATGGATGAGCAGCCGCAAATTCGCGTGGATGACTTCGACAGCAAAGTGACGCTGCTGCGCGCCGGTTTAGGGTGCGGATTCCTCCCCCGCCATATTGTCAGACCGTGGCTTGCCACCGGCGAGCTGGTGGAAAAATCCGTCATCTCTTTCCGGCAGAAAGATGTCGCCTATATGGCATGGCGCAACCACAGCGACGGTCTGGCGCAGCGCTGGTGGCGAGAAGCCCTGCTCGCCAGCCCGGAAGTCGCGCAGCTCTATCAGTGATTCACCCAGACCGTAGCGGAAATGGCGGGCAGGCTGAGAACACCCTCAGCCAGTTGGCCTTTCCCCTCTTTGCCTCGCCATTCGCTGACGTTAAGCAACGGTGAGGCAGGCAATACGACCTCACAGGCCTCGCCCCGGTTGATCGCCACCAGTACGCGCTGCTGGTGATAGACTCGCACAAAGACCACCACATCTTCTTCGGCATAAATCACCTGGCAACCGCCGTGACGTAGCGCCTGCGTGCGCTGGCGAAGTTTCCCCAGACGCTGGTACAGCGCCAACAGCGTGGCATCCTGTTTTTCAACCTGCCACGGGAACGGCTTACGACAGAACGGATCGTTATTGCCGTCCAGCCCCACTTCATCGCCGTAATAGATGCAGGGAACGCCAGGCCAGGTAAACAGCCAGACGACCGCCAGCGGCAAACGCGCCACGTCTTTGCCCAGCAGCGATTTGAAACGGGCGGTATCGTGGCTGTCCAGTTGATTAAACATCCGTAACTGCTGCTGATGCGACAGGCCAGCACGGTAGTTATCCATCCAGGCGATGCAGGTTTGCGCGTCAATGTGCTGCGGATCGTAAGAGATATCGGTATTGGCGAGAAATCCCCACAGCGGGAAAGTAAAGCCGCGATAGTTCATGGCGGCGTCTTCCGCATCCGCCTGGAGCCATTGCCGCGCATCGCCAAAATGCTCGCCAACGATATAGGCGTCAGGCTGCGTCTCTTTTGCCGCCTGCGTAATGCCGGCAACGTGTTGCAGGTTATTGCGCGCGCCTCCGGCCTCGCCCAGCATATGCACCACATCAAGCCGCCAGCCGTCCATATGCCACGGTGCTTTCAGCCAGTGACGCACAATGCTGTCTTCACCGCGGTAGATTTCATTGACCAGGCTTTCCGACTGGAAATCCAGCTTGGGCAGACTCGGATACCCCAGCCAGTCCAGCGCCACGCCCTCCGGGGAGAAAGAGTACCAGTCACGCCAGGGCGATTCCGGGTTGTGGCATGCGCCGCCGCTTCCCCGATTGTGCCTGTCAAACCAGGCGTGCGAGTCGCCGCTATGGTTAAAGACGCCGTCCAGCACCAGGCGCATTCCCTGCTGCTGCGTATGCTGCCGAAGGCGCAGTAGCGCCCGATCGCCGCCAAACTGCGGATCAACGTGACGATAATCTTCCGTATCGTATTTATGGACGCTTGGCGCGCTAAAGACCGGGTTCAGGTACAGCGCCGTCACCCCCAGTTTTTTCAGGTACGGCAGTTTCTCGCTGATCCCGTCCAGATCGCCGCCGTAGAACGTCGATCCCCCGGCCTGCGCAGTCACCGGATCGTCCCAGTCATGCAAGACGATATCCTGACCGGCGGCATGATGGTAATAGACATTATCCTGTTCCGCTTCGCGCGGCTGGCTGCGGGCAAAGCGATCCGGGAAGATTTGATAGAAAATCTGATCGGCGACCCATTGCGGGCCATTGTCCGGCACATCGACGGCAAACTGCTCCAGCCGCGCGGGCGGGAAACGGCTAAATCCCTGCGGCGTGAACCACAGCTGGCGATCGTGCCAGAGGAGTTTAAAGCTGTAGCGACGGCGCGGCTGTCCGCTGGCGAGATCGATCGCCGCCCGCCACGCCGTGACGCCCGGTTGCGGTTGACTGCGCAGCCGATGCATCGCCAGCGAGATTTCTTCATTATCGTTCTCAGCGCGTAGCGTCACACGCTGGGGCGGGTTTTCCCCGCTCAGCCATAACGTTATGGTCAGTTGTTCTTTGTTTTGCTTAACAAATGGGGCAACCGGAAGGTGCCAGGCGTTCAACATCACGTATCCCCTTTGATGAAAATGAAGCCACCTTGCCATAGCGACATCAAGGATAACTCATCATCTTAATGTTTATTGGGGGAGGAGTCCGGGGGAGGATATTGTTTGATACTGCCGGGCGGCGGCTTCGCCTGACCCGGCCTACGGTTGCCTGTAGGCCGGGTCAGCGTTAGCGCCATCCGGCGGGGAATCACCCCACTTCAGCCAGTTGGCGGTCGCGGCGGCGTTTAAACATCCAGCCGACCAGCAGCAGTGCGATCCAGGCGAAACCGACGTACAGCGAAATACGGGTATCTGGATGGTAGCCGATAAGCGCGATAATAAAGACCAGGAAAATCAGGCCCGTAACGGTTGTCGCCACGCCGCCCGGCACTTTAAATTTCAGCGCCTTCACCTCATCCGGCGGCAGACGGCGGCGGAACGCAATCTGCGACAGCAGGATCATAATCCATACCCATACCGTGGCGAAGGTCGCCAGCGAAGCAATCACCAGGAAGACGTTTTCCGGCATGATGTAGTTCAGGTAAACCGCGAACAGCAGCGCAATGGTCATCACCATAACCGTCACCCACGGAATACCGCGACGCGACGTTTTAGCGAACACTTTCGGCGCACTGCCCTGCTCCGCCATACCGTGCAGCATACGTCCCACGCCGAACACGTCGGAGTTAATCGCCGACAGCGAAGCGGTCAGCACCACAAAGTTCAGGATGCTGGCGGCAAACGTAATGCCAAGATGCTGGAAGGTCAGGACGAACGGGCTGCCGTTGGTGCCAACCTGGTTCCACGGGTAGATAGACATGATGACGAACAGCGTGCCCACGTAGAACACCAGAATACGCATCGGCACAGAATTGATGGCGCGCGGAATAGATTTTTCCGGGTCTTTCGCTTCTCCGGCGGTGATGCCGATAATTTCAATCCCGCCGTAAGCGAACATCACCATTTGCAGCGACATCACCATCCCCAGCCAGCCGTTGCTGAAGAACCCGCCGTTGCTCCACAGGTTGTGGACCCCGGTCGGCTGCCCGCCGTTGCCAATCCCCCAGATAATGATGCCGAAGCCGGCAACAATCATGATGATGATAGTGGCGACTTTAAAGAACGAGAACCAGAATTCCAGCTCGCCGAATACCTTCACGCTCATCAGGTTGATGGCACAGATAAGCAGCACCACGCTCAGCACCCAGATCCAGTGCGGCACCGTAGGGAACCAGACCCCCATATAGATACCGAAGGCGGTCACGTCGGCAATGGCGACAATCAGAATTTCAAAACAGTAAGTCCAGCCGGTAATGTAACCGGCGAGCGGGCCGAGGTTTTCCTGCGCATAGCGCGAGAACGAGCTGGCGGCGGGGTTATGCACGGACATTTCGCCCAGCGCGCGCATAATAATGTACGCCGCGACCCCGCCGATAATGTAGGCCAGCAACACGCTTGGCCCGGCCATTTTGATGGCGTCTGCCGAGCCATAAAATAATCCGGTGCCAATTGCCGATCCCAATGCCATAAAGCGAATGTGCCGGGTGCTCAGCCCACGCTTTAGCTTGTTATTGCTTTCCATCAATTCCGAACCCATCAAAATAATAAAAAAACCACGGGGCCTGTAGCCCCGTGGTTAAAACATACTGTCAGTGATCTTAGTGAGCGCTGGAGGTCACTTGTCGACCTGCGGCGCGATCCCAGATAATTGCCAGAACAACCATCACCACTGTTGGCATCAACCACGCCAGCCCCTGTTCCGCCAGCGGTAAACGCTGGGTCCAGGCCGGTAAGATGTCACCAATCGCAGAGGCTTTAATCCCGTCAAGGATACCAAAAACCAGGCTGATAAACATCGCCGGAGCAATGACGCGGGAAGAATTATGCCACCATGAGCGGGTAAAGCTTAATACAACCAGTGCGATACACGGCGGATAGATGGCTGTCAGCACCGGAATAGAAATCTGAATCAGATGGCTCAGACCCAGATTCGATACCACCATTGAGAAGCCGCCCAGAATAAACACCAGCGTGCGATAAGAGAGTGGGACGTACTGCGCAAAGAACTCCGCACACGCACAGGTCAGGCCAACCGCCGTCACCAGACAGGCGATGAAAATCAGCGCCGCCAGCAGCAGGCTACCCGCGCCGCCGAAGGTATGCTGAACGTAAGCGTGCAGGATTGCCGCGCCGTTAGCAGACTGATCGACCAGCGTCGCGCTATCCGATCCCAGACGGAACAGCGCAAGATACAGCAGCGTCAAACCCACACCCGCCATCAGGCCCGCCCAGACGGTATAACGGGTCAGCAGACGCGCTTCTTTAACGCCGCGCGAGCGCGCCGCATTGACGATAACGATACCAAACACCATTGCGCCCAGCGTATCCATCGTCAGATAGCCATTCACAAAGCCATTAGAGAACGCCGCGTTCTGGTAGGCATCCATCGCGTCGCTAATCGGGCCGGCAGGCCAGATGATTGCCGCAACGGAGAGAATAATCAGCGCGATGATTTTCAGCGGCGCCAGGAAGTTACCCACCGTGTCCAGCAGCTTGCCCGGATAGAGCGATACCAGAATCACAATGGCGAAATACACCAGGCTGTAGATAAACAGCGGCAGTGCGGAATCGCCGGTCAGCGGCGCAATCCCGACTTCAAAGGAGACGGTCGCCGTACGCGGCGTTGCGAATAACGGCCCCACCGCCAGATAACAGACGGTCGCCAGCAGAACGCCAGCCACTTTACCAATCGGGGTGCTCAGGCTATCAACGCCGCCGCCGACTTTCGCCAGCGCCACAACGGTAAGTACCGGAAGACCTACGGCAGTAATCAGAAAGCCGAACGCCGCAGTCCAGACGTGTTCGCCTGCCTGCAAACCGACCATCGGCGGAAAGATAATATTGCCTGCGCCAACGAACAGCGCAAATGTCATAAAGCCCAGAGCGATAATATCGCGCGATTTTAACTGATGGGTCATAAAGTTTTACTGCCTGTGGATGTGGTGTTGAAAACGTTAAATTTTCTGCCCTTCCCTGCGGGACGATACAGCGGCATTTTTAAGCAATTCCAGCGGGATATGCTCCTGGGCTGGCGCGGCGAAGAATAGTTTTTCGATTTACCGCGTAAATGCAGTCGGTATGACAGCATCTGGAGCGCAATTTAAACGCTTATAACGTTTTAAAGCAAGGTGAGATCCAAAAACCAGAAGAATATAGCGATATGAAATTAGCAACCAGTACAAAACGCTATCCATAAGAAAAAGTCATGGCTAATCATGCGAACAAAAAAGCATCAGACGTTGAAAAATTCAGCAGAGTCTTCTTTACTGCAAAGAAAATAAGCCAGCATCCGCTGGCTTATGGAAAGCTAACCTTACGAACCACAATTAAGCGCAATTTTTGGCAATTAATCGTTCCGGCAGCACAAAGCTGAAGCGCGTCCCTTTACCCGGCGAACTGTCGATAATCAATCGACTCTCGTGATGATTCAGCGCATGTTTCACAATCGCCAGACCTAATCCGCTTCCCCCGGTTTGCCGCGACCGCGCTTTGTCCACACGGTAGAAACGCTCCGTCAGACGCGGAATATGCTCAGGCGCAATCCCCGGCCCGTTATCTTCCACGCTGAACTCCGCACCGTGGGTCACATGCTGCCAGCGCACGGTAATATGCGTTCCCGCAGGCGTATGATTTACCGCGTTATAGACCAGGTTCGAAATCGCGCTGCGCAACTGTTCTTCGTTGCCCAATACGCTCAGCCGGGCATCCACTTCAAACGTAAAGGTGTGTTTCTGCTGGCTGAGCGCCTGCGCCTCACGCTCAACAACGCGCAGCATCATCGGCACATCCACCCTTTCGTTCAACAGCAGCGCGGGCGCCGCCTCAATTTTCGACAGCGTCAGCAGTTGTTTCACCAGCCCTTCCATCCGGTGCGTTTGCTCACGCATCGTATGCAGCGCCTTCTCCCGCGTCGCGCCTTCCAGAGGCTGCTCCTGCATCATCTCCAGATAGCCCTGCAAGACGGTGAGCGGTGTGCGCAGTTCATGGCTGACGTTCGCGAAGAAATTGCGCCGCGCGCCTTCAAGCTGGTGCATCTGCGTCACGTCGCGCGCGACCATCAACAGTTGCTGATCGGTATAAGGCATCACGCGGATCTCCAGATGCCGCCCGGTGTTGAGCACCAGGTTGAGCGGCCGGATAAAATCGCGTGTTTTGAGATACTGCGTAAATTCCGGGTAGCGCAGCAGGTTCAGAATGTTTTGCCCGTTGTCGTCCGGCCAGCGCAGCCCAAGCACCTGTTGCGCCAGCCCGTTACACCAGAAAATCCCGCCGTCTTCGGTTGTCAGCACCACCGCGTCGGGGAGGGATTCCGCCCCGCTGCGAAAGCGTTTAATCAGGTTTCCCAGTTCGCGACGCCGCTTTTTATTACGCAACTGCATCTGGTGCAGACCGTACAGCAGCGGCTCCCAGCTCCCGCGTCCCGGCGGCGGCGTCATACTCATATCGACCCACAGCCACCAGGAGAGGCGCAATAAATTCCAGAAATGCCAGATCAGCAATCCCGTTACCGACGCCAGTAAAAACCAGGGCAGATAACCAAAAAAAGCACTGAGGATAAAAGCGGGGATGCAGCAGAGGATCAGCTCCAGCACCAGCCTTTTCCATGACAGCCGTTCCAGCACGCGTCACACTCCCTTCAGAATAGTAAACCCGCCCGCCACACCGAGATGCCGGTCTGGCGGCAAGGTATTAAAAACGGGTCGAAAAGCGATACCCGGTTCCGCGTACCGTTTGCACCATACGATCGTGACCGCTGTGCTCCAGCGCTTTACGCAAACGACGAATATGCACATCGACCGTACGGTCTTCAACATACACATTCGTTCCCCAGACATGGTTGAGGAGCTGCTCGCGACTGTAGACGCGCTCAGGGTGCGTCATAAAGAAGTGTAACAATTTAAATTCGGTCGGCCCCATATCGAGCGGATTTTCCCCGGTCATCACGCGGTGCGAAGTTGGATCGAGGCTAAGCCCCTGCATCTCAATCACCTCTTCTACCGCCATCGGCGAAATGCGGCGCATCACAGCTTTGATACGCGCCACCAGCTCTTTAGGGGAAAACGGCTTGGTGACATAGTCATCCGCCCCGGTTTCCAGCCCGCGCACGCGGTCTTCCTCTTCGCCTCTTGCCGTCAGCATAACCACAGGGATATCCCGGGTCATCGCTTCACGCTTGAGGTGTTTAATAAACTGAAGGCCCGACCCGCCGGGCAACATCCAGTCAAGGAGGATTAAATCCGGCCAGGGTTCATTCAGTTGGTTCACAGCACTGTCATAATCTTCGGCTTCTACTGGCTGAAAGCCATTTTGCTCGAGCACGAAGCAGACCATTTCACGAATTGGAGCTTCATCTTCTACGACCAGAATACGTCTCGCCATGATTTGCCCTGTTTAAATAAGTCGTTGTCATCAATGCGGCGCCATTATGCGTCAGATTTATGACAGATTTATGAAAAAGATAGTCGACATTCGGCTCAGGTTATTGATTTATGACAGTCACGAAACAAGATATTACCGTTCCCGACGGGTTATAATCCTGCCCACGCTTTTTCGTCATGGAACCGTTATGCGCATCCTTCACACCTCTGACTGGCATCTGGGACAAAACTTCTACAGCAAAAGCCGCGCCGCCGAGCACCAGGCGTTTCTCGACTGGCTGCTGGAAACCGCGCAATCTCACCAGGTGGATGCGATTATTGTCGCGGGTGACATTTTTGATACAGGATCGCCGCCAAGCTATGCCCGCGAGTTGTATAACCGGTTTGTTGTCAATTTACAGCAAACCGGCTGTCATCTGGTGGTGCTGGCCGGAAACCATGACTCCGTCGCCACGCTCAACGAATCCCGCGATATTCTGGCGTTTCTCAACACCACCGTGGTCGCCAGCGCAGGCCACGCGCCGCAGTACCTTTACCGTCGCGACGGCACGCCGGGCGCCGTGCTTTGCCCGATTCCGTTTTTACGCCCGCGCGACATCATCACCAGCCAGGCGGGGCTTTCGGGCAATGAAAAACAGCAGCATCTGCTCGGGGCGATCACTGATTATTACCAACAACAGTATCAGGAAGCCTGTAAGCTGCGCGGCGACGGCGATCAAACTCTGCCGGTTATCGCCACCGGGCACCTGACCACCGTCGGCGCCAGTAAAAGTGACGCGGTACGTGACATCTATATCGGCACGCTGGACGCCTTCCCGGCGCAAAACTTCCCTCCTGCCGATTATATCGCGCTGGGACACATTCACCGGGCGCAGATCATTGGCGGCACGGAACACATCCGCTACTGCGGCTCTCCGATCGCGCTGAGCTTTGATGAGTGCGGCAAAAGCAAATGCGTCCATCTGGTCAGTTTTGCAAACGGCAAATTACATCAAGTAGAGAACCTCACCGTTCCCGTCACTCAACCGCTGGCGGTGCTGAAAGGCGATCTGGCCTCCATCACCGAACAACTTGAGCAATGGCGCGATGTTCACCAGGAGCCTCCCGTCTGGCTGGATATTGAAATCACCACCGACGAATACCTTCACGATATGCAGCGCAAAATTCAGGCATTAACGGAGTCGCTGCCCGTTGAGGTTTTACTGGTGCGCCGCAGTCGGGAAAATCGCGAACGCATTATGGCTAACGAACGACGTGAAACCCTGAGCGAACTGCGCGTGGAAGACGTTTTTACCCGCCGTCTGGCGCTGGAAGAGCTGGATGAGCCCCAGCGTGAACGTCTGACGCAGCTTTTTACCACCACCCTACATTTGCTGGCCGGGGAGCATGACGCATGAAGATTCTCAGCCTGCGCCTGAAAAACCTCAACTCCCTGAAGGGAGAATGGAAAGTCGATTTCACGGCAGAACCTTTTGCCAGCAACGGGCTGTTTGCCATCACCGGGCCGACCGGCGCGGGGAAAACCACGCTGCTCGACGCCATCTGTCTTGCGCTCTATCACGAGACGCCGCGCCTGAGCACCGTTTCGCAATCGCAAAACGATCTGATGACCCGCGATACGGCCGAATGCCTCGCCGAAGTGGAGTTTGAGGTTAAAGGCGAGTCTTACCGCGCTTTCTGGAGCCAGAACCGCGCCCGCAATCAGCCGGACGGAAACCTGCAAGTGCCGCGCGTGGAGCTGGCGCGCTGCGCCGACGGAAAAATCCTCGCCGATAAGGTCAAAGATAAGCTGGAGATGACGGCATCGCTCACCGGGCTGGATTACGGACGCTTTACCCGCTCCATGCTGCTGTCGCAGGGGCAATTCGCTGCGTTTCTCAATGCGAAGCCGAAAGAGCGCGCCGAGCTTCTGGAAGAGCTGACCGGAACAGAAATCTATGGGCAGATCTCCGCACTGGTGTTTGAAAAGCACAAGACCGCCCGCACCGACCTGGAAAAGCTTCAGGCGCAGGCCAGCGGCGTCTCGCTGTTAGCGCCGGAGCAGCAGCATTCCCTCAATGAAAGTTTGCAGGCGCTCACTGACGAAGAAAAACAGCTGCTCGCCCGCCAGCAGCTTCACCAGCAACATCTGCACTGGCTGACCCGTCAGAATGAGTTGCAGGCTGAAATGAATCGCCGCCAGCAGGCGCTGCGGGTCTCCCAGGAAGAACAGGAAAACGCGCAGCCGCAGCTGGCCGCGCTGAACCTGGCGCATCCTGCCCGGCAGTTACGCCCACACTGGGAACGCATTGAGGAACAAACCGCTGCCGCCGGGCGCACACGTCAGCAAATTCAGGAAGTGAATGCTCGCTTACAAAGCGTATTACACCTGCGCAGCCGCATTCGACACAGCGCTCAACAACAATCCGCCGAACTGCGCGCCACCATGCAGACGCTGACCGGGTGGCTCACCGAGCATGAACGCTTCCGCTTGTGGAGCAGTGAACTGGCAGGCTGGCGTGCGCTGTTTGCTCAACAGTCCAGCGATAAAGTGCAGTTGCTTAAATGGCAGCAGCAGTGTGCAAGCGATATCCGCAAGCGTGACGCGCTGCCACCGAATCCTCTGACGCTTACGCCAGAAGAGGCCACGGCAGCGCTGGCGCAGCATACGCAGCAGCAGCCGCTGCGTCAGCGGCTCGCCAGCCTGCATGGGCAGATAGCGCCTAAGCAAAAACGACGGGAACAACTGCAAACTGCGATCCAGAATAGTCAGCAGGAGTTGGCCCGACGCAATGCGGCGATGGAGGATAAACGACAGAAATATAAAGAAAAAAATCAGCAGTTCATGGATGTGAAAACGATTTGCGAGCAGGAGGCGCGCATCAAAGATCTGGAAAGCCAGCGAGCGCTGCTGCA
Organism: Citrobacter sp. CK195; assembly: GCF_030333365.1. Classification (NCBI taxonomy): domain Bacteria; kingdom Pseudomonadati; phylum Pseudomonadota; class Gammaproteobacteria; order Enterobacterales; family Enterobacteriaceae; genus Citrobacter; species Citrobacter sp. CK195. The sequence goes on from NZ_JAOWGB010000022.1 coordinate 532,169, forward strand.
ATCCGGCCAGCCATGCCCGCTCTGCGGATCGACCTCGCATCCGGCGATTGCATCCTATCAGGCACTCGAACCCGGCGTGAATCAGGCGCGGCGCGATGCACTGGAAAAAGAGGTCAAGACGCTGGCGGAAGAAGGCGCCACCTTACGCGGGCAACTGGAAACATTAACGCAGCAGCTACACCGCGACGAAAGCGAAGCGCAGGCACTGGTAAAAGAGGAGCAAGCGCTCACTCAAGAATGGCAGACGCTGTGTGACGCGCTGAACGTTACGCTGCACCCTCAGGACGATATTTCACCGTGGCTGACCGCCCGGCAGGACTATGAACAACAGCTGTATCAGCTCAGCCAGCGCCATATGTTGCAGGCGCAGATCGCCGCCCATACCGGGCAGGTTACGCAATTTCAGCAGCAAATCGACCAGCGTCAAACCACGCTGCTGTCTGAACTACGCCGCTACGGGTTATCCCTGCCCGCCGACGGAGAAGAAGCGTCGTGGTTAAACGCCCGCGCGGATGACGCGCAAACATGGCAACAGCGCCAGACGGAACTGGGCGAGCTACAAACGCGCATCGCGCAGTTGGCTCCCCTGCTGGAAACACTACCGGAAACAGATATTCTCCCGGAGAGCGATGAGCGCGTGGCGCTGGATAACTGGCGGCAGGTACATGATGATTGCGTTTCGCTACAGAGCCAGTGGCAGACCTTGCAGCAGCAGGAAGCGCAGGAAATGCAGCGGATAGCACAGGCGCAGGCGCACTTTGACGCCGCGCTCAAGGCCAGCGTATTTGACGATCGCGCCGCCTTCCTTGCCGCGCTGCTGGATGATGAGACCATCGCCCGCCTCGAACAACATCGCCAGGCGCTGGAAAACCAGTTACAGCAGGCGCAGGCCTTAGCCGCTCAGGCGAACCAGGTACTGGCAGAACATCAACAACATCCGCCCGAGGGGCTGGATCTCACGCTCACACCTGAACACATTCAGCAGGCCGTGACGCAATTAACCGGACAACTGCGGGACAATACGACGCGTCAGGGGGAGATCCGCCAGCAGCTCAAACAGGATGCGGATAACCGCCAACAGCAGCAGTCTCTGATGCTGGAGATTGAAAACGCCTCGCAGCAGGTGGAGGACTGGGGTTATCTGAACGCGTTAATCGGCTCTAAAGAGGGCGATAAATTCCGCAAATTTGCTCAGGGACTGACGCTGGATAACCTGGTCTGGCTGGCGAACAATCAGCTGACTCGCCTGCATGGTCGTTACCTGCTCCAGCGCAAGGCCAGCGAAGCGCTGGAACTGGAGGTGGTCGATACCTGGCAAGCGGATGCCGTTCGCGATACCCGCACGCTGTCGGGCGGCGAAAGTTTCCTGGTCAGTCTGGCGCTGGCGCTGGCGTTGTCCGACCTGGTCAGCCACAAAACGCGCATCGACTCCCTGTTCCTTGATGAAGGGTTCGGCACGCTGGACAGCGAGACGCTGGATACCGCGCTGGATGCCCTGGACGCGCTGAATGCCACCGGTAAGACGATTGGCGTAATAAGCCATGTAGAAGCGATGAAAGAACGCATTCCTGTGCAAATTAAGGTGAAGAAAATCAACGGGCTGGGTTACAGCAAACTGGATAAGATGTTTGCTGTGGAATGACGGTTGTTCTGCCGGATGGCGGCGTAAACGCCTTATCCGGCCTACAGAGTGCACGTTGTAAACCCGGTAAGCGTAGCGCCACCGGGCATTACGCCTTATCCGGCAAAAACCGATTTACTCCTGCGGCCACAACCATGCCGCGCCGCGAACACCGCTGGAATCGCCATGTAACGCCTTACGAACCGGCGTTTCGCATTCGCCGCCAAAAACAAACGGTTTAATCAACGATGGCACGGTGTTGTACAATCGATCGACATTGCTCATCCCGCCGCCTAACACGATAACGTCCGGGTCGAGGATGTTGACCACATGGGCTAACGATTTCGCCAGGCGCAGTTCATAACGGCTAAGCGCCCGTTCCGCCAGCGCGTCCTGCTCGTTAACCAGACGGATAATGTCATTCCCTTTCAGCGGATGACCACTCAGACGATGGTAATCCGTGGCAAACCCGGTTCCTGAGATAAAGGTTTCAATGCAGCCTTGTTTGCCACAATAGCAGGGCACTTCTGCACGGTAGCGTAGTTCATCTTCATCCATCCACGGCAAGGGATTGTGCCCCCACTCGCCTGCCGTACCGTTGCCGCCGGTATGCGCCCGACCGTTCAGCGCCACGCCAGCCCCGCACCCGGTGCCGATGATCACCGCAAAAACGGTCTGCGCTCCGGCCGCCGCGCCATCCACCGCTTCGGACACCGCCAGACAGTTGGCGTCGTTCGCCAGGCGCACTTCCCGCTGCAAACGCGCACTCAAATCTTTATCGAACGGCTGACCGTTAAGCCAGGTTGAGTTGGCGTTCTTTACCACGCCGGTATAAGGCGAGATCGAACCGGGAATACCCATCCCTACCGTACCCGTCTGGCCCGTCGCCTTTTCCGCCATTTCGACCAGCGAAGCGATGGTCTCTATCGTTTGTCGATAATCATCCCGCGGCGTAGGCAGACGATGGCGAAACAGCTGTTCCCCCGCATCGCCGAGCGCAATTACTTCCGTTTTCGTGCCGCCTAAATCGATACCTATACGCACACATCGCTCCTCATTTTTAGGGAATATCAACAGAGTAGAGGCGGGTGTTCTGGTTGGCAATGCAAGCCCGCCGACAATTCGTTATTATACCCGCTGGATTTAACGACAAGGCCGTGGAAATTATCATGCTGTGGTTCAAAAATTTAATGGTTTACCGTCTTAGCCGCGATATTTCGTTGCGCGCCGAGGAGATGGAAAAACAGCTAGCCTCGATGACGTTTACCCCTTGCGGCAGCCAGGATATGGCAAAAATGGGCTGGGTTCCGCCAATGGGCTCGCACAGCGATGCGTTAACGCATACTGCCAATGGCCAAATTATTATCTGCGCGCGCAAAGAAGAGAAGATTCTGCCGTCGCCGGTGATCAAGCAAGCGCTGGAAGCGAAAATCGCCAAACTGGAAGCTGACCAGGGGCGCAAGCTAAAAAAAACGGAAAAAGACTCACTGAAAGATGAAGTGCTGCACTCACTGCTGCCGCGCGCCTTTAGCCGTTTTAGTCAGACAATGATGTGGATCGACACCGTTAACGGTCTGATCATGGTCGATTGCGCAAGCGCTAAAAAAGCGGAAGATACGCTGGCGCTGCTGCGTAAAAGCCTCGGCTCGCTGCCGGTGGTTCCGCTGGCGCTGGAAAATCCTATCGAGCTGACGCTCACCGAATGGGTGCGTTCCGGTACGGTGGCGCAGGGATTCCAGTTGCTGGACGAAGCAGAGCTGAAAGCAATGCTGGAAGACGGCGGCGTGATCCGCGCGAAGAAACAGGATCTGGTCAGCGACGAGATCGCCGTGCACATTGAAGCGGGTAAAGTGGTCACGAAACTGGCGCTCGACTGGCAGCAGCGCATTCAGTTCTTGATCTGCGATGACGGTTCGATCAAACGCCTGAAGTTCAGCGATGAACTGCGCGATCAAAACGAAGATATCGATCGCGAAGACTACGCTCAGCGTTTTGATGCCGATTTCATTCTGATGACGGGTGAGTTGGCGGCGTTAATTCAAAGCCTGGTTGAAGGTCTGGGCGGCGAAGCGCAACGCTAAGTGAATATTCCCTCTCCGCCGGGAGAGGGAAGCGCCATTATAAATAGCGGCAAAGATAGGACGTCGGTTCAGCCACCTGCAAATGGAACTCACTTTGGCCAGGGACGTTAAACACCTCGCCCGCTGCGTAGACTTTCCACTCGGTTTCCCCCGGAAGCAGTACGTTCAACGCGCCACTGACCACCGTCATCTCCTCCGGCGCGGCAGTGCTAAAGGCATATTCGCCTTCCGCCATCACGCCGACACTGGCGCGACCAGTACTGCTGCTGGTAAAGCCGATCGATTTCACTTTGCCGGAAAAGTATTCGTTACTTTGTAGCATAAACTGGCCCTTTCTCATGGTTACGTTAAGCACCAATATAGGGTCGCGACCTTCTGCCTGTCACGCAAAATTAACCGAGTAATTCCGAAGCCAGCCGTGCAATCAATACATTAGAGAGCAAGACCGGAACATCCAGCGCTCTTTGCAATAAATCACGATGACGCTGATTAAATCCAATGGAATCCAGCATGATCACATCCGCGCCCTGTTCCAGCAAATCTTTACCGGCATCAATCAGTTGTTGTTCCGATCCCTGCACGGGATTCGCCAAAGAAAAGACCGGAGGACGTTGTAAGACCTGCCATTTTCTCGCCTGCACATCCAGTAACTCTTCAACCGGCACAATCACGCCCACCTGGTGGCCATCAACAATCGACGCCACTAACGGCGGGATAATACGCAACGGCTCCAGCAGGATCGTGTTACGCGCGGTCATACTGTTAATCGCGGCGGTATTCATCAATAAAATGACATCGTAGCCCTGGTTATCCAGCACTTCGATAATACTTTGCAGGTCGCGCTCCACTTTCTGGCGCGAAACATGGACGATTTGGTTATCACTGAGCAACGTTAATAGCGGATCGTCTCCGGCCTCGACGGCGTACTCCGCCAACACCTCTTCACGGCTGATCTCACCCAACAGACTATGATGGGTAATATGTTGCTCATCAATATATTCCGTCAGAAGCGGCAGCACTTCGCTCATTGGCACAACGCCGATCGTGAGGATAGCCAACGACGCACTCATTTTCTGTTCCACCTTCTTTTTACTTCGTCGTTAATTCCCGGGTAAATGCCTGAACACTTACCTGCCCTGCGCTACAAATGCAGAAAAGCGTAGCAGGAGATCGGCAATGCATTGTGTAAAGATTCCAAATCACTCCAGTAGTATATTGTTATCGTTTAATTTTCAGTTTTAGCAGAATGCGGCAATGAGTGAAAAGTGTGATGCAAGTACGTTGTGACGTGACTCAGACGCCTTGCCGGGCGTTCCACACGTCAGGATTTATCAGCTTTTATCGGGATCTTCATAGCGCGTTTTGGCATCCATCGCTTCCTGCGCGGAAGGATGCTCGCTGATCAGTGCGTTGGGTTCGGGATAGTCGGCGCGGAGCTGATACCAGGTCACCGTCTGACCTGGCGTTCCTTTCTCAACGGTGACGATATACGCTTCCCGGGGATAAGGCGGTTTTGTTGGCATAGTTCTTCCTTTTTACTGGATGAACTTTAATTATAGACGCCGCCCTGCAATCGTTGCGCCGCCTGCGACAACGCCGCAAGAATTTCAGAAACAACCTGGTCAGGGGCATGGCTCGCATCGATGATGTAATGCGCGGCTTCACGATACAGCGCGTCGCGCTGTTCGAGCACTTCCTGCACCTCTTCACTTAAGGGCTTGCCGGTTAGCGTCGGGCGCAGTCCCTCTTCTGGCGCGGCCTCCAGCCGGTTCACCAGCGTGGACACTGGCGCGCTTAAATAAATCACAATGCCATTTTCGCGCATATAGCGACGATTGTATTCGGTGAGGATGATCCCTCCCCCCGTCGCAACCACCGTTGACGGCGCGGTAACCGCCTTCAGCGCTGCTGTTTCTCTGGCGCGAAAGCTGTCCCACCCTTCCCGGTCAACAATCTCCGCAACCGTCATCTGAACGTGCGATTGCAACCACCGATCGGTATCAACAAACTGGAAATCCACTGCCTGCGCAAGCGCCATACCGGTTGTTGTTTTACCACAGCCGCGAGGGCCAACAAGAAAGAGAGGTTGCGTCATAGCGGGCTTTCCCCAGAGAGCCGCAAAGGTGCGGGATCTGATGTCATCAAAGTAATAATCATACCACCAAACTAGTACATCGTTAAATGTAAATAAATCATTCCACAAAAACCGTGAAAGATTGTACGCGCTTACTATAACAAGAAATCATCAGCAGCAAAGTGTAAAAATAACATTACATTTAGCGCGTTCTGCGCTGGACTTCCAGCCACCACTTATCCAGCTCGGTGGCGAAATGCTGGCGATCGCGCGGAGAAAGGCTGTCCGGCCCGCCCGTCTGAATCCCGCTGGCGCGCAGGGTATCCATAAAGTCACGCATTGTCAGGCGTTCGCGGATCGTTGACTCCGTATAGCGTTCGCCGCGTGGATTCAGCGCCGCCGCCCCTTTTTCCAGCACTTCAGAGGCCAGCGGGATATCCGCCGTAATGACCAAATCTCCGGCTTCGCACTGACGCACAATCTCGTTGTCAGCGACATCAAATCCGGCGGGTACGCGCAGTGTGCGGATAAAACGCGAAGGCGGTACGCGTAAATTCTGGTTTGCCACCAGAATAAGCGGCATCTGCATACGTTCAGACGCACGGTACAAAATCTCTTTAATCACATTCGGACACGCATCCGCATCCACCCATATTGTCATAACCGCTCCAGGCTCATGTGCAATCGTCTATTGTCTCGTGCTTTTGTCTTCCGTCAAAGTGCTGTTTCTCCTTCATGAGACTTTCAATCCACGTTAAGCTAATAACCCCAACTAAAAATACGCATAGGGAGTGACGAAATGGAGAAGAAAATCGGTTTTATCGGTTGCGGTAATATGGGAAAAGCCATTCTGGGCGGCCTGATTGCCAGCGGTCAGGTTCTCCCCGGGCAAATCTGGGTCTATACCCCGTCCCCGGATAACGTCGCCGCGCTGCACGATCGGTACGGCATCAATGCGGCGCAGAGTGCGCAGGACGTCGCGCAGGTTGCGGATATCGTTTTCGGCGCCGTGAAGCCGGGCATCATGATTAAAGTGCTGAGCGAAATCAGCTCCAGCCTGAACAAGGACTCATTAGTCGTCTCTATCGCTGCGGGGGTCACGCTCGATCAGCTGGCGCGCGCGCTGGGGCACGATCGCAAAATTGTTCGCGCGATGCCAAACACGCCGTCTTTAGTCAACGCGGGCATGACCTCCATAACGCCAAATGCGCTGGTCACGCCGGAAGATACCGCTGACGTGCTGAACATTTTCCGCTGCTTTGGCGAAGCGGAAGTGATTGCCGAGTCGATGATCCACCCCGTCGTTGGGGTCAGCGGTTCCGCTCCGGCTTACGTCTTCATGTTTATTGAGGCGATGGCCGATGCCGCAGTGCTGGGTGGAATGCCGCGCGCGCAGGCCTATAAATTCGCCGCGCAGGCCGTAATGGGCTCCGCCAAAATGGTGCTCGAAACGGGTAAACATCCGGGTGAACTGAAAGATATGGTGTGCTCGCCTGGCGGGACGACCATTGAAGCCGTTCGCGTGCTGGAGGAGCGAGGGTTCCGGGCGTCGATTATCGAAGCGATGGCGAAGTGTATGGAAAAATCAGAGAAACTCAGTAAGTCCTGAGCCAGTTGCCGGACGTCAGGCCGCCACTTCGGTACGGTTACGTCCGGCGTTCTTTGCTTTATAAAGCGCCATATCCGCCGATTTCAGCCATTCCCGGTAGTGTCCGATTTGCGTGGTCAATGGCGCAACGCCCACGCTGATGCGCAAAATAACCTGTGGCGCGCACGGCAGGCGTAACGCGTTTAATCGCTCATGAACCCGCGACATCGCGGCAATCGCGTTATCCGCTGGCGTACCGCACATGATCACCGCAAACTCGTCGCCGCCAAAACGTCCTATCACATCGCTGCCGCGCAGCGTCATCTGTAACTGGCGCGTCAGGGCAATGATCGCCTCATCTCCGACATCGTGCCCCCAGGTATCGTTAATGCTCTTAAAGTGATCGATATCGATGATGAGCAACGTGGCGTCCCGGTGGTAGCGGCGACAGTTATCAAATTCATTACGCAACAATATTTCCCAGTGACGCCGGTTATAGACGCCGGTCATGCCATCCCGCATGCTCATCACCTGTAGCCTGCGTTTATGTTCCGCCAGTTTGGTCGCCGTCTGGTAACTCACCCAGGCAAACAGCAAGGGATAAATCACAATCACCGGCAGGGAGAACCACCACTCCAGCGGCGCGCTGCGAAAAGCCACGGTAATTCCGGTCAGCTGTAACGTCACCAGACATGACACAACCATTAACACCATACCGGCAATAAAGAGCCGCAGCCCTCCCGCGCCCATCAAATTCATACACATCATCATCAGCAGAGCCGTGGAGGGCAGCACGTTGACGCCCATCACCCCAACCCAGACGCCAGCAAGAATGGCGTCCGCCTTTAAGTTGTATATTTCCCGGCTTAAGGGATCGATGGCTTTACTCGCCAGCTGCCACGCCAGATGCGGCCAGACGAAAGACCAGCCGACCAGAAACAACCACCATCCTCCCGCAATCGGTTGTGAAGCCAGTACGGCGGCGATCGGGAGAAACATCCATCCCAGTCCTACCGCACGCGGCAGTCTCACCCGCCTGGCGAATCGCAGCCCGGAGCGTTGATGGTCATTTTGAGGAGAGTGAGGTGGCTCACTCTGTGCGACCGCTTTTTTGTAAAAGTTTTCATCATTCATTATTTTTTGGGAACATTCTGAAACAATTTTCCCAAATTATAGAGAGGGGGATTGTGAAGGAAGTATGAAATTTCGGGTGAGTGATTTTCTCAGCTCACCCGTTAGCACTATGCGGATTTTTTCAGACAGGCACTCATAAACTTGCTGCGATCGTCGCCTTTCAGCGACTGGTCCGTCGCCTGCTGGTTGCACTCACGCATTCTCTGTTGCTGCGGCGTCAGGCTTTTCTCACCTGGGGCGGATTTACTGTTTTTCAGGCAATCGCTCATGTAGGTCTTACGCGCATCCCCTTTTAACGCCTGCGCCGTCGCCTGCTGATTGCAGCTCGTCATACGCTGTTGTTGCGGGGTTAATGTCTTCTCGGCAGCGCCGACGGCGGTTAAAAAAACCAGCCCAAACAGCAGGGTAACCAGTAATGTTATTTTCATAGCACCATCCTTCTGTGAGTGTTGACACTACACGTCATCCTTCTGGTTACGTGCGCCGTAACCGAAGGAGGCTAACTCTAAGTCTGGCTGCTGACGACGAAAATACCACCTGACGGCAAAAGTATTGCCGTCAGGTGTCCGTTTACTTCAGTCCCAACGCCGCTTTCATGGTGTAGAACAGATCGGTCTGGTCCGTTAATCCGACGACATTCGCCGCATGCGGGCCGTATGCGGCAATGCGCAACTGGCTGCCGGTATGTTCCTGCGACTCCTCTTCCGAGTTGCCGTAGCTGATGACCATCACCGCGCCATCTTTGGTATTTAACGCCTGCGTCAGTCCCGGCGCTTTGCTTTCCGGCGCGATAATCTGGCTGGAATGCGCATGATCGGCAGTCACCACAACCAGGGTATTGCCCTCTTTTTTAGCGAATGCCAGCGCACGCTGCACGGCTTCGTCCAGATCGACCGTTTCACCAATCTGCCCGCATGGGTTGGCGGCGTGATCCTGTTTATCGATGGACGCGCCTTCAACCTGCAAGAAGAAACCTTTTTCATTCTTACTCAACAGCTCAATCGCTTTGTCCGTCATTTGCGCCAGCGTAGGCACGGTATCATCGCGCTGCGGGTTTGCCTTGCAGGTCACCGCAGGTTGTTCAAGGTTGCCGTGATAAGAGGCTTTCGGGCCTTCCCAGCGAACCGGCATGTTGCCGTCGGAGAACAAGCCCAGCAGCGGCTTATCCTGATTTGCCGCCGTTACCGCCTTCAGCGAGGCGGCATCGTTCACCAGCTGATATCCCCGCTCCAGCGCCTGCTCACGCAACGTTTTCCCCTGCCATTCGCCTGCTGTCGCCATTTCAGCAAAGGTGGCCGCGCCGCCGCCAAGCGTAACGTCCGCCCGCGCATTCAGCAGTTGCTCGGTGATCGACCCTTTTCCACCCTTCTCCAGCGCGTTTGTCGGGCAAAGAGTGCTGGTAAGGCTGGGGCCGTAGCATTTGCGTGAGGTTACATGGGAGACTAACGCGGCGGGTGTCGCATCCTGTAATTCTGCGGTCGAGACGTTGCCCGTCGCCAGACCTGCCGCTTTGGCCATCTCCAGGATCGTGGTGTGATCTTTTTCGTGGATATCGACGCCTAACGCGCCGTTATAGGTTTTAACTCCCGTCGACCACGCCGTTGCCGACGCGGCGGAATCTGTGACGTAATCCGGTTTACCCGTTTCTTTATCCAGCGCGTAATGGGTGTATTGCCCGGTCAACGGTAAAGCATCAATTCCTTTAAAAAAGCCGCCGGCCCCTTGCGCATAATTTCGCGCCGCAGTGATTTCAGAATCACCCATACCATCGCCGATCAGCAAGATAATATTTTTGGCCGGTTTATCGCTCAGCGAATCTCGCAGCGCCGCCGTTTGATCGCCCGCTAATCGGCGCGCCCCGCCTGGCGTGGTAATATCTCCCTGTGCGGCACGATTATCCAGCACCGTCATCGCGGACGTCCTGGCATGCGTAATGGGGGTAAACAGCAGAGGTAACAGGGCAATAGCAATAGCGCTTTGTTTCACTTTATTTTCTCCATGTGCCTACCCTAAATAATTCGGGTTACAGAAAGCCAATACATATGCAACCTGAAGTACAACGGGTATAAATACAGTAAAATAAAAACAAAGCGACTATAGGTAACTGACGTGACAAGGTTATGACAGTGTTTACTCTGAATACGATCAGCTACGAGGATGCCTCAGTAACTTTTTTACATACTGGCGCAGCAATTCCGTATCGTAATCTGGAACGCTGGCATCCGGCTTTACGCCGTCGAGCGCATCCTCAACCTGATGAATGAGCTTCTGCTGCTCATTTTGCGCCATATTACGCAGCATCGCCGTGACAATAATCTCTAACGCTTCTACCTGAGCAACCAGTTCTTTCGACTCTTCTTCTTTTTGGGCGAGCCTCAGCAACAACTCTGAAATGAGATTTTTCATGACCGTATTTCCTTATCCGAGGAATGCTGACGTTATCATTATGGTTCACGACTGCCTAGAGGGTAAAAGTAGTATTTTTATGATAAAGGAAAGACTTTCTGTAAATAATGCGCTGACAAAATGGAGCGAAACGTTTCTCGCGAGAAAATAATTCAACCGTAAAAAATCAGGGTATAAATAGTCACGCCATTACATAAATTAAAGTTATGGTAAATACGCCAGAATTTAACTTAAAGCGTATCGCCATAATATATTTGATATCCCAGATTGACCCTGTCCAGCGTCTCTTTTCCGCCCAGACGTTTAATCAGCATATCTGCGGCTACGCTTCCCATATCGTAGCGGGGGGTAATCACGCTCGCTATTTTTTGCAAACGTGCGCGGCCGATTTCCAGGCCATGAAATCCGGCAATAGCAACCTGTTGCGGAACGGGGATCTGCTGCGACTGACACTCCAGCAGCGCGCCAACGGCTAAGTCGTCGTTGGTGCAAAAAATCGCGTTAATATCCGGTCTGTCGCGCATCGTCTGCAAAAACAACTGACGACCTAAGGCCAGTGACGAAATGGCTTTTGGCACCACATGGTAAGGCTGTAACCCCTGCTCGCTCAGCGCACGCTCAACGCCGCGATAGCGACTGACATCACGCGGGTCGTCCATTGAGCCGAAAAACGCCACGGCGCGTTTTCCCGCCTCCAGAAACGCCTGAGTCATATCCCACGCGGCTTTTTCGTTATCAATACCAACCTGCATATCCAGACAATGCTCGGTGATATCCATTAACTCCGCCACGGGGATACCGCTGGCGCGCACATACTGCACCATACGTTCAGTATGTTGTTTTCCGGTCAGAATCAGCGCATCAATGTTGTAGGAGAGCAGGTTAAGCACTTCGCGTTCTTCCCGCTCCGGGTCATATTCATAGTTAGCGATCAGCGTCTGGTATTGGTGAGCGGAAGTCACCGACTCAATCCCCGCCAGGACATCGGCAAAAATCTGGTTGCGAAAGGAGGGAATCAGCACCCCGATCGTTTTACTGCGCGCATTAAGCAAAATCTCGGGGGCGCGATTGGGAATATAATTATTCTCCTCCATGATCTTCGAAATCAGCTCGCGGCTACGCTGCGAGACCTGACTGGGATCGCGAAGATAACGGCTTACCGTCATCTTATTTAGCCCAGCCAGCGTGGCGATATCCTGCAAGGTCATCCGATTGTTTTTCATGAAGTTCTCTGCGAAAGACAGCGTGATCAATTCGCAGAGAACCTTAACACAGCCAGCGAGGGACTGCATCTTATCCGACCGGATTAGCCCACCGCTTTCCCGGTTTGTAAGGATGTGGACGACGGCGCCTGGTTAGCGCGCACGTTATACATCAATACCACCGAGGCCAGCAGGGAAATCGCCATAAAGGTGTACGAAACGCCCGGCCCGCCCGTCAGGCCATTGAGATACCCCACCAGCCATGCGCCGAGGAATGCCCCTAACGCGCCGAAACTGTTGATTAAGCCCATCGACACGCCCGCCACATTACGCGGCAACAGTTCAGGAATTAAGGCAAAAAACGGGCCGTAAGGCGCATACATGCAGGCTGCGGCAACCACCAGCAATCCATAAGAGAGCCAGAAAGCGTTGCTCCCCAACAGCCAGGAACATAAGAAAGCGATGGCGGCAATCAGCAGCAACGGCCAGATAAACAGCTTACGGTTCTGAAACTTATCCGATAACCACGATACGGTAAGCATCAGACAGATCGCCGCCAGATAAGGCACGGCGGCCAGCCAGCCGACGGATACGATATCCATTTGGGCCGCTGATTTCAGGATGGATGGCATCCACATCATGAATCCGTACACGCCGATACTCCACAAAGCATGTACCGCGCACAGCATGACAACGTTACGCGAGCGCATGGCTTCCCCGTAGTTACGTACCGGTTTAATATGGGTTTGCTCACGATCCATCGCCTGTTGCAGCGTCTCTTTTTCCTCCGCCGTCAGCCAGCTGGCATCGGCCGGTTTATCACGAACCAGCACCCACCAACAAAATGCCCACAGTACTGCCGGGATGCCCTCAATAATGAACATCTCGCGCCATCCCCAGGCCTGAATCAGATAACCGGAGACAATCGACATCCACAACACGGTGACCGGATTACCCAGAATCAAAAAAGTATTCGCCCGCGAGCGTTCGGTTTTCGTAAACCAGTTGCTGATATAAATCAGCATGGCTGGCATCACCGCCGCCTCAACCACGCCAAGAGTAAAACGGATCGCCATCAGCATGGGAATATTACTGACAAACCCCGTCGCGGCGGCACATATTCCCCACAGGATCAGGCTGAAAAAGATCATTTTCCGTACGCTGCGTTTAACAGCGTACAAAGCCCCCGGCACCTGAAAAAAGAAATACCCGAGGAAAAAAAGCGCGCCAATTAAGGATGCAGTTCCTTTCGTAATACCCAGATCGGTTTCAATACCTGCCGCAGCGGCAAAACCATAATTGGCGCGATCGAGATACGCTAAGCTGTAAGTAATAAAAATAATCGGCATTAAATACCACCAGCGCCGGGCTGGTAATTTAGCAAGAGCGTTCATACACATTCCTTTTGATAATGAGTCTATACCGCAGCTAACATTCCGCCGTCGACGAAGAGAATATGACCGTTAACAAAATTCGAGGCCGGGGCCGCAAGATAAACCGCCGCGCCAATCAACTCCTCCGGCTTTCCCCAACGCGCGGCGGGCGTACGCTGGTACAGCCAGGCGGAAAAGGCGTCGTCGTTCACCAGCGCTTCCGTCATCTCTGTGGCAAAATAGCCCGGCGCAATACCGTTAACCTGAATATTATATTCCGCCAGTTCCACGCACATTCCTCGCGTCAACATTTTCACCGCGCCTTTTGAAGCAGCGTAGGGTGTAATTGTTTTCCGGCCTAATTCACTCTGCATGGAACAAATATTAATAATCTTCCCTTCCCGGCGCGCCATCATATATTTGGCCACCTGTTGAGAAACAAGGAAGACGGATTTCTGATTGACATCAATAACGCGATCCCACTCTGCTTCAGGAAATTCCGTCAGGGGGTAACGACGCTGGATACCGGCATTATTGATGAGAATATCAATCGCCCCAATTTCCTGCTCAATATGCGCAATCGCTTTTTCCACCTCCGCCGCGTGAGTGACATCAAACCCATAACCCACGGCGTCATAACCCAGAGCCGTCAGAGTGCTCGCGGCCTGCTCCGCCCGCTGCTGCGTAATGTCGTTAATCACCAGGCTGGCGCCATGCTCTGCCAGCCCCCTTGCCAGCAAATTACCGATTCCCTGCGCTGACCCCGTAATCAATGCGCGTTTACCTGCAAGACTAAAAATACTTTTCATCAAAAACCTCTTTTTCGATAACTGTTACGCGTAACTGTATACGCGTAACAGTAGAGAAAAGAAGTTCTCTTACACAACTAATGGTCAATTTGTGATCTACGTTGGATTTGGTAGCAAAGAAAGGATCATGTACAGAATGCTTTCTGCACATGATCACGATTAACAGCGGATCTCAGGCAGCGTGACGGCGGCGCAACGCAATCGCCAGTTGCCAGATATTCACCAGCACAATGAGCGCCGTCGCGACAAATACCCAGCGAAAGCCCGCCATCGCCGATACGGACGCCCCCATCAGCGGCCCGGCCACATTTCCGAGATACATAAACGACTGGTTATAACCAAAGATACGGCCGGTTATTCGATCGCTGGAATACTTCACCAATAAGGTCTGTACGGCAGGCAGCATCGCGCCATCGGCAAAACCTAACAGAAAACGCAGAACCCCCAACTGGAACGGCGTCGTCACCCACGACATGGCGAAAAACAGCACCACGGCACAGACCAGCGTCGCCATCAGTATCCTTTCCGTCCCGATCCTGTCGCCAAGTTTGCCAAGGCGGGGGGCGGAAATGAGCGCTGAAACGCCGGGCACCGACGCAATTAATCCGCTCAAAAAGGCAATGTTCGTGCTGTCCGGCAGCATGGATTTGATAAACAGCGCCAGGATGGGGCTGATCGAACCGTTACAGAGCTGTATCACCATCGTCGTGAAAAACAGGCTAATCACCAGACCCGGATAGGGCAATGAGGCAAAAACCGCTTTGCCGCTCAGTCGTTCACTCTTTTTGAGAGCCGGACGAACGCCCTCTTTAATTAAAAACAGCGTTACCAGAAAGCTCACCATCAACAGCGTGGCGGTAATAAAAAAGACCGCCCGCAGCCCGATATGATCGGCAATAACTCCGCCCATTAACGGCCCGCCGATCACCCCGCTGATCTGGGCGGTGGAAAGCGTGCTGAGCGCCCAGCCGCTACGCTCTCTCGGCACCTGCGAAGCCACCAGCGCCATCGCGTTAGGAATGTACCCGGAGGTAAGCCCCATGACGCCGCGCAAAAGAAACAGTTGCCAGACATTGGTCGCAAACGCCTGAAGTAAAATCGCGATCGCCATGCCGAGCGATGCGCGCAGTAGCATCAGTTTGCGGCCTTTACGGTCAGCCAGACTGCCCCACATGGGCGAAACAATCGCGGAGATGAGAAAGGTAATACTGAAGGTTAAGCCAGACCACATGGAGAGCGCTTCATGCGAAGTGACGCCCATTTGCGAGATATACAGCGGTAAAAATGGCAGGATCTGGCTGATCGCCAGCCCGGTAAAAAAGCAGCCGAACCAGACGGAGATAAGATTAACCTTCCAGGATTCCATAAGTGCTCATAACGATAAATAGCTGAAAACGCTCACCAGCTTAGCAAGTTGCGCCAGCAGAAGCGGTTCCAGAGATGCGGTAACCTCTATTTTGCTATTTTATCTCCCCGTTCATCAGATTTGTGAAATATGTCACATTATATACCCGCTCAGAACAGGGATTTATGCTTCAACGACAAAGCCCGTATCCGCGCATACCGAGATGGAAATGGTTGGCGTGCGCGGCGTTGTACTCCGGCCCCAGTCCATTGCCATAATAAGTGCAACTGGCGTTAAGCATCGCGCGCAGCCAGGGGGCGGTTTTCTCATCCTTCCATCCCCGCAGAACCGTAACTTTTCGACCGTCCGCCAGTTGAAAACCGCTGATATCCCACGCCTGCGCGCTGGCATGTTCACTGCGACGCGCATCCGCCCGGTGATAGATATTGCGACAGGCATAGCTGCCAAGGTGCTCAATACGGATCAGTTGACTGCCCATAAACGACTGGGTTAGCGGTTTCGCCTGGCGCGCCACAAACAGCGCAGAACTCAGCGCCAGCGGGCAAGAGGCCAGGAAACTGCTACTCAACGACACGGAGCCAAAATGCCTGACCCGTACCACGTCTGACAGCGGACATTCGCCCGCGCTGTCAGCGACGGTTTGCGACGAGATCATTCCCTGGCGATTGGCCTGCTCAAGTAATCCCTGGCACTGTTGCGGCGTCAGACGCTGTAGTTTGAATTTGGTGAGCCAGCCCGGAGGATCGGACAGTTGCAGGGAAACAAAAGGATTGTAATGCGACGGAAGAGAGCGGTAACCCACCACACCCACGGCCCCCAGCAGCACAATCGCAAGCCAACCCTTACCTTTCACGCCCCCTCCTCTCTGATTCCCTTAAACATTATGGCAGAAGCCCGCGAATCCGACGTTTTGTCGTGGTAATGTATACGCTTTGCGTTCGATGGAATGGGTTTTTAAGATGGCAAAATTGCGGGTAGGTATCGTATTTGGTGGTAAATCAGCGGAACATGAAGTGTCTTTGCAATCGGCAAAAAATATTGTCGATGCCATCGACAAAGCCCGCTTTGACGTTGTGCTGTTAGGCATTGATAAACAAGGGCAATGGCATGTCAGCGATGCCGAAAACTATCTGCTGAATGCAAACGACCCCGCGCACATTACGCTGCGCCCCTCTTCTACCAGCCTGGCGCAGGTTCCGGGCAAACACGAACACCAGTTAATTGACGCACAGAACGGCCAGCCGTTGCCGACGGTGGACGTCATTTTCCCGATCGTACACGGCACGCTGGGGGAAGACGGCTCGCTGCAAGGGATGCTGCGCGTAGCGAATTTACCGTTTGTCGGCTCCGATGTGCTGGGTTCCGCCGCCTGCATGGATAAAGACGTCACCAAACGTCTGCTGCGCGATGCCGGGCTGAACATCGCGCCGTTTATTACGCTGACTCGCGCGAATCGCGATGCGATCCGTTTTGCGGAAGTGGCGTCCCGGCTGGGTCTGCCGCTGTTTGTGAAACCCGCAAATCAGGGCTCCTCTGTGGGCGTCAGCAAAGTCACCAGCGAAGCGCAATATGAACAGGCCGTCGCGCTGGCGTTCGAATTCGATCACAAAGTGGTTGTTGAGCAAGGGATCAAAGGCCGTGAGATCGAGTGCGCCGTGCTGGGCAACGATCACCCGCAGGCCAGCACCTGCGGCGAGATCGTCCTGAACAGTGATTTTTACGCTTACGACACCAAATATATCGACGACAACGGGGCGCAGGTCGTGGTTCCCGCCCAAATCCCGCAAGAGGTGAACGACAAGATCCGCCAGATCGCCATTCAGGCGTACCAGACGTTAGGTTGCGCGGGAATGGCGCGCGTGGACGTCTTCTTAACGGCGGAAAACGAGGTGGTGATTAACGAGATCAATACGCTGCCGGGATTCACCAACATCAGCATGTACCCGAAACTCTGGCAGGCAAGTGGCTTAGGGTATACCGATTTGATTACCCGTCTGATTGAACTGGCGCTGGAACGTCATGCGGCGGACAACGCCCTGAAAACCAGCATGTCATGATGACGATGCGCCATCTGGTGTTGATCGCCTGATGGCGCTGTGGCTTATCAGGCCTACGACGTTTTACGCCCGTAGGCCGATACCGCCATCCGGCACACTACCGCATTAAGCTTCTTCGGTTTTATCATCCTCACGGCGACGAATAATCAGTCCGGCAAGCCAGAAACTGAATACCCACGTCACCAGGCCTACCGCGTAGGTTTGCCATCCTTTTGCTTCAAAGCCCAACAACCCCACCACGCCATTCAAAATAAAGATCAGCCCAATGGCGAAAGCATAATAGTGCCAGTCACGGCGAATTTTTACAGGCAGGTTCATGACAGCTCCGACGCTAAAACAATAAAAAATCATCCTCGCACATTTCTGCCTGAGCGTCTGTGGCCTGTGCGGAATTTCTCAAATGTTAATCAATTTAGATTAAGGTAACAAAATTGTGACATAAGACAAAAAATCCGCAATCCTGGAGTCATCCCTGAGTGAAATTACCATCATTCTGATATTGACAAACACGATGACCTGTCAGACTTCACGATAAGCCGCTGGCATGACGCCAGATTCGTGCAGAAGACTATCCCGGAGGTCTTTATGGCTGACTTTACCCTCTCAAAATCCCTGTTTAGCGGGAAACATCGAGATACCTCCTCCACGCCAGGTAATATCGCCTATGCCGTGTTTGTGCTGTTTTGCTTTTGGGCAGGGGCGCAGATCCTGAACCTTCTGGTTCACGCGCCTGGCGTTTATGAACATCTGATGCAGATGCAAGAGACCGGACGCCCCCGCGTGGAAATTGGATTAGGCGTCGGCACCATTTTCGGACTGGTGCCTTTCCTGACAGGTTGCCTGATTTTTGGCGTCATTGCCGTAATTTTGCGCTGGCGTCACCGTCATCAGTAACCCTCCCTGTGCCGGATGACGCCAGGTTTATCCGGCCTACAAATTCATACAACGCGCCCGACGCTCATCCACACGTTTAGCAAACCACGCGGTAGTGAGATTACGGGTGATCTTCGGACTTTCCAGCTGAATACCTGGCAACATCTCGCGCGGTAATGCCTTACCGGTTTTGGCTTCCGCCAGCTTATACACTTTCTCGTACAACGCCGTCTCCTCAAAAGCGAGGCTGTCTCCCTTTTCCAGTTGACGTCGAATCGCGCTGTCGCTCATGTCCAGCTTGCCCGCCAGCTTACGGATTGCCTGTTCCGTTTTCCCGGCTTCTTTGCTGTCATAACGAATCAAGTCGCCGTCCAGCGCCAGCTTAACGCCGCTGGCTTTACTGACCGCATTCTGAAATGCCGCATTACGACTGGCGTACCAACCGGCATTAAAATCAGCAAAACGAAATACAGGCGCGCTGTAATTCGCCGGATAGTTCAACAGATGCCAGGTTCCAAACCACAGTCCGCCACGGCGGCTAAAGACCTCCTGGCGAACCGTCCCGTTCATGGTCCACGGATAACCTTTTGTGTGCTGTTCAGCAAAGGCGATGCTGACCTGCATCGGCCCGCCGGTATGCACCGGATTAAGCGAACCGAACAGCGTCTGCCCCATCGGCACCATATTAATAAAATCATCAAAAATCGCGCTGAGCTGTTTTTCCGTTTTCACCGCGTCCAGACGTTCGCTGTAGCTTTTTCCATTCGGGGAGTTAATTTTCAGCGCGGTATGCACCAGAAAAACGGGGATATGCATCCGCTCAGCACGCCTGTCGATCTCCTGCCAGGCGATTTTGCTCAACCCCGGCACCACCGGGTCCGCCTGATAGTTAGACTCCTGCTGCGCCACCGCCAGCACCGAGCAGACATTCTCAACCGTTGGCGCCAGCCCCTGGCTTTCGAAGGTCTTTGCAATGTCCTGCGCCCACGCGTCCCTGTCTTTTACGCTGGCGGGCATTTTCTGGCGCACCACGCTTGCCACATCGACAGGTTTTTCCCCTTTTTTCAGCGGTTGCGAAGGCTGGCTACTACACCCTGCCAGCACCAACGCAGCCAGGAATGATAAAGGGTAAAGACGGGACGCCGCCGACATAACGTTTCCTTTTGTTTGTTAGCTAAATGTATTCGTCACTTCCTGGATATCCTGCCCATCCAGTTCGCGCTCAAAGCTGCGCAGACGTTTATAGATGGACATCAGTTCCACCAGCGTGGTCCAGGAGTTAATCAGATACTGGAAGGAACCGCGCACCTGACCAAACACGTTGGTAATCTGCGTCATCAGGCCCAGCGTAATCGTACCGGCAACAATCGACGGAAACAGCAGGAACAGACCGAAAACGTTATCCACCTGTAGATAGAGAATGCGCGCAATGTTGAAGTACATATAGTGGAAGTAGAGGCGGAAATAGTTCTGGCGCACCGCGCTGAACAACTCACGCACGGTGGGCGGCGTAGCGCGGCTGGCGTCGTCTTCACCGTAGACCAGCTCTTTACGGTAAGCGGCCTCAACCCGCTGGTTTTTAAACTCCAGCCCCGGCAGTTTGATCCCCACCACGGCCAGCAATCCTGTTCCCATCAGCGACCAGATGATAGCCGCGATAACCAGCCCATAAGGAATATGCCCGACGATCGGCAGGTCCGGTACGTGCGCAGACAGCGTAACCAGTACGGGTAAAAAGGCGATCAACGTCATGATGGCATTGATAAAGCTTACGCCCATATTCTCCAGCGTAGAGGCAAAACGCATCGTATCTTCCTGCACACGCTGCGCGGCGCCTTCAATATGGCGCAAATGCTGCCAGTGCGCCATGTAGTGCTCGTTCATCGCGGTACGCCAGCGAAACACATAGTGGCTGACGAAGAAATTGTTCATCACGCCAATCACTACGGCAATCAGCGCTATCCCGAGAAACACGCCGACTTCACGGTAAAACTGTTCGATAGTGACCTTATGCGGCGAGCTCAGCGCCGTCTGGATCAGGTCGTAAAACGGCGCGTACCAGGCGTTGACCGCCACGCCTACTTCCACCAAAAACCAGGTCACAAAGATGATCAACGAAGTGCCCAGAATCGACCAGTATTGCCAGCGATGCGGGCTATAAATAAACCAGAACATCGCAAACAATCCGACGCAAAGGACGTAATACGCGTAGAAAATCAGGTAGTCCAGCGACCAGAAGCGTGCGGCACTGATGGGAACATCACCGGAAGCGCCAGTAAGATGCGCAACCCAGGCGCCTCCGCCCGCTTGCCAGAAAATGACGGCGACAAGCGCCCAAAAAAACGCCGAGATAAAAAACGGCCCCGGCTTTGGGAAAAAAGACTTAAACATGATGCTCTCCTGCTAACTTCTTATCGTTATGACGACTGCTGTGCTTTTGCCGCAGCGCTGAGCGCGACAAGACGGGCCTGACCCAACAAAACCGCGACGGAAACCGAGCATTGTGACCCGTATTCGCCAGCTTAGTTCGCACATCATTTTTTCAGAATTGTTTCAGCGAGTTTCGGCTCCCCTTCAACGACAACAGGAAGGCGAAACCCAAAAACCGACCAAGGTTACCACAAGCGCGGGATCACAAAAGCGGACATTCGCGATTGGGAAAAAATGCCCTGTTTACTCGTCGTTACGTTTTTCACACTATTATTGTCTTTTTAGCGCTTTGCAACGCGCCGCCAGGTAGTATAAATACGCATAGTTTTTTCATTTAACTGATGGACACAACCGTTGAAACGTAGTCTGCTTTTTTCTGCCGTGCTGTGCGCGGCGTCATTGACATCTGTCCAGGCGGCACAGCCAATCACCGATCCGGTTTTCGCTTCCGATATCGTTGATCGTTATGCCAACCATATCTTTTACGGCAGCGGCGCAACGGGAATGGCGCTGGTGGTGATTGATGGTAATCAACGCGTGTTCCGCAGTTTCGGGGAGACTCGCCCCGGCAATAACGTACATCCTCAACTGGACTCCGTTATTCGCATTGCGTCTATCACGAAACTCATGACCAGCGAGATGCTGGTCAAACTGCTCGATCAGGGGACGGTGAAATTACACGACCCGCTGAGCAAGTATGCCCCGCCCGGTGCGCGTGTACCGACCTACAACGGAACGCCTATCACCCTGGTGAATCTGGCGACCCATACCAGCGCCCTGCCGCGTGAGCAACCCGGCGGCGCGCCGCATCGCCCGGTATTTGTCTGGCCAACCCGCGAACAGCGCTGGAGCTACCTCTCTACCGCAACGCTAAAAGCGGCTCCTGGCTCGCAGGCGTCTTATTCCAACCTTGCGTTTGACCTGCTGGCTGACGCGCTGGCAACCGCATCCGGCAAACCCTACACGCAGTTATTTGAAGAACAGATTACGCGCCCATTGGGGATGAAAGACACAACCTTTACCCCCTCCCCCGATCAGTGCAAGCGCCTGATGGTGGCGGAGAAAGGGGCCAGTCCCTGTAACAACACGCTGGCGGCAATTGGCAGCGGCGGCGTCTATTCCACGCCGGGAGATATGATGCGCTGGATGCAGCAATATCTCTCATCCGACTTTTATCATCGCAGTAATCAGGCCGATCGTATGCAGACGCTGATTTATCAGCGAACTCAGCTCACACGGGTGACAGGTATGGACGTGCCGGGCAAAGCCGATGCGCTGGGCTTAGGCTGGGTCTATATGGCGCCTAAAAACGGACGTCCGGGGATTATTCAAAAAACCGGCGGCGGCGGTGGTTTCATCACCTATATGGCGATGATTCCGCAACACAACGTTGGCGCTTTTGTGGTCGTCACTCGCTCACCGCTTACGCGATTTACTAATATGAGCGATGGCATCAACGACCTGGTAACAGAATTGAGCGGAAATAAACCGCTGATCGTGCCTGCGTCCTGATCAATACTCTGAAGGCAAATGGTTGATATTGACCAGTTTGCCTTTTTTCATTTCGATGTAGTTCCCTTTGCGTAACGCGGCGAGCACTTCAGCCACTACGGAACGGGAAATTCGCGTTCTCTGATGAATGTAGTTCATCACGCCAATACGCGCTCGCAGGCCCTCATCCCAGTCAACCATCGCGATCAACGTCGCCCGAATTTGATCATACGAGTTGTTGCCAATTAATTGCAGATCGCGCAGTTCCAGAGTTCTGTTTTCCCATGCCAGCCAGCAAAAGGCTTCACGCCATAACTGGTGTTGCTCAAGGATTTTTATCGCGTGGGAAGAAGGAAGAAAATAACCGGTACAACGACTTTCCGTGACTAATTTATATTCGATATCATTTTTCATCACGCCATCAGCAATACCCATAATAAAGGGAGCCTGCGTTATCCCCATAAGCACGTTCTCCCCTCTGCGCAAAGAGATGAGACCGTCTAAAATGACAAACGTATCGCCTTGATTGGCATCATTCGAATAGACAACCTGCTTTTCATCGGCGTATTCAAAATACGTGCCGTATTTAGACAGGCACTTATCGAGCTTACTAAATTCCTGAAGTGGTTTATTCAGAGACAGCATATGCGCATCCTTGCATTAATGCCCGCCATATCCATGACGGGCATTTCCTTTGATTAAATCACCTGTGTTTTCATCATGAAAAACAATTACCAGGTGTATTTAACGCCCACATTCGCGGACCAGTCTTGATCGACATCACCACCACCGAGGTAGTTGGCATCGGTATAAGCGCTGAAGTTTTTGGTGAAGCTGAACTGAGTGCCCAGACCAACACGTACCGCAGAACCTTCTACGCCGTTATCGATGGAATCACCATTTACGTCGGCGTCGTTATTCGCATCGTCATAAACATAGGCCAGTTTGAAGTAAGGCGTCAGCGCCTGATCTTCGCTGTAGGTGAAGGTATAACCTGCATCAACACCCAGTTCATAACGCATGCTGTCATAAGACTGACCGTCAACTTTCATGTCATTGCTGAGCTGATAATCGTCGCCGGACTGGAACAGGCCGGATACGCTACCGTACGGCGTGACATAGCCAGCGTCGCCCAGTTTCCAGTCATAACCCAGTTTCAGACCAAAGCCCCACGCATCCGCAGAGGTGTTGCCATCAACGTACTGGCCGTTGCTCATGTTGGCAGACAGATCGTTGTTGAAGTGAGAGTAGCTCAGGCTACCATCAACAAAGACATTGTTGGCAAAGCGAGCGGAAGAGTAGATATAGGCAGACTGGCTGTCCTGATCCACCTGACCGGTACGGTCGCTCATGTCGCCTTTCGCAAAGCCAGCCGCCGCACCGACAATCCATTTAGCGTTGTTACCGTCAATTTTGGTATCAACACCGACCATGATGCCGTTCACATCCTGATCGTAGTTAATGGTGCCGTTGTCGCCATCAAAGCTGCCGCCAAAGTAGCTCACCCATGCGCCGCCGTTATCAGCCAGACCATGACGAGAGTTGGTCAGACGAGTACCAACGGTGTCTTGTTCCAGGTTCCAGATATTGGTGTTTGCAGACGGGATGCTCAGCGCCATGTTCGCGTAGTCGGTCAGTTCCATCTGTTGCATAACAACAGTGTTGCCTTCCTGCTGAGCCTGATAGGTGTATGCCCCCAGGTCAGCTTTGTTCGCTGCGGAGAAGGTGGCTTTGCTGTTCTTGTCGTTAACGTAGATCAGCTCTTTGCCTTTGTAATCAGCGACAGAACCTTCACCGGTCGCGTTATCGATACGCACTTTGTAGTTACCGGTTGCCGCAGCAACGTTATCACCCGCGTTATCGACTTCAGATTGATCGCCAGTCCAGGCATCGCCATTACCGTTGATGGTCAGGTGACCATCAGAGTTCATCGCGATCACACCGTAGCCGTAGTTAGACTTAGTGATGTCGTTAGTACGATCGTTGGTCAGATCGGCATCCAGCACAAAGCTGTTGCTGTGAACGTTGAAGACACCTGCATTCACGTTACCGTTAGCATCGGTGTAGCTGGTCAGATTCAGGGTATCAGCTTGCAGCGCATACGCGGTGCTGTTGCCCACATCCAGAACGCCGTTGTTGGTGACGTTGATGGTGTTTGCATACAGTGCGGCATCGTACACGCCCCAGCCAGCAGACACATCATCAGCAATCGTGACGGTACTGTTGTTGATTGTCAGTTCATCCGTTGCAACATGACCATCTTCATTGATATTCAGGGCCGCGCCGCCGGTCAGGGAGATGCTGTCAGAAACCAGCGCAGAGTCTGCCACATTCACGACGGAACCGCTGTTGATGCTCAGCGTATCAATCAGCGAGGTTTTCGTGGTATCCCACTGTGAACCACCGTTCAGCGTCACATTGAACAGGCCGCTCTGATAGACTTCATTACCAACAACATGACCATCTTCGCCATACGCGGTGTCATTATTGTCAATGCCGTAAGTAGAGAAAGGCCACAGGCTGTTAGCCGCAATGTCGATCAGCGTCGCAGTGGCGTCGGTGCCCGCAGCAAAGCTGCCGTACACGCCGTCACCATCAGAATCAACCTGATGTACGGACATTGCCGCGCCAACCCACTTGCTGCCGTTGTTCAGCGTAACATCCATACGGTCAGTGCCATCCCAGCCGTTGGTGTCCAGGTCAGCGTCCGTATCGCGATAAGTATCCGCCCCGTTCGGGAAGAAGTTTTCGTCAAAGTTGCTGGAGAAAACGACGTCGCCCATCAGGGTAGAATTGCTGAGGTTAACAGTGGTCTGCATTGCGTTATCCGCATTCGGATGCGCAATCGCCGCAATCGCCACGTCATCAGCAGTATAAGAATCGCTGTAATCGCTCGCGTTATTGGTGTTACCGAACCAACCGGAAGTCCCTTCATCCGACCATGAGCCAGAGGTCACCGTAGAGTCAGTCACCGTGACGGTGTTGTTGAACACTTCAGCGCTGTTGACGCCGGTGCTAACGGTATTATCGTCAATGTCTTCCCACTCATAACCCTGAGTCAGCGTAATACCCGCAACGTGGGAATTATTTTTGATAACCAGGTCAACTTCCTGATCCAGCGTAATCGCAGTACCCAGGTTGTAAACGTCGACAACATGCGTATCCGCCGTACCATCAGTGTACGTGCCATTATAGGTATAATGCTCGTAGTTATCATCGATGGTTGAGTTATCAACAGTCAGCGCCAGACGGTCATAAACATAACCGGTCGCATCGCGACCCACGCAATCAGTGGTCATGCACTCAGAGGTGATCATCCCGTGAATGGTGCTGTTTTTGATTGTCAGACTATTACTGTTGGTGTTGGTAGAAAGACCATCATCCAGATAGTAGGTTGAGATTACGCCGTTAACGGTAGCGTTGTTGATAACCGGATAAATATCACCGTTATAAACGCTATCGGTCGCGTAGTTGTTCCAGCCTACGTAACCATCATAATAAACACCATCAGCGTAGGTTGCGTCGTTATAGTGGTTGAATGTTGTGTAGGTGGTTCCAGAAATATCCGTAGAAGCATTTGCCTGAGAGGTGATTGCCAGAGTGCAGGCCAGTGCTAATTGTGAGACTACAAGTTTCTTTTTCCAGGAGTGCATTTGTCATCCCTCCTCAGGGACGTAATATAGTTGATCCATCAATTATCAATGCATAGAAAACATTTTATGTTTCGCAGGTCGATTATGCGGCGTCAGCATTGAAAGGTTCAATTATTCTTTGTTTAATGTCCGAAAGCGGACAATTAAAAAATCACCAGCAAAATCACAGATATTTTTTAAATCGCCAGTTTTCAATAAATTAGAAAGGGAAATAGAAGTTACTTATTTAACTGAATGATATATGATGAAGAAATAAAGAAATCACCAATAAATAAAGGACAGAAGAGCTTAAAACAACATTTAATAAAATTAAAACCAGAAATAAATGTATCACTAACAAAAATAATCTTATTCATAGAAATACTAATTGCGAATATTTAATCGCTTCATTAACAGCAACCCGCAATACTTCACATAAGGACAACTTTCGTAAAACACCTCGCGGCAGGTTCAGGTATACTCGACGTTTCGATTCCACAAACATCAGGCATACCATGACAGACCTAATCCAACGCCCCCGTCGCCTGCGCAAATCCGCTGCGCTGCGCGCCATGTTTGAAGAGACAACACTCAGCTTAAACGACCTGGTGTTGCCGATTTTTGTTGAAGAAGAACTCGACGACTACAAAGCGATCGACGCCATGCCTGGCGTCATGCGCATTCCTGAAAAACACCTGGCGCGCGAGATTGAACGCATCGCCAACGCCGGCATTCGGTCAGTGATGACCTTCGGCATTTCCCACCATACCGACGATACCGGCAGCGATGCCTGGAAAGAAGACGGCCTGGTGGCGCGCATGTCGCGCATCTGCAAGCAAACCGTGCCAGAAATGATCGTGATGTCTGACACCTGTTTCTGTGAGTACACCTCCCACGGTCACTGCGGCGTGCTGTGCGAACACGGCGTCGACAACGATGCAACCCTGGCGAACCTCGGTAAACAAGCGGTGGTCGCCGCTGCTGCGGGCGCTGATTTTATTGCCCCTTCCGCCGCGATGGACGGTCAGGTGCAGGCGATTCGCCAGGCGCTGGATGCCGCCGGGTTTACGGATACGGCCATCATGTCCTACTCCACCAAGTTCGCCTCCTCTTTCTACGGCCCGTTCCGTGAAGCGGCCGGTACGGCACTGAAAGGCGATCGTAAGACCTATCAAATGAATCCGATGAACCGCCGTGAAGCGATTCGCGAGTCGTTGCTCGACGAAGCGCAGGGCGCGGACTGCCTGATGGTAAAACCCGCTGGCGCTTATCTGGATATTCTGCGTGATATCCGCGATCGTACCGAATTACCGCTCGGCGCGTATCAGGTCAGCGGCGAATACGCCATGATCAAATTCGCCGCGATGGCGGGCGCGATCGACGAAGAGAAAGTGGTGCTGGAAAGCTTAGGCTCGATCAAACGCGCGGGCGCGGATCTGATCTTCAGCTACTTCGCGCTGGATCTGGCGGAGAAAAAAATCCTGCGTTAATCCTTTCTGACCTGCGGTGCCTGCTGGCGCCGCGCTTATCCGGCCTACGGGATTGACATCTGTAGGCCGGGTGCCGCCATCTGGCACTGTCACAAAACGTCACCTCATCGTCATACAAACGACATTTGTACCTTCTACTGTCAGCACAGGACGGGAGGAGGAGCCGCTATGTTTAGTCTCGATAACGTACTCGACGACCTGTGGCCTCAGGCGAGGCCGACACCCTGGCAAAAAAATCTGCTCAGGCGGTTGCTGTATGAAGAAGAATTTCAGCAATTTGCATCCCGCCATCCCCATCTGAAAGGGGTGGACATGGTGGAACAGGTTCTCGAACACCTTGAAATACGCTGCGATATCCCCGCACACGACCTCGAAAACATCCCCGCACATGGCCCGCTGGTCATCATTGCCAACCACCCGACAGGCACGCTTGATGGGCTGGCCCTGCTGTATGCCATCTCGCGTGTGCGCCGTGACGTGAAAGTAGTGACCAACCGCCTGCTCTCGCATCTGCAACCGCTCAGCTCACTTTTCATTCCCGTGGACAACATCGGCGGGCGCACGCCAAAATCATCGCTACAACAGATAGATGCGCATTTACAGGCTGGCGGAGCGTTAATTTTCTTTCCGGCGGGCGAAGTGGCGCGCTTCACAACGCAGGGAATCAGGGAAGGCCGATGGCATTCCGGGTTTATCCGGGTGGCGGAGAAATACCGCACGCCGTTGCTTCCCGTACATATCAACGCGCGTAACAGCTCGCTGTTTTACGCCAGCAGCCTGGTGTCCCCCACCTTCGCATTGCTACTCCTGATGCAGCAGATGTTTCGTCGGCGTCGCAGCAGCCTGCCGCTCCGCATCGGCCAACAAATCGCCTGGACACAGTGGTCCGCCACGAAAACCAACGTCCGCGAGCAGGCCGAAAAATGCCGTCAGCACGTCGCGGCATTAGGTAAAGGACGCCCTGGGTTATTCACCACCGAAAGTACGATAGCCCGCGCAGAAGACAGAGCGCACCTCAAACGCGATCTCGCCCAGGCGGAATGCCTTGGGCACACCGCCGACGGGAAGCACATTTACCTCTGGCAGCGCAACGGCAAAGAGGATGTCCCCATCCTGCGGGAACTGGGGCGGCTGCGTGAAATCGCCTTTCGCGCGGTTGGCGAAGGCAGCGGAAAGCGTCGGGACACCGACCGCTATGATGACGACTATCTGCACCTGATTTTATGGGACGAAGACGATCTGGAAATTGTTGGCGCCTATCGGTTCATTCCCTGCGCGCAGCAGCAGGAAAAACGCGGCATAGAAGGGCTTTACAGCTACAGTTTGTTCCATTACGACGAGCAGATGGCGCAAGTGATGCAGCACGGCATTGAGCTGGGTCGCAGTTTTATCCAGCCGCGTTACTGGGGACGTCGCGGGCTGGACTATCTCTGGTCTGGCATTGGCGCTTATCTGGCGCGCTATCCGCAATACCGATACCTGTTCGGCCCGGTGTCTATTTCCGGCGGTCTGCCTGCGGATGCGCGGGATTTACTGGTGGCCTTTTATCGCCTGTGGTTCCCGCCGACGCACCCGCTGGCGATATCACGCCAGCCCTACCCCGCGTCATTGCCGGACGTACTGGCGCAGTTTGAAGGCAAAAGCTACAACGACGATCTGACGCGGCTGAAATCGCTGCTCGGCAATCTGGGCTGCGGTATTCCCCCGCTCTACAAACAGTACTCCGAACTTTGCGACCCCGGCGGCGTACAGTTTATTGATTTCGGTAACGATCCGGCGTTCAGCAACTGCGTGGATGGTCTGGTGCTGGTCGATTTAACCTATCTGAAGGCAAACAGGTATCAGCGCTATATTGGCGCGCATTTGGGTTTCCAGGCAGGATAAGGCGTTTACGCCGCCATCCGGCGCGGTGCCACATCGTGCCTGATGGCGCTACTCTTACCAGGCCTGAATTTCCCTAACCGTTCCCTAACCGAATAGTGTGGTTATCTATTACGGTGCGCGATAAAACGGCTTATCTCCCAGAATCGTCGCCCGGTGCATAATGCGCCGCTGCGGCAGGTAATCAGCGTTGGCATAATGCTGGGTGACGCGGTTATCCCAGATGGCTACGTCATCAGGCTGCCAGCGCCAGCGCACCTGAAACTCCGGTTTTGTGATGTGCGCAAACAAGAATCCAAGCAGCGCCTCGCTCTCTTTCTCCGTCACATCGACAATCCGCGTAGTAAAGCCTTCATTCACAAACAGCGCCTGTTTGCCGCTCACCGGATGGGTACGCACCACCGGATGCAGCAAAGGCGGATGTTTTGCTACCGCCTCAAGCCAGCGCTGATGCTCCTCGTCAGTTTTGCGGTATTTGTATTCCGGGAACGATTTACGGAAATCATGCTCCGCTCGCAAACCGCTCAGCAACTGGCGAAACGGTTCGGAAAGCGCGTCATATGCGGCAATGCCGCTGGTCCATAGCGTATCCCCGCCGGTAGAGGGCAGTTCCTTTGCCGCCAGAATCGCCCCTGCTGGCGGCGTCTCAATAAAGGTCACATCGGTGTGCCAGTTATCGTTATCCGGCGGGTTATCGTTATGGGTATCCAGCACGATAATCTCTTCGACGCCTTCGGCGTGGGGATAGACCGGATGAATATGCAGATCGCCAAAACGCTGTGCCAGCGCGCGCTGTTGCTGTGGCGTAATGGCTTGTTCACGCAGAAAAACCACCTGGTGGCGCAGCACCGCGTGATACAGCTGTTCGAATTGATTATCGCTCAGCGGGCGGGTCAGATCCGCGCCGGAAACCAGCGCGCCAATATACGGCCCCAGCGGGGTAATGCTCAGACGTTCACTCATTGTACTTCTCCATGCCAGGGCGTCAGGCGGCGCTGAAGCGCACGCAGACCCAGTTCTAAAATAAACGCGATCACCGCAATCACCGCGATCCCCGCCAGCACCACGTCGGTTGCCAGAAATTCCCCGGCGGACTGCACCATAAACCCTAAACCCCGGGTGGCGGCAATCAGCTCAGCCGCCACCAGCGTCGACCAGCCCACGCCCAGGCCAATGCGTAACCCGGTGAGGATCTCCGGCAGCGCGCCGGGCAGAATCACAAACCACAATACCTGTACTCGTCCGGCGCCTAACGACTGCGCCGCACGAATGCGAACCTGCTGCGCGCTTTTGACGCCCGCCAGCGCCGACATGGCGACCGGGGCGAAAATCGCCAGATAGATCAGCAGGATCTTGGAGGTCTCACCAATCCCGAACCAGATCACCATCAGCGGTAAATACGCAAGCGGCGGAACAGGTCGGTAGAGTTCAATGATCGGATCGAGAATGCCGCGTATCGTTGGGCTTAGCCCCATCGCAATGCCCACCGGAATGCCGATAATCACGGCAGCCAGCAGCGCCAGCAGAATGCGCGTCAGGCTCGCCGCCAGATGCTGCCACAGCGTGGCGTCCATAAACCCTTGCGGCCCGGCGATGGCGATCAGTTTTTGCAGCACCTGCCCCGGCGGCGGCAGAAACAGCGGGCTGATTAACTGCAACGCCGCTACGCTCCACCACACGGCCAGAATCACCGCTAATGTGCTGATACTCAGGGTAATGCGACGAGAGAACGGCCAGCGCCATTTCAACCCGCGTTGACGCAGCTTATCGTTGATGACCACGCTCATGAGAAGGCCTCCCGTTGTTCAAAGACGCGGCTTAACACATACTCCCGCGTCTCGATAAACTGCGGATCGGATTTAATGCTGCGGCAGGATTCGCCCCCCACAAAGCGGCGGGCGAAATCAAGCAACAGCCGTTCCTGCACGCGACCGGGGCCAGGAGAAAGCAGCACCAGCTCCGTCGCCATAAACACAGCCTCTTCAATATCATGCGTAATGAGCAACACCTGTTTGCCGGTCTCATGCCAGAGTTTCAGCAGCAGCGTTTGCATCTGCTCACGGGTGAAAGCATCCAGCGCGCCGAAAGGCTCATCCAGCAGCAGAAGTTGAGGATTGGCCGCCAGCGCGCGGGCGATGCCGACACGCTGGCGCTGCCCGCCGGAAAGCTGCCAGATAAAGCGTTTTCCCGCCCCTTCCAGCCCGACTTTTTTCAGCATCTGCTGCGCAACGTGCTGACGCCGGGTTTTGTCTGCTCCTGCCAGTTGCAGGCCAAACCCAACGTTATCCTGCACGTTGCGCCAGGGCAGCAGCCCTTCGTTCTGAAAGACGACGCCGCGCTCCGCACCCGGCCCATCGACCCGTTTGCCCGCCAGTTGGATCGTGCCGTGCTGATAAGGCAGAAAACCGGCGATCAGATTCAGCAACGTGGTTTTCCCGCACCCTGACGGGCCCAGCACCACTAACAGCTCACCGCTGTCGAGCGTCAGATTGATATCTTCCAGCGCCGGTTTACCGGCGTAATCGGCAAAGAGATGGGAAACTTGCAGCATCCGCGCCTCCTTATTGCACAAAGCGATCGGTGACGTACTGGCTGTAATCCGTCGCGACGGCGGGCACTTTGCCCTGCTCTTTCAGGAACTGCGCGGTGTCGATAATCGCTTTATTGACCGGCCCGTTCAGCTCAACGGCCTGCTGTTGCGCCGTCAGGTAGGTATTGCCTTTCACCAGCCCCGGCACGTCCGTTTCCGGCACACCGCTTAAGCGCGACAGTTTGCTGATGTTATCCGGCTGCTGAAGCCACGCCTCAGGATTGGCGATATAGGGTTGCTGCGCGTCGATGGCGCTTTTCGCGAATGCCTTGACCACCTCTGGATGTTTTTCCGCGAAGTCTTTACGCACTACCCACACATCCAGCGTCGGCGAGCCCCATTCGCCAACTTTCCCCGAGTCTGTCAGCACGTTCCCGTCTTTTTCCAGCGCGTTAACGGCGGGTGCCCAGACGTAAGCGCCGTCAATATCGCCACGCTGCCAGGCGGCAATGATCGCCGGTGGTTGCAGATTGATGATTTCGACCTGCCCGGGCTTAATGCCCCAGTGTTTCAGCGCGGCCAGCAGGCTGTAATGGGTGGTGGAGATAAACGGCACCGCAATGCGTTTGCCGATGAGATCCTCCGGCTTAGCGATCGTTTTCTTCACCACCAGCGCTTCGGATTCCCCCAGTTTTGACGCCAGCAGGAAAACCTCAATCGGCACCTGTTGGCTGGCGGCGACCGCCAGTGGGCTGGAGCCAAGGTTGCCGATCTGTACATCACCGGAAGCCAGCGCGCGCACGATGCTCGCGCCGCTGTCGAATTTACGCCAGTCAACGGTCGCCCCGCTCTCTTTGGCGAAGGTGTTATCCGCCTGCGCTACTTTCGCCGGTTCGGCGGATGTCTGGTACGCGACGGTGACGTTAACCGCCTGCGCCTGGAATGCAATAAACGCCAGTGCGGCGAGAAGTGTGTTACGCGATGAAATACCCATTATTGTCTGCTCCCCTGTCTTGTTATGGGGGCAGTATTTCGTTGCGGCCGTGTTTGATAAAGGAATTAAAAATTCTTGCTAATAGCAAAGCGTTTTTAGAAAAAAAACGGGAATGGTTAGTGTGGAAATGTATTTAGCATTGAGTTGCAGGCCGGATCAGGCGCTTGCGCCGCCATCCGGCAATCCATGCCTGATGGCGCTGCGCTTATCCGGCCTACCACGACAACAACCCCCTGCAAATTATTGCGATTTTGTTACATTCATTCCATAACCACACCCGGATGATTGCCAGCGCAGCGGGGGCAGGCATCATAGAGGCATTATTCGGCAAGAGAGTAAGCATATGATTCGTGTGGTGCTGGTTGATGACCATGTGGTGGTGCGTTCCGGCTTTGCGCAATTATTAAGTCTTGAAGACGATCTGGACGTAGCAGGCCAGTACAGCAGCGCGGCGGAAGCCTGGCCCGCATTATTGCGCGATGACGTTAACGTCGCGGTGCTGGATATCGCGATGCCGGACGAAAACGGGCTGAGTCTGTTAAAGCGGCTACGCGCGCAAAAACCCACGTTTCGCGCCATCGTCCTCAGCATTTACGACACGCCAGCGTTTGTGCAAAGCGCGCTGGATGCAGGCGCCAGCGGCTATCTGACCAAACGCTGCGGGCCGGAAGAGTTGGTTCAGGCGGTGCGTTCCGTTGGTATGGGCGGCCACTATCTGTGCGCCGATGCGTTGCGGGCGCTGCGCGGCGGTGAACAGCCGGCGCAGGTGCTGGAGGTATTAACCCCCCGTGAGCGAGAAGTTTTTGATTTACTGGTCAAAGGCGACAGCGTCAAAGAGATCGCATTTAAGCTCGACCTCAGCCATAAAACCGTTCACGTCCACCGTGCTAACGTACTGGGTAAGTTGCAGTGCCACAGTACCATCGAGCTGGTGCATTTCGCCCTCGACCACCAGTTGCTGACGGGGCACTGATGTCTCGCGGCGTGCGTTACTGGGTGATCTCACTGTTTATCCTGCTGGCCTGGGGAACAGGTTGGCTGATGCTATGGACGCTGGGCTTTTACCTGACCCATAATGGCCAACAGGCGGCGCTCTTTTTGCCGCACGGCGTTTATCTTGCGCTGTTGATTTTACTCTCCCGCCGTTACTGGCCCGCGCTGATACTGCCGCCGGTGCTGATGCCGTTATGGCTCCATAGCGAGCAATTGCTCAGCGGCTACGTCCTGCTGGCGGCGCCGCTGATCTGCCTGATCCCGGCCAGCATCGGACAAAAATTCTGGCACCGTTTTCCCCTGTACTGGCAGCGTCTCACGCTGCTGCTGGCCACCGTCACGCTGGCCTCGCTGCTGAATACCGCCCTGCTGTCGCCCTTTATAAAAAGCCCGGCAATGCTGACTGGCCTGGCGTCGTTTACCGGCGGCGTGCTGCTCACCCCCTTTGTTTATCTGGTATTTGAATTTTTACGCCAGCAGCACCGTTATCACCTGTTGGGGCTGGATACCAACAACCCGCCGCTGCGCACTTCGCTGATCATCTGGTGCAGCCTGTTCTTTATTATCGGCATCGGCACGCAAATGGTGCTGTCGCCAGAAATTGAACGCCTGCTGCTGATCGTGGTGTTCCTGCCTAACGTGGTGATGGCGTGGAAGTTTGGCTGGCAGGGTGGCGTGCTCTCCGGGCTGCTGGGCAGCATGATGATCACCATCGCTCGCCAGGTCGGCGTCGGGTTTAACAACCTGGTCGAGCTGGAGATTTTCCTCGCCACCCAGGCGCTACTCGGTATAGGTCTTGGGATCGCCATCAGCCGCCAGCAGCATCTGGCGCAAAACCTGCACCACTATCGCCAGCGTCTGGAGGCGGAGCTGGCGGCACGCCGGGCGCTGACCGAAAAGCTGATCCATACCGAAGAGGATACGCGCAAAAACCTGGCGCGCGAGCTGCACGACGAGATCGGGCAGAACATCACCGCCATTCAGATCCAGTCACAGCTCGTGAAACGCGCACGCGATCCGGCGCAGACGCAGGCCGCCGCCAGCCAGATAAACGATCTCGCCCGCCGTATTCACCACTCTACCCGCCAGCTGTTACGCCAGCTACGTCCCCCCGCGCTGGATGAGCTGTCGTTTAAAGAGGCGCTGCATCATCTGGTCAACGAATTCGCGTTCCCCGAACGTGGGATTCGCTGCCAGTTTGAGTATCGCCTTACGCTTACCCCGGAAAATGAAACCGTCAGGTTTACCCTCTACCGCCTGTTGCAGGAACTGCTGAACAACGTCTGTAAACATGCCGAAGCCAGCGAGGTCACGATTCTGTTAAGCCAGCAGAAACAGACCCTCCATCTGGAAGTTCGGGACAACGGCACCGGCATCCAGCCTGAAAAAATGCCGGGATTCGGTATTCAGGGGATGCGAGAACGGGTCAGCGCGCTGGGCGGCGAACTGACGCTCGAATCGCTGCACGGCACGCGGGTAATTGTTAACTTGCCCACAATTTTGCAACAAACCACGCCCTGACCAGGAAAAAGTCTTAGTCACTGCGGACTTTCTCTCATCCCCTTTGGTTTTCACTTTCCTATAGTCAGCACAAACGGAGACGGCCATGCACCCACGCCCAGTAAACGAAACAGACCAACGATACCGGGCGCTACGCCTGCGGTTGCTGATGTGCATGGTCATTGGGTACGCCGCGTTTTACCTGACGCGAAAAAGCGTGAATTACGTACTTCCGGCGCTGCAAACGGATCTGGGACTCGATAAAGGCGATATCGGCCTGTTGGGTTCACTGTTTTACCTGACCTACGGCCTGTCGAAGTTTACCGCCGGGCTGTGGCACGACAGCCACGGGCAGCGCTGGTTTATGGGCGTTGGCCTGTTCGCCACCGGCCTGCTGAATGTGGTGTTCACCTTTGGCGAGTCGCTGACGCTGCTGCTGGCGGTCTGGACGCTGAACGGTTTCTTTCAGGGCTGGGGATGGCCGCCCTGCGCCCGACTGCTGACCCACTGGTATTCGCGCAACGAGCGCGGCTTCTGGTGGGGCTGCTGGAATATGTCGATCAACATCGGCGGGGCGATTATCCCGCTGATTAGCGCTTTCGCCGCCCACTGGTGGGGCTGGCAGGCGGCGATGCTGGCGCCGGGGATCATCAGCATGGCATTAGGTATCTGGCTCACGCTACAGCTGAAAGGCACGCCGCAGGAGGAGGGATTGCCAACGGTCGGCGCATGGCGTCATGACCCGCTGGAGCTGCGCC
Source organism: Citrobacter sp. CK195 (assembly GCF_030333365.1). Taxonomy (NCBI): domain Bacteria; kingdom Pseudomonadati; phylum Pseudomonadota; class Gammaproteobacteria; order Enterobacterales; family Enterobacteriaceae; genus Citrobacter; species Citrobacter sp. CK195. Next base: position 568,452 of record NZ_JAOWGB010000022.1, read on the forward strand.
AGGAGCAGCAAAGCCCGCCGATGGGACTGTGGCAGATGTTGCGCGCCACGATGCTGAAAAACCCGATGATCTGGCTGCTGGGCGTCTCATATGTGCTGGTCTATCTGATCCGCATCGCCCTCAACGACTGGGGCAACATCTGGCTCACGGAAAGCCACGGCGTCAATCTGCTCAGCGCCAACGCCACGGTGATGCTGTTTGAAGTTGGCGGTCTGCTCGGCGCGTTGTTCGCCGGTTGGGGGTCGGATTTGCTGTTCAGCGGCCAGCGCGCGCCGATGATTTTGCTGTTCACGCTGGGGCTGATGGTGTCCGTCGCCGCATTGTGGTTAGCGCCGGTACACCATTACGCACTGCTGGCGGTCTGTTTCTTTACGGTGGGCTTTTTCGTTTTTGGCCCGCAAATGTTGATTGGCCTTGCCGCCGTCGAGTGCGGGCACAAAGCGGCGGCCGGTTCCATCACCGGGTTTCTCGGCCTGTTCGCCTATCTGGGGGCAGCGCTGGCGGGCTGGCCTCTGTCGCTGGTCATTGAACGCTACGGCTGGTCGGGCATGTTCAGTCTGCTCTCGGTCGCTGCGGTACTTATGGGTTTATTGCTGATGCCGCTGCTGATGGCGGGCATCACCACCTCGCTCAGTCAAAGGATAAAACAATGAAATTGACGCTTACCTCTACCCTGATTGCATCCGGCATTGCGCTGGCAACCTTAACCGGCGCCGCGCAGGCCAAAGGCCGCCTGGTGGTTTATTGCAGCGCCACCAATGAAATGTGCGAAGCAGAAACCAAAGCGTTTGGCGACAAATATGACGTCAAAACCTCCTTCATCCGCAATGGCTCCGGCAGTACGCTGGCGAAAGTCGACGCCGAGAAGAAAAACCCGCAGGCGGACGTCTGGTACGGCGGGACGCTGGACCCTCAGTCTCAGGCGGGTGAAATGGGGCTGCTGCAACCCTACAAGTCTCCCAATCTTGAGCAGGTCATGGAGAAATTCCGCGATCCGGCGAAAGTAAAAGGCAACCTCTCTTCAGCGGTGTATGTCGGTATTCTCGGTTTTGGCGTCAACACCCAGCGCCTGAAAGAGAAAAATCTGCCGGTGCCAAAATGCTGGAAGGATCTGACCAAACCGGAATACAAAGGCGAGATCCAGATTGCCGACCCGCAAAGTTCAGGCACCGCGTATACCGCACTGGCAACCTTCGCCCAGCTGTGGGGAGAAGATCAGGCCTTTGATTACCTGAAACAGCTCAACGCCAACGTGTCTCAGTACACCAAATCCGGTATTGCCCCGGCACGTAACGCCGCCCGTGGCGAAACCGCTATCGGCATCGGCTTCCTGCACGACTATTCGCTGGAAAAAGAACAGGGCGCGCCGCTGGAGCTGATCTCTCCGTGCGAAGGCACCGGCTATGAAATTGGCGGCGTCAGCATCCTGAAAGGCGCGCGCAATCTCGACAACGCCAAACTGTTCGTGGACTGGGTGCTGTCAAAAGAAGCACAAGAACTGGCGTGGAAGAAAGGCAAGTCTTATCAGATCCTGACCAACACCACAGCGGAAACGTCACCGAACTCGCTGAAGCTCGACGACCTGAAGCTCATCAATTACGACATGGATAAATACGGTTCTACCGACGTCCGTAAGCAGCTTATCAATAAGTGGGTTAGCGAAGTGAAGATGGGTAAATAAGCCCACATTGCGTTCATTTGCCGGGTGGCGGCGTAACGCCGTACCCGGCCACAATACCGGAACCGCTATGTCACACACACTTGCACACCATCCCGTGAAAAAACGGGATGCGATATTCTTTTGGGTTCTGCTGGGCTGGCTGGCGTTTGCCCTGCTGCCGAGCTGGAGCCTGGATTACGGCCTGCTGGAGTCCACGGGCGATGAAATCCTTGAGTCCTACGGCTGGTCACAGCGCAATATCAGTTGGCTGTGGTATCTGCTGCCAAGCCTGCTACTGATTCGCCCGTTCCATGAAGCCAGGCGCGAACAGCGCAGCCGCCATTACCTTGATGCGGGCTGGGCGCTGTTGTGTATGGCCTTTATCGTCATCAGCGCCACCGTTGAAGGCCGTGGTTTAGGCTACGCCACTATCGTGCTGTTCGTCGCGCTGGGCGCGATCATGACGCTGGCGTTGACCCGTCTGGAATGGCTGGGCGGCGATCGCTTCGTGATCGGCTCGCTTACCGCCATTGTGGCGCTGATCGGCATCTTTATCGTCTGGCCGAGTATCGCGATTTTCATCCCGATGTTCACCAACGACGCCGGGGAATTCGCGCCGCTGGCGTTTATGACGGTGCTGTCGCAGGCGCATATCATCCAGGTGATCCTCAACTCCATCGCCCTGTCGATTGCGGTGGGCGTGGGCTGTACCTTCTTCGGCCTGGTGCTGGCGATTTACACCACCCGCATTGCCAAACGCAGCGCCATTATTGGCCGCATCTTCTCGATTTTGCCAATCGTCACGCCACCGTTCGTAGTGGGTTTAGGCGTTACGCTGATGATGGGACGCTCCGGCTACGTCACCGAATTTATGGTCGAGTGGTTCGGGCTGACCAACACCAACTGGCTGTACGGGTTTACCGGCATCTGGCTGGCGCAGGTGCTGGCCTTTACCCCGATGGCGTTTATGATCCTCGACGGGGCGATCAAAACCATTCATCCATCGCTGGAAGAAGCCTCGTACACCCTGCGCGCCAGCCGTTGGCAGACCTTTAACGGCGTGTTTGTCCCGCTGCTGAAACCGGCGCTGGCGAACGCCTTCCTGATCGTGGTGGTGCAGTCGCTGGCCGACTTCAGTAACCCGCTGGTGCTCGGCGGTAACTTCGACGTGCTGGCGACGCAGATCTATTTCTATATCACCGGTTCGCAGCTTGATTATCAGGCCGCCAGTACGCTGGGCGCGTTCCTGCTGCTGTTCTCGCTGCTGGTGTTCTGTGTGCAGTATATGTGGATCGGTAAGCGCTCTTACGTCACGGTCTCCGGGAAATCGTACCGTGGCGACGTCCAGCCGCTGCCTGTCACCCTGGTGTGGAGCGTCATCGCCATTCTGGCCGTGTGGATAGCCTTCAACGCCCTGCTCTACGGCAGCATTTTCTACGGTAGCTTCACCGTCAACTGGGGCGTGGATTACACCCTGACGCTGGCGAACTTTATCAAGCTGTTCGGCCAGGGAATGAGCGACGGCGCGTGGCCTTCCCTGCTTGATACGTTGCTCTACGCCGGAATTGCCGCGCCGATCACCGCCATCTTCGGTCTGCTGATCGCCTGGATTGTGGTACGCCAGCAGTTCAAAGGCAAAAAGACTATCGAGTTCACCACCATGCTGTGCTTCGCCGTACCGGGCACCGTGGCGGGCGTGTCGTACATCCTCGCCTTTAACAGCGCCCCGGTGTACCTCACCGGAACGGCGGCGATTGTGATTATTTCGATGGTGATGCGTAACGTGCCGGTTGGGATTCGCGCCGGGATCGCCGGATTAGGCCAGATCGATAAATCGCTGGATGAAGCGTCGCTCAGCCTGCGCGCCGGGAGCTTACGCACCATTACGCACATCCTGCTGCCGCTGCTGCGCCCGGCGATCCTCTCGGCGCTGATCTACAGCTTTGTGCGCGCCATTACCACCGTCAGCGCCATTGTATTCCTCGTCACGCCAGACACCCGCGTGGCGACGGCCTACATCCTCAACCGCGTGGAAGACGGCGAATACGGCGTGGCGATCGCCTACGGCTCGATTCTGATCGTGGTGATGCTGGCGATTATTTTCATCTTTGACTGGCTGATCGGGGAAGCGCGTATCTCCCGTTCAAAAGCCAAAAACCAGGCGTAATGGAGCGCACTATGAGTCAGAAAAATTTTGTTGAACTGCGCAACGTCACCAAACGATTCGGCAGCAACACGGTTATCGATAATATCAATCTCACCATCCCGCAGGGGCAAATGGTGACGCTGCTCGGCCCTTCCGGCTGCGGCAAAACGACCATTTTGCGTCTGGTGGCCGGGCTGGAAAAACCGAGCGAAGGACAGATTTTCATTGATGGCGAAGACGTCACCCATCGCTCTATTCAGCAGCGTGATATCTGTATGGTCTTTCAGTCTTATGCCCTGTTCCCGCACATGTCGCTGGGGGAAAACGTCGGCTACGGTCTGAAGATGCTTGGCGTATCGCGCAGCGAAGTGAAAGCCCGTGTGCAAGAGGCGCTGGCGATGGTGGATCTGGAAGGATTCGAAGACCGCTATGTTGATCAGATCTCCGGCGGTCAGCAGCAGCGCGTGGCGCTGGCGCGCGCGCTGATCCTCAAGCCGAAGGTGCTGCTGTTTGATGAGCCGTTAAGTAACCTCGACGCTAACCTGCGTCGCAGCATGCGCGACAAGATCCGCGAACTGCAAAAGCAGTTTGATATCACCTCGCTGTACGTCACCCACGATCAGAGCGAAGCCTTTGCGGTTTCCGATACCGTACTGGTGATGAACAAGGGGCATATTATGCAGATCGGTTCGCCGCAGGATCTCTACCGTCAACCTGCCTCACGCTTTATGGCGAGTTTTATGGGCGATGCCAACCTGTTCCCGGCGACGTTCAGTCAGGAGTATGTGGATATCTACGGCTACCGGCTGCCGCGCCCGGCGCACTTTGCCGCCCAGGGTTCCGGCACCGTTGGCGTGCGCCCGGAAGCGATTACCTTGAGCGATCGCGGCGAAGAGAGCCAGCGCTGTGTGATTCAGCATGTCGCCTATATGGGGCCGCAGTATGAGGTGACGGTGGCGTGGCACGGACAGGAGATTTTATTGCAGGTTAACGCCACCCGATTGCAGCCGGACGTGGGGGAAAATTATTACCTCGAAATCCACCCGTACGGGATGTTTGTTTTAGCAGACGCAGTGTAATTGATGCCGGGTGGCGCTACGCTTACCCGGCCTACGGTTCGTGCACGTTGTAGGCCGGATAAGGCATCAGCCCACACACTCAACGTTGCGCGTTCAATTCAGCAATATCCTTCGGCGTCGTCCGGCAACAACCGCCAATCAGCTTCGCACCCGCCGCCAGCCACTGCGGTAAATACTCCGCCAACGTGGCGCACGCTTCATCGTGATGATGCCAGGTTTTGCTTACCGCATCGTACCGCTCGCCCGAATTGGGGTAAACCACCAGCGGCAGCGCGGTCAGCCCGTGCAAATGCTGCAATGCGGCGGTGACGTTTTCCAGCGCGATACAGTTTACGCCTGTCGCCACAACCTGCGGGCAGGCGTTGAGAAACGTCGCCACGTCACGCAGCGGCGTACCGTCGCTCAGATGCTCACTGTCGCGCAGCGTAAACGAAAACCATGCCCGCGCCCGTGGATATTCGGTTAACAACTCAGCCAGCGCTTTAATCTCAATAAAATTCGGCAGCGTTTCGCAGGCCAGCAGGTCAACACCCGCATCCAGCAGCGCTTCCACACGCGGGCGATGAAAAGCCTGGAACGCTTCGGGAGTACATACGTAATCCCCGCGATATTCCGCACCGTCGGCCAGATACGCGCCATATGGCCCGACGGAACCCGCCACCAGCAGCGTGCCCGCCTGCGGGTTCTCAGCCAGATACGCTTCCCGCGCTTTGCGCGCCAGTTCCACACTCTTGCCGATCAGCGCTTTCGACTGCGCTTCATCAAACCCACGCGCGGCAAGTCCTGCGGGCGTGGCCTGGTAGCTGGCGGTAATCGCGCACTGCGCCCCCGCCCGGTAGTAATCAAGGTGGACTTCGCGGATCAGCGCCGGGTTTTCTACCAGCACCTTCGCTGACCACAGGCTGTCGGCTAAATCACAGCCGCGCGCTTCCAGTTCCGTCGCCATCGCCCCGTCCAGCAACAGGAAATCCTGTTTATCAAGGATGGCGCTCAACGGATTATGTTGCGACATAGTCTGGCTCCTGTTTCTGCTTATGAAATCGGCAATGAAACAAGCACCATAACACAGCGCGCCGGGCGGTAATCGGGAGCGCTACGCAATTATTAAAGACCCGTCAGCCTTGTACCAGCCGCAAACGCGCGCGCCGGGCGCTCAGCACCGGGTGAGGAGTAACAATGAGATAAAGAAAGGGTCGCCAGCTCATAATGCCTCCGCTGCCAGAATCTCTTACAACTCTGGCAACAAGGCGGCGCACCGGCGCTCAGACAGAAGTGGGAACATACCGTCCCCACTCATACGACGGAATGAGGACAACGTCAGGAGCCGGGGTCGATATCAGCCGACAAACTGACGTCAGACCGGCAGAATGGCGAAAAACCTTCAGGGTGTGGCATCATAACGCGCAGATAACAACAAATTCAGGGTGATGAATGTGAAACCGGTAACGCTCTATGATGTTGCAGACCGTGCAGGCGTCTCTTATCAGACCGTCTCTCGCGTGGTGAATCAGGCCAGCCACGTTTCCGCCAAAACCCGTGAAAAAGTCGAAGCCGCGATGGCGGAGCTGAATTACATTCCCAATCGCGTCGCGCAGCAGCTGGCGGGTAAACAAACCCCGCTCATCGGCGTCGCCACCGCTAACCTCGCGCTGCACGCGCCGTCGCAAATTGTCGCGGCGATTAAATCCCGCGCCGACAGGTCAGGCGCCAGCGTGGTGATCGCGATGGTAGAGCGCAACGGAGTAGACGCCTGCAAAGCGGCGGTGCATAACCTGCTGGCGCAGCGGGTAAGCGGGTTGATCATCAACTACCCGCTTGATGAGAACGATGCCATTGCCGTTGCCGCCGCCTGCGGCAACGTGCCGGTACTGTTTCTCGACGTGTCCGATCGGTTCCCCGTTAACAGCATTATCTTTTCCCATGACGACGGCGCGCGTCTGGGCGTTGAGCATCTGGTAGAACACGGGCACCAGCGCATCGCGCTGTTGACAGGGCCGCGCTCGTCCGTCTCTGCACGGCTAAGACTGGCGGGCTGGCATAAATATCTGACCCACTATCAGCTGCGACCGGTGGCAGAAACGGAAGGCGACTGGAGCGCGATGTCCGGTTTCCAGCAAACCATGCAGATGCTCAATGACGGAACGATGCCCACCGCAATACTGGTGGCTAACGATCAGATGGCGCTGGGCGCCATGCGGGCGATCGCCGAGTTTGGCCTGCGCATCCCGCAGGATATCTCGGTGATAGGCTACGATGACACCGAAGACAGCGCCTGCTACATCCCACCGCTGACCACCATCAGACAGAATTTCCCCCTGCTTGGCGCAACCAGCGTCGACAAACTGCTGCAACTCTCCCGTGGCGAACCCGCCACCGATAACCAGCGACTCCCCGTTTCATTGGTTCAGCGTAAAACCGTGCAGCCCCCCAATGCTCAGGTCACTTCTCCGCAGGCGTTGGCCGACTCCCTGATCCAACTGGCTCGGCAGGTTTCGCTGTTAGCGCCGAAAATGTGAACGTATAACAATTGTGTGAGTCAGTTCACTCATTGAACCTCCTGTCCTTTACAGCAGGAATCCCTTCTTCGTATTTTGACTGAAATTGTGAGCGAATAACAAATTCAATCAGGATACCGCTATGCCCCAGAATGCAGATTCACTCGCCGTCGTTCTGAAACGTCGCGACTGGGAAAACCCTGGCGTAACGCAACTTAATCGCCTGGAGGCGCACCCTCCTTTTTACAGCTGGCGTAATGCCGATGACGCCCGCGCGAACCGTGACTCCGCACAAAAGCGCAGCCTGAACGGTGAATGGACGTTTGCCTGGTTTTCAGCGCCTGAAGCAGTACCAGAGAGCTGGCGGACAAGCGATCTGCAACAGGCGGATAGCGTGCGCGTGCCGTCTAACTGGCAAATGGACGGTTACGACGCCCCCATTTATACCAACGTCACCTATCCCATTCCGGTTAACCCGCCGTTCGTTCCGGCAGATAACCCAACCGGATGTTACTCGCTCACATTCAGTATTGACGCAGACTGGCTACAGGCAGGCCAGACGCGGATCATTTTTGATGGCGTGAACTCCGCCTTCCATTTGTGGTGCAACGGTCGCTGGGTCGGATACGGTCAGGACAGCCGTCTGCCGTCTGAATTCGATCTCACGCATTTTTTGCTTAAGGGTGAAAACCGCCTCGCGGTAATGGTGCTGCGCTGGAGTGACGGCAGCTATCTGGAAGATCAGGATATGTGGCGGATGAGCGGCATCTTTCGCGACGTCTCGCTGCTGCATAAACCGGCAACGCAAATCCGTGACCTGCGCATCAACACCCGCTTCAACGATGATTTCAGCCGCGCAGTGCTGGAAGCGGAGGTCAGAACAACGGGGGAAAGACGCGATGATTTACGCGTGACGGTGCAGCTGTGGGATAGCGAAACATTCGTCGGAGAAAAAACCGCTCCGCTCGGCAGCGGGATCATTGATGAGCGCGGCGCTTACCCTGATCGCACAACCCTTCGTCTGAATGTCGAACATCCGGCGCTGTGGAGCGCGGAGGCCCCGCATCTGTATCGTGCCGTTGTACAGCTACACACCGCCGATGGCACGCTGATTGAAGCCGAAGCCTGCGACGTCGGTTTCCGTCAGGTCAGCATTGAAAACGGTCTGCTGCTGTTAAACGGTAAGCCGCTGCTGATCCGCGGCGCCAACCGCCATGAACATCACCCGGAAAACGGCCAGGTGATGGATAAAGAGACCATGATTAAAGACATTCTGCTGATGAAGCAGAACAATTTTAACGCCGTGCGCTGCTCCCATTATCCGAATCACCCGCTGTGGTACACCCTGTGCGATCGCTACGGCCTGTACGTGGTGGATGAGGCCAATATCGAAACCCACGGCATGGTGCCGATGAATCGCCTGAGCGACGATCCGGTCTGGCTGCCCGCCATGAGCCAGCGCGTGACGCGGATGGTACAGCGCGACCGCAACCATCCGAGCATTATTATCTGGTCACTGGGCAACGAGTCCGGGCACGGTGCCAACCACGACGCGCTGTACCGCTGGATTAAGTCGGAAGATCCCTCCCGCCCCGTGCAGTATGAAGGCGGCGGCGCGAATACGGCGGCAACCGACATCATTTGCCCGATGTACGCCCGCGTCGATCAGGATCAGCCCTTCCCCGCCGTACCGAAATGGTCGATCAAAAAATGGCTGTCGATGCCGGGCGAGCAGCGCCCACTGATCCTGTGTGAATACGCCCACGCGATGGGCAACAGCCTCGGCGGTTACGCGAAATACTGGCAGGCGTTTCGCCAGTATCCGCGCCTGCAAGGCGGTTTTGTCTGGGACTGGGTGGATCAGTCGCTTATCAAATACGACGACGACGGTCGGCCGTGGTCAGCCTACGGCGGCGACTTTGGCGACGCGCCTAACGACCGTCAGTTCTGTATGAACGGCCTGGTGTTCGCCGACCGAACGCCGCATCCGTCACTGTATGAAGCCAAACACGCGCAGCAGTTTTTCCAGTTTACACTGCTGCCGGGAGCCGAATGCCAGATTGAAGTGACCAGCGAATACCTGTTCCGCCATAGCGATAACGAAGTGCTCCACTGGTCACTGGCGCTGGATGGCAACCCGCTGACCGCAGGCGTTGTGACGCTGGATATCCCGCCGCAGGGACGTCAGATCATCGCGCTGCCAGCGCTCCCGGAAGCGGAAACCGCAGGCCAGCTATGGCTGACGGTACGCGTTGAACAACCGCAGGCAACCGCATGGTCGCAAGCCGGACATATCAGCGCCTGGCAACAGTGGAAGCTCGGCGAAAAACTCGCTACGCAGTGGCCGCAGCACGCTGGCAACGCGCCACAGCTCACCAGTAGCGGGACGGCATTCCGTATTGTCGCAGGCGAGAAACGCTGGGAGTTCAGCCGCCAGCAGGGCGTATTGACGCAATTCTGGATTGGCGAAGAGGCACAGTTGCTGACTCCGCTTGTCGATCAGTTCACCCGCGCGCCGCTGGACAACGACATCGGCGTGAGCGAGGCAACCCGCATCGACCCTAACGCCTGGGTTGAACGCTGGAAGGCCGCCGGCCATTACCAGGCTAAAGCGGTATTACTGCAATGCGATGCCGACACGCTTGCCAGCGCGGTACTGATTACCACCGCCCACGCCTGGCAGTATCAGGGCGAAACGCTGTTCATCAGCCGGAAAACCTACCGTATCGACGGCAACGGTGAAATGCAGATAACAGTAGATGTTGATGTCGCCGGCGGGACACCGCATCCGGCGCGCATCGGCCTGAGCTGCCAGCTTGCGCAGGTGGCGGAGCGGGTCAACTGGCTGGGGTTAGGCCCGCACGAAAACTACCCGGATCGTCTCTCTGCCGCCTGTTTTGATCGCTGGGATCTGCCGCTGGAAGAGATGTACACCCCGTATGTTTTCCCGAGCGAAAACGGCCTGCGCTGCGGAACGCGTGAATTGCGTTATGGCGCGCATCAGTGGCGCGGCGATTTTCAGTTCAACATCGGTCGCTACGGCCAGAAACAGCTGATGGAAACCAGCCACCGCCATCTGCTCCAGCCGGAAGCGGGCTCCTGGCTCAATATTGACGGTTTCCATATGGGCGTGGGCGGCGATGACTCCTGGAGCCCTTCCGTTTCAGCGGAATATCAGCTCAGCGCCGGGCGCTACCACTACCAGATAAGCTGGCGGTAAAAGGGAAATTGCCGGATGGCGGTGCAAGCACCGTATCCGGCCTGCGATACATTTTCTTCCAGGCCCGATAAGCGATAACGCCACCGGGCACCTCGGTTACTCCTCAATCACCTGACGGATTTGTTGCAACGAAGCGGGATCGTCAAGCGTGGACAAATCGCCCGGATCGCGGCCTTCGCAAATCGCCTGGATCGTACGACGCAGCATTTTGCCAGAGCGTGTTTTCGGCAACTGTGAAACAAACCAGACGTGCGCCGGGCGGCCAAAATTACCGATCTGACTGTCCACCAGCGACATAATCGCCTTCTCTTCCGTTTGCGCCACGTCCCTGTCCTCCAGCGTGTCGCTCTGTTTCGGGATCACAAACGCTACTGCCACCTGTCCCTTCAGCGCATCTTTCACCCCCACCACCGCCACTTCCGCCACGTTCGGGTAACTGGAAATGCTTTCCTCGATCTCGCGCGTGCCCAGACGGTGCCCGGCGACGTTGATCACATCATCGGTGCGCCCGAGGATGAAATAATAGCCGTCCGCGTCGCGAATCCCCCAGTCGAAAGTGGCGTACACCTGACGCGAGAACAGCGACCAGTAGGTATTCACAAAACGCGCATCGTCCCCCCAGATAGTCTGAACGCAGCCAGGCGGCAGCGGCCCCTCAATGACCAGCATCCCTTTCTCGTTCACCTCGCAAGGTTCGCCAGTGACCTCGTTGAGCAACTGCACGTTATAGCCGTACATCGGTACGCCAGGGCTGCCCAGCCGTGAAGGCCGGTCGTCCAGCGCGCGGGCGATCGCCATAATCGGCCAGCCGGACTCGGTCTGCCAGTAGTTGTCGATAACCGGCACATCCAGCGTCTCCGTCACCCAGGCGGCCGTCGGCTCATCCAGCGGCTCACCGGCCAGATAGAGCACCTCCAGCGAGGAGAGATCGTGATTGCGGATCTGCGCCGTCGGGAACTTCTTCAACACGCGGATGGCGGTTGGCGCAGAGAACATCCGGCTGACGCGGTATTTCTCTACGATCTTCCACCAGACGCCGCAGTCCGGGTACGTCGGCAACCCTTCATAAACGATGGTTGCCATGCCTGCCAGCAACGGCGCGTAGACAATATAAGAGTGCCCCACAACCCAGCCGATATCCGACGCGCAAAAGAACACGCCGCCCACTTTGCCGCCGAAGATAGTGTCCATCGAGGTTGCCAGCGCCACCGCATAGCCGCCGACGTCGCGCTGTACGCCTTTCGGTTTTCCGGTCGTGCCGGAGGTATAGAGAATGCAGGAGATCTCATTGGATTCCAGCCAGGCCACCGGCACCCGCGCCCCGAGATGCTGCTGACGCAGCGACGCAAAATCGAGATCGCGCGCCGGTACTCGCGCCATTTTCGCCAGCCCGCGATCCACCAGCAAAACGTGGCGCGGCTGATGCTGCGCCTGCGCGATGGCATCATCCAGCAGCTTTTTATACGGCAGAATCTTACCGCCGCGCCCCCCGGCGTCTGCCGAGACAATCAGCACCGGCTTAGCATCGTCGATTCGCGCCGCTACGCTGTGCGAGGCAAAACCGCCGAACACCACCGAATGAATCGCGCCAATCCGCGCGCAGGCCAGCAGCGTAATGTGCGCCTCGGCAATCATCGGCATGTAAACCAGCACCCGGTCGCCGCGCTGCACGCCCAGCGACAAAAGCATCGACGCCACCACGTTCACTTCGTCATACAACTGGCTGAAGGTAAACGTGCGCTCCTCTTCCGTTTCAGAGGAGACGGCAATCAGCGCCAGCGCATCCGGCTGCTTGTCCAGCCAGCGGTCGATAGCGTTATGGCACAAATTAGTGGTTCCGCCGCAAAACCAGCGGGCAAACGGCGGATCGCTGTGATCCAGCGTTTGAGTAAACGGCTGCTGCCAGTCGATACGTCGGGCCTGCTCGGCCCAGAACGACGCCGGCTGCGTAATGGAACGCTGATAAAACTCGCTAAAAGACATGAAGCTCTCCTGTTGAACTTACTGCCTGCTGGCTCAGATGACAAATAAGTCGAGGTATTCATTGACCGGCATCTGCTCCAGGCGAGTTCTGTCCAGGGAGACATCCAGAATGCGCTGCTGCTGACGGGTCGGGAACTGACGCGCCAGGTTGATTTTGAATTTATCGATAAGCTTCGGAATGCCGTCGGTACGGCGGCGAGCGTGGCCAATCGGGTACTCCACGACCACCTCGGCAAACTGTGAACCATCGGTAAATTCAAGGGTGATAGCGTTGGCGATGGCGCGTTTTTCCGGGTCGTGATAGTCGGCGGTAAACGCCGGGTCTTCAAAGCAGGTTATCTTCTCGCGCAGGGCGTCAATGCGTTTGTCCTGCGCTACGCCGTCCTCATAATCCGCCGCCGTTAAGCGCCCGAACAGTAGCGGGATCGCCACCATGTACTGAATGCAGTGGTCGCGGTCGGCCGGGTTATTCAACGGCCCTTTTTTGTCGATGATGCGAATGCAGGCTTCATGGGTGCGAATCGTCACTTTCTCAATATCCGCCGCCGTTTTGCCCGCCGCCTGCATCTGTTCAAAGAGGGTCATGGCGGCTTCAACCGCCGTCTGCGAGTGGAACTCCGCCGGGAAGGAGATTTTGAACAGCACGTTTTCCATGACGTAAGAACCATACGGACGCTGGAAGCGGAACGGCTCGCCGTTGAAAGAGACGTCATAAAAGCCCCAGGTTTTCGCCGTCAGCGCCGACGGATAGCCCATCTCGCCAGTTTTTGCCATCAGCGCCAGACGCACCGCGCGGGAGGTGGCATCGCCCGCCGCCCAGGACTTACGTGTACCGGTGTTTGGCGCATGGCGATAGGTGCGCAGCGACTGACCATCCACCCACGCCAGCGACACCGCGTTGAGGATCTCATCACGCGTCAGCCCCAGCATTTCGGCGACAACCGCTGTCGAAGCCACTTTGACCAGCAGTACGTGATCCAGGCCGACGCGGTTGAAGGAGTTTTCCAGCGCGATGCAGCCCTGAATCTCATGGGCTTTGATCATCCCGACCAGCACCTGCTTCATGGTCAGCGGCGCTTTGCCTGCGGCAACCGCATTACGCGACAGCCAGTCTGCGGTTGCCAGAATCCCGCCGAGGTTATCAGAGGGGTGGCCCCACTCTGCCGCCAGCCAGGTATCGTTGAAGTCGAGCCAGCGGATCATCGCGCCGATATTAAACGCCGCCTGCACCGGATCGAGCTGAAACTGGGTGCCCGGTACGCGTACGCCGTTCGGCACGACGGTGCCCGGAACGATCGGCCCCAGCAGTTTTTTACAGGCCGGATATTCCAGCGCTTCCAGACCGCAGCCCAGCGTGTCGAGCAAGCAGTAGTGGGCGGTATCCCAGGCCACTTTAGAGGTGATGTCGTAGTTCATGACGTAATCGACGATATCCACGATTTCACGGTCAAATTCCGGGCGAATGTTCATTATTTGTGCGGACATAGGGTACATTTCCTGCGTTTTATCGTTAGAGAAATAAAGTTATTGGCGCTGATCCAGCGGAATAAATTCGCGATCGTCCGGGCCGGTATAATTGGCGGAAGGTCGGATAATTTTGTTGTCCTGACGCTGTTCGATGATGTGCGCCGCCCAGCCGGTGACGCGGGCAATCACAAACAGCGGGGTGAACATTTCGGTGGGGACGCCCATCATGTTGTAGGAGACCGCCGAGAACCAGTCGAGGTTGGGGAACATCTTTTTCGATTCCCACATCACGTTTTCCAGACGGTCGGCTATGTTGTACATCTTCAGCGAACCACCGGCCTCCGAAAGCTGTTTCGCCACGCGTTTGATCACCTGATGGCGCGGATCGGCAATGGTGTAGACCGGATGGCCGAAACCAATGATCACCTCTTTATTTTCAATGCGTTTGCGGATATCCGCCTCGGCGTCCTCCGGCGTTTCGTAACGCTGCTGAATTTCCAGCGATACCTCATTTGCCCCGCCGTGCTTCGGGCCGCGCAGCGCGCCAATCGCGCCGATGATGGCGGAGTAGACATCGGAGCCCGTCCCTGCAATCACCCGGCTGGTGAAAGTGGACGCGTTGAATTCATGCTCGGCATACAGCACCAGCGAGATGTGCATCGCCTTTTCCCAGCTTTGCGACGGCTTCTCGCCGTGCAGCAGATGCAGGAAATGGCTACCGACAGAGTCGTCGTCAGTTTCCGGCTGAATACGTTCGCCGTTATGGCTGTAGTGATACCAGTAAAGCAGGATGGAACTGAGCGAGGCCAGCAGTTTGTCGGCGATATCGCGCGCGCCGGAAACGGTATGCCCCTCTTTTTCCGGCAGCGTACAGCCGAGCGCCGACACGCCGGTGCGCATGACGTCCATCGGGTGCGACGCCGCAGGCAATGCTTCCAGCACGGTGCGTACATTGGCCGGTAATCCACGCAATGCTTTCAGCTTATTTTTATAGGCATGGAGTTCATCGCTATTGGGCAATTTGCCGTGAATTAACAGATGCGCGACTTCTTCAAATTCACAATGCTCCGCAAGATCGAGAATATCGTACCCGCGATAGTGTAAGTCGTTGCCGCTTTTTCCCACGGTACACAACGCGGTATTTCCGGCCGGAACGCCCGATAATGCGACAGATTTCTTGGGCTTAATGGCATGGGTGTTGTTTTGCAGGATCGTCGTATCGCTCATGTTGTCCTCGTCATTGTTATATGTAGGGTATTGAGGGTGTACGTTTCGCCGCCGTAGGCCTGATAAGCCGTAGGCCTGATAAACGAAGTGCCATCCGGCAATGCCCGATGGCGGCTGCGCCTTATCAGGCCTACGGCTCTACTTCAGGTTCAGCGCATCCAGCTTCTCTTCGTACTGGTAATAATTGATGCTTTCGTACAGCTCGTTGCGGGTCTGCATAATGTCGATAACGTTTTTTTGCGTGCCTTCCTGGCGCAGCACGTTGTAGACACGCTCGGCAGCGCGATTCATGGCGCGAAATGCCGACAGCGGGTAGAGCGCCATCGCCACGTTAGCGCTGCGCAGTTCGTCGGTGGTAAACAGCGGCGTCGCGCCAAACTCCGTGATATTCGCCAGGATCGGCACCGGTATGGCATCGGCGAACTGGCGATACATTGACAGCTCGGTAATCGCTTCCGGGAACAGCATGTCGGCCCCCGCTTCCACATAAGCCCGCGCGCGATCGATCGCCGCCTCTAATCCTTCCACCGCCAGCGCATCGGTACGCGCCATGATCACGAAGTCAGGATCGGTACGCGCATCCACCGCCGCACGAATCCTGTCCACCATCTCCTCTTTGGACACGATCGCCTTATTCGGGCGATGGCCGCAGCGTTTCGCGCCGATCTGATCTTCGATATGCAGCGCAGCGGCGCCGGCTTTGATCATCGACTTCACCGTACGCGCCACGTTAAAGGCGGAGGAACCAAAGCCGATGTCGGCATCCACCAGCAGCGGCAGCGGGCAGACGTCGGTAATACGGCGGATGTCGGTCAACACATCATCCAGCGTGGAGATCCCCAGGTCAGGCAGACCCAGCGATCCCGCCGCCACGCCGCCGCCGGAAAGGTAAATCGCCTGATAGCCTGCGCGCTGGGCCAGCAATGCGTGATTGGCATTGATGGCGCCGACGATCTGTAAGGGGTTTTCTTTGGTGAGCGCAGCGCGAAACGCCTGGCCCGGAGAGTGTAGAGACATATCCCGTCCTCTTGTTATCAACTTGTTATTTAATGTTGATTCACATAAAGCAAAGGGAATGCCAGAGCGGTCGCTGAAAAAGAGAGAATTTTGTTTTTTCTTATAATTCAAATAAATAACAAAAAACACAAACTTAACCATACCTTTCATCAGGACAAAAGCGTGTCAGCTAACGTTTCATGAAACGGTTCGCGCTGTTTCATTGCAACATTTATGAAACACGACTAAAACAAAATCTCGGTCCCTCAATACAACATCAACTGCTATGGCTGACACGCACCTTCCCGCTCGCGATAATCATGACAAGCCGGTGATCTGGACGGTCTCGGTAACGCGTCTGTTCGAGTTGTTTCGCGACATCAGCCTGGAGTTCGACCATCTGGCGACCATCACCCCCATCCAGCTTGGGTTTGAAAAAGCGGTGAACTATATCCGTAAAAAACTGGCGACCGAGCGCTGTGACGCCATTATCGCGGCGGGTTCCAACGGCGCTTATTTAAAAAGCCGCCTCTCCATACCGGTGATCCTGATAAAACCCAGCGGATTCGACGTGCTCCAGGCGCTGGCGAAAGCCGGCAAACTGACCTCGTCCATTGGCGTTATCACTTACCAGGAGACGATCCCCGCGCTGATCGCCTTTCAAAAAACGTTTAATTTGCGTCTGGAACAGCGCAGCTACATCACCGAAGAGGATGCCCGTGGGCAAATTAATGAACTGAAAGCCAACGGCATTGAGGCGGTAGTCGGCGCAGGGCTAATTACCGATCTGGCGGAAGAAGCCGGGATGACCGGCATTTTTATCTATTCTGCGGCCACCGTGCGTCAGGCGTTTAGCGATGCGCTGGATATGACCCGGCTGACGCTGCAACATGGCGGCCAATATGCCTCCGGCAACGGGCTGCGCACCCGCTACGATCTGGGAGATATGCGCGGCCATTCCGCGCAAATGGAGCAGGTTCGCCATACGATCATGCTGTACGCCCGCTCCAGCGCGGCGGTGTTGATCCAGGGTGAGACCGGCACCGGTAAAGAGCTGGCGGCGCAGGCGATTCACCGCGAGTTTTTTGCCCGTCGGGGCCAGCGCAGCGGTAAAAAAACGCCTCCGTTTGTGGCCATTAACTGCGGCGCAATTACCGAATCGCTGCTTGAAGCAGAGTTATTCGGTTATGAGGAGGGGGCATTTACCGGTTCCCGACGCGGCGGACGCGCCGGTCTGTTTGAAATCGCCCACGGCGGGACGCTGTTTCTGGATGAGATCGGGGAAATGCCCCTGCCCTTACAGACCCGCCTGCTGCGCGTACTGGAAGAGAAAGAGGTGACGCGCGTTGGCGGGCATCAGCCAGTCCCGGTGGATGTACGGGTCATCAGCGCCACGCACTGCAATCTGGAACAGGCGATAAAGCAGGGGCAATTTCGCACCGATCTGTTTTATCGTCTCAGCATTCTGCGCCTGACGCTTCCGCCCCTTCGGGAGCGCCCGTCAGATATCGTGCCGCTGGCGGAGGGATTTTTGAAACAGTCCCTGGCGGCATTAGACGCGCCGTTTGGCGAATCGGTGCGCGAGGGGCTGGCGCAAAGCCAGACCATTCTTCTGCGCTATGCCTGGCCCGGCAATATTCGCGAGCTGCGGAATATGATGGAGCGCCTGGCGCTTTTTTTAAGCGTCGAGCCGCAGCCCAGTCTGGATAGCCAGTTTTTACAGCAGTTTTTACCCGAGCTGGCGACGATTCCCGAAGCGCCATCAGCGCTTACGCCGCAGCAGGTTCTGGCGCAGTTTAACGGCGATAAAACCGCGGCGGCGCGATATCTGGGTATTAGCCGGACGACATTCTGGCGACGATTAAAAGAGTGAAGGTTTATTGCCGGATGGCGCTGGCGCTTATCCGGCCTACGAGCTACGAGCAGCACTGAACCGTAGGCCGGATAAGACGTTTACGTCGCCATCCGGCACAATGACAGCTTATTTTTTCTTGTAGATATCCGCAGTACCATGAATTTTATTATCGGTTTGCCCGGAGGTCAGTACGACCACATCAGCCCCTTTTTCATCGGCCTTTTTAAGCAGATCCTCTTTTGCCTCCATAGTTGACGTCTCGTTGCTGGTATTAATGGTGCCTATCTTCGTGTATTGCGACGCCACTTTCTCAAACTCGACCTTTGTCAACAGCTCCGCGGCATAGACGTTGGTTACGACAAACGCTAACGCACCAATCAATACTTTATATCCTGTCTTCATATAAAAGCTCCGGTTGTGTTATTACGCTATCATCGCCTTCTCGGAACGGATGCTCTGTTCTGAGTGATTAAATAACTAGTTGAGATTAGCGGAAAAATCCAGTCAGCCGGATGTATCATAATTTGTGATCTTTCTCTCACCCCTGCACTTTTACTATAAATAGTATGGCGTTAACTATCAGGCCCTGGAAATCTCACTATGGAACCTCTGCACGCGGTTGTCCTGACCGTCAGCCTGTTCGTCTTAACCTTCTTTAACCCCGGCGCAAACCTCTTTGTGGTGGTACAAACCAGCCTCGCCTCCGGGCGTCGGGCCGGTGTATTAACGGGGCTGGGCGTGGCGCTTGGCGATGCGATTTATTCCGGGCTGGGACTGTTTGGCATGGCGACCCTGATTACCCAGTGCGAAGAAATTTTCTCGCTGATCAAAATCATCGGCGGCGCATATTTGTTATGGTTTGCCTGGAACAGCATCCGCCATCAGGCCACCCCGCAAATGCCGACTCTGCAACAGCCCATTTCCGCCCCCTGGAGCGTGTTCTTCCGCCGGGGACTGTTAACCGATCTGTCAAATCCGCAGACGGTGCTGTTTTTCATCAGTATTTTCTCGGTCACGCTCAGCGCGGAAACCCCGACATGGGCAAGACTGATGGCCTGGGCCGGCATCGTGCTCTCTTCCGTCATCTGGCGCATCTTCCTGAGCCAGGCCTTTTCCCTACCGGCGGTACGCCGCGCTTACGGGCGAATTCAGCGCATTGCCAGCAGGGTGATTGGCGCGATCATCGGCGTGTTCGCCCTCAGGCTGATTTACGAAGGCGTGAACCACCGCTAGCCAGTAGCAGAGCGGCCACATAACAGAGCGCCACCGCCAGACTCATTTTCAACATGGTTTCGCCGCCCAGCCCCGACAACGGCGCGGCGATGCCACCGAAAACAAACATGCTCATCCCCATCAGCGCGGAGGCGGTTCCTGACTCCTGAACGTCCACCACGCTCATCGCCTCAGCGCCCGCCACGGTGCCAATTCCGCTGCAAAAGGCGACGGTAAAAAAGAGCGCCACCAGCGCCAGAACCGGCTGCTGTAGCCAGGCGCAGAGCAAGGTGGTTAACGCGCAGATGACGGCCAACAGCAAGCCGCCGCGCAGCAGCGTCATTGCCGTGATTCGACGCGCAAGACGGGAAAAAATCAGCGAGGCGACGATCAGCCCGATCCCATTAAGGCCAAACAGCAGGCTGAACTGCATCGGGCTTAAGCCATACTCGCTTTGCAGCACAAATGACGAAGAGCCGATATAAGCAAACAACCCCGCCAGCATGAAGGCCTGCATCAGGCAAAAGCGCATAAAGAGACGATTTTTCACCACGCTGCGCCCGGTCGAAAATAACGATGCGCCGCGCGTTCGCTGCGGCAGCGTCTCACTGATAAACAGGATGCAGCAGAGCAAAAGCAGTGTCGCAATCCCCGCCATTACCCAAAACAACATACGCCAGTCAAACGCGGTGGCAATGTAGCCGCCCAGAACCGGAGAAAGCACCGGGGCGATGCCGTTCACCGTCATGAGCAGCGCGAAGAACTGGGTCAGGGTCACGCCCTGATATTTGTCCCGCGCAATAGAGCGCGAGAGCACCGAACCACCGGCCCCCGCCGCGCCCTGCACAAAACGCCAGACGATCAGCCAGTGAATATCCTGAGTTGTCGCGCACAATACCGAAGAGGCAATAAACAGCAACAGCGACAGGATCAACGGAACCTTACGACCAATCCGGTCGCTGAGCGGGCCAAACAGCAGTTGCCCAAGCCCAAGACCGATCAGCGAAGACGTCAACGTCAGTTGCGTCAGGGTGGTCGTCGTTGCCAGCTGTTCGGACATCTCCGGCAGAGCGGGCAGATAAAGATCGGTACACAGCGGCCCGATCCCGGTTAACAAACCGAGGATCAGCACCCACGAAAGCGACACGCGCGCCATAAAAACACCTCCCTCTGATTACCGGGCCCCGCCGCCGAGCGACTGCCAGAGCGTTATGCGGTTTTCATTGTCCGTCAGTTGCAGGGCGATAAGCGTCTGCTGCGCCGACCACAGCGTGCGTTGCGCCGTCAGTACGGTCAGATAATCCCCGACCCCGGCGCGATAACGACGCATCCCGACATCCAGCGTTTTTTGTTCTGCGGCGACATACTGGCGCTGGGCATCCAGCTGTTCATCCAGTGTCGCACGCCGGGCAAGCGCATCAGCCACATCTTTGAACGCGCTTTGCACCGTTTTTTCATAGGTAGCAATGAGTCCCCGTTTTTGCGCTTCGGCATAGCGGAGCTGCGCCAGGTTGCTGCCGCCGGTAAACAGCGGCAGCGTAATGGAAGGCGCAAACGACCACACCTTCATGCCATGACTGAACAAGGACGAGAGCGCATCGCTGCCAACACCGGCGCTTGCCGTCAGGGAGATGGTCGGGAAGAAATTCGCTCGCGCCGCGCCAATATCGGCATTGGCGCTTTTCAGGTTATGTTCCGCTTCCTGAATATCCGGCCGACGCAACAGCACGGAAGAAGAGACGCCAGCGGGCACCAGCGTAATCACCTGCGCATCAAGGCTTTCCAGCGTACCGGGCAGCACGCTTTCCGGCAGCGTTGTGCCCGCCAGCAGGTTCAGGGCGTTGATATCCTGCGCCACCTGAGTCTGATAGCTGGCTACGCTGGCGCGCGCCTGCTGGTAAACGCTCATCGCTTCACTGACATCCGTTGCGGCGGCTGTCCCGACCTGCTGCTGACGTTGAACAATTTTCAGCGAGTTTTCCGCACTGGCCATCGTCTCCCTGGCCAGCGCCAGATTGCTGTTATCTGCCGCCAGGGTCAGCCACGCGGTGCTGATCTCGGCAATTAACGTCAAACGGGTGTTCTGCGCGGTAAATTCGCTGGCAAGCCAGGTTTCTCGCGCCGCCCGCGACAGGCTCTGATTGCGGCCAAACAGATCCAGCTCAAAGCTGGACACCGCGCCATCGGCTTCAGCGCTCGTTCCGGTTCCGTTCGCCAGCGTACGGCTGCGTGTAGAACTGAGTGAAGCATTCACCGTCGGGAACAACGAGGCACGCGCTTCGCCATACAACGCCCGTGCGGAGTCGATATCGGCAATCGCCTTTTGTATATCACGGTTACTGTTAAGGGCGGTGTTCACCACCTGTTGCAGCCGCGCGTCGTTAACAATCTGCTGCCAGTCGCGGCTGACAGCGTTCCCCTGCCCCTGCGCGCCCGGTAAACTTGCCGGAACCGGCGCATCGGGCGTGCTGTAGTGTGGATCAAGCGACACACACCCTGCGCTCAGGAGAGCGAAAACAAAGAGAAAAATACGCAACATAACTTACTCCTGACGACGGGACTTGCGGGTAAACAGATGCTTAACCAGCACGAAGAACAGCGGGACGAAGAAGATAGCCAACAGCGTGGCGGTTAATGTCCCACCGATGATTCCGGTCCCGATCGCCACACGGCTGTTCGCCCCGGCCCCTGTGGCGATAGCCAGCGGCGTAACCCCGGCAATAAAGGCCAGAGAGGTCATAATGATTGGGCGCAAACGGGTCTGCGCCGCTCGCAGCGCAGCCCGGCTCAGGGAATAACCTTCCGCAACCGCAGCTTCGGCAAATTCGACGATCAGAATGGCGTTTTTCGACGACAGGCCGATGGTGGTCAGCAGCGCGACCTGGAAGTAAACATCATTATTTAAATCACGCATCCAGGCCGCCAGCGCTGCGCCTAACAGCCCCAGAGGGATGACCAGAATCACCGAAAACGGTACCGACCAGCTTTCATACAGCGCCGCCAGGCAGAGGAAAACCACCAGAATAGAGATGGCGTACAAGCTCATAGCCTGACCGCTGGCCAGCTTTTCCTGCAATGACAACCCGCTCCACGCCCATGTGGTGCCAGCAGGCAAGCTGTTTGCCAGCGCTTCCATTTTGTCCATCGCGGCGCCGGAGCTGAAACCGCTGGCGTTTTCTCCCTGAATCTCATAGGCGGCAGAGCCGTTGTAGCGCACCAGACTTTCCGGGCCGTACTCCCAACGGGTGGTGGCGAAGGCGGAAAAGGGCGTCATGCTGTTATCGCTGCCGCGCACGAACCATTTGCCCAGATCCGCAGGTGAAGAACGGAACTCGCTGTCGCCCTGAATGTAGACCTTCTTCACGCGGCCGCGATCGATAAAGTCATTGACATAGGTTCCCCCCCAGGCGCTGGATAAGGTGCTGGTCACATCGCTTAAGCCAAGCCCCAGCGAGACGGCCTTATTGCTGTCGATATCCACCTGAAGCTGCGGCATTTGCGGCAGGTCATTTGCGCGCACGGCGTGCAGAATATCGCTCTGGTTTGCCTGGGCGATCAGCTGATTACGCATCTGTAACAGGGTATCGCGATCGGTCGCCCCATTCGCCATCAGCTCAAAAGAGAAGCCGTTGCTTTGCCCCAGCCCCTCAACCGACGGCGGCGTCATCGCAAAAAGCGTCGCATCGCGAATAGCGCCCAGTTCTTTACTGGCACGCAGCGCAATAGCCTGTGCGGTATTTTCTTCGCCTTTACGCTCCGACCAGTTTTTCAGCGAAACGAACGCCATCCCGGCATTCTGCCCGCTGCCGCTGAAGCTAAAACCATCGACGGTAAAAATAACGTCCGTATTGGCCTTCTCTTTATTGAGAAACCAGTCTGTCACCTGACGATTGACCTCTGCGGTTCGCGACGCCGTCGCCCCTGCGGGCAGGGTGTACTGCACCATAATTTCACCCTGATCTTCGGTCGGTAAGAAGCTGCCGGGCAGCTTCCACATCGCCAGCGCCATCGCCCCGCATAACAGCGCATAAACGCCCATCACGCTGACGCTGCGACGCAGCACATGCAGGACGCCGCGCTGATAACCCTGTTCAGTTCGGCTATAGAATCGGTTGAATATCCCGAAGAAGCCCTTTTTATGCGGCGCGGTATGGCTAAGAATCGAACCGCACAGGGCTGGGGTCAGGGTCAACGCCACCACGACCGAGAGCAGCATTGCTGAGATAATCGTCACAGAGAACTGGCGATAAATGACGCCGGTAGAGCCGCCAAAGAATGCCATCGGCAGGAATACCGCAGACAAAACAAGAGCGATAGCCACCAGCGCGCCAGCGATTTCTCCCATCGATTTTTCGGTGGCTTCGCGCGCGGGCAGCCCTTCATCGCGCATAATACGCTCGACGTTTTCCACCACCACAATGGCGTCATCGACCAGCAGACCTATCGCCAGCACCATTGCAAACAGCGTCAGCGTATTGATGGAGTAGCCAAACAGCGCCAGCACGCCAAAAGTACCGAGCAGCACGACCGGAACCGCCAACGCCGGAATCAGCGTGGCGCGAAGATTCTGCAAGAACAGGTACATCACGCAGACCACCAGAATGATGGCTTCAAACAGCGTCTGAACCACATCCTCTACGGAGATCTTAATAAATTCGGTGCTGTCTTTCGGATACGCCACGTCATAGCCCTGCGGCATATCCCGTTTAAATTCAGCGACTTTATCTTTTACCAGCGTGGCGGTATCCAGCGCGTTCGCCCCCGGCGAAAGCATGACCGCAACCCCCGCAGCCGGATGACCGTTGAGTTTAGCGATGGCGGTGTAGTCTTCACTGCCCATCTCCACGCGCGCCACATCCTGGATGCGTACCACGGCCCCATCAGACTGGCTTTTGATAATGATCTTTTTGAATTGTTCTACCGTCTGCAAGCGCGACTGCGCACGAACCGTAGCGGTCAATTGCTGTGTGTCAGGGGAAGGTAACGCACCGATTTTCCCGGCGGAAACCTGAACGTTTTGCGCTTCAATGGCGCTCTGCACATCCGACGGCATCAAAGAATAGGAGGCCAGTTTCGCCGGGTCCAGCCAGATACGCATGGCGTATTCCGCACCAAACACCTGTAGGCTCCCGACCCCTTCCACGCGTGCCAGCGGGTCCTGTACGTTACTCACCAGCCAGTCAGCGATATCTGAGCTGCTCGCCCGGTCGGACTTATCATACACGGCGGCAATCAGCAGGAAGTTACTTTGCGATTTCACTACCGTGACGCCGGATTGTTGAACCTCGCTCGGCAAGCGGGATTCCGCCTGCTGCACCTTGTTCTGTACCTGCACCTGCGCGGTGTCAGGGTCGGTGCCCTGTTCAAAGGTGACATCAATACTGACCGAACCATCGGAACTGCTGGTCGAGGTAAAATAGAGCAGGTTATCCAGCCCGGTAAGCTGCTGTTCAATCACCTGAGTCACGCTGTTTTCCAGCGTTTCAGCGGAAGCGCCGGTATAGGTCGCCGAGATTTTCACCGACGGCGGCGCCACGTCAGGATACTGCGCAACCGGCAGCGTTTTAATCGCCAGAATACCGGCCAGCATGATCAGAATGGCGATAACCCAGGCGAAAACGGGCCTGCGCACAAAGAAACGGGAGAACATCAGCCTTTGCCTCCGTTCAGTTGTACATCAACGGCGTTAACCTGCTGACCCGGCGTGACCTTACTTGATCCCTCAACGATCAACCGGTCGCCGCTACGCAAACCGTCCAGCACCAGCCATTTATCCCCATAGGTATCGCCTGTTTCCAGGGTACGCTGCGCCACTTTATTGTCTTTAGTAACCACCAGCGCTGTTGCATTGCCTTTCGCATCGCGCGTGATCCCCTGCTGCGGCGCGAGGATCGCATCGTTCATGATCCCTTCATCAATGCGGGCGCGAACGAACATACCGGGTAACAGCTGCTGTTGAGGGTTGGGGAAAATCGCCCGCAGCGTGACTGAGCCTGTAGACTCATCTACCGCCACTTCCGTCAGCGCTAACTTTCCTTTTTCGCTATAGGTCGTGCCATCTTCAAGCGTCAGCGTCACGTTCAGGGTATCGCTGTTGGTCGCCAGAGACTGCTTACGCAGGCGCAGCAAATCCACGCTGGAGCGGGTAAGATCGACATACATGGTGTCGAGCCCACGAATGGTCGCCAGCGCCGTCTCCTGTGAAGCCGTCACCAGCGCGCCGGGCGTGACGGATGAGATACCAATGCGCCCGGAAACCGGGGCGGTAATGGTGGTCCAGTCCAGATTGATACGCGCGCTTTCTAATGCGGCTTTCTTTGCTTCCACGCTGGCTTTGTCCTGAGCACAGGTGGCCTGCGCATCATCGGCATCCTGGCGGGAAACACCGTCATCGTTAACCAGCCGCGCGTAACGTTGCGCCTTCTGGCAGTCGGCATTCACCAGCGCCTGCGCCTGTCTGAGCGAGGCATTCGCTTCGTTCCATGCGGCGCGATAGCTGGCAGGATCGATCTGATACAGCGCCTGCCCCGCTTTGACGATATCGCCCTCATTAAACAGGCGTTTTTGAATAATGCCCCCCACCTGCGGGCGAACTTCGGCACTGAGCGCTGCGCTGGTGCGTCCGGTCAGTTCACTGACCACAGAAACGGGTTCTGTTTTAAGGGTCACGACGCCCACTTCCTGAGACGGAGAAGCGGTATTGTCGGTTTGCGTATTATCACAGCCGGATAATAACAATAGCGCGATAATTGATGTTGTTATGTATTTCATCTTTTTTCCAGGGTGAGAAACGCCTGCCCCGTTAAAATTAACAAGGTAGCACCAGGCGACTGAACGTTATTTCAGGTACAGCGGTATCGCGTCATGAGCTATTTCTCACAACGACAATAAGGGAAATAATTTATTTCCCTTTGATTATTAGATTCTTTATTCAGCCATTCACAAGCATGGTAACGATATCCCGATATATCTCCTGTAACGCATCAGGGTCACTTTTTTGCGGCGTCAGGCGACGGTAAACCGCCCCTTCCATCATGGTTGCAATCACTTCAACACAGCAACGGATGCGGGCCTCGCTGAGTTGCGGACACGTTTTTCTCAGGTGCGCGCAAGCGTTGTCGAACATCCGCGCATCCGCCTCTTCGAGCATCGCGGCAACATGAGGATTGCGGGTCGATTCAGCCGCCATCTCCAGCATCAGCGCATCGTCATCCTCACTCAGCGTTTGCCGCCAGGCCAGGATTCCGGGGATACGCTCCGTCTGGGTTTTATCTTCTATCTGCGTGATGCGATAGTCGATAATACGGCGGATCATCTCTTCGATAATGGCATCTTTACTGGCGAAGTAGCGATAGATTTGCCCCACGCTGAGACGGGCTTCAGCAGCGATCTGCGACATGC
This sequence comes from Citrobacter sp. CK195, assembly GCF_030333365.1. NCBI lineage: Bacteria > Pseudomonadati > Pseudomonadota > Gammaproteobacteria > Enterobacterales > Enterobacteriaceae > Citrobacter > Citrobacter sp. CK195. The sequence goes on from NZ_JAOWGB010000022.1 coordinate 595,193, forward strand.
TGGCGCCGTGAAATCCGCTTGCGCGAAAGCACTGGCGCGCGGCGTTGATGATCTCATCCTGTCGTTGTTTCTGGCGGATTTCCAGCTTGCTGCTCATCGCATCTCCTCGTCACCTCAAAAGTGAGAACGATCGTTCTCATTTTGGCTAATTATACGTCTCCTGCGCACATTGAAAAGGATTTTTTTGCTTATTATTTTCCTGCATTATTTGCCAGGAAAATAATGGAGAGATTATGGAGATTTAATGAAAAAAATCTGAAAATCAGATGGAGAGAATATTTAAATTTATTTCTTTGCCCCTGACTTTCCAATTCCCCGGTACAATTCATTGATGCGCTTAACGGACTTAATCGAACGCTGCGGGGCTGTCGAAGCGACAGACAACACGATCATTTCCAGGCAAACCAGCACCGTACCGTGCAACGGCATTTTCCCGTTCTCACCGCCGCGCGGCACATTGATCACCACATCCGCCTCCTTGCTAAAACGTGATTCCAGCGCATTGGTCAGTAAAATCACCGGCACGCCCAACCGCTTCGCCTCGCGGATGGTCGTCAACCCTTCGCGATGCGGCGATTTCTGCGCCATCATAATCAGCACATCCCCCCGCTGTAGCGCAATCAGCTGTTCCGCCAGGTTAATCCCGGTACGATTAAACGCCACCGACGGCAAGCCAATACGGCTGAGCAGACGCGCCGTGTAGTCCGCAAGTATCCCGGATGCGCCAATGCCAAATATCCCCACCTGACGCGCCTCCACCAACAGTGCGACCGCCTGCGCAATCGCGTAACGGTTTTGCGGCGTAGACAGCACGTCGCAGGTGCGCTGATGCCCTTGCAGAACAAAATCAATGCTCGAATTTACATCGCAGGAAAGCGTATTCACCGTGGTCGTCATTTTCTCTTCCGAGGTGATACCCGGGCCAAACCAGTGTTCGATGGTCTGTTTTAAATCGCGCAGCCCGGCAAACCCCAATGCCTGAATCGCCCGGACAACCGTCGCGTCAGAAGTTTGAGTGGCGGCCGCAATTTCTATCGCCGTAAATTCCAGTACCACTTCCCGGTTCTCATGGATATAACGCGCCACCGCCTGCATCCTCGGCGAAAGCAGATGCGCCCGCGCCCGGAAGCGATCGCCGTAGACATCAATACGATTTTTCACTTTCTTCGCCGTCAGCATGGTTATTTCCCCTCCGGTAAGTGGCGCCCGGCAATATGCGACTGTACCTGTGCAACCATCAGGCTGAGTGATGCAAAGGAGTTCGAAATCGCCTCTTCACGGGAGATCAAAACGTAGTGCCCGCGCTGGCAGGCGGTAAGAAACTCGCACCAGCCCGGCAACACGGCATCCATCGCGGCAATTTCATCCTGCGGCTTACCACCGGTATCACCGCGCCAGGTGGCAAAAACAAAATCCGCGTCCATCTCTGGCAGACGCTCCGCGCTCACGTCAATCCGCCCTCCCGGCGGAATGCTGTCGATCAGTTTCGGGAAGGAAAACCCGGCATCGCGCAGGACGCGTCCTAACGAATGATAGGTGTGCAACGCATTGATTTTTCCCTGGTTTGCCTGAATGACTGACACCGTAATGTGTTGGGTATCCACCGTGTGTTTCAACCGGTCAATCTCTTCCCGGTAGCGACGCTCCAGGATAGCCAGTCGCGCCTGAGTTCCGGTAAGCTGCGCGAGCTTGCGGTAAATTTCCGGCGCACCGCCGTCGAGATGATCAATGCTCACCGTCGGGGCGATTTTCTCCAGTTGTTCGATGGGCGTATGGCGACTCGGCTCGGTGATGATCAAATCGGGTTTCGCGGCGACAATCGCTTCAATATCAATGTCTGCCGTACCAATAAACTTTATTGTCGAATGATCAAAATCGACGCCGGTCAGCAGCGCGCCCGAACGCAGGAAATGGCTGCCGTCAGGACGCGTTCTGCCGTGGCTGGCGACCGGCGGAACGCCCAGCTCAATCAGCGGAATGGTGATATCAAGATCGTGTAGCGACACAATGCGCTGCGGATGCAGCGGCACGTTCACCACGCGTCCGAGATCGTCGGTAAAAGGCCGGGTGGCAACCTCTGCCTGTACAGAGCACCCCAGCAGCAGCAACAGCGAAAAAAGTAAACGCATACACCCTCTTAAAAATTACAAACGATCCCGACGACGCCAGAGCAACAGTAAAAAGAAAGGGCCGCCGACCAGCGCAATCACGATCCCCGCCGGTATTTGCAGCGGCGCAAAGGCCAGACGCCCGATGGTATCCGTGAGCAGCACCAGCAGAGCGCCAATGAGCGCACTGCCCCACAGCAGCGCCATTTGCCCTCCGCGCAGGCAAAAACGCGCCATATGCGGCGCCATCAGGCCGACAAACCCCAGGCTGCCCACGCAGGAGACGCTGGCGGCGGTCAGAAAGACCGGCGCCATAAAACGCAGCAGCGCCAGATGAGACAGACGCACCCCGAGCCCGGTCGCGGTGTGATTACCCAGCAGCGCCACATCCGATGCTCTCGCCGTCGCAAACAGCAGAACAGCCGCAGGCAACGCCCACCCCAGCGCCACCCACAGCAACGGCCAGGTGGCGGCGTGCAGGCTTCCGGCCAGCCAGACCAGCGCCGTTTGCACATCGCGGACATCGGCTGTCGTCATAAAAACGCCCATTCCCGCAGCAAAGAACCATGAGACGCCAATGCCGATCAGCACAAATCGCGGGCGGGAGAAATCACGGGCCAGCAGCATGACCAGCGCGGCGACCAGTAATCCGCCAGCAATACCCGCCAGCGGTCGCCAGACCAGGCTGACCGACGGGAAGAGCAGCACTAACGCCAGTACCACCACGCTACTCCCCTCTTTCACGCCGATAAGACCGGGGTCAGCCAGGCCGTTACGGGTAATCGACTGCATCGCCGCGCCAGCCAGCCCCAGCATTGCTCCACACAGCAGCGCCATCAGCAAACGCGGAAGACGGACATCCCAGACAACATACTGCTGCTGCTCCGTTAACGCCTGCGGAGAGAACAACGCACGCCCGATGGCGGAAGCCGGAACGGGAAGCGACCCCTGCAACACGCCCGAAACCAGCAGTACGGCGGCCAGCGTGGCAAACCCCAGCACACACCACACCGTTTTCAGCCGGACAAGGCGTGAGAATTTTCCCACCCGCCATGCGCGCAGCCCGGCACGCGCCAGAACAACGCTCATTTAAGAAATCTCGACGCAATGAAAATAAACACCGGCGCGCCGACCAGCGCGGTCATCACTCCTGTAGCCAGCTCCTGCGGGGCAAGCAGGGTTCGGGCAACGATATCCGCCAGTAGCAGCACTGCCGCCCCCAGCAGCGCCGCCAGCGGGAGCATCTGGCGAATGTCTTCCGTCACCAGACGTCTGATGACGCCCGGAACCAACAGCCCGATAAAACCCAGCGGCCCGGCGACGGATACCGCCGCGCCGCACAGCAGCGCAATGGCGATCATCGCCATCAGACGAATGCGCAGAATATTAACGCCCAACCCACAGGCCATCCGGTCGCCTAGCGCCAGAATATTCAGCCCCGGCGCTATCGCTACCGCCAGTACGACGCCAACCAGCGACGGCAGGAGAGCCTGGCGTACTTTTTCCCAACTCATCCCCGCGAGATCGCCCACCAGCCAGGTGCGCATCGCCAGCAACGTCTGCTCATCCAGAATAAGGATTGCCGCCGTGAGCGACGACACCATCGCCGACAGCGCCACGCCGCAGAGCGTGACCTTCAGCGGCGTCAGTCCGCCACGCCCGGCGGAAGAGAGCGCCATCACCAGCGAAAAGAGTGCCGCTGCGCCCCCTGCCGCAACCAGTGACTGACTGAGCCCCGCGACGCCCAGCGCGGTACACAGCACCACGGAGAACGCGGCCCCCGCATTCAGCCCCAGAATGTGCGGTTCGCCCAGCGGGTTGCGAATCAATGCCTGTAACAGAACGCCGGCTACGCCCAAAGCCGCGCCAACCAGCATGGCCGCAGCCATACGCAACAGACGCAGAGAGATAACGATTCGGTGATCAAAGTTTTTGGCATCGAAGTGAAATAACGCCTGAATGACGGTCTGCGGACTGACGGCACGCGCCCCGACGCCCAGATGAATCACCGCCAGCATAAACAGCAGCAGTAGCAAGACAGGAAGCGCCAGCAGAAATCGACCACGACGGCGGCCTGATGCGATGACCATAGCCGTCATTCTTCCGCTCCAGCCTTGGCACGAAACGGCATGAAGAATGGCTTTCCGGTCAACGGATTCACCGACATCTGCACATCGACGTCAAACACCGATTTGATCAGCTCCGGCGTACAGTGCTCTCCTTCATGTACGATCCCCTCCAGCCGTCCCTGTCTGAGAAAGACCAGCATATCGCCGTAATTCACCGCGAAATTGAGATCATGTAACACCACCACCACGGTACGACCATGATGGCGGGTCAGGGAGTGCAGAAGCTCAAGGATCTCTACCTGATAACGCAGATCGAGAAAGGTTGTAGGCTCATCCAGCAAAATAAACGGCGTTTGCTGCGCCAGCGCCATCGCAATCCAGCACCGCTGGCGCTGCCCGCCGGAGAGACTCTCTACCGGCAAATGGGCGAAGTCGGTTGTTCCGGTGAGCTGTAACGCCTGCTCTACGGCCTGTGCGTCATCATCGGTCCATTGCTGGAGAAAATTCTGCCAGGGAAAACGCCCGCGCGAAACCAGTTCAAAAACCGTTAATCCCTCCGGCACCAGCGGGGATTGCGGCAGGATGCCAAGCTGACGCGAAACCGCTTTGGTCGGCTGTTGATGAATCGCTTTACCATCAAGCAGCACGCTGCCGCCCAACGGCTTCAGCATTCGGGCAATCGTACTTAATAAGGTGGATTTGCCTGAGCCGTTCGCCCCGGCCAGCACCGTCATTTTACCTTGCGGGATAGTGAGGCAGACGTCATGCACGATGGCGTGCTGACGATAGCCAGCAGAAAGCTGTTTCAGCTCAATGCCCGTTCTGTGGGCGGTGTTTTCCACATGCTGTGGCATGTTCACTCCTGCGCCGTCGCAGCCTGGCAAAGCCAGCGCGCGCAGCCTTTCAAATAAAAATAAAACTCATTCTCTTTAAGATCTTGCTGGGTTGCGCTGTAGTAGTCAAGCAATTACGCCCTGTAGTTACCTCACCGTACGCACGCAACAAAAACGCCGCAGAAAAAGACGAACAAAATTATAAAAACAGATAAATATCAATAAATTAAAAATTATCTTCCCGCAATAACACTACGGTTTTATGACGTTAACCCTGCTGTAGTTTCTTTTTCATTTTTACGTTTACTACTACAAACGCCCATGATTGAATGATTCTCAATTACACATCTGACGCCGTTTACGTTGGTTAAAAGATGGATAAAACGCATGGCTAGCAAGCCGGGCAATGAACTGGATAAACCTGTTTCCCCTCCCGTTTTTGGCAGGGTATTTTGCGGAATAAATAAAAGATGGCTAAGTTAACTCCTTATTTTTCTGGGATGAAAGGGCGAGCGCTGTGCTCCGCTCTGTTTTTGGGTATCACGACGACTCCTGCGGTCATGGCGGCGGAAAAAGAAAACTCGCCGCTCAAAAATGAAGAGACGATGACCGTGCGTGCAGACGCCTCTTCTGCCGATCAGGCCGTCACGTCAGGTTATCAACCGCTGAGTTCGTCCACCGCCACGCTGACGTCGATGCCGCTGCTGGATATCCCGCAGGTGGTCAATACCGTCAGCGACAAAGTGCTGGAAGATCAGCACGCCACAACCCTCGATGAAGCGCTGTATAACGTCAGCAACGTCGTGCAAACCAACACGCTGGGCGGAACGCAGGATGCGTTTGTTCGCCGTGGTTTCGGCGCGAATCGTGATGGTTCCGTGATGACCAACGGCCTTAAAACCGTATTGCCGCGCAGTTTCAACGCGGCCACGTCGCGGGTGGAAGTGCTGAAAGGCCCGGCCTCCACGCTGTACGGTATTCTCGATCCCGGCGGCCTGATTAACGTCGTGACCAAACGTCCGCAAACGCAATTTGGCGGCTCGATTTCCGCCACCTCCTCCAGCTTCGGCGGCGGCACAGGCCAGTTTGACATCACCGGGCCGATTGAAGGCACCCAACTGGCGTATCGCCTGATCGGTGAGTATCAGCACGAGGACTACTGGCGCAACTATGGTACTAACCAAAGCAGCTTCATCTCCCCTTCCCTGACCTGGTTTGGCGACAACGCGACGGTCAGCGTGCTCTATTCGCACCGTAATTACAAAGCCCCGTTCGATCGCGGCACCATTTTCGATCTCAATACCAAACAGCCGGTTAACGTGGATCGGAAAACCCGCTTTGATGAGAAATTCAATATCACCGATGGCGAATCGGATCTGGCGCAGCTCAATGCCGAATATCGCTTCAACAGCGCGTGGACGGCGAAATTTGATTACAGCTTCAGCCAAGATAAATACAGCGATAACCAGGCTCGCGTGATGGCTTATGATTCCGCTACCGGGAACCTGACCCGCCGCGTGGATGCGACGCAAGGCTCCACCCAACGGATGCACGCGACCCGCGCCGATTTACAAGGAAACGTGGATATCGCTGGTTTCTATAACGAGATCCTGACCGGCGTCTCTTATGAGAATTACGATCTGCTGCGCACGGATATGATTCGCTGTAAGAACGTGAAAGGCTTTAATATTTACAATCCGGTCTACGGTACGCTCGGCAAATGCACCAGCGTCTCGGCCTCCGACAGCGACCAGACGATTAAGCAGGAGAGCTATTCCGCTTACGTACAGGATGCGCTGTATCTGACCGATAAATGGATCGCCGTCGCCGGGATGCGCTATCAGTACTACACCGAATATGCCGGGAAGGGCCGCCCGTTCAACGTCAACACCGACAGCACGGATCAGCAGTGGGTGCCGAAATTCGGCATGGTCTATAAGCTGACCCCTTCTGTGTCGCTGTTCGGCAACGTATCGCGCGCCTTTATGCCGCAATACTCCATTGCCAGCTACATTGGCGATCTGCCGCCGGAAACCTCTACCGCCTATGAAGTGGGGGCGAAATTCGATCTCTTTGACGGCATCACCGCCAATATCGCCCTGTTCAATATTGATAAGCGCAACGTGCTGTACAACGAAATCGTGGATGGCGAAACCGTGGCGAAAACCGCAGGGCGCGTACGCTCACAAGGGGTGGAAGTGGATGTCGCGGGCTCGCTGACGCCCAATACCAATATCATCGCCAGCTACGGTTATACCGCAGCGAAAGTCACGGAAGATCCCGATTACAAAGGGAAACCACTGCCTAACGTACCGCGTCATACCGGTTCATTGTTCCTGACCTATGACATTCACAACGCCTTTATGGGCAATACGCTGACCATTGGCGGCGGCGGACATGGCGTAAGCCGTCGTTCCGCCACCAACGGCGCGGACTATTATCTGCCTGGTTATTTTGTGGCCGATGCCTTTGCAGCCTATAAGATGAAACTGCAATACCCGGTGACTCTGCAACTCAACGTGAAAAACGTGTTTGATAAAACGTATTACACCTCATCCATTGCCACCAATAATCTGGGTAATCAGATTGGCGACCCGCGTGAAGTTCAGTTCACGGTAAAAATGGAGTTCTGATCCTTCTCGTCCAAATACCCTGTCAATTCTGGCAGGGTATTCCCGCTATTCCCTCACATTAAGATGAATAAACTCACACCGCCCAATGAACGCAAAAATGCGCGCCTCATCAACTTTCTTAACTGAACTGTATCAGATTTAACATTTTGTGATTTTTATCGCGGATAAATTTTAATCTTCCGCTATTTTTAAATTCCCTTTCTCTCATGGAGGACGATGTAATGAAACACAAATCGTTTTATCGCCTCATTGCCGCAGGCGGTCTGCACTTCTGGTATAACCTCGATCCGCGTATTTCTAACGACTTTCCGCGTTAATTCTCCTTAGCCGTTCAACATCAATAAAAAATTAACTGAACACTACGTTTGGTCGGTATTTCTTGCGCCTGTTAAAGGCACAAAAATAACGTTCACGTAGCGCGACATGCTATTGGAGAAATAATATGAAACGTATTCCTGAGCCGTTCCGCATTAAAATGGTAGAAAACATTCGTATGACCACCTGGGACGACCGTGTTAAAGCGCTTGAAGAAGCGGGATATAACCCTTTTCTGCTCAGAAGCGATGATGTATATATCGACCTGTTGACCGACTCCGGCACTGGCGCAATGAGCGATCGTCAATGGTCAGGCCTGATGATGGGCGATGAAGCCTACGCCGGCTCACGCAACTATTACCATCTGTGCGACAAAGTAAAAGAGCTGATCGGCTACCCATTTACGATCCCAACGCACCAGGGACGCGGCGCCGAGCAAATCCTGTTTCCCTGCCTGATTGCCCGCCGCAACGCCGAAAAACCGGTCTTTATTTCCAACTTCCACTTTGATACGACCGCCGCCCATGTCGAATTAAACGGCGCGAAAGCCATCAACGTGGTGACGCCAAAAGCGTTCGACACCACCTCATGGTACGACTGGAAAGGCAACTTTGATATCGACCTGCTCAACGCCACTATCGCGGAACATGGCGCAGAAAACGTCGCGGCGATTATCACCACCGTCACCTGCAACAGCTCAGGCGGCCAGCCGGTTTCCATCGCCAATATGCGCGAGGTGTATCAAATAGCGAAGCGGCACAATATTCCGGTGGTCATCGACTCCGCCCGCTTCTGCGAAAACGCCTGGTTTATTAAACAGCGCGAAGAGGGATACGCAGATAAAACGGTGAAAGAGATCGTCCGTGAGATGTACCAGTATGGGGATATGCTGACCATGTCGGCGAAGAAAGATCCGATGGTCAATATCGGCGGGCTGTGCTGCTTCCGTGATGATGAAGATCTGTTCAACGACGTGCGCATTCGCTGCGTGCCGATGGAAGGGTTTGTCACTTACGGCGGGCTGGCGGGGCGCGATATGGAAGCGCTGGCGATCGGCCTCGAAGAAGGGATGAATGAAGATTTCCTCGCCTATCGAATTAACCAGGTGGAATACCTGGGCGAACGGCTGCGCGAAGGGGGGATTCCAATCCAGTATCCAACCGGGGGCCACGCGGTATTTGTCGATGCGAAGCTGCTGCTGCCGCACATTCCGGCAGAACAGTTCCCGGCTCATGCGCTGAATAACGAACTGTACCTGGAAGCCGGGATTCGCAGCGTAGAAATTGGCTCTCTGCTGCTTGGGCGCGATCCGGCCACTGGCAAACAAAAACCGTCGCCAATGGAGTTGCTGCGTCTGACGATCCCCCGCCGGGTCTACACCAACGATCACATGGACTATATCGCGGATGCGTTAATCGCCGTAAAAGCCCGCGCCGCATCGATCAAAGGGCTGACTTTCACCTATGAACCGCCGGTGCTGCGCCACTTTGTGGCCCGGCTGAAACCGGTGAAATAACGTTCTGATACGCGCTCCCCTGCGGGAGCGCGATTCCGCTATTTAATACGATATTCAACGCATTCAGGCATGAGAAAAGCGGGATCGCCCTTTTCTCTGCACAATGACGGGCATAGCCACGCGAGGAAAACGCACTATGGCTACATTATCGGTCGCAAATAAAGCGCCGTCGCTGATCGGCGGGGCAATGATTATCGGTGGAACCATTATTGGCGCGGGCATGTTTTCTCTCCCGGTGGTGATGTCTGGCGCCTGGTTTTTCTGGTCACTGCTGGCATTAATTTTTACCTGGTTTTGTATGCTGCATTCCGGGTTAATGATCCTGGAAGCAAACCTGAATTATCATATTGGCGCCAGCTTCGACACGATTACCAAAGACCTGCTGGGAAATCGCTGGAATATTATTAACGGTCTGACCGTCGCGTTCGTGCTGTATATTCTGACTTACGCCTATATTTCCGCCAGCGGTTCGGTTATTCACCATACCTTTGCACAAATGGGGATCGTCTTTCCGGCCAGGCTCGGCGGGTTATTATTCGCCCTGGCGGTGGCGTTTATTGTCTGGCTAAGCACCCGGGCGGTGAGCCGTATGACAACCATTGTGCTGGGCGCTAAAATTCTCACCTTCTTTATGACGTTTGGCGGTTTGCTCTGGCACGTCCAGCCGACGATTTTACTCAATACCGCTGAAGTCAGCCCCAGCTACCTGCCCTACGTCCTGATGACGTTGCCGTTCTGTCTCGCCTCATTTGGTTATCACGGCAACGTGCCCAGTCTGATGAAATATTACGGCAAAGATCCGTTGACCATCCGCCGCTGCCTGCTGCTGGGAACGTTGATGGCGCTGGTGCTGTATATCATCTGGCTGGTCGGTACGATGGGGAATATTCCGCGTCCGGCGTTTATTGAGATCGCCGAAAAAGGCGGCAATATCGACGTGCTGGTACAGACGCTGAGCGGTTTGCTGAACAGCTCAACGCTCGATCTGCTGCTGACCGTCTTCTCCAACTTTGCCGTCGCCAGTTCGTTCCTCGGCGTTACGCTGGGATTATTTGATTACCTCGCCGATCTCTTCAGGTTCGACGACTCGCCAAAAGGACGTTTCAAAACTGCGCTGGTCACGTTTCTGCCGCCCATCACCGGCGGCTTAATCTGGCCAAATGGGTTTATCTACGCCATCGGTTTTGCCGGGCTGGCCGCCACCGTCTGGGCGGCGATTGTCCCGGCGCTGCTGGCGCGCGCATCGCGCAAACGCTTTAACAGCCCGCACTATCGGGTATGGGGAGGCAACGCGATGATCGTCCTGATTTTATGCTTTGGGGCAGCTAACGCGCTTATCCATATTCTATCCAGCATTAACCTTCTGCCGGTATACCGGTAGTACGCCATGCGCGGCGGCATAAAATAAAAAGGGAACCGCCGGGTTCCCTTTTCAACACTGGTGACGCGCCGGGCGAAAGTCTAAAAGATCCCTTTCTGACGCACTTTACTCATCTTCTGCGTTGGCGCGTCTACGGTACTGAGATCGACTTCTTCAGCATTTACGGATTTAGCCGGTTCCGCCGCTGACGTGCGCCCCGTCACGCGCAGCTGTTGCAACAGCAGATGCTGCTGTTCCAGCAAGACTTTGAGCTGGGCGACCTCTTCACGCAGTTTTGCCGTCTCCTCATGCTGCGTGTTATCCGATGGCGCTGCGGCGACCTGCTGTTTTTGCAGGGTCTGCGCCATCAGCGTACGCATTTGCGCCAGCTGCTGTTCGCTGAAGTCTTTCTCTTTTTCTTCATCGCCATCGCCGGTCATGAGGGCGACGGGCAGTAAATTGCTCTCCTGCAATTCCGCGCAAAGGGATTCGAGGCTCAAACCTTCCCGGCTCAGGGATTCTGCAACATGGCTGCACAATTGCGGGTTGAGAAGATGCAATTGCAGGCCGGACAGATAGATATTGCGATGAAACTGGCGGATCTCCATGTTGGCGTCATTGACGTCGCTCCCGTCCCGCTGCACTGCGCCATACCATTTTTTTAGTTGCAGCATCGCGCGCAAATCCGCGCGCGATCGCTCTGGCGACAAATGCAATGAGAGGTTAACACGGCGGATCTGCCTGTTACTCATCGTCGCCTACCTCAACCATTTGCGGCGAATCAATCTGCTCAACGCCTGACTCAGCATGGTACAGGCAGATCTCGCGAGAGAGCGCGCTTTGCGGGTTGTCGAGCGTCACCACGCGTTCGCCGAGCGTCGAATAGGCCTGACGCAGAGCGGATTCGATCAGATGCGCGCCGCCGCCGACCAGATAAACGCGGTTAGGGTTCTTAGCGAATTTCTTCGCTTCATAAGCCACCTGATCGCCAAGCTCCTGAATCTTGATCTCGATCCGTTCAAGGATCTCGTCAATCCGCGATTCATCGTTGATGACGCTTCTGACAAAATCCAGATCGTTGCGACGCTTGATCAGCTCGTTCGCCACCAGATAGCTGGAGTCGCTGTCCGCCGCCGCCAGTAATTTACGCGTGGCGTCCGTCACCATCGCCACGCCGATTTCGTTGTTGCCGTAAATTGCGGAAACATCGTCAAACTCGCCGACAATCACCCCCATGTCCAGCGTTGTCCCGCCGCAGTCGATGACCAGCGACTTGGTGAATTCATTCACGTTGGAGTTAAGCAGATGCGACAGCGCCGCAGGCAGGCTCTCCGGCATAACATGCACATCAACGATACGGAACAGCTCGCCTTTATTCAGCGAGATCTCACGCATCAGGTTGCGACGTTTCGCTTCGATGCGCTCATCGTTACGCTGGCAATCGTCCGGCTTGTAGAATTGCGTAATCGGCAGTGTGACGATAACTTCAACGTCACGCGGCGTCAGGCCGGTTTGCAGCAGCGCATGATGAACCGCCAGCAGATTCAAATCATCATACTGGTATTCGATGTGCGTCGTGGAAAGCGCTTTATCCGAGGTCGCATCATAGGTGTATTTCGTGGTGCCGATGGTGTAGTTGTATACCGACTGACCACGCAGCAGCGCCGCGCTTTTCCAGTCCTTACGGAAGGAGTTCGGCGAAACAACGGTCTTCAGCGTACCGTTTTCAATCCAGCTAATTTTCACATTGGTTGAGCCATCATCAATGGCGAATTTCATACGTGTTGCGGTCATGGGTTTTAACTCAATCTAAGGGTCATTTTTACAGCATCGCCTCTTCCGTCAGAATGCGGCGAGCGCCGAGGTAATGCGATTGCCAGAAATCATCTGAAAGCTGGCTAATGCGGATATTTAGCCCGCTACGCGGGGCCTCAATAAACTCATCGTTTCCAAGGTAGACGCCAACATGGTCGGCGCCCGGTCGCTGGTTAATGTTAAAAAACACCAGATCGCCGCGACGGAGTTTATCTACGCGAATATGTTTAAGAGTGGGGTCCTGATACATGCCGTTTGCCGTGCGGGGTAGCTTGCGCTCCAGCACATGATTGAAGGCGTAGAAAACCAGGCCACTGCAATCAAATCCTTCCAGCGGATTTTTACCGCCCCAGACATAGGGCTTACCTAACTGGTCTTCCAGACGCTTGATGACGGTATGTAATCGGGACGCCAGTTTCGGGCTGATGCGCCCCGTTTTGTCCTTCCCTTTGCGCGCCTGACTCCACAGCATGTCGGAGCCGCCCAGGCTACCGGGCTGCCAGCGGGCATGCATTGCCAGCATCTCGCGGTTTTTAGTGCGGTCAGCCAGTTTTTTCGCCGTTTCCCGCTGCTTTTGTTCCGGCGTTAACGGTACGACGGCAGTCCGTTTTTTCACTTTCGCCATCAGCCGCTCGCGATTTTTTTTCCGCATCTGCAACGCGTTTTCCTGCTGCGTCATACCCGCTTCTACAGGCTTCGGCTTTGCGATGCTGTAGCCCGTCGGCATCAGCAATAACAGGATGAGAGAAAAAAAAGGTACCTGGCGGCACAGAACATGCCGGGCAGGTACAAAACGGACAGAACGGATGAAACGTTTCACAGCAATAACGATCTGATTAATGGTTTTTCGTCAGTTTATCGGTCAGCGGTTTAATGACTTTTTCGCCATGCTGCCCAAAGAACTGGTACAGAGAATCACTGGCGGAATGCGTCAGCACCATAATTTCAATGCGGCGGTTCGCGGAACTCAGCGGATGTTGCGGGTCAAGCAACATCTGATCCGCCATGCCGCTCACTTGCAGAATTTTGCTTTGATCCAGCCCCCCGGTGGTCAGAACCGCTCGCGCCTGCATGGCGCGTTCGCCGGACAAGTTCCAGTTGTTATAAAGCACCTGATCGCGAAAACGCGTGGCATCGGTATGGCCGGTGATGATGATCTTGTTGTCAATCTTGTTCAGTTCCGGCGCGAACTCCGTCAGTAAGCGTTTGAAAAACGGCGTCAGGATTGCGCTACTGCGCTGGAACATCTCGCGTTTTTGATCGTCCGAGACCAGAATACGCAGCCCCTGCGGCACAATTTCCATTTTCAGGTTGGCTTGCGCATCGTACGTCGAGGTGATTTTCATGATAATGCGCGCCAGATCTTCAATCTCATTACGCGAGCGGGCGTTCACGTCGTCCAGGCTTTCCGTCTGTTTCGCCTGCTGAGCAATCTGCTTCTCCGCATCGGTCAACGGTTTTGACGACTCTGCCGTTTTCGACGGTTTAGGCGTTTTCGGATGACGACTGTCAATCAGCGAAAGCTGCCCACCCTGCCCCTCTTTTTGCGTAATGGGCGTTAATGAGTTGCCTTCAAAGACCGACTCGCCATTAAGCATGGAGACAATCTCTTTACGTTCTTCTTCCGTTACCGCGCCCATGATCCACAGCACCATAAACAGCGCCATCATTGCCAGCGTGAAGTCTGCGAAGGCCACTTTCCAGGCGCCGCCATGAAATTCATCATGGCTTTTACGCGAGGAGCGTTTGATGATCGTGGTATGTTCTTTGCTGCGGTTACGCATCAGGCATCACCCATCATCTGGTTTACCCAACCGTCCAGCGTCGCGAATGTCGGTTTCGTGTCCATCGGCAGCATTTTGCGCCCGGCATCGACCGCCAGCAGCGTCGGCTTACCGGCAACGTGGTTCACCAGTACGGTACGCACGCACTCCAGCACCGAGATTTGCTTTTTGGTGCGTTGCTCCATGGCGTTCGCCACCGGGTCCATCAGGCAGTAACAGAAGAATACGCCGAGGAAGGTTCCCACCAGAGCGGCCGCAACCTTCACACCAATGACCGCAATCGAGCCGTCAATGGATTGCATGGTAATGATGATGCCAAGTACCGCCGCGCAGATGCCGAATCCAGGCATCGCTTCCGCAGTACGTTGCAAAGAGCGGGACGGTTGCAGAAGGTTCTCTTCCATTGCCACCAGTTCCTGTTCGAGAATCCCTTCCAGCTCGTGCTCGTTGATTTTCCCCATCGCCATCAGGCGGAAGTTATCGGAGATGAACGTCACCAGCGCTTTGTCGTGCAGCATGAGGGGGTATTTCTGGAATAACGCGCTGTTTTCCGGTGCTTCGATATGCTCATCCAGCACCTTCAGGCCGCCGTCCTGCACCAGTTCCAGCAGTTCATACAGCAGCATCAGCAGCTGGCGCTGATACTCATCGGTATATTCGTTTTTGCGCATAATGCCGCGAAACTGACGGTACATTTCGCTCAGCACCCCTTTGGGGTTCGCCAGTACCATCGCCCCCAGTCCCGCGCCAAGAATAATGATGATTTCACCCGGCTGCCAGAATGAGGCGAGGTGTCCGCCTGACAAAATAAAGCCGCCGACAACACACCCCATGATGATGAGAATACCTAAGAATTTCTGCATAAACCTTTCACTTCTGGAAAAAAGACTGAATTTTTTGCGCAATGATTTTATTGAGCTGACATACCCTGGCCTCGGTTAAATTGAGGACCAGCGCAATTTCCTTCAGGCTCATTTCATGCTGGTAATAGAGCGTGAGAATAAGTTGCTCACGCTCATCAAGACTCGCCAACGCGTTGCGTAGCGTTCTGCTGACGATGATCTCTTCTTCAAGCGGACGGCTATCCAGCGCCCCCGCATATACGTCATTACCCAGAAGATCGTCGAGACTCTCCAGCGTTTTGGCGCAATCGAGTAAGAGATATTCCTGATACTCTTCAGCCGTAATGGAAAGATGGTGGCTGATATCCTCAAAGCTGGGCGTACGCCCCAGCTGACGCGCAATCTCGCGGATTGCGTCATTGAGCTTATGCGTTTTCTGTCGCAAACGACGCGGACGCCAGTCAAGCAACCGCAGCTCATCCAGTACCGCGCCGCGAACGCGTTGTATGGCATAAGCGGCAAACTGCTCATCAGGATGACCGTAACGGCGCAACGAGGTTAATAACCCCATTAGCGCGATCTGTTCCATATCATCCCGATCAATAACGCTACTGGTCTGGTAAGCGAGTTGCTTCACCACTTTGTTGACGAGCGGCAGATACGTGCTGACATAGCGCGCTTCATCCGCAGGCGTCAGCGTTTCACTTGCGATAAAATCCATCATGTCCAATACGGCTTATCAATCACTGGAAGACCATTTTGCTGATGATGACGTCATCAAAGGGGACGTCCATCTTCAGGCTGTCAAATCTGGCGGCATAGGCGGCTTTGAGTTTGTCGTGCAGGTTGCTGACGCTTAGCGCACGCACGGCGTCATAGTCCATTTCAGAAAACAAATTGACGGTCGCCCCGCGAATCGCAGGGATCATGTCTTGCGCCGTCCGCGCGTTTTCCGCGCTCATGGTCGCCAGGTTCAGTTCCAGCATCAGATAACGCTCCGCATTACCTTTCCCTTTCAGGGTGATGAGGATGTTTTTAATTTCCACGAACTCCACCTGTTGCGGCGTGGAGGATTTAAATAAGCTCGTCAACGGATTGCTCTCCGATGCCGTGTCCGCGCGAAGTAGCCAGGTGCCGGCAACGGTTAAACATGCCGTCAGTAAAGCGGTAACCAAAGCGATCGCCAGCCCAAAGGAGATTGTTTTTGCGTTCATAAATGTCTTTTTGTTAAACGGTCAGTAATACCGAATCATCTTCACGGCGGGTGCTTTCTGATTCCGGCAGACCTGCCGCGATCTCATCTCCCGCCTGAATGATGGCGTGTTGTTGTGCGAACTGCTGTTCTTTGCCCTGCTGCTGCCCTGACTGAGAGGAGACCTGCACGTTTACCTGAACAAAGTTCTGTTCGGTCAGGCTCTGGCGCAGATCGTTGCTCGTTTGCTGAAGCGCACGATAGACCTCAGCATGGCTGGCGTTGATTTGTACCTGTACGCGCCCGTTATCAAGCTGCAACGAGATGTCGATCTTGCCCATTTCAGGCGGATCGAGACGGATAGTGGCGTGCTGGATCTGGTTCTTCACCTGAAGTTGCAGACGATCGCCCAACGCGCTTTGCAACTGCTGCGTCCAGCGGGAGGTTTCCGTATCAAGTTTTAATGTCGAGGTATGCGCAGACATTGCATCAGGCGTTACCGCCGCCGTTGGCGTCGTGGAGACAACGGAGACCGGCTGCGCATTCACTGTCGGCGTCGCCACAGCGACTGCGGTCATAAGCTGCGGCGTAATGTGCTGCAACCCTGCGGTTGGCGTCTGCGGCGACTCGGTCGCAGGCGTTACGTTAACCCCTGCCGCCAGCGTCGGGCGCAGCGTTGGCGATAACGCCCCCTTCTCCTGCAACTGTCCCGCCAGTAACGGCTGCGTCTGCAACGTCAGCGCATTCATCTCGTTTTGCGAACGACCCGCGTAGCTGACGGGTTTAACCGGCATCTGCCCGGTCATCAACAGCGCCTGCAACAGCTGCTGTTGCGCATCGTCTTTCAACGGAGAGGCATCCTTCTGATGCCGATCGCCCGTATCGTCCTCGTCCTGCACGCTCACCGGCTGCGCGCTGACGGTAATCCCCAGGGCATTTTTGCCCTGCCCGCCCATCAGCGTGCTGACAACATTCATCAACGCATCGTTGAATCCTGGCTGCGTCTGCCCGGCAGATGACTGAGCGCCGCTCTGCCCGGCGATCGTCTCCGCCTGCATCGGCAAACCGGAAGCGTGCCCCGCATTTTGAGAAAGATTGAGAATATCCATTACCCCATATCCTCTGCGTCCATAAACGCGGCATACGCCGTCGCACCTTCACGATTGCGCATGGCGAGCGCCATTTTGTTCGCAATAATGTCGCTCTGCCCCTGACAGTAATCGCGCACCTGACGGTGAATCTCCCGCAGTTCGTCCAGGGCTTTGCTGTCTGCCGCGTCCAGGGGTTTACCCCGGACAGCGGTAAGCAATTCAGCAATCTTCAGGTCAACATTCCGTACGGCAGACCAGTTATGGTCGGCTGCGGCCTGGCGTAACGCCTGCATCAGCGTTCGCATCGTCAACGCATAGCTCATGTTCCCTGACCCATTTTTTCCCAGCCGTCCTGAATATTGCCGAGGATAACTTCCACCTCTTCAATATTTTCGACAGACAGCTTGTGGCTGGCGTCATAGAGACGGTAAACGCAGTAGTCATAAAGATTCGCCAGACTTAATGCCAGCTCGCCGCCTTTTTCAAAATCCAGCGCGCTGGTCAGCGCGTTCAGGATGTCGATGCATTTATTAATGCTTTGCGCCTTACGTTCGTAGCGACGCGCCGCAATATGGCTTTTCGCGCGTACCAGTTCGTCCATCAGGCCATTGAACAACATCAGCACTAACTGATGCGGATTCGCTGCTGCGGCCTGAATCGCCAGGTCAGATTGGTGATAGAGGCCGAAGCCTTCCTGCTCGTTACCGTACATTGAAAGTTAAATTCCCTAAGAATTAGCTAAACATACTCATGGTGTTATTCATCTGCGTCATGATCGACTGTAACTGCGTGAACTGCTTCAGGTAGCGGTTATAGGAGGACTCATAACGCGTGTTCATTTTTTCGGTTTTGGTGTCGATGTCGCGCTGCTGTCTGTCGAGCGTTTCCTGGCGACCTTTTAATAAACCGGTGCTGGTGTTCAGGTATTTATCCAGCGATTTATCCATCGCTTTAATCAGCCCGTTATTCCCGTTGAAGAAATCAGCGACCGATTGCGGATTTGATTTCAGTTGCTCATTGAGCGTGTCGGCGTCGATCGACAGCTTGCCGTCTTTGTCGGCAGTAATGCCGAACTTCGTCATGTTCTGATCGCCGAAGGTGCCGCGCAGCATGTTGCTCAGATCGTTGGTTAACGAGGAGATACTGGCATCACCGGCAAACGCGCCGCGCGAATCAGAGCTGCTGCCGGTCGCCGTCAGCCCGGAGATGGTGTCCTGCAACGTGTTATAGGCATCGATAAAGGCCTGGATTTGCTCCTTTGTCCCCGTGGCATCCGTGTCGACTGAAATAACCAGCGGCTTGTTGGCTTCGGTGGTGCCGGTCAGTTTGATCGAAACGCCGTCTACCAGGTTATCCAGGGTATTGGAGCTGCTGGAGTAAACGGTGCTGGAATCGCCAACGGTGAATTTGGCATCTTTACCGGCGGTAATCACATTCTCGCCATTAAAGATATCCTGACCGTTGGTCATGCCGCTGGTATCCAGCTGAATATCGTATTTCTCGCCGCTCTGATCGCTGCTCATCATCAGCGTCACCTTGCCATCAATACGCATCAGCGAAGCGGTAACGCCGTTCTGACCGTCGTCAGAGGTCGCGGTGTCAGACGCGCTCGGGAAATCCGCATTATTGATGGCGTCGGCAAAATCAGCGAGGCTGTCTAAATCATCCATCTCAATTTCAAGGCTCTCGCCGTTGAGATTGATCTTCAGCGTACCGCTGGCGTTTTTAATCGCCTCATCATCAAGCCCGTCAAACCCTTTCTGCTGCGCAGAAGCCAGTTGGGTGACGTTCAGGCTGTATGTCCCTTTACGGGCAGACGCGCTGGCGGTGATGGTCGCGATCCCTTCCTGGTTCATGGTCGCGGTATTTTTCAGCACGCTGGTGCTGGAGGAATTCAGCCCGGTGATTGCCGAACGGAAATCCGACAGGGCGGTACGCAGCGAGGAAAGCGCTTTTTTCTGCGCTTCCAGCGTGGAAGTCTGTGATTTCAGCGAGGTTTGCAGCGCAAGAATGTCATAGCCTGCCAACTGTGTGGCCAGTGTCGTTGGATCAAAATCAGACATAGTGGGTTTCTCCGGGCACGCGCGCCGCTTTCAACATACAGTAGATAAAGCAACTATCGTGCCAATTTTTTAGTAAGTGTTTATCAATGAGTTACGTAAGAGGAGGAATGTCCCCTTCCGCAATTTCCGGCAGAAGGAAGCGCATTGCCGGATACAAAAACACCGCCATACAGCGGTGTTTTAGGGGCAGATATCCGCGAAGGATTAACCCAGCAGAGACATCACCATGCTGGACATGCTGTTGGACTGTTTCAGCATGGACATGCTGGTTTGCGCCAGCATCTGGTTACGGGTCATAGAGGAGGCTTCGCTGGCGAAGTCCGCATCCTGAATGTTGCTCAGCGCCAGATCGGTGTTGTCTTTCATGTTCGCCAGGTTAGCCGCGGTGTGGCCCAGGCGGTTAATGCTCGCCCCCATTTTGGAACGCACGGCGCCGACGTCATTCAGCGTGGTTTCCAGGTTGTTCATCAGATCTTTCGCGCCGGCAGCGTCAGTAATGTTGATGCCGCTGGCCGAGTAGTAGCTGCTGCCTGTATCGCTAATCGTGCCAAAACCGCCGCTGGCATCAATCAGCGAGTCGGTGCCAGAACCTTTCAGCTCTTTAGACAGATCAACCTGCATGGTTTCATCGGTGGAAGAGCCAATCTGGAAGTTCATCGCTTCGCCAAACTTACCGGAAGCGCCGAACAGTTTGTCACCTGCATAGGAGGTGTTATTCATGATGTTCTGCAACTCAGAGTTCAGGTCGTTCAGTTCGGCGTTGATGGCATCGCGGTCTTTGGTGGTGTTGGTGTCGTTCGCTGCCTGGGTGGCAAGGTCTTTCATGCGGTACATGATGTTGCTCACTTCGTCGAACGCACCTTCGGAGGTCTGTAGCAGCGCAGTGGCATCAGAGATGTTGCGCTGTGCAACGGCCATGCCGTTGGTCTGGCCCTGCAAACGGGTGGCAATCTGTAGACCCGCCGCATCGTCCGCTGCGGAGTTAATACGCTTGCCAGTACCCAGACGTTCCATTGCGGTGGACAGCAGATTGTTGGATTTATTCAGGGCATTGGTGGATGCCATGGAAGAAGCGCTGGTGAAAATAGAAAGCGACATAGATATTCCTTATTCATTCAGGTCATTCATTCGTTGTACTGACTCAAAACGACACATCCATTTCGAAAATTAAATCCGACGACGTTCGAATGACCATTTTTCAGGCAACCCGGGGAAAAAATGGCGAAGAAAGACGGCAAAAAGGAGCTGCACTGCAACAGCAGACACAAAAAAAGCCGCACCCCGTGCAGGATGCAGCGTCATAAGAACACATCGCCTGCCTTTCCAGGCAAGCGGCGGCTTACTGTTAACCCAGCAGAGACATCACCATGCTGGACATGCTGTTGGACTGTTTCAGCATGGACATGCTGGTCTGCGCCAGCATCTGGTTACGCGTCATGGAGGAGGCTTCGCTGGCGAAGTCCGCATCCTGAATATTGCTCAGCGCCAGATCGGTGTTGTCTTTCATGTTTGCCAGGTTGGCCGCGGTGTGGCCCAGACGGTTAATGCTCGCACCCATTTTGGAGCGCACGGCACCGACGTCATTCAGCGCCGTTTCCAGAGAGTTCATCATCGCCGTAGCGTCGGAGGCGCTCCCGATGTTGATACCGGAAGCGGTATTGTTCCAGTCACCGATACCCGAGAAACCAGAAGCGCTAAACAGGCCACTCGCTGTACCGCCCAGTTCATCACCCAGGCTCACGGTCATGGTTTCTCCAGAGGAAGAACCAATCTGGAAGTTCAGGGAATCGGCAAATTTACCGCCGGTACCGAATAATTTATCGCCCGCATAAGACGTGTTGCCCATGATGTTTTTCAGTTCGGCATTCAGGTCGTTCATTTCAGCGTTGATGGCATCACGGTCTTTGGTGGTGTTGGTGTCGTTCGCTGCCTGGGTGGCGAGATCTTTCATGCGGTACATGATGTTGCTCACTTCGTCGAACGCGCCTTCTGCGGTTTGCAGCAATGCGGTGGCATCAGAGATGTTACGCTGCGCAACGGCCATGCCGTTGGTCTGACCCTGAAGGCGAGTGGCAATCTGCAAGCCCGCCGCATCGTCCGCTGCGGAGTTGATGCGTTTGCCGGTGCCCAGACGCTCCATTGCGGTAGACAGCAGATTGTTGGATTTATTCAGGGCATTGGTGGATGCCATAGAAGAAGCACTGGTGAAAATCGAAAGCGACATAATATATTTCTCCTTGGATTACCTGTCTGTTTTATCAGGTTCTTGTCGTTGCTGACTGATAAAAACGACCCACCACAACGAAAAATTAAATTCATTTAATGAAAATTTATTTAAAGATTTGTCACCCTCTTTTTTCAAGACGAAAAATATCCAATTAATTATTCTTATTATACCATCCTCAATAAACCACCTTTAGCCCGGCAATAAAACCAACCCCATAATTATTCAATCAGGCGACACAAACGATAAAAAAATTAACTCCGCTCCTTTATTTTTTCTTGTTTATTGTTTTAATCTGCCAAAAAATATACCCACACCCCATGAAAGGAGATTGATGAACACAAATTTTTCACATTCGCAGGGCCTGATTTTACATAAGGATCTTTTAACTATTTCGATTAACTTTTAATCAGAAGAATTAATAATAAGGCGAATCTTTCACTGCAAATGAGGTTGCACATCACATTTTTATCGCGTAAAAAGAGCGCCAGGAAAAGATGATTCCGCGATAATCAGAACAACAGCAGGCCGCTGGTGTCTTGTTTCTGAGTGCTGTTCAGGCTGAAAAACAAACTCAGTCATCGGCAAAAGCGCTTTTCGTTTCCTCACCTCCCGCAGGCAAGCGGCATTCATTAAGAATTTCAAATGGAATTAACAGATAGTCAACATCCGTGTTCAGGCTATATTTTCTTGCGATATTTAGCCGTTGCATTTACTGGGGTGGTATATCCATCGATGAATAAATGAATAAACGCTATTACTCCGTTAATAACTGGCTGGTTGATATCCCCTCGGGATCTATTCTCCATTTAACAACAGGGGAACGTAAACGTCTGGGAGAATATCAACTCAAGCTCCTTGAAACGCTCATGCAAGATGCGGGAAAGATCTTTACGCGTGAAGAACTCACCACGCTGGTCTGGGAACGCCGCGTCATCGGTAATAACAGTCTGCCCAATGCCATCCACGCGCTGCGTACGGCACTGGAAGACGACGGCAAAAAGCAAAAAATCATCAAAACCATCCCTAAAAAAGGGTATTTGCTTGAGCCTGATTATTGCTGCTTTATCGAAAAAGAAGAGAGCGAGGTTCGCGATCCCGAAGAAAATCATCTTCCGCTGGAAGAAAACGCCCCCTCCGATTTAGCCGGGGAATATGAGGTTGTCGACGAGACGTCACTTCCTGTCGCGGAACAAACGAACGATATCGTCCGCGTAACGCCGCCTGCAACGACCAGGCCAGTGAAAAAATCCATCCACTGGACCACCGTGTTTTTACTGCTCGCGCTGACGGCGATCGGCAGCATACTCTTTACCGGCTGGTACATGAAACTGAAAGGTCATGAACATCTGGTCGCCCAGGAGATACAGCCTAACGTTTACAGCAACATCAACCTGTATTCCATTGGGACGAGCAGCGAACCGTCTTATGACGCCAATAACTTGTATACCAAGCTGAAAGACACTTTTTATACCATTAATCAGCAGATCAAAATGCAGTCAGTCAGGATGAGCGTCTACTTTAGCATCACCAATTCATCGCTGAACTACACGTTCGCCCTTACCAGCCAGTGCGACAAAAAGCAGTTAGCGATGACGATTTATCACTGGCGTATCGATCCGACACGGCTGAACAACCTGATTATGCGTGAAACCCGGAGAAAACTGAATGAAATGGCAACATGCAAAGAAAGTTAATCTTGTGATTTTGTTGAGTATTTCCGTGCTTCTCGCCATCGCATTCGGCACCAGTGCCCTCACAGGCGGCGCAGAGCGCCCCAATACGGATGTGGAAGGGACTTTCCAGCTTGGTTTCTATGACCTGATGTCGCAGACGAAAGAAATTTATAATTCGCGGATGAAAACAACGAAAGGCACCATTCTGGCGACCATTACCAGCCCTGATGACAATCGTTTCGTACTAAAGGAAAAATTTACGCCGACGTCAGGGAAAAACGGCAAACTCTATTTTTACCTGACGCCCATCTACTACACCACCACGCACAAGGGGCTGATGATAGATGGTCTGGTCGATATGCTGATGAACACCAATTTCTGGATGGAGCCGCTGGCATTTAACGGGCAACCGTTAGTGGTAGGGCAAAGCGGGTCGATTTTTCTCTACCCCATCCAGCAGTAAGTCAAAACCGGAGGCGGAGGCCCGCTTCCGGTTACGATAATCACCCCAGCAAATTTTTTACCGTCGCCAGCCTGACGTTGGCCTGCGCGCCCAGCGCCCTGGAGAGGGTGCTGTAGCTGCTGGCGCTGCTCGCCAGCGCTTCCCCCAGGCCGCGCGCGGTTTCCCGGGCCTGCGCCGGGCTGTATACCGTCGCCATATCATTGATGCGCGACGCCACGCGCTCCTGCTGTTGACGAAGCCTGCTGCGCTGGGTGGTAATGTGCTCCAGCGTATTTTGCAGCTTTACCTGGCTTTCCCTTTCCCGACGCGTCGCCAGCGAAACAACCTCATCACTGCTTGCCGTTTCCGCCTGTGGCGTGAGCAACGTAAACGCATCAGCGGGGAAATGCCTGCCCTCTCCGCGCACGGTGAGCTGTTGGCTGACCCGCTCCCAACGGCTTTCATCCACGCTGAACATCAGTTGCCCGTTTGCCGTCTGACGCGCATGAATCCCCAGACGGCCCAGCCCCACATTCAACTGGGTCAACGTCTGACGCGGCGTCGCCTCTTCCGGCAACGAAATGGCGGTCATCTCACGCTGCCGCCCGCCCAGTGAAAATACCAGCGTTTCTCCCCCCGGCTGGCTGAGAAGCCTCTCACTGCCGGGAAGCGTAAAGTTAACCGTGCTTTTTTGCTCCAGCGACGCGGTCAGATGGCGATCGACAGTGCCGCCGGAAAGCTGCGTCCGACGCATCAAATGTTTTTGCAGCGTATTCGCCGGCTGCGTCGCATCGCCGCGAAGCGACGACTGACGCACCTGCAACAATTGTGTTTCCGTCTGCGCCAGATAGCTGTCAGCCTGCTGCACTGCCGTGAGTTGTTGATTTAGCTGTACGTTGTAGCGCATCGGACGGCGGGACAACAGCGCCGATTCGGGGAACGCATTGCGGGTCGCGGTGATTTCTGGCGCGTTGACGCGGCCGACCGTTTGCGGCGCATCAATGCTTCCGCGCCCGGTTGCGGGCGCGGAAGTCGTAAGGGACGTTGTTTTTAAACCTACCTGCATAACAATTACAACAGACTAAACAAGTTAAGCTGACTCACCATACTGTAAGCCTTATTAGTGATCTGCACCGACTGCGTATACAGTTGCAGGTTGATACTGGTGGTCGCCCAGTCCGTTTCGGACAGGTCCCGTACAACCTGATCGTTCGCAAGGCTGACATCGCTGTGCGCATCGCTGAGCAGCGTCAGGCGGTTCTGACGGCCGCCAAGATCGGTGAAGAGGCTGGAGATGTTATCGCTGGTATTTTGCGCGACACCGATCATCTCCTCCAGTTCGTCTTTATAGTCAGCGTAATTCGCGTTCGGGTCCTGCATTTTGTCGCTGAGCGCTTTCAATTTATTCAGCATCTCAAGGTCGTTTCCTGAACCGGAGAATGCCTGAGCAACCTGGGTGTTTTCCGTAATAGAGACGCCGTTCGCGACAATCGTTTCGCGGCTGCTGTCATTGCCGCCATACACATACTGCCCTTTAGCCTCGTCCCACGTTACCGTCTGGCTGTCGGTCTGCGTGCCGGAAAACAGATAGCTGCCGTTTTCATTTTTAGCGTTCAGGGTGGCGACCAGCGAATCCAGCATTGAAGAAAGCTCCATGCCGTAACCCGCCATATCTTTCTGGCTGAGCGTACTGTTATTCGCCAGCTTCAGCTTATCGCCGACCGCCAGCATCTGGTTACTGAGCGCGGTGATGTTCGACTCCTGAATCGACAGCGCGCCGCTCAGGCTGGAAATATTGCTCTGATACTGTTTAATCGCAGACTGCTCACGGTTCAGTTGCACCAGACGGCTTGCGGAAACAGGATCGTCAGACGGCACATTAATGCGCTTTTGCGTCGACATCTGCTCCATCAACTTACTGATACGCGTGCCGTTAACGCCTAATTGCGCCAGCATGGCATTTGAGTTGTAAAGACTACTAATACGCATAATTTAAATTCTCTGATGGCGCTTAAAACATCCCCAGCAGGTCGCTGAAGATCTGATTTCCGGTGGAGATCACCTTCATGTTCGACTGGTAAGCCTGCATGTAGATCTGTAGATTAATCGCCTCTTCATCCTGGTTTACCGCGCTCAGGTTATCGCGCTGATTCTGCGCCTGGTCGCGCACCGTCGACGCCGCTTCCATTTCTGTTTTGCTCTGCTTACTGGCAATACCGATAGTGGAAATGATCGCCGCCGCCCCTTCGCTCAGACTCATATTTCCCAGACCCGGAATATCCGTTTTCTGGTTTTTCAGTTCGATCAGCGCCTTCAGGTTATCACCGTTGCCCGGTACGCCCGTGCCGTCGTCGGCCTGGATGCCGGACAGCGCCAGTTCTTCAGGCTTCAGGTCCGTCACCTGCAACATGCCCGCAGGATTGCTCGGATCGAAAGTAAACAGCGGCTTGCCTGAATTGCCATTCAGGTCATAGCCCTTCGCCAGCTGATCGTTAAACAGTTTTGCCACCGATTCCGCCATCCCTTGCACCGAATCTTTCATCTGTTGGAGGGTGCCGGTTTCATAATCATACAGCGCGCCAAGTTGACCGCCCGCCGACGGGTTCAGCGTGAACTCGCTGGTGGAAAATTTCAGCGTCAGCGTGGAGTTGCCGTTGGCGTCCTGCCCCGCGCTGAGCTGCCCGGCGACCTTACCGCTCACCAGCGGCTGACCGTTCGCCATTGAGACGGTGTACCCGCTGGAACCATCGTCCGTCACCTTCACGTCCGCCAGCGTACTTAACTGTTTTACCAGTTCATCACGCTGATCGCGCAGTACGCTGCTGTTACCGCCGGTTGACTCCATGTCGGTAATTTTTTTGTTGTAGTCCGCAATACTGGTACTCAGGGTGTTGATCTGGTCAACCATCGCGTTGCGCTGGGTGTTGATCGACTCTTTCTGGCTGGAGATGAAGTTGTTAACGTTATTGAAACGGGTCGCCAGCGCGCCCGCCTGGTTAATAAGCTGCTGACGCAGCGCCGGGGATTCCGGCGTCTGGGTCAATGCGCTCAGGGCGCTGACAAAATCATCCAGCCCGTTACCAAGACTGGTAGAGTCGGTGCCGATCACCTGTTCCAGCGCGCCGATATATTGATTTCCGGTTTCGAAATAGCTGGCTTTCGAGTTGGTCTGCCACACCTGATTAACCAGATACTGACTGGAGATGCGGCGAATACTGTCGACCTGTACCCCGTTCCCGGCGGTAAAACCCGCTTCCCCCATTGGGCCGATGGAGCTTTGGATAATGCCCTGGCGGCTGTACCCCGGCGTCAGCAGGTTAGCGATGTTCATCGAGGTGACATTCATGCCCACCTGGGCTGCCTGCAAACCGCTGAAGGCAATATTAATCATACTCATGGCTTACTCCTGCCCGCGCATTACCGGAACCACAGGCATTTTAAGTTCTTTCGGTTGCTCTTCTAAAGCGGTCATTTCATCCGTTTTCTTAAGCGGCGTATTCACCTGCGGCGAAAGCTGGTTGATGATCATCTGGGTAATCCCGGTGCTGCGCTGAGACGCCAGGTCAGACGCCAGTCGGTCATCGTAAAAATCACGCATCATCCGCTGCTGTTTGCTGTTGAAAGGGTTGTCTTCCCCCAGCACATCGGACGCCTTGCGCATTTGCGACAGCATGGAACGCAGCATCAGCGCCTCAAACTGTTCGGCGGCCTGTTCAAGATTCTGCGGCTTTACCTGCCCGGAGAGATCGCCGGGCAGAATCGCGGTTTGTCGGTTAATGGCATTCAGCATGGTATTTCCTTAAATCACGACCAGTTCAGCATCCAGCGCGCCGGCTTCATGCAGCGCCTGTAAGATAGCCATCGTGTCGTCCGGCGCCGCGCCAAGGCTGTTAATGGTATTCACGATGCTGCGCAGGCTGGTTCCCGCCGCAATAGTCACCATCTGACCCCGGCCACGATTAACGTTGACGTCGCTTTCCGGCGTGACAACCGTTCTTCCCTGGCTGAATGCGCCAGGCTGGCTGACGTTCGACGACTCGCGGATGGTGACGGTCAGGTTGCCGTGTGATACCGCCGCAGCGCGCACCACTACGCCATCGCCAATGACCACCGTTCCCGTTCGGGCGTTGAACACCACGCGTGGCGGCTGTTTACCGGCGTTAATCTGCACATCTTCCAGAGAGGACATAAAGGCCACCCGATCGCCCGCGCCCATCGGCGCACGTACCGCCACGTTAGTCGCGCTTTGCGCGGTCGCCGTGCCGGAACCAAAGGCGTTGTTCAGCGCGACTGCGACGCTGTTGGCAGTCTTAAAGCTGGGACGTTTCAGGTTCAGCATCACCACCGGCTCCTGCTGGAAATCGCTCGGCACTTCGCGCTCCACCGAGCCGCCGTTTGGCACACGGCCAACGGTCGCGGTGTTGATGGTCACGCTGGAGCCGCTGTTGCCCTCGGCTTTCACGCCGCCTACCACCACATTCCCCTGTGCCAGCGCATACACTTCGCCATCAGCACCGCGCAGTTGAGTCAGCAGCAGCGTACCGCCACGCAGGCTTTTCGCATCGCCAATCGAGGAGACGGTTACATCAATACTTTGCCCACGCGCATAGCCCGGCGGCAGCGTGGCGCTAATCGCCACGGCCGCGACGTTCTTCACCTTCGGATCAATCTTCGCAGGCAACTGCACGCCAAACTGGCGCAGCATGTTGGTAACGGACTGGCTGGTGAACTTGACCTGGTTTTTATCCCCTGTACCGTCAAGCCCCACAACCAGGCTGTAGCCCACCAGCTGGTTGCCGCGTACGCCCTGAATATCGACCACATCGCCAAGACGCTGCGCCGCCGCGTTCATGCTGCAAATCAGCAGGAAAAAGAGTGCCAGTTTACGCATCATGGCCTCCATTAAATTGGGAACAGCGGGTGGTTGAAGAAGCGGGTCAGCCAGCCTGCCGCATTCGCGTCGCTGAGCGCGCCGCGTCCGGCATAGGAGATACGGGCATTGGCGATTCGCTGTGAAGAGACGGAGTTGTCGCGTTCGATATCTTCCGCGCGCACCAGGCCCGTCACCCGCATATACTCATCCCCCTGGTTGAGGGTGAGCCATTTCTCCCCGCGAATCGCCAGCACGCCGTTTGGCAACACTTTATAAACCGCAACGGTGATCGCGCCGCGCAGACTGTTTTGCTGCTGCGAGGTGGCATTACCGTTAAAGTTTCGGTTGCCGTCAATCGAGCCGGAAAGCTTATCGATTGAATGGCCGAATGCTTCCGGTATCCCCAGGGAAACATCGTTTTTCTTACCAAAGTTAGTGCGCGCCTGCTTGCTGGCCTGAGTAGACTCATCCAGCTTAACGGTCAGGATGTCGCCTACGCGATAAGCCCGGCGATCCTGGGTCAACGACCAGTTGTAGTTGCCGTTATATAACCCACCGCCGCGCACCTGCGTTTCAGGCACCACGATATCTTCCGGCGGCGCATACGCCGCATCGTCTTTTTTCACCAGCAACGCCGGGCTTTCGCAGCCCGACAAAAACAGCGCCAGTAGACTGATAACTAACTTCTTTTTCATTTCTCTTTCACTTTAAAGCCCTGTCGTTACATCGACTGGGTGACAAACTTCAACATGTCATCGGCGGCAGAGACCATCTTGGCGTTCATTTCGTAGGCACGCTGAACGGTGATCATGTCGACCATCTCTTCAACGACCTGTACGTTAGAACCTTCCAGAGAGCCCTGCTCCAGTTGTCCGAGCGCGTCCTCGCCGGGTACGCCTTCAACCGCTTCGCCGCTGGCCGCCGTTTCACGGTATAAGTTGCCGCCTATCGCCTCCAGACCGGCCGGATTGACGAAGTTCACCAGCGTCAACTGCCCCAGCTCCACCGGATCGGTTTCGCCTGCCACCGTCGCGGTGATGGTGCCGTCTTTACCAATCTGCAAATCTTTGACGTTCTCCGGCAATTCAATCTGCGGCACCAGCGGCAGCCCCTGCGCATTCGTCAGCACGCCATCTGGCGTTTTCTGGAAATTACCGGCGCGGGTATACGCGATATCGCCATCCGCAGTTTCCACCTGGAAGAACCCTTGCCCGGTGATCGCCACGTCGAAGGTTTGCCCGGTGTTCTGGATGCTGCCGACGGTAAACTCTTTCTGCGTCCCGACGATCTTCACCCCGGTGCCGTACTGAATGCCGGTCGGCGCGATATTGTTCTGATCGAGCTGCCCGCCTGGCGTGCGCTGATTCTGATAAAACAGATCGGCGAACATCGCGCGATCGCGTTTAAACCCGGTGGTGTTGACGTTCGCCAGGTTGTTGGAAATCGCGGTCATTTTGGCGTCCTGCGCCGCCAGGCCGGTTTTACTGATCCATAAAGCGGGATTCATCTTTATTCCTTCTTATTGTTATCAGGTGCCACGAATCAGACGGTTGCCTGAATTAGCGAGATCTTCAGCGGCTTTCATCATCTTGATTTGCGCTTCAAACTGACGATTCAGCGCAATGCTGGCGACCATCTCATTAATGGCCGAGACGTTAGCGGTTTCCAGATGCCCGGACGCCACCATCACCTCTTCATCGCGTGGGTTAATCGCCGTGTTGCTCACCAGAAAGCCATCCACATTTTTGCTCAGATCGCTTACCGGAATGTTCACCAGCTTGATGCGGTCAACATCAACCGGCGCGGCAATATCGCCGTCGTCAGGCACGATAGTGATCACACCGTCTTCACCGATGCTGACGGACGAGAACGGCGGTAAAACGATCGGGCCGTTGTCACCTTCAACCGGCAGACCGTTGATCGACAGATCGCCCTCCGGGCTGACGTCGATCTGCCCGTTGCGGGTGTAAACCTCACGGTTGCCGCTGGCCAGCGCAATCAGCCCATCGCCTTTAATGGCGATATCCAGATTGCGCCCCGTTTCACGTACCGCGCCAGGCGTCATATCCACGCCGCCCTGAGTAGGCAGCGCCATATAACGCGAGGCATATCCCTCGCCGTTAACCTGCTGAGAAATCGCATTATCAAGATCGCTACGAAACCCCTGGGTATTCACATTCGCCAGGTTGTTTGCATGGATCTGCTGCTGCGACAAACTGCGCGATGCGCCGCTCATGGCGGTAAAAATCAAACGATCCATTACACCGCCTGGAAGAGAGCGTTCATCATGTTGTCGTTGGTGCTGATAACCTTCGTGTTTGCCTGGTAATTACGCTGCGCGGTCATCAGACCAACCAGCTCAGAGGTCAAATCCACGTTTGAGGATTCCAGCGCGCCGGATTTCACAGAACCCAGCAAACCGGTGCCCGGCGTTCCGGTCAGCGGCGCGCCGGAACTGGCGGTTTGTACCCACGTCGTGCCGTCTTTTGACGCCAGACCATTCGGGTTCGCAAAGTTCGCCAGCACCAGTTGCCCCTGCAACATCCGTTCGCCGTTGGAGAAGGTCGCGTAAACGCTGCCGTCTTCATCAATCGCCTGACCGGTACGTTCGCCAGACGCGTAGCCGCTACTGTTGTTTTTGCTGACGGAGAAGTCAGAACCGTACTGGCTGGTGCCGTTGTAGCTCAGATCGATAGAGAGATCCGCCGCGCCAGAGATCGATGTGGTCAGGTTCGTCAGGCCAACCGGGCTTTTCAGGACGCCCTGCTCGGTAAATTCTATCGCCTGGCTGCTGTCCGGGATTTCCACGTCGTCCATGTAATAGTGAACCTGCCAGGTGTTCTCGCCGGTTTTCACAAAATACTGGTTCAGCGTGTGCTCGCGTCCCAGGGAATCAAAAACCTGCGTGGTGTAGGTATTGTTATAGGAAGTGCTGTCTTTTGGGTTGAAAGGCGCCGTCTCCGGTTCGGCGGCGCGCGCATCCAGGTTGGCGGTGAAGTCGAGGCTGTCGGTCGCTTTCGCCGGAATAGAGCCGCTGCTGATCGTCAGATTGCCGATCGTCCCCACTTCTATCTCGCCGTTAGCATTAACCGGGTAGCCCTGAAGATACATCCCCAGGTTGTTGATCAGGTTGCCGCTACTGTCGGTGCCGAAGTAGCCCGCACGCGTATATGCCGTGGTCCCCGTGCTGTCACGCACCATGAAAAATCCGCTATCGCTGATCGCCAGATCGAGCGCATTTCCGGTGGTAGAAATGTTTCCGCCTCGGGTAATACTCTGGGTCACACCAGAAACCCCTACGCCCAGCGGCTGGCTTTCCGCATACAGTGAGGAAAATTCCGCACGGCCGGATTTGAATCCTACGGTGCCGGAGTTCGCAATGTTGTTGGAAATGGCGTTCAACTGCTCGGTAATTGCATTCAGACCAGAGGTCGCAATATTAAAACTCATAATAAATTCCTGTTAACTCAACGCTTAACCCGACTTACGCACGTTTCTGCGAGTCGCTGCCAAACTGGGTAATATTGTTGTAAGCAATCTCACCGATTCCGGTGATATTCAGTTGGATGGCGCTGCCATCAAGCGGGATGCGCACATTGTTGACGATGCCGCCCACTTCAACAGGAATGCCTTCTTCGCCCGTATCGGTCACAACGCTAAGGGTGTATTTCCCTTCGCTCAGGCCCAGCTCCTGCGGGTCAATGGTGAAGTCCACCTGCCCGGCGTCCTGTTTCCCCAGCTCAATTTTGTGCTCGGTGCCGGCCGCGTCTTTGACGATGACCGTCGTCACACCGGAAGCGTGATCCAGCGTCAGACGTCCGTTAATCGTCGTTTCGCCGTCAGAGTTGATCGCGTCGGTCTGCACCATCACATGCTGCCCGACCAGGTTGCCGGTGGTGAGCGTTTGCAGGTTGTCCATCAATACGGAACTGTTCGCCATCAATTGCGACATGGTTTCCATTGACTGAACCTGCGTCAGCTGCGCCAGCTGGCTGACATACTCGGTGCCATCGGTAGGGTTCAGCGGGTCCTGATTCTGGATCTGCGCGACCAGAAGCTGCATGAACAGCGTGTTCATGCCGGCTGCGCTGCTGTTATTGTTGTTACTGGCAATGCTGCTATCCGACGTTCCTGTCTGGCTTCTGGTGGACGTGCCGTCTACATTCATCCTTATACCTCTCCGAGTCTCAGCAGACTTTGCTGCATGCTTTTAACACTGTTCAGAACATCAACATTGGTTTCGAAACCGCGCGACGCCGACATCATGTCCGCCATCTCCTCTACCACGTTGACATCCGGGTAGTAGACATAGCCATCCGTATTCGCCATCGGGTTATGCGGCTCATAACGCTGTACGGCATTGCCGGTTTCGACAACATCCATCACCTGGACGCGCGCGCCGGTTAACGCCCTGCTATTCATTAACTCATCATTCTTATAAACCGCAGCAAACACCGGACGACGGGCTTTATAGACGCCGTCTTCGGTGGCGGAGGCGGTTTCCGCATTAGCGAGGTTACTGGCGATGGTATTCAGACGAACGGTTTGCGCCGTCATCGCCGACCCCGAAACGCGATAAATATCGGTAAAAGCCATATTCCGTTATCACCTGCGTAGGATTACTTACCTTCAATGGCCTTTTTCAGGCCCGTGAATTTCATGTTTAAAAATGCCAGGCTCATCTGATAATCCTGGGTATTCTTCGCAAACTCAGCCTGCTCGACGTTCAGCGCAACGGTGTTGCCATCGGAAGAGGGCTGATAAGGCACGCGGTACATCTCTTGCGGCGCTGACGGATTCGAAAAACTCCACGATGAACGTTGCATCTCAGCGGCAAAATCAATATCTTTAGCCTGGAAATTGGGGGTATCGACGTTTGCCAGATTGGCTGACAGCAACTCTGCTCGGGAAAGTCGAAGCGCTACAGCCTGTGGATGAACGCCCAATGCTTTGTCAAAAGTAATACTCACAACTCACACCCTCGTGATGCTAAACCTGCAATGATCTGCTTCCCTGTATAGCAATATTCATGCCAAGGTTTTAACATCATGATTTTTAATGACTTTATTGGTTTTATCCCTACACGAGTGAAGCGTTGCTTCCGCCCTGGAACGTTATCCTTCCTGCTGATGCTTTTTACGGCGCTGCCATCCTTCGCCGCCCCGGAAAAAGTGCAGAGCGCGCGTAAGCAGGTCACTGCCGCCGTTCAACATCACGCAGCGCAAGCCCTTCGCCAGGAGGCCGGGCGCCGCAAGTGGCCCGAGTACCAGGCGAAGATGAACCTGTTTATCCCTTCCGACGTCTCCCGGTACGCTCCCTGCCCTGACGCGCTAACCGTGTCGCTGCCCGGCGGCGAACGCATCGATCTCAACCGCCTGCGTTTTGATGTGCGCTGTGAAGGGCCGCAAGGCTGGGATGTCGCCGTCACCGTCAAACCGGATGTCTATCTTCCGGTGGTGATCGCCAAAAATTCGCTGGAGCGCGGCCAGGTGTTATCCGCCAGCGACGTATCCATCAAAAAGCTCAACATCAGCAGCACGCGCGGCAACTACCTCACCGACCCGGATGAGGCCATTGGGCTGACCGTGAAGCGCCGCATTCGTGAACTACAGCCGATCACCCTGACGCAACTGGAATCTCCGGTGCTGGTTGAACGCGGTCAGCGCGTTCTGATGATCGCCGAACAGGGAGGCGTAGAGGCCCGTACGATGGGGGAAGCCATGAAAAAGGGACGTAAAGGCGAAATGATTAAGGTGAAAAATGAGAGCAGCGAGCGGGTGGTAAGCGCGATTGTCGCGGACGCTGGCGTCGTCAAAATGGTCTACGCCAGCGGAAACTAAAAATATTCATTCACGGTTTAAGTTTTACCGGCAGCAGGCCGCTCTTTAACGGTGAGGGCATCGGAAGTCCTCCTTCCGCAGGGCAGGATTCATCCGCAACCATAACGAAAAGATGAAAAAGAGGCGAAGCGATGAAAGTAGTAGCGAATCAATACAATCTGGCAACCGCAATCAACAAGAGCAGCACCGCAGAACAGACCCGCACTGTCGCTCAGGAAGGCACGAAAATTGAGCGCAGCGCCGCGATCGATCCGGTACTGGGCGATGCGCAAACACAACTCTCTGCGCTGCCGGAAGTGGATATGGCGCGCGTAGCTGAAATGAAAGACGCTATCAGCAGCGGTAAAATCGCGGTTAACCTCGATTCGCTGACGGATGCGATGCAGAAGTATTTCCAGAGGTAATTATGACTAACGCCGCTCAGAGCGTTAAAACACTGATACAGGACATGGCCGAAGACCGTAAGCATTACCATGTCCTGAATGATTTACTCATACAGCAGCGCGACCACATTATTGCGCGCCGCGCCGCAGAGCTTGACGTGCTGAACGCGCAAATCATGGCATGCTACCAGCACTTGTCGCAGCACAGTCAGCAACGTTATCGCCTGCTTGAGCGGTTAGGCATTAACGCCAACGCGCAGGGCATGCAAACGCTCATTGCCCGCCTGCCTGCCGCCCACCAGCCTTCCGTTTCCGCTCTCTGGCAAAGTCTCCAGCAACAGGTCGCGCAATGTCAGGCCACCAATGAATACAACGCCATGCTGATGAATATGCAGCAGGAGATTCTGACCAATCTGTTGAATATCAGCGAACCCGAAAACTGGCTGTATCAGCAGGGGTAATGCGCTGTAATTTATTGATTTGTAGCTTTGTTCCGTTTGCGTTCTATCCGTAATTTTCATCGAGGCCAATATTATGGGGCAATTACGACGCTTCAACCTTCCCCACCTGATTCGTCACTATCGTGTTACTCATGTAATTGAAACAGGTTTTGGTAAAGGTGCATCAAGTGTATATGCCTTACGCTCAGGTGCTGAAGAAGTTTATTCCTGTGAAATCTATAAACCGTTATTTGATGCCGCGCCAAAAATAGACAATCTGTATCTGTACAATGAAGACAGCCTGACATTTTTGTCCCATGAAGAAATTAAACGCACTCTTTTCATCAAGCGCGCCGTTGTTTTTCTGGATGCACACTTCCCCGGCGCGGATTTTAAATTCGAGGACTACCAGAGCAATAAATACAATGAGGAAACGCGCCTTCCTCTGCTCAATGAGTTACGCCAGCTAAAAGAATTTGCGGATAATGCGCTGATTATTATTGATGATAGCCGTATCTATCTTCGCGTTATGCATGAGGCCACCGGCTGCAAAGCGCTCCCTCCTCCCACAGAAGACGCTGAGAACGCGTTTCTGGAAGCGCTTGAGGCCTATAGCGGGACGCATATCATCAAACATTATCCCGATGACCAGGGCTACGTTGTACTTTGGCCTAAAAGCTGGCGAGAATTCGGCGTTGACACCCATATTCTGGCAGGAGACCGGACTGCGGCCCCCGTATTTCGAACGGGGATACCAGGATCAACCTGTATGTCAATTAACAGGCGATTGCTTGATGCACGTTTCAGTACTCGCTGGCTGTCAGGAAAAGGTCTGGATATTGGCGGCGGCGATGACAGTATTGCGTTGTATCAAAGCCTGTTTCCTTTAATCCAATCAATAACCGTATTCGATCTTCAACAAGGTGACGCGCAGTATTTAGCCAGAGTACCGGATAACGAATTTGATTTCGTTTATTCAGGGCATTGCCTGGAGCATGTTATGGACCCCTATGTCGCGCTGCCTCATTGGTTAAGGGTCGTAAAACCCGGCGGTCATCTGGTTTTAACCATTCCAGACGAAGATTTATACGAGCAAGGCGTTTGGCCATCAACCTTCAACGACGATCATAAACATACTTTTACGCCCTTTAAGCATCGGAGCTGGTCGCCTGTTTCCGTCAACGTATTATCGTTATTACAAACCCTGCCAGGGAACTTCAGCATTGAGAAAATAGAGAGGCTGAATCATAGCCATTTAAAAGGTATGCCTCGATTCGATCAAACGCGGACGGCGTTTGCTGAATCCGCAATTGAGATAATCATCCAAAAGCTGAAATCATAGCAACAGGGAGAGTAGCCAATGAATCACCCTGTCGTATCGATTATTTTGCCGGTCTACAATGTCAGCGCATACCTTGAGCGCTGCCTTGATTCACTCGTTGCGCAGACCTGGCGGCATCTGGAAATTATCGCGGTTAATGACGGTTCGACAGATAACTCCCGGGATATTCTGGCGCGTTATCAGAACCGTCTGCCGGGTATGCGTATTGTTGACCAGGAAAACAGAGGACTCGCCGAGGCCCGCAACGTCGCGTTAGCAAGCGCATCAGGCGAATATATTTATTGCCTGGACTCTGACGATCATATCGCTTCGGATGGTATCGAAACCATTGTGCGCGAAATGGAAAAGCATCACCTGGATGTCCTGTTTTTCTCCACCCATCTGGAATTTCACCTGCACCATATCAGCAACAATATGGTTTCCGGGTATTATCAACGGCCGCGTAATCTGATTAATAAAACATTTCATGCCGAAACGTTCTTTAATCACTGCATTACCGAACGCGCCCGAACAGGACACGGTTACTCCGTTGTGGTCTGGGGATATGCCTGGCGGCGAAAAACATATGCTCATATGCGGTTTAAGACACCGTTTTTTGAGGATGAATACTTCACCACCGAATTGCTGCTCAGCGTGCCCGACGCAAAAGTAAGGTGCCTTGCCGACAGACTGTATTTCCATACCATTCGTAACGGCTCAATCACCACTTCCAGCAGCAAAGCAAAACGCGCGCTGGCTATCCTTGATACCTTCCGACTGCTGCTTCCCCGGGCCGGAAATATCAGCAATCCCCGAACCGTACAATGTTTAAACCGATATACGGGTATGCTATATCAGGATGCGATAATCCGTAATTTGCCCGAAACGCTGCCTTTATTTTCCGCACAGAAGATGATTCACTATCTGGCATCCATTTTTCATGAACTGTATGTAGACACGCCAACAGAGAATGGGCTTGTGTTGCTGCATGCCTTGATTAACCAAATTGCTCGCGACAGCAATATTATTGATGAGAGCGAATTCATCGCGCTATCAGGCAGAATTGAACTGGCGATAAAGAACAAAAGAAGAATATTAGCCGAAGGTTTTTAGTCTTCATACCACGCTATTTAGCAATACGATTGGCTATGCCGCATAGCCAATCGCTTTTACCAGATATTCCTTCTGGAACCGACACGACAAGAAATAACGTTATTCCTGGAGCGATAAAACAAAACTGACCATTTGAGTATACAGCATCGTCGGTTCATATTGCCGCAGACAACGGAAAGGGGTTTTATGAACGCACCAGTTTGCAAATTCCTGAGTCGTCGGCACATCAAAAGGGCGTTTAAGCACGGTGGTGAAAATGACATCGTTCATCAGCAAACGCGCACATGGCCCATGACTACAGGCAAGATCAATTCCCATACAACGCCAGCCCGCTTCCCTACGGCGAAACGGCAACCGGTGTTCCGCAGCCACGGTTGAATAGAGGGCTACCACAGGGATATCTGTTGCCGCCGCAAGCATGACCGGCCCTGAATCACAGGAAACCAGCATGTTCGCTCGCTGCATAAGCGCAACCGTTTCCAGCGCTGAAAAGCGGTCAATAGCATTGATAACCCCGGTCGGATACGCTTCCGCCATCGATTTTCCCGCCTCAGAGTTGTTATTGCTCCCAATGAACACAACTTGCCACCCCGTTTGCAGCCACATTTGCGCCAGCTCATGCCAGTTATTTTGCGGCCAGGTCCGGTTTGGGTGTCCGATATTAGGGTGCATTAATAACACCGGCGCGTTCTCTAATTTATGTTGCTGCCAGAACGCGTCAACGGCACTGTGGGCAGATTCTGGAATGACCAAATCGAGGTGTTTATCCGCTGCGGACGCCTCAAGCCCTGCCTGCGCGAGAAAAGCATCGATCATATGTCGCGGTCTGAGCGCATGGGCCCAATGCGTAAAGTCAAAAAATCGCCCTTGCGCCTGCGCCCGCTGAATGCATTGATGCTGCTCCGCATTAAGAGAATCCACCGGCCAGACCTCGCTGATATGCGGGCATGCCCGCGCCAGCGCGCTAAAGTGCGGCTGGCTCAGCATAACAATGCTCACGCCTGTTTTATTTTTGATGGCTCTGCACGCTGCCAGGAGATACAGGGTATCTCCCATTGCAGCATTAAGATGTAAATAAACAGTATCCATATGATTTATTACAACAGCGACAACCCGCACAGCAGGCTGTAGTCAGAGGTATGCGCCGCATTCGCGGAGAACGGATTCTGCTGCTGCCACCCCTTCAGCGCGTTAATCAGCAGCACGACATCATCCTGCGTCAGCGCTCCCTGTTCGCAGCGGATTGCGCACAGCATTTTGATCTGGAAGAACTGGTTGGCCAGCCCCAGTAGCGCCTCACCGTAGTTGGTGCATTGAATGCCGGGGAATACATCGTTATACAGTTGATAAATCAGCGCATTACGCAGGATGTGTGGCTGTTCATCAAACAGCGGAATGGTTGACCAGAGCGATTCCAGTTGCTGAAGACGATCCGCCAACCGCGCTGGCTGCATCACCGACAGCTCGCTCATTTTCAGCGCCACGCTCATTTTTTCAGTCAGCGGCAGATTCAGATTCAGGCGTACCCGGCCCATCTCTTTTAGCGCGGCAATGCGGTTTTCAGCAATCGGAGGCAACAGCGCAAACTGCTGTGTCAGCACGCCTTGTTCTGCCAGCATTGCCAGTTGCTCTCCCATAGAGGACAGCAGGGCCGGATCGTGCTCGCCGCCGTCCAGATACTGCTGCGCCTTACTCAGCAAAACGCCGATCGCATACAGGCTGCCTTCCAGCGACAGCGCAGGATGTACCGCCAGGTTAATACATTGCTGGTTCAGGGTTTCGCTCCAGGCGGATAACTCATCTTCGCCCTGCGCCTCCCCTTGCGAGGTGTGCAGGATAAAGGCCTCCGGGTTAAGCAGCATCTCTCTGGCCGCCGCTTCACAGGTGATATCCAGACTTTCACGCTGCTGGTTTTTCAGCTTCACGCTAATACGCGGCCAGTTTTGCTGCGCATGCTGGCAAGCCGGGCACTGGCACGGGGTTTCTCGCGCATCAAAGCGTGACACAAATTCAGGTTGGTAATGTTCTATCAGTTCCATGTTTGCTCTCTCCAGGCGTATTCTGGCCTGCGGTTAGCGGTGTTTACGGAAAAACCAGTGCGTACAATCGATGATTTCGCCACTTTTAGGGTCCGGGTGATGTTGCAGGAAGGCAAAGCTCGGGCTGAATCCCAGCCACAAATCCCCCTTATTCATTAATGCCGCCCAGCAGCGATCCAGGCTTGCCGGATAGTCCATCGCCTGGCGATAGGCGTCCAGCAGGGCATCGTAATAACCCGCGTTAACGGCATACGCGCAGCCGCAACCCGCGTTATAGATCCGCGCTACGCCCTTCAATGACTGGGTGAGCGTAAAGTTTTCATAGCGCCCGCCGAGCAGAAGCACCTGCCAGTTAAGCTGGTTCAGGCCATTCAGCAGCTTGTTGATGTCGTTAACGGCGTTCTCTTTTTTGACGAACTGCACGTCGGCATCCAGCAGCAGCACATTTTTCCAGCCTTCTTTCTGCGCCCGCTCAAGCACCTGGCAGTGCGTTGCCCGTTCCGCCCGTTCCGCCGACGCCTCCGCGTTTTTCGCTACCGGCCAGATCTGTTCGCCGCGCAGGCCAAAATCCAGTAAAGCCTCGCAGCGACGGGCCAGCTCCGCCTCTTTTGCCGGGTCGTAGAGCACCGCCACCTTTTCAAAAGCCTGCCAGTTCACCTGAACATTCAGCGGCGCATGACTCAGTCGACGGTAGTGCGCCAGCAAGTTCGCGTCATCGACAATGTCTTCCAGCGTCAGATCCACCGGCGTGGAGCTGCCCATGATGAAATCTTTGTCATAGGTATTGCTGCTGTGCGAAATACAGAGAATGGCGCGCTTCGGATCTATCTGGTGAACCGGCGTGGTAAAGCCTTTCAGGAATCCCGTCTCTTCCGCTTTTGTCGCATCGTCGTCATAACGATTTTTTTTCAACAAATTGCGGTGATACCCAAAAGTGCCGTTCAGCGCATGTCTCGGCCCGAAAGGGTGCGTGATATAGATTTTGTCCAGATGGCTGTACCAGATATAAATCTGATCGCTGCCGGAGAACAGCGCGTTGCTGGCCTGCATCTGCG
This sequence comes from Citrobacter sp. CK195, assembly GCF_030333365.1. Classification (NCBI taxonomy): domain Bacteria; kingdom Pseudomonadati; phylum Pseudomonadota; class Gammaproteobacteria; order Enterobacterales; family Enterobacteriaceae; genus Citrobacter; species Citrobacter sp. CK195. The sequence continues at coordinate 636,220 of NZ_JAOWGB010000022.1, forward strand.
CCACCTGCCAGGAAATTTTATCCGGCGGGTAATAATCGTCATCGTCAAAACACAGGATGTACTCTCCCTGCGCCATCGCATTGAGCATGTTACGTTTTTGCCCCAGTACCAGGCGCGCTTCACTGTGGACATAACGCACGTTGGGCTGCGACGGGTCCGTCATCATCTCAATCAGATCGGCATTGCTGACCGGAGAATCATCCAGAATAATCAGTTCGCGTTTGTCAGCCGGATAGTCCTGGTACTGCCAGATATACAGCAGATACGGCAGGAACTCGCGTCGGTTATACGTCGGGCAGACGACGCTAACGAACGGCGTGCTGTGAACGCGCGCCGTCTGCTGACGGTGAATCAGCGTCCCCATCAGAGAACGCGAAGACGTTTGCGGGAAACCCGGTTTGTTTCTTTTCATAGCGCTTATCGTTGACGAATCAGACGTTGTTGACGCAGCCAGCACTGGGCAGAGAGCGAATCGGTCATTTTCTGTTCCCGACGGTTGATTTCAGCCTGCCGGTCAGCGCGTTTAGCGTCGAGAACCAGCTCAATGCTTTTTTCCCGCTTCGCCTCCGCCAGCAGGTTGCCCTGAATTTTTTGCGCTTCCAGGTGCGCCAGCGCCTGCTCCTGTTTTTGCCAGTCGATAATGCGTTGAATGTTATGTTTATATTTCGACTGGTTAATCATCATGGCCGCACTGTTGGCGCTCTGAGACACCAGACCCGCAGCAAGCGACGTCAGCGTATCGATATTTTTCTCAAACCGTTGGCACAGCTGGTTTTGCGATGCCAGCTTCGTGCTTAAGTCTTCTACCGCGCGGGCGCGCAGCAGGTGAAGTTGCTCAAGCGTAGAAATCAGTTTGCTCATCGTGCATTACCCTGCCTGCGCCAGGGCGCACAGATCGCTGATTGTCGGCTCAAGCAGCGCGGCATCCTGGACTTCCTGTTGTAAGAATTGATTGATCGCGGGCGAAAGGCGTACCGCTCTGTCTGCCAGCGGATCGGCGCCTGCAACGTATCCCCCCAGCGGGATCAGCGGTTTAATACTTTGGTATTCGGCATACAGCTGTTTCAGCGTGCGGGCGGCGAGCTGGTGCTCACGCTCCGTCACCTGACTCATACAGCGGCTGATAGACTGGCCGACATCAATCGCCGGATAATGCCCGGCCTCGGCAAGGTGGCGCGAAAGCACGATATGCCCGTCAAGCACCGCGCGGGCGCAGTCCACAATCGGATCTTGCTGATCGTCCCCTTCCGCCAGCACCGTATAGATCGCGGTCATCGATCCCTCGCTTTCGCTGTTTCCGGCGCTTTCAACCAGCCGCGGGATCATCCCAAACGCCGATGGCGGATAGCCTTTGGTCGCAGGCGGTTCACCAAGCGACAGGGCGATTTCGCGCTGCGCCATCGCGTAACGCGTGAGGGAATCCACCAGCAGCAGAACGTCTTTCCCTTTATCGCGGTAATAGCTGGCAATGGTGTGGCATAACTCGGTGGCTTTAATGCGCATCAACGGCGATTCATCCGCTGGCGCGGCGACAATCACCGACTTCGCCAGCCCTTCAGCCTGCAAAGCATTTTCAATAAACTCTTTGACTTCACGGCCTCGCTCACCGATCAGCCCTACCACCACGACTTCCGCCCGGGTATAACGCGTGATCATGCCGAGCAGAACGCTTTTACCGACGCCGCTGCCCGCCATCAGCCCGACGCGCTGGCCTTTACCAATAGTCAGCAAGCCGTTGATGGCGCGAACGCCAACGTCCAGCGGCGCATGAACAGGCTGACGCTTAAGCGGATGCACCTGCGGAAGCTGCTGCGCTAACAGCGTATCTCCGCCGAGCTTTCCTTTATTATCAAGAGGTTCGCCAAGACCGTTTACCACGCGTCCCAGCCACTGATCGCCGATCATAACCCCTTCAGTTTTGCCTGCGGGAAACACGCGGGCGCCAGCGATCAGGCCAGAGGGATGCTTGAAGGGCATCAGGTAGGTCACGTCACGATCAAAGCCAACCACCTGCGCATCCATCATCTCCTGATCGACGCTTTCAACATGGCACATCTGCCCTACCGCCAGACGACAACCGACGCACTCCAGCAGAATGCCGTTGACCCTGACCAACCGCCCGGCGACGCGCGCCAGATCGATCTGCTCGATAGAGCGCAGCGCCTCTTCAAAATCAAGGCTGCTCATGCGGCGATTCCGGCAGCAAACTGTTTTTCAGTACATCTACGCACTGATCGAGACGGTGCTGACAGCCCACATCCATCTCCGTGGTATCGGTGATAACGCGGCACTCTCCCGGCTCCAGAGAAGGATCGGCAACCAGTCCCCACTCACGCGCTTTCTCCGGTTCGGCCTCGCTGATGCGCATAAATTCTTCGCTGTTCAGCTGAACACGTACCTGCTCCGGCTGATGCGGCAGGCTGGTCAACGCCTCTTCCACCAGCGCCAGCAGTTGCGTCGGGTGCAACGCCAGTTCACAGCGGATCACCTGGCGGGTCACTTTTTCCACCAGTTGCAGCAACTCTTCGCGGCGACGCTGCTCGTAACGATCCAGGTAGTTCTGCACCTCTGCGGTCAGGCGTTCAAACGGGGCGGCGGCGTCCAGGAACTGTTGACGCGCCTGCTGTTTACCTTCAATCAGCCCTTTGCGCATCCCTTCGTCAAAACCAAGACGAATGCCTTCCTGGTAGCCCTCTTCCCGGCCTTCTTCCATCCCCTGGGCAAACCCCCGGTTCATCCCTTCCTGGAACCCCTCTTTTACCTGTAACTGGTAGTCGGCGGGGTCCAGCGTCGGTGCGGCGTCTTCATCAGCGACAACACCGGCAGGCATCCTGCGATTACGCAGGGGCGGGAAGCGGTATAAGCGTGGCTTAACCACCGCCTGGCGGCTGGCGGTCAGGGCATCCAGCGGTAAACTCCGTTTCTTGAACATGGTTTACTCCACCGTCTGCTCGGCAAACAGTTGCACCTGAATTTCACCTTCTTCAGCCAGCTGGCGCACAACCTGCATGATCTCTTTGCGCACCTGCTCTATACGGCTGATCGGCACTGGCCCCAGGCGGGTCGTGGTGCTTTGCAGCAGCGTGACCTGGCGTTTCGGCATCACGTTAAAGATGGCCTGACGCAGAACCGGCTCCGTCCCTTTCAGGGCTACCGCCCACTCTTCGATCGGGATTTCATCCATCAGACGCTGCAACGTCACCGGCGTCTGACGACTGAGAATGTAGAACTCGTACATCTCGTCTTTCAGATCTTCGACCACTTTCTCGTCGCGCTCGCGCAGTTGATCCAGCAGCTGTTGCTGATTGCTGGGGATACGGTTAACGATGTTGGCGGCATGTTTGAGGCCAATCACTTTTGAACCATGCTCGGAAAGCACCGCGACGCCGCGATCGATCAGTCTGTCCAGTTCGTCGATAACGTCACGGTTGATGTCGTCCAGACGCGCGACGCGATAGATAATTTCATCCTGCCGTTCTTGCGGCAGAACGCTTAACACGCTGGCGGCAATATCCGGCGGCAGGAAGGCGAGAAAAACGGCCTGGAGCTGGAGATGTTCCTGCTCAATCAATGCCGCCAGCTGTGGGATATCGACCCATTGCAGGCGTGCCATACGGTAGCGAATTTCATCGCCGTAGATACCGTTGATCACGCTGCGGGCAATCTCACCGCCCAACGCTTTTTCCAGAATGCTGCGCAGATACGTGCGTGAGGCGCCGTTGATCCCGCTTTGTTCGCGGTAATCAGAGAAAAAATTGTTCATTGCCAGACGCGCCTGATGCACCTTCACATCATGGAGACGCGCCATCGTTTCGCTCAACAACATAACCTCTTCGCGGTTCAGCTTCTGCATCACCTGCGCGGCGGCCTCTTCGCCTACGCTCATCAGCAGGATCGCCGCCTGCTCCAGACGGCTGCGCCCGGCTGAGGCTGAGTGGTTTTTATCATTCCGGCTTACTGTTGCTTCGGTCATTGCTGTTGATCCATTGTTTCAGTACTTCTGCTACGCGCTCGGTTTCGCTCTGGGCCAACAGCTGGAGGAATTCCACTTTGGCTTCCAGGCCGGAGCTTTGCGGCGGCAGCAGATCTTCATTATTGTTGAACGCCGCTTTCGACAGGCTGGCGAACTCGTCATCGTTCATCACCACCCCATTGTCAGGCGCTTCCAGCTCTTTCTTCGTCGCCTCGCCATCAAGGGTGATCGGGTCGCGACGTCCAAAGCGCTGTACCAGCGGGCGAACGCCAAACAGCAATGTCAGCAAGGCCAGCAGCCCAATTCCGCCATTCTGCCCCCAGTACTGCATGGAAGGGTCTTGCCACCATTTCAGGTCTGGCATGACATCGTCTGCCGGGGCCGTGAAGGTCAGAACATCCAGCGTTAAGGCATCGCCGCGCGCTTTTTCGATACCCGCCGCGCTTTCCACCAGGCGCGTCATCGACGTCAGTTGTTCCGGCGTAATTTTCGCCAGCGCAGGAGCGGCCTGGTTCAGCACCACCGCGACACTCAGTTTTTCCAGCTTGTAACCCGGGTGGCGGATATGGCGAATATCACGATCAAACGCGTACTTACGCTGTTCCTGACTGCGGCTGGAAAGCGAGCGCGGGTCGGTGTTATTCGCGGCGTTTGCAGCGTTTTCAGCGGGCGGATTGCCCTCCGCCGGGTTGGCGGGAGTCTGCGGCGTCGGGTTGACCGGACGGTTACTCAGCGAGCCGGGAATGCCAAACGCCATTTCATTGGTGGTGTTTTCCTGGCTCAGTTGTTCATCGCTGACGCGCGGATCTTTACCCAGCCGTTCCTGAGTCTCTTCCACACGGCTTAAATCTACGGTCGGCGCAACGCTGATACGGAAGTTGCCCGGCCCCACTAACGACGTCAGCAGGCTGGTGATATTTTTCGTGGTATCCTCGCGAATGCGCTGCATGACGTCATCGCCCATGCGCTTGCTCGTCATGCCGCCATCCGTGCCTTCGATGCCGTCAGACAACAAATTACCGCTCTGATCGACCACCCGCACCGCGCCAGGCTGCATACCCGGTACGCTTCCGGCCACCAGTTGAATGACAGAAGCGACCTGCTGCTCATCCAGTTTTCTGCCATAGTGCAGTTGCACCATGACCGATGCGCTGCTGGTCGGTTTATTGGTCAATACAAAGGAGCTGGACTCGTTAAGCCCAAGATGGACGCGCGCGTTTTCCACGGGGTCCAGCGCCATAATGCTCTTCGCCAGTTCCCCTTCCAGGCTGCGTTTGTAACGGACATTCTGAATAAACTGGCTGCTGCCGAGCATCTCTTCTTTGTCCATCAACTCGTAGCCATCGGGCGTCGCCGCGCTGATGCCTTTTGCCGCCAGCGCCATTCGCGCCTGCGGCAGTTTGCTTTCGCTCACCAGAATCTGGCCATTGTCCGGGTTAATGCGGTAAGCGATGTTTTCTGCCCCCAGAACGTCCACCACCTGTGACACCGGCAGATGTTCCTGCGAACCGTAGAGCGCGACATAACCCTGATTGCGGTTCCACAGCGACAGAATAATCGCGGCCGCCAGCACCACGCCGCCCACAATCGCCATGAGCTGGGGCTTATTCAGACCGGATGGCACCGACACGGAAGGGAGACGACTTTTAATCTTAGTAAGCACGGTTAAAACCTTAGAGCGGAATATTCATTACTTCGTCCAGTGCCGTGGTGAGCTTATTACGCACCTGCATCATGGCCGAAAAAGCCACGCTGGCTTTCTGACTTTCGATCATCGCACCGGCTAAGTCGTCGCTCAGCCCCATATCAATCGCTTTTTGCTTTGCGCCTGCGCTGTGTTGAATCGCATCGACGTTATCGATAGCGTTATTCAGCGCGCCCGCAAAGGAAATCGGTTCACTGACGCCAAACGCGTTGCTGGCGGGAGCAATAGTTAAAGAGGCGTCAACCGAACCGGCTGACGCTAATGAAGCGGTTTGCTGCATTCTGTTCAGCAACGCCTGGTGTGTCGTGTTAATGCCTGCGGCAGTAATCTTATCCATTCATCAATCCTTCCTGGCCTCAGGAATAACATTCAATATCAATACCCTCGTCGCGCATGGAGGCGAGACGATAACGTAGAGCGCGTGGGGTGATGCCTAAAAACTCTGCGGTTTTGGATTTGTTGCCTTTATGGCGTTTAAGCAGATCGATGATGTACTGGTATTCCGCCAGCCGTCCGTGCAGTTTGACATCGCGGATCGACGGGTTGCCCGTCTCCTGCTCGCGATAGGCAGGCATCATTTCGATAACCGCCGCTTCAGGCTGGGAAGCGCGAACGGCCAGGCCAAAGTCGGCGGCGTGAATCTCTTCGCCGTTGCACAAAATCATGCCGCGCTGAATCACATTCTCCAGTTCACGGACATTACCCGGCCAGTCGTATCTGAGCAGGACGGTACGCGCCTCATCGCTCAGACGCAGATCGCCTTTATGAAAAGCGCGGTATTTAGTGATAAAACGCTGGGCCAATGGCAGGATGTCCTGCCTGCGTTCACGCAGCGGCGTAATATGAATAGGCACGACGGAAATACGGTAGAAAAGATCCTGGCGGAAACGGCCTTCGGCAATTTCCTGCTGCAAATCTTTATTTGTAGAAGCGATCAGGCGAATATCCAACGGAATACGCTTATGGCTTCCCAGACGTTCAACTTCCTGCTCTTGCAATACGCGCAGTAATTTTGCCTGCAACGCCAACGGCATATCGCCAATCTCATCAAGCAGCAGCGTGCCGCCATTAGCTTGCTCAAATTTACCGGCGACGCTCGCAACAGCGCCGGTAAACGCGCCTTTCTCGTAACCAAATAAAATGGCTTCCAGCATACTCTCTGGAATAGCTGCACAGTTAACGCCGACATACGGGGCGTCACTGCCGCAGGCATTCTCGTGAATGTATTTGGCGATACACTCTTTCCCTGTTCCCGTTTCGCCCGTAATCAGTACTGATACATTATACTTAGCAACGCGACGCGCTAACGACATTACGCTAACGCTGGCAGGAGAAACGGCGATAAAGCCATTTCTATTACGATCTTCGCATTCAATGATAATACTCATTTAGGTGTACCAACAGAAAAAACAAAATAAGAAATATGCTGTTCAGCCATTATTCAAAGCATCTTTTAAAAACATCACAAACCCAGTTTGTTAATGGGTTTTCATAAGATGTTAATAAAAATAAACAGTTTTTTTAACTCATGAATCAGGCAACTTTCATAAAGTAAAGGCAGTATACGTAGCGAATAGGAATTGTCTTGTTTTTAATGGGTATTAAAATATTAATCTATAGAAATCAATAAATTAAAAAAGTTATTAATGAGAAAATTCCTAGAGAAATAATGGATTAATAACCCCTGGATGCTTGCAATAGCAGGGTTAAGATTGTCTAATCTACATCCTGACGTAATGTGTGAGAGTTTTCGACAGCGACGTTTCTTCTGTGTTGTTCAAGAGCGACACATAATTTTTAAAACTCAAATACCTCCAGGAAATTTTACGGTTCACGCTACACAACAACCAAAAAGTGGCGTTATTTTTCATCTAAACTTTTGGTAACCCGGAATAATCATGAACCCTGCATCACAGCGAGTCAGAATTCATCAGAGAAAGGATTTACCTTCTCTGGTAAAGCTCGACACCAGTAAACTCGGTCGGCCGTGGCACAAGTTACCCAAGTTGATGAATGACAGTTTTGACATACTTGATGCACGCCTGAGCATTTATTTTCTGAAGAAACTCCGTGTTAATGCCGCGTTGAAGTCGATGACCTTCGCAATCGACCAGCAATATAAGAATGCGCAGGTTTTTTCGACACCTTACGGAAATGTCGCCTTTGTTATTGATCGCATCTTATTGCTGAACATCCTTCATGATTATTACGGTTTAAGTAAAGACAGCAGTCATGTTGCGCCAGATGAATCGTTGCGTGTGACAAAAACAGAAGAACGCCTGAGAAGTAAACTGGGTCAGGAACTCACGCAACTGGTGATTTGCAAAGAAACCTTTGGTGAAAATCTCGATATTAAGGTCGATTATTCAACGGTCATTAGCCACTGGTCCTGGTGCATTACCTTTACCCTCGAAGGGTACGATCACGGCTCTTTTACCATTCTGCTCGATCACCACCATGTTGATCAGATGCTGGCGATACTCCGTTCGCCAGATGCGGCCGATAGCCGCGCCGTGAAAAGCGTGCCGCTGAGCCCTGCGCAGATAGAACGGTTGTTCGACAGTCTGCCGTTAAAACTGAGCGGGCGTCTGGCCAGCCTGAACCTGACCGTCGCCCAGATTTCCGATATTAAACCCGGGGATATCATCCCCATCGCCATTAACGAACCTTTACCGGTATTTATCGGCAAAGAACAGATTTTTGAGGCTGCTATCGTTGAAGATCGTAGCAAGCTGTTTTTGTGCGATATCTATGATAAGACAACCGAGAAGCAATATGAGTGATTTGCAACACGAGCTAAGCCAGTCTCTTGACCTGGATGACCTGAACCTTAGCGATATGACGCAGGAAGACACCGTCGAAGGGAATATCCGCCTGGATTTGCAGCCTGAAACGCGCAACACCGCGATGACGGATATCCGTAAAATGGCGCTGTTTAGCCGCATTCCCGTGACGCTGACGCTGGAAGTCGCTTCCGTAAATATCTCGCTTGCTGAATTAATGTCAGTCAACAGCGATTCGGTGGTCGAACTGGACAAGATGGCGGGCGAGCCGCTGGACATTAAAGTGAACGGCATTCTGTTTGGTAAAGCAGAAGTGGTGGTGCTCAACGATAAATACGGCCTGCGAATCATTGAATTCAACGCCAAAGAACTCGGTGAGCTCACGCGATGAACCGCTTGTTTAACAGAAGCGGCATCGCTCTGCTGCTCCTGGGTCTGCTTGTCGCACAACCGGCACTGGCTGCAAATGGCGACATTACCCTCTTTAGCACCGCCGCCAACGGCGCAGGTCAGGATTACAACGTTAAAATTGAGATCCTGATCCTGATGACTTTGCTCGGCTTATTGCCGATCATGGTGCTGATGATGACCTGTTTCACCCGCTTCATTATCGTTCTGGCGATTCTGCGCCAGGCGCTCGGGCTGCAACAAAGTCCACCCAATAAAATTCTTACCGGGATTGCGCTGGCGCTGACATTGCTGGTGATGCGCCCGGTCTGGACCACGATTTATACTGACGCCATTGACCCTTTTCAAAAAGATGAAATCACGCTGAAACAGGCGCTGGCGAAGGCGGAAGTGCCGCTGAAGAACTACATGCTGGCCCAGACGAACAATAAAGCGATGGCGCAAATGATGAGCATCGCCGGGATCAAGGGCGATGCGCGCGAGCAGGATCTCACGATCGTGACTCCGGCCTATCTGCTGAGCGAACTGAAAACTGCCTTCCAGATCGGCTTTATGATCTATATCCCCTTCCTGGTGATCGACCTGATTGTCGCCAGTATCCTGATGGCGATGGGGATGATGATGCTCTCGCCGCTGATCGTCTCGCTGCCCTTTAAGCTGATGCTGTTCGTCCTGTGCGATGGCTGGACATTGATCGTCGGTACGCTGGCCTCCAGCGTTCAGGGTCTTTAGCGATGATGAACATGGACACGGCAGGCGACATCATGGCGACCGGCATCCATCTGGTGCTGCTGATTTCCGCCGTCGCCATTATTCCCAGCCTGATTGTCGGGCTGTGCGTCAGTATTTTTCAGGCCACCACGCAAATTAACGAACAGACGCTGAGCTTTCTGCCGCGACTGGTCGTCACCCTGGGCGTGCTGATCTTCGCCGGTAAGTGGATGCTGACGCAACTGGTGGATTTTACGATCCAGATCTTTCACCAGGCGGCGCTGGTCGGTTAAGCGGCGATGGGAATCGATATACAGGCGCTGTTCACGCCGCTGATGGCTCTGGTGCTACCCTTTTTCCGCATCCTGGCGTTTTTGCAGTTCGCGCCCGTGCTGGACAACCGGGCTTTTTCCCGTCGCATTAAGATTGCCGCAGCGCTGGCGCTGTCGATCATTATCACCCCCATGCTGCCCAATAATGTTGTACTCAGCGAACTGCTTTCGATGCGCACCGTCTTGCTGATCGGCGAGCAGCTCCTGTGGGGATTCCTGTTCGGCATGGCGCTCCAACTCGTCTTTGTCACGCTGCAAACCGCCGGGCATATTCTGTCGATGAACATGGGGCTGGGGATGGCGATGATGAACGACCCGGTCAACGGCAGCTCCACTACGGTGATTTCGCAGATCATTTATGTTTTCTGCGCACTGCTCTTTTTCATCATGGATGGGCACCTGCTGCTGGTCACGATTCTGTTCAAAGGCTTTAGCTACTGGCCTATTGGTCAGGCGATTAACCAGCCAACGCTGACGCTGATTGTTCAGGGACTGGGCTGGATTATGGCATCCGCGACGCTTATCGCGCTGCCGACGACGTTCGTCATGCTGATTGTGCAGGGCGGATTTGGCCTGTTAAACCGCGTTTCACCGACGCTGAACCTTTTCTCGCTGGGTTTTCCGATCAGTATGCTGTTTGGGTTGCTCTGTATCTCAATGATGGTGACCAACATTCCTGATCACTATCTCAATCTCACCAATGAAATACTGGCGAAGCTCGACGCCATAAGGGTGCCGTAATGTCCTCCAGCGGCGACAAAAGCGAAAAACCCACCCCCGGAAAACTGCGCAAAGCGCGTGAAAAAGGCGACCTCCCGCGCTCAAAAGATCTGACGATGGCGGCGGGACTGCTGGCGTCGTTTTTCACCCTTGCCGCATTTCTGCCCTATTACCAGCAGTTAATCCGTGAATCGTTTGCCGCTGTCGGTGAAATGGCGGGCAGGCTCGACGATCCCACGGCGCTGAATCAGTTTATGCTGCTGAACGTCTGGGTTGTACTGCGCTTTATCGCAACGCTGATTCCGATTCCGCTGTGCTGCATAGTGGCAAGCCTGGTGCCTGGCGGCTGGATTTTTACCCCCACAAAACTGAAGCCGGATTTTAAAAAGCTCAGCCCCATCAGCGGCATCAAGCGGATGTTTTCCGCCAGCCACTACACGGAAGTCGGCAAAATGCTGCTCAAGTGCGGCATTATTCTTACCGTGTTGTACATGATGGTGCATGACTCCATGCACGCTCTGCTGCACCTGCAACAGCTTTATCTTCGTCAGGCGATCGGACAAGGGTTTGCCATTTTTCGTCACGTCTTCAGCTACTTCATCGCCGTTATCGTCATTTTCGCCCTGCTGGATGTACCGCTCAGTAAGTTCATGTTCACCAAAAAAATGCGCATGACCAAACAGGAAGTGAAAGAAGAGTATAAAAACAACGACGGTAATCCACAGATTAAAGGACGCATCCGCCAGCTTCAGCGTCAGATGGCGATGGGGCAAATCGCGCGAACCGTACCAACGGCAGACGTTATCATCACCAACCCGACGCATTACGCCGTTGCGCTGAAATATGATCCACAGCGTGCCGAAGCCCCTTACATCGTTGCTAAAGGAATCGACGATGTTGCGCTCTGGATCCGTGAAGTGGGCGCTAATCACAATATCGAGGTGGTGGAATTTCCGCCGCTGGCGCGGGCAGTTTATTACACCACCCGCGTTAACCAACAGATTCCCACGCAGCTTTTCCGCGCGATTGCCCACGTACTGACCTACGTCATGCAATTAAAATCCTGGCGCGAAGGCAACGTGGAACAAAAGCCCCGCCTGAACAGGCAAATCAACATTCCTCAAGAGGTACTGAAAGCCAATGGCGAACAGTAAATTGCGCAACGCGCTGAGCGTGCTCCGTCAGGGGCAAGTCGGCGTGCCTATTCTGCTTCTCTGCGTGCTGGCAATGGTTATTCTGCCGTTGTCGCCGCTGATGCTGGATATTCTGTTTACCTTTAATATCGTCCTGGCGGTCATCGTGCTGCTGGTATCGGTGAATATGCAGCGTCCGCTGGACTTTGCTATTTTCCCGACGCTGTTGCTGATCACGACGTTAATGCGTCTGACGCTGAACGTCGCCTCTACCCGCGTGGTGTTGCTGCACGGTCATGAAGGCGAAGGCGCGGCGGGTAAGGTCATTGAAGCCTTTGGTCAGGTGGTCATCGGCGGCGATTTCGTCGTCGGTTTCGTGGTGTTTATCATCCTGATGATCATCAACTTCGTGGTGGTCACCAAAGGGGCGGAACGTATTTCCGAGGTTTCCGCGCGCTTTACCCTGGATGCGTTGCCGGGCAAACAGATGGCTATCGACGCCGATCTGAACGCGGGTCTGATTAACCAGCAGCAGGCCCGAAACCGCCGACAGGAAGTATCGAAAGAAGCAGACTTCTACGGTGCGATGGACGGCGCGTCGAAGTTTGTTCGCGGTGACGCCATCGCCGGGATCATGGTGCTGATCATCAACGTGATCGGCGGTATCTGTATCGGTATTTTTAAATACGATCTCGATGCCAGCCACGCGTTCCGCCAGTACGTACTGCTGACCATTGGTGACGGTCTGGTCGCCCAGATCCCGTCGCTGCTGCTGGCGACTGCCGCAGCGATTATCGTGACCCGCGTCAGCGAAGGCAATGACGTCAGCGATGAGATAAAAATCCAGCTTCTCTCTCGCCCGAAGGTGCTCTATACCGCCGCTTTCGTGATGTTTATTCTCGCGATTGTGCCGGGAATGCCGCACATTGCCTTCCTGAGCTTCACCGCCCTGCTGCTGTTTGCCGCCTGGCGGCAGAGCAAAGCGGTGCAGCCCGCCCAGGAAGAGACGGATATGGAGGCCATCACCGAAGCCATCGCGCCGGATGCGACGCCAGGCGTCTCTTGGGAAAGCATTCCATTGGTGGAGCCTATTGGCCTGAATCTCGGCTATAAACTGGTCACGCTGGTGGATGAGTCGAAGGGCAGTCCGTTGTCACAACGTATACGCGGCGTTCGCCAGGTCATTTCCGAGCACTGCGGCGTACTGCTGCCGGAGATCCGCATCCGGGAAAACTTCCGCCTGAAACCGGCGCAATACGCGATTCATATCAACGGCATTCGTACCGCGCTCGGCGAAGTCCAGGCTGAAAAACTGATGGCGATTCCCGGCACTGAATTGTACGGGGAGATCAACGGCATACTGGATACCGACCCCGCTTACGGCATGGCAATTGTCTGGATCGACCCGGAACAAAAGGCGAAAGCGCTGAATCTTGGTTATCAGGTGGTTGACTGCGCGAGCGTGGTGGCGACGCACGTCAACAAGGTCGCCCGCGAACATCTGCCAGATCTGTTTAACTATGACGATATTACCCACCTGCATGCGCGCCTGGCGCTCCAGGCACCAAAGCTGGCGGAGGATTTAAATGCCGCGTTTAGCTACAGTCTGCTGCTGCGCATTTATCGCCAGTTATTGCTGGAGCAGATTTCACTGAAGGATATCGTCACCATCGCGTCCACATTGCTGGAAAGCGTCACCGTGACGAAAGATCCCGTTCTGCTGACCTCCGACGTGCGCTATGCTCTGCGCCGCGCCATCGTTCACACCATTAACGGCGATCGTCAACAACTCGCGGCCTACACCATCGACAGCCAGCTGGAGAATATGCTGCTGGGCGCGCTCAACCAGGCGCAGCAGGCCGGAAAAGTGGCGCTGGATAGCTTCCCTGTCGATCCGAACATTCTGACCCAGTTGCAGACGACAATGCCGATGATTTACGAGCAGATGAAGGCGAAAGGGCTGCCGCCGCTGCTGCTGGTAACGCCGCAGCTACGTCCGGTGATCTCCCGCTATGGCCGACTGTTCGCCTGCGGGCTGCATATTCTTTCTTATAATGAAGTGCCGGATGACGCGGATCTGAACGTCGTAGGGACGCTGGCATAACCGGCAGGAGATCGACAAAGGAGATCGCGATGACGATCTCCTTTCCCATAACGACAGGTTTTATTGATCCAGGTAACGCAGTTTCCAGCCAGCGAGCGTACGCGGCATTTTCTTGATATCGTTACCTCTGGTGCTGAAGTAGTACAACTGCATTTTTCCGGCGCTGTCGCGTTCTACCCTCGCCGCCCAGATATTGCTTTGCGTGTACATAATAATGGCCGTATGGTTGTTCGCCGCGCCACGCACCCACATAGAGACGACCGTTGCGCCGATGTTATCTATATCATCCTGATAAATGTAAACGTTGGCGGTATCCACAAACTTCTGGTAATCATCCCCCACCAGCGCGCGGAAGCGCTCATCCATTTTGGGGTCGGAGAAAATTCCCAGCGAGTACAGCGTCGCCTTCGGGCGGGGATCGTGATCCGAGCGCAGATAGCGCCCATCAATAAATGCCCCCGTCGGCATCGAAATCCGGCATCCCCAGTCCGCGTTGCTGTAGACCTGAAGCGCGCCGCTTTTACGGGGGATAAACAGCAGTTTGCAATTACTGGTATCGGCAATACGTTCGACCAGCGCCATGCCGTACAGTTTTCGGGCTTCGGCCGTAAACTCATCTTTATTCAATCCCGACCAGACGCGAATATCCGTCGTGACTGACCATTCCGCGCTCCGGCTGAACTGGATCATTCCGCCACTTAAATTGGACACACTGGTGTTCCACCACAGCCCTTCCCAGTCAAAATCCGGGGCAACGTCTGAAATAGAACTGATGCCCTGATAGTAGGCACGCTCAATGCAGCTGTCGGAGGTACACGCCTGTAGCGACTTTTCCCATTCCTGGTACTTCTTGTGAACCTGTTGAGAAGGGTTTCTGACCAACATCGTGTGATAGATAACCGTCATTGTGCTGTCCAGCCAGTGAAGATTGTCGTTGTTACAAATGGTGTTTTCTAAAGGCATAGAAGCACGCTGACAGTTAACCGCATAAGCGCTGGCAGCGGAGAATGACACAAGGAGTATCAGACAGTTAATCAGGCGACCAATCATTATGAATAATCTTTAACCAATACAGGGGCTTATTTTGGCTAAATTATGTTTTATTTGCAATAAGTCACAAGATTTTATTCACATTATGAATAATCACCTCCCTGATTTAAGTTGTTGCCGGTAAATGCCGCTTGATAACAATATGTGTTCCTCATGGATTGTTAGGTTATGAAGATAGACAGTAGTAATTACATGCTTTCGACACTCTCCTCAGGTTCGTCACAAAACGATGCCAGTCGCAAACCTCTCGGCATCACGCGTAACAGCGGGCAGGCCAGTCCACAAAGCGGCTACTGGCAATTGTCCAGCACCGCGGTATCGGCTGTAGTGAACCTAAAAAAAGGGGAAATGATGCCTTATTATCAGGGCTCGCCCGTGCAATGGCAGTTAATTCAGTATGATTTAGGTAAAGAGACGCCAGTCTGAATCATCGCTATACAGCATAATTATTATGAGCGGTAATCTGTCACGCACTTGAGATAGCTTATCGTTCATATCACGCCCCCTCCCCCGCGCAGAGTCCTTCAGGATATAATTCCTATAATCAGTATGTTACGTGACAACCTGATAACCTCTGATAAAGCGGATAAAATTCGCGAATGAAAGTGGCCGGGAGAAGAAATAGCCCTGGAAGAAATCAACATTTTTAGATCGAAGATAATCAACCTGGTACTTATGCTCCACCCCTTCCGCAGTCGTTTGAATACGCATTCTTTGTGCCATCTCGACCACACAATCAACAAGCGGCGTATTTTTCCCTTCCGAAATCAGATTAATAAACATGCGACCTATTTTAATATTCTCTGGCCGCAGGCCAGTGATATAAGACAGGTTAGAAAATCCCGTGCCAAAGTCATCCAGCGACAGCCCGACATTATGAATCTTCATATAATCAATTTTATTGGAGATATCATCATTCACTTCGATCTCTCCACGCTCGGTGATTTCAAAAACAAGTTGCAGGTTCTGTTCGCGAAACACACCTGAATACGTCCCGATGAATGAATAAAAAGAGTCCTTCACCAGATGAGCATGGCTGATGTTCAGGTTAAATTTAAAACCCGGTTTAAATACCGTGACCGAGCGTTGAATATCGATAACCACCAGATCCAGTAATCCTTTCGTCAGGTCGGCAATCAACCCGGCACGTTCTGCCACCGGGATAAAGATATCGGGAGAAACAGAACCCGCTTCACAATGTTGCCAGCGGGCCAGAACTTCCGCGCCAATCACGCGGTTTGTTTTGGCGCATACAATCGGCTGGTAGTAAGGCTGGATTTCATTTCTTCTGATGGCCACCGCAAGGTGATGAGGTAATGATGCCCGATGCGATAACAGTAACCAGAGCAATATGGATGATACGAGCGCACTGGCGATAATCATCGCAATATAGCGCCATGAGTGGGCGATCACGACCAGCGCATCCCCCAGTTCGGTTTTTCGCCAGGCAATCGTATAAAGTTTGTTATAACTTTCCGCTTTTATATAGTGTGAAAAATGCGACTCCTGCAAACTCCCCGGTTTAACGCCAGAGGCGGTTAAAATTTTATCGTTCATGCGTAAAACAATACGATCGCTGAACGCCATATTTTTGATGCGCTCAACAATAATGCGCACATCAGAAGCCGCAAATATTCTTCCCGCCGGATAAGAAACATAAAGCATCATGATGAAATCATGCGGAGAGGTGATCACCCGATCAACCCTTATGCCCTGCTGTAAAGAGAGAGCAGGACTCAGGGTGTACCCTTTGTTGTAGAGTAGCGAGGAACAATAAATCGTATTGCCCTGCGTAAAGTTAAGCGACTGAAGATGCGGGTAGCGTGTGGGGATAATATTGAGCTTTTTTTCCAGTGTCGTATTACAGGGCTGACCCAGTAACGGTTGCGCCTGCGCAATCGCCAGTCGGGCATCGCCTAATACTTTATCGACGACAAAAGCCAGACTTTTGACCTCAGATTGCAGCAGCGCCTGCTTACTTTGCTGTACGCTCGTTAACTCCAGCCACAGCACGCTGGCAAATACCAGAAAAAACAGAAAGACAGAAGCTGTAAGGATTCTTTTATCTGATTTTGTTATAAACCTTAAAGACATATCAGGTCGCTTCTTTTCTACTCAGGGCACTCTGTGTTCAGGCGACACAAAACCGGCCCGTCTTAAATGACAGCAATAAAAAGGATGGATACCCAATCTGCATGTAACGACGACGTTCTGCGATGCCAGAATAGTCACGCCATAAATTATTTTATCCGGTGACAGTCCTCGCGCCATACGGACAAAGCGTGAATACGCACCGCTGCTGTCGCGCACAGTGATTGATGGTAACAACGCCATTTCCCGGGCAGTCAATTCGGTTATGAAAAGAGGCCCATAACGCATTGCTGTAGGGGAAAACGTGCAGGATTTTGATGTTTCTTTTTTTCCCGTTCGCCAGGACGCCTGAATCCTCCGGGGAGATAACGGAACCTGTGCGTAAAAAATAATCGCCCTTATACCACAGAATGAACTTAAGATTTTCCGCTCCGCTGGTCAGCGCAAAGGCGGTTCCCGTTGTCGGGCACACCAGGTTATTTTCGACGCTCCACTCCATAACAAACTCCTTTTGTTGTATGTTCGTCCATTAACGCCCTAAGAGAATTACTAATACTCTGCCTCATGTCTAACAGAAATAAGAAAAATCAAAAACCTTACGCTTGAACAGAAAACAAATACTTTATTTACACATTGACAAGGCGATCTGATTTGACTTAATGAAACATATCAGCTAACTCTGCATCTATTTTTTAAAATATCAACAAAATTTATAGCAATCATACAACATAAGATTTAAGTACAGGCCGGATTGTGTCGCAATGGTACTCAGGCAATTTGAGCAAAATAACAAATGAAGGAGTCTGATGTATGGACATAATATTTATTATCTCCTTAATCATAATTGGCTGCATCCTGGCGCTGTCTGGAGGATGGATACTCATTCTGAAAGCCGAAGCTAAAATAGAACAAAAAATAATGGATGGGTTGGAACTCAAAAGGAAAGAGGATCAGAATAATAAAATTCTGCAAAAATATGAGGAGCTGTTAGCAATGGAAATCGAATGGCATACGTATCGAATATCCACCATTGAGTTTTTCATTACAAAAGTGAAGAGTAAAAGCGCCACAGAAACGCCGATAACACAACCGACAATAAGCGGCGACAGCAAACTTTACTCTAAAATAAAAGCATTAATATCTATTTACTTTCCGCATCTACAGGATGATTATAATACGCTGTGTAAAGTTTCAAACTGCTCTATCTATTTTGACTTTATCTACGGCAGATGTACCAGCAGCAATAAAGTCATTACCACACTGACAGAAAAGCGAGCGCAATTTAAATCGCTGTCTACGGAATTTCAAAACAAAATCCGAAAAGAAGTCACCATTACATGATACGTGATTCGCACCCGATGCGGGGCTGAGTCACCGGCAAGGGAATCGCCCTGAAGATAGAGACTGGCGAAGAATGCAGCACATCGTCAGTCATCTCTTCAGGCTGTTTATCCCTTTACGAGGCAGCGCGTAATTGCAGGTCGGTCAGGCAAGTCTGACTGTCATTCGCGGTTTTAAACGAATAAGCCGCTTTTTTCCCCTCATGACTGATTTCAATCATCCCCTCAGTGTTACGCGGCAGCCATAACCCGATAAAGCCATTCTGATAACTTTTCATTTTCTTATGTATCAACACCGTACCGTTCCGATCTGTCACGTTCACATCAAACCAGCTGTCCGGCATTTCTCCCTGGCAACCTGAAAGACTGTGGTTAAAACAGGGATGGGTTTGATATTCATAAGGCGCCAGCGAGAGATAAAATTTCTCACCCAGCGGAAAGGTGTACGTTTCGCCATTCGCCGACAGTTTCAGATCCGTGCTGGTCACAGAAGCGGTATACGGTAAAGGACGCGCCTGAGGGTTTTGATCGATAGCATCCACCATTTGCTCAACCGATTTTCCCGCCAGCCCGCGTTCAGCCAAAAACGCCGTTTCCTGCGTCGATGCCATTGAGATATTACTTAGTGCAATAAATAATAATAAAGACTGAATGATTTTCGGCATAATTATTATCCTTGTACGAATTGTGTTTCACAATTATACGTCTTTTCAGGAAGAAGAAGACAGGCGCACATCAGGTAAAGTTTAGAAAAGATCTGTATGAGCGTGCTAAATAAGCAAAAAAATGAAAGACATGCAGTCTAATAAAAAAGAGTTCAAGTGACCATATCACAATTATGAACTTTTCCCTGTAAAATATATGTTATATAAACAACTAACTGATAACATGTCAACACTGATAAAAGCGTAATACATCAATGTAAACAGAACCGCCTGAGTCCAGAGTCTCATTTATTCTCTCCGGTACATTGTCCTTGCATCTTAAATCCAATGAGAAAAAATAATAATCTTGACAAGATAATTACACAGCATAAATATGAGCAACAAGAAATAAAGGCATAACCTTATAAGCATAAGGAATATTTATGGAAAGGGAACTGTTAAACATAAAAAAAACAGGAAGAAATAAAATAGACCACGACCTTAACTTAAAAATTAATGTCTTTAAAACGTTGCGACAAGAAAATGTCCTGATGAAGGATTATATTAATCTGCTGGAAAACAGAATTATTTTTCTGGAAGGCGTCATTCTGGAGAAAACGAAGAACAAATCATAAGATTCTATTATACAGGCAGGGATGTCTGACTCCGTGTGCCTTGTCGCATAAGTGACTCTATTTATGCGACCTTTTTTTAAACCACATTCGTACCATGACCGAAACGCAGATAGAACTGCCCTGGCGTCATTCCCATAAAACGCCTGAACACGGCAATAAATGCACTCACATTCTCATAACCCGCTAATTGCGCGACAAGGCTGACAGGCTCTCCGCGCAGTAAATATTCCAGAGACAAAATGACTTTCGCTTTTTGCTTCCACTGACCGAATGTTAATCCCGTCTGCTGTATAAAAAGGCGGCTCAACGTCCTGACGCTCAGCCCGGCCTGTTTCGCCAGCTCTGCCTGACTCAGCGTATAGGCCCTGTCGGCCAGTATTTTTTGCGCAATCTGTCTGACCCTTCTGTCGTCGGGAAGGATCAATTGTGAAGAGAGCGCATCAGCATAGCGAATCTCATCGACCATAACCTGCAACAGGTGAGCCAGCCGCTCTGAAGGCTCTCCGATGGTTCCCTCCCCACAAATTTTCTCAAGCAACAGCAGTAAAAAAGGCGACGCTGCCCGAACGCACGGTGAGGAGGGAAAGACCCCGCAATATTCCACGCTGAAGTGCAGACTGGCGCCATATGCACTCACCGGCATCCACGCGCAATGGGGTAACGACGGCGGAATCCACCCTACCGAACCGGGCGTCAACGCCCACTGCCCTTGTTCCGTTTCGACCATCACCATGCCACGCGTGATCCAGTACAACTGCCCGCCAGGGTGATGGTGCCACTGAGTCGTATGCTTAGAGGAGTGATGTAAAGGTTGAATGTTTTCTATCATCATGGCCGATTTAGCGTATTTATTGTCTTACTACGGTTACTTTGCCGCTTCAGTCTGAGGGTAATCTTCCCTGTACGCAATCACGATAAGGAAGAGAACATTGGAAAATATGATGCAACGCATTGCTCAGGCGCTTGATGCCGTTATTTCCCGGCCCGGGCACGATGAACACACTATCGAATTTTTTTTCACGCCCGATTATCGCCAGACGGTAAATGGCATCGACCTTGATTACGATAACTTCGTCACGCACATGGCAAAACTAAAACAGGTTACTCGTACCATGAAGGTGAACATTCTGGCCATCGCTCAGCAGGGCAATCACGTTCTGACCCATCACCTGGTGACCGTCATCAAAACGAACGGCGAACAGGCACAAACCGAAGTCTTTGCCTGTTTCACATTAGAAAATGGCCGTATTGCTGCCTGTCAGGAATTAACCCGGTTAATCAGCGGCGCCGAAGAAGATAAAATGCTGGGAAGTCTGCGGTGATCGGGAGCGAATTAAGGGACAGATAAAGACCGGAATGCAACGACAGAACGCAGCCCCGCCTATAAAAATACGGAGTTTGCGGTATATAACAGTCCCCATATGGCAAAGCCGTACACTCTGCTCCCCTGCCATTGCGCTATTTAGTTAGCGTCAGTGCGTACCTGCAAGAATAAGCAGCAATCCCCCTCCGCTCTCCTTTTTATTAAAACGCCATTTTATATTGCATGCCTGGGCGTTTTTATCCCTTTTGCTCATCCTCTTCACCCACTTTCATTTTAATAAATCTTATTAATTAAAATAATTCACCCCGAACAATGAAACAAAAACAAAACAAATAAAGAACATTTAACTACTTTTCTTTATAAATATAACATTAGTGCGCAAAATATTCTCTTTTTTTGTCGTTACCTGATTGTGTAAATCAATATTACTGAATGTAAGCATCAGATTTTTTCCATTTTA
This sequence comes from Citrobacter sp. CK195, assembly GCF_030333365.1. Classification (NCBI taxonomy): domain Bacteria; kingdom Pseudomonadati; phylum Pseudomonadota; class Gammaproteobacteria; order Enterobacterales; family Enterobacteriaceae; genus Citrobacter; species Citrobacter sp. CK195. The sequence continues at coordinate 657,633 of NZ_JAOWGB010000022.1, forward strand.
CCTTTCGTTTTATAAGAATTTTAAAATTTAAAGTTACATCTCAGTTACACGATCAGTGCCATATGCTGATAAACAAGAAAAAAAACCAAAACAGCAGACTTATACACTTAATTTAAGTAAATTCTTAAACTGATATTTTAAGATTGTGTTACATCAATTAGGATCATCACCTAACCTGATGGAAATAATGATGCAGGCTCCATTTTTCCGTTTTCAGGGATTTTACGGATGTAGACAGCAAGACCAGGACGGTTTTGTGACATGAAATGTTCGTCCCCAGGACGGGAGCAAACATACTGGAGTTAATATCAATGAAAAAGCTCGCTATCTCTTCTTTCGTTATCGCGTCATCCTTCGCAGCCTTTAATGTCAGCGCTGCAACCGAGGCTTCTGGCGGTACTATCACCTTTACCGGCCAGGTTACTGATACAACCTGTACAATTAACGGCGGAAACTCTGCTGACCTGACGATTCCATTAGATCCCATCGCCGTTAGCGATGCATCTACCGCAGGTCTGATCCAGAAAAACCGTAAACAATTTACTCTGGAATTTACCGGCTGTACTTCTGCTTCCCTGGGGCAGGACGATGGCGCGGGAAATAAAAATACCCTGAATCTGATCCTGAGTTCAGACAGTATTTCTAACGATGGTCTGTATCTGAACAACACACAGTTGAGAACCGACGGCACGAAGAAAAACGTGGGTATCGCACTCAGCACGCTGGCCAATAGCCAGACGCCGCTGAACCTGCATACTAACCTTGATACGAATGTTGAAGGTGATAGCGCCACTGTCGATCTGTATGCGAACTACTATAAAGTCGGTTCAGACGCTGCCGATACCGGTGCCGTTAACACCATGCTGACTTATACCGTCGCGTATTTATAAGCAACGGGTTAATTTACTCATATAAATAAAGAGCCTGATCCGTCATTATTGACTTATTGTATTCGCGAATTATTTTCACCTTCTGGTGAGGTATTCTTGTACCTGTAATTCAGGAGGGAAGAGAGAAAATAAACGCGACCAGGTATATTGATTAGATTAGGCTCTCTTTTTTCAGGTTAATATGAAACGTTCTCTCATTTTTCTAACGCTTATTGCCTTCAGCTTTAGCAGTCTGGCGAATGTTATTATTAGCAATACCAGGGTTATCTATCCTGAAGAACAAAAAGAAACAACGGTTCAGCTGATTAACCGTGGCAACAGTCCGGCGTTAATTCAGGCCTGGATAGACGAAGGTAATCCAGACTCTACGCCAGAAACCGCTCAGGTTCCCTTTTTGCTGACGCCGCCAGTGGTGAAAGTTGAAGGCGGTAGCGGCCAGCAGCTGCGCATTCGCTATACCGGTTCAGCCAACGCGCTGCCTCAGGACAGGGAATCCGTTTATTACCTGAATGTGCTGGATATTCCGCCAAAACAGGAAAATCTTGATGGCAAAAACACGATGCAAATCGCCATTAAGTCGCGCATCAAATTATTTTATCGCCCGACCGAACTCACGATTCCGGCCAGCGATTTACATAAGTATTTATCGTTTAGCGCGCAGGGTAATCAACTTGTCGCCACAAACCGGGCTCCTTATTTCGCATCGATTGCCACAATGAGTTCACGAGGTAAATCTCTTACTGGCGAACCGAAAATGATTGCGCCATTGTCAACACTGACAATACCCACGACAGGGGCGGTTTTATCGGGGCAGGCTTTGGATATTCTGTTAGTTGATGATTACGGTTCATATCAAAAATATTCATTCACCACAAAATAATATAATAATGTCCAAATGAATGGGGATGGCAATGGCTGGTAAAAAGAGTCAATACGCATGTTTATTGCCAATACTGGCGATGATGTCTATTTATAGTCGGGCGTATGCCGTGGCTTTCAATACTGACTTTTTAGCCGGTGACTCTAAAAATGCCGATATGTCGCGTTTTTATCGTGCCTCTGCGCTTCCTCCTGGTGAATACCCGTTTGATGTTTTTATTAACGAGGAGTGGAAAGGCCGCCTTCCCGTTTATATCACGGATAAAGGAACGTTTTTCCAGCATGAGAATATTGCCCAGCTTGGGCTTCTTCCCTCAATAGTCCCTGCCGCAAATAGCGCCAGCGAGCGAGTGGATGTGAATACGTTACTGCACGGAGGCAGTATGAAAGTCAATGCGGCCGATATGTCGCTGCGTCTGACCATTCCCCAGGCGTATATTCGCCAGACGCTGCGCGGTTATGTCGATCCCGTCTTTTGGGATGAAGGCATTCCGGCGCTGATGCTGGGATACAATGCCAACTATAACTACAACGAAGCCAAAGGCGGAGGACGCAATCAGGAAAACGCCTATTTCCAGTTAAACAGCGGGCTGAATGCGTTTGGCTGGCAATTTCGCGATAGCTCCAGCTATAACAAAAGCAAGGGCGTGGAAGGATCATGGACAAACAATACACGCTACGTTGAGCGCGGGATCGCTGCGCTTAAATCGATCATCCGCATGGGCGACAGCTATTCCAGCAACGATCTTTTTGATTCTTTGCGTTTTCGCGGCGTCAGCATGGGCACAGATATGCGCATGTTACCCGATTCTCAGCAGGGCTTTTCCCCGATTGTACGCGGCGTCGCACAGTCTAACGCGCTGGTTAAAATTAGTCAGAACGGGCAGGTTATTTATCAGAAAAACGTGTCGCCTGGCCCGTTTGAAATTGCGGATATCCTTCCTACCGGCTCAGGCGGCGATCTGAATGTCGAAGTCATTGAAGCAGACGGGCGCACCAGCAGTTTCATCGTCCCCTTTTCTTCGGTGCCAAACATGCTGCAAGAAGGGATTGGGAAATATGGTCTGTTGCTGGGGGAAGCGCGCACGGAAGAAAGCCGCTATCGCCCCCAGTTTGCCCAGGGCAGCTATCAATACGGGATCAATAACCTGATCACCGGTTATACCGGGGTAATTTACAGCGAAGACTATAACGCGTTTCTTCTCGGGAGCGGCCTTAATCTCCCGTTTGGCGCGCTGTCTTTTGACGTCACACAGTCACAAACGCAAATTCCGGCAGATAAAAAAGTCCGTGGGCAAAGTTACAAAGTCGCCTTTAGCCGTTTCTTCAATGTCACCGGGACGAACTTTGCGCTGGCGGCGTATCGCTATTCCACGAAAAACTATTACAGCTTCAATGATGCAATCGCTTTGCACAACTGGCAAAAAGAGAACGCTGACAGCCCTAATGCCAGATATATGCGCCAGAAAAACACCTTTAATATCAACCTGAGCCAGTCTCTGGGTGAGGAACTGGGTTCCCTTTACTTATCAGGAACCTGGCGGGACTACTGGAATGGTCATGGCACAACAAAAGAGTATCAACTGGGGTATTCCAACCACGTTGGCGCCGTAAGTTATACCCTCTCAGCCAGCAGCATGCGTAACGATAATCAGCGCGAAGAGCGACGTTATTACCTCACATTCTCGGTGCCCCTGAGTCTCTTTGAACGGCCCGTTTTCCTCAACAGCAGCGTTACATTTAATCGTGACGGCTATTCCGACACGAACGTGGGGATCAGCGGAACCGCAGGCGAATTTAATCAGGCGACCTATAGCGTCAGCGGCAGCAACCGTCGCGGTGGAAATAACTCGGCCAGCAGCAGCCTGAGCTATCGCACTGCGTTTACCACCTTAAACGGCAGCTATAGCGAGTCAGGAGACTATCGTCAGATCGGCGCGGGAGCCAGCGGTAGCCTGGTGGCTTATCGGGGCGGCCTGCTGACGTCCAGCCAGTTGGGCGATACCTTCGCAATTATCGACGCGCCAGGCGCTCAAGGGGCCACGCTGGGCGGCGACGGCACACGCACCACGAATACCGCCGGGAAAGCGTTGGTTCCTTACCTGTCCCCGTACCGTAAAAACCGAATCCAGTTAGATACCACCCATATGAAGGAAGGCGTTGAGCTGAAAGGCAATATCCAGGAAGTGGTGCCTTATGCGGGTTCCGTCACCTATGTGCGCTTCGATACCGACCAACGGCGGCAGTTCATGTTGCCAGCACGGGCCGTTAACGGGCGCCCTCTCCCCTTCGGCACCGAAATTTTTGACGATGCTGGCGCCAGCGTCGGATATGTCGCCCAGGGAGGAATGTTGTACCTGAAAACGGAACAGCTCCCGTCACGTTTACATATCAAAACCAGCAGTGACGGCCGCCAAAGCTGTGTTATTAGCCAGCCGACCCACGATGGTCAGATAAATATTTGCCGCTAATGGCAGGAGCAGAGGATGAAAATCACTATGCGTACAATAACGTTAATTCTTGCCTGGCTACTGGGATCGATAAGCTATGGCGTACAGGCCTCCTGTACAAGCGATTCCGGCGCGCAAAAAGAGAGCAATCTGGTGCTCAACCTGGATTCACTTTCCCTCAGCAGCGAAACCACAGGTTCGCAGAACCTGTCGCTGTCATCCGGTACGTTTAGCTGTACCGGCGAATGGATTGGTTATGCTAACCGTGTTGCCATTATCTCTGAAATGGCCAACAGCACGGCCTATATCAATTATGGTAACTATGTATTGCAATTCACCATCGGCAATATTGTACCCACGAAAAAAGACTATAGTCGCTCTGGAGAAAGTTATATTCCCGGTACTTCGCTGAATAACGTGGTCTATACCTATAAGGCTAAGTTACTCAAAAGCGTACCGAGCGGCGCCAACCCGGCCTATGTCTATAACGTTGGCCCGGACGCAACCAGTATTACTCTTGCTCACGCTATATCCGTTGTTGATGCTTCAGGTATCGATTTCTGGTTTCCCGGCGTTAATTTAGCCGAATTCATTAAATGGATATTAGGCCTTATCGGTTCTGACGAAGAGAAACGCCTGTTCTACCAGAATATCACGATCAATTATCGTCCTCATGTCAGCACCTGTAGCATCCCGGATACGACGGTCACGCTACCGGAAACCGATCTTACCAGCCTGATATCCGCAGGAAAGGAAGCGCAGTTTTATGAAAACTTCACTCTGCATGCCGAATGCAGCGACCTGTTAGAAGGCATGAGCACACGCACCATTCAGTTTTATCTCAGTAGCGCCAGCGTCGATACGGATAAATACACCCTGAAAAACACCCAGGGAACGGCAAGGAATATTGGGGTGCGAATTATGCGTGCCGATACCAGTAAAAAAATTGCCATCAGCCAGACAGAGCTTACCGCAGGTAATATTACCAGCGAGTATGAGCTCTATAAGATTGCGCAGTGGGGAAGCAATTTTGATATTCCACTGAGAGCATATTATTACATCTATGGTGCAAAACCGACGGAAGGCAGAATACAAACCACGGCGAAAGTAAACATCATTTACCCATGATAAAAGGCGAGAAACAGAATAGTCATCTACTGAAATAATCAGAAGCCTCAACAAAAAAAGAAAGATATTTATACACAAAATCATTTGAGAAGCATCGAGACGGCAAGTGAATGAGTCCCAGGAGCGTACACGTAGTACGTGACAGGGGTGAATGAGCGCAGCCAACAAAGAGGCAGCCTGAAGGATGAAGTGTATATCAACGCCTTATCATGGTGTGTTTTAATAGTATCACTATTATTTTCTTATTTTATAAATAGTTACAGTTAAATTTTACATCTTGTCATTATTGTAAACGATATGCGGATCGAAAAATATAATGCGTACACTACAGAACGATCAATTTCTTTATCTCAGCAGTGAGGACTCATCCTGTAATCCTTCCACTGCAAGATTTGATTTAGTTATGATAGAAAACTCTGTCAAGTCATTAAATAGCGTTACGCAGCCGCTCCATTCAACGTTAATTATTGATACCGATAACTATATGATTAATTTTCTTTGCAAACACCTGATCAACCCTTTGGTACTACACACCAGCCCGACATTCAGAGAAGCAAAATACAAAATAGAAAACCATATTATTGATAATGTCGTCATGGAAGTTTTTACGCTGGAGGAGAGTGCGCTGGAGGCGCTTAATTTCATTTATGATATGCAGATAAACTATCCTGGCATTCGCTTAACGGTGTTTACTTTTACGCGTAACAGTTACCTGCTTCAGGTTTTGCGAAGTTTTCATTATATCAATATCGTTTCTAAGTATGAACCCATGTCCGAGCTTAATCATGCCGTTCATGCCTGCTGGCTGGATGAGGCTTTTTACAGCCAGTACATTAACGATCTCATGGCTGAAATAGAACAGCCGGATTCTTTTGACGACATTGAATGGACCGTTCTGACCGAACTGGCCCACAGCACGCCTACCCATGACATCGCAAAAATAATAAATAAACGCTATCACACGCTTTTTTACTACATCAAAAAGATCAATAAAAAGCTGCATCTAAGCACTAAAAATGAACACATAAAAATGCTGAAAGCGATAAACAGTAATCCACTAAAAAGTGCAAGCATATCTTATCGCGACCGATTTAATTAATCCCAGAAAAGCCCGATGCACCGTTTATAATTAAAAAGGATATGCCATTATTATGAAACTCATGTGCCGTATCGAACCTATCATTCATGTCCAGACCGGTAGACGGATTGGCGGTGAGGTGCTCTGCCAGCCGGAAGGGGCAGATCCAGAGCTATTTTTCCGCTCTGTTTCGCCAGAACTCCTGTCACATATTGTTCAGGAACAGATATGCACGGGAGTAGCAAATCAGCACGATCGCAATGGCATTTTATTTTTGAATATTACGATTCCATTGCTTATGAATCTGGTGTGGCTCAGATCGATTCTTGCCATGTTACCCGGCCCAAAGGTCATTGAAATTGATTGCCAGCAAAGCGAGTCTTATTTTCCGCAACTTGTGCTGCATATTGATGCAATTCTGACCCTAATGCGCGCTTTTAATACTCAACTTTGGCTGGACGATCTCTATGTCAGGCATATTCCGTTAATTGCGCAACTCCCCTTTCGCTTTGATGGGATTAAGATTGATAAACATGAACTCTGGAGAATATCCGCTGAACAGGATACCTCAGCAATGACAACGCTGGTAAGACAGGTGGAATACCTGACGGATCATGTTCTGGTGGAAGGCGTTGAAAACGAATACCAGCACCGCTTTATTTCGGAGAGCGACGTACATTATGCCCAGGGATTTCTCTGGCCCGTTGATGAGCGAGAATCATTCGTAATAACGATTTAAATATTAAGGAAACCAGCATATTTCAAATATAAAAAAGGGATTCAAATGAAGTTGAAAATAGTGATAGTGTCTGATGACGTCTATTATCTGACGGGTATATCGAAAGGGATGAAAGAGTCAGGTACGCGTGTTGAGAGCATTTTTTTAAGCGATGCTGCCGAGTTTGAACGTTTCACGCTAACCACCTCTTTTTCGCTATCAAAAGATACCGTTGTGTTGCTCTCCGTCAGAGAGCCGGGTTTACTCGACAGGTTAATAACCTTTTTCTTTAGTAAGGTTACGCTGTGCATATCACCGTCAGGCCTGCATTCCCGTCGCCATTTCTTTTGCCAGTACGGTGTATATTACTTCAATAAAAACAAAACATTATCAGAATTAAACGATATTCTGATAGCTATTTCAAATAGAAAAAATACGGAAAGTAACACCATCACTGACAAAGAGTTTTTTATTCTCAGCGAGTTAGTCCGCGCCGGGAATGTGAAACGAATGTACAGCGCAATAAACATCTCTGAAAAAACGGTCTCTTACTACAAGAGGTCGGCATTAAAAAAGATGGGATTACTGAGCAGCCAAAATTACTTATGTATCCACCCGGCACTCTCCGCCGTTAAGACCATTCAACGGCACTGAGCCCCGTCTGAAACTTGTCTGGCGATGCTGGTACGCTTTGATACCGGGGATACCCAGACTCCCGATATTGTTTATCAGGTTGCGACCACAATCGTTATGTAGTCAAATGCATAACGACATCAATGCTAAAAGAGAGTTTCCATGAACCTGTATATGTTTTATATCGGTGGAAATGCCGGTAAATCCAATATCGAAGTACACGATATTCAGTTTGTCGCAGCCAACGAGCCACAAGACGCCTGGCCTGCGCTAAGAGAAGCATGGTTTGGTGACAAGGATAAGATTCACATTGATGGTTACAGCCGTATTACGTGGGTGAATGGCTATTCTGTCACACTCTCTCCTGAACCCTCCCCAACGGCGAACAGGTTATTTTTTGTTAACGTTGGTAGATATCGGCCTGATACGTTAGCTGAATTACATGAATTTGATCTTTTTGTCGCGCAAGACGCACAACAGGCCAGAAAGAATGCACTACAAACGTTGCTCTGCGGCGTTGAACAGCAACATAAAGACAATCTGAAGGATGTCGATGATTGCCTGTTACTTGAAAAGGTAGGCGGGCTATTTATTCATCTGACACCCTGCCCGACAGGACGTCGTGACCAACCAGAATGGCAGGGTTATCAACCGATAGGTGAATAACATTCAGGAGCCTGCTCTCCGGCCTGCGTATACATTCTGCGGCAATCGGGTCTTTACCCTTCATCATTTAGCGGGGTAAGCGGGTATTCCCCATTGACTAAGCCATTATCAAAAAATGGCTTTACGCCTTTCCATAATACAACTCCCTTCCCTGAAATTTACGGTTTCACACGTTCGAACCCATTATCCATATTGTAATCAGCATCAATAAACGGCACATCATGGAGAAGTCAGCCAAATAGTAAACATTTAAAGTTTCGTTATAAGAAAGAACGAATCCCTATTTCATGCGCCGTCAATATGCTGCTAGCTTCGCTGGTTTGTATATACAAGTAAATTCATGCATTTCTTTGCGGGGAAACGGGGATGAGCATAAAAAACAAACTGGCAGCCTCCTGGCTGGCGCTGGGGTTGTTCGCAGCGCAGGCGCAGGCAGCGGATTTCGTTGTGGGCAGCAAAAACTTTACCGAACAATATATTCTGGCGGAAATCTATGCCCAGGCACTGGAGCAATCCGGGCTTTCCGTTGAACGCAAAACAAACCTGGGCGGGACGTTAATCGCCCACGCCGCGCTGCTGAAAGGCGAAATTGATATGTACCCGGAATATACCGGTACGGCGCTCAGCGCAGTGGTCAAAGGAAAGCCCTCCTCCGATGCCGCACAGGTGTTTAAGCAGGTCAGCGACGCCTACCAGCAGCAATATCATCTCACCTGGCTGCAACCAGCCCGCGTGAACAACGGCTACGCACTGCTGGTGAGCAAACAAACCGCAGAGAAATACCACCTGAAAACGCTCTCCGATCTCGCCAAAGCCGCGCCGGAACTGACCATCGGCGCAGGTGCGGAGTTTGGCGACCGTCAGGACGGCCTGAAAGGGCTGGAGCAGACCTACGGCATTAAATTTAAAGCTTTCCGCCAGTTTGCCAAAGTCGGCCTGCGCTACGACGCCCTTGCTGCCGGGCAAATAGACGTCGCAAACGGCTTCGCAACCGACTGGCAAATCGCGGAAAACCAGTATGTCGCACTGGAAGACGATAAACACCTCTTTCCTCCCTACGAAGTTGCGCCGGTCGTGCGCGATACAGCACTACAGGCACATCCCCAGGTTCGCGACATTTTAAATAACATCAGCCAGTTGCTTGATAACGCCACGATGCAAAAACTGAATGCGGAAGTGGAAAAGAATAAAGAAGAACCGCGCGATGTGGCGGAAGACTTTTTGCGCGCAAAAGGCGTAATTAAATAGGGTACGACCGTGACAACGACACTTTTTCTGGGCGACGCGCCGCTCACGCTTGATGACGTGCGAGCTGTTGCTGACTGCGGGCAGACTGTCGCGCTGGGGGCGCAGGCGCAGCAGGCCATCAGCGCGTCCTTTGATTTTCTGCTGCACAGCATCAGCGCCGGAAAGCATATCTATGGCGTCACCACCGGGCTTGGCGCTAATGTCGATACGACGCTGCTGCACACGCAAAATGACCGTCACGATGAGGATCTGCTACAGGCGATTCAGCGACGGATCCCGCTGGCGCGGGCGGTCGGCGTCGGCCAGCAGGCAACGCCCGCACAGGTTCGCGCGATCATGCTGGCGCGTCTTGCGGGTTTCGTGCAGGGCGCATCGGGTATTTCTCTGCCCGTGGCGCAGACGCTGCTGGCCTTTATCAACGAAGGCATCCATCCGCGCGTTCCGCTTATCGGATCTATCGGCGAAGCGGATCTCGCGCCGCTGGCGCATATCGGATGCGCGCTCATCGGCGATGGCGAAGCGGAATATCAGGGTACGGTGGCGCCAGTCTCCGCACTGCTGAACCAGACGGGTCTGACGCCTGCGCCGCTGCGTGGAAAAGACGGGCTGGCGCTGGTGTCGTCTAACGCCGCCAGCGTTGGCCTCGCCGCGCTGCTGCTGCACGACGCCGCCCGGCTTATGAACGCTCACGCGGGCGCTATCGCGCTCTCGTTTGAAGCGTTTCGCGCTAATATCTCGCCGCTGACGCCCTGGGCGGCACGGATGCGCCCCGCACCGCAACAGGCTAAGACCGCCGCGTATCTGCTGGCGCTGCTGGAAGGCAGCCCGCTACTCCAGCCCGGCAGCGCGCGTTCGTTGCAGGACCCGCTCAGCTTCCGCTGCGTCGCGCCGGTGCTGGCCTGCGTTTGCCATGCCTGGCTGAATGCCCGCGCGGCGGTGGAACTGGAACTCAACAGCGCCGACGACAATCCCGGCCTGCTGGCTGAGTCTGAACAGGTTCTGGCAAATGCCAATTTTGATGCCACACATCTGGCGCTGGCGCTGGAAAGCCTCGGGCTGGCTCTCGCCCGCCATGCCGCATGCAGCGGCGAACGCATCATGAAACTGATGTCACCCGCCGCCAGCGGCCTGCCGCGTTTTCTCACCCGCCACGCCGGGCAGACAGGCTTCGCCACGCTGCAAAAAACGGTTTCCGCGCTGGTCAGCGATATCGCCCATCATGCCCAGCCGCTCTCCCCGCTGACGATGCCGGTAGCCGATCGGATTGAAGATTACGCTTCGCAGGCAATGGGGGTGGTCGCCAAAACCACACGACTACTGGAAAGCCTGCGCTATCTGGTGGCCATTGAACTGCTAGTCGCCGCGCAGGCGCTGGATCTTCAGGCGTCGCCACGGCCAGGACGCTATGCAACGGCATTACACGACAAGATTCGCGCTCGGGTGGCGCCGCTGGATGAAGATCGCGCCAGCGCTGGCGATATTTCCGTTCTGGCCGACGCAATAATGCAGCCGGAATGGCTTGCAGGCCAGGCCGTATTGCTGGAGACCTCCTGATGCGCTGGGCGACGCGACACTATGACGACATTCTGCTGGCACTCTGGCAGCATCTGGTACTGGTCGGCACCGCAATGCTGGTGGCGTTCGCTATTTCACTGTTTCTCGGCATTACCACCGCCCGCCGCCCGCGACTGTATGCGCTGGTGATGGCGGTCACCGGCATGATTTTTTCCATTCCAGGGCTGGCGCTATTCGCACTGCTCATCCCGTGGCTCGGCATCGGAATGCTCCCGGCGATTGTCGGGCTGACAGCCTATGCGCTGATGATCCTGACCCGCAATATTGCCACCGGTTTTCATGCCATTCCGCTGGACGTCCGCGAAGCGGCGCGCGGAATGGGATATGGCGCCTGGCGCAATCTGCGCGAAGTGGAACTGCCGCTGGCGCTACCGTTCATCATCACCGGACTGCGCATTGCCACCACCACGCTTATCGGCATCGCTACGGTCGCGGCATATATCAACGCCGGTGGACTTGGCGCAATTATTCTCGCCGGGCTGGATCAGCGCTATCCAGAGAAAATATTTATCGGCGGCGGCCTGACGTCGCTGCTGGCGATCGGCGCGGATCTGTTTTTTGTCCGGCTACAGCGGCGCGTTTTACAGGGGAGAGACCAATGATAACCCAGGCATGGCTATGGGTGCTGGATAACCAGCCGCTGTTCTGGCAGGCAGTGTGGCAGCATCTGATGATGTGCGGGCTGGCGCTCAGCATCGCCCTGATTATTGCTATCCCGACGGGCGTGCTGATCGCGAACATCCCTCGCCTCGCTTTTATCATCACCAGCGGCGCCAGCACGCTGCGGACGATCCCAAGTCTGGCGATCCTTGCGGCGATCATGCCGTTTCTCGGTATTGGCCTGCTGCCTTCAGTCGTCGCGCTGGTGGTGCTGGCCGTGCCGCCGATTTTGCTCAACACCTGCACCAGCATTCAGTCCGTGAACCCGGATACGCTCTCAGCGGCGCACGGCATGGGACTCACGCCCTGGCAGGTCACAGGCAAAATCGTACTGCCACTGGCGGCTCCCGGCATTCTCGCCGGCTGCCGTACCGCCGCCGTACAGGTTGTCGGCGGCGCGGCTCTGGCGTCATTTATCGGTGGCGGCGGTCTGGGGGATTTTGTCACCACCGGCATTGCCATCATGGACATGTCGCGCCTGCTGGTCGGCGCGGTGCCGATTATTCTGCTCGCTGTGGCTATCGAAGCGCTTTTCGCCCTGCTTGAGCGCCTGTATTCTCAGCCGACGTAAGGGCTAATACAATGATTACACTGGAAAATATTAGCAAAATTTATCCTGGTTCGCCGCGTAAAGCGCTTGACGATCTCTCCATGACGTTTGAAGAGGGAACCACCACGGCCCTGATTGGCCCTTCCGGCTGCGGTAAAACCACCACCATGCGCTTAATCAACCGGCTGGAACAACCCACTTCCGGGCGTGTCCGGGTAAATGGGCGCGACGTCGCAACGGAAGATCCGGTGATGCTGCGTCGGCATATCGGCTACGTTATTCAGAACGTCGGACTGTTCCCGCATATGACCGTCGCCGACAACATCGCCACGGTGCCGCGCCTGCTGGGCTGGAGCGCCTCGCGTATTCAGGCGCGAGTGGAAACATTACTGGAGCTGGTCGGGCTGGATGCCCGGCAATACGCCAGTCGATTTCCTGCCGCGCTTTCCGGTGGTCAGCGGCAACGGGTGGGCGTTGCCCGCGCACTGGCGGCGGACCCGCCGGTCATGCTGATGGATGAACCGTTCGGCGCCATCGATCCGCTGGTTCGCGGGCGATTACAGACCGAGTTTAAGCAGATTCTGCAACGCGTGAAAAAGACGGTGATTATCGTCACTCACGATCTTGATGAGGCCATCAAAATGGGCGATCGCATCGCCATTATGCGCGAAGGACGCCTGTGCCAGTATGCCCCGCCCGCTGAAGTGCTCTCGGCCCCGGCAGATGAGTTCGTCGCGGCTTTTGTCGGCAGCGATGCGGCGCTGAAACTTCTTGCTATTACCCCGGTAGCCCAGGCGATGGAAACGTCTCTGAGCGCTGACCACCCACAACGGCTTGACGTCAACGCTACCCTGAAAGACGCGCTGGCGCTGATGCTTTCCCGGCGCGCCGACAGCATCACCGTCACCAAATGCGGCGCGCCCGTTGGCGTATTAACTCGCCAGCGGCTTTTCACCCACGTACGACCCGATGCGAACCATGTTACCAGTGAGAGAAATTTATGACTCAACCCATCCATTTAACCTGGCTAAACGGCCCCGACGTTGACCAACTGAAGCTCACGGATACAGAAATCCTCACGGCGGTGGAGGACGGGCTGCGGGCACAGGGAGAGAAAAAAACAGTCATTGAACCGCGCATGCATTTAATTCCCGATAAAGCGTTTAACGGCCACTTTAACGTGCTGCGCGGTTATATCGAACCGCTGGGACTCGCCGGGGTAAAAATCGTCGGCGATTACGTCAATAACTATACGCTCGGGCTGCCCTCGGAAATGGCGCTGCTGAACCTGTTCGATCCGCGCACCGGGATGCCGGTCGCCATTCTGGACGCGTCAGCGATCACCGATATGCGCACCGGCGCGCTTACCGCGCTGGGCGCACGCCACCTTGCCCGCCGCAACAGTAAAGTGCTGGGACATATCGGCGCGCGGGGAACCGCCTGGTGGAACGTTCGTCTGCTCAACAGCATTTATGATTTTGATGAAATCCGCATTCATTCGCGTCGCCCGGAAAGCCGTACCGCATTTGCCCGCCGTCTGGAGCAGGATCTCGGCAAAAAAATCATCGTTACCGATGACTGGGAAAGCTGCGTGCGCGGCGCGGATATTGTGGTCGAAGCCTCGCGTCTTAATGCGCCGACGCCGCTGTTAAAAACAGAATGGATAAAGCCCGGCGCCTTTGTTGTGCCCTACGGCACCATGAGCGCCGTGGAGCTGTCGCTCACCGACATGATGGACAAGCTGGTGGTGGACGACTGGGGGCAGTGCAAAGGCGGCATGTTTGGTTCACTGCGAGCCCACGTAGAAGCGGGAAAATTAAGTGAGCATACCCTGCATGCCGAGCTGGGCGACATTGTCGCGGGCACGAAGCCAGGCCGTGAAAATGATGATGAAACCATCCTCTTCTGGCACCGGGGGCTGTCGCTAAGCGATATTGCACTGGGGCATACGATGCTGAAGAAAGCGCGTGCGCTGGGTATTGGTCAGGAGCTACGTTACCGATGATTGTTAACGCAAGAATGTACTCGGTAACTCCGGCAGCGGCGGAGGGGTGGAAAAGACTCCTGTCCGAAGCCGTGCGCCGCGCCGGGCTGACGGCAGAGATTGTTGACTACCCGGCCCCGGCCAGGCTGGAGGGGCTATGGGCTCGTTCCGATCTGCTGGCGGTATTCATGTGCGGCTGGCCCTTCGCGCAGCGGCGCTTTCCGGTACGCCCGGTGGCCGCGCCGGTTACGGAAGAGGCCGCCAGGGAAGGGATTCCAGGGCACTACCGCACCCTATTTATGGTGCCGACATCGTCTACCGCCAGATGTCTGGAAGAGACGTTCGGCGGGCGGCTGGCGTATACCAACCCGGAGTCGCACTCCGGCTATAACGCGGTACGCTATCATTTGTCGGCATACATTAACGAGACGCGAAAGACGCTCTATCGCACGCTTGTCGGGCCGCTAATCACCCCGCGACGCGTGGTGGAAGCGCTGGCGGCGGGCGAAGCGGATGTCGGCCCGTTGGACAGCTATGCCTGGTCGCTTCTGTGCCGGTATGAGCCGGAATTAACGCGCCATGTGCGCATACTGACGCGCAGCGTTCCCGCACCGATGCCTTTACTGGTGGCAAGCGATACCGTTAATCCACAGGCCATTACGGCGCTGCAAACGGCGCTGCTGACGCTGAACACAGAACGCGACGCCACGCTATTACGGCCTCTGGGGCTGCGGGGATTTATCACCCCGTCAGCAGACGCCTGGCAAGTCGTCTGCGACCGGGAAGAAATTGCGTTCTCCAGAGGCTATGCAACGCTGCGCTGAAAACGGCATTTCATTATGTCGCCCCTTATTCGCTTCATATGCGGTGATATCGTTATACGGTAGCCGCTTCGCGCCTTAACCAGTTCTGTAATAGTTTGCCATCCTGCGTCATTTCACTATCCTGGCGGACGCACAAATAGTAGTCGCGCCCGTCATCTATTGGCAGATCGAAAATCTTCACCAGCTCGCCTTTATCCAGGTACGGCATAATGAGGGGTTCGCGCATCAGGGCGCATCCCAGTCCTGCCTGTACGCCCGCCAGCGTCAGCAGACCGTCCTCAAACAAGGGGCCGCTGCGCGGCGGGGAACGCTTCACGCCCTGCTGAATAAACCATTGATGCCAGGTGGTTCGTTCTTCATCATGCAGCAGCGGCATCTGCATCAGTTGCTCCGGGGTATCAATATGACCATGCAGTCGCAAAAACGCCTGGCTGCATACCGGCACCATGCGCCCGGAAATCAGTTTTTCACTCTGGTATCCCGCCCAGTTGCCATTGCCGAAGCGGATCGACATGTCTGAAGCATCACTCAGATAGTTGCGGTGATTGGCATACACCACGTTAATCTCGGTATGCGGATTCGCGCGCATAAACATCGGCAGGCGAGGAATAAACCAGCCCATCCCAAAAAGCGGAATCAGGCTAATCGTTACCTGCCGGGTCTGCTCCTGCTCCACCAGATGCTCCGTCGCCTGACGCAAAACGTTAAACGCCGCACGGATCGAACGATAATATTCACGCCCTTGTTGGCTCAGCGCCAGTCGTCGTCCATGCCGTTCGGTGAGCGCGATTTGCAGATATCCCTCAAGTAACTTGAGCTGATGGCTAACCGCAGATGGAGAAATCGCCAGTTCCCTCGCGGCTTGCGTCACGCTTCCTAACCGGGCAATGGCTTCAAAGGCGCGCACCGCCCGCAACGGAGGATCGTTGGCAAGGCGACTCTCCGCAAAGGAGGGCAATGTCGTCAATTGTTCTGTTTTATTCATATATTGATTTCTTTAGGCTATAAGCTTGTTTTGTGATTAATAAAATAATCATATTAATCATTAAGATATGAAAATATCTGTTTATCATAAGAAATAATATATGTGTATTTTACAATTTTATTCAATTATTGGATGGTACCCACTGAAAGAGCAATTTGTCGGGTACAAACGTTGGACACACTCATACAACAACTGATAAACGGTGTGATGCTGGGCAGCATCTACGCGCTGATCGCGCTGGGCTATACCATGGTGTATGGTATTTTGCGTATTATTAACTTTGCTCACGGCGATATCCTGATGGTTGGCGCGCTCACTACGCTCTCCGCCATCAATGTCCTGAATCATACCTTCCCTGCTATGCCGCAGTTACTGCAACTCGGTGTAGCGCTGCTCATTGCGATGGCCGTCTGCGCCCTGCTGGCAATGGCGGTAGAACGTTTCGCCTATCGCAGGCTGCGTAACGCCCCACGACTGGCTCCGCTGATCTCCGGTATCGGCGTTTCCGTATTACTGCAAACCGTGGCGATGATCGTCTGGACCCGCAACCCGCTGATGTTCCCGCAGATCCTGTCGATGGCCCCGATCGCCGTGACCTCCGGCGGCGAAACTCACCCACCCGCGATTATCACTCTCACCGGCATTGCCACCGTCGGGCTGGCGCTGGCGGTCATGACCGGTCTGTGGCTGCTGGTTGAATACACTCGCCTCGGGCGAGGCATGCGCGCAGTGGCAGAGAATCCGCGGGTCGCCACGCTGATGGGCGTTAACCCAAACGCCATCATCACCCTGACGTTTGCTATCGGCGGCATTTTTGCGGCGCTGGCCGGCGTGATGATGGCGAGCAACTACGGTAACGCCAGCTTCTCAATGGGCTTTCTCCCCGGAATTAAAGCGTTCACCGCCGCCGTGCTTGGCGGCATTGGCAATATTCGCGGCGCGATGATCGGCGGGATTTTACTGGGTGTCATAGAAGCGCTGGGTGCGGGCTATCTCGGTGAACTCACTAACGGCGTCTTTGGCAGTAATTACCAGGACGTGTTTGCCTTCATCGTGTTGATCCTGGTGCTGGTATTCCGTCCGGCAGGTTTGTTGGGCGAGCGCGTGGCGCACAGAGCGTAAGGGAAAATCAATGACAACCGTACAACTGCAAGCTCCAGCCACGACGCGCAAATTCTGGTCAGGCATGACCTTGTTCTGCATCGCATTGCTGATCGCTCCTGTCGTTGCCAGCCAGCTTGGCGGTAACTACTGGGTCCGCGTGATCGATTTCGCCCTGCTCTACATCATGCTGGCGCTGGGGCTCAATATCGTCGTGGGCTATACCGGCCTGCTGGATATGGGGTTTATTGCCTTTTATGCCGTTGGGGCTTATCTGGCCGCTCTGCTGGCCTCTCCCCATCTGTCTGAGGTGTTCCCAATCCTCACCGTCTGGTTCCCGGACGGGCTACATACCTCGTATCTGCTGATCGTTCCGGCTGCGGCGCTGGTCGCTGCCGTATGCGGCATTTTGCTTGGCGCACCGACGCTGAAGCTGCGCGGGGATTATCTGGCAATTGTTACGCTGGGCTTTGGCGAAATTATCCGCATTCTGATGCGCAACCTCGATCGTCCGGTGAATATCACCAACGGTGCCAAAGGCATCACCGGCGTGGATACGCTTAATCTGTTTGGCCTGAAGTTCAGCGGTGTTTATCACTGGCTCGGCTTTAAAGTACCCGCGTTGTGGCTGTGGTACTACCTGCTGATGCTGGTCATTGTGGCGATCATTTTTGTCTGCCTGCGCCTGCAACACTCACGTATCGGTCGCGCCTGGCACGCGATTCGTGAGGACGAAGACGTGGCCCGCGCGATGGGCATTAACGTGCGTAACTATAAGCTGCTGGCTTTTGCTATGGGCGCCTCGTTTGGCGGCGTCGCTGGCGCACTGTTTGGCGCGTTTCAGGGATTTGTCTCCCCGGAATCCTTCACCCTGCAAGAGTCCATTGCCGTGCTGGCGATGGTGGTGCTGGGCGGTATGGGCCATATCCCCGGCGTGATCCTCGGTGCGGTGCTCCTGACCGCTCTGCCGGAACTGCTCCGTAGCCAGGCGGCCCCTGTTCAACAGATGTTGTTCGGCACGGTACTGATTGACCCGGAAATTTTGCGTCAGCTCTTCTACGGCCTTGCACTGGTGCTGGTGATGCTGGTTCGCCCATCCGGTATCTGGCCGGTTCGCCACAAAGAGGTGAAAGCATGAGCCTGTTAACCGTGAGCAATATGTCCAAACGCTTTGGCGGCCTGACCGCCGTGGACGATGTTTCGCTTTCCATCAATAAAGGCGAGATCTACGGTCTGATCGGCCCCAACGGAGCCGGAAAAACCACCTGTTTTAACCTGATTACCGGGCTTTACCCGGCAGACAGAGGGGCGTTTTTTATTGCAGACCAACCCTATTACCCAAAACAGATAGAGAAAGTCACCGCCGCCGGGATTGCACGCACTTTTCAAAACGTGCGTCTGTTCAACGAGATGTCGGTGCTGGAAAACGTGATGGTCGGTCGCCACGTTCGCACCCGTAATGGGCTATGGGCTGCACTGAGCCGCCATAAACGCGCCCGTGAGGAAGAAGCGCAAACCCGCGAACAGGCCTGGCGCTGGCTGGAGTACACCGGCATTGCTAAGTTTGCCCATTACCGCGCCTGCGATCTGGCCTACGGCCACCAGCGTCGTCTTGAGATCGCCCGCGCGCTGGCTACAGATCCGCTGCTTCTGGCGCTTGACGAACCTGCTGCGGGGATGAATGCCGCCGAGAAGGTCGCGCTTGGCGAGCTGTTAATTCGTATTCGTGAAGATGGCAAAACCCTGCTGATGATCGAGCACGACGTCAAGCTGGTGATGAACATCTGCGACCGCCTGACGGTGCTCGATTACGGCAAAACGCTGGCCTGCGGCACGCCGGATAGCGTGCGTCGCGATCCGGCAGTTATCGCAGCCTGGCTTGGAGGCAATAAGCATGTCTGAGTTACTGAAGGTGGAACGCCTGGATGTGCATTACGGCGGTATTCAGGCCGTTCGCGATATCTCCTTTACCCTGCATGAGGGTGAACAAGCCACGCTGATTGGCGCCAACGGCGCGGGTAAAAGTTCCACCGTACGCGCCATCACTGGGCTGGAAAGTTTTAACGGCAACATTGAGTTCAATGGCAAAGCCGTACGCAAACAGAAACCGGAGACGCTGCTGCGCAACGGGCTGGTGATGGTGCCGGAAGGTCGCGGCATCTTTGCCCGCATGACGGTGCTTGAAAATTTGCAGATGGGGGCATGGTTAAGGCGTGACGCCGCCCGCGTTAAGCGCGAAATGGCAGAGATTTTTGAGCGTTTCCCGCGTCTTGGCGAACGCCAGCACCAGCTTGCAGGACTGCTCTCTGGCGGCGAACAGCAGCTGTTAGCGCTCAACCGCGCCCTGCTGAGCCGCCCGCGTTTGCTGATCCTCGACGAGCCGTCTATGGGGTTAGCCCCCAGGATGGTGGAAAACATTTTTACCGTGATCGCCGGGCTGCGCGCACGCGGCGTCGCCCTGCTGCTCATTGAACAAAACGCCCGACTGGCGCTGGAAGTAACCGACAGCGCCTGGGTGATGGACAGCGGCAGCATTGTGCATCACGGCGAGTCGAAAGCGATGCTTAATGACGATCAAATTGCACAGATTTATTTGGGCGAAATGCCTGTTTAACACACTCACCAACAGCAGGGAAAAACAATGAAAACAGTAAAAATCAGTGCGCTCAGCGCCGCTATTCTGCTCAGTAGTTTTGCCGCTACAGGTGCATGGTCAGCTAAAAGCGAAACCGTGACCATCGGTCTTGCAGGCCCGCTTACCGGCCCGTCTGCCCGTATTGGTAAAGATCTGGAGAACGGCGCCCAACTGGCGATTGACGATATCAACAAGCAGCACCCGACCATCGGTGGTAAAGCGGTGACCTTCAGGCTGCAATCTGAAGACGATCAGTCTGACCCGCGCACTGCCGTGGCTGTGGCGCAGCGTCTGGTCGATAGCGGCGTGGCGGGCGTGGTCGGCCACTGGAATACCGGCACCAGTATTCCGGCGGCACGCGTTTATCACGATGCGGGTATCGCCCAGGTCGCGCCTGTTGCCACCGGTCATGCCTATACCAGGCAGGGCTTTGATACCAGCTTTCGTGTGATGGGGCATGACGATGACGGCGGCCAGTTTGCCGGTCAGTACGCGGTGAATACCCTGAAGGCAAAACGTATTGCCGTGATCGACGACCGTACCGCATTCGGTCAGGGGCTGGCTGACGAGTTTATAAAATCACTTGAAGCGCAGGGCGTGAAGATTGTTGACCGCCAGTACGTTGACGACAAAACCGTGGATTTCAGCGCCGTGCTGACCGCCATTCGTAGCAAAAACGCTGACCTGATTTTCTTCGGCGGCGTGGATAGCCAGGCCGCGCCGCTGGCGCGTCGTATCAAACAGCTGGGTATGAACGCCACGCTGATGGGCGCAGGCGGCTTCGTCAGCCAGACCTTCCTGCAACTGGCCCAGAAAGAAGGTGAAGGCGTCGTGGCGCTGGAGCCGGGCCTGCCGGTTGAGCAGATGCCGGGCGGTAAGGCGTTCGAACAAGAGTATCAGTCTCGCTACCACACCCATATTGAACTCCACGCCCCATTCGCCTATGACGCCACCCGCGTTCTGGTTGCCGCGATGGAAAAAGCCGACTCTGTCGATCCGGCTGAGTATCTGCCGGTTCTGCGCGCAATAAGCTATTCCGGCGTTACCGGGCAGATCGCTTTTGATAATGAAGGCAACCTGAAATCGCCGTCTTTCACCGTCTACAAAGTCGTGGATGGTAAATGGCAGCCGCAAACGGTACTGGGCGGCGCCAAAACGAAGTAACGCAGTGAGGCAATGTGATGAGTGATAATAATGAGCTGGGCATTCTCGCCCGCCGCAAAATAGAAGCAGAGATCATTAAACCAATCTATGAAATCCTGGTGCGCGAGATAGGGAAAGCCCGCGCCCAGGCGGTCATTGGCGAAGCCATTGAGCAGGCGGCGATCGATGCCGGTAAAGAATTTGCGCGCAAGGAGCCGAATGGCACAGACGTGAAGAGTTTTATCGCCCTGCAATACCTGTGGGAGAAGGATAACGCGCTGGATGTCAAAGTGATCGACGCCGACGACAAGCAGTACAACTATAACGTCACCCGCTGCCGTTATGCCGAGATGTACCACGAGATGGGCCTCGGTGAGATTGGCCACCTGCTCTCCTGCGCCCGAGATGAGAAATTTATCGTCGGCTACGCGCCCGACGTGGAGCTGACCCGTACGACCACCATCATGCAGGGTGGCGCATGCTGTGACTTTCGCTATCGCACCAAAAAGGAAGACGTATGATCCGCGTGAACGCAGAGCGTTTATGGTCAACGCTTGAGATAATGGCGCAAATCGGCGGCACGCCAGCCGGTGGCGTCACCCGACTGGCATTAAGCAATGAGGATCGCCTCGCCCGTGATTTACTGCGCGACTGGGCGTTGGAAGCCGGATTCCGCTGCGAAATCGATAGCATGGGCAACATGTTTATTCGCCGCACCGGTAAAAAACCACAGCTTGCGCCGGTGATGACCGGTTCACATGTTGATTCTCAGCCGCTGGGTGGGCGATATGATGGAATTTACGGCGTGCTGTCCGGGCTGGAAGTGCTGCGTACTTTAAACGATCAGAACATTGAGACCGAACGCGATATTGTACTGGTCAACTGGACCAATGAAGAAGGCGCGCGCTTCGCGCCAGCAATGCTGGCCTCCGGCGTCTGGAGCGGGCAGTTCACACAACAATACGCGTGGGCGCGTGAAGATCAGGACGGCATCAGCGTCGGCGAAGCGCTTGAGGCCATCGGTTACCGTGGCGACCAGCCCGCCGTCGCCTTCCCTGTCTACACCTGTTACGAGCTACATATCGAGCAAGGCCCGATTCTCGAAGAGGAAGGTATTGATATCGGCCTGGTGCATGCCGCTATGGGCCAGCGCTGGTTCAACGTTGTAATTCGCGGATTTGCCGCCCATGCCGGCACCACGCCAATGGCC
Organism: Citrobacter sp. CK195; assembly: GCF_030333365.1. Classification (NCBI taxonomy): domain Bacteria; kingdom Pseudomonadati; phylum Pseudomonadota; class Gammaproteobacteria; order Enterobacterales; family Enterobacteriaceae; genus Citrobacter; species Citrobacter sp. CK195. The sequence goes on from NZ_JAOWGB010000022.1 coordinate 679,990, forward strand.
AGCCGCCGCGATGCGTTGACCGCCTTCGCCCGTCTGGCGCTGGCGGTGGAAGACATTGGCAATCAGCACGAACCAGACGGCAGAGCGACAATCGGCATGGCGCAGATTTCACCGGGATCGCGTAACGTAGTGCCAGGGGAAGTACATTGCAGCGTGGAGTTTCGTCATCCACAGACTGCCGCCCTCCAGGCAATGGAAACGGCGCTTCGCAAGGCAACCGCCGATCTGAATCAGCGCGGCATTCAGCTCGACGTGGAGCGTATCTTCGATTACGCCCCCATCGCATTTGACGAGACCTGTCTACAGCGCAGCGCAAACGCGGCCCAGGCACTGGGATACAGCAGCAAACGGATGGTGTCCGGCGCCGGTCACGATACCTGTTATATCAGCAAAATCGCGCCCGCCAGCATGATTTTTATCCCCTGCGAAAAAGGCATCAGCCACAACGAGGCAGAAAATATTCAGCCGGAATGGGCAGAAAAAGGCGCTAATGTTCTGCTGCACAGCCTCCTGCCGGCTGCGCTTGAATAACAGAGCCAGGTGAACCGGTCAGTCAGAAGAATCACTATTCAACTTAATCGATTACAAGCATGACCGGGTTTGACCATACAGCAGACCATGAATATGACTCATGTTGTAATGAAATTAAGTCTCTTTCACTCATCCAGTGACTCTGGCATAAAAGAGACCTTACTCACTTATTGATAACATGAATACTGCTCAATAATAAAGTCAGGTAACTCTGTAAAATCAATAAATTAATTCAGTTTTCATATCATGACTTAGGATGCAGGATCACGATGAATAACGATTTTACATTTACGATCAAAAGCAGTCGCTTCGATGAACATTATAACCCTTCTGAAAATACGCGTATTACTACCAACTTTGCGAATCTGGCCAGAGGAAAGAACCGCCAGGAAAACTTACGCAACACGTTAGTGATGATTGACAATCGCTTCAATACACTGGCGTATTGGGATAACCCCAAAAGCGATCGTTATTCTGTGGAACTTGATATCATTTCTGTTGCGATGAATATTAACGTTGATAGCAACAGCGATACATTCCCCGCTATTGAAATATTAAAAACCAATATTATTGACAAAAAGAACAACGAACGTTTTGAAGGTATTGTCGGGAATAATTTCTCCTCTTACGTACGAGATTATGATTTTAGCGTATTACTGCCAGAGCATAACAAAAACAAACCTGAGTTTAGCATTCCAGATAATTTTGGTGATTTGCATGGGAACATATTTAAACATTTCATAAACTCAAATGAATACAAAGAGCATTTCAAAAAACCACCTGTGATATGTCTCAGCGTGTCAAGTAACGATATCTATCATCGGACTGGAAATCAGCATCCTGTATTGGGTATCGAATACCAGCCTGGTGGTTCTTCGTTAACTGAGAAATACTTCAAAAAAATGGATTTGCAGGTTCGCTATTTTATGCCCCAAAATAGCGTTGCACCTTTGGCCTTTTATTTTTCTGGTGATTTACTTAGTGATTACACGAACCTTGAGCTGATCAGCACCATCAGCACGATGGAGACGTTCCAGAAGATTTACCGACCTGAAATTTACAATGCTAACGCCGCAGCAGGTCAATGCTATCAACCAAATCTGAACCACCAGGATCATTCATTAACAAAAATTGTTTATGATCGGGAAGAACGCAGCCAGCTGGCTATTGAGCAGGGAAAGTTTACAGAAGAGCATTTCATCAAACCATACAAAGATATTCTTGAAAAATGGTCTGCTCACTACGCTCTTTGATTAACCGAAAATAAAAGGTCATCGATTATGAAAATATTACTACCCACTTCAACGGCTGGCAGTTTACCTAAACCTTCCTGGCTTGCTCAACCTGAGACGCTTTGGTCGCCCTGGAAATTGCAAAATGAGGAATTAATCGAGGGAAAACAAGATGCGCTACGTTTGTCCCTGGATGATCAACTACGGGCAGGTATTGATATTGTTAGTGATGGCGAGCAAACGCGCCAACACTTTGTCACCACGTTTATTGAACACCTCAGCGGCGTTGATTTTGAGAAACGTCAGATTGTTAAAATTCGTAATCGCTATGATGCGAGCGTACCGACCGTTGTTGATGCGGTAGCGCGTCAAAAACCCGTTTTTGTTGAAGATGCAAAGTATTTACGCCAGCTCACTCGTCAGCCGATTAAATGGGCGCTGCCAGGGCCTATGACGATGATCGATACGCTCTACGATGCCCACTATAAAAGCCGCGAAAAGCTGGCCTGGGAATTTGCAAAAATTCTCAATCAGGAAGCCAGAGAGTTAGAAGCTGCCGGTGTCGATATAATCCAGTTTGATGAGCCCGCATTTAATGTGTTTTTTGATGAAGTGAATGACTGGGGGATCGCCGCGTTAGAAAAAGCCATTGAAGGGCTAAAATGCGAAACCGCTGTGCATATCTGCTATGGATATGGCATCAAGGCCAATACCGACTGGAAAAAGACGCTGGGGTCAGAGTGGAGACAATATGAAGAAGCTTTTCCCAAACTGCAAACGTCTAATATCGATATCATCTCACTGGAATGTCATAACTCGCATGTTCCAATGGATCTGCTTGAACTGATTCGCGGTAAAAAAGTCATGGTAGGGGCCATTGACGTGGCAACCAACACCATTGAGACACCAGAAGAAGTCGCCAGTACGTTACGTAAAGCGCTTCAGTTTGTCGATGCCGACAAGCTCTATCCTTCTACCAACTGTGGTATGGCTCCCTTATCTCGTCAGGTAGCCAGAGGTAAGCTCGATGCCCTAAGCGCAGGCGCAGAAATCATCCGAAGAGAACTTTCGGCTAAATGACTCTGTTAATAAGATACGGGCTTTGAGTTGATTTCGGTAGATCTGAGAGGAATTTGAAATGGTGCGATAATAGGAACATAACACAACACAAAAACCCATTGATAAGTATATATATTTTCTTGTTTCATCTTTATAAATGCCCCCTTTTGTGCCCCCACCTTGTTTTTCATGCGACTCGATGAGCCGTTCATCGAGTCGTTAATCTCATCAAATTCTTCACGTATCGTGGAAATGTTCGCAGATCTCCATCCCCTCACAGCCGTGATCGGCTAAGAACAATATTACTTACCTCCCCGTAAGAACACCGGCTCATCAACCCACACGCTTTCCTGGCTTGAAGAATGTCTGTCGCAGTCAAATATGGTGCTTGTACCTGAGAGGTAAATCCATTGCTGTCGATACGAACTAACTCATATTTCTCTACAAGAAAGTTAACGGCATTAGCCAGAGTGATACCGGCATCGATATGCTCTTTTATAACGGTTTCATCGCTAAAAGGTGTGTCGCTTAGCATTAGGCCATAGTGCTGCTCAAGCAGACGAGTAAGTAACATTTGCCAGACTGCAACGGGCGACAGACAGGGCTTCGCCGCCCGCGAAATTGTAGCAGGTAGATTTTTCATGTTTGCTCTCGTGAAATTTGTTAGCGTTGAGTGGGATAAATGGCGATGTATACGTAGCCGCAACTACCAAGGGTATCGGCTTCGCAGGTGAAACCGTTGTGGTACAGGGTGACACAGTGGGCATGGCGGGGATTCATTTCACCAGTGGTCAGCATCGATTCCATCTGGCTGATAAAATGCGGAAATGCCACATCCAGCTTAAGACATTCTGCTTCGCTGAACTTACCGGTGATACTGGCCCGGTCAGCCAGATAATGCAGCCGGTTCCCCTCCTGCACCAGACGGGCTCCCAGGCGTGGCGTGATATTCCGCTGCAGGCCCCAGGTGATGTTACTCATTACAGTTCTCCACTATTGTCAGTTCAGGGTGATACTCATCAGGCAGGCATAAGGCCCGTTGCGGTCCTGGCGGCGTTCGGCGTATACCGCCAGCACGCCGGGAATGTCAGGAACTACCTTACCGGTGTAATGACAGACACTGCCGTGCCACTGGTATCTGCCGGTGCAGTATCGAAAAATGCGGGAGGCCGGATGCTGACGGTAAATCGTCATCGCCCGGCGTTTACTGATAATTTTCATGTCATACCTCAAAGCAGACCATGTTCAGCGAACGACAATATCTGCGTACCACCGACGATGAGGTGGTCAGGCACTCGGATATCAACGAGCTGAAGCGCCTGCACCAGACGCTGCGTTATAGTCTTATCTGCCCGGCCGGGCATGGTGTCGCCGGAGGGGTAGTTATGCGCCAGAATCACGGCTGCTGCATTGAAATACAGGGCGCGTTTGACCACCTCACGGGGATGTACCTCGGTGCTGCTGATGGAACCGGCAAACAGGGTTTCGTGGGCAATTAACTGGTTCTGCTGGTTAAGGTACAGCACCATAAACTCTTCGCGCTCCAGTCCAGCCATTTTCAGTTTCAGCCAGTCACGGGCTGCCTGAGTGGAGGTGAATGCCACGCCTGTTTCGCGCAGGTGTCGGTCAAGCAGTGTTAAAGCGCGTTTTATCGTGCGTTGTGCGGTCAGTGGAAGTACCGGTGTCAGTGGGATAAGTGACTGTTCCATCATGAGTATCCTTAATCAATAATGCGCAAAATGGCGCTGGATTCAGGGTGCTGTCGGGCGTAATCCCGCAGGCGGTAATAGTGCTCAGTCATGGCATCGCATTCGGTGCGACAGGCATGATGGCTGTATTCAATCAGGCAGACAGCGATACCTGCGGCTTCCACACTCATTTCCGCATCATTTCCGTTCATGGCGTTGAACAGATGCCATTTTTCGTTACCGTCAGCATCAGGGGCCATAAACGCGCCGCCATTGCTGAGCGTGTAAAAGGACCAGATACCACCGCTGTACTCATCACAGAAGCGGTCCATCCAGGCGAAAATATGGGGTTCCAGCGTGATCCACTGCGGAATAGCACCAAAGTACAGCGGCCAGAAATCGAGACGCTGCTCGTCAGGTACTGGTGTTGCAGTAAGGTCAAATTGAGGTTCATTAGCGGACATCAATTCGCATTGCGTTTGTGTCGTCATGGATATTCTCCGTCAATAAAAACGCCAGCGACGATGGCTGGCGTATGGGAAATAAAGGACATAGAGGGATGATGAATAGGTGTGGTCAGGAGGAGGATGCTCTGAGGATGCCGTACTGTCGGATATAACGGTTAAGCCCTTCACCGGCATCCGGTTCAAAGCACCACGCCCGCCAGATCATTTGACCTTCAGACTCACGAACCACCAGGCGGAAGTGGCTACCCTGGTCGTCTTCAATAGCGATATTTTGATACCGGCGGGTAACCGCTTCGGCCTGCTGTCGGGTAAAAGGTCCCGGTGGAAGCGTGTGAGATTCAGACATTGAGTGTACCTTAAAAGCAAAAGCCCCTGACGCAGAAGCGTCAGGGGCTATGGGTGTATGCAGGTGTGGGGTGATTATCAGAAACCCGTCTGCACCTTATATAGGCGCAAAGTTTTGCTGCCCCGGACAATCTTCACATACAGGGCATTATCTTTTGTGCCACGAACAAACCCGGCCTTTACATCTCCCTTGCAGTCACCACCGTCATAAGGGATGTTAAGTCCGGTGTTAAATACCAGGTCAATAATCCCGAAACTTAAATCTTCACAGGCTGGACCGGGCAAATCCTGAATCAGAGCAAATTTATGGTCGTCGCTGACACCGGTCAGTGAACACATGGAGGTGTTGATGTCGTTTCCCTGGCACCAGTACTCCTGTCCGGGATTGTCTTTATCCATAAGGCTTGCCGGAAGTTGAGCGGCACCGGCACTGAAGGCGGCAAGTGACAGAATGAGGGCGGGTACAGCAGAGGTCATTATTTTCAGCATGGTTTTCTTCCTGAATTAATCCAGCCCGCTGTCGGGCAAAATGAGGGAGGTAGGTATCGGGTGTTATCAGAAGCGCCGGTAGCGAAACAGCTCTTTGCCCTGGTACAACGCCACCAGGTCGTCATATTCCGGCTTCTTCTGGTTGGGCTTAAAGGTCACTACCGTGCCCGGACGACACAGGTCTTTTGCGGTGAGACCGAATTTCTTGTCCGGAGTAATGGTGAATCCTTTCGACACATCGTTGTGCATGATGGTTATCCAGCCCCACAGGCCGCCTTCGCAGTCTTTAAAGGGTGCGGAACGCACCGTGACCATACCGCCCTTACGGTCAACGAACATGGCCTCACACTTCCCCGTGACCTGACGATGCGCATCACACCAGAAAATGTTCCCGTTGTTGTCATTAACTACCGCAGGCAGCGTCCGGTTATAAGGCTGGGCCTGAACTTCTGTACAGAGCAGAAGGCTGCCAGTAATGCCCAGTATTTTAATCAGCGTTTTCATTACGTTGGTCCTTAACAGAGAAAGTATCAGGTAGCGACGATTCAGGCCCAGACAGTCAGGCCCAGCATCACCAGCCATACCCAGAAGTAAGCCGGTTTCTGACCAAGGGTTTTCGCCCGCCGCCACAAATAGAACGGCACCAGCCAGGCAAGTTTGCCGAACGTGGTGGTATCCACTCCGGCCTTACGCAGGTGTCGTTCATCGAGATACCCCAGTGCGATATTGAGCAGCAGCGTGATGAACCAGTACTGCCCACCCGAGACGGCCTCATATGCCTCGTCAAAAGACATTCCGTTCAGCCCTGCCGTCCACAGCTCGAGCGCATAACCAATGAAGGGAGCAAATGCCAGCGCCCATACCACTCCGCCCGGAATGCGGTTTCCTGGCAGTGCCGGTGGTGTAGTGCTGTGGAGCAGCGCCGAAGCCAGCGGGGTAGCGGAGATTGGCTGCCACTCCGTCATGCCCTGTCGCCATACCAAAGTGGATGCAGTCAGTTCACCGCGCGCAATCAGGCCAGTGATGTCGTCTTCGGTCACATTGTCGTGACGTATGCCATTTTTCTCGTAATGCCAGGTCATTGTTTTTCCTTCTTAACAGAGGTAATTAAATCAGTGTGTTGCCCGGCTCCTCCTCAGAGGGCCCAGGAGACAGGACTTCGCGGATACAGCTGAAGTGCGGAAGAGCCCGGATAAAGCCCGCCTGTGTGGTTAACTGGCTGAGACGTTTTAGCGGGGTGAACGTGGTGTTGAGTACTGTCACCGCATGGATGGTCGCCAGAGGATGCACGGTGATATACCCGTTAAGTTCACCGGTGAGGTACCAGCAGCCGTCAAATGAAATCAGTCGGTACGGGGCCAGCCCGTCACAGCGCTCTCCCTCGGCCAGCAGCAGTACCCGCTGGCATGCGGTAATGGCACTGACGAGGCGGTAAAACACCAGCGAGCTGACCGGTGACACTGACTGTGGGGGTTGCCACACCAGGCAGGGCATCCCTCCTGCGGTGAGCAGCATTCCCGCCAGACGCCTGTCCAGCCCCGGAAAAATATCGGCCAGTCCTGCCCGGTGAGCAAAGGTCAGCGCATCCAGCTCGCCCTGTACGCCCCCACCGGTACTGCGCAGGCGGCATTGCCCCCGTCGATACTCCAGGTCCAGATACATCAGCCGTTCGCGAAAATCCCGTCGCAGGGTACGGACTGACACACCAAACTCTGCAGCCAGCCGCGCCATGTTCAGCGTTTCACCGGCAACCAGGCGGCTGATTATCAGTGACAGCCTGACAGCCAGCCGGTCATGACGGCGCTCTGCCTGTGTCATCTTAAATCTCCGAAATAATTAACTGACTGAATATGAAATGATTCTAAAGAGGGGGGCGGACAGGGTATGGACACGGAATGAACTATTTTTTATCAGCCACCGGAGGCAGGGCCGACGCGGCACACCGTGAAATGCGGTGATAAAACACTTAATCCAATGGGGTAAAACGGACAGGGAGTGTCCTTTCTCAACATACTGATAACAAGCTCAGGACTGAAACCCACTCAGCATCGCTTCCGCCATCACCCAGAGGGCCCGGTTGAGCTTCACATCGCCGTCGATACCATGCACGGCGCGGGTATGTGTTCGCCGACCTTTTGCACTCCGACCAGTGAGCCCGCCTTTAATCAGGTTTTCCTGAATACGCTGGTATGTGGTCCACAGGTCATTGCTCTCATCCTGCCAGCGGCGTGGGGAGAGTATCTGAGGTGCTGTCACTGGCTGGTGGTCCTCACCGAAACGGTACGTCAGTGCAGCCTGTGCCAGAGCCTGTTGTGCAGGTGGCGGCAGCATCAGCGACTGCATGGCATCCCGCTTCTCTTCCACACGGTCAAATATACCCAGTACTTCATACGCCCCCTCAATCACCTGACTCACGACATCTCCTTTGTGCGGCACCCGCACCTCGCCAAACGACTCACCACAGACAAGCCCGTTCTGGCATACCGCGCGGAATAATCCCGGCAGCATCTGATACGAGCTGGTGCCGTCATGAGAGTTGAGCAGAATGACTTCCGGGACCTGTTTGCCGGTAATTTGCCCCTCCCGACGCAGGCGCAGCATGTGCTTTGTATGCTTGCGGCGACCTGGGTCACGCACTCTGGCCTGACAGGCAAAGAAGGGCTGAAAGCCTTCGCGCTGCAGACTGTCAAGGAGAGAAATCGTGGGTATATATGTGTACCGTTCACTGCGAGATTCGTGTTTGTCCTCGCTGAAAACACTGGGCACTACACGAAATAGCTCTTCGCGGGTTAACGGACGGTCACGACGGATAAGATTTGATGCGCCAAAGCGCGAAGCCAGACGGGTCATAAGCAGATTCCTCATGATGGGAAAGTAAAGACAGAAAAGCCCTACCGCTCAATCGCGGCAGGGCTCAGGAAACTACGGGTTAGAAGGGTTAATGTTCAGAAGAAGAAGTTCCAGACTGCACGAGCGACCGATACCACGATGTCGCGTACAGACTGGATAACTGTCCGAACCGGGGACGGTATCAGGGGCATGGAACTTACTGTGTCCAGTACCGAGCCGACCGTTTCACCAAAATCGTCACGGGCTTTTTTATTAATGGCATCGGTACGAAGTGGATCACTAAGCTGTACCGCCACCGGACTACTGGCCTCCCGCGGCAGGCAATGAATCATCCGTTCAGCCATTACCCGCAGCCCCCATTGCAAACGTACCGACACCGCACAGACAGGGTTTACAGGTTGGAACAACTCATGCAGCAGACAGATTTTGCGGCTGATATTTTGTTTCTGCTCTGTAGACAGCTTTTCACCACCGCAGGTGGGTTCAACCTTGTCGGACTGACTGATAACAAACAACACCTTATGCCGGTATGCTTCACCAATCACCTGCCGGTAAAAATGTTCATCCACCGCTAGTGCTCGATCATCGGCCTTAATCAACCACAGCACCAGGTCGAGCCGGGAAAGTTGTTCACGGTAGAGTGCAGCATATTCAGCATCCCGGAGTTCGGACTCTCCAACACCGGGTAGGTCCATAATTGTCATAAAGCGTTTGCCGAGCTGCAGGCGAAACTGCAGTGGTTTTCGAGTACATGCCGCCACATCACTGACCGGTGATATATCCCCAGCAAACAGGGCATTACACAGGCTGCTCTTGCCTGCTCCGGTTTTCCCCATAATGCCTATTACAGGCTCGTAGTGGGTTAACTGATTTATCTGCTGCAGAATGCGTTCAGAGACCCACTGGGGGAGGCCGGAAAGCGGTTGCTGCAGTGACTGCAGACCGTCAAATTGTTTCATTACTGCTCCTCCGAAAAAAGTATACAAAAACGGCAGAACTAAGAGGTTCTGCCGTTAATGGGATATGTTCAGAGTGATGATATATATCTGTGATCTTTTTTAATTTTCCCAACTTTTCAGTTTAGCTTTTGCGTATGCATCATTGATCAGCATCTCAATCAATTCATTGATTTTCATTTCATTTTGGCTTGCCAGATAATCAAGTTGTCTCTTACTATCTTTGCTAATATAGGTATTGAGAACTTTTTTGTTTGCAACACTATCTCTGAATTTTTTCTGACCCCATGCTTTTTTTGTTTTTATAATAAACAATTCACCTTCAGCATCGGATTTATCCTCAACCCATTGATCAAAGATTGAATGAACTTTCAGATTCAAATTTTTTTCAAACCAAAAATCCACATTACCATTAATCATTTTGTTCTTATCGAAGTAAGACATCACCCACTGATAATCTGCCAAATATTTAGCATTATATCTGACTGATGAGAACCAAAACGGATTGCCAAATTTTTTCTGGATACGGAGCCATGACCTCTTCAAACGCTCTAAGGTGGAACGGATATTATTAAAGCTTGATACACGACATTGATAGTCTATCAAAAGAATTACCCCATCATAATTTACGCCACCCTTATCAGAATCAAGGCTCCATTCAGGTAAAGTGATATCAAGAAGAGAGGGGGCATTATTATTTGTATATAGCTTGTATTCGGCATGAATATAATTAGCAACAAATGACAACGAACGCTCACAATCAATCCACTCAAGTTCACTAAAAGGTATTAACTTACCCTCAACCTCTCGCTTACTCTTTTCAAAGAAAGCTTCCGCATTCCTATACTTAACCATTTCCTTTTTATTCATATATTTAATGCAAGACTCTTTAAAAAGAGTGGCATCACCTATTCTTTCCACTAATTCACGAGACTCATCAACATGCATTAATGCTGAGCGAAAGATATCCCAGTAAAGCCATAAATTTACTCTTTTCGTCCAGAGACTGGTCACTCGCCTTTCTGCACTCATCACAACCTCAAACGTAACAACAATCGTAGAAAAAACCGTAGCACTCTACGTAGTAGAGTACGTTGTTTTTTTGTTATCACAAGCCTTTCAACGTGCACACCATGCCTGGATTTTAATGATATCTGAGAAACTTTGACGTACATCATGTAGAACGTTTACTTGGAACACTAAAAATTGACTATGTTGCACTCCCTGACGGCTGTCACGGATAGCAGGCAATATAAATGTAAAAGCCATAGGGAAACTGTGCAGTGCCATCAGGTTAAAAAATAATTAAGGTTAATTGGTATTATAGAGAGTAGATCTCAATTCATAGCCATCTAACATCCCCACAACAGAATGACAAATATCCGTCAAAAGCGATTGAACCCTGCTTTACAAGCATCCTTAAAGAGACAAAAAAACAGATGTGCTATTTCCTTTGAATTCATCCAAAGGAACAGAACAATGCAAAGACATTACCCACACTTTAAAAAATTCACTCCAAATGATTTTCTACTGAATATGATCAATCACCATCTTAATCAGATCCTGGCATGTCATTCCAAAATACTGGCGTTCCGAATGGATTTTGATTACCAGCGAGGCACTAACCGATTTATTCGTAACTCTTCCATCGAAATACAGGATGACCTTAGAGAACTGACGCAAGCAATGATCACTCTTCCCGGAGTTATCGGCTTTTTTTGGGTACTGGAATGGACATCTGAAGGGGCTGTTCATGCTCATGCCATTTTTTATCTTAATGGTCAGGAACATCAGAAATCATTCCCATTTATTTTACAGGCAGGAGAACTATGGCACCAGATTACTCATGGAGAGGGGAAATATCAGCAATGCAAACCAAAAAAATATCATCAGGACAACATTAACAATGTTGTCCGATACCAAAACAACGATGCCGTAAGCAGCTTGAGACGCATAGTGAGTTATCTGACAAAAGAAGACCAGAAATATGGCTTCCTGATCTGGGGATGCAATGAGGTGCCACTACCAGCACGACAGGGAAGACCCAGAAAATATATACCCGGCTAATACTATTTTTTACGGCACCACCGGTACCTATGCCGGAGCGGGAAGTAACAAGAATAAGACCTTCTCCGGTTTCCATTCAGATACCGGAGAATCAAATCATGACTATTCAAATTTCCCTGCTCGAAGAACAATTCATCGATATGGCATTCATTACGCAACTCACCCAGTTGACCGACAAATGGTTTTACAAACTGATTAAAGACGGTAAATTTCCAAAACCGACCAAGTTTGGCCGCAGTTCCCGTTGGCGTAAAAGTGAAGTCGAAGCCTGGCTGCAGGCTCGAATCGACGAATCACGCAGCTAGATAGCTCTCCTTACATATCACTTTCCTGACAGACACACTCTTTATCCGCTCATTGCAGAGGTTTGCGGCTGCCTGTCATTCAGTATTCAGAGATAATTCACCATGAAAGAGACAAAGACGCGATATAACAGTTTGCTAGTCAGCTATCAACGTTGGCTAAACGGGTTCACAAAACTGGTCATCATAAATGGCATGTGTCATCCCAATATTCAGGCCAGCCACCACCTGATGGTGGGCAGTCTGTACTTTCCCGGCGCGGGGCAGATGACTGCAGTGGTACCACAATGCCTTTACCGACTGATTTACGGAAGTCAGCATCCAGAAGCAGTGTCGGTAGTGACTGATATGCAAATCAGCCTTGAGACAAAGCAAAAAACTTTACTGCACCACCCAATGCTGGAAGGGATATTGCTGAGTGAATGTATCCGCCTGAAACAACGCCCACTGGCAAATAGGCTGATTAGCCTGTTACAACAATTCAGCTCACCGGAGCATCGCCACAAACTGGTCTGGCTATGTTGGTACGATCTGATGATGGGGACGACGCTGGAAGACTGGCTGGATAACCTGAAACGTATGTCACCTGAAGCTCTAGGCTTGTGGCTGGTTGGACGGCAGGAGGAAAACATATCTCTCACGCAAATGATGGATGAATATCTGCTATTTACCGGCCACTGATATCAGTTCCGACTTGTGCCAAACCGCTTTACTCCTAGGAAAAAAGCAGAGTTCCTCCCGTCTAACAGTCCAATGAACGCTTCTTCAGGAGTCTGAAGAAAGAATGGGTACCGGTGGCGGGTTACACAAGCTTCAGCGATGCAGCCTAGGCAATAACGGACTATATCGTTGGGTATTACAGCGCGCTCAGGCCGCATGAATATAGCGGTGTGTTACTCCCAAACGAATCGGAAAATCGATATTGGAAAAACTCTAGCGGTGGCCAGTCTTAGTTAACCACTTCATTCACAATGATATCCACTTTTAATGTGGGAAACCTTTTTACTTCGGTTCAGGGCGTTGGAGCAGGTCACATCCGCATCTGGCAGCAGTGGATTGCCTGAGGAGTCTGCTCCTCGTTCACAGTGGACCTAAAGCTCGGTTAGCTTGTCCGCTTTGAGCGAGGAGTGGACGTTCTCAAGGCATTGCTTACATCGAGGATGTTTTAATCAGCGGGGTGCAGGTCACCGGCATTGACTGCAACTCGTTTCAGCGATTTAAAAAAAGAGACCGCTTCAGAGAGGAAGAATTAAAACATCAATTAATTCTTGCGACGACGGGACCCACAAAGCAGCTCGAGCCGCTCTGTTGGCTGCACCGCCGAGTAACTAACCTCGGATTATTGGCCCAACTAGCTGCATGATAGCTGGCCGATTCGCTCCAAAGTAGTGCTCAGCAAAAATCTTTAATACTGTCTCCTTAACACTTATGAATGTCACGTTCGGAATCTGGGCCAATAATGCATCGCAAACTTCGTTAACTATGTCCTTGCAAATATCACGTGACCTAGGGGTACCCTGCTGAGGAGGTTGCCGGACATCGCGCGGTCGAAGATGTACCCCATTGAGTCCGAAATACCGACGAACTTCATTCACTAAGTGCGCTCTATTCATGTGTATATATTGAGCAACTCCTTCCTCCGGCGTGAACGGTAGAAAGGATATTCTCTGTCTCTCGTCTCTGTAAATGCTGATTAGGTCGAGCTTCGTAGCGTTCTCGAGAACATCTTCCGCATCGGCATCAAGCATCACGTAAGACCGCGTAATTGATGGCAGTATGGGTCGCTGCCGGACGTAAAACCTCAGTACTTCTACAAGGCCTCCCACTGCAATTACGGTGACACTTGGCGTAAGATGTTGAGACGCAATTGAGTCTGTCAGAAATCTTCGTACAAACTGTTCAAGAATCGCTCGGGCAGCTTCATCTTCAACATAAATAACTACGTCAGAGGCTGACTCCTCTTGATATGCCAACGCACCTAACACATAGGAAGGGAAGCAATTTTTAGCGCAAATCACATGACCATTCTCATCCGATTGCAAGTGTAGAATACTGCCTTTGCTAGCTTGTTTTATTAAGGTTGCCGAGTGCGTGGACACCACGACTGTAAGTGATTTATCTATTGCGATCCTTTTTAGATATTCAAGCAATTCAGCTTGCGCTGTCGGATGCAACGCCAGCTCAATCTCATCAATTAAAATCATCGCTCCACGCTTACATGACGATAGCTTACGCAAAAGCTTTAGAATACAGATTTCACCAAGGCTAAAATTCTTTTCTGAGTAGTAACTCTTAGCTTGCTTGCCATGAGCCGGCAGCTCTAAAACAAACGCTTGAGAACCAATACCCGTTCGAACGTTGGTGATCTTCAAAGCAGAAAACTTTTGTGTCCCAAAAATTTTATTAGCAGCATCAACGATATCTTGCTGAGCAGGACGAAGCTTATTTGGAGAAAAATCCTCCTTACGGGGTTCAATCCGGTCAGCATCAGCGGCTACATAAATAGTTTCAGGGTAACCTAAACCCTCTAAAAACTTACTAGCACTTTTAGGAGTTGGTGACCACCGTTCGGTAACGTAAGTGTATGCAACCTCACCGTTACTGTTCGAGTAACTAATTGAAGCCCCCTCATTGGAGTCAAGTCGAACAGACTTCCGTGATGCCGGAAAGTGGACAGGGAAAGCGTTTCTATACCCAATTCGGCGCAGGCAACCTAGGACAGATGACTTGCCAGTACCATTGGTGCCTGTAAGTAACCAAACTCCAGTGCCAGGAATATCAAACTCAAGACTATTGATATGCCGTAATTTTTTAATGATTATCTTAGCCACATCCTATTCCTTGCTAATTCATTATTTATGCTTTAATTTACCGATTAAAGCACACGTCGAAAACTCCTGCAAAACTTTAAATGGGAACTCGAGGTAGTCATTCCGGCGGCGCGGTAAAGCTTTTCCATCCTCTGGTGCATTTTTAGTGCGCCCCTATACTCACTCCCCGCACTATCTGATATAAGGCAATACGACGACTCGACAACATTTATTGGAAAGAGATTGTACCTTCAATCAAGATCGCTTCTCCAGCTTAAAACTTACCCGAACTCTTACTTGCTTCAGGGCAAAGACATTCTGTCTCTTCGGTGAGTAGTGGCTTTTTGAGCGGCACCGCCTCCGTTCAGGGGAGTGTATATCATGCCGGAATTTTGTTTCTGAATAGAGCAGGATTTTGGGTCAGGGTCATTAGGGAAAAGGACAATTATTTAAAAAATACATTTAAATAAACGATTAACAATGTTGATATTACGTCCTGTCTTTCATTCCTCCGCTATTTGATTGAGCTAAGGTTTTGTCCGCAGTATGGGATACTGAAAACGTCCGCTTCTGGCACTGAGTGGACGTGTTTACTGGGGGGAAGGTCCGCTGCGAGCGAGAAGCGGACATAACTGATGAAGTGTTAACTTCTTGAATTTTATCTAATTACCTTTATTGTTTCAATAGAGATATAGTATCATGATAAGCATTGAATGTATTAGTTTACACCATCACATTAGGATTCAGGATGAGTTATAGCAAAGATATTTCCAGTCGAATTTTTAAATCATGTACATTAAATAAATCCACAATCGAAAAAATAATATTTTCTCACGATGGGTTAATTGGTAATGTCATTATAATCACTGACAATGAATCTTTTGAAAAAGGATTAGATGATTTGTCAAAAACCAATGATGGACAATTTATTTCAAAGATATATTTTAGATATTACATTGAAAAAACCTTATTTGAATGTGGTGATCACCCGGATGATGATGTAGATGTTCGTGTTAAATATTTCAAAAACCTCATTAATAGTCTAAGTTTAGTTAAGCAAACAGAACATAGGGTTGTTAAACAAGTATTTGGTGGAAATATAAAAAATGGGTCTCACCCTATTAATCTAGGGCCATTTTGTTTTTATGAGATTCCTCGCCATGCAAGTCATATAAAACTTCCATTCTCAGACCCTTTCTTTAGTAAACAGCAACCTACAAAAACTGTTGTTCAATTATGTGTGAAATCATTAGATTCCTATAAAGCTTCAGAAATTGCAGACACTTTTTTCAATACACTAGAATTGTCATTTTCTTTCTTATTGGCGAAGAAAGGTAAAGAGTTTTCTATAGGTGCTTTCATGTATGAGTTTTCTCCTACCGAACCACCGATTATTTATACGGAAGGCTCAATTTTTGGAAGGACTGAAAATAAACACGAACAAGATCAAATAATTGATCTGGCTGATCTGACTGATTATTTTCCAGAAAAAAAAGCAAGCTCGATGACAAATTTTTTTAATGTCGTTTTATCTCCGGGTACCCAGCTTGAAAGAAAACTTTCCAGAGCAGTTGAATGGATTGGAGAGGCTTATCGCGATAAAAACAGATCAAGTGCCTTACTGAAAGTCGTAATTGCGCTTGAAGCACTTTTCAAAGTTAATGAACGTAGTGTTATTACTGCCTCTATAGTAGCTAGCATGGCTGAACAATGTGCTTATATAAGTGGGGAATCAGTAGATGAATGCTTAGAAATTGAAGATTACGTCAAAGAACTATATGGATTAAGATCTAAAGTAGTCCATGCTGGGTCTAATAACCTTGGAGAAAATGAGTTGAAAAAGGCGTTAACATTTAGCCGCTCCATAATTTTCAAATTGATAGACTTGAAAATCAACGAGAAATTCGAATCAATTGATGAATTGCAGCCAAAGATCCGGGAAAGCAAATATAAATCATGTCCACTATGGCAAACTACTAATTAGGACACATTAGTGTAATGGACAATGTCCGCTTATGGCACAAAGCAGACCTCCTGAAGTGTTGCGAGGCCTGCTATGAGCGAAAGGCAGGCACCCACATAGCGTTAACAGGCGTCCGAAATTTTGAAGTGGGAAAATTACTTAACACGCTTCCCCGTTTCGTCAATGACCTTCTCACCATCCTCTTTGGTAAACGCTCCTTTCTGACTTTCCGGAAGAATATCCAGTACCTCTTCGGAAGGCCGGCACAGACGCGTTCCCAGCGGTGTCATCACTATCGGGCGATTAATCAGGATCGGATGCTGCAGCATAAAGTCAATTAGCTGGTCGTCAGTAAATTTATCTTCTGCAAGACCCAGTTCCTCATACGGCTCGACGTTCTTACGTAGCAAAGCCCGAACGGAAATGCTCATATCCGCAATGAGTTTGACTAGCTCATCGCGTGAAGGCGGAGTCTCAAGGTAAAGAATAACTGCCGGCTCATTACCGCTGTTGCGGATCATCTCCAGCGTATTACGCGACGTGCCGCAGGCCGGGTTGTGATAAATGGTGATGTTGCTCATATCAGTATCTCATTACAAAGTGAAAGAGAGACGTAGCGCCAGCGCTGCCAGCGTTACAAACAGCACAGGCAGAGTCATGACAATCCCGGTGCGGAAATAGTATCCCCAGGTGATGGTCATATTCTTCTGTGAAAGGACATGCAGCCAAAGCAGCGTTGCCAGGCTACCAATAGGTGTAATTTTAGGTCCCAGATCGCAGCCAATAACGTTGGCATAAATCATCGCTTCTTTGATAACGCCTGTTGCGGTGCTGCCATCAATAGAGAGCGCGCCAACCAGCACGGTAGGCATGTTGTTCATGATGGAAGACAGGAAAGCCGTCAGGAAGCCAGTACCGAGCGTCGCGGCCCAGAGTCCTTTATCCGCCAGTACATTCAGCACACCAGAAAGGTATTCGGTTAGCCCGGCGTTGCGCAGACCGTAGACCACCAGATACATCCCCAGCGAGAAAATAACGATCTGCCAGGGTGCCCCACGCAGCACTTTACCGGTATTAATGGCATGGCCTCGTTTAGCTACTGCAAACAGGATCACAGCTCCAACAGCCGCAATCGCGCTAACGGGAATACCGAGCGGCTCAAGGACAAAGAACCCAACCAGCAGAAGAATTAAAACTATCCAGCCGGTTCTGAAGGTTGCCAGATCTTTAATCGCCTTTGCCGGTACTTTCAGGAGAGCCAGGTCGTAAGTCGGTGGAATATCTTTGCGGAAGAACAGATGCAGCATCACCAGCGTGGCGATAATAGCGGCAATATCCACCGGCACCATTACCGACGCATACTCAGTGAAGCCCAGTCCAAAGAAGTCCGCCGAGACTATATTCACCAGGTTCGACACGATAAGCGGCAGGCTGGCCGTATCGGCAATAAAACCGGCAGCCATGACGAATGCCAGCGTGGTGCCTTTGCTGAACCCTAATGCCAGCAGCATGGCGATGACTATCGGCGTCAGAATAAGTGCCGCACCATCGTTGGCAAACAGTGCCGCCACCGCCGCACCGAGCAGAACGATATACGTAAAGAGCAAACGTCCACGACCGTTACCCCAGCGGGAAACGTGCAGCGCTGCCCATTCGAAAAAGCCGGACTCATCAAGCAGCAGGCTGATAATAATTACGGCAATAAAGGTCGCCGTCGCGTTCCAGACGATATTCCACACCACCGGAATATCGCCCACATGCACAACGCCAGATATCAGAGCCAGGCCCGCGCCCAGCATTGCACTCCAGCCGATCCCTAATCCCTTTGGTTGCCAGATAACCAAAACAATGGTCAGGACAAAAATAGCGCCTGCCAGTAACATAAAACCTCCTGACAGGGCGACTTTGCCGCCCTGTATATGCAAAAAAATTAACTCATCAACTCTCTGAGCTTTTCAATACCAGCGGGCTCTGACGCCAGCACCGGAACAAGCGCTATACGGTTAGCGTACTGATTCTTAACAGCCTCAATCTGAGGCTGTTCCTGATGAGCGCGCTGGCAAAGCAACGGAGAACGCGTATCCGCAATGGAAAGGCTGTTATTGATAATCCAGCCCCACGGATGAATTCCCGCTCTTTCAAGATCAGCCTGCAGGTTTGCCGCTTCCAGCACCGGTGTGGTTTCAGGAAGCGTAACCAGCAGAACTTTGGTTCGTTCCGGGTCCTGAAGCTGCATCATGGGGGTAGTAAAATGACCTTTACTCCCCATTTTTTTGGCAATCTCTCGGTGGTAAGCCCCGGTCGCATCCAGCAGCAACAGCGTGTGTCCGGTAGGGGCGGTATCCATAACAACAAAGCGCTTACCCGCTTCACGAATCACGCGGGAGAAGGCCTGAAACACGGCAATTTCTTCAGTACAGGGAGAGCGTAAATCCTCTTCCAGTAGCCGTTTCCCTGCTTCGTCCAGATCTCTTCCCTTCGTCTCAAGAACATGCTGGCGATAGCGTTCGGTTTCATCGTGAGGGTTGATGCGGCTGACCTGCAGATTTTTGAGGCTGCCGTTCAGCGTTGTACTCAGGTGCGCAGCAGGATCAGAGGTCGTGAGATGCACGTCAAATCCCATGTCTGCCAGCCTGACGCCGATGGCAGCAGCCATCGTGGTTTTCCCTACGCCACCTTTGCCCATCAGCATAATCAGGCCGTGTTCACTGCGAGCGATATCATCGACCAGGCCAGAGAGCGATAAGTTTTCAGGCGTGTACAGGACGTTCGTTACCGGGAGCGGTAATGCCTCAGAACGGGTATCCAGCAGTCCCTTCAATGCTGAAACACCAACCATATTGACTGGCTGTAGTAATAGGGTATCTGTCGGTAGCTCAGATAAACCGGCAGGAAGATTTGCCAGTGCCTCCTGCTCACGTTGCCATATCGCAGCGGCCAGGGCGTCATATTCAGTTTCGGCTTTAGGCAGCACACCATTAATCACCAGATACTGGTTTTTCAGGCCAATTGCAGCCAGTTCTTCATGGGTGCGGGCGACTTCCTGCAGCGTAGATTTTTGCAGTCGTGAAACCAGAACCAAGCGGGTACGTTCAGGATCGGATAACGCCTCTACTACATGAGCATACTGCTCACGCTGCTTTTCCAGCCCGGCCATTGGGCCAAGACAGGAAGCACCATCTGGATTACTTTCAATGAAGCTACTCCAGGCACCGGGAAGCTGGAGAAGGCGAATCGTGTGGCTCGTCGGCGCTGTATCAAAAATGATGTGATCGAAGCGGGTCAGCAGGGAAGCGTCTGTCAATAAGCCGGTGAACTCATCAAACGCTGCAATCTCAGTGGTACAGGCTCCTGAAAGCTGCTCGCTGATACTGTTAACAACATCATCAGGCAGAAGACCTTTGATAGGATCAACGATTCTGGCGCGGTATTGCTGGGCAGCTTCCTGCGGGTCAATCTCCAGAGCAGAAAGCCCAGGAACTGCCGTTACAGGGTGAATGGTGTTACCGATAGCCTGATCGAATACCTGGCCGACATTGGAGGCCGGATCGGTACTGACCAGCAAAACCCGCTTACCCTGTTCGGCAAGGCGGATAGCCGTCGCGCAGAAAATAGAAGTTTTTCCTACACCTCCCTTACCGGTAAAAAACAGGTAAGGCGGGATATTCTGTAAGAATTTCATTTGTCCTCCTGACATATTCAGCAACAGGAAGTATTACCACCACAGCAGCTGGTGGGAGCTAACGCCACCTTCTCCAGCGGAATACCGAACCAGCGAGCCAGCTCAGCGCGTTTTGGGTATCGCCCTGCCATCACCGTTTCACCGTCCAACAGCAGTAACGGAAGCCCTTCTGCTCCAGATGCTTCGAGGAATGCTTTCGCTTTCTCATTCTGAACAAAGCTCATGGGCTGCTGCGCCAGGTTGTAACGTTCAACCTGGACGCCACGTCCTTTCAGCCACTGCACATCAGCAGAAAAATCAACCAGAACCTGATCGACATCTGAGCCACATACGCCGGTACTGCAGCACATTGCCGGGTCAAACACCGTTAACGTCTTCATTCTGAATACATCACATTCGAAATATCATATATGTTCAGGCAAATTTTTTAGATGCAAACACCCTTACCGCTACCAGAGCAGTTTGCCGATGCCAGCTTACGGGCGATGGCCTGTACGTCGTCCTGTTGGCTTAACCAGGCCTGCTCAATCACCTGAGCGGCCCAGGAAGGAATATGCGGGGACAAGCGGTAGTGAACCCACTTGCCTTGTTTACGATCCAGCAATAGACCACTTTCCCGGAGCATTGCCAGATGACGGGAGATCTTGGGCTGCGACTGCTCCAGCGCTGTACAGAGATCGCACACGCACAGCTCTCCCATCTCTCTGAGCAGCAGCACGATGCCTAGACGGGTTTCATCGGAGAGGTTTTTGAAGAGTTGTAGGGAAGTAAACATCTTATTCGCTCCATCATGCCTGCCGTGAGCATACTCCAAATTAGGATTATAGAAATTAATACATGCGTTTTATCATATACATGATATCTAAGTGCCTAGTTTCATGCAACTGTACAGATTTAGTTACGTTACTTAACGAAGCTTTTGAAACCATGTATAAAAAATCAAACTTCTCCCCTAAAAACTGTCGTTTTGTTCATATATGCAAGAAAAAAACCTTTTTACCCTTAATCGTAAACATTACACTATCTGAAACAGGCAACCTTCGGAGCTGAAAGAGATTTTTTCAGCTTTTTTATGAGGTTAGGTTGATCACTATAGTGATATATTGATGATAGGTATAAAAATGGCATTTCAGTTAAGGCATTGTGTTATACACGAACTAGTAAAAGAAAGTGGAAAACAGCGCGTTGAGGCTATTATTAAGCAGGTTCTGCCTACAGATGACAAATATGTGCAGGAATTAGTAAAATCTCTGAATGACTTAATTGGAAAAAAAGAAAACCAAGCAGCAAGAGGTACTTTTGACATTGAGGATCCTACTTACAGGGTACCTAATGCTTTCCAAGACTATTACAACGGTAAGGCAGAGCCTGATTCATTTCATACATTTTCAACTGTGTGTATGAACGAGCTTACTCGGCAAGCAAAAGACCCTTCGAGAGTTGCCGCATCCGGTGGAGCAATAGTATTTGCTCATTACACAAGTGGCACCTCAAACTTCATGCTTATTACAATGGTTAAGCAAAAGGAAGCTTTACGGCTAGATGAAAATTTAAAGCCCGTCGGGATCGTTCAAATAGACATGGCCAAGATACATCAGGCTGCAAGGGTAAATTTTGATAGATATTATCAATATGAAACATTACCGGAAGAAGAAAAACCTACGTATCTCGCTTTCGTCAGTCCTAAAATAAATCAGGATGCTTCGGGGTATTTTGTAGCAGCCTTAGGATGTTCAGATAGTGTTCCCTCTGCTAAAGCCACTGATGGCGCACTTAATGGGGTTAAACAATACTTCGAAGCGAATAAAGAATTAACTGCGTATAAAAATCAAGCATATGATGCTGTACTCAATTATTTAACATTAAAAGAAGATGGTAAATTAGCATCTCTTACCGAAATCGACCATGCAGTTAGAAGTACAGTTCCTGCAGATAAGTATGAACATATGGATAACTTTATAACCTATCTTAATAGTGAGGAAATTGGACTACCGTTAGAGTTTTCTATTAACAGAGCTGTGCTCGGTAGACGTGCGAAAGTAAAAGCTAAGTCAAATGGGTGGGAGTTAAACTTTGAAAGACGATTTTTTGGTACAGCTCCAGGATCAGTAATCCAGTATAATCGTGCAGATAAAAAACTGATAATATCGAAGCTAGACGAAAATATCATACAAAAATTAGAAGCTGTTCTTAAAGAGAGAGGGTAATTATGTCCGCTCAACAATTTGAAAAATTAGTCAATTTATATCGTGGGCTCGGTAGACCTGCCATGACTGATTCTCAATTTGTTTTCAAGGGAAAACTTAGCGATAACCTTACGCAGCTAAAAGAGCTATGGGATGAACATAATCCAATGCTCTCAGATTTTGAAATATTATTTAGTGATTCAAATGCCGGGACTTATTTCGGTGATATCTTCCCCATCAATATTGATCATGATACAGATGTAACACTGAAGGTCTCTTTACCGGGTGGGGATTTTCAATTTGTAGATTCACTTGATGTCTTTTTATCATTTGATAACAAATTAAACATGGGGTTAGATGTCGAGAATGTATATCTTGTTCAAGAAGATTATATTTTTGGAGAAAATACTGACAACCTAACAATTAAAAATACATTAATACTTTCTCATTTTATAAATGAACTCAGCAAATTAGCAAACTATATTGATCGAATTGATGACAATGGCCGCCTTAAGATTGTATTTATTGATACCGGAAGTTCTAAAAAAACACCTCCAATTGTACTTGAGCCAAAGATATCGATAGATAATGCTTCTTACCCTGCCGTAGATTTATCAGTCTTTAATAATATCAATAATCATGAGAATGATAATGCTCATGTTCAAGAAAAACAATCAATGTTTAGAGTTTCAGTAATCGAAGTGCTACGAGAAGTAGATGGGGAGGAAGACAATTTTAATAAATTAATTAAACATTGGGAACTCCTGAAAGAGACATATTACGGTAATTTTGAATGCTATTTGACGAACTTTTCATTTCTGAAACAAAAAAAAGAAGCTGCCGAAAATTACATGTCAGTATCAAGTAAAATATCAAATACTCTATCCTCTATTTCAGGGAAACTTTTCGGCCTTCCCATTTCCATAGGTGTTGCTCTTGCTATATTAAAATCATCAGAAAAATTTGAAAGTATTCTCACATTAATTGGTGTCGCAATCACATCACTGTTAATATTATTTACCATTCAAGATCAGAGAAAGGTCCTTTATTCTATAAGGGCGTCCATAGATGCTTTGTTTAGCCATACAAAATCGGCTAAATCTGGTGAACTGTCAGAACTTATAGCCTCCCATAAAAGAGATCTTTTTTCTCAGGCTGATAAACTTAACTCAGTTATGGTTATCTTTTTAATTTTATCAGTCACACCATTCATCCTCTCATTATTAGTTTATTTATCGAAATTTGAACCAGCCATTGTTATTAAATTCGATGAGTATATATCAATATTCATGAAGCAATTACTATCTTAATTTTAAAAAAAGCCCACTTAAAAATAAAATTTAGCTAGCTAACAATGGCAATGGCAATGGCAATGGCAATGGCAATGGCAATGGCAATGGCAATGGCAATGGCAATGAATATGACAGCATGACATTATTAACTTAACGCTATGATTATAAAGAATATTTAACAAAAACCTACATGCAATTGAATACAGAATTGCCCATACCCCATAACTAGTTTCGCAACGCAAATGCATCTTACAAACATAGCCAGTCCGATATTCCAATCAGGTTATTAGGAGAATGCAACTGAAGTAGAAACTCCCCTATGTAAAATATCATCTCAACCGGAACTTGAATATGGCGGTCATTGCTTGCTTAGTCTGCTTTGAGCGAGAAGTGGATTAAGTATGGCACAAATACCGATTTATGGGTGTTTATCACAAACGTGATATATAGTTTCCTGTGATTAACTCAATGCCTTGACACACAAAATGGTATCCGTTTGATTCATTGATTCATTGATTCATTGATTCATTGATTCATTGATTCATTGATTCATTGATTCATTGATTCATTGATTCATTGATTCATTGATTCAGGAGGGTTTTAGTGATAAAAAAGTCATATAACCTTTGGGATTTAAGGCTAGTTGTGAAAAAAATCAGTCCTTCCGATGTGAAATATATAAAACTAGGTCCCGGTGGAAAATGGGAAGCCGAATGTATTGATACCGGTATCATAAAATTTGGCTACCACGAGACACCAAATCAACTCTGTATAGATGGTAAATGGGCTGAGGTTCATGAAATATGGAAAATCATCAGGGGAAGTAAAACGGGTACAGCTACTAGTGACCTTAACCAGATAAAAGTGTTTTATACTGCTCAGGAAGATACTGTCTTTATCACCTTCTACGGTGGTTTTCTTTATTGGTGCAGACCAACAGGCGACGTCACTGTTCTTCAGGATGGCAGCAGAATTCGTCAGACTATTGATGGATGGCACAATCGTAGCATCAACGGGACAATTTTCACTATTAGTTCAATAAATGGTGAGTTGAATGCAACCCATGGATTCAGAGGCACTATCTGTAATGTTAAAAAAGCCGAATATGTTATCCGAAAAATTAATGATGAATATTCGCCTGAAATTATTGAGTTTGATCTCGCCGAAACTAGCTATCTGAATTCAATTCGTCAACTTTGTAAGCTATTGACATGGCAAGACTTCGAGTTGCTAGTAGACCTTATATTTTCTCAAAGTGGATGGCGACGAGTCGGTAGTCTGGGCAAAACGCAAAAAACGATTGACCTTGTATTGGAACTACCGACAACTCGCGAAAATGCATTGGTTCAAGTTAAGTCCATAGCAGACAATGCTACGTTGGATGAATATGTAAAAAGATTCCATGAATGTGATGCCTACGACAGAATGTTTTTTGTCTGGCATAGTGGTCCGCTGAATGAAGATCAACAAATTGACGGTGTTACATTAATTGGGCCTGAAAAACTATCAGAGATTATTTTGGAAAGCGGGTTGACCCGTTGGCTTCGAAAAAAAGTATGGTGATAAAAAGTAAGAGTATTTGATATATTGATGACCAATTACGGACAATACTTTAAGATATATAGTTATTTCATGTCGCGAATTTAATGTGTATTGATATCTATAATAATAAACTCCCACTCGGCATTTAAACTTAGTTTAAATATGGTGAGTTGAAGTTGTAAAAATATTTTTTATAGTTAATAATTCCTTATTGATTGCATTATTTCTATTAACTCACTTACGATGATTTCTTTCTCTATTCCTGAGTACTCACCCAATTGAACTGCAAAAGACTTCTCGATAAAGTTAAATTTATCTTCCTCAGATTTTGATAGCATAGTGACATGTGCGTTAGATATTCTGAGTAACATTTCTGATTTCAATGAAATTGCTTCAAGACAGGATTTGTAACTATTCGAATCATGAATTATTAACAAATCCACATCATTAAAATCTCCGGAGCTTTTAAAAAAAGAACCAAAACCATAAATAATCACATTCAAGGGTTACAACCAACCATATTCTTTGAATTTCTCTTTTTCATAATCAGTCATATATTCCCAGAACTGCATTTTATTGATCGCAGCCATAAATCCTCTAATGTCAAAAATTCCCACATTTTTCTTCATGCACTCATATTTTAAATCCAGACTATATCCGCACCAGTTAGAACTTATTATAACTGCATCTAACTCCCCATAATTCTGACAAGACTCTACGTACTCTGCAGTGCTAAATGAATAACACTCGCAGATAAAAACTTTTAACATCTTACCATTAGTTAATTGGATGTTGTAAAGCCCTTTTTTTATCTCATGACAAGATGTAACTTTACTATGTTCATGCATTCTCTGCTCAAAGAAATTGTAGTTTCCATAGTAACTTAGCCATGGGAATTTATCATTATGAGCTGACATATTACTCTCCTAAAATTAAGGTTTCAAAGTCTAATGGAAATCTTTGTATGGCGTTATAAGGTATTTCATCATTAACCCATCTTTCATAGCTTTCAGCATGTTGAATAAATTTACTTACTAATCTTTGCTCGTTCCGAGAAAACAACTCTCTATTCCCCTGGAGAATTTTAACAATTTCTCTATTATTAGGAACGATTATTGAGAGGCGTTCAGATGTCCATACGGCATAAATTTGCTCACTGTTAGGATTCTTTTTAGCATTATCCGATAAAGGCCCATATTGTTCCCAACTTTGATGATTTTCAGCTAAGTATGTAGAAATTTGGTCTTTCAGTTTATCAGCAGACTCAAATTTAATAATAGCTAATCGGTTAGAAATCGACACCTCATGTTCTCTTTTCATTTCATGGAGAATTTCAACGCTAAATCTATCAACGTTTTCAACTTTATCAATTAATGTATGATGGGTTGGACAGAGTAAAATAAGATTCTCGTAACTATCTCGTTCAGAAGCAGGCTGTTCAATGTCATAGCGATTGGAACCTGGTCTATTCCCTTTTATATGTGCCATCTCCCCAATAGTATATGGGGCACCTTCAGCAGCCTCCGCTACTGAAAGTTTTTCATTGCAACCGCTAAAAGAACATATACCAGCAGCATTAGACCATAAAATCTTTATCGCTTTTTCTGAAATTGCCATGCGTATGCCTACTTGTCAAAAATTTTGCGCAAATTTTTTTATTTTTTGTAATAAATAATATGTAATTCCAACGACAATAACATACTATTGAATTACATTAAATGATGTGGAACTAAAAATAACACATACTAAACCCCAATGACGCCAAACTGATTTAGTTATTTTAAAATAGCAATAAATCAGTAAAGTAGCTAGTGCCTAAGCATGGGGAAAAACATCAAATCTAAAATCTTTGAGATGGATCAAAAAAAACAACACTCAGTAAAAAGTGACAATAACATTCTTTTTATTTATAATGTACCAATATTCCCCTATAAAAAAATTACGAATCTAATTCTATTAAAATTGCTAAATTACTTTGCAATCAGAATGTCTGTTTTTGGTGCAAAACTAACTATCAAGAAAAGAGGTATCTAAGATACTCCGAATGAAAATAGCCTCCTAGAGATCTAGATGTCTTTTAGCTATTTTATATGTTTCGAGAATATTCCTTTTTAGTGTCTCCCCTTTTTGCAACTCAGCCATATAGTTTGCATACCACTGCATCATCTCCCTCCGCCCATCCAGATACAACGCATGGTTATACGTCCCACGAATCGCATTCTTATCAACGTGAGCCAGCTGGGTTTCAATCCACGCTGTATTGAACCCTTCCTCATGCAAAATCGTACTCATCGTGTGGCGGAAACCATGCCCCGTTACCTTCCTCGTATATCCAATCCGCTTGAACACCTGATTTATACTCGCTTCGCTCATCGTTTTACGGGGGTCATTCCTTCCAGGAAACACAAGAGGATATTGCCCAGACATCACTTTGAGCTGCTGTACGATCTCCAGCGCTTGGGTAGAGAGGGGGACAAGGTGAGGCCGTTTCATCTTCATTCGCTCGGCAGGAATTTCCCACACCGCCTTCTCAAGATCAAACTCACTCCAGAAAGCACCTCGAAGCTCACCGGTGCGAACTCCCGTAAGGATCAGCAAACGTGCGGCAAGAACAACCAGCGGGCTGCCTGTATAGCCAGAAAGAGCTTTAAAGAAGTCTGGTAACTCCTCAACGGTAAGGAAGGGATAATGCTTCGATTCATGCCCTGACATCGCGCTGGTTAGATCCACAGCCGGATTGTATTCCGCACGGCCAGTAACGATGGCGTAGCGAAAGACTTCGCTGCAGCGCTGGCGAACCTTCTTAGCTTTCTCTGTCGCGCCACGGCTTTCCATCCGACGCAGCACATTAAGCAGAACCAGCGGTTTGATTTCATTTACTGACTGCTGGCCGATATAGGGGAAAATATCTTTATTGAATGCTTCGATGATATCGGAGGCATAACCTTCTGACCATCGGCTCACCTTCGTTCCGTGCCATTCAAGTGCCACAGCCTGAAACGTATTATTGAGCTGCACATCGCGAACCAGCTTTTCTTCTTTCTTGGCGAAAGACGGATCGATGCCCTCGGCCAGCTTTTTCTTGGCTTCATCACGTAGTGCCCTCGCTTGTGCAAGGGACACTGCTGGATAGACACCAAAAGCCATCCGCTTCTCTTTTCCATTGAAGCGATACTTCATCCGCCAGTATCTGGAACCAGAGGGCACAACCTCAAGATACAAACCAGCACCATCTGCCAGCTTATAGGCTTTCTCTCTGGGTTTAGCTGCATCTACCTGTCGCGCATTTAGCTTCATTGGGGGCATCTCCTTGGACCGAACACAGAATGCCCCCACTTATGCCCCCAACTATAACTTGATTCCGGTTGAGTCCAGTTGATAACAGGAGATAAGATACGGGCTTGAAGCCGCAGTATACGGGCTTTAAGTTGATTTCGGTAGACTTGGGAAGAGTTTGAAATGGTGCCGATAATAGGAGTCGAACCTACGACCTTCGCATTACGAATGCGCTGCTCTACCAACTGAGCTATATCGGCCCTGAAAGGACATGACCACGAGTGTGAATCACGGGGTAGAAGGTTAAAACTAACCGGGTGATGCGTCAATAGCCTTGTGAATCAAGTGGCTGATTTTGCATCACTCCGGTTTTAATTACGCACGAATGGTATCGTCACCGATGCCGATCCACTTGTAGGTGGTCAGCGCTTCCAGCCCCATTGGGCCGCGTGCGTGTAATTTTTGCGTGCTGACGGCCACTTCCGCGCCAAGGCCAAATTGTCCGCCATCGGTAAATCGGGTAGAAGCATTGACGTAAACGGCGGACGAATCCACTTCATTCACAAAACGATCGGCGTTGCGCAGAGTGCGCGTCAGGATCGCATCGGAATGTTGAGTACCGTGTTCACGAATATGCGCAATTGCGTCATCCAGGCCGGCCACGATTTTCACGTTCAGATCCAACGACAGGAACTCGTCGTCATACTCTTCGGCTTTCACCGCTACCACGTTCGCCGGGCCTGATTTCAGTTGGGCCAGCGCCGTATCGTCAGCATGCAGCGTGACGCCGCTTTCCGCCATTTGCTTGCTCAGCGCAGGCAGAAAACGCGCAGCGATATCCTGATGCACCAGCAGCGTTTCCACCGTGTTGCAGGTACTTGGACGCTGGGTTTTCGCATTGACGATGATCTTCAGCGCCGGTTCGATCTTCGCGCTGTCGTCAACAAAGATATGGCATACGCCAATCCCGCCGGTGATCACCGGGATCGTCGACTGCTCACGGCACAGCTTGTGCAGGCCCGCGCCGCCACGAGGGATCAGCATGTCGATGTATTTATCCATACGCAGCATTTCATTGACCAGCGCGCGATCCGGGCTGTCGATCGCCTGGACTGCGCCAGCAGGTAAGCCGCAGGCTTCCAGTGCTTGCTGAATCACCGCAACCGTTGCCGCATTGGTGCGATACGTCTCTTTACCGCCGCGCAGAATCGCCGCGTTGCCGGTTTTCAGGCATAACGAGGCGACGTCAACGGTCACATTGGGACGCGCTTCGTAAATCACGCCAATGACGCCCAGCGGAACACGACGACGTTCCAGACGCAGCCCGCTGTCCAGCAGACCGCCATCAATCACCTGTCCGACCGGGTCGGCCAGGTTACACACCTGACGGACGTCATCGGCAATCGCTTTCAGGCGCGCCGGCGTCAATGCCAGACGATCCAGCATCGCTTCGCTGAGGCCGTTTTCGCGCGCCTCGGCAACGTCCTGGGCGTTAGCGCTCAGGATGCTTTCAGTTTGCGCTTCCAGTTCATCCGCTATTTTTTCCAGTACGCGGTTCTTCTCGCAGCTGGAGAGTAGCGCCAGTTTGTAGGACGCCGCTTTGGCAGCAATGCCCATTTGTTCCAGCATACGTCGGCTCCTTAACGGGTAATCATGTCATCGCGATGGACAGCGACCGGGCCATATTCATAGCCAAGAATCGCGTCAATCTGCTGAGAGTGGTGACCAGCAATACGGCGCAGCGCGTCGCTGTTATAACGGGTGACGCCGTGGGCGATATCGCGCCCTTCCTGGTTACGGATGCGGATCACTTCACCACGCGAGAAGTTACCTGTCACGCTTTTAATGCCTTTTGGCAATAATGAGCTACCGCGTTCCAGAATCGCAGATGTCGCCCCTTCATCCACCGTGATTTCACCGGCAGGCGGCGCGCCAAAGATCCAGCGTTTGCGGTTTTCCAGCGGGGAGGCTTGCGCATGGAAACGGGTTCCCGCAGAAATGCCTGCCATAACATCGCCAATCACGCCCGGCTTGCTACCCGCCGCGATGATGGTGTCGATTCCGGCACGACAGGCAACGTCGGCAGCCTGCAATTTGGTGCCCATTCCCCCGGTTCCCAGGCCAGAGACGCTGTCGCCCGCAATCGCACGCAGCGCATCATCAATGCCGTACACGTCTTTAATCAGCTCAGCCTGCGGGTTGGTTCGCGGATCGGCGGTAAACAACCCTTGCTGATCGGTCAGTAACAACAATTTGTCGGCGCCCGCCAGAATGGCGGCCAGCGCGGAAAGATTGTCGTTATCGCCCACTTTTATTTCAGCGGTCGCCACGGCATCGTTTTCATTGATGACAGGGACAATATTGTTGTCCAGCAGCGCACGCAGGGTGTCACGCGCGTTCAGGAAGCGCTCTCTGTCTTCCATATCCGCACGCGTCAGCAGCATCTGCCCGATGTGAATACCGTAGATAGAGAATAGCTGTTCCCAAAGCTGAATCAGACGACTCTGCCCCACCGCCGCCAACAGTTGTTTAGACGCTATGGTCGCCGGGAGTTCCGGGTAGCCAAGATGCTCACGCCCGGCGGCGATAGCACCCGACGTGACGATCACAATACGATGGCCTGCGGCATGTAGCTGCGCGCATTGACGAACAAGTTCTACGATATGGGCACGGTTCAGGCGGCGCGATCCGCCCGTTAGCACACTGGTGCCGAGTTTTACCACCAGCGTCTGGCTGTCACTCATGATTCTCTGCCATTCAAAATAGGGGAAAATGATATCAAACGAACGTTTTAGCAGGACTGGCCCCGGTTGCCAACAACCAGAGCACAAAGCATGAAATTTTGTTGCGCAGGATCAGCAAGCATAGCGGCAGTTTCTGACAATTTTATTACCGCAATAATAAATCATCCTTTTTTAAAAATATTCTTAATTTGTCATAAAACCTTCATTGCAGAGCGTTAAAAACCATCCTGTTTTTCACGGGGATCACTCCCAGCGAATATTAGCGCGTAATTTTAAATCAGGAATGAAAATGAAAAAGAGCACTCTGGCATTAGTGGTGATGGGTATTGTTGCATCGGCATCCGTGCAGGCAGCAGAAGTGTATAACAAAAACAGTAATAAACTGGACGTGTATGGCAAAGTAAAAGCGATGCACTACATCAGTGATGATGACAGCAAAGATGGCGACCAGACTTATATCCGCTTTGGCTTTAAAGGCGAAACGCAGATTAACGATCAGCTGACCGGTTACGGTCGCTGGGAAGCTGAGTTCGCCGGTAACAAAACAGAAAGTGAAGGCGGTCAGAAAACCCGTCTGGCTTTTGCGGGTCTGAAGCTGAACGATTTCGGTTCGTTAGATTATGGTCGTAACCTGGGCGCCCTGTACGACGTTGCCGCGTGGACGGATATGTTCCCTGAATTCGGTGGCGACGGCCTTGCACAGACCGACAACTTTATGACCAAACGCGCCAGTGGCCTGGCAACTTACCGTAACACCGATTTCTTCGGCGTTATCGATGGTCTGAACTTAACCCTGCAATATCAGGGTAAAAACGAAAACCGCGACGTCAAAAAGCAGAATGGCGACGGTTTCGGCACATCTCTGAGCTATGACTTCGGCGGCAGCGACTTCGCCATCATCGGCGCATACGCCAATTCAGACCGCACCAATGAGCAGAACCTGCAATCTCGCGGACAAGGTAAAAACGCGGAAGGTTGGGCGACGGGTCTGAAATATGACGCCAATAACATTTACCTGGCGACTATCTATTCTGAAACCCGCAACATGGCGCCTATTTCCGGTGGTTTCGCCAATAAAGCGCAAAACTTCGAAGCGGTTGCCCAGTATCAGTTTGATTTCGGTCTGCGTCCTTCCCTGGGCTATGTTCAGTCTAAAGGCAAAGATATTGAAGGTATCGGTGATGAAGATATCGTGAAATATATCGATGTGGGCGCAACATATTATTTCAATAAAAATATGTCCGCGTTCGTTGATTATAAAATCAACCAGATTGACGATGATAACAAGCTGGGCGTAAGCAGCGATGATATCGTCGCGATTGGTATGACGTACCAGTTCTGATTGTCTTAATTTGCCGGATGACGACGCTCAGGCGTCTTATCCGGCCTACTCTTTTGCACTGTTGCAGGCCGGATAAGCGTAGCGTCATCCGGCATTATTCTATGTTACGCCGTTAACTTCACCGGTTCTTTGAAGTTATCGGCGGGTTCCAGCGCCAGATTCAGCGAAGTCAGCAGTGCACGCAATTTTTCATGAAACTCGCGCAGGGTGTACTCCAGGCGTTCAACCACTTCGGTCTCTTTAATCGGCACGGCGGTCCAGTTACCTTCTTTGTCAAACAGGCCAAACTGGTAGCTGTAGGTAAAGCGTTTTTCCTGCGCTTCCAGTTCCATCCACCAGCCCCAGAATTCACGTTTCTCAGGCGCTGGCTTCACGTTGACGCAAACAGCCAGGCAATCGAAAAAAAAACGATTATCTTCGCACTGCCCTTCGCGTATATACGGGCCAAGCGCAGTGAATTTCTTGATCAATCTACTTTTCGGGTGTCCACTCGGTAACGTCATTGCGATCTCCTTTGGTGAAGCAACTGTTTTACCAAAACAATAAAATTTAGCAATCCATTAACACAATCTGTGATTGATCCAACCGGTAATTTCTTTCAGCGCAGTGTCAAAATTGCGATACACCGGATTAAACGGAATCTCCATCAGCTTACCGTCGGAAGATGACGAGGTGATGAGCCGGGACTCCTCTTCCGGGCTAAACGGATCGTTTTTCCAGAAGCCAGATAACATCGGCGTTGGGCAGCGTCTGCCAAGCAACCCCTGCACCTTCAGTGAATAACGATTTAGCTCAACGCGCAGCGCTTCATCTGACGCATCATGCATCCCCAGACGGCTTGCCAGCACGTCAAGATACATTTCCGGCACCGTCCCCTGACGTTGTGAATCGCTTAACAACGCATGGACCACCGGCCCCAGACAGGCTACCGCTTTCAGTCGCGGCGCTTCCAGGTAGGCCAGACGTACCGCAACGTTAGCGCCAAAACGAAAACCAAACGCCGCCACCCGGGTATGATCAACCCACGGCACCCCAGGCAGCGCTTTCAACACATGCTGATGCAGCAGACTGGAGTCCTGGGTGAGTTTCCATTTTGACGAGAATCCAACCGACGGCATATCCAGCGTCAGCATCGCCATACCGCGCGGCGCGAAGTAACGTTCGAACAGGGTGTAATAGTCCGTTTGCATGGAGTCCAGGCCGCCGCACATCAGTACGGTCGGGAACGGACCATCCCCCTTCGGCATATGCAAAAACGCAGTGACAGGCGCGCCGCCGGGGATCGCAAACGCCATTTCACGCAGCGAGCCCGGCAAGCGTTGCGCGGCCTCTTCGTACGCGCGGTTCGCCAGCGCCTGCGCCTGCTCCGCCAGCTCATCCCCTTTAAGATGCGGGTAAGCCGCAATGTTGTAGAGCGAGGAAGCGTGCAGCCAGTGACGCCCGCTGCGCTGTGGGTCTGTTTCCTGGCAGGCTTTCTGCTGCCATTCCATCGCCTGTTTCGACCATTCAAAGATCCAGTTACCGCCACGGTAGCCAATCACCGTGTCGTACAGCTCTTTGTCGGTTCGCTCGGCTTCGCTCATTACGATACGCGCCTGCACATCAAGGATTTCTCGCGGATCGATACCGCGCCAGATCCACATCAGACGGTTGATCATGCGATACCAGTGCGGCACGTTTTTACCATCCAGAGTGGACTGCACGGACGGCTGCGTTCCGTGATTGAAGCGCCGGACAAGCGTCGACGTTTCAGGATGTTTGAAGCGGGGTTTAAACAGGGTTTCGCTGAGGTTAGCCTGTGACATTCGTACAGCCTCCAAGGGTACTTACTGAGGCCTATTGTAACGTGTGTACGGCTAAAAAAAACAACGCCCGGCATTGCCAGGCGTTGAAAATTTCAGTGATTAGCGACCAGAGATTGGCGGGACGAATACCACGCCCATATCCCACGGCTGCTCAATCCAGGTGTCCTGCGGGATATCAATCACATAATCATCCACCAGCGGGCGGCCAGCCGGTTTAGCGAAGATAGTGACGAAATGAGCTTTAGGGTACATTTCGCGGATAGCAACAGCAGTACCGCCGGTATCGACCAGATCGTCGATCACGATGAAACCTTCACCATCGCCTTCCGCACGTTTCAGCACTTTCAGTTCGCGCTGGTTGTCGTGGTCGTAGCTGGAGATGCAAACGGTATCGACATGGCGAATACCCAACTCACGCGCCAGCAATGCGCCCGGTACCAGACCACCACGGCTGACGGCAATAATGCCTTTCCATTGTTCAGAAGGCATCAGGCGGCTTGCCAGTTTGCGTGCGTGAATCTGCAACATGTCCCAGGTGACGACGTATTTTTCGCTCATGTGAAGTGTCCCAGCCTGTTTATCTACGGCTTAAAAATTGAGGGTGAACCAGGTTGCGCGAGATTATAGAGACCTGACGCGCTAAAAACCAGTGTTTCGCGGAATCCAGCCCTCTTTTTACGTGCTTTATACTACCCGAAGACCAGGAAAGTGGTATTCTCAATCGCATCTCGCAAGCCCGACTTGTGGTGACAATCAATCTGCTAACCCTGTGGCCTGCAAGAAAGTTTTGCAGGACATCGTCAAGGAGACTTATCGTGTCTGAACTGTCTCAATTATCTCCACAACCGCTGTGGGATATTTTTGCAAAAATCTGTTCTATTCCTCATCCGTCCTACCATGAAGAGCAGCTCGCTGAACACATTATGGGCTGGGCCAAAGAGAAAGGTTTCCACGCTGAGCGCGATCGGGTCGGTAATATCCTGATTCGTAAGCCTGCCACCGCAGGTATGGAAAACCGCAAACCAGTGGTTTTGCAGGCGCACCTGGATATGGTTCCGCAGAAAAACAACGACACCGTACACGACTTCACCAAAGATCCGATCCAGCCTTATATTGATGGCGAGTGGGTAAAAGCCCGCGGCACCACGCTGGGCGCGGATAACGGCATTGGTATGGCTTCCGCGCTGGCCGTTCTGGCTGACGACAACGTCGCACACGGCCCGCTGGAAGTGCTGCTGACCATGACGGAAGAAGCCGGTATGGACGGCGCATTCGGCCTTCAGCCAGGCTGGCTACAGGCCGATATTCTGATCAATACCGACTCCGAAGAAGAAGGTGAGATCTACATGGGCTGTGCAGGCGGTATCGATTTTACCTCTAACCTGCCGCTGTCCCGTGAAGCCATTCCGGCGGGCTTCCAGAGCTTTAAACTGACGCTGAAAGGCCTGAAAGGCGGCCACTCCGGCGGCGAAATCCACGTCGGTCTCGGCAATGCCAACAAGCTGCTGGTGCGCTTCCTGGCGGATCATGCTGAAGAACTGGGTATGCGTCTGGTTGATTTCAACGGCGGTACGCTGCGTAACGCTATCCCGCGTGAAGCCTTCGCCACCGTTGCTGTAGCGGCAGATAACGTCGATGCGCTGAAAACACGGGTGAACGCTTATCAGGAGATCCTGAAAAACGAGCTGGCAGAGAAAGAGAAGAATCTGGTGGTTCTGCTGGAAGCAGCCGCTAACGACAAAGCGGCGCTGACTGCCTCGTCCCGCGATGGCTTTATCCGTCTGCTGAACGCCACGCCAAACGGCGTGATTCGCAATTCCGACGTAGCGAAAGGCGTGGTTGAGACGTCCCTGAACGTGGGCGTTGTGACCATGACCGACAACAACGTGGAAATCCACTGCCTGATCCGCTCGCTGATCGACAGCGGTAAAGACTACGTGGTGAGCATGCTGGATTCACTGGGTAAACTGGCCGGCGCGAAAACCGAAGCAAAAGGCGGCTATCCGGGCTGGCAGCCAGATGCGAACTCGCCGGTAATGCACCTGGTGCGTGAAACTTACCAGCGTCTGTTCAATAAGACGCCGAACATCCAGATTATTCACGCGGGTCTGGAATGCGGTCTGTTCAAAAAACCGTACCCGGATATGGACATGGTCTCTATCGGGCCAACCATTACCGGCCCGCACTCTCCAGATGAGCAGGTTCATATCGAAAGCGTCGGTCACTACTGGCGGCTTCTGACTGAACTGCTGAAGTCTATTCCGGCGAAGTAAAATTCTGCGCTAAATGCCGGATGGCGCTGCGCTTATCCGGCCTACAACTAACCCGGCCTACACGCTGATTTGTAGGCCGGATAAGGCGTTTACGCCGCCATCCGGCAATACATCAAAGTCACAGCCCCAGCAGAAGCTGTCTTTCCAGTTGCGGATCCAGTAGCGTAACGTGTAACCCTACCAGCCGCACGCCCCGCCCTCCCCGCCGCTCATTCCAGGTTTTACGCGCCGTCGTGATTAAATCGTCCTTGCTTAAACGCGGCCAGACGTGCTCCTGAGTGGTCAGCTGGAAATCGTTAAATTTTAATTTAACCCCCTGACGGGCGATGAGCAGGTCAGGCTTCACTTTTGCCAGCCGCCTTTCCAGCTCTGGATATAACCGCTCAATGATCGCCTCGCATTTCGCCCATTCGTGAATATCCTCCGCCAGCGTGCGTTCAACGCCTATCGATTTACGCAGTCTTTCATTGTTCACATCCCGCTCATCAATCCCCTGGCTACGCTCCCATAACACGCGGCCAAACTTACCAAAGCGCTTGAGTAACATCGCCAGATCGTACTTTTGCACGTCTTCACAGGTACGCAGCCCCATCGTTTCCAGCCTGGCCGCAGACACTTTACCCACTCCCGGAATTTTCCCCAGCGGTAAGGTTTTGAGAAACTCAGGAACATCGGCGGGGGTAATCACATATTGCCCATTCGGTTTATTAAGGTCAGAAGCAATTTTTGCCAGAAACTTAACCGGAGCAATACCTGCTGATGCGGTGAGCTGGAGTTCGTTAAAAATCGTCTGACGGATTTCCTGAGCGATAAGCGTGGCGGAGCCGTGGCAATAAGTGCTGTCGGTAACGTCCAGATAGGCTTCATCCAGCGAAAGCGGCTCTATACGCGAGGTATAACGAGAGAAGATTTCACGGATATGCTGCGACGCTTCTTTATATGCCTCAAACCGCCCCGGCAATAGCGTGAGGTGCGGGCAAAGCTTAAGCGCCATACCGGTCGGCATCGCGCTGCGCACGCCAAATTTGCGGGCGGGATAATTTGCCGTACTGATAACGCCCCTGCGCTCGCGGCTGCCGCCGATAGCAATGGGAATATCACGCAGGGCCGGGTTATCGCGCATTTCAACCGCCGCGTAAAAACAGTCCATATCAACATGTATGATTTTGCGCATGGCTCACCTCCGCAATACTGTTTAAGCATACAGTATATTTTGTATTGTGAGAAGCGAGTGGAAATTAAGCCGCGGCAGAATGCGCCGGGTTCTGACTGCCTTGACGGCTAAATTTCAGTATAAAGAGAAACTAAATTGTAAACGCATCGCCTGGGGCTTGCGAAAAACTGCCGTGGTGATAATGTGAGCGCACCAAATACGGATTAGTCTGATTTGGGGACTCTGTTTGCCGTTCTGGCGTGTGTAACCGTTTTATCAAGGAATAAGCAGTATGCGTAAAATCGCATTTTTTCTTGCGATGCTTCTGATCCCGTGCGTCTCATTTGCCGGTTTGCTAAGCAGTAGCAGCCCAACCACGCCAGTCAGTAAAGAATATAAGCAGCAGTTGATGGGGTCGCCTGTCTATATTCAGATCTTTAAAGAAGAGCGTACGCTCGATCTGTACGTCAAGATGGGTGAGCAATATCAATTGCTCGACAGCTACAAAATTTGCAACTATTCCGGTGGCTTAGGCCCCAAACAGCGCCAGGGTGACTTTAAAAGCCCGGAAGGTTTTTACAGCGTCCAGCGTAATCAGCTCAAACCGGACAGCCGTTTCTATAAGGCCATTAATATCGGTTTTCCGAACGCCTATGACCGCGCACACGGTTATGAAGGTAAGTATCTGATGATCCACGGCGCCTGCGTCTCCGTCGGTTGCTATGCCATGACCGACAGCGGCATTGATGAGATTTTCCAGTTTGTAACCGGCGCCCTGGTATTCGGGCAATCCAGCGTACAGGTGAGCATCTATCCCTTCCGCATGACCGATGCAAATATGCAGCGCCATAAGTATTCGTATTACAAAGATTTCTGGACGCAGCTAAAACCGGGCTACGACTACTTTGAGCAAACCCGTAAGCCACCAACGGTTTCCGTTGTCGATGGCCGTTACGTGGTCAGCAAACCGTTGAGCCATGAAGTGGTTCAGCCACAGCTGGCGTCAAACTATACGCTCCCCGAGACAAAATAATCGCCATTCGCCTGGCATAATCTTTTGCCAGGTTTCATTTCCTGTCAGCGGCTGCGTTGCAATCACGGTAACCACATCATTCGGTGTGGTTTGTGAACTGAAGTCGATTTCCACATCCTGATCCAACAGCGTGGCGACGCCAAACGGCGCGCGGCGGGTGATCCAGAATAAATTGGTCGAGCAATAGGCCATGACATAGCGCCCGTCTGACAGCAGCATGTTGAAGACGCCTTTCTTACGGAGTTCTTCTGCCAGCGTCGCAATATATTTAAATACCGCCATCATATTGCCCGGCGTGCGCGGATAACGCTGCGTCAGCTTATGCAGCAGCCAGCAGAACGCTTTTTCGCTGTCCGTCTCACCAACCGGGCGAAAATTACCGGTTTCAAGCGATTTGTAGCCGTTGAGCTGCCCGTTATGCGCATACGTCCAGTTACGCCCCCAAAGCTCACGGGTAAACGGATGCGTATTTTCCAGCGCCACTTCCCCACGATTCGCCTGGCGAATATGGGCGACGACGGAACAGGATTTGATGGGATAGTCTTGCACCAGTCTGGCGATGGGCGAATTAAAACTGGGTTGCGGATCTTTAAACGTGCGACACCCTTTACCTTCATAAAACGTAATGCCCCAGCCGTCTTTATGCGGCCCGGTTCCTCCACCACGCTGAACCAGCCCGGTGAAACTAAAGCAAATATCGGTTGGCACATTGGCGCTCATCCCGAGCAGTTCGCACATACATCACCTACCTTAAAACGCTGAACCGCCTGATGGCGCTGCGCTTATCAGGCCTGGACAAATCAAATGTAGGCCGGATAAGACGCTTTAACGTCGTCATCCGGCAAAAACACAGTAAAGAATTATCCGCTTACTTAACCATCTCTTTTTCGATCAATTGGATCAGGATATGAATCACTTTGATATGGATTTCCTGAATACGATCAGCATAACCGAAATGCGGCACGCGAATTTCAATATCCGCCGTCCCTGCCATTTTACCGCCGTCTTTCCCGGTCAGGGTGATGACTTTCATTCCCTTCTCGCGTGCTGCGGCAATCGCTTTAATCACGTTACCAGAGTTGCCCGAAGTTGAAATCCCTAACAACACATCCCCTTCACGGCCAACCGCTTCAACGTAGCGAGAGAAAACATAGTCGTAACCAAAATCATTACTGACACAGGAGATATGGCTGACGTCAGAAATAGCGATCGCCGGGTAGCCTGGACGGTTTTCGCGGTAGCGACCGGTCAGCTCTTCGGCAAAATGCATCGCGTCGCAATGAGAGCCGCCGTTACCGCAGGAAAGTACCTTGCCACCCGCTTTAAAACTGTCTGCCAGCAGGACCGCCGCGCGCTGAATAGCGTGAATATTGGCTTCATCTTTTAAAAAATTGGCCAGCGTTTCCGCCGCTTCGTTCAGTTCGTTACGAATAAGATCCTGGTACATGAGGATATCCTTCAGCATGAATGTAATTGACAGATGCAGTGTACCGGATAGCGCAGAAAGCGAGAAGCACAAGCCACAGGAATGCCGCTGGCTTTTGATTTTTTGTGCCGGTGAAAACGGCAACAATGTGAGCTTCGTTGTAATTATTTTGTAAACATATTGCTAAAAGAAATGACATCCACTACAACCATATCATCACAAGTGGTCAGACCTCCTACAAGCAAGGGAGCTTTTCGTTATGATGATTTTGAGTATTCTCGCAACGGTTGTTCTGCTCGGCGCGCTGTTTTATCACCGCGTGAGCTTATTCCTCAGCAGCCTGATTTTACTCGCATGGACAGCCGCGCTGGGCGTTGCTGGCCTGTGGTCTATCTGGGTGCTGGTTCCTCTGGCCATTATCCTCGTACCGTTTAACGTTACGCCGATGCGTAAGTCGATGATCTCTGCACCAGCGTTTCGTAGCTTCCGTAAAGTGATGCCGCCGATGTCGCGCACGGAGAAAGAGGCCATTGATGCCGGTACAACATGGTGGGAAGGCGATCTCTTCCAGGGCAAACCTGACTGGAAAAAATTGCACAACTATCCGCAACCGCATCTGACTGCTGAAGAACAGGCGTTCCTGGATGGCCCGGTAGAAGAAGCCTGCCGTATGGCGAATGATTTCCAGATCACGCACGAATTAGCCGATCTGCCGCCGGAGTTGTGGGACTACCTGAAAGAGCATCGCTTCTTCGCGATGATCATCAAGAAAGAGTATGGCGGCCTGGAGTTTTCGGCGTATGCGCAGTCTCGCGTGCTGCAAAAACTCTCTGGCGTTTCCGGGATTCTGGCGATTACCGTGGGCGTGCCTAACTCATTAGGCCCAGGCGAACTGCTGCAACACTACGGTACTGAAGAGCAGAAAAACCATTACCTGCCGCGTCTGGCGCGTGGTCAGGAGATCCCTTGCTTCGCGCTGACCAGCCCGGAAGCGGGCTCCGATGCGGGCGCAATTCCTGATACCGGCGTCGTCTGCATGGGCGAATGGCAGGGCCAGCAGGTACTGGGTATGCGCCTGACCTGGAACAAACGTTACATTACGCTGGCCCCTATCGCGACCGTGCTGGGCCTGGCCTTTAAACTCTCTGACCCGGAAAAACTGCTGGGTGGTGAAGAAGAATTGGGTATCACCTGTGCGCTGATCCCGACCTCAACGCCTGGCGTCGAAATTGGTCGCCGTCACTTTCCGCTGAACGTACCATTCCAGAACGGGCCTACGCACGGCAAAGATATCTTTGTGCCGATCGACTACATCATTGGCGGGCCGAAGATGGCAGGCCAGGGCTGGCGTATGCTGGTGGAATGCCTGTCGGTAGGCCGTGGTATCACGCTGCCGTCCAACTCGACCGGCGGGGTTAAATCCGTCGCGCTGGCAACCGGGGCATATGCCCATATTCGTCGCCAGTTCAAAATCTCTATCGGCAAGATGGAAGGTATTGAAGAGGCGCTGGCGCGCATTGCCGGTAACGCCTACGTAATGGACGCCGCAGCGTCGCTGATTACCTACGGCATTATGCTGGGTGAAAAACCGGCGGTGCTATCAGCTATCGTCAAGTACCACTGTACCCATCGCGGCCAGCAGTCCATCATCGACGCAATGGACATTACCGGTGGTAAAGGCATTATGCTTGGCGAAAGCAACTTCCTGGCGCGTTCTTACCAGGGGGCGCCTATCGCCATCACCGTTGAAGGTGCGAATATCCTGACCCGCAGCATGATGATCTTCGGTCAGGGGGCGATTCGCTGCCATCCGTATGTTCTGGAAGAGATGGCCGCCGCGCAAAGCAACGATGTGAATGCGTTCGACAATCTGCTGTTTAAACATATCGGCCATGTCGGTAGCAACAAAGTACGCAGCTTCTGGCTCGGTCTGACCCGCGGCCTGACCAGCTACACCCCGACCAGCGACGCAACGAAACGTTATTACCAGCACCTTAACCGACTGAGCGCCAACCTGGCCCTGCTGTCTGATGTCTCAATGGCGGTGTTGGGCGGTAGCCTGAAACGTCGTGAACGTATCTCCGCACGCCTGGGCGATATTTTAAGCCAGCTGTATCTGGCCTCCGCCGTGCTGAAACGCTATGACGATGAAGGCCGTAACGAAGCCGATCTGCCGCTGGTGCACTGGGGCGTACAGGATGCGTTGTATCAGGCGGAGCAAGCGATGGATGAACTGCTGCAAAACTTCCCGAACCGTTTTGTTGCGGGTCTGCTGAACGTGGTGATCTTCCCAACCGGTCGTCACTACCTTGCCCCTTCCGACAAGCTGGATCATAAGGTCGCGCAGATTCTACAAGTACCGAGCGCAACCCGTTCACGTATCGGTCGCGGTCAATACCTGACGCCGAGCGAGCATAACCCGGTCGGCTTGCTGGAAGAAGCGCTGCTGGACGTGATAGAGGCAGATCCTATCCACCAGCGTATCTGCAAAGAGCTGGGTAAAAATCTGCCGTTTACCCGTCTGGATGAACTGGCGCATAACGCGCTGGCAAAAGGGCTGATTGATAACGATGAAGCCGCCATTCTGGTGAAAGCGGAAGAAAGCCGTCTGCGCAGCATTAACGTTGATGATTTTGATGCCGACGCGCTGGCGACTCAGCCGGTAAAGTTGCCAGAGAAGCAAGTGCGTAAAGTCGAAGCCGCTTAATCCTCTCCGCCCCTGAAAGCCCCGCTTCTGCGGGGCTTTTTATTGCCACATTTTCGTTGATGCTCATGCTACAGTGTAAAAATGCTGTTCAACGAGGAGCCCCGATCGTGCCTGGTTTGAAAATTACCCTGTTGCAACAACCGCTGGTCTGGATGGACGGTCCGGCCAATTTACGTCATTTTGACAGACTGCTGGAAACCATTACCGGACGTGACGTCATTGTTTTACCTGAAATGTTTACCACCGGTTTTGCGATGGAAGCCGCACTTCAGTCACTCCCGCAAGAAGATGCGATCGACTGGATGCAGGCCAAAGCACAACAGACTGATGCCCTGATTGCGGGCAGCGCTGCGTTGCAAACCGAACGTGGCCCGGTAAACCGTTTTTTACTGGTTGAACCTGACGGCAACGTTCATTGCTATGATAAACGCCATCTGTTCCGCATGGCGGATGAACATCATCATTACCA
The DNA here is from genome assembly GCF_030333365.1 of Citrobacter sp. CK195. Lineage (NCBI taxonomy): Bacteria > Pseudomonadati > Pseudomonadota > Gammaproteobacteria > Enterobacterales > Enterobacteriaceae > Citrobacter > Citrobacter sp. CK195. The sequence goes on from NZ_JAOWGB010000022.1 coordinate 723,679, forward strand.
GGCGGGCGATAAACGTGTTGTCGTTGAATGGCGCGGCTGGCGTATTCTGCCGTTAGTGTGTTATGACCTGCGTTTTCCGGTATGGTCCCGCAATCTTAATGATTATGACCTGGCGCTGTATGTAGCAAACTGGCCTGCTCCACGTTCGCTACACTGGCAGGCGCTGCTCACCGCACGCGCGATTGAAAACCAAGCCTATGTAGCAGGCTGCAACCGTGTTGGCACTGATGGCAACGGGCACCATTACCGTGGGGACAGCCGGGTGATTAACCCGCAAGGAGAGATTATCGCCACCGCCGAACCACATCAGGCGACACGTATTGATGCAGACCTGTCGCTCACGGCGTTACGGGAATACCGCGAGAAATTTCCGGCATGGCAGGACGCCGACCCATTCACGTTACGCTGATGATTGTTCATCCTTCTTTGCAACGATTCTGGCATTTCTACAGAGAAGGATAATTTTTGTTGAAGGCTAAAAACGACGAAAGCCTGAATCATTTCTGATTCAGGCTTTCTGAATAGTGGCGGAACGGACGGGACTCGAACCCGCGACCCCCTGCGTGACAGGCAGGTATTCTAACCAACTGAACTACCGCTCCGCGTTGTGTTCCTCTTGGGAACGAAGCGCATATTACGGATTGCCTCGCACCTCGTCAACGGTTTTTCTCACGTTTTGAATCGTTTGCTGTAAAAATCACCCGGACGGCTATTTTTACGTCGTAAAACCCCGAATTACGCCCGCCAGAGGCAACTTCCGCCTTTCTTCTGCACCAGGTCGAGACGCGACTCATGCGCCATCAGCTCTTCATCAGTCGCTAAAACAACGCGTAACTTGCTGGCCTGGCGGACAATACGCTGGATTGTCGCTTCACCCTGCTGTTGCTGCGTTTCCCCTTCCATTGAGAAGGCCATCGACGTTTGCCCGCCGGTCATCGCCAGATAGACATCGGCCAGAATCTGGGCATCGAGCAATGCGCCGTGCAGCGTACGTTTGCTGTTATCTATCTCATAGCGTGAACAAAGCGCATCAAGGCTGTTACGCTTGCCGGGGAACATCCTCCTCGCCAGCGCCAGGCTATCGGTGATTTTGCAGAACTCGCTTGTTTTCGGAATACCACGACTGAGCTTGGCGAACTCATAATCCATAAAGCCGATATCAAACGATGCGTTATGGATCACCAGTTCCGCGCCACGGATATACTCCAGGAAGTCGTCAACCACATCGGCAAAAACGGGTTTATCGAGCAGAAATTCATCCGCAATACCGTGTACGCCGAACGCATCCGGGTCCACCAGTCGGTCCGGTTTTAGATAGACGTGGAAGTTATTGCCGGTAAGGCGGCGGTTCACGACCTCGACCGCACCGATCTCAATGATCTTATGGCCTTCGTAGTGGGCGCCGATCTGGTTCATACCGGTGGTTTCGGTATCGAGGACGATCTGTCGTGTAATTGCAGTGCTCATAGCGGTCATTTATGTCAGACTTGTCGTTTTACGATCGATTTCAATTACAGGAAGTCTACCAGAGATGCTTAAACAGGTAGAAATTTTCACCGATGGCTCTTGCCTGGGAAATCCAGGTCCAGGTGGTTATGGCGCTATTTTACGCTATCGCGGCCATGAAAAAACCTTTAGTGAAGGATATAGCCTCACAACTAACAATCGCATGGAGCTTATGGCGGCCATCGTCGCGCTGGAAGCGTTAAAAGAACATTGTGAAGTCACATTAAGCACGGACAGCCAGTATGTCCGTCAGGGAATTACGCAATGGATCCACAACTGGAAAAAGCGCGGCTGGAAAACAGCAGAGAAAAAGCCGGTAAAGAATGTCGATCTCTGGAAGCGCCTTGATGCCGCGCTGGGCCAACATCAAATCAAATGGGAATGGGTAAAAGGCCATGCCGGCCATCCTGAAAACGAACGTTGCGATGAGCTGGCGCGTGCGGCAGCGATGAATCCTACGCAGGAAGACGTTGGCTATCAGGCAGAGGCTTAAACGTCTGGCTTACGGTATTGCCGGGTCGCGCCCACGGCCTGGCGAATCCGCGCTTTGCTTTTATTTTGTTTCATCGGGTTAAGCGTAAGCGGGATGGTTCGCTTACGCGCCACAATCAGTTGCAGGCAGCCCAACGCCGGAATATGCGTGCTCAGCAGCTTTCCCCCTTGCTTTGACCAGGGTAAAACATGAAAACGGCTGTAGTGCAGCACTTCAAAATTCAATAACGAGAGCCAGTCCAGTTGGCGCATCAGCGTAAACATCCGGCTGTTATAAGGTGAAGATTTACGCAAGACGGGCACCAGCTTACGCAGGCCCATCAGGCTAATCGGGTTAAAACCACTCAAAACCAGCCAGCCATCATCAATTAACACCCGATCGGCTTCACGCAGTAACCGATGTGGGTCGACGCACCACGGTAGCGTATGCGCCAACAGACAAACATCAACAGACTTATCGGCAAAGGGAAGATGTAAGGGATCGGCCTGAACCTGGACGGGCGCGCCTTGCAGGGAAATATTGACTTGATGAGAAACGGCGCACGCTTCAGAGTTGATTTCTGCGCTTAAATTACCAATTTTAAGCAAATGAAAACCATACATTTTGGCGAACCACGGGTTAAGCTGATGCTCCAGCGCCTCACGATAGTATTCACCCCAGGGCAAATCGCCCCAGCGATGGGGAGCTATGACTGTTTGAGGGATCCTTGCCGGTTTCATCACAACCTTCCGCTACGCACTAAGAGGTAATTTATGAATCTTAACAGTATTCCCGCATTTCAGGACAATTACATCTGGGTTCTGAGTAATAATGAAGGACGTTGTCTGATCGTTGATCCTGGCGAAGCGGCTCCCGTGCTAAATGCCATCAAAGAGAAGAACTGGCAGCCGGAAGCGATTTTCCTCACTCACCATCACCACGACCATGTTGGCGGCGTGAAAGAACTTCTTCAACATTTTCCGCACGTAGTGGTTTACGGACCGGCAGAAACACAAGATAAGGGAACCACGCGCGTAGTCAAAGATGGCGATAGCGCCCTCGTTTTAGGGCATGAATTTAGTATATTTGCCACACCGGGTCACACTTTAGGACATATCTGTTACTTTAGCCATCCTTACCTTTTCTGCGGCGACACCCTTTTCTCTGGAGGCTGTGGACGCCTGTTTGAAGGTACAGCCTCACAGATGTATCAATCACTTAAAAAAATCAGCGCCCTTCCTGACGATACACTGATTTGTTGCGCACATGAGTATACTTTAGCAAACATGAAGTTTGCATTGAGCATCCTACCGCACGATTCGTTCATAAATGAATATTATCGTAAAGTTAATGAGTTACGCGCAAAAAACCAAATTACACTCCCCGTAATTCTGAAAAATGAGCGGAAAAATAATATTTTTTTGAGAACGGAAGATCCTGATTTAATTAATGAAATAAACAAAGAAACAAAGTTGCAACAACCTGAAGAGCGTTTTGCCTGGTTAAGGTCAAAGAAAGACAGCTTCTGACAATTCCTACTTGTCATTGGCGAACTTCGCCGTTATGATCGGTCGTCTTTTAAGCAACTATTGACACACACATGAAGGCAAAAGCGATATTACTCGCCTCTGTCCTGCTTGTGGGGTGCCAGTCGTCTCAGAACACTGGCAACGTCCAACAGCACGCACAGAGCCTTTCTGCAGCTGGTCAAGGGGAAGCAGGAAAGTTTACGAGTCAGGCACGATGGATGGACGATGGGACGTCTCTCGCGCCGGATCAAGACTTGTGGGCTTTCATTGGCGACGAGCTAAAGATGGGAATTCCGGAGAACAACCGGATACGCGAACAGAAACAGAAGTATTTACGCAATAAGAGCTATCTCCACGATGTAACTTTACGGGCAGAGCCGTATATGTACTGGATAGCCGGGCAGGTTAAGAAACGTAACATGCCGATGGAACTGGTACTACTACCCATAGTGGAGAGCGCTTTTGACCCACACGCAACGTCTGGCGCCAATGCCGCAGGCATCTGGCAGATCATTCCGAGCACAGGGCGCAATTATGGTTTGAAACAGACCCGCAATTATGATGCGCGTCGTGACGTTGTGGCTTCCACAACGGCCGCGTTAGACATGATGCAGCGTCTGAATAAGATGTTTGATGGCGACTGGCTGTTGACCGTTGCAGCTTATAATAGCGGCGAAGGTCGCGTGATGAAGGCAATCAAAGCGAATAAGGCGCGTGGCAAAGCCACCGACTTCTGGTCGCTTTCGTTACCTCAGGAAACGAAGCTGTACGTGCCAAAAATGCTGGCATTGAGCGATATTCTCAAAAACAGCAAACGCTATGGCGTGCGTCTGCCAACCACAGACGAAAGCCGTGCGCTGGCGCGTGTTCGTTTGAGCAGCCCGGTTGAGATGGCGCAGGTTGCAGATATGGCGGGCATGTCCGTCACCAAGCTGAAGGCGTTTAATGCTGGCGTGAAAGGCTCTACGCTAGGCGTTAGCGGCCCACAGTACGTGATGGTGCCAAAGAAGCATGCAGAACAACTGCGTGAGTCTCTGGCTTCAGGCGAAATTGCTGCCGTACAGTCTACGCTGGTCGCAGACAATACGCCGCTGAACAGCCGTAGCTATAAAGTTCGCTCTGGCGATACGCTTTCCGGCATCGCGGCACGCCTTGGCGTGAGCACGAAAGATTTGCAGCAGTGGAATAGTCTGCGCGGATCTAACCTGAAAGTGGGCCAAAGTCTGACGATTGGCGCAGGCAGTAGCGCACAGCGTCTGGCCAACAACAGCGATAGCATTACCTATCGTGTGCGGAAAGGTGATTCGCTTTCGAGTATCGCCAAACGTCACGGGGTGAACATCAAAGATGTGATGCGCTGGAACAGCGATACAGCAAATCTGCAACCAGGCGATCAGCTAACGTTGTTTGTGAAGAACAGCAGCACACCTGACTCCTGATAGCATGACTCAGAAAAGGCACTGGTTTCCCCCCAGTGCCTTTTTTATTTATGCCGCTTTATGCGCCTCAACCATAATCGTATCGCTGGTAAACGAACCGTCCTCCTGCAAAGCGAAATACGCTTTTACCTCCGCGGATGCGCTCTTCTGATACAAACGAATAGCCTCAACCAGCGCCGCAGGCGTACGCATTCTCGCTACCCATGAACTGAACTCCAGTGGTAAGCGGTCCGTTAACAACGTATCGACAATCAGATTCGCATCATTCACCAGAGACAACCACTCACCGCTGGAGTAGTTACGTACATGAGAAGTGTCGCGTAACGCTTCTACAGTCTGTAACCAGATATCGCGCACCGGATGCCCAGGCGACATCACATCCATCATAATCAACACGCCACCCGCTTTCAGAACCCGGTTGACTTCACGCAGTGCCAGCCCAACATCATGCCAGTGATGTGCAGAATAGCGGCTAATCACAACATCAAAGGCGTGATCCTCAAACGGCAGATTTTCAGCATACCCCTGTCGGGTCGCGATATTTTCTAAACCTTTCTCTTTCGCCGCCTGTACGACGACCTCAAGCATCTGCGAAGACAAATCGTAAGCCACCACCTGCTTTACGTTCTGCGCAGCAATAAAACTGGCGTGCCCGGCGCCACATCCCATATCCAGTACGCTGGCATGCGGAAAAGAGGACAGCCGTTCCGCCAGTCGCTGTAAGTCACGACCAGAAGCATGAACGGTGCTGGTTAAATAGGCATTTGCCTGAGAGCCAAACTGCTTTTCGACGTTGTCATGGTGGGAGTGTGTTGTCATCGTGTTGTCCTTTGGTTGTTTGCAAAATAAAGGGCAGCACCACTTCAGGCCTGCCCCACGGCAGACCTGACACACCTTATTGTTCAGGTTTGCCGGGACTGAATTCAACGAGTAGCGGGTTATGATCGGACGCGCGCGTGACCAGTACGGAAGCCTCGCTAACGTTCAAACCTCGATAAAACACAAAATCAAGAGGACGGCCAAACGCCCGTCGGCGCTGATCGTCAGTAAAACGTACCTGGCGCAGGGACATCTCGCGCGCAAAGCGATACAGCGCATTCATTCGTGGTCGGCTCCAGGCATTGAAATCACCAGCCATAATCACCGGGCCGCTGTGATGCGCAATTTGATCGCCAATAGGAAGTAACTGCTTACTATACACATCCACCCCAAGACTGAAGTTAACGGCGTGAATGTTTACCACCATCAATAATCGCGTATCAGGCAAAGGATAAACGGTCACCAGCGCTGACTTCGCCAGACGTAAGATGGGCTCACGTTCGCGCAGCGGGCAACAGTAGACGGGATGAGCAGCAGAAAGCGTCATAACACCCGAAGGATGCTGAGGTAACACAAAAGCGGGAACCTGATCGGCGGCAAGATAGTTAGCGGTCGCAAACTGCACCAGTTCGGGCGTGGTTTGCGCTTCCTGTAATAAAACCAGGTGCGCATCTTTGCCAAAGTTTTTCAGCACCGATAACCATTCGGCCCGCTGCTGTTTAAAGATATTCCACACCAGAATCCGAATGCGGTCTTCACTGCTTAACGGCACTCCGGCGGGTAATGCCTGGCCAATACTCGCAAACGACCCAGGCGGTAAAATCCGCTCGGCGGGTTGTCCGGCAATATAGCGCATGGCATAAGTATTTTTTCGCACGTTTGACTTTAAAACCTCTGTAACGTCAACCAGCCCGGGCACGGACTGGTTATTCTGTTATAGGGATTTTAGCTCACACTTTCAACGAGCAGTTACATATTGTTTTGTAAGCAAGCGCTTACCTCCGTAAATTTAACCAGGAACAACGCGAACTGGCCTATCCAATCGATCACAGGTTAACGCCGTCAGAACAGGCTCTCCGGCCACCACACCTCACGCGCAGATTGAAACCAACAGCCCAGGGTGTTTTAATGAAAAAATAGCCAAAATATCAATGTAATTTTGCTTCAGGTGCAAAAATGAAAGCTACATCAGAAGAACTCGTGATATTTGTTGCCGTAGTCGAAAGCGGTAGCTTTAGCCGCGCTGCGGAGCAACTTGGACAGGCGAATTCTGCGGTCAGCCGGGCAGTCAAAAAGCTGGAAATGAAACTGGGCGTGAGTCTGCTTAATCGCACAACACGCCAGTTGAGTCTGACGGAAGAAGGCGAACGTTATTTTCGTCGCGTGCAGTCAATACTACAAGACATGGCCGCCGCTGAAACGGAGGTGATGGAAACGCGAAGTACTCCACGCGGCCTGTTGCGTATTGACGCCGCCACGCCGGTGATACTGCACTTTCTGATGCCGCTGGTTAAGCCTTTTCGCGAGCGTTATCCAGAAATGACGCTATCACTGGTTTCCTCAGAAACATTCATCAATCTGATTGAACGAAAGGTCGATGTCGCCATACGTGCCGGGACGCTGACCGATTCAAGCCTGCGCGCCCGCCCGCTCTTTACCAGTTATCGAAAGATTATCGCGTCGCCGGATTATATTGCCCGCTTTGGCAAACCCGAAACCATTGAAGAGTTAAAACAGCATCTATGTCTCGGATTCACTGAACCGGCTTCGCTCAATACATGGCCTGTAGCATGCAGCGACGGGCAACTCCATGAAATCAGCAGCGGTCTGTCGTCAAATAGCGGTGAGACGCTCAAGCAGCTTTGTCTGAGTGGTAACGGGATCGCCTGCCTGTCTGACTATATGATTGATAAAGAAATCGCGCGGGGAGAGCTTGTGGAGCTGATGGCCGATAAGCGCCTACCGGTAGAGATGCCTTTCAGTGCCGTTTATTACAGCGATCGTGCGGTCAGTACCCGCATTCGGGCATTTATCGATTTTCTCAGCGATCATGTAAAAACAGCCCCCGAAGGAGCTGTAAAAGAGGGTTAAGGATACAGAGAGAGTGTTAGCCGATCAGTCCCACTCTGGCGCCAGACCTTCCGGGCTGACAAGGCGATCGTTGCAGTCCAGTGCGGCAATCGCCTTTTTATCTTCGGCATCCAGATGCAGATCGAGCGCCAGCAGGTTGCTTGCCAGGTTTTCACGTTTAGTGGAAGAAGGAATTACGGAGTAGCCTTCTCCCATTGCCCATGCAAGGATCACCTGCGCCGAAGTCGCATTGTGCTTAGCGGCAATACGGGCAATCACTTCATCTTTCAGTGCCTTACCATAAGCCAACGTCATGTAAGAGGTGATGTGAATTCCATGCTGTTTTGCCCAATCCACGACCTTGCGGTTTTGCAGATACGGAGACAGTTCAATCTGGTTAGTCGCAATGTTTTCTGCGCCGACAGCGGCAATGGCTTTTTCCATCAACGGGATAGTAAAGTTAGAAATACCGATTTCGCGCGTCAGTCCCTGCTCTTTTGCTTCCAGCAGCGCCTGCATGAACTCTTCGACAGATACCGCATCGTTTGGTGACGGCCAGTGGATCAATGCCAGATCCACATAATCAGTGCGCAGTTTTTCCAGACTTTCTTTCAGACTCAGGATCAGCTTCTCTTTGCTGAGATTTTCAGTCCAAATCTTGGTGGTGATGTACAGCTCGCCACGCGGGATGCCACTTTCGGCAATCGCCTGACCAACAGCCGCTTCATTATCATAGATTTGTGCGGTATCAATTGCACGATAGCCCAGTTCCAGCGCTGTTTTGACCGATGCGATAACAACATCGTTTTTCAAGCGAAAAGTACCTAAACCAAATGCAGGGATTGTCATTGAGTTCCTCATTAATTGTTGTGTCGTTAACTGAGGAGGGATTATCGCGGTTGTTTTTATGCGGAAAAAGATCGTAGAACGCAGAGGATTTTTGCGAAATAAGCAATAATGGAACAGCAGACAAGAAAAAAGCCCTGAGCGTTAGCTCAGGGCTCTTAATAAGTGGCGGAACGGACGGGACTCGAACCCGCGACCCCCTGCGTGACAGGCAGGTATTCTAACCAACTGAACTACCGCTCCAC
>NZ_JAOWGB010000023.1:0-131244 GCF_030333365.1 Citrobacter sp. CK195
CTCGTTCAGGTTGAGAAGGTATAAGGAGTAACCGATGACAACCCAATATGGATTTTTTATTGACTCCAGTCGTTGCACCGGTTGCAAAACCTGCGAACTGGCCTGCAAAGACTACAAAGATTTAACCCCGGACGTCAGCTTCCGCCGCATCTATGAATATGCGGGCGGCGACTGGCAGGAGGATAACGGCGTCTGGCACCAGAATGTCTTTGCCTACTATCTTTCCATCTCCTGCAACCACTGCGAAGACCCGGCCTGCACGAAAGTGTGCCCGAGTGGCGCGATGCACAAACGCGAGGACGGCTTTGTGGTGGTGGATGAGGACGTCTGCATCGGCTGTCGCTACTGCCATATGGCCTGCCCGTACGGTGCGCCGCAGTACAACGCCGCCAAAGGCCACATGACCAAATGCGACGGTTGTCATGACCGCGTTGCCGACGGCAAAAAACCGATCTGCGTCGAGTCCTGCCCGCTGCGCGCGCTGGACTTTGGCCCGATAGAAGAGCTGCGGAAAAAACATGGCACGCTGGCGGCCGTTGCGCCGCTGCCGGGCGCGCACTTCACCAGACCGAACATTGTGATTAAACCCAACGCCAACAGCCGCCCGACCGGGGATACCACGGGTTATCTGGCAAATCCGAAGGAGGTGTAAGATGGGAAGTGGATGGCATGAATGGCCGCTGATGATCTTCACGGTTTTTGGTCAGTGCGTGGTCGGCGGTTTTATCGTTCTGGCTCTGGCGCTGATGAAAGGCGAGTTGCGTACCGAATCTCAACAGCGAGTACTGACCGGCATGTTTGCTCTGTGGGTGCTAATGGGAATTGGCTTCATCGCGTCTATGCTGCATCTGGGGTCGCCAATGCGCGCCTTCAATTCGCTGAACCGCGTGGGCTCGTCGGCATTGAGTAATGAAATTGCCAGCGGCTCGCTCTTTTTTGCCGTCGGCGGGATCGGCTGGTTACTGGCGGTGCTGAAAAAGCTCTCTCCGGCGCTGCGTAATCTCTGGCTGGTTGTGACGATCGTGCTGGGCGTTATCTTTGTCTGGATGATGGTGCGCGTGTATAACAGCATTGATACCATACCGACCTGGTACAGCATCTGGACGCCGCTGGGCTTCTTCCTGACGCTGTTTATGGGGGGGCCGTTGCTGGGTTATCTGCTGCTGCGTATTGCGGGCGTCGATGGCTGGGCAATGCGTCTGCTGCCCGTAATTTCTGTTCTCGCACTGGTGGTCAGCGCCATTATGTCAGTGATGCAGGGAGCGGAGCTGGCGACGATTCATAGCTCCATCCAGCAGGCTTCTGCGCTCGTACCGGATTATGGTTCGCTGATGGCCTGGCGTATTGTGGTGCTGGTCGTGGCACTGTGCTGCTGGATTGTGCCGCAGTTGAAAGGTTATCAACCTGCGGTTCCGCTGCTGTCGGTGGCGTTTATCCTGCTGCTGGTGGGGGAACTGATTGGTCGCGGCGTATTCTACGGGCTCCATATGACCGTGGGAATGGCGGTGGCGAGTTAATCCATAATATGCCGGATGGCGGCTCGCGCCTTATCAGGCCTACGGATCGTGTAGGCCTGATAAGCGAAGCGCCATCAGACAATATGTCCCTGGTCTTTTACTTCTGCTTAGTTAACGTGTCGTAGCTGGTCATCAGATTGCGATAATCAGGAATGTGATTAGAGAACAGCGTCGCCAGACCTTCGATATCATTACGCCAGTCGCGGTGTAACTCGCACGCCACGCCAAACCATGTCATTAATTGCGCGCCAGCCTGCGACATGCGATCCCAGGCGGAGTGACGGGTAATTTCATTAAAGGTGCCTGACGCATCGGTCACGACAAACACATCGAACCCTTCTTCAATCGCAGAGAGGGCGGGGAAGGCCACGCACACTTCCGTGACAACCCCCGCAATGATGAGCTGCTTCTTACCTGTCGCCTTAACGGCTTTCACGAAATCTTCATTGTCCCACGCGTTGATGTTTCCGGGGCGTGCAATGTAGGGGGCATCGGGGAACTGTGCTTTCAATTCCGGCACCAGCGGCCCGTTTGGCCCCGTTTCGAAACTGGTGGTAAGGATGGTGGGGAGGTTGAAGTATTTGGCTAAATCGCCAAGTGCGAGAACGTTATTTTTGAATTTGTCAGGATCGATGTCCCGTACAAGAGACAGTAGCCCCGCCTGGTGATCAACTAAAAGAACCGCGGCATCATTTTTATCGAGACGAACGTAAGGCTTAGTCATTATCTTCTCCTGATTAGAGTTAGCGTTACATCAAAAGCCATTCCGGTGTGTTGTCTTCCCCAAAAGCATAGACCGGAAAAATGATGTTGCAGGAACCATGAAATTTTTCGACTGAACGAAACGCGGCAGTTTTGTTTTAGGTCAATTAAAACAATAACATGATGTTTATCAGACGCTGCTCTTTCATGCCATGAATCAGTATTTCAAATCGAAGGGCGGGAAAGCGCGTGATGCCGCGATTCGGGTGGATTGACAATGTTTTTGTTGGTGGCATGATGCGCATGAAATTTGAACTTCCTCACGGTTTTTATCCATGTCCATCTATACCCGGCCCGTCATGCTTTTGCTGTGCGGCCTGCTTTTGTTGACCCTGGCGATCGCAGTATTAAACACGCTCGTCCCCTTGTGGCTTGCCCAGGAAAGCCTGGCAACCTGGCAGGTCGGTATGGTCAGTTCGTCCTACTTTACCGGGAATCTGGTTGGGACGTTGCTTACCGGGTATTTAATCAAGCGCCTGGGCTTTAACCGCAGTTACTATATTGCCTCGCTCATTTTTGCGGCGGGTTGCGTAGGGCTGGGCATGATGATTGGTTTCTGGAGCTGGCTGGCCTGGCGCTTTGTTGCCGGCGTGGGCTGCGCCATGATTTGGGTCGTGGTGGAAAGCGCTTTGATGTGCAGCGGAACATCCCGTAATCGTGGGCGGTTACTGGCTGCGTACATGATGGTCTATTACGTGGGAACGTTTTTGGGGCAACTGCTGGTCAGTAAAGTTCCGACAGAATTAATGAGCGTTCTGCCGTGGGTAACCGGCATGATTCTGGCGGGCATTTTGCCGCTGCTCTTTACCCGTATCCTGAACCAGCAGTCGGAAGAACACGATACGACGCCGATTACGTCAATGCTGAGACTGCGTCAGGCGCGGTTAGGTGTAAACGGATGCATTATTTCCGGGATTGTACTGGGATCGCTGTATGGCCTGATGCCGCTATACCTTAATCATCAGGGGATTAGCAATGCGAGCATCGGTTTCTGGATGGCCGTGCTGGTGAGCGCCGGTATTTTAGGCCAATGGCCGATTGGTCGTCTGGCTGATAAGTTTGGTCGTCTTCTGGTGCTGCGTGTACAGGTCTTTGTGGTGATCCTCGGCAGTATTGCCATGCTGACTCAGGCTGCTATGGCGCCCGCCTTATTCATTCTGGGGGCGGCAGGTTTTACGCTCTATCCCGTCGCGATGGCCTGGGCTTGTGAAAAGGTAGAACGTCATCAGCTTGTGGCAATGAACCAGGCGTTGTTGCTCAGCTATACCGTAGGCAGCCTGCTGGGGCCGTCATTTACCGCGATGCTGATGCAGAATTACTCTGATAATCTGTTGTTTATTATGATTGCCAGCGTCTCGTTTGTTTATTTGCTTATGCTGCTGCGCAACGCAGGACATACGCCGACCCCTGTGGCGCACGTTTAATTTATGTGACTCGTCTGGCTAAGCTGGCTGGTCGAAACGCTCAGGTATGAAGAGCGGAATGAAGCTGCGCCAGACGGGTAATACTGGTCAACCGTTGTAAACGCTCCGCTTCATCCAGCCAGCACATCAGTTGTTGAATCCTTTCTATATGTTGCGTGCTGTCGGCGGCGGCAAGGACGATCACCAGCCGTACATTCGGGTGATCCTGGAAGTGTACCGCGTCTTTCAGAGACAAAAGCGACAGATGTGTTCTGGTACTGGCAACGCCTTCTTCCGGGCGGGCATGCGGTAATGCAAACTCAGGGCTTAATATATACCATGGGCCATGTTGTTCTGTTTCGCGGATTATCGCCTGCGCATATTCAGTTGTTATCACCCCTTGTTCTTCCAGTGGTAAGCAGGCCAGTTTTACGGCCTCTTGCCATGTGTCGCATCGTTCATGAAACTGGCTGGCAGAAAATAGTGCATGTACCATTGTTTTCTCCTTTCTCAGAAGGCAGACCGCATCGCGGTCTGCCAGACTGACTATCTGAGTGCGTCGCAGAGTGCCGACGCTGAAATTCCATATTTCTCTTTTAGCTGGCGGCTGTTACCCGATTCTGTAAATGTGTCATGCGTCCCGAGACGAGTCAGGCGTATACCTGACGCTTCCTCTGCCAGCACTTCCGCAACTTGCCCGCCCAGCCCGCCGTTTATCGTATGATTTTCAATTGTTGCGATATGGGGACAATCCGCGATTAACGCCAGGAATCGCTGGCGGTTAAATGGCTTCAGCGTGGCGACATGAATCAGTTTTCCCCGCTTACCCTCGGAACATAACTGCTCATAACCCGCGCTCGCCTGTTCCAGTACGGTGCCTTCGTAGAGAATAGCAAAATCATTACCGGAATCGGCAACGGCTGCGATGTCTGTTACTCGCGGAACGACCGATTTATCGCGAACGGGCATTGGTTCCCGTGCAACGCGGATATAGACGGGGCCATGAATGTTTACTGCCTGTTCAAATGCGGCTTCAACTTCTTCTGCATCGGCAGGCGTCAGAATCGTGATCCCCGGTAGCACGCGCGTTAAGGCCAGATCTTCCAGCGCATGGTGTGATGCGCCGTCCGGACCGTCATCCATGCCAGGATGACTGCCTACTAATTTAATATTCGCTTTTGCATAGCATGCCTGGCGAAGCTGTGTCCATGCGGTGCCGGTAACGAACATCGCGAAGTTAACATAGAACGGAATATTGCCCTCCAGTGCTTGGCCTGTGGCAAAACTCATGGCGGAACCTTCGGCAATGCCCATTTCAAAGAATGCATCAGGCCAGACCTTCTGAAATTGATCCGTGCGGGTGGAACTGGCCAGATCGCTGTCGATCACGACAATCGGATAACCTTTCGCTTTTAGGGTAAGCAGCGCATTACCAATTTCATCGCGTGGTGCTTTCATTACTGTAATTCCTCCATTGCCTGCTGGTATTGCTCTGTATCTGGGGTTTTTGAATGCCAGTCTCCGTTATTTTCCATATAGCTGACGCCACTGCCTTTGGTTGTGTGGGCAATAATCGCCACCGGCTTGCCTTTCAGATGGCGTGATAGCATCAGCGTGTCGGCAACCTGATGCATATCGTTGCCATTTTGCAACTCAAGGACATGCCAGCCAAAATTGCGGATTTTATCGGCCAGCGGCTCAAGGTTGATTACCTCGTTAACAGGATCGTGCGAGGAAAAACCGTTGTAGTCGACGATCGCGACCAGGTTATCCATTCGCATGTGTCCCGCTTGCTGCAATGACTCCCAAATCTGACCTTCGTGCATTTCTCCGTCGCCAATGATGGCGAAGACGCGGTGGGGATCCTGAGCGTGCTTTTTCGCGGCGGCCATACCTAATGCGACCGAGAGCCCCTGGCCTAACAGCCCGGTGGTTGCGTCAACTTCAGGTAGTGATTTCACACTGGGATGACCCTGCAGACGTGAGTTGATCTGACGGAACGAGTTGAATTCGCTGCGGTCAATTTTTCCTTTCTGGAACAACAGAGCGTACTGTGCGGCGACGGCATGGCCTTTGCTCATTACCACCCGAGCGCGAGGAGACTCATCAAGATCAATTTCCTGATGATAAATCCAGGTCAGGATATCAATAATCGAGAGCGCTCCGCCCGGGTGCCCAATGCCGGATTCATAAATCATGGTCACAATATCGCGGCGAGCTGCCAGCGCGTGAGACTTCAGTTTATCAATGTTCATGTTCACTCCTTATCAGGGCAGCATTTTGCCGATGTAATACACCACCAGCCCAAGAGCAACGAAATCGGTTTCCGGGAAGCTGGTGCCAGAAAGGCCTACGGATTCCATAATGGGGTAGATCAGTGCGGGGCCGATGCCGATGAGAATGCCGGTAATAAAGCTGCCCGCCACGGCACCTTTCCATCCCCCGGAGGCGTTACCAAAAACGGCTGCCGTTGCCCCAATAAAGAAATAAGGAATGGCTACGGGGATGATGACCGTCTGACCAATCAACGCGAGTATGCCCATTACCACCAACCCACCAACAAATGAGGAGATAAAGCCGAGGACGGTAGCGGTTGGTGCATAGGGGAATACCACCGGACAGTCGAGTGCTGGTTTGGCGTTTGGAATGAACTTCTCTGAGATCCCCAGAAACGCCGGGACGATCTCAGACAGCAACAGTCGCACCCCGGTAATGATGATGTAGAGTGAAGCGGTAAAAGTCAGGGATTGAAATAACGGATAGACCAGCCAATGCATTCCGCCTGCTACGGCCGTCACGGCGGTTTTCCCGGCAGCCAGCGCGGCGATGTAATAGAAAATGCTGACCGAAATGGATACGGAGACAATGTAGTCTTTAAAGATCCCCAGCCATCCGGGCAGATTCAACTTTTCCGTTGACTCTTTAGGGTCGCCGACTTTCGAGCCAATCCATCCCGAAGCGGCGTAGGCCAGCGTGACGTAGTGGCCCATAGCGATTTCATCATTGCCGGTGATCTTGCGCATCCACGGTTGGGCGATGGCCGGATAGATGCAGGCAGCTAGCCCTAACAGTACAGAACCCACAATAATCGTCGTACCATCACTGTAACCCAGAGCTTTTAGCGTTACAGTAAGCAGAGCGGAGAGGTACAGATTATGCTGACCGGTTAAAAAGATATATTTAAATGGTGTAAAACGGGCAAAAAACAGATTCCAGCCAAAACCGATAACCATAATCAGTGAAACACACATGGCGAATTTTGTTTGTGCTAATCCGGTTAGTGCTTCAGCCAGCGGCATCACACCCTTAAGCCCAAATCCGTCGCTGAACAGCGTCTGGAAATTTCCCAGAGAGGTGACGGCCAGTCCGGCACCACCGGCAAAGACCAGAAAGCCGACAATGGTTTTGAACGTGCCGGATAATACTTTCTCAATCGGCTTACGTTGAATTAACAGGCCGATTAATGCAATAAATCCAACTAAAAGTGGGGTTACACCCAGAATGTCGAATACAATAAACCTGAGGAGATCCATATTGCCTCCGGAAGAGGTTAGTTGTCCTGAATTACGCTGGTGAGCGCGGTTTCCATTTCTTCGCTATTCATCAAGTCGGTTATACCGATAGCTCTGAATCCGGCAGCTTCAATTTCATCGGTGAGGTCGCGCATGGTGATAACAAAGTCAATTCCTTGCCAGGTGGCAAGCCCGGACAAGACGTCGTGTTCGAGCTCAATATCCCAGCCATGCTTATCGATGATTTTTTGCGCTTTGATTTTGAGCATCAAGGAACTGCCCATGCCGGTACGACAGACAATAAGACCTTTCATTTGCTTTCTCCTGTTTTGTAAAAATAATTATTTTCCATTGCGTGTAATGTGAAAAAAATTATTATCTTAAGCTAAGCAGAAAGATGTGATTGTGTTTGCATTTTGAGCAAAAAGGCGAAAAATGAGCCAAATTAATACTAACTTACTGATAAATATTAGAAATGAAGCTGCCGGGCTCAGTCCGATCCTGGAGAAAGTGGGCCGTTTTGTGACGGAAAATCCTGACTTTGTGATGCGGCACACTATTACTGAGTTGGCCGATTCTATTGAAACCAGTGAAGGAAGTATTACGCGCTTTTGTCGCGCGTTTGGCTTTAAAGGCTTTTCTGATTTCAGAACTGCACTGGCGCTGGAGCAGGGGGCCGCGCGCCCTGAAGAACAAGGTAATGAGGAGATATCCTCTGTGATGGCGAGTATCCGCGACAGTCATGCCATTATTAATACTCAGGAGCTACAGGCTGCGGCTGCGTGGCTTAACCAGGTCAATAATGTGGCGATTTACGCTGTCGGTACGGCGGTACCTGTCGCGCTGTTTTTGCAGATGAACCTGATCAAAATGGGCAAAGCTGCGAGTTTTGTCGATCGTTTTTATCTCACAACCTCATCCATGATGGTTGAACCGCAGAGCCAGGGAATTATTGTGGTGCACACCGAGCAGACGTCGGCAGATATGATGCAGGCTCTGGCATTGGCAAAACAACATAGCGCGCGGATTCTTTCGCTGACGCGGGGCACTTTTGCGCCGCTTAGCCGTCTTTCTGACTGGAACTTACAAGCCGCCGTGGCGCTGAAAGGGGAAGGTGAGTATGGTTTTGCCGAGATTGCCGGTGCGATGATGGTCGCAGATAAATTGCTGAATGCGCTGGAAGAACAGGATGAACGCTATGCGGAATGTCGCAAAGCGCATCAGAAGAGTATTTTCTCGATTGAGAGCGTAGCGAACAAGCTATCGGAATATTTTATGTCGTAGTTCGCTTCTTGAATAATGACGGAGATCTGGCCTGTCGTCTGTAGGCCGGATAAGACGCTTTCGCGTCGCCATCCGGCGATACCGACAAAATAACTCAGTACATCACTTTATGACCGTACTGCTCAAGAATACCTTTTACGCGCTCCATGGTTTCTTTCTTCGGCGGTTTAACGCCATCAAGCTTGTATTCTTCGCCCATTGCGACCCATTTGTGTTTGCCTAACTCGTGATAGGGCAGCAGTTCGATTTTTTCAACGTTGCCCATATCGCGGGTAAACTCGCCCAGGCGGTGTGCGGAGTCGTCATCGTCAGACCAGCCCGGCACCACAACGTAGCGAATCCAGGTCTTAATGCCCTTTGCAGAGATGTATTTGGCGAACTCCAGCGTGCGATGGTTGGATACGCCAACCAGATTCTGATGAATCTCGTCATTCATCTGCTTCAGGTCAAGCATCACCAGGTCGGTGACTTCCAGCAGTTCATCAATGACCGGATCGTAGCGGCGAACAAAGCCGTTGGTATCAAGACAGGTATGGATGCTTTCTTTCTTACAGGCGCGGAACCAGTCGCGAACAAACTCAGCCTGTAAGATCGCTTCGCCGCCGGAAGCCGTTACGCCGCCGCCGGATGCGTTCATAAAGTGGCGGTAGGTGACGACCTCTTTCATCAGATCTTCAACGGTAACTTCTTTGCCGCCATGCGTATCCCAGGTGTCGCGGTTATGGCAATACAGGCATCGCATCAGACAGCCCTGGAAGAACGTAATAAAGCGGATACCTGGGCCGTCAACAGTGCCACAGGATTCAAAGGAGTGAATGCGACCAATAACTGACATTGCGGTGTTTCTCCAGATGTGGCCCATCCGGGGCCGTGTTAGTGCACAGTTATTAACTGTGTCGAGTCTGTTTTGGCAGTCATCCATTGAGTATAGATAGCTGGCGAAAGAGACTTAGTTGTTAAAAAGGCCCCACTTACGTGGAGCCTTTATTGTACGCTTTTTACAGTACGATTTCAGTCAAAACCCAATTACATGGTCTGAGTGAAGGTACGAGTAATAACGTCCTGCTGTTGTTCTTTAGTCAGGGAGTTAAAACGTACTGCGTAACCTGATACACGGATGGTCAGCTGCGGATATTTTTCCGGGTGTTCCATCGCGTCCAGCAGCATTTCACGGTTCATCACGTTCACGTTCAGGTGCTGACCACCTTCGATGGACGCTTCGTGGTGGAAGTAACCATCCATCAGACCCGCCAGGTTGGTTTTACGTATTTCGTCGTCTTTACCCAGTGCATTCGGAACGATAGAGAAGGTGTAAGAGATACCATCTTTAGCGTAAGCAAACGGCAGTTTTGCAACGGAGGTCAGAGAGGCAACAGCACCTTTCTGGTCACGGCCGTGCATTGGGTTAGCACCTGGTCCGAACGGCGCGCCAGCACGACGACCGTCTGGGGTGTTACCGGTTTTCTTACCATACACAACGTTAGAAGTGATGGTCAGAACAGACTGAGTCGGGATAGCGCCACGGTAAGTGGTCAGTTTCTGAATTTTCTTCATGAAACGTTCTACCAGGTCAACCGCCATGTCATCAACGCGAGAGTCGTTGTTACCAAACTGCGGGTATTCGCCTTCGATTTCGAAGTCTACAGCCAGGCCGTCTTCGTCACGAATCGGTTTAACTTTCGCATATTTGATTGCAGACAGGGAGTCAGCAGCAACGGACAGACCTGCGATACCACACGCCATGGTGCGGATAACGTCACGGTCGTGCAGCGCCATCAGAGAGGCTTCGTAGCTGTACTTGTCGTGCATGTAGTGGATCACGTTCAGCGCGGTGACATACTGTTTAGCCAGCCAGTCCATGAAGTGATCCATGCGGTCCATCACTTCGTCGAAGTTCAGAACGTCGCCTTTGATCGGTTCAGATTTAGGACCAACCTGCATTTTCAGTTTTTCATCAACGCCGCCGTTGATTGCGTACAGCATGGTTTTCGCCAGGTTTGCACGCGCACCGAAGAACTGCATTTGTTTACCAACAACCATCGGGCTTACGCAGCAAGCAATAGCGTAGTCATCGTTGTTGAAGTCTGGACGCATCAGGTCATCGTTCTCGTATTGCAGAGAAGAGGTGTCGATGGACACTTTAGCGGCGAATTTCTTGAAGTTCAGCGGCAGTTTTTCAGACCACAGAACGGTGATGTTCGGCTCAGGAGACGGACCCATGGTGTACAGGGTGTTCAGGAAGCGGAAGCTGTTTTTGGTAACCAGAGTACGGCCGTCAACGCCCATACCGCCGATAGATTCAGTTGCCCAAATCGGGTCGCCAGAGAACAGTTCATCGTATTCCGGCGTACGCAGGAAGCGAACCATACGCAGTTTCATGACCAGGTGGTCAATCATTTCCTGTGCGTCTTGTTCGGTGATTTTGCCTGCTTTGATATCACGTTCGATGTACGCATCCAGGAAGGTGGATACGCGACCGAAGGACATTGCTGCGCCGTTCTGAGACTTAACAGCGGCCAAGTAGCCGAAGTAGGTCCACTGGATAGCTTCCTGAGCGTTGGTAGCCGGACCAGAGATATCGC
Source organism: Citrobacter sp. CK195 (assembly GCF_030333365.1). Lineage (NCBI taxonomy): Bacteria > Pseudomonadati > Pseudomonadota > Gammaproteobacteria > Enterobacterales > Enterobacteriaceae > Citrobacter > Citrobacter sp. CK195. The sequence goes on from NZ_JAOWGB010000023.1 coordinate 11,061, forward strand.
AGCCGTATTTAGCCGCCATCTCTTTGATCTGACCCAGCGCGCGGTGCTGTTCAGCAATTTCTTCACGCAGACGGATAGTCGCTTCCAGGTTTACGCCGTTTTCCAGGTCAGACTGCAAAGAGACGAACTGGGCGTATTTGTCTTTCATCAGGAAGTCGATACCGTACAGCGCAACGCGACGGTAGTCACCGATGATACGGCCACGGCCATACGCATCCGGCAGACCAGTCAGAACACCGGATTTACGGCAGTTCAGAATGTCTTTGGTATAAACATCGAATACGCCCTGGTTGTGGGTTTTGCGGTATTCGGTGAAGATTTTTTTCAGCATCGGGTCCAGCTCGCGATTGTACGCTTTGCAGGAACCTTCAACCATTTTGATACCACCGAACGGGATGATCGCACGTTTCAGCGGAGCTTCAGTTTGCAGACCAACGATTTTCTCAAGCGCTTTATTGATGTAGCCAGCGTCGTGAGAAGTGATGGTAGAAGCAACGGAGGTGTCAAAGTCAACAGGCGCGTGAGTGCGGTTTTCCTGTTTAACGCCTTCCATTACGCTGTCCCACAGTGCAGTGGTCGCATTCGTCGCGCCAGCCAGGAAGGACTCATCACCCTCGTACGGAGTGTAGTTTTTCTGAATGAAGTCACGGACGTTTACTTCATTCTGCCAGTCACCTTTGGTAAAACCTTCCCAGGCTGTGGCTAACTTTTCATTAAGCTCGGACATGTAACACCTACCTTCTTAAGTGGATTTTTTATTTACTGCGTATAACGCTCATCAGCAATGATGATCGTCGCCACGCAGGTAAATGACCCAGTATGTCAACCCGACCAATAAACCGCCGCCGATAATGTTACCGATTGTGACCGGAATCAGGTTATCGGTGATGAAATTCATCACGGTCAGGTGAGAAAAACTTTCCGGACTGGAGCCCACTGCGGCCCAGAATTCCGGTGTGGCGAAGTCACGGATTACAATCCCCATCGGAATCATAAACATGTTTGCGATGCTGTGCTCAAAACCGCTGGCAACAAACATGGCGACGGGCAATACCATGATAAACGCTTTGTCCATCAGGCTACGACCCGAGTAGCTCATCCACACGGCCAGGCAAACCATCAGGTTAGCCAGGATACCCAGGCAGACAGCTTCAATAAAAGTATGATGCATCTTGTGGTCGGCGGTTTGCAGGACGTTAAGCCCCCATCCGCCGTTGGCGGTCATATACTCGCCGGAAAGCCACATCAACAACACAAAGAGCAGACAACCGATCAGGTTACCAAAATAAACGTTGAGCCAGTTTTTTGCCAGTTGGCCCCATGTGATTCGGCCGCTCGCTTTCGCGACAACAATCAGCACTGTTGATGTGAAAAGATCTGCGCCGCAGATAACACAGAGAATCAGCCCCAGCGAGAAGCAGATGCCTCCAACCAGTTTCGCCATACCAAAAGGCATTGTGCCTGTACCGGTTGTGGCGGTGATATAGAAAACAAAGGCAATGGAAATGAACACACCCGCGGTAATCGCCAGATAGAAAGTCTTCAGCGGATGTTTCGTTGCTTTATAGACACCTGCCTCTTCGGCCACTTTGGCCATTGCAGCAGGGAGTAATAGATCAAAAGGGTTGTCAGCTTTCACACTAACTCTCTCTTTATTAAGTCGGCGACGAGATACTAACAAAGCATTATAGATGAGAATTTGATATAGATCATATCTCGCCTGGCTTATAGGCCCGCAAGATGCGTGGTTTTTACGCGATTGCGGTGTAAATATTTGATTATCCAAATAAAAATAAATTTTAAAAATTATAAAGTGAGTTGAATTTTTTCGCTGAGCCTCCCCGATGGCAGTTAATTAAAATGGAGTAATTGGCAAATAAAGTAACACCAGCACATTAATATTTGTAATATCAACTACCAATATTTAACCTTGTTATTACATTTATTTTCGTTTGCCAAAAAAATAAAAAAACAGGGCGCATAAAGCGCCCCGTAATATAGCTCAGTCGATTGTTTAAACCTACCTACAGTAGGTTATTCGCTTCTATTTTGACCAGTGAGCGGCCTTGGCGCGCTGCAATTTCTCATAGGCTTTCAGCAGAGACTGATGTGATGCGAAAGCATGCAGATCGCTATCAACCGCTTGCAGCCCATAAAATGCCGCTTCGCCGCTCAGTGCCGCGCTGGCCGCTTCAACAGCTTCGGCGCCATACATCCGAACGAAAGCATTCAGGTATTGCAGTGGTTCGCGGTCTTCTTCCTGCGCCAGAAGCAGCAGCGTTTGCAGACAGCGGTAGTAGTTCGCACGTTCAGCGCTAAAGATGGAGGCGTTGAATTCCATCGTCCACTCTGTCCAGATCAGCGCCTGCTCCAGATCGCCGCCAGCCAGCGCCAGCATTGCTTTAAGCTCACCGATGCGCAGGGTATACCAGCCATTATCCGGGCCTGTCGCCAGACCAAGTAACTCGCGCACGCGGGTAAAGTCATCAAAGCCTTCTTCATCTAATTGTTCAATCAGATTGAGGTAAGCCTCTTTCTCCCATGCGCTGCCCGGCAGGGCGAGGAGGGTTTCGCGCAGATGGCTTCCCATGCTGTTGTTGGCGAGCCACAGATCTTCTGCCGGATAAATATCAGACATGCCCGGCACAATAATGCGGCAGGCATAAACGCCGAGGTGCTCATAGTCGGCAATATAGACCTCTTTATCTTCCGCATTGAAGATTGCCATCAGCGTGGCGAACTCTTCTTCCGTGGTGCCGGAGAAACTCCAGTCAGCAAACGGATAGTCGGCATCCTGCTTGAACAGATCCCAGGAGATCAAACCGCTGGAGTCAATGAAGTGCGTCTCAAGGTTAGTATGTTCAGCCACTTCTTCGTCGTCGAACGTTGGCGGGGTAAAGACATCAAGATCTTTCAGCCCACGGCCCTGCAACAGCTCGGTGACGGTACGCTCCAGCGCAACGCCGAAATCAGGATGCGCGCCGAAGGAGGCGAAGCAGGTGCCGTTGGCCGGGTTGAACAGGACGACGCAGATAACCGGATACTGACCGCCCAGCGAGCCGTCATAAGCGAAGATTGGGAAACCTTCCGCCTCCAGCTTAGCGATGGCCTCTACCACTGCCGGGTAGCGTGCCAGCACATCGGCTGGAATTTCCGGCAGGCTAATGCTTTCGGCGATGATGCGGTTTTTAACATGACGTTCGAACACTTCAGACAAACCCTGCACACGCGCTTCGTTGCGGGTGTTACCGGCCGACATTCCGTTGGAAACGTACAGGTTGCCGATAATGTTCATCGGAATATACACGGTGTGATTATCAGACTGGCGGGTAAACGGCAGGCCGCAGATACCGCGATCTTCGTTACCGGATTGCAGATCGATAAGCATGCTTCCGGCCAGCTCGTTTTCCGGGTCGTAGAACGCGCGCAGACGGTCATCCAGTAACCCTTCCGGCAGGGCGTCGTCATCGGTTAGCGGGAACCATTTTTCATTCGGATAATGCACGAACGGGCCATTGGCGATGGTTTCACCCAGCCAGAAATCGGCGAAGAAATAGTTGGTGGACAGACGCTCAAAATATTCACCCAGCGCGGAAGCCAGCGCGGCTTTTTTGGTTGCGCCTTTGCCGTTGGTAAAGCACAACGCGCACTCTTTGTCGCGAATATGCACCGACCAGACGTGAGGCACCGGATTCAGCCAGGAGGCCTCTTCAATATGAAAACCGAGGTCGAGCAGTTTTTGCTGGAAGCGAGCGATGGAATCTTCCAGGGCGGCGTCTTTGCCGGGGATAAATGTTTGCGTCATGAAAATCACTTTTGTCGTACGGAAAGCGCGCAATGATACGGGTTTTATGTTGACGGCGCTATCGCCGCCGCCCCGGCAGCGTAAATAAAAGTGCGTAGTAGCGTCGTTCCTGTGAATGCCGGGGATCGTCAATGACGCCCGCGCGGCGCAAATCCAGAATGGTCGAAGGCCAGCCGGGTAAAACGGGCTACCTGACAGCGAATCTATCGGTTTTATGTCGTCAATCCGATAGATTCTGTTGTGTGACGTAGCGCGCATTTTTGGCCTGATGAGTTTTACCCATTGCGGCGCGTGTCACTGAATGATAAAACCGATATCCACAGGAATAACTTATACCCAATATCCGTCGTCCTGCCTTGCGCAGACGTCCGGGTGTTGAGGCGATAATAACGCAACGTGGTGAGGGGAAATGGCTCAGGTCTTCAATTTTAGTTCAGGTCCGGCAATGCTACCGGCGGAAGTGCTTAAACTGGCTCAACAGGATCTGCGTGACTGGCACGGTCTTGGCACGTCAGTAATGGAAATTAGCCACCGTGGCAAAGAATTTATCCAGGTCGCAGAGGAAGCGGAACAGGATTTTCGCGATCTCCTCAGCATCCCCTCCAACTACAAAGTATTGTTCTGCCACGGCGGCGGCCGTGGGCAGTTTGCGGCAATTCCGTTAAATATTCTGGGCGATAAAACGTCGGCGGATTACGTTGATGCCGGTTACTGGGCGGCCAGCGCCATCAAAGAAGCGAAAAAATACTGTTCGCCAAACGTGATTGACGCCAAAGTCACGGTTGACGGTCTGCGTGCGGTCAAACCGATGAGCGAGTGGCAGCTTTCTGATAACGCCGCTTACGTTCATTATTGCCCGAACGAGACTATCGACGGCATCGCAATTGATGAAACGCCGAATTTTGGTTCGGATGTCGTTGTGGCTGCGGATTTCTCATCCACAATTCTTTCCGCGCCGCTGGATGTGTCGCGTTATGGCGTGATCTACGCCGGGGCGCAGAAAAACATCGGCCCGGCGGGGCTGACAATTGTGATCGTGCGTGAAGATCTGTTAGGTAAAGCGAACATCGCTTGCCCGTCTATCCTTGATTACACCGTGCTGAACGACAACGACTCGATGTTCAATACCCCGCCGACCTTTGCCTGGTATCTTTCTGGCCTGGTGTTCAAATGGCTGAAAGCGCAGGGCGGCGTTGCGGCGATGAACAAAATCAATCAGCAAAAAGCGGAACTGCTGTATGGCGTGATTGATAACAGTGATTTCTACCGTAACGATGTGGCGAAATCGAATCGTTCACGTATGAACGTGCCTTTCCAGCTAGCGGACAGCGCGCTTGATAAAGTCTTCCTGGAGGAATCTTTCGCTGCGGGTCTGCATGCGCTGAAAGGTCATCGCGTGGTGGGCGGAATGCGCGCCTCTATCTATAACGCAATGCCGCTTGAAGGCGTGAAGGCGTTGACGGATTTCATGGTCGATTTCGAGCGTCGCCACGGCTAATTCGTTTTCTTTTTTCATCCCCACAGCCAGCCTGTGGGGTTTTTATTTCTGTTTTTGAGAGTTGAGTTTCATGGAATCCCTGACGTTACAACCCATCGCGCGGGTCGATGGCACCATCAATCTGCCTGGCTCCAAGAGTGTTTCGAATCGCGCTTTGTTACTGGCGGCATTAGCAAGCGGCACCACTGTTCTGACAAACCTGCTGGACAGCGATGATGTTCGCCATATGCTGAACGCGCTGAGTGCGTTGGGGGTCAGTTATACCCTTTCCGCCGACCGTACCCGCTGTGAAATTACCGGGCAGGGCGGCGTATTACATGCCGAAGGCGCGCTGGAACTGTTCCTGGGCAATGCGGGAACGGCGATGCGTCCGCTTGCCGCCGCGCTGTGCCTGGGGGCAAATGATATCGTGCTGACCGGTGAGCCTCGCATGAAAGAGCGCCCGATCGGTCATCTGGTCGATGCGCTGCGTCAGGGCGGTGCGAAGATTGATTATCTGGAGCAGGAAAACTATCCGCCTCTGCGTCTGCGCGGCGGTTTTAGCGGCGGTCACGTTGAGGTTGATGGCAGCGTCTCCAGTCAGTTCCTCACCGCGCTGCTGATGACCGCGCCGCTTGCGCCGCAGGATACGACGATCGCAATTAAAGGCGATCTGGTGTCCAAACCGTATATCGACATCACGCTGAACCTGATGAAAACATTCGGCGTTGAGGTTGAGAACCAGAATTACCAGCGTTTTGTGGTGAAAGGGGAGCAGCAGTATCATTCACCGGGTCAATATCTGGTGGAAGGCGACGCGTCATCCGCTTCTTATTTCCTTGCCGCTGGCGCCATTAAAGGCGGAACGGTAAAAGTGACGGGGATTGGCCGCAACAGTATGCAGGGCGATATCCGCTTTGCCGATGTACTGGAGAAGATGGGCGCCACCATCACCTGGGGCGATGACTTCATTGCCTGTACGCGCGGTGAACTGAACGCTGTGGATATGGACATGAACCATATCCCGGATGCGGCGATGACCATCGCCACGGCGGCGTTGTTTGCTAAAGGCACCACCACGCTGCGTAATATCTATAACTGGCGTGTAAAAGAGACTGACCGCCTGTTTGCGATGGCGACGGAACTGCGTAAAGTCGGCGCTGAAGTAGAAGAGGGGCATGATTTCATTCGTATCACGCCACCGGCTCAGTTGCAGTTTGCCGAAATCGGCACCTATAACGATCACCGTATGGCGATGTGTTTCTCGCTGGTTGCGTTGTCGGATACGCCGGTGACGATTCTCGATCCGAAATGTACCGCTAAAACCTTCCCGGATTACTTCGAACAACTGGCGCGTATTAGTACGCCTGCCTGATAAAAGTAAAACATTGTCATCTTTTGGGCTGGCTCTTCGCCAGCCCGCTATAATTGCGCAAATCTTCCTCATCTGATGACAGACAAAATGGGTTTTTGCATACAAAGATAACGATTGTGAGCGTTGGCGCGTATAATGCGCGGCGTTCACGTTAACGGTATGCCTGTTTAAGGAGAAAAAGATGACGGCAATTGCCCCGGTAATTACCATTGATGGCCCAAGCGGTGCAGGTAAAGGCACCTTGTGCAAGGCAATGGCGGAAGCATTGCAATGGCATCTGCTGGACTCGGGCGCGATTTATCGTGTACTGGCGCTGGCGGCCTTACATCATCATGTTGATGTCACCTCTGAAGACGCTCTTGTACCGCTTGCGTCTCATCTGGATGTTCGTTTTGTCTCAACCAATGGCAATCTGGAAGTCATTCTGGAAGGGGAAGATGTGAGCGGGGAAATCCGCACGCAAGAAGTCGCGAACGCGGCATCTCAGGTCGCTGCGTTCCCGCGCGTGCGCGAAGCGCTTTTGCGCCGCCAGCGTGCGTTTCGCGATGCGCCAGGGTTGATTGCCGATGGCCGCGACATGGGAACGGTGGTATTCCCTGATGCGCCAGTAAAAATTTTCCTGGATGCGTCTTCTGAAGAACGCGCTCACCGCCGTATGCTACAGTTGCAGGAGAAGGGCTTTAGTGTTAACTTTGAACGCCTTTTGGCCGAGATAAAGGAACGTGACGACCGCGATCGTAATCGCGCTGTCGCGCCGCTGGTTCCTGCTGCCGATGCTTTAGTTCTGGATTCTACCCGATTAAGCATTGAGCAAGTGATTGAAAAAGCGTTACAATACGCGCGCCAAAAACTGGCACTCGCTTAAGTGCGACCGAATTTGTAGTACCCCCGCTGCAATGGATTGACAGTGGGTATGTGAAACAACCCCATCCGGCATGGAGCCAGGTGGACGTTAAATATGAAACCTGAAGATTAAACATGACTGAATCTTTTGCTCAACTCTTTGAAGAGTCCTTAAAAGAAATCGAAACCCGCCCGGGTTCCATCGTTCGCGGCGTTGTTGTTGCTATTGATAAAGATATCGTACTGGTTGACGCTGGTCTGAAATCTGAATCCGCCATTCCGGCTGAGCAGTTCAAAAACGCCCAGGGCGAACTGGAAATCCAGGTTGGCGACGAAGTTGACGTTGCTCTGGATGCAGTAGAAGACGGCTTCGGCGAAACCCTGCTGTCCCGTGAAAAAGCGAAACGTCACGAAGCCTGGATCACGCTGGAAAAAGCTTACGAAGATGCTGAAACTGTTACCGGTGTTATCAACGGCAAAGTTAAGGGCGGCTTCACTGTTGAGCTGAACGGTATTCGTGCGTTCCTGCCAGGTTCCCTGGTAGACGTTCGTCCGGTGCGCGACACGCTGCACCTGGAAGGCAAAGAGCTTGAATTCAAAGTCATCAAGCTGGATCAGAAGCGCAACAACGTTGTTGTTTCCCGTCGTGCCGTTATCGAATCCGAAAACAGCGCAGAACGCGATCAGCTGCTGGAAAACCTGCAAGAAGGCATGGAAGTTAAAGGTATCGTTAAGAACCTCACTGACTACGGTGCATTCGTTGATCTGGGTGGCGTTGACGGCCTGCTGCACATCACCGACATGGCATGGAAACGCGTTAAGCATCCGAGCGAAATCGTAAACGTTGGCGACGAAATCACTGTTAAAGTGCTGAAGTTCGACCGCGAGCGTACTCGTGTATCTCTGGGCCTGAAACAGCTGGGCGAAGATCCGTGGGTAGCTATCGCTAAGCGTTATCCAGAAGGTACCAAACTGACTGGTCGCGTGACCAACCTGACCGACTACGGCTGCTTCGTTGAAATCGAAGAAGGCGTTGAAGGCCTGGTTCACGTTTCCGAAATGGATTGGACCAACAAAAACATCCACCCGTCCAAAGTTGTTAACGTTGGCGATGTAGTGGAAGTTATGGTTCTGGATATCGACGAAGAACGTCGTCGTATCTCCCTGGGTCTGAAACAGTGCAAATCCAACCCGTGGCAGCAGTTTGCGGAAACCCACAACAAGGGCGACCGTGTTGAAGGTAAAATCAAGTCTATCACTGACTTCGGTATCTTCATCGGCCTGGACGGCGGCATCGACGGCCTGGTTCACCTGTCTGACATCTCCTGGAACGTTGCAGGCGAAGAAGCAGTTCGTGAATACAAAAAAGGCGACGAAATCGCAGCAGTTGTTCTGCAAGTTGACGCAGAGCGTGAGCGTATCTCCTTGGGCGTTAAACAGCTCGCAGAAGATCCGTTCAACAACTGGGTTGCTCTGAACAAGAAAGGCGCTATCGTAACCGGTAAAGTCACTGCTGTTGACGCTAAAGGCGCAACCGTAGAACTGGCTGACGGCGTTGAAGGTTACCTGCGTGCTTCTGAAGCATCCCGTGACCGCGTTGAAGATGCGACTCTGGTTCTGAGCGTTGGCGACGAAGTTGAAGCTAAATTCACCGGCGTTGATCGTAAAAACCGCGCAATCAGCCTGTCTGTTCGTGCGAAAGACGAAGCTGACGAGAAAGATGCAATCGCAACTGTTAACAAACAGGAAGATGCAAACTTCTCCAACAACGCAATGGCTGAAGCTTTCAAAGCAGCTAAAGGCGAGTAATTCTCTGAAACTTCGGGTGTTTTATCCCGAAGTTTGATGAGTTTACTTGACAGATTACAAGATTCGTCCTGTAATCAAGCACTAAGGGCGGCTACGGCCGCCCTTAATCAATGCAATAACAGCAGCAGCCAATTTGCTTACAGGAACCGGAGGAATCATGACCAAGTCAGAATTGATTGAAAGACTTGCAACCCAGCAATCTCACATTCCCGCGAAAGCGGTTGAAGATGCAGTAAAAGAGATGCTGGAACATATGGCCTCGACTCTTGCGCAGGGCGAGCGTATTGAAATCCGCGGTTTCGGCAGCTTTTCTTTGCACTACCGCGCACCTCGTACCGGACGTAACCCGAAGACTGGCGATAAAGTAGAACTGGAAGGAAAGTATGTTCCGCACTTTAAGCCGGGTAAAGAACTGCGCGATCGCGCCAATATTTACGGTTAAGTTTTAACGAAAAACTTGATCCAGAAAAAAGCACCGTTCAGGTGCTTTTTTCATTTCTGCATTCCGACCGGAAAAGAGACTTTAACGCCACCATCTGGCATAAACCTACGCCTGATGGCGCTACGCTTATCAGGCCTACAGGTATGCTCCCGTGACTCAGTAGGCCGGATAAGACGCTTCGGCGTCGCCATCCGGCACAAAGCAGCGCCTGATGGCGCTACATTCATCAGATCTACAGATACGTGCTCGTAGGCGTAACTGGAAAGCCTCTCGCATTTTTATGTGCATCTTGCATTCCTAACGTGAAAACCACGGAACTTGCGCCGAATAACCACAAATTGTCGCCAGACAAACGTTAGCTAAATCTGCACACTTCCTGTAACAGGGAGGTGTCTATGAAAATAACAACGGTCAGCGTGTGTGCATTATGCGGAATTCTTCCGCTAATACTCTTACCTGTACTTCCCGGTTCGTTGTGTCTCATTGGCATATTTTGTTTTGCCTGCGCGCTGTCCTTTGTTCCATATAAATATACGCAGTACGCCAGCTTGACCCTGCTGTTTTTTCTCTGGGGAATACTTGCTGCAAAGCAAGCCGTCTGGCCGGGTAATACCTTGCCTGGCGCAACACAAGAAGCCGTGGTGCAAATTACGGCGACCGATCATGCCACCACACATTACGGGCAAATTACCCATGTACAGGGGAAACGCCTGTTTCCCTCGGTGGGCGTTGTTCTTTATGGACAATATTTGCCCGGCGAGGTGTGTGCAGGTCAACGTTGGGCGATGAAACTAAAAGTCCGTGCCGTGCATGGTCAGCTTAATGAGGGGGGATTTGATAGCCAGCGTTATGCGCTCACGCAACATCAGCCTCTGAGCGGCCGGTTTCTGCATGCGACGGTCATTGAATCGTCATGTAGTTTACGCGCGCGTTATCTTGCTTCCCTCAATATCACGCTGGCGCGCTACCCCTGGCAGCAGGTTATCCTGGCATTAGGCATGGGCGAGCGTTTATCAGTATCGCAAGATGTCAAAAATATTATGCGCGATACTGGTACGGCGCACCTGATGGCCATTTCAGGGTTGCATATCGCCTTTGCCGCACTGCTGGCGGGAGGATTGATTCGTGGCGCGCAATTTTTACTTCCCACCCGGTGGATTCACTGGCAAACGCCGTTAGTGGGAGGGATTGTGTGCGTGACGTTTTACGCCTGGCTCACGGGGTTACAACCCCCCGCGTTGCGTACGGTTGTGGCGCTGGCGGCGTGGGGATTACTGAAGCTGAGCGGTCGGCAATGGAGCGGTTGGGAGGTCTGGTTCTGCTGTCTGGCGGCAATAGTGATTGCCGATCCGATTGCTGTTCTGTCGCAAAGTCTGTGGCTTTCGGCCTTTGCCGTCGCAGCGCTTATTTTCTGGTATCAGTGGTTTCCTGTACCGGCCTGGGCGTTGCCTCGGGCAGGGAAAGTCGTGTTGGATCTCGTTCACTTACAGTTGGGCATTACGCTTCTGCTCTTACCTGTGCAAATAGCGCTTTTTCATGGCGTAAGTGTGACCTCTTTTCTGGCGAATCTGTTTGCTGTTCCTTTGGTTACATTTATCTCTGTACCACTGATACTGGCGGGAATGATCGGCCATTTGACCGGTCCGCTGATGGCTGAAGAAGGCCTCTGGGCGCTGGCTGACGCCTCTCTGGACGTGTTGTTCCGGGCGCTGAAAAGTCTGCCGGAAGGGTGGATTAATATTGATTATCGCTGGCAATACCTGTCTTTGGCTCCTTGGTTAACGCTTATGGCATGGCGATTGAATGCCTGGCGAACTTACCCGGTGATCTGTTTGTCTGGCGTGTTGCTGTTGAGCTGGCCGTTATGGCGTACGCCGCGCACGGAGGCGTGGCAGGTTCATATGCTGGATGTCGGACAGGGGCTGGCGATGGTTATCGCGCATAATGGGAAAGCGATACTTTATGATACGGGACGCGCCTGGCCGGATGGCGATAGCGCACAGCAGCTCATCATTCCCTGGCTACGTTGGCACAATCTGGAACCTGAGGGGATTATCCTGAGCCATGAACATCTGGATCATCGGGGTGGCCTGTCATCATTACAGAAGACGTGGCCTTCGCTCTGGATACGAAGCCCATTAGGCTGGAAGGGCCATCTGCCGTGCTTTCGTGCGGAGCAGTGGACGTGGCAGGGGCTATCCTTCAGCGCACACTGGCCGATTAAAGGAAACAGGGAAAAGGGCAACAACCATTCCTGCGTGGTTAAAGTGGATGACGGAAAGCAGAGTATTTTGCTGACGGGCGATATTGAATCTCCGGCTGAACAAAAAATGCTAAGTCGTTATTGGCGGCATTTGCAGGCGACAATCATTCAGGTTCCGCATCATGGCAGTAATACATCGTCGTCATTAGCGTTAATTCAACGGGTTGAGGGCCTGGCCGCGCTGGCGTCGGCATCGCGCTACAACGCCTGGCATCTGCCTTCCTGGAAGGTACAACAGCGCTATCAACAACAAGGTTATCAGTGGCTGGATACCCCGCATCAGGGGCAAATTTCGGTGGATTTTTCCCCGCAAGGCTGGCGCATACGAGGTTTACGGGAGCAAATTTTACCTCGTTGGTATCATCAGTGGTTTGGCGTGTCAGAGGATAACGGGTAGAATATGCGGCTATTTCAACAAATGCTGGTTTTTTGAATGCATAACGATAAAGATCTCTCTACGTGGCAGACGTTCCGCCGACTGTGGCCTACCATTGCGCCTTTCAAAACTGGGCTGATCGTGGCGGGTGTCGCGTTGATCCTCAATGCGGCCAGCGATGCTTTTATGTTATCGCTCCTCAAACCATTGCTGGACGATGGTTTTGGTAAAACAGATCGATCGGTGCTGCTTTGGATGCCGCTGGTGGTTATTGGCCTGATGATATTACGTGGTATCACCAGCTATATTTCCAGCTACTGTATTTCATGGGTATCGGGCAAAGTGGTGATGACCATGCGCCGTCGTCTGTTTGGTCATATGATGGGGATGCCTGTTGCATTCTTTGATAAACAATCAACGGGGACACTGCTTTCTCGTATTACCTATGACTCAGAACAGGTTGCGTCATCGTCTTCCGGGGCGTTGATTACGGTCGTGCGTGAAGGTGCATCGATCATCGCTTTGTTTATCATGATGTTCTATAACAGCTGGCAACTGTCGATCATTCTGGTCATTTTGGCGCCCGTTGTGTCTATTGCGATTCGCGTGGTATCGAAGCGTTTTCGTAGCATCAGTAAAAACATGCAGAACACGATGGGGCAGGTGACCACCAGTGCAGAGCAGATGCTGAAAGGCCACAAAGAAGTGCTTATCTTTGGCGGTCAGGAAGTTGAAACGAAACGTTTTGACAAAGTCAGCAATAAAATGCGTCTGCAAGGGATGAAAATGGTGTCTGCATCATCCATCTCTGATCCGATCATTCAGCTGATCGCGTCTCTGGCGCTGGCCTTTGTTCTCTATGCGGCTAGCTTCCCGAGCGTAATGGACAGCCTGACTGCGGGTACGATTACCGTCGTATTCTCATCAATGATTGCCCTGATGCGTCCTCTGAAATCGCTGACCAACGTCAATGCGCAGTTCCAGCGTGGTATGGCGGCATGCCAGACGCTGTTTGCTATTCTGGATAGCGAGCAAGAGAAAGACGAAGGCAAACGCGTAATTGAACGTTCGACGGGCGATCTGGAATTCCGCAATGTGACCTTTACCTATCCGGGGCGTGAAACGCCAGCGCTGCGCAATATCAATCTGCACATTCCGGCGGGTAAGACGGTTGCGCTGGTCGGGCGTTCCGGTTCAGGTAAATCAACCATTGCCAGTCTGATCACGCGCTTCTACGACATCAATGAAGGGAATATCCTGATGGATGGACACGATCTGCGTGAATATACCCTGTCTTCATTGCGTAATCAGGTCGCGCTGGTTTCGCAGAATGTGCACCTGTTTAACGATACGGTTGCGAACAACATCGCCTATGCGCGTACTGAAGAGTACAGCCGCGAGCAAATTGAAGAAGCGGCGCGTATGGCGTATGCCATGGACTTTATCAGCAAGATGGATGACGGTCTGGATACGGTTATCGGCGAGAACGGCGTACTGCTTTCCGGTGGCCAGCGTCAGCGTATCGCGATTGCCCGTGCGTTGCTGCGTGACAGCCCAATCCTGATTCTGGATGAAGCCACCTCTGCGCTGGACACCGAATCCGAACGCGCGATTCAGTCCGCGCTGGATGAGTTGCAGAAAAACCGTACTTCGCTGGTTATCGCGCACCGCCTTTCAACGATTGAACAAGCTGATGAAATTGTCGTGGTGGAAGACGGGATTATTGTTGAGCGTGGAACCCATAGCGAATTGCTGGAGCAGCGCGGGGTGTATTCGCAACTGCATAAAATGCAATTTGGCCAATGATCACCCGCATCTGGTCTGGTGAATCGCCCCTGTGGCGTCTGTTGCTCCCACTCTCCTGGCTGTATGGCCTGGTGAGTGGGGGGATTCGCCTGTGCTACCGGCTGGGAATTAAACGCGCCTGGCGTGCGCCGGTGCCGGTCGTTGTCGTAGGAAACCTTACGGCGGGGGGCAACGGAAAAACGCCGGTCGTTATCTGGCTGGTCGAGCAACTGCAACAGCGCGGCATTCGCGTAGGGGTTGTTTCGCGGGGGTATGGCGGTAAAGCGGCGTCTTATCCGCTGTTGCTTACTCCACAAACGTCCTCTGCGGAAGCGGGTGATGAGCCGGTACTGATCTATCAACGAACCGGCGCGCCTGTTGCTGTCTCGCCGGTTCGCTCAGACGCAGTAAAAGCGATTCTCGCGCGTCACGATGTACAAATTATCGTGACGGATGACGGGCTACAGCATTATCGTCTGGCGCGCGATATTGAAATCGTTGTCATCGACGGCGTGCGTCGGTTTGGCAATGGCTGGTGGTTGCCCGCAGGGCCGATGCGTGAGCGCGCCAGCCGGCTTAAATCGGTAGATGCGGTGATCGTCAACGGCGGCGTTGCCAGACCAGGAGAAATTCCGATGCAGCTGGCGCCAGGGCTGGCGGTCAATTTATGCACCGGTGAGCTCCGTCATGTCGCGGAGTTAAGCAACATTGTCGCGATGGCGGGGATTGGCCATCCTCCACGTTTCTTTGCTACGCTCGAAGCGTGTGGGGCGTCGCTACAGAAATGCGTTCCGTTGGCCGATCATCAGTCTCTCGCCTTTAACGATGTGAAGGCGTTAGTAACCGACGGGCAAACGCTGGTCATGACGGAAAAAGATGCCGTTAAATGCCGGGGATTTGCCGAGGACAACTGGTGGTATTTACCTGTAGACGCGCGTTTGTCGGGTGAACAACCCGACGCACTGCTTGAGCAACTCATCTCGCTGGCTCGCTAGCACAAATTGATGTGGCGGCAGCGAACGATTCCCGGAGTTATACATGTCGTTGCCGCATCTCTCTCTTACGGATGTTCGTCATCTCCATCTTGCTGCGCAAGGTTTGCTGAAAAAGCCTCGCCGTCAGGCATTGCCTGCGGATATTCTCGCGACGATTTCGCGCATGTCTTTATTGCAAATCGATACGATCAACGTTGTGGCGCGCAGCCCCTATCTGGTGCTGTTTAGCCGCCTGGGCCACTACCCTCAACAGTGGCTGGACGACTCGTTGTCGCGTGGCGAACTCATGGAATACTGGGCGCATGAGGCCTGTTTCTTACCGCGTAGCGACTTTACGCTAATTCGTCACCGTATGCTGGCACCTGAGAAGATGGGCTGGAAGTACAAAGCATCGTGGATGCAGGAACATGCCGATGAGATCGCGCAGTTGATCCAGCATATTCACCATAACGGCCCTGTGCGCTCAGCGGATTTTGCGCATCCACGCAAAGGCGCCAGTGGATGGTGGGAATGGAAGCCGCATAAGCGCCATCTTGAAGGATTGTTCACTGCCGGGAAAGTCATGGTTGTAGAACGGCGCAACTTTCAGCGCGTGTATGACCTGACGCAACGCGTGATGCCGCACTGGGACGATAAACGCGATTTACTGTCGCAGACAGAAGCAGAAATCGCCATGCTGGATAATAGCGCGCGCAGTCTGGGGATTTTTCGCGAGCAGTGGCTGGCGGATTACTATCGCCTGCGGCGACCTGAAGTGAAAACGTGGCGTGATATCCGCGTTGAACAGGGGCAACTGGTTCCCGTTCAGGCCGACAGGCTGGGGGCAATGTGGCTACACGCCGATCTGTTGCCGCTACTGGAGCAGGCGCTGAACAATAAGCTCACCGCTACGCATAGCGCGGTTTTATCCCCTTTTGATCCCGTCGTCTGGGACCGGAAACGGGCAGAGCAGTTGTTCGATTTTAGCTACCGCCTGGAATGCTATACCCCGGCGCCTAAACGCCAGTACGGCTATTTTGTTTTGCCGCTGCTGCATCGGGGGCAGTTGGTTGGGCGTATGGATGCCAAAATGCATCGCAAAACGGGCGTGCTGGAAGTCATCTCGCTCTGGTTGCAGGAGGGGGTTAAACCGGGCCAGACTCTGCAAAAAGGGTTGTTACAGGCGATTAATGCGTTTGCTCGCTGGCAACAGGCCAGCCGCGTCACGCTAGGGAGCTGCCCATCCGGCTTGTTTGCAGAAAATCGTCATGGCTGGGAAATAGACGCGGTCTCATAAACGATTATGTTAATATTGATGGATTCACAATCCGGTCCATCTGGAGGAACTATGGATCATCGTCTACTTGAAATCATTGCCTGCCCGGTATGCAACGGCAAACTCTGGTATAACCAGGAAAAACAAGAACTGATTTGCAAACTGGATAACCTGGCTTTCCCATTGCGCGATGGCATTCCGGTATTGCTGGAAACGGAAGCGCGTTCCATTACTGCTGATGAGAGTAAATCATGAGTTTTGTGGTCATTATTCCCGCTCGTTTTTCGTCCACGCGTCTGCCCGGTAAGCCTTTACTGGATATCAACGGCAAACCGATGATCGTGCATGTTCTGGAACGCGCGCGCGAATCTGGCGCTGAACGCATTATTGTCGCGACGGACCATGAAGATGTCGCTCGCGCGGTAGAAGCGGCGGGTGGGGAAGTCTGCATGACGCGCGCTGACCATCAGTCCGGGACGGAGCGTCTGGCGGAAGTCGTTGAAAAATGCGGTTTTAGCGACGATACCGTTATTGTGAACGTGCAGGGCGATGAACCGATGATCCCGGCGGTGATTATTCGTCAGGTGGCGGAAAACCTGGCGCAGCGCCAGGTTGGTATGGCGACGCTGGCGGCGCCGATTCACGGTGCTGAAGAAGCCTTTAATCCTAATGCAGTGAAAGTTGTGCTGGACGCTGAAGGCTATGCGCTTTATTTCTCGCGTGCGACGATCCCCTGGGATCGCGATCGTTTTGCGAAAAGCCTTGAGACCGTGGGCGACACGTTCCTGCGCCATCTGGGAATTTACGGCTATCGCGCCGGGTTTATTCGCCGCTACGTGAACTGGCAGCCCAGCCCGCTTGAGCATATTGAGATGCTGGAGCAGCTTCGTGTGCTGTGGTATGGCGAAAAAATCCATGTTGCCGTCGCCAAAGAAGTCCCGGGAACGGGCGTTGATACAGCCGAAGATCTTGAGCGCGTTCGCGCCGAAATGCGCTGATATCCGCTATCGCACTCCTCTCACAAATGGGAGGAGTGTCGTATCGTTACGATTTTCCCTTCATTTTTCTTTTCATCAATTGATCTCATCCGGGTGACATCTGTCCATACGGCGCTCATTATAAAAGCAGTGGCGTTTATGAGGGCAATCTGAAATGGAACAGCTGCGAGCCGAACTGAGTCATCTGCTGGGCGAAAAACTCAGCCGTATAGAGTGCGTGAGTGAAAAGGCGGATACGGCCTTGTGGTCGCTGTACGACAGTCAGGGAAACCCGATGCCGCTAATGGCGAGAAGTTTTACGACCCCTGGCGTGGCGCAGCAACTGGCATGGAAAACGACCATGCTGGCGCGTAGCGGCACGGTACGCATGCCGGTTGTCTATGGCGTGATGACGCATGAGGAACACCCCGGGCCTGATGTCCTGCTGCTGGAGCGTCTGCGTGGCGTCTCTGTGGAAGCGCCCGCCCGCACGCCTGAGCGCTGGGAGCAGTTGAAGGATCAGATTGTAGAAGGGTTGTTAGCCTGGCATCGACAGGACAGCCGGGGTTGCGTGGGCGCGGTGGATCATACGCAGGAAAATATCTGGCCGTCCTGGTATCGCCAGCGTGTTGAAGTGCTATGGACGACGTTAAACCAGTTCAACAACACCGGGTTAACCATGCAGGATAAACGCATTCTGTTTCGTACCCGGGAGTGCCTGCCTGCGCTGTTTGAAGGATTTAATGATAATTGTGTGCTCATCCACGGCAATTTTAGCCTGCGCAGTATGCTGAAAGATGCCCGCAGCGATCAGCTTCTGGCGATGGTGGGGCCTGGCGTTATGCTGTGGGCGCCACGAGAGTATGAACTGTTTCGGCTGATGGACAATGCGCTGGCGGAAGGGTTGCTCTGGCATTATCTGCAACACGCGCCAGTGGCGGAATCGTTCATCTGGCGGCGTTGGCTTTATGTGTTATGGGACGAAGTCGCGCAGCTGGTCAATACCGGGCGTTTTAGCCGCTCCAACTTTGACCTCGCGACAAAATCACTGCTGCCCTGGCTCGCCTGACGCGCCTTTCAGCCACTGCCAGATGCGCCCCAGCGTTTCATAACCGGCGCGATCGCTATGCATCAACCATACCGGGGAGGGAATTGCTCGCTCCCACGGATTTAACGGTGAATCTATCGCCAGTTGATTGGCTGGCGCTGGCAGCGGATGTAACCCAACATGCTGGAAGAAGATCATGGCGCGCGGTAAGTGGGAGGCGGAAGTGACCAGCAGGAAAGGGGCATCGCCGATGGCCTGTTTCACCGCTTCCGCCTCTTCTTCGGTATCTTTTGGCTGATCCAGCGTGATGATATCGCTGCGCGGCACACCCAGCGATTGTGCCACTCTTGCGCCCGCTTCTGCCGTACTCACGCGATTGGTTTTTGCCGCCGCGCCCGTAAAGATCAGTTTCGATCCCGGGTTGGCCAGCCAGAGGCGTACGCCTTCGTTCAGACGTGGGAGGCTGTTATTGATCAGATTCGAACTGGGCGCCCACTGGGGGTTCCAGGTGTAGCCGCCGCCCAGCACCACGATGTAGTCTACTTTTTGCGTTCCCTGCCAGGTGGGGTAACTGTCTTCAATCGGTTTGAGTAAACGGTCAGCAACAGGTTGCAGGCTTAACAGAAATATTGCCAGCCATCCCAGGCTGATAAACGCCTTCCCGGTTTTCTGAAAGCGGCTAAACCATACCAGCGCCAGCCCCACGCCCATGATGAGCAGCATAAAGGGAAGCGGTAGCAACAGACCGCCAGTCACTTTCTTCAGAGTAAAAAGCATCCTTTTTGGTTCCTTTTTTGACCATACAGCAGGGGATCAGCAGGGATATTACACCAGACAGGTTAAATATCGCCGCGACTATGACAAAATAGCTTCTTTTTAAAAGCACACCTGAGCCAGCCTGTGGAGAGTCCGATGCGGGACCGCAATTTTGATGACATTGCTGAAAAGTTTTCCCGTAACATCTACGGAACCACTAAAGGACAGCTGCGACAGGCGATTCTGTGGCAGGATCTTGATCGGTTGCTGGCGGAATTCGGCGAGCGAAAACTGCACATCCTGGATGCTGGCGGCGGAGAGGGGCAAACGGCCATCAAAATGGCGGAGCGTGGGCATCAGGTTACATTGTGCGATCTGTCCGGCGAGATGATCGCGCGTGCGCAGCAGGCGGCAGAAGCAAAAGGTGTGAGCGGAAACATGCATTTTATACAATGCGCTGTTCAGGATGTCGCTTCGCATTTGGAAACCTCCGCTGATCTGATATTGTTTCATGCTGTGCTGGAGTGGGTGGCGGAACCGGTCGGCGTGTTAGAGGCGATTTGGTCAGTTTTGCGTCCCGGCGGAGCACTGTCGTTAATGTTCTACAATGCTAACGGCCTGTTGATGCATAACATGGTGGCAGGGAACTTTGACTATGTGCAGGTAGGGATGCCAAAACGCAAAAAGCGTACGCTTTCGCCAGACTATCCACGTAAACCCGAGCAGGTTTATCAGTGGCTGGAAGATATTGGCTGGCAGATTACCGGTAAGACCGGCGTACGCGTATTTCATGATTATCTGCGTGAGAAGCATCAACAGCGTGACTGCTATGAGATGTTAGTTGAATTAGAAACGCGTTATTGCCGCCAGGAGCCGTATATTAGCCTTGGCCGCTACATTCATGTCACCGCGCGCAAACCGCAGATGCAAGGATAACTTATGAGTGAATTTTCCCAGACAGTCCCCGAACTGGTTGCCTGGGCCAGAAAAAATGACTTTTCCATCTCTCTGCCGGTAGATCGACTTTCGTTCCTGCTGGCGGTAGCCACGCTGAACGGCGAGCGCCTGGACGGGGAGATGAGTGAAGGCGAACTGGTGGATGCGTTCCGCCATGTCAGTGATGCGTTTGAGCAAACCAGCGAAACCATCGGCGTGCGCGCCAACAACGCGATCAACGATATGGTACGTCAACGTCTGCTGAACCGCTTTACCAGCGAGCAAGCGGAAGGCAACGCCATTTATCGCCTGACGCCGCTCGGGATTGGCATTACCGATTACTACATCCGCCAGCGTGAGTTTTCCACGTTGCGCCTTTCCATGCAGCTATCCATTGTCGCGGGTGAACTGAAGCGGGCGGCGGATGCGGCAGATGAGGGCGGCGACGAATTTCACTGGCATCGCAACGTTTATGCGCCGCTGAAATATTCGGTCGCGGAAATTTTCGACAGCATCGACCTGACCCAGCGCATCATGGATGAGCAGCAGCAGCAGGTAAAAGACGACATTGCGCAGTTGCTGAACAAAGACTGGCGCGCGGCGATTTCGAGTTGCGAACTGCTGCTTTCTGAAACATCCGGCACGCTGCGTGAGTTGCAGGATACGCTCGAAGCGGCTGGCGATAAATTGCAGGCTAATCTGTTACGCATCCAGGACGCCACGATGGCGCATGACGACCTGCATTTTGTGGATCGTCTGGTGTTCGATCTGCAAAGCAAACTCGACCGCATTATTAGCTGGGGTCAGCAATCCATCGACCTGTGGATTGGCTATGACCGACACGTACACAAATTTATCCGTACTGCGATTGATATGGATAAAAACCGCGTCTTTGCCCAGCGACTGCGCCAGTCCATCCAGGGCTATTTTGATGAGCCGTGGGCGCTGACCTATGCCAACGCCGATCGTCTGCTGGATATGCGCGATGAAGAGATGGCGCTGCGCGATGAAGAGGTGACCGGCGAACTGCCGCCGGATCTGGAATATGAAGAATTTAACGAGATCCGCGAACAACTGGCGGCGATTATCGAAGAACAGCTGGCTATCTATAAATCCAGACAAGCCCCACTGGATCTCGGCCTGGTAGTGCGCGAATATCTGGCGCAATACCCACGAGCGCGTCACTTCGACGTGGCGCGTATTGTTATCGATCAGGCGGTACGTCTTGGCGTAGCGCAAGCAGACTTCACCGGACTGCCAGCCAAATGGCAGCCGATTAATGATTACGGAGCCAAGGTACAGGCGCATGTCATTGACAAATATTGAACAAGTGATGCCGGTTAAGCTGGCGCAGGCGCTGGCAAACCCGTTATTTCCGGCGCTGGATAGCGCATTACGCTCCGGCAGACATATCGGTCTGGATGAGCTGGATAATCATGCCTTCCTGATGGATTTCCAGGAGTATCTGGAAGAGTTTTACAGTCGCTATAACGTCGAACTGATTCGCGCGCCGGAGGGTTTTTTCTACCTGCGCCCGCGTTCCACGACGATTATCCCGCGCTCCGTCTTGTCTGAACTGGACATGATGGTGGGTAAAATCCTCTGTTACCTCTATCTCAGCCCGGAGCGGTTGGCAAATGAGGGGATTTTTACCCAGCAGGAACTGTACGATGAGCTGCTCGCCCTGACAGACGAAGCCAAATTGCTGAAACTGGTCAACAACCGCTCAACGGGGTCTGACGTGGATCGTCAGAAACTACAGGAGAAGGTGCGCTCGTCGTTAAACCGTCTGCGTCGCTTAGGGATGGTGTGGTTTATGGGCCATGACAGCAGCAAATTCCGTATCACGGAATCGGTGTTCCGCTTTGGCGCGGATGTGCGTACCGGTGACGATCCGCGTGAAGCGCAGCGTCGCTTAATCCGCGATGGGGAAGCCATGCCGGTTGAAAATCACCTGCAACTCAACGATGAGACCGAAGAGAATCAGCCGGACAGTGGAGAGGAAGAATAATGATTGAACGCGGTAAATTTCGCTCACTAACGCTGATTAACTGGAACGGCTTTTTTGCCCGCACCTTTGACCTCGATGAGCTGGTCACCACGCTGTCCGGCGGGAACGGCGCCGGTAAATCCACCACGATGGCGGCGTTCGTCACGGCGCTGATCCCGGACTTAACCTTACTGCATTTCCGTAACACCACGGAAGCCGGGGCCACCAGCGGATCGCGCGATAAAGGCCTGCACGGTAAGCTGAAAGCGGGCGTCTGTTATTCCATGCTCGACGTCCTCAATTCTCGCCATCAGCGTGTTGTGGTGGGCGTACGTTTGCAGCAGGTCGCCGGACGCGATCGCAAAGTTGATATCAAACCGTTTGCCATTCAGGGCTTGCCGATGTCGGTGCAGCCGACGCAGTTGGTGACGGAAACGCTGAACGAGCGCCAGGCGCGCGTGTTGACCCTCGCGGAGCTGAAAGAGAAGCTCGATGCGATGGAAGGCGTGCAGTTTAAGCAGTTTAACTCGATCACCGATTATCACTCGCTGATGTTCGATCTGGGCATCATTGCCCGCCGTCTGCGTTCTGCGTCCGATCGCAGCAAGTTCTATCGTCTGATTGAAGCCTCGCTGTACGGCGGGATCTCCAGCGCGATTACTCGTTCCCTGCGTGACTACCTGCTGCCGGAAAATAGCGGCGTGCGTAAAGCGTTCCAGGATATGGAAGCCGCGCTGCGTGAAAACCGTATGACGCTGGAAGCGATCCGCGTAACCCAGTCGGATCGTGGCCTGTTCAAGCATTTGATTAGCGAAGCCACTAACTACGTGGCGGCGGACTACATGCGCCACGCCAACGAACGCCGGGTTCATCTGGATAAAGCGCTGGAGTTTCGTCGCGAGCTGTACACATCGCGTAAGCAACTGGCGGCGGAACAGTTCAAACACGTGGATATGGCGCGTGAACTGGGCGAGCACAACGGTGCGGAAGGGGATCTGGAAGCGGATTACCAGGCCGCCAGCGACCACCTGAACCTGGTGCAGACCGCGCTGCGCCAGCAGGAGAAGATCGAGCGCTATGAAGCGGATCTCGATGAGCTGCAAATTCGTCTCGAAGAGCAAAATGAAGTGGTGGCTGAAGCCGCCGACATGCAGGAAGAGAACGAAGCCCGTGCGGAAGCCGCCGAGCTGGAAGTGGATGAACTGAAAAGCCAACTGGCGGACTATCAGCAGGCGCTGGATGTGCAGCAGACGCGCGCGATTCAGTACAACCAGGCGATCCAGGCGCTCGACCGCGCCAAAGCGCTTTGTCATCTGCCTGACCTGACGGCGGACAGCGCCGCAGAATGGCTGGAGACGTTCCAGGCGAAAGAGCAGGAAGCAACGGAAAAACTGCTTTCGCTGGAACAGAAAATGAGCGTGGCGCAAACCGCGCACAGTCAGTTTGAACAGGCATATCAGCTGGTGGCCGCCATTAATGGCCCGCTGGCGCGTAATGAAGCCTGGAGCGTGGCGCGCGACCTGCTGCGCGAAGGCGTGGAACAGCGTCACCTGGCGGAGCAGGTTCAGCCGCTGCGTATGCGTCTGAGTGAACTGGAACAGCGTCTGCGCGAACAGCAGGAAGCTGAACGCCTGCTGGCGGAATTCTGTAAACGTCAGGGCAAACATTTCGACATTGATGAGCTGGAAGCGCTGCACCAGGAGCTGGAAGCCCGCATCGCCGCCCTGTCGGATAGCGTTTCTAACGCCCATGAACAGCGTATGACGCTGCGTCAGGAGCAGGAGCAACTCCAGTCCCGCATTCAGCACTTAATGCAGCGCGCCCCGATCTGGCTGGCGGCGCAAAACAGTCTGAATCAGCTGTGCGAACAGAGCGGCGAAGAGTTTACCTCCAGCCAGGATGTAACCGAGTATCTGCAACAGTTGCTGGAGCGCGAGCGTGAAGCGATTGTAGAGCGCGACGAAGTTGGCGCGCGTAAGAACGCGGTTGACGAAGAGATTGAACGTTTAAGCCAGCCGGGCGGCTCGGAAGACTCGCGTCTGAACGCGCTGGCGGAGCGTTTTGGCGGCGTGTTGCTGTCGGAAATCTATGATGACGTCAGCTTCGAAGACGCGCCGTACTTCTCCGCGCTGTACGGCCCGTCCCGTCATGCTATCGTGGTGCCGGATCTGTCGCTGATCGCCGAACAGCTTGAAGGGCTGACGGATTGCCCGGAAGATCTCTATTTCATCGAAGGGGACCCGCAGTCGTTCGATGACAGCGTCTTCAGCGTTGATGAGCTGGAAAACGCGGTGGTGGTGAAAACCGCCGAGCGTCAGTGGCGTTATTCCCGTTTCCCGACGGTGCCGATCTTTGGTCGCGCCGCGCGTGAAAACCGTATTGAAAGTCTGCATGCTGAGCGCGAAGGGCTGTCTGAACGCTTTGCGACGTTGTCCTTCGACGTGCAGAAAACTCAGCGTCTGCATCAGGCGTTCAGTCGTTTTATCGGCAGCCATCTGGCGGTCGCGTTTGAGGCCGACCCGGAAGCGGAAATTCGCCAATTGAATGGCCGTCGCGTTGAACTGGAACGCGCGCTGGCTACGCATGAAAACGACAACCAGCAGCAGCGTATTCAGTTTGAACAGGCGAAAGAGGGCGTCTCCGCTCTGAACCGCTTACTGCCGCGCCTGAACCTGCTGGCGGACGACACGCTGGCTGACCGCGTGGATGAAATTCAGGAACGTCTGGATGATGCGCAGGAAGCGGCGCGTTTTATACAGCAACACGGTAATCAGTTAGCCAAACTGGAGCCGATCGTCTCGGTTCTGCAAAACGATCCCGAACAGTTTGAGCAACTGAAAGAAGATTACGCATACTCCCAGCAAATGCAGCGGGATGCGCGTCAGCAGGCTTTTGCGCTGACCGAGGTCGTACAGCGTCGGGCGCACTTCAGCTATTCCGACTCGGCCGAAATGCTGAGCGGCAACAGCGATCTGAACGAAAAACTGCGTCAGCGTCTGGAACAGGCGGAAGCCGAGCGTACCCGTGCCCGTGAAGCGTTACGCGGTCATGCCGCGCAACTCAGCCAGTACAATCAGGTTCTGGCCTCACTGAAAAGCTCGTATGACACCAAGAAAGAGCTGCTGGGCGACCTGCAACGTGAATTACAGGATATCGGCGTGCGTGCCGACAGCGGTTCGGAAGAGCGCGCGCGTATCCGCCGTGACGAACTGCATACGCAACTGAGCAATAACCGCTCACGTCGTAACCAGCTGGAAAAAGCGCTGACCTTCTGTGAAGCAGAAATGGATAACCTGACCCGCAGACTGCGCAAGCTGGAACGCGATTATCATGAAATGCGCGAGCAGGTGGTCACCGCGAAAGCCGGGTGGTGCGCGGTGATGCGGATGGTGAAAGATAACGGGGTAGAGCGCCGTCTGCATCGTCGCGAGTTGGCTTATCTGTCGGCAGATGAACTTCGCTCCATGTCGGATAAGGCGTTGGGTGCGTTGCGTCTGGCGGTGGCGGATAATGAACACCTGCGTGATGTATTACGTATGTCGGAAGATCCAAAACGACCGGAACGTAAGATCCAGTTCTTCGTGGCGGTTTACCAGCATCTGCGGGAGCGTATTCGCCAGGATATCATCCGTACCGATGACCCGGTTGAGGCCATCGAACAGATGGAAATTGAGTTGAGTCGCCTGACGGAAGAGCTAACCTCCCGCGAACAGAAGCTGGCGATCAGCTCGCGCAGCGTGGCGAACATTATTCGTAAGACGATTCAGCGCGAACAAAACCGTATTCGTATGCTGAACCAGGGGCTGCAAAACGTCTCGTTCGGTCAGGTGAACAGCGTGCGTCTCAACGTTAACGTGCGGGAAACGCATGCGACCTTGCTGGATGTTCTTTCCGAACAGCATGAGCAGCATCAGGATCTGTTTAACAGCAACCGCCTGACCTTCTCTGAAGCGCTGGCGAAGCTGTATCAGCGCCTGAATCCGCAGATTGATATGGGGCAGCGTACGCCGCAGACCATTGGCGAGGAGCTTCTGGATTACCGTAACTATCTGGAGATGGAAGTCGAGGTCAACCGTGGTTCAGACGGCTGGCTGCGTGCGGAGTCCGGCGCGCTGTCTACCGGTGAAGCGATTGGTACCGGGATGTCCATTCTGGTGATGGTAGTACAAAGCTGGGAAGACGAAGGCCGCCGCTTGCGCGGAAAAGATATCTCCCCATGCCGCCTGCTGTTCCTTGATGAGGCTGCGCGTCTGGATGCGCGTTCCATCGCGACGCTGTTCGAACTGTGCGAACGTCTGCAAATGCAGCTTATCATCGCTGCGCCGGAAAACATCAGCCCTGAGAAAGGCACCACCTATAAGCTGGTGCGTAAGGTTTTCCACAATACCGAACACGTTCATGTGGTCGGACTGCGTGGCTTCGCCCCACAACTGCCGGAGACGCTACCTGGCACCGGCACCGAAGATGCTTCGTCGCAGGCCGCCGGGTAAGTAAGATGAAGACGGCCTTCGCGCCGTCTTTTTTCATCATAAAATCGATCAATAGAAGTCTGAAAAGCACCTTACACCAGGTGCTTTTTCTTTAAACTTCTTTACATTAGGTTAGGCAAAACCTTTTTGATGTTTATATACTGAAGGTAAGCCTGACGAGTAAGCAGGCTTGCTCGTCATACTTCAGAAGGTATTGGCGTTTTCAGGTTTTTACCCAATGTGAGCGGGCAACCTGGCTATTCAAAGTATGATAAAGAAACAGGGGGCAAGGGATGTTGCTTAACAAAATTTGTAGTCGTCGGCTGTCGGCAATCAGTTTATGCCTGGCCGTAACATTTGCTCCACTGTTCAGTGTGCAGGCCGATGAGCCTGAAATGATTCCTGGCGACAGCTCAGCGACCGTCAGCGAACAGCCTACCGCGTTGTCACAGCCGCAAGCGCAATCGCCTGCGACAGCGGTAATGGCGGGGATTCAGCCGCTGCCGGATGGGATCTCTGCGGAGAAAGCCCGGGCTGAATTACAATCGCAACTTCCTTCTGGTTATACGCCGGTTTATCTGAATCAACTGGAACTGCTGTATGCCGCCCGCGATATGCAACCAATGTGGGAAAATCGCGATGCGGTGAAAGCGTTTCAGCAGCAGCTGGCGGAAGTGGCCATCGCCGGGTTCCAGCCGCAATTTACCACCTGGGTCGCGCTGCTGACCGACCCGTCAGTCACCGGTCTGGCGCGAGATGCTGTTTTATCCGACGCCATGATGGGCTATCTCCATTTCATCGCCAATATTCCCGTAAAAGGGACGCGCTGGCTGTACAGCGACAAACCTTATGCGCTGGCAACACCGCCGCTTTCGGTGATCAACCAGTGGCAGGTTGCGCTGGACAACGGTCAACTGACGACGTTTGTCGCCAGCCTTGCGCCACAGCATCCGCAATACGCCGCGCTGCATGATTCACTGAAAAAGCTGGTTAGCGACGCTCGTCCCTGGCCACAGTTGACCAGTACCGCGACGTTGCGTCCTGGTCAGTGGAGCAATGATGTGCCTGCGCTGCGTGAGATTTTACAGCGCACCGGTATGCTGGAAGGCGGGCCTAAGATAGCGCTCCCGGGGGATGACGTGGCGGCCGATGTGGTTGTCAGCCCTTCTGCCGTCGCAGTGGAGCCTGCCGCCGTGAAACCTGTCGCCCGGCAATCCACTCAGCGCAGCCAATCCGCTCCGGCAGTCCGTGCGGCTTATGATCGTGAGCTTGTTGATGCGGTGAAACGTTTTCAGACCTGGCAAGGACTGGGAGCGGATGGCGCTGTCGGCCCGGTGACGCGCGAATGGCTGAATGTGACGCCTGCGCAACGTGCAGGGGTACTGGCGCTGAATATTCAGCGTTTGCGTTTACTGCCAGGAGAATTATCAACGGGCATTATGGTCAATATTCCGGCCTATTCGCTGGTTTATTACCAGAACGGCAATCAGGTGTTGGCTTCCCGGGTGATTGTTGGCCGCCCCGATCGGAAAACGCCAATGATGAGCAGCGCGCTTAATAACGTGGTGGTGAATCCGCCCTGGAATGTGCCGCCAACGCTGGCCCGAAAAGATATTCTGCCCAAAGTCTGGAATGATCCGGGGTATCTGGAACGCCACGGTTATACCGTTATGCGCGGCTGGAACAGCAAAGAGACGATTAACCCGTGGCAGGTGGACTGGTCGACCATTACGCCATCGAACCTGCCGTTCCGCTTCCAGCAGGCGCCGGGCGCGCACAACTCGCTGGGGCGTTACAAATTTAATATGCCAAGTTCAGACGCGATTTATCTGCACGATACGCCGAATCACAATCTGTTCCAGAAAGATACGCGAGCGCTCAGTTCCGGCTGCGTGCGTGTGAATAAGGCCTCTGAGTTGGCAAATATGCTGCTTCAGGATGCAGGCTGGAACGATACGCGGATTTCGGATGCGCTGAAGCAAGGTGATACCCGGTACGTCAACATCCGTCAGAATATTCCGGTGAATCTGTATTACCTGACGGCGTTTGTGGGAGCAGACGGACGCACTCAGTATCGTACAGATATTTACAATTATGATCTGACTGCGCGATCCAGCGCACAAATTGTGTCAAAAGCAGAACAATTAATCAGGTAAATGAAGAAGTTCTGATAAATCTGTTGTCGTAATATTGGTCATCGGCAGGGCTGATTCGCTGCAAGCCCCGCCGTTGCTGGGGATGGGCCACCTTGACGTCGGCTTTTTTGCCAGTTAAGGTGCCCCTCGTGCGCCAGAAGTGCATATTAACGAAAACATTTACCTGTAGACCTGATTATCATGGACAAATTTGACGCTAATCGCCGCAAGTTGCTGGCGTTTGGTGGCGTTGCTCTCGGCGCCGCCATCTTGCCTACGCCAGCATTTGCCACACTCTCCACCCCACGTCCGCGTATTTTGACACTGAACAACCTCCATACCGGAGAGTCAATTAAAGCGGAGTTTTTCGACGGAAGAGCCTATATTCAGGATGAATTAGCAAAACTAAACCATTTTTTCCGTGATTTTCGCGCGAATAAAGTGAAAGCCATCGACCCAGGATTGTTCGATCAGCTCTTCCGCCTGCAAGGCCTTTTAGGCACCCGTAAGCCCGTACAGCTCATCTCGGGTTACCGCTCACTGGATACCAATAACGAACTGCGTGCGCACAGTCGTGGAGTGGCGAAAAAAAGCTACCACACGAAAGGGCAGGCGATGGATTTCCATATTGAAGGCGTTTCGTTAAGTAATATTCGCAAAGCTGCGTTATCTATGCGCGCAGGTGGTGTAGGATACTACCCACGCAGTAACTTTGTGCATATTGACACCGGGCCGGCACGGCACTGGTGATCCGCAGACTTAACGAAACAGGAGCAGTATGAACTATCGTATTATTCCGGTCACCGCATTCTCCCAGAACTGTTCATTGATCTGGTGTGAGCAAACCCGTCTGGCCGCGCTGGTCGATCCCGGCGGCGACGCACAGACCATCAAACAGGAAGTGGACGCCAGCGGCGTGACGTTGATGCAGATCCTGCTTACGCACGGTCATCTCGATCATGTTGGCGCGGCGGCGGAACTGGCGAAGCATTATGGCGTGCCAGTGATCGGCCCGGAAAAAGAAGATGAGTTCTGGCTACAGGGTTTACCGGCGCAAAGTCGCATGTTTGGTCTGGAAGAGTGTCAGCCGCTGACGCCTGACCGTTGGCTGAATGAAGGAGATCGTATTAGCGTAGGGAATGTGACTTTACAGGTGTTGCATTGTCCTGGGCATACGCCGGGCCATATCGTCTTCTTTGATGAGTCTTCACGGCTACTGATTTCCGGTGACGTGATCTTCAAAGGCGGCGTTGGGCGCAGCGATTTCCCGCGTGGCGATCACGCTCAGCTGATTGATTCGATCAAGCGTAAATTATTGCCGTTGGGCGATGATGTGACGTTTATTTCGGGTCATGGGCCGATGTCGACGCTTGGCCATGAGCGGCTGCATAACCCGTTCCTGCAAGATGAAATGCCGGTCTGGTAAATTCTTGTCCGGTCTGCAATGGGAAACCACTGTAGACCGGGTAAGCGCCAGGCACTACCTGGCGCTATGATACTTACAGTACGGCGACAATGGCTTCGCACAGCGGAGCCATGTTATCCGGCGTCATTCCAGCCACGTTGACGCGACCAGAAGCCACCGCATATACGCCAAACTCTTCACGCAGACGCAGTACCTGCTCTTTCGTCAGGCCGCTGAATGAGAACATGCCATTCTGTTTGGTGATAAAGCTGAAATCGCGATCTGCGCCTTTTTCCTGCAACGTATTGACGAACAACAGACGCATGCGCTGAATACGCTGGCGCATATCGGTCAGTTCCTGTTCCCAGATAGCACGCAGGGCATCGTTGCTCAGGATAGTCGCTACAACGGATGCGCCGTGTGCCGGAGGGTTAGAGTAGTTGGCGCGAATGGCAGATTTCATCTGGCTGAATGCGCGGTCAACGGTTTCCGCATCTGCGGCAACCAGCGTACAGGCACCGACACGCTCGTTATACAGGCCAAAGTTTTTAGAGTAGGAACTGGCGACGATCAGCTCTTTATGCAGCGCTGCGAACGCACGCAGACCTTCCGCGTCCTCTTCCAGACCGCGAGCAAAACCCTGATAGGCGAAGTCAAACAGCGGCAGCCAGCCTTTTTCGACAGAAAGCTGAGCCAGCGTTTGCCACTGTTCCAGCGTCGGATCGATACCGGTTGGGTTATGGCAGCAGCCATGGAACAGAACGACGTCACCAGCCTGCGCGTTATTGAGGCTTGCCAGCAAGGCATCGAAATCAAGCGCGTGGTTTTCTGCATCGTAATAAGCGTATTCGCACACTTCCAGACCGGCAGAATTAAACACGCCCTTATGGTTTGGCCAGCTTGGATTACTTACCCACACGCGTTTTGCCGCCGTATTTTTTGCCAGGAAGTCCGCGGCAACACGGAGCGCGCCAGTACCGCCTGGCGTTTGCGCGGTGCGAGCGCGTTTGTCATTGATCAGCGCGCTACCTTTGCCAAACAGTAATTCCTGCGTGCAACGGCCGAATTCTGGAATACCATCAATACCGAGATAGTTTTTGGTGGTTTCATTTTCCAGTAAATACTGCTCGGCTTTTTTAACGCTGGTTAACACCGGCGTTTTGCCTGTCTCATCTTTATAGACACCGATACCAAGGTTAATTTTTCCGGGACGGTCATCGACACGAAACAGATCGGCCAGGCCCAGAATAGGGTCGGCAGGGGCGGCGGTAATGTTCTCAAACATGACGAGGTTCCATTGTGGTTACAGAAGGGAAATCCGTAATCAGGTTAACGGCAGATTTACAAAATGCCAACTGTTAGTGACAAAAAGCCTGAGTGTTTTTTTAAGACGCCAGATTTTGCTGGCAGACATAAAAAAACAGGACCGAAGTCCTGTTTTTTAGGCATTTAACAAAGAGGTCTGCTGATTAGAACTGGTAAACGATACCTACAGCAACCGTGTCGTCAGAGCCTACGCCCAGTTTGTTGTCAGAATCAATCTGGTTGATGATGTAGTCAACATAGGTGGACATGTTTTTGTTGAAGTAGTAAGTCGCGCCAACTTCTACGTAGTTGACCAGATCTTCGCTACCCACGCCTTCAACGTTTTTGGCTTTGGACTTGGTGTAAGCGATGGACGGACGCAGACCGAAGTCGAACTGATACTGAGCAACTAACAGGATGTCCTGAGTTTTGTTGGCGAAGCCGCTATTGTTAGTAAGGCCGTTGGTGAAACGGGTAGCGTTACGGGTTTCGCCATAGTTTGCTGCCAGATAGATATTGTTGGCGTCATATTTCAGGCCAGTAGCCCACTGCTCAGCTTTTTCACCGTTGCCATAGAATGCAGCTTCCTGAGCGTTAGTACGGTCAGCGGCACCGTAAGCACCAACGATACCAAAGCCTTCGAATTCATAGCTCAGAGATGCACCCCAGCCGTCGCCGTTGGAGCGGTTGGCGCTGTCACGCTCGTTTTTGCCCAGGTACTGAACGCCGAAGTTCAGGCCGTCAACCAGACCGAAGAAGTTGGAGTTACGGTAGGTTGCCACACCGCCAACACGGCCAACGAAGAAGTTGTCGCTGTATGCGGTGTCACCACCAAACTCTGGCAGCATATCGGTGTAGCCCAGTGCATCGTAAACGATACCGTAGTTACGACCGTAGTCCAGAGAACCCGCATCGCCGAATTTCAGACCAGCAAATGCCAGACGGGTTTTGTTGCCAGACTGAGCGTCAGAGCCTTCAGAGTTGTTACCCTGGAACTGGTATTCCCACTGGCCATAACCGGTCAGTTGATCGTTGATCTGGGTTTCACCTTTAAAGCCCAGACGCGCATAGGTCTTGTCGCCATCACCTTCGTAGCTGTTTTTGCCGTTGTCTTTAGAGAAGTAGTGCAGCCCTACCGCTTTACCGTAGATGTCCAGCTTGTTGCTGTCTTTGTTGTACACTTCGGCTGCGTTTGCGGCGCCAGCTGCCAGCAGGGCAGGGATTACCACTGCCAGGATATTACGCTTCATCATTATTTATTACCCTCATTGGTTTTTATATGACACCTGCCACTGCCGCCAATAAATTCTGTCAATAAAAATTTACGGAACTATTGATGAGAGTTTGGTGTCTTTATGTGTCTGACAAGCATCTTTCCATTCAAACCACCGTTTCGCTACCGTGAAAGTGCTACAAAGATAAAGAATTAGTTTCAAAAAGAAAAAATGTGTAACTAAATGTTTTATTTTTGGCGCTTTGTGAACGACTTCAAATTTCAGGCCAATTTCAGCCACCATTTCCCATTTTTATTTCTATTTATATGATTTCCTTATGTTTAATTTTTCTAAACATAGCACTTACTGCAAATGTGATTGAACGAGGGTGTGATTGATAACTTTTTTCAGACGTCTGGAATGCCGTGCGATTGATTAAAAATTATGCTATCAGGTGAGGAAAAACTAATCCGCAATGATCGGAGGGATTATTTTTTGTACTGAGATGTTGCAATGAAATATCAGGTAACAGGAAGGGGGAGTTGAGGGGCTTGTTTTTAGATTTGTTTACTTCTTATCCATAAAACTTGACATTCTGAGAGAGAAAAGGCCAGCAAAGCTGGCCTTCTAAAATCAGAAACTGGCGTTACGTGGAGTACGCGGGAACGGAATCACATCACGAACGTTTTGCACGCCGGTGACATAAGCGATCAGACGTTCGAAGCCGAGACCGAAACCTGAATGCGGAACAGTACCGTAGCGGCGCAGATCGCGATACCACCAGTAATCTTCTTTATTCAGGCCCATTTCCGCCATACGGGCATCCAGTACGTCCAGACGCTCTTCACGCTGGGAACCCCCAATGATTTCACCAATGCCCGGCGCCAGAACATCCATTGCCGCCACGGTTTTACCGTCTTCGTTAAGGCGCATATAAAACGCTTTAATGTCTTTCGGGTAGTTTTTCACTACCACTGGCGCTTTAAAGTGCTCTTCTGCCAGATAGCGTTCGTGCTCAGAGGAGAGATCCACACCCCAGTAAACCGGGTTTTCGAATTTCCTACCGCAGTTTTCCAGAATTGTGACCGCATCGGTGTAATCAACCTGGGCGAAGTCCGCATCAATAAAATGTTCCAGACGAGAAATCGCATCTTTATCGACACGCTCGGCGAAGAATTTCATATCATCCGCGCGTTCAGCCAGTACGGCTTTGAAGACATATTTCAGCATCGCTTCGGCAAGGCCAGCTACGTCATTCAGGTTGGCAAAGGCGACTTCCGGCTCCAGCATCCAGAACTCAGCCAGGTGGCGGCTGGTGTTGGAGTTTTCTGCACGGAATGTAGGGCCAAAGGTATAGATTTTGGACAGGGCGCACGCATAGGTTTCGCCGTTCAACTGGCCGGATACGGTCAGGAAGGACTCTTTACCGAAGAAGTCTTTATCAAAATCGACTTTGCCCTGGTCGTTACGCGGCAGGTTTTCCAGATCCAATGTTGATACACGGAACATTTCACCCGCGCCTTCGGTATCGGAGGCGGTAATCAACGGCGTCGAAACCCAGAAGAAACCCTGCTCGTCAAAGAAACGGTGCAGCGCTTGCGCCAGCGTATGGCGCACACGCGCGACTGCGCCAATCATATTGGTGCGCGGACGCAGGTGCGCGACTTCACGCAGATATTCGATACTGTGGCGTTTTGCCGCCATCGGATAGGTATCAGGATCTTCAACCCAACCGGTTACTTCAACCGTGGTGGCCTGAATTTCAAAACTTTGCCCTTGTCCTGGAGACGCAACGACTTTACCCGTGACGATAACCGAGCAGCCGGTTGTCAGACGCAATACGTCTTCATTGTAATTGGGCAGAGAATTATTAATGACAGCCTGTACAGGATCAAAGCAGGAACCGTCATAAACGGCGAGGAAGGAGATGCCAGCTTTTGAATCTCGGCGGGTACGCACCCATCCGCGCACGGTGACTTCGCTGTCAACGGCTACGCGGCCCTGGAGTACGTCGGCTACAGGCACAACGCTCATAATATTCTCTCTGTTAATAGTCGGAAAAAATAAACACTTGTCCACCCTGCTTGGGGGGATACCTATGTTACCTGGCATCTGCAATCAGACAAGCAGAATTCGCAGCTGGAACGAAAGATTTCGGAAATAAACATGAAAAGGGAAGCAAAGTCGCGATAAGACGTGCTTTCTGTCGACCGGATAGCGGCGCAAGCGCGTTATCCGGCCAACAATGATTAACTGGCTTTCTTTATATGAGGAAGGTCAAAAGCTTTACGTAATGCACGCACAAAAGCTTTGTCATGACAGATTGTTTTCCCCGGGCTGTCTGACAATTTGGCGACCGGTTTGCCGTTACATTCCACCAGCTTGATGACAATATTGAGCGGCTTCACCTGCGGGATATCGCAGGTCAGACGGGTGCCAATACCAAAGCTCAACTGCACGCGTGAAGAGAAGTGACGATAGAGATCGACTGCTTTCTTCAGATCGAGGTTATCTGAGAAGACCAGCGTCTTACTCAGCGGGTCAATGCCCAGCTTCTGGTAATGGGCGATGGCTTTTTCACCCCATTCAACCGGATCGCCAGAATCGTGGCGTAAGCCCTGATAACGCGTGGCAAATTCGGTTCCGAAGTCGCGTAAGAAAGCGTCCATCGTGATGCAGTCCGTCAGCGCGATACCGAGCTGGTTAGGGTATTCATTCAGCCAGGCGGCGAGAGCTGCGCGCTGACTGGTTGCCAGATCCGGGCTGATTTGCTGATGCGCCTGGAACCATTCATGCGCCTGAGTGCCCATAGGCGTAAGCGATAGCCGACGGGCGAGATCGTAGTTACTGGTGCCGACAAACCACGGTTCTTGCTGAAGGCGTTTGACGATGGCCTGCTGCACTTCGCGAGAGAAACGGCGACGGGTGCCGAAATCCATCAGATGGAAGCGGGACATATCGAGATCGGCGGTTAATGCAGAGAAATCGACGAGTTTACTCTCCAGCGCATCAAGCGCCTGCGCCACACCCATTTCCGGCGAGCGGTAACGGTGCACCAGTTCGCTGATCACCGCCAACAGCGGGACTTCCCACATGATGACTTCGCGCCACGGACCGGTTAAGCGGATGTTTAGCTTCCCGTTATCGTTGGTCACGCAGACCTGTTCCGGGTTATAGCGGAAGTCACGTAACCAGTTGAGATAATCAGCTTTAAAGAAGGGCAGGCCGGAGAGCCACTGGAACTCGTCCTCCTGAAGTTGCAGGTGTTGCATTGCATTCACCTGCTCGCGAATAGCGTCGGCGTAAATACCGAGCAGGTCGTCACCACGGCAACGAAATTCAGCCGCTACATGCACATCATAGTAGTGGTGAAAAACGGCTTGCTGCATATGCAACTTATAAGCGTCTGTATCCAGCAACGAGTGCAGAACAGGAGAAGCGAATTGTGTCATAGGTGCGCAGTAGCATCCTCTCACGGGAGCGTTTAGTACAATAAACAACTAAGAAAACCGCTGGAGTATACCTTGTTTAGCGATTTATTGAACCCCGATCACAACATAAGCTGTCTTTGCGGTCGAGTGCATTTCGTGCCGCGTGTTATGAAAATGTAGAACGTATGCTATTAACTCTTTGAATTTAATCACTGTTAGCCCCCGATGCCGCGCCCCGAGGGGCTGGTGGAGACAATGTTCATCCCGCCCCCAATAATCAAATTGATCAGATCGTGAAATATCGACGCGTAAGAATCATCTTATCGTTTATTTTTTCTTCAAAAATCATTCTGCATTACCGGATAACAGGGCGATTCTATGACTTCTGTCCTTGATTTCATCTGAATCCGTCATGTATCATTTTCGCGATAAAGTATCGCAGAGCCTGTTCGAACCCAGGAAAACCCTCTATTACCTGGGCTTATCAATATTGAATCTTTATTCTCAAAGGCTTAAAGGGTATGAAAACGTGCCCGGCTGATGCTTTTATTACCTGATTATTTATGCGCGACTCACCGCTCCGACGGGTTCATCGTCAGGCAATTTAACCATGCTCATCTTGTTTGTCTTTGCCTTGATGGGGTTAAAAATAGCCTTTCGGACTTGTTATATTTTATGAGCGCAATGATTATTTGAGATAAAAACGATGAGTGATATTGATTTTGTTGTTTTATGGGTTGATTCAACCGATGTAGCCTGGCAAGAAAAGTTTACTGAGTTCAAAGGAAAAGGTAGCCACGGTGAGAGAGCCGTCCACCCTGCGCGGTTCAGGGATATGGGTATCTTTAAATATTGGTTCAGATGTGTCGAAAAATATGCGCCATGGGTAAGAAAAGTACATTTGGTTACCTGTGGACAAATTCCGTCATGGATCAATGTTGAACATGAAAAATTAAATATTGTCTTTCATGATGAGTTTATTCCGTCGGAATATTTACCAACGTTCAACTCTAATACGATAGAGCTAAATCTTCATCGGATAAAAGATCTCAGTAATAAATTTGTTTTATTTAATGACGATACGTTCATTACCTCTCCTTTGCGGGAAGATTTTTATTTTGATAATGGCTATCCTAATGACTTCCTCATCATAAAAAAACAATCACCTAAAAATAAAGATGAGATCATAATGAGGTCGTCAGAATTTCTTAATGTCAGTGTTTTAAATACGCATATTAATAAAAAAACAATAATCAAAGAAAACAGACGTAAATACTATAGCTTACGTTATAAAAAAGGTCTGTTGAAAAATTTTATGAACCGCCGTGCAAGTTATTTTGAAGGCTTCTACGGTAAGCATCTTCCCCAGCCATTCCTGAAAAGTACATTCACTGAGATATGGCAGGCCGAAGAGGAGTTGTTGAAAAAATCATCAAGCAAAAGGTTCAGAGAGCCATTATGTTTAACGCAGTATTTATTCAGGTACTGGCAACTGGCCCACGGTAACTTTAATCCTAAGAACCCGGAAGGGCGTGGAGTATATTTCAATTTGTCGTCCAGTAACATAAACGAGGCCATCAAGACGCTGTCAAATGGCACCGCGCAGGCCTGTTTTAATGACACTGAAAAGTTACACGATTTTGAAAAGGTAACGACTACGCTAAGAAATGCCTTTGAAATGAGGCTTGGTCATAAATCAAGTTTTGAGATTTAAGCCTGTGGTTCTCATTGTACTGGCGATGTGACGTTTTCATTTGGCTGGCGGGTGCCTGAACGGCCTCCGTGATTTTAAACGTGATGCCTTTATGTTATAAAAATGTAGCAAAAAGAGTGTTTGTGTCTGAAAAGATGAACATTCTGCATAGCGCGATTTCGACAACAGGAATAGACTGGAGTCGGGACTCTACAAAAGATGCTAAAGGTTTTTTATGACACAACAGCCACAAGCCAAATACCGTCACGACTACCGTGCCCCGGATTACCAGATTACTGACATTGATTTGACCTTTGACCTGGATGCTGAGAAAACCGTCGTTACAGCACTGAGTCAGGCTGTCCGTCATGGCGCATCTGACGCGCCCCTTCGACTGAACGGTGAAGATCTGCGACTGGTATCCCTCCATGTAAACGATGCGCTGTGGACTGACTACAAAGAAGAAGAGGGCGAGCTGGTGATCGGCAGCCTGCCCGAGCGCTTTACTCTGCGCATTGTGAATGAGATCAGCCCGGCGGCGAACACGGCGCTGGAAGGCCTGTACCAGTCAGGCGACGCGCTGTGTACGCAGTGTGAAGCGGAAGGTTTCCGCCACATAACCTGGTATCTCGACCGCCCGGATGTGCTGGCGCGTTTTACCACCAAAATCATCGCCGATAAATCCAGATATCCGTTCCTGCTTTCCAACGGCAACCGTATTGCGCAGGGTGAACTGGATAATGGCCGTCACTGGGTGCAGTGGCAGGACCCGTTCCCGAAACCCTGCTACCTGTTTGCGCTGGTGGCGGGCGATTTCGATGTACTGCGCGATACCTTCATCACGCGTTCTGGCCGGGAGGTGGCGCTGGAACTGTACGTTGATCGCGGCAATCTGGACCGTGCGCCGTGGGCGATGACTTCGCTGAAAAACTCCATGAAATGGGATGAAGAACGCTTCGGCCTGGAGTATGACCTCGACATCTACATGATCGTGGCGGTGGACTTCTTCAATATGGGCGCGATGGAGAATAAAGGTCTGAACGTCTTTAACTCCAAATATGTGCTGGCCCGCACCGATACGGCGACCGACAAAGATTATCTCGACATTGAGCGTGTTATTGGTCACGAATATTTCCACAACTGGACGGGTAACCGCGTTACCTGTCGCGACTGGTTCCAGTTGAGTCTGAAAGAAGGCCTGACCGTTTTCCGCGACCAGGAATTCAGTTCCGATCTCGGCTCCCGCGCGGTGAACCGCATCAGCAACGTGCGCACCATGCGCGGTCTGCAATTTGCTGAGGACGCGAGCCCAATGGCGCATCCTATCCGCCCGGATAAGGTCATTGAGATGAACAACTTCTACACCCTGACCGTCTACGAGAAGGGCGCGGAAGTGATTCGCATGATCCACACGCTGCTGGGCGAAACGAATTTCCAGAAAGGGATGCAGCTTTATTTTGAGCGTCATGACGGCAGCGCCGCTACCTGTGATGACTTTGTGCAGGCGATGGAGGATGCGTCGAATGTCGATTTGTCTCACTTCCGCCGCTGGTACAGTCAGTCCGGCACGCCGGTTGTCAGCGTACGGGACGACTATAACCCGGAAACGGAACAGTACACGTTGACCATTAGTCAGCGTACGCCTGCGACGGCGGATCAGGCAGAAAAGCAAGCGCTGCATATTCCGTTCGCGATTGAGCTGTACGACAACGAAGGCAACGTTATTCCGTTGCAGAAGGGCGGTCATCCGGTCAATTCCGTGTTGAATGTAACCCAGGCGGAGCAAACCTTTGTCTTTGACAATGTGTATTTCCAGCCGGTGCCAGCACTGCTGTGCGAATTCTCCGCGCCGGTGAAACTGGAGTACAAATGGAGCGATCAACAACTGACGTTCCTGATGCGTCATTCGCGCAATGATTTCTCACGTTGGGACGCGGCGCAAAGCCTGTTGGCGACGTATATTAAGCTGAACGTTGCGCGCCACCAGCAGGGGCAGCCGCTGTCGCTGCCGGTACATGTGGCGGATGCCTTCCGGGCGGTTCTGCTGGATGAGAAAATTGATCCGGCGCTGGCGGCGGAAATTCTGACGTTGCCTTCGGTGAATGAGATCGCGGAACTGTTCGAGATCATCGATCCGCTGGCGATTGCCGAAGTCCGCGAAGCGTTGACCCGCACGCTGGCGGCGGAACTGGCAGACGAGTTCCTGGCAATCTATAACGCGAATCATCTTGATGAGTACCGCGTTGAACACGCCGACATTGGCAAGCGTACGCTACGCAATGCCTGCCTGCGCTTCCTGGCCTTTGGTGAAACCCACCTGGCGGATACGCTGGTGAGCAAGCAGTACCATGAAGCCAATAATATGACCGATGCGCTGGCGGCGCTGTCGGCGGCGGTCGCGGCGCAATTGCCGTGCCGTGACGCGTTGATGCAGGAGTATGATGATAAGTGGCATCAGGACGGACTGGTCATGGATAAATGGTTTATCCTGCAATCCACCAGCCCGGCGGATAACGTGCTGGAAACGGTGCGTGGCCTCCTGAAGCATCGTTCTTTCAGTATGAGCAACCCGAACCGTATTCGTTCGTTGATTGGCGCATTTGCCGGGAGCAATCCGGCGGCGTTTCATGCTGAAGACGGCAGCGGCTATCAGTTCCTGGTCGAAATGCTGACGGACCTCAACAGCCGTAACCCACAGGTAGCATCACGCCTGATTGAACCGCTGATTCGTCTGAAACGTTACGATGCGAAGCGCCAGGAAAAAATGCG
Organism: Citrobacter sp. CK195; assembly: GCF_030333365.1. NCBI lineage: Bacteria > Pseudomonadati > Pseudomonadota > Gammaproteobacteria > Enterobacterales > Enterobacteriaceae > Citrobacter > Citrobacter sp. CK195. The sequence continues at coordinate 51,614 of NZ_JAOWGB010000023.1, forward strand.
CGCCGCGCTGGAGCAACTGAAAGGGCTGGAAAACCTCTCTGGCGATCTGTTCGAGAAGATTACCAAAGCGTTAGCCTGATAATATTGCCGGATGCGTCCGGCCTACCATTTACGTGTAGGCCGGATAAGCAACAGTGCCATCCGGCATTTTTTAACCGTGCTTGCGTAGCAGAGCCTCATTTTCGCCACGTTGCATCACCCGACCCAACACTTCCGCTTCCAGTTCCGCTAAACGTACCGTCCCCAGACGGCGCGGCCTCGCGATATCCACCGTCAAGTCCAGACCAATTTTCCCGTCCTCGATCAACAGAACCCGATCGGCCATTGCCACGGCCTCGCTGACGTCATGCGTGACCAGCAGCACTGTAAAACCGTGCTCTTGCCATAACGAGACGATCAAATCCTGCATTTCCAGCCGGGTCAGGGCATCCAGCGCGCCGAGAGGTTCATCCAGCAGCAATAATCCCGGCCGGTGGATCAGCGCGCGGGCCAGCGCGACACGCTGTTTCTGCCCGCCGGACAGCGCCGCAGGCCACTCCGCCGCCCGGTTTTCGAGACCGACCGCCGCCAGCGCCTGACGCGCCGCATCCCGCCAGCCGCCTTTCAGACCCAATCCAACATTATCGATCACCGACTTCCACGGCAGCAGGCGCGCATCCTGGAACATCATACGCGTGTCGTCCTGGATCTCGGCCAGCGGCGTTGTTCCGGCAAGCAATTCGCCAGCCGTAGGGGATTCCAGACCGGCCAGCAGACGCAGCAGCGTACTTTTCCCGCCACCGCTGCGTCCAACCACCGCCACAAATTGCCCGGCGGGAATATGCAGATCCAACTGGTTCAGCACCGTGTTGTCAGCATATTGTTTGGTTACCGCGTTGAGCAGTAGCGGCGTTCCCTGATTAAGACGAGCGGTATTCATACGGTTGCCTCTTTCGTGTAATAAGCAGGATTCCAGCGCAGCCAGACGCGCTCTAACAGCTGCGCGCTGACGTCGGCGAGTTTACCGAGCAGGGCATACAAAATAATCGCGACCACGACGATGTCCGTTTGCAGGAATTCCCTGGCGTTCATCGCCAGATAGCCGATCCCGGCGTTCGCCGAAATGGTTTCCGCCACAATCAGCGTCAACCACATCAACCCGAGCGCAAAACGGACGCCAACCATAATAGAGGGCAGGGCGCCGGGGAGGATCACATGCACAAACAGCGGGAAGCCGGATAAGCCATAGCTGCGAGCCATCTCCACCAGCCCCCGATCGATATTACGAATCCCATGCCAGGTATTGATATAAATCGGAAACAGCGTTCCCAGCGCCACGAGAAAAATCTTCGCGCTTTCATCAATCCCGAACCATAAAATCACCAGCGGGATCAGCGCCAGGTGCGGCACGTTACGCAGCATTTGTACTGAAGTATCCAGCAGACGTTCTCCCCACCGCGACAAACCGCTGATCAGCCCCAGCGTCAGACCGATAGAACCGCCAATTGAAAAGCCGATGAAAGCGCGCCACGAACTAATGGCCAGATGCTGCCAGAGTTCGCCGCTGGCGGAGAGTGTCCAGAATGCCGCGATCACCCCTTCAGGAGAGGGTAGTATGCGGGTTGACAACCAGCCCATCGAAGAGGCTATTTGCCAGACCGCCACGATGCCCACCGGTAAAAACCAGGGGGCAACGCGCAATAACCATTTGTTTGTGGGCGTTGCCATTGGCGTACTCCTTAACTCTGCGCGGCTTTACGGGGGATAAATTCATTGGCAACCGCTTCGCCTTGCTGATGCAGAGGCTGCGGCTGCGGAATTTCCGGGATGGCGACGTCCAGATGCGGGAACAGCAGTTCGCCCACGTTGTAGGCTTCTTCCAGATGCGGATAACCGGAGAGCACAAAACTGTCGATACCCAGCGCCGCGTACTCATTTATACGTGCGGCGACGGTCGGGCCATCACCCACCAGCGCGGTTCCCGCGCCGCCGCGCACCAGCCCGACGCCAGCCCACAAGTTAGGGCTGATCTCCAGTTGATCACGCTTACCGTTATGCAGCGCGGCCATCCGGTGCTGACCGACAGAATCCGTTCTGGCGAATGCGGCTTGCGCTTTGGCGATCGTATCGTCATCCAGGTGAGCAATCAGGCGATCGGCCGCACGCCAGGCCTCTTCATTGGTTTCACGCACAATAACGTGCAGGCGGATGCCGAAACGGATTTTACGCCCGCGAGCCGCTGCTTTGGCGCGTACCTGTTCAATTTTCTCTTTTACCTGCGCAGGCGGTTCGCCCCAGGTGAGATAGAGATCGACCTGCTCAGCGGCGAGATCCTGTGCGACATCCGATGAACCGCCAAAATAGAGCGGTGGATACGGTTGCTGAATGGCAGGGAAGAACAGTTTTGCGCCACGAACATGAATATGTTTACCGTTGAAGTCCACCGTCTCGCCTTGCAGCAGGCGTCGCCATACCTGCGTAAACTCGGATGAGGCTTCATAGCGTTCGGTGTGGTCAAGGAAGACGCCGTCACCGGCCAGCTCCTGCGGATCGCTACCGGTAACCAGATTAAACAGCGCGCGGCCATTGGAGAGTCTGTCCAGCGTTGCGGCCTGACGGGCGGCAACCGTTGGCGACGTGACGCTTGGGCGCAGGGCGACCAGGAATTTCAGTCGCTGTGTGACCGGAATCATTGAGGCGGCAACCAGCCAGGCGTCTTCGCAGGAACGCCCGGTTGGGATCAATACGCCTGTAAAGCCCAGGCGGTCCGCCGTTTGCGCGATTTGTTGCAGGTAACTGTGATCGACCGGGCGCGAGCCTGCTTCGGTTCCCAGATAATGCCCGTCACCGTGGGTAGGTAAAAACCAGAACATATTCAGGCTCATAATTTTGCTCCTTCTTGTTGAGTGGGCTGCCAGATACGCTGGCGAATATCAATTTTTTTCGGCACCAGACGGTTGTCGTAAAACAGATCGGCGGTTTGCTGCTGCAAGGTAGCGACAGAGGCGCTCACCGGCGTAATGGTGGTTGGCGGGCGATGATCCAGATAGGTGGCAATCACCGGTTCAGGCAATCCCATCGTTTTTGCCAGCAGGGTGATACTCTGTTCACGCTGGCTTATCGTTAACGCATCGGCCTGACTGAAGGTGTCCAGAACGCCCTGAATGAAGCTGCCGTTCTTTTCGGCATAAGGGCGCGCCGCCAGATAGAACGAACCGGTTTGTTTCAGGTCGGTCCCGTCTTTCAGAACGCGAACGCCACCCTGTAACAGCGCAGCGGAATAGTAAGGGTCCCAGATTGCCCACGCATCGACATTCCCCTGCTGGAACGCGGCGCGGGCGTCTGCTGGCGTCAGGTATGTGGCCTGGATATCGGTAAATTTAAGTCCGGCCTGTTGCAGTGCGCGCAACAGCAGATTGTGCGAACTGGAACCTTTCTGGAAGGCGACTTTGTGTTCTTTCAGATCCGCGACGGTTTTTATCGGACTGTTTTCAGGGACGAGAATGACCTCGGCTTTTGGTTTGGGAGGCTCAACGCCAACATAAACCAGGTCCGCCCCGGCAGCCTGCGCAAAAATAGGGGGGATATCGCCGGTACTGCCGAGATCGATACTGCCGACATTCAATGCCTCCAGCATTTGCGGGCCCGCCGGGAACTCAACCCAGGAGATTTTGGTTTGCGGGTAACGCTTCTCCAGCAGTTGGTGGCTTTTCGCCAGCACCATACTGATGCTGCCTTTCTGATAGCCGATGCGCAGTGCGTCAGGCGCTGACTCTGCCGCGTGTGACCAGGCTGAAAGCGAGAGCAATCCGGCCAGCGCCAGCCATTGAGGACGATGTCTGAAAAATTTAAACATGGGCAACGCCTCGTGGTGAATGAATGACGGGAACCGGCACATCGCGGCGGTGCAACGCTTGCCAGAATGTTTCAAGCGCGCTGTCAAGGCGATGTTGTAAATTAGGGGTGAACTGCGGTTTATGCTGGTAATCAATCACCTGGGAATCGTCGGCAAACACGCCGTGCAGGATCTCTTGTGCTTTCAGCGCGCTCAGCACCGGCTTGAGCGCGTAGTCAACGGCCAGTAAATGGGCGACAGTACCGCCGGTTGCCAGCGGTAATACGGCTTTGCCTTCCAGCGCTCGTTCAGGAAGCAGGTCGAGCAACGTTTTTAACGCCCCGGAATAGGCGGCTTTATAAACCGGCGTTGCGACGATCAGCCCGTCTGCATCCTGTAATTGTTCTATAAATGTTTTTAACGCCGGGCTGTCGAAACGCGCATATAGCAAGTCTTCGGGGTCAAAGTTATGCAAATTCCAGTGGCTGACTTCGACGTCCAGACTGTTCAGTTTTTCCCGGGAATATTCCAGTAACGCACTGGAACGAGAGGGAAAGCGTGGGCTTCCCGCCAGAGTGATGACGCGCATAATCTCAATCTCCCCTTATAACTAATTATTCGATTTTCATTAACATTGATAACAATTTGTGCAGTCTGACAGAGAGATTTTGTTTACCGAAATGATTTATGCGGGATAGAAAAGTTGGAAATTGAATAAAAAGAGGACAACAAGGAAAACGATTGCTATTTATTGCCGCAAGTCAATTCCCTTTTCGCTGGATATCGCACATAATACGCCCCCGGTCTGCACACCGGGAATCCAGGAGAGTTCATGTACTACCCCTTCGTTCGTAAAGCCCTTTTTCAGCTCGATCCAGAGCGCGCTCATGAATTTACGTTTCAGCAATTACGCCGTGTAACAGGCACGCCGCTGGAAGCGCTTGTCCGACAGAAAGTCCCTGCGAAGCCAGTAAGCTGCATGGGGCTGACATTTAAGAACCCGCTCGGCCTTGCTGCGGGTCTGGATAAGGACGGAGAGTGCATCGACGCTCTGGGCGCAATGGGATTCGGATCGATTGAGATCGGAACCGTGACGCCGCGCCCTCAGCCTGGTAACGATAAGCCGCGCCTTTTCCGCCTGGTTGATGCCGAAGGGTTGATCAACCGGATGGGCTTTAATAATTTGGGCGTTGATAACCTGGTAGAGAATGTCAAAAAAGCGCATTTCGACGGTATCCTCGGAATTAATATCGGCAAAAATAAAGATACGCCGGTAGAGAATGGCAAAGATGACTATCTGATTTGTATGGAAAAAATCTATGCATATGCCGGTTATATCGCCATTAATATCTCTTCGCCAAATACCCCAGGGTTACGTACGCTACAATATGGCGAGGCGCTGGATGATTTGCTGACGGCAATTAAAAATAAGCAAAATGATCTCCAGACGATCCATCATAAATATGTTCCGATCGCGGTAAAGATCGCCCCGGATCTTTCTGAGGACGAATTGATCCAGGTGGCCGACAGTTTAGTTCGCCATAATATTGATGGTGTGATTGCGACAAATACGACGCTCGATCGTTCTCTGGTTCAGGGAATGAAAAATTGCGATGAAACGGGTGGTTTAAGCGGTCGACCATTACAGTTAAAAAGTACAGAAATTATTCGCAGACTGTCCCAGGAATTGAAAGGACAGTTACCGATTATTGGCGTCGGCGGGATAGATTCTGTCATCGCGGCGCGTGAGAAGATGGCTGCTGGCGCTACGCTGGTACAAATTTATTCCGGCTTTATTTTTAAAGGCCCGCAACTGATTAAAGAAATCGTTACCCATATTTGATTCTTTTCTCTCATTATCAGACAACCAGGGCTTTATTTCCGGCCCTGGTTGTTTTATATTCCTTCATTGTTGCTTATTTAAACATTTTAGGCTTTGCTTATTAAGGTAATAAACGAAGCGGTGAAAAAGGACATTTTTGCAACAGGGTGATGGAAACGGGAGAGAGTACAATGCGAATTAAACCTGACGATAACTGGCGCTGGTATTATGATGAAGAGCATGACCGAATGATGCTCGATTTAGCCAATGGCATGTTATTTCGCTCGCGCTTTGCTCGCAAAATGCTCACGCCGGATGCATTTTCGCCGTCTGGTTTTTGTGTCGATGATGCCGCGCTCTATTTCTCTTTTGAAGAAAAATGTCGCGATCTCGAATTATCGAAAGAACAAAAAGCGGAACTGGTGCTCAATGCGCTGGTGGCGATCCGTTATCTGAAACCACAGATGCCAAAAAGCTGGCATTTTGTCGCACACGGCGAGATCTGGACGCCAACGGTGGGTGATGCCGCCTGCGTGTGGCTTAGCGACACCGAAGAGCAGGTGAATTTACTGGTGGTTGAGCCGGGTGAAAACGCGGCGCTGTGCCTGCTGGCCCAGCCCGGTGTCGTCGTGGCTGGACGCACTATGCAGCTCGGCGATGCGATTAAGATCATGAACGACAGACTGAAGCCGCAACAGCGACTCGCCAGCTTCAGCCTTGAACAAGCGGTTTAATTTCCCAGCCTGAGCGCGGTTTTTGGCACGCAGCTACAGCTAAGAATCGTTCCGTCATCGTTAATCGCTGATTTTTTCAGCGGACTCACTTCGCCTTCCAGCAGCGTTATCCGGCAACTGCCGCAGATCCCGGCCCGACATGAATAAGGGATGCGGATACCCTGATTCTCCAGTTGTTCAAGCAGCACCTGTTGGTTATTCCCACGAAAGGTTTGCCCCTGCCAGTCGATAGTGACTGTCGTATCAGGCTGTTTTTCCGGCGCCACCGCATCATCAGAATTTGCGGCGCCATAAGGTTTGGCGGGGGCGGTTGCGAGAATGTCAACCTCATCGCCTACGCGAATGACGCCGCTGTTACGCGCAATCAGGTTCTGCCCGAAATCAACATCGCCGTTGTCCTGCGCCGTGCGAAAGGCTTGCAAGGTTGCCAGCGGCTCACCCGTTGGGTGCTTTTGCCCTTTCTCAGGGCTGACGGTGGTGAAAATACAACGGCTGCACGGTTTTGCGACATCAAAGATGACGTCGCCGATACGAATGACCTTCCAGGTGTCTTCTTCCCAGGGTGCCGCGCCGGAAACGACCAGATTGGGACGAAACTGTTCTATTTTCACGCCAGCCGGGCAACGCTGCTGTAAGTCGCGCAGTGAGGCTTCGTTGGCCAGCAGAAAGGGATAACCATCAGCAAATGACAACGGCACATCGTCGCGGCGTTTGACTCTGCGCGTAAGTTGGGGGCCGACCCAGCGTAATTGCACGTCACGGGAAAAGAATCCGCTTAACCACTGATTTATCGCGTCCGGGGCGATACGGGCAGTAAAATGGTTTCCCCAGACTTCGGTTGGCGCATCCTGCGCGGCGAAATCAGCAAAGCGCACCACCACGCTGCTGCCATCCGGGGCGCTAAGATGTAATCCGTCGTGTAGCGGAGAAGGCGTAAAGCGCACCATTTGCGGAAACTGGCGGGCGGTAATAAAGGTGCCATCAGGTTCAGTAACCATAAAGATACGATCGAAAGCCAGGCCACTGATGTCTGCCAGCGCATGCGTCAGGCCGATGCCGCGCATCGATTTGACCGGATGAATAAAAAGCCGGGTTAACGTCACCACTGTACAGCCCTCGAACGAAAATAAGCTTTCAATCTTATGACATGAGCGCCAGATTAGCTATATAAGCCCCATCCTTCACGCTTGTCGCTGCGAGGCAACGCGAAAGATTTTGTGTATAATGCGCAGCAATTTTCTTAGAGTAAAAGTGACAATATGAATTCTCTGTTTGCCAGTACGGCCCGCGGGCTGGAAGAGCTGTTAAAAACTGAACTTGAAAACCTGGGCGCTGCGGATTGCCAGGTGGTTCAGGGTGGTGTCCATTTTCAGGGCGACACGCGGCTTGTGTACCAGAGTTTAATGTGGAGCCGCCTGGCCTCGCGTATTATGCTGCCGATGGGAGAGTGCAAGGTCTACAGCGATTTAGACCTGTACCTCGGCGTGCAGGCAATCAACTGGACAGAGATTTTTAATCCAGACGCCACCTTTGCCGTACATTTTAGTGGGCTGAACGACACCATTCGCAATAGCCAGTATGGTGCGATGAAAGTAAAGGATGCGATTGTTGATGCGTTCACGCGTAAAAACCTGCCGCGTCCTAATGTCGATCGTGAATCTCCAGATATTCGCGTTAACGTCTGGCTGAACAAAGACACTGCCAGCATTGCCCTCGATCTGAGCGGCGATGGCCTGCACCTGCGCGGCTATCGCGATCGTACCGGTCTGGCACCAATTAAAGAGACGCTGGCGGCGGCCATCGTGATGCGTTCCGGCTGGCAGCCGGGAACGCCGCTGCTCGACCCGATGTGTGGTTCCGGTACGCTGCTGATCGAGGCCGCAATGTGGGCGACCGATCGCGCGCCGGGTCTGCATCGTGGTCACTGGGGCTTTAGCGGCTGGGCGCAGCATGATGAGGCTATCTGGCAGGAAGTCAAAGCAGAAGCGCAAACCCGCGCCCGTAAAGGGCTTGCGGAATATAGCTCGCATTTTTATGGTTCTGACAGCGATGCCCGCGTGATTGAACGTGCGCGCAGCAACGCCCGTCGCGCAGGCATCGGTGAGTTGATTACCTTCGAGGTAAAAGATGTCGCCCAACTGAGCAACCCGCTGCCGAAAGGGCCGTACGGTACGGTAATCAGCAACCCGCCGTATGGTGAGCGTCTGGACAGCGAACCGGCGCTGATTGCGCTGCACAGCCTGCTGGGGCGCACCATGAAAAATCAGTTCGGCGGCTGGAGCCTGTCGCTGTTCAGCGCCTCGCCGGATCTGCTGAACTGCCTGCAACTGCGCGCGGATAAGCAATTCAAAGCCAAAAACGGCCCGCTGGACTGCGTGCAGAAAAACTATCATCTGGCGGAAAAAACGCCAGACAGCAAGCCTGCGACGGTGGCGGAAGATTACGCCAACCGCCTGCGCAAAAATATTAAGAAGCTGGAGAAATGGGCGCGCCAGGAAGGGATCGAATGCTATCGCCTGTATGATGCCGATCTGCCGGAATACAATGTGGCGGTCGATCGCTACGGCGAGTGGGTGGTGATTCAGGAATATGCGCCGCCGAAAACGGTTGATGCGCAGAAAGCGCGTCAGCGTCTGTTCGACATCATCGCCGCCACGCTGTTGGTACTGGAGATGGCGCCGAATAAACTGGTGTTAAAAACCCGTGAGCGCCAGAAAGGCAAAAGCCAGTATCAAAAGATGAACGAGAAGGGTGAGTTCATTGAAGTCAGCGAATATAACGCGCGTTTATGGGTTAACCTGACCGACTATCTTGATACCGGTCTGTTCCTCGATCACCGTATTGCGCGCCGGATGCTGGGTCAGATGAGCAAAGGCAAAGATTTCCTTAACCTGTTCTCCTATACCGGCAGCGCCAGCGTACATGCGGGGCTGGGCGGCGCACGCAGCACCACTACGGTGGACATGTCGCGTACCTATCTGGAGTGGGCTGAACGTAACCTGCGTCTGAATGGGCTGAGCGGCCGTGCGCACCGCCTGATTCAGGCCGATTGCCTGGGCTGGCTGCGTGAGGCGAATGAACAGTTCGATCTGATTTTTATCGATCCGCCGACGTTCTCCAACTCAAAACGGATGGACGAGTCGTTTGATGTGCAGCGCGATCACCTGGTGTTAATGAAAGATCTGAAACGTCTGCTGCGCAAAGGCGGCACGATCATGTTCTCCAACAACAAACGCGGATTCCGTATGGATCTGGATGGCCTGGCGGCGCTGGGACTGAAAGCACAAGAAATTACGCAAAAAACGCTTTCTCAGGACTTTGCCCGTAATCGTCAGATCCACAACTGCTGGCTGATTACCGCAGCCTGAAAGGAAAAGTAAATGTCATTAATCAGTATGCATGGCGCATGGCTGTCGTTTAGCGACGCGCCGCTTCTCGATAACGCAGAGCTGCATATCGAGGATAACGAACGCGTGTGCCTGGTGGGCCGTAATGGCGCCGGGAAGTCAACGCTGATGAAGATCCTCAACCGCGAACAGGGACTGGATGACGGACGCATCATTTACGAGCAGGATCTGATCGTCGCGCGTCTGCAACAGGATCCGCCGCGTAATGTCGAAGGCAGCGTTTATGATTTTGTTGCGGAAGGGATCGAGGAGCAGGCTGAATATCTGAAACGTTACCACGATATTTCCCGCCTGGTGATGACCGACCCCAGCGATAAAAATCTCAATGAGATGGCGCGGGTGCAGGAACAGCTCGACCACCACAACCTGTGGCAACTGGAAAACCGTATTAATGAAGTGCTGGCGCAGCTTGGACTCGATCCTAACGCGGCGCTCTCTTCGCTTTCCGGCGGCTGGCTGCGTAAAGCGGCGCTGGGCAGGGCGTTGGTCAGCAACCCTCGCGTATTGTTGCTGGATGAGCCGACCAACCACCTGGATATTGAAACGATCGACTGGCTGGAAACGTTCCTGAAATCTTTCAACGGGACGATTATTTTCATTTCCCACGACCGTTCGTTTATCCGCAATATGGCTACCCGCATTGTCGATCTCGATCGTGGCAAACTGGTTTCTTATCCGGGAGATTACGATCAGTATCTGCTGGAGAAAGAAGAAGCCCTGCGCGTGGAAGAGTTACAGAATGCCGAGTTCGATCGCAAACTGGCGCAGGAAGAAGTCTGGATCCGCCAGGGTATTAAAGCGCGCCGTACCCGCAATGAAGGTCGCGTACGCGCCCTGAAAGCGATGCGCCGCGAGCGCAGCGAACGCCGTGAAGTGATGGGGACGGCGAAGATGCAGGTCGAAGAAGCGGCCCGCTCCGGCAAGATTGTTTTCGAGATGGAAAACGTCAGCTATCAGGTTGACGGCAAGCAGCTGGTAAACGATTTCTCCGCGCAGGTGCAGCGTGCCGACAAGATTGCTTTAATTGGCCCTAACGGCTGTGGGAAAACCACGTTGCTGAAACTGATGCTGGGCCAGCTTCAGGCGGACAGCGGACGTATTCATGTCGGCACGAAGCTGGAAGTGGCTTATTTCGATCAGCATCGCGCGGAACTGGATCCCGATAAAACCGTAATGGATAACCTTGCTGAAGGTAAGCAAGAGGTGCTGGTTAACGGTAAGCCGCGTCATGTGCTGGGCTATCTTCAGGACTTCCTGTTCCATCCCAAGCGCGCCATGACGCCGGTTCGCGCCCTGTCTGGCGGAGAACGTAACCGTCTCTTACTGGCACGTTTGTTCCTGAAACCCAGCAATTTGCTGATTCTCGATGAACCGACCAACGATCTGGACGTTGAAACGCTGGAGTTGCTGGAAGAGTTGATTGACGGCTATCAGGGAACTGTCCTGCTGGTGAGCCATGACCGTCAGTTTGTGGATAACACCGTGACCGAGTGCTGGATCTTCGAGGGCGGCGGTAAGATTGGTTGCTATGTCGGCGGATACCATGATGCGCGTGGTCAGCAGGAACAGCATCTGGCGTTTAAACAACCCGTCGTCAAGAAAACTGAGGAAGTGGTTGCCCCGAAAGCAGAAATTGTAAAGCGCGGCAGTAACAAACTAAGCTATAAACTGCAACGCGAACTGGAACAGCTCCCCCAGTTACTGGAAGAGCTGGAGGCCAAACTGGAAGCGTTGCAGGCGCAGGTGGCGGATGCCGCCTTTTTCAGCCAACCGCATGATCATACGCAAAAAGTTCTGGCCGATTTGAGCCACGCAGAGCAGGAACTTGAACAAGCCTTTGAGCGCTGGGAGTATCTTGAAGCCTTGAAGAATGGCGCATAATTAAAGGAGCGCATATGTGCGAACATCATCATGCTGCGAAGCACATTTTATGCTCGCAATGTGACATGCTGGTGGCGTTGCCCCACCTTGAGCATGGGCAGAAAGCGGCATGTCCAAGATGTGGCACAACGCTGACGACCGAGTGGGACGCGCCAAGGCAGCGTCCTACCGCCTATTCGTTAGTGGCGTTGTTTATGCTGCTGCTTTCCAATCTTTTCCCTTTCGTAAATATGAACGTCGCGGGTGTGAGGAGCGAAGTTACGCTGCTTGAAATCCCCGGCGTCATGTTTTCGGAAAATTACGCCAGCCTTGGCACCTTCTTTTTGCTGTTTGTCCAGCTGGTTCCGGCTTTTTGTCTGGTAACGATATTATTGCTTGTGAATCGCGTCGAATTGCCGCTACGTGTGAAAAAGGTTCTGGCGCGCGTGCTGTTCCAGCTAAAAACCTGGGGAATGGCGGAGATCTTCCTCGCAGGCGTGCTGGTCAGTTTTGTTAAGCTGATGGCTTACGGGGATATCGGGGTTGGAAGCAGTTTTATTCCGTGGTGCTTCTTCTGCATCCTGCAATTGCGCGCGTTTCAGTGCGTCGATCGCCGTTGGTTATGGGACGATATTACGCCGATGCCTGTGCTGGCGCAGCCGCTGAAACCTGGCGTTACCGGCATTTGCCAGGGACTGCGTTCCTGCTCCTGCTGTACGGCTATTCTCCCGGAGAATGAATTAGTGTGTCCGCGCTGTCATGCAAAGGGGCATGTGCGACGCAAAAACAGCCTGCAATGGACGCTGGCCCTGTTATTTACGTCGATCATGCTTTATCTGCCCGCGAATATCATGCCGATCATGATCACCGATTTATTGGGATCGAAGATGCCTTCTACGATCCTCGCCGGGGTCGTTTTGCTCTGGAGTGAAGGGTCTTATCCGGTGGCGGCGGTTATTTTTATTGCCAGTATTATGGTGCCAACGCTAAAAATGATTGCGATTGCCTGGCTGTGCTGGGATGCGAAAGGGCATGGCAAACGCGACAGTGAAAGAATGCACCTGATTTATGAGGTGGTGGAATTTGTTGGCCGCTGGTCAATGATTGATGTGTTTGTAATTGCCGTACTCTCTGCGTTGGTGCGCATGGGGGGGTTAATGAATATTTATCCAGCGATGGGTGCATTGATGTTTGCTTTAGTCGTCATTATGACAATGTTTTCTGCGATGACCTTTGATCCGCGTCTGTCGTGGGATCGTGAACCTGAACCAGGCCATGAGGAGTCCTGACAGTATGGAATCTAAAAATGGGGAAGCCAAAGTGCAGAAGGTAAAAAACTGGTCTCCCGTGTGGATATTCCCTATCGTCACTGCGCTGATTGGGGCATGGGTGCTGTTTTATCACTACAGCCATCAGGGGCCTGAAGTCACCTTGATCACCACGAATGCTGAAGGTATTGAAGGCGGTAAGACCACCATCAAGAGCCGTAGCGTGGATGTGGGGGTGGTGGAAAGCGCGACGCTGACCGACGATCTTACGCATGTAGAGATCAAAGCCAGATTGCATTCCGGCATGGAAAAACTGCTGCACAAAGATTCGGTCTTTTGGGTGGTGAAACCGCAGGTCGGGCGTGAAGGGATCAGCGGCTTAGGCACGTTGCTGTCCGGGGCATATATTGAGTTGCAGCCGGGGACGAAAGGTAACAGGCTGGAGGATTACCAGTTGCTGGATTCCCCACCTCTGGCGCCGCCAGATGCGAAAGGCATCCGCGTTATTCTTGACAGCAAAAAAGCCGGGCAGCTCAGTCCGGGCGATCCGGTGCTTTTCCGTGGCTACCGCGTTGGCTCGGTTGAAACCAGCACCTTCGATCCGCAAAAACGCTCCATCAGCTATCAACTCTTCATTAATGCGCCAAACGATCGCCTGGTGACCAGCAACGTCCGCTTCTGGAAGGACAGCGGTATCGCGGTGGATCTGACTTCCGCCGGTATGCGGGTTGAAATGGGATCGCTAAGCACGCTGTTTGGCGGTGGCGTGAGCTTTGACGTGCCGGAAGGGCTTGAACTGGGGCAGCCGGTTGCGGAAAAAACCGCTTTCAGCCTGTATGACGATCAGCGAAGCATTCAGGATTCGCTGTATACCGACCACATCGACTATCTGATGTTCTTCAAAGATTCGATTCGCGGCCTGCAACCGGGCGCACCGCTGGAGTTCCGCGGGATTCGTCTGGGGACGGTCAGCAAAGTGCCTTTCTTTGCGCCGAATATGCGTCAGGTATTTAACACTGATTACCGTATTCCGGTGCTGGTACGCATTGAGCCGGAACGCCTGAAAGCACAATTGGGCGAAGAGACGGATGTCGGCGCGCATCTGGCCGAACTGCTCAAACGCGGCCTGCGCGGTTCACTGAAAACGGGCAATCTGGTGACCGGCGCGCTGTATGTTGATCTGGACTTCTATCCGAAAGAGCCGCCAATTACGGGCATTCATGAGTTTAACGGTTATCAGATCATCCCGACGGTAAGCGGCGGTCTGGCGCAAATCCAGCAGCGTCTGATGGAAGCGCTGGATAAAATTAATAACCTGCCGCTGAATCCGATGATTCAACAGGCGACCAATACGCTGTCGGAAAGCCAGCGGACGATGAAGCATCTGCAAACCACGCTGGATAATATGAACAAGATTACTTCCAGCCAGTCGATGCAGCAGCTTCCGGCGGATATGCAGAACACCTTGCGCGAACTGAACCGCAGCATGCAGGGCTTCCAGCCAGGCTCCGCAGCGTATAACAAGATGGTGGCGGATATGCAGCGTCTTGATCAGGTTCTCCGTGAACTGCAACCGGTATTGAAAACGCTGAACGAAAAGAGCAACGCGCTGGTATTTGAAGCGAAGGACAAGAAAGATCCAGAGCCGAAGAGGGCGAAACAATGAAAAAGTGGCTAGTGGTGATGATGGCGTTCTGGTTAACGTCATGTAGTAGTAGCGGAGAAAACAAGAGCTACTACCAGCTACCCGTCGCGCAAGGGGGCGTACAGAGTACGGCAAGCCAGGGAAACCGCTTATTGTGGGTGGAACAGGTTTCGGTGCCGGACTACCTGGCGGGCAACGGCGTGGTGTATCAAACCAGTGATGTGCAGTACGTGATTGCGAGTAACAATCTTTGGGCCAGCCCGCTGGACCAGCAGTTGCGCAATACGCTGGTGGCGAATCTGAGCGCCCAGCTTCCGGGCTGGGTGGTTGCCTCACAGCCGCTGGGCAGCGTGCAGGATACGCTTAACGTGACGGTGACGGGATTTCATGGCCGTTATGATGGCAAAGTTATCGTAAGCGGGGAGTGGCTACTGAACCATCAGGGGCAGTTGATTAAGCGCCCATTCCACATCGAAACCGCGCAGCAGCAGGACGGGTATGACGAAATGGTCAAGATGCTGGCAGCCGCCTGGAATCAGGAAGCCGCCGCTATCGCTCAGGCGCTGAAGCAAATACCATAAGTTAAAAATATTGTAAATTTAACCGCTTTCGGCATATCGCCGGGGCGGTTTTTTTGTTTTTCTGCCCGGTGAAAATAGCTGTTCTGGCTCACAATTTTTGTACAAATGATTTATTGAGTAGCTCACAAATATGACAATGGCGTGAATTTTGCGCATTGACGGGACAACTTTTTCGCGGTATTCGTTTACTGTGATTGCACATTTCGTAATCACTGTTTTCTTTTCCACCAGACATGAAGATGAGGGAAACGAGGCATGAAGAGACAAAAACGAGATCGCCTGGAACGGGCACATCAACGTGGATATCAGGCCGGCATTGCCGGACGCTCAAAAGAAATGTGTCCCTATCAGACGCTGAATCAGAGGTCGCACTGGCTGGGAGGTTGGCGAGAAGCCATGGCGGACAGGGTAGTAATGGCCTGATTCTGTCTCTTTAGAAAAAAGAAACCTCCGCAGTGCGGAGGTTTCGCCTTTTTACAGGCAGGTCAGATAACGTGGTTATGCTGCCATCCGGCAATGACGCCGTGCTTGTGGCAACGCTTATCAGACCTGGAAATATCCGCGATCAGAACGCTGACGTGTCCTGGAACAGACCTACTTTTAGGTCGTTGGCGGTGTAGATCAGACGGCCATCAACCAGAACTTCGCCATCCGCCAGACCCATGATCAGACGACGGTTAACGATACGTTTGAAGTGAATACGGTAGGTCACTTTCTTCGCGCTTGGCAGAACCTGACCGGTAAATTTCACTTCACCTACGCCCAGCGCACGGCCTTTACCTTCGCCGCCCAGCCAGCCGAGATAGAATCCAACCAACTGCCACATTGCGTCCAGACCCAGGCAGCCCGGCATAACCGGATCGCCGATAAAGTGGCATCCGAAGAACCAGAGATCTGGATTGATATCCAGCTCAGCTTCAACATAACCTTTGTCGAAGTTACCGCCAGTCTCTGTCATTTTGATGACACGGTCCATCATCAGCATGTTTGGTGCCGGCAGTTGTGGGCCTTTAGCGCCAAACAGTTCACCGCGACCAGAGGCAAGAAGGTCTTCTTTTGTATAGGATTCGCGTTTATCTACCATGTTCTCTGTAAGCCTTATTTTATTGAAGCACGCAGGATAGCTAACACGTGTACGCTGAACAAGTCCGATCAGTTCGGTATAAACCAGTTTAGCCAACGTAGCGGCCAGGGAAAACGATGACGTCCTTCCTGTTGTGTAGCCTGGGCAATACGTTCCTGGATGGTCTGCATCAATGTTGTCTGACCTTCGCCATCCCACACCAGATTAAGCAGAAGCGGCAGTGCGTCTGTTACGTCGTCTACCGCCCAGATGCTGAATTTCTCTTCTTCCACGGCCTGCAACAGCGCAGGCTGGAGGCTGAGGTGTCTCACGTTAGCCGCCGGAATAATAACGCCTTGTTTACCCGTCAGTTCACGCTGCTGACAAATTGTGAAAAAGCCTTCAATTTTTTCATTCAGGCCGCCAACAGGCTGGGCGCGTCCAAACTGATCGACGGAACCGGTAATCGCGATATTTTGATTAACCGGCACGTTGGACAGAGCGCTGATCAATGCGCACAGTTCTGCCATTGAGGCGCTGTCGCCATCCACTTCACTATAGGACTGTTCAAAGGTTAGCGAGGCGGAGAACGGGATTTGCTGTTCAAGCTGTAGTTCCGACATCAGGAAAGCCTGCATGATCATCATCCCCTTGGCATGAATGTTACCGCCAAGCTCGGCTTTTCGCTCGATGTCCGTGAATTCACCGTCGCCAATATGAACGACGCAGCTGATGCGTGAAGGCTCGCCAAACGCGCGCGGATGGCCGGGAAATTCAATGACGGAAAGAGCGTTAATCTGACCAATGCGCTCGCCTTCCGTTTCAATCAGGATCTGCTCTTGCAGGATTTCGTCCTGCATGCGCTCCGCAAGATAGCCTTCACGCCATTCGCGTTGGGCAAGCATCAGGGCGAGCTGTTCGGCGCTGCATGTCCCGTCCTGGCACAACGGCGCGGCTTCTCTGAACTGGCGGGAAATCCATAGCGGACACAGTGGAAGCGTGTCCTGTTCTCCCGTGTAGCGAACGGCTTCGCGTACCAGCACTTGCCAGGCATCAGGCGTTGGCGAGGGCAGATTATTGCGTTTAAGCGTGTGCTGAACCCACTGACACCACTGGGTCATGGTTTCGGCATCCACTATTTGCAGATTATCTTCAAATTCGCTGTAAATTGCCTGTTCAGCCAGTTCCGGCTCCATTTCCTGGAAGTCGGCTAACGATTCACGTTCGCCGACCAACACGACTTTCAGCTTGAGCGGCATAGACGGTACAGAGACCGGCAACGGACGCGACTCGTCAAACGCGACCCAGTCGAAGCGGTTATGGCTGACAATCGCCTTCAGACGCATCCACAGCAACGGCTGCGCCAGAAGGGTGCGTAAGGAAATCACCAGAACGCCGCCGTTAGCCTGATGCACCAGACCCGGTTGCAGCGTAATTTCGCCGTTAAACTGGCGCAGACAGCCAAACAGCTGTTCGGCTTCAACCCAGTCAGCGCCGACAACCTGCGCCGACGTGGCAAAATTGTCTTCTGCTTTTTCTGCTGCGCGATAACGGATAGTGTGGCCCGAAATTTCGTAATGGCCCCCGGTCAGCTGACCGGCATCGGCTTGCAACGTTCTGGCCGCATCAGAAAGGAGAGTGAGATACTCGGGCTCTTCCGGCGCTTTCGCCAGCATAAAAGAGGACGACGCCCAGGGCTGGAGAAGTTGTTCCAGCGCAAATTGCAGTCGCGGTTGAATATCGCTGAGTAGGGTGGCGCTTTCGTCAGTAAAGTGTGGCTGTGCAAATATTTCCTGATAACTGTCGGTATCAGGAACCAGATCACGCCATGCAAGTTTCGTAATGGTCAAAGTTGAGGTTTTTTAGTCTGTTGTAAAAAACGCGATTATACCGTAACAGGCAACGCTGCACACGCGGAAAGCGAATGTAAACGTGCAGGATGACGCGTGAGAGTTCACAGGCTGGATATTCTTTTCTTCAGATGCCCAAAAAACTGATATTCTGATAGGAGTTACACGGTAACGTTGAGAGCGCAATGAAATATCAACAACTTGAAAACCTTGAAAGCGGCTGGAAATGGAAGTATCTGGTGAAGAAGCACCGCGAAGGGGAGTTGATTACCCGGTACGTGGAAGCCAGTGCTGCCAAAGAAGCCGTTGATTTGTTGCTAACCCTCGAAAATGAACCGGTTCGGGTAAATGCCTGGATTGAAGAGCATATGAATCCTGCGCTGTTAAACCGTATGAAGCAGACCATACGAGCACGGCGTAAACGACACTTTAATGCCGAGCATCAACATACGCGCAAGAAGTCTATCGATCTGGAGTTTATTGTCTGGCAGCGTCTGGCGGGACTCGCGCAGCGACGTGGCAAAACGCTTTCAGAAACGATTGTGCAGTTGATTGAAGATGCGGAACATAAAGAGAAATACGCCAGCAAGATGTCGACCCTGAAGCAGGATTTGCAGGCATTACTAGGGAAAGAGTAGCGGTTCGTTTCTTCTTTCTTCTGGTTCCAAACGAAAAAAACCCCGCAGCGCGGGGTTTTTTATTAGACGGGAACTTAAGCCTGCGGCTGAGTTACAACGTCTTTAACGCCTTTAACTTCGATCTCAACGCGACGATCCGGGGCCAGGCAGTCGATCAGTGCAGCGCGAGCTTTCACGTTGTCACAGGTGTTGCCAGTAACCGGGTTGGATTCGCCCATACCACGTGCGGAGATTTTGTCAGCCGGGATACCTTTGGAGATCAGGTAATCAACAACAGACTGAGCACGTTTTTCGGACAGACCCTGGTTGTAAGCGTCGGAACCGATACGGTCAGTGAAGCCCAGAACCACGACGGAACCGTCTTTCGGATCCAGGTTGCTCAGCTGGCTGTACATCTGATCCAGAGCCTGCTGGCCTTCTGGTTTCAGCGTTGCTTTGTTGAAGTTGAACAGAACGTCAGACTTCAGAGTGAAGTGCTTGGTCTGTACTTCTGGAGCCGGTGCCGGAGCTGGAGCAACCGGAGCTGCTTCTTCCTGCTGGCCGAAACGGTAGGAAACACCAACGCTCAACAGGCCGTTATCTGGACGACCGCCAACGGTGTTTGCGTCGCCGATGTTGTTAGTCCACTGGTATTCCAGACGGGTAGCGATGTCACGCGTTACAGCGTACTCTACGCCACCAGCGAATACTGGGGAAACACCGGTATCGTGATCTTTGAAGCCAGTGTTGTTCTGAGCGTCTGCGCGCCAAACCATACCACCCAGACGGGTGTAGACATCCAGATCGTCAGTGATCGGATAACCCAGTTTAGCAGTCAGCTGAACGCCCTGAGCTTTGAATGCACCGTTTTGAGTGTTGCCTTTGTATGGCATACGACCTAACCAGTCGTAACCCATTTCAAAACCAACGTACGGGTTTACCTGATAACCACCGAACGCACCGGCACCCAGTTGGCTTTCATGGGTCGGGCCGTTGTTGTCGATCTGGTTGTTGCCAACATCATGGAACTGAGACCAGCCCAGTTTGGCACCAGTGTACCAGGTGTTATCTTTCGGAGCGGCCTGCGCTACGGTAGCGAAACCAGCCAGTGCCACTGCAATCGCGATAGCTGTCTTTTTCATTTTTTGCGCCTCGTTATCATCCAAAATACGCCATGAATATCTCCAACGAGATAACACGGTTAAATCCTTCACCGGGGGATCAGCTCAATAGTTACTCTACCGATATCTGCGGCTTATGCCGAGCACCCCTGGCGATGTAAAGTCTACAACGTAGTTGAAAACTTACAAGTGTGAACTCCGTCAGGCATATGAAAAAAAAAGGCTTGTATACATAATATTTAACATTTCCTGCTGAGAAATCGCTCAGCGAAAATCGCGGAAACCGCTTCTGACAAGCATTCACACACAAAAAGTATTAAGCTTCAGAGCAGATGAAAGCGCAGAAAAAAAATTCCAGGATAAATCCTAATTTCACTCAATGATATAAATTTGAGTGAATTTTTAGCCCGGAATGGTGTCTCGTGGCATGAGCGTGTGCGCTCACAGGACGCATGATAAATCCCATCGCATTTCCCTCATCTGCCGCTTGCGCAAGCCGGGTGTGTTCTTCTTCGCTAAGCTCATCCGCCAGCCAACCGATAACGACGCTGTAGTTGCCCGTCCGCAATGCGCGAATCATCGACTCCAGCGTATGGCATGGAGAAAGTTGGCTAATCTGCATCACTTTTGTTAAAGGCAGCCCCGCAGATTGAACCCATTCCCGGCTCAGCTTTTGTTGCGGCGTCAGCCAGAGCTGCCAGCGTGATTGCTGACCTAATTGTTGCAGCAGCGGTAAAAGCAGTAATTGCGTCATCATGGGCTGGTCCTCGCGATAGACCACTTCGCTAATAAGCCCGGCGGTGGTGTTCTCTGAAGAGACGCGCGCAATGCTGCCCGCAGTGGAAGAGAACAACGAAGAACGATTTGCATAGCCTGAAGTGTACATAATCAATCCAGCCCTGTGAGTTACTGTATGGATATACAGTAACCCTGCCGCCAATAAAGATCAACCCTATTTTCGGAAACAGACTCGCAATTTTTATCTGTTGTCGCCGTAAAAATGAAATTCATCTTGCTCACTGAGAATAAGTTGCCTATTTTCGTCATTAACGGATCTGTTACTGCAAATCATTCTTTTACTTTATGATTTAAAAGGGATTTTATGAAATTACGTTCCTATGACAAGATCTATAAATCACAAGAATATTTAGCCTCTCTGGGCACGGTTCACTATCGTTCGCTGTTTGGTAGCTACAGCCTGACAATCGAGGATACGGTGTTTGCGATGGTGGCTGAGGGAGAGCTATACCTGCGCGCCTGTGAGCAAAGCGTCGCGTACTGCGTGAAGCATTCCCCCGTCTGGTTAACATTTATGAAACGTGGCCGTCCCGTTATGTTGAATTATTACCGGGTGGATGAAAGCTTATGGCGCGATCAACAACAGCTGGTGCTTTTATCGCAGTATTCGCTGGATGCAGCCATAAAAGAAAAACGTACCCGTTTTTCACAACGTCGATTGAAGAATCTGCCAAACGTGACGTTTCATCTGGAGAACCTTCTGCATGAGGCCGGAATTAATGATGAAAACACATTGCGGATACTCGGCGCAAAAATGTGTTGGCTGCGGCTAAGAGAGAGCAATAAGCTGCTGACGGTGAAAACTCTCTATGCGTTAGAAGGGGCAATCGTTGGCGTACATGAAGCGGCGCTCCCGGCGGTACGCCGCCAGGAGCTTGCTGAGTGGGCGCAGTCGCTTACGCCGGAGCACCAGAAGGCGACGGCGTGATTTGCCGCTGTAAACGACCAATCTCAGGCAGTAATGCAATGAGCAGGCCGACTTGTTGCACCACCAGGGGTTCTTTACTGTCTGGTTTTGGCTCCAGGTGCTGAATCCGCTCTTTCAGGCTTGCCAGCTCCTGGTGAACGCGCTGTTCATCGGCGGGTTGATGGTGAAGCGCATCATCGACATAACACACTGCATCATCCAGCAGCGCCAGGACATCCGGGTTGGTGAGCTGTTCGCGATGCGCGCCCAGAGCAGAGATATAGCTGGTAAAGGTATGATTGAGGCAGAGTAACCGGAACGCCGCCTCACGAGTTTCGGCAGTGACGTCGGGTTCGCTGGACATATTCGACACCACCGAGGCCAGCTCGGCATCACGGTTGTGGGCGTCACGGCGGGCAATGCGGTAGGCCAGCCGGTTATCCCGCCCCTGATGATACTGCTCAAGGATCGCGTCCAGGTAGCGGCAGTTCGCATCCGTGGCCCGTTGCAGGACACACGGCAGGTTACGAAAGCGCCAGTCGGGCCAGATAAAGCTGACGGCGGCCCACGCGATCGCACAGCCGATCAGCGTATCGATCACGCGCGGCAAGGCAACTTCGAAGCCTTCACCCAGCAGGTTAAAACAGAGTAGCACCAGCAGGGTGATGAACATCGTCGCATGGGCATACTGTACGTTTCGAAAAGCAAAAAACAGGACGCCGGTGATGACCAGCAGTATCAACTGGCCTTCAAGCGAGGGGACAAACCACAAGATTGGTATACCAATGGCGACGCCGACCAGCGTCCCGATGACCCTCAGCGCCAGCCGGTGCCGCGTGGCGTTATAGTTCGGCTGGCAGACGAACAGGCTGGTGAGCAGGATCCAGTAACCGTGAGTCATGCCGGTAATCTGGATCAGCGCGTAACCGACGCAGAGCACCAGCGACATACGCACCGCGTGGCGAAATAGCGCTGAATCGGGGGTGAAGTTACGGCTCAGACGTAGCCAGATATCGCTGAATCCGTGAGGACTGTCGTCGGCAAGCAGATTTTCTGATTCGCTGCGCGGCATTGCCTGCGCCTGCTCGGATTCAATCGTCGCCAGTTGCGCATCAATCGCCCGTAGATTGGACAACAAAAAGCCCAGTGTTTTGAGTAAGTCAGAGGATGCTCCAGCGGCGCGCATACGTTCAAGCGCCGCATCAATATGGGTAAACGCGCGCTCAAAGTGTGGATCATGCTGATAAGGCGTACGCAGTAATATACAGCGTGAGAGCTGCATACAGGCTTGCCCCTGCATCGACATCAGGCGCTGGAAACGGAACATCACGTCGCTGTGGCGGAAATGATCGCGCAACGTCTGATACTGAATATGCGATGAGCTTGCACGTTCGTGAATATCCTGCGCGACAAAATAGTAGTGCAGCGTGCGACGGGTTCCCCGTTGCCCCCGGTCGCCGCGTAAGCGGGTAAGAAGAGAGACTTTCGTCTGATTCAGCGTCGCCATCAGTTGTCCGTTGGCCAGCGCTAAATCATACAGCGGCGCCTGGCTTTCATCCTCGATATCCGGGTCAAACAAGCGCGACTTCAACTCCAGGTAGCGTGCCAGCTGTTCGTAGCTGCGCGCCAGATTATCCTGTAGGGGACGAATCGGGAAGAGCAGATGCCCGGTCAGCGTCAGCAGGTTGTACCATACGGCGCCAGCAAGGAGCAGAATGGGCTGTTGATACCACTGGTCGTAAAGCGAGGTGCCCAGCATCGTGTAAATAGCGATAAGCAGCGCCCCGAAAGCAATGGTGGCGTAACGCTGCCCTAAACCGCCGAGCAGAATGAATCCGCTGGTAGAGAGCGTTAATCCAATCGCGAACAGCCACGGCCAGGGAAAGAGCAGTTCCACGGAAGCGGAGGCGATAAAAAAACAGATTAATGTGATGATTAAATTGCGCAGACGCCCGGTGAGACGATCATCCAGATCTGTCAGGGCGGCGGCGACCATACCGAGCGTTAACGGTATGGTGAGTTTGACATCGCCCAGCCACCAGGGCAGGGCCGTTGTGCCGCACAGCGCGATAAAAATGCGAACGTAATACAGCCAGGTGCTATTCCAGGTATAGCGTTTGAGCAAGGGACTTAACATAAAGGCCATCAGTCCTGATTACTCAAAGCGGCGACGCGCACTGGCTTCACGCGCCGCGCGAGCTGTCTCTACGGAAACCACACGGCGTCCTACCGGCCAGAGCGCAATGGCGGCGATTTTAAAATTCGCGATGCCGACGGGAATGCCGATGATCGTAATGCATTGCGCAATGCCGGAGGCGATGTGCATCAGGCAGAGCCACCAGCCAAAGACGATCAGCCAGAAAACATTGAGTACCGTACCGCCGGTATTCAACAACGTGCTTTTCCCTGCCGGGTTCAGCTCGTCAACATGAACGGCCTCATTGCCGTAGGGAAGCAGCGAAAGTTTTGTAATCTCCCAGCATGAGCGGGTTAACGGTAATGTGAAAATGAGCACGATGCTGACGAGTGTGGCCAGCAGCCAGGCCAGAGTGGTGGCAAAACCACCCAATACAAAATTTAAAATATTCAGAACAGTACGCATAAACCCTCGGCTAACTCTGGTTTTCTGTGATTGCAGGCAATTGTAACGTTTTTTTGGGCTGGAGCACGTTTTCTCTGGCGGTTACACTGACAAGAAATACTCTTCGTCTGGATTCGCTGAGTCATGGAACTGAAAGCAACTTCTCTTGGAAAACGTCTGGCGCAACACCCGTACGATCGGGCCGTTATTCTCAATGCCGGTATTAAAGTCTCGGGCGATCGCCACGAGTATCTTATTCCATTCAATCAGTTACTGGCTATTCATTGTAAACGGGGACTGGTGTGGGGGGAGCTTGAGTTTGTCCTCCCGGATGACAAAGTGGTGCGTCTGCACGGTACTGAATGGGCAGAGACGCAGCGTTTTCATCACTACCTGGATGCGCACTGGCAGCGCTGGAGCCAGGAGATGAGCGAGGTGGCGGCCCGGGTTTTACAGGAACAACGGGATCTTATTGCCGAGCGAACCGGAGAAAAACGGTGGTTAACGCGCGAGCAAACGTCAGGATTACAGCAACACATTCGCCGCGCTTTTGCTGCATTACCGCTGCCGGTTAATCGCCTGGAGGAGTTTGAGAACTGCCGCGATGCCTGGCGTAGCTGTCTGGCATGGTTGAACGATATCGAGGGATGCCGCCAGCAGCATAATCAGGCCTATACCGAGGTGATGCTGACGGAATATGCCGACTTCTTCCAGAACATTGAGTCCTCGCCGCTGAATCCGGCGCAGGCCAGAGCCGTGGTCAATGGTGAACATTCTTTGCTGGTGCTTGCGGGAGCCGGGAGCGGTAAGACGTCTGTGCTGGTCGCGCGCGCAGGCTGGCTGTTAGCCAGGGGAGAAGCGGCGGCTGAGCAAATTCTGCTGCTGGCCTTTGGCCGCAAGGCCGCAGAAGAGATGGACGAACGCATTCGTGAAAGATTGCATACGGACGCGATCGCCGCCCGTACGTTCCACGCCCTGGCGCTGCATATCATTCAGCAGGGGAGTAAGAAAGTCCCGACCATCAGCAAACTGGAAAACGACGCTGCCGCGAGACATAAACTGTTTATCAAAACCTGGCGTCAGCAGTGCAGCGAGAAAAAAGCGCAGGCGAAAGGGTGGCGGCAGTGGCTGGAAGAGGAAATGCAATGGCCGCTGCCTGAGGGCAATTTCTGGGATGATGAAAAGCTACAGCGCCGTCTGGCCTCCCGGCTGGACCGTTGGGTGAGCCTGATGCGAATGCATGGCGGCGCTCAGTCTGAGATGATCGCCAGTGCGCCTGAGGAGATTCGCGATCTGTTCAGTAAGCGCATCAAATTGATGGCGCCGTTGCTGAAAGCGTGGAAAGGCGCGCTGAAAGAGGAGAACGCCGTCGATTTCTCCGGGCTTATCCACCAGGCGATCGTTATCCTGGAAAAGGGGCGTTTTATCAGTCCCTGGAAACATATTCTGGTGGACGAATTTCAGGATATCTCCCCGCAGCGTGCGGCATTGCTGGCGGCGCTGCGCAAACAAAATTCGCATACCACGCTGTTTGCCGTTGGCGATGACTGGCAGGCGATTTACCGTTTCAGCGGGGCGCAGCTCTCTTTAACGACCGCGTTTCATCACACTTTTGGTGAGGGCGATCGCTGTGACCTCGACACAACCTACCGTTTTAACGGGCGCATTGGCGAAATCGCCAATCGTTTTATCCAACAAAATCCGCATCAGCTCAAAAAGCCGCTTAACAGTCTGACGGCGGGCGATAAGAAAGCGGTAACGTTACTGGATGAAAACCAGCTGGATGCCTTGCTGGATAAGCTTTCAGGATATGCGAAAGAGGATGAGCGCATTCTGGTACTGGCGCGCTACCATCATCTGAAGCCAGCCAGTCTTGAAAAAGCGGCGACCCGCTGGCCTAAGCTGCAACTGGATTTTATGACCATCCATGCCAGTAAAGGCCAGCAGGCTGACTATGTGATTATTGTCGGGTTACAGGAAGGCAGTGATGGTTTCCCGGCGCCTGCGCGCGAGTCGATTATGGAAGAAGCATTATTGCCGCAGGTGGAGGACTTCCCGGATGCGGAAGAGCGGCGACTGCTGTATGTGGCGCTGACGCGCGCCCGGCATCGGGTCTGGTTGTTATTTAACAAAGAGAATCCGTCGCGCTTTGTGGACGATCTTAAGCATCTGGATGTGCCGGTGGCGAGGAAGCCTTAAGAGCAGGCGGCTTG
This sequence comes from Citrobacter sp. CK195, assembly GCF_030333365.1. Classification (NCBI taxonomy): domain Bacteria; kingdom Pseudomonadati; phylum Pseudomonadota; class Gammaproteobacteria; order Enterobacterales; family Enterobacteriaceae; genus Citrobacter; species Citrobacter sp. CK195. The sequence continues at coordinate 77,895 of NZ_JAOWGB010000023.1, forward strand.
TGCCGCCTGTGGGAGCGTTATTTCAGGCGTTCAGCCAGGTAACGTTGATAATCCGGGATCAGGATATCCACGGCATCGTTAAAATGGGGAGACTGGACAATAAAGTCAGCCGTAGACGCGTTGGTGGCGACCGGAATGTTCCACACCGTAGCCAGACGCAGGAGCGCCTTCACATCTGGATCGTGCGGAACGGCATTGAGCGGGTCCCAGAAGAAAATCAGCACATCAATCTTCCCTTCAGAGATCAGGGCGCCGACCTGCTGATCGCCGCCCATCGGGCCGCTCAGCATCGCGTTAACGTTCATACCCGTGGCGCGTTGAATTAAGTTTCCGGTTGTGCCTGTGGCATAAAGCTCGTGTTTTTCCAGCAGCGGCTGGTGGCGTTCCACCCAGCTCATTAACATCTGTTTGCAGTGGTCGTGCGCCACCAGAGCAATGTGTTTGCGCGCAGGCAAGGTGCGAGTCGTCAGTTCCATAGTTCAATTCCGTAGTTAACCTTGCTACAGAGTACTGGAAGCGCTTGACGCTGCAAGAGAAAGACGAAAAAAATGCGCGCCGACTCGTCATACTCGCCAGCGTCGACATAAAATGTCAGGAGGGCGGTTGTTTTTCCGCCCATTGCAGGAAGTTATTACGCGTTTGCGGATCGGCTTGTTTGAACCAGTATTTGAGTCGCTGCTCCGTGAGTGCCTGAGACTGCGGCGGAACGGCGTCCAGCTCAGAGATCCCGGAAAGCAGCGTGCTGTCATCGGCCATCATCGTGGCGAACTGCGGCAAGGAGGCGCGTTTATCGGCTTTGTTGTAGCGCTCGGTTTCGGTTTCGTAATCAATGATTTTGGCGGTCGAGGTGATTGCCAGAATATCCAGTTTGACCGGAATCGGCATTGCGTCGCCGTCCAGCAGTTCCAGACGCGGCGTGGTGGAAAAATGCGCGGCTTCTCGTTCGGTTTCCAGATGCGGAAGATGAAAATTGACCTGGCTGATGAGTTGCGTGTTAAAGCTGATCACCAGCGGGGGAGAAATGTAGAGTCGTTCCTCGTGGCTGGACAGGCGAATGGTTTTCTCAACGCGAAACACAAGCTGATGCGGGCCATTGTCCAGTTCGATGCTGTCCGCGCCGCGCAGCAATGAACTGGAGACTTTTTTGCCGTCTAACACTAAAAGGTCAATGTCATTTGAAAGACGAAGGGTCGTGGCAAAGGCGGTTACCGGCAAATACAGAACGAATAACATGGTTATAATGCCGGTTTTCATAGGGTTCTCCTGTCCAAAAACCGCCCGGTTAATAATGTATCAAAATTTTTCGCTAATCATGTTTACTAACATATAGACATATTTTTAGCTTTTGCTCTCATACGTCCGTATGGGATGAATGGTTGCAATGTCAGGTTTGTCGTACACTTTGCAAAACAGCCTGGAGAAAGATGATGAAAGAGACCGATATCGCTGGCATTTTGACGTCCACGCGTACCATCGCGCTGGTGGGGGCAAGTGATAAGCCCGAGCGCCCAAGTTACCGTGTGATGAAATATTTACTCGACCAGGGCTACCACGTTATTCCTGTCTCGCCGAAGGTGGCCGGAACCACGTTGTTGGGGCAGAAAGGCTATGCGAAGCTGACGGACATACCGGAAAGGGTCGATATGGTTGATGTCTTCCGTAATTCAGAAGCCGCATGGGGCGTCGCGCAGGAAGCTATCGCCATTGGCGCGAGGACCTTATGGATGCAACTGGGCGTAATTAATGAGCAGGCCGCCGTGCTGGCGCGAAATGCGGGATTGAACGTCGTGATGGATCGCTGTCCGGCAATAGAGATTCCGCGTTTAGGGCTGGCGAAATAAGGGCTCAGACATAGCGTGTAAGCCCGATAAGCGTCGCGCTATCGGGCATTTTACGTTGAATCAGTTGCGCAGACGCGGCGCTTGCAGCTGTTTGCGAATAGTGCGCGCCAGTTCATCCATCGAGGGTTGCTCGGGATGCTCATCTTGCGTTTCACTGCTTAACTGGGCTTCAGCCAGATAGGTATGTACAGGCTGGCCTTCATCATCTTCCATCACCACGTGATACCAGGGAGCGGCGCGAAGTTCGTCGTTAACCGCCAGCTCATCAGGTGACGGTTCATCAAGCGAATATTCCGGGTCGATATCCACGACCACTCCGAGGTAACCTAACAGGGAATGGCGGACCTGCTGGCCGATACCGAATTTGCTGGCAATCATAGTCACCTCCCGGGAAATAGATACTCTCAATATGAGGGTAACATTCCACTTTTCAAGTTACATGACGCGACAGGCAAACCCTTTCAGATACAGCCCTTCCGGGTAGGTAGCGATCACCGGATGATCGGCAGCCTGACGGAACTGCTCTATAAATTGTACATCACGACCGGCATCTATTGCGGCATCTGCAATGATTTTCTGAAATAAATCTGTGGTCATCAGGCCGGAACAGGAGAACGTCAACAGCACGCCGCCCGGATTCAACAACTGGATAGCCAGCATGTTGATATCTTTATAGCCGCGACAGGCCCCCATCAGCTGGCTTTTATTTTCGACGAACTTCGGTGGGTCCATCACGATGACGTCGAATTTCTCTCCACGATCGCGATAGGTGCGCAGCAGTTTGAACACATCGTCACGCACAAACTCGGCTTTGCTCAGATCCAGTTTGTTCAGCTCAACGTTTTGCTTCGCGATATCCAGCGCTTCCTGCGATGTATCAACGCTCACCACCTGACGGCAACCGCCCATCAGTGCCGACACGGCAAAACCGCCGGTATAGGAGAAGCAGTTCAGCACGCGCTGGTTTTCCACATAGCGACGCGTCGCCAGGCGGCTGTCACGCTGATCGAGGTAATAGCCTGTCTTATGACCCCCCTGAATATCCACCAGCAGCTTCATGCCATGCTCTTCAATGGGCAGCAGGGCCGGCGGCAGTTCGCCGGTGACGGACCCTTGGGTGAGTTCCATCCCCTCTTTTTTACGCACGGCGACGTCGCTGCGGTCGTAGATCGCACATTCGGGATACTGCGTTTGCAATGCGCTGATCAGCGCGGCGCGTTGATATTCCGCGCCTGCGCTCAATAGTTGCAGAACCAGGAAGTTACCGAAGCGGTCGATAGTGATGCCCGGCAAGCCATCGGATTCACCGGCGATCAGACGGTAGCTGTCCAGCCCGTCTTTTTTCGCCAGCCAGTCGCGCCACTGTTGCGCCTGGTGCAGACGACGAGTGAAGAACGCAATGTCGATGGATTCCGCCTGATCGAATGTCCAGACGCGTGCACGAATTTGCGAGGCGGGAGAATAGGCGCCGCGCGCTAACCATTTACCCTGATGGTCAACAATATCGATGGTTTCACCGAGGCTGGCTTTACCTTCCATTCGGGCTACGGCACCGGAAAAGACCCACGGATGGCGACGAAGTAAAGATTTTTCGCGCCCTTTGGCTAACACTAAACGTACACTCATAATTTGCTATTCTGTCGAATCAAAGAAATGGGCGCCATTGTCCTGAGTTTTGCGAGGATTTGCAACGCGCCCCGCGATGATAAGGAGCACAACAATGTCGAAAGTTTGCATAATCGCCTGGGTACACGGTCGGGTTCAGGGCGTTGGTTTTCGCTATACCACGCAGCATGAGGCGCAGCGTCTGGGGCTGACGGGCTATGCGCGCAATCTGGATGATGGAAGCGTGGAGGTGGTGGCCTGTGGCGAAAGTGAACAGGTGGACAAACTGATGAAGTGGCTGAAGGATGGCGGGCCGCGTAGCGCCAGGGTAGACAGGGTTCTGAGTGAGCCACATCGTCCTGGCGAGGAGTTAACAGGTTTCCGTATCCGCTATTAAATACATTTTACCGGTTTAGGCAGGCCAGCAATCTTCGTTGCCTGCTTTGCCGGGCCTTTCGGAAACAGGCGATACAGGTAGCGGCTGTTGCCTTTTTCTTCGCCAAACTTATTCGCCATTGCTTTCACCAGCATGCGGATGGCCGGAGACGTATTAAACTCCAGGTAGAAATCACGCACAAAACGCACCACTTCCCAGTGTTCAGGAGAGAGGGTAATACCTTCCTTTTCAGCAATCGCGACTGCCAGAGGCTCGCTCCATTCCGCAGTCTCTTTTAAATAGCCTTCGCTATCCGTACTGATTTCTTTGCCTTCAAAGATCAACATAAATTCTTCACAGCGTTAGTCAAACTGGCGCCAGTTTACCAAAAAACAAAGCCCCGCATAAGCGGGGCCTGGTTAATGCGTTCTTATATCTTAATCGCGGCTGGCGAAGCCCAGAATGCTCAGCAGGCTGACGAAGATATTGTACAGCGAGACATACAGGCTGACCGTTGCGCGAATGTAGTTCGTCTCACCGCCACGGATGATGTTGCTGGTCTCGAACAGGATTGCCCCGGAAGAGATCAGGATAAACACCGCGCTGATGGCCAGATGCAGCGCAGGCAGTTGCAGGAAGATATTCGCAACCATGCCAATCAGCACCACAACGATACCCGCCATCAGCATACCGCCCAGGAAGGACATATCTTTACGCGTTGTCAGGACATAAGCGGAGCAGCAGAAGAAGACCAGTGCCGTACCGCCCAGCGCCATGCCGATGACATCGCCCATACCCGCTGAGAGGTAGGCGTTGAGAATCGGGCCAAGAATGTAGCCCAGGAAGCCGGTAAAGGCGAACGCCGACAGGATACCGGTGGGTTTATTCGCCGTTTTATAGGTCAGGAACATCAGACCGTACATGCCTACCAGCGTCAGAATGAGACCCGGAGACGGCAGCATCAGTACCGTACTGGCGGTGGCGGTGATCGCAGAGAACGCCAGCGTCAGGCTCAGCAGGAAATAGGTATTGCGCAGCACTTTATGGGTGCTGAGTAGCGATGTGCGGTCGCGTGAAGAAGTAATAATACGATCCATGAGTCACTCTCTTATGACAGATGTAGTTAGCGAAAGAGGATAATAAAACCGCTGATAATCACACAGCGGTTTTACCCATCTTTACGCATTTGATCTCTAACAGGTTAAGCATGTTATTTCAGGCGTTGTCGCGAAACTCACCCGACATAAAACGTGACGGGGGAGAAGAGGCGGCAGTAAAGGTTGATGATGAGCGCATAATAAAAGAGGCGCAACGGAACATTTGCCGCCGGGCCTCTTTTTATGCTGAATAAATGGTCAATTTGTTGTTATTTCAGTCTATTAACAGCTTTTTGACTGTTTTTCAGGCAAACGAACACATTCGGGCTTTACACGGCGCATCGGGATGTTTATAGTGCGCCTCATTCAGGAAGTGTGGCCGAGCGGTTGAAGGCACCGGTCTTGAAAACCGGCGACCCGAAAGGGTTCCAGAGTTCGAATCTCTGCGCTTCCGCCAGATTAAACAAGGGGTTACCGAAAGGTAGCCCCTTTGTTTTTGTGTCAAAAAATATCGTATCCCGCTTCTTTCAGATCATGCCGAACCCCGGATAACAAAAGCTATCCGGGGTTTTCTTTTCCCTGGTGTGGGCGATTATTGTGCGTCGGCCAGTGTTAAAGAGGCGTCTTCCTGCTGAGTGTTCTTACGCTGTTGCTCAAGTTCCAGCGCGCCGCGATGAGAGAGATAGCAGAACAGAATGCAGCAGACGATCCCGCCCATCAGCAGATAGAAACCGCCGTGCCAGCCCATTTTATCCACCATCACGCCAAACAGGCTGGTACCTAACGAGGCGCCAAAGATGTAGCTCATAAATCCGCGTAAGCCAACGGCTGAACCTACGGCAAAGCTGGGAACAATTTCCATCGTCTGGACGGAGGCCAGAAACTGCGGGACGTAAATCAGGCAGCCAACAATCGCCGCGAAAACCGTCACCATCAGCAGAGATTCACTTTTCCAGTAACCGATCAGGCAGACGAAGATCAGCGCCATACAGATCATGGCTAACGGCATCCGACGCCCTTTGAACAGTTTGTCGGAGAGCCAGCCGGCCAGCAGGGTAGAAGGAATGGCCGCCCATTCAAAAAACAGGAAGGCGACGCTCATCTGTTCCTTGGAAAAATGTTTCACCGTCAGCAGGTAGATAGGCAACCAGCTGATCATGCCGAAGCGCACCATATAGACGAACACGTCCACAAGGGAGACATACCAGGCGTTTTTGTTACGCAGCACGTACGTGCAGAAGATCTGGAATGCGCTCATGTTCTCCGGTGCTTTTACGGCGTGTCTGGTCTTCAGCACCACTTTCTCTTCCGGCATCATCTCTTCCAGCGCAGGCAGGCCCTCCTCACGCGGCGAGCCTTTACCAAGCAGCAGTACAATCAGGGCGAAAACCACCGCCACGCAGGCCGGAACAATGTAGCTGGCGCTCTGCCAGTGTTCACTGCCGAGGATTGCAAACGCGGCACCTACGATCGGGGCGACAATCCCGCCGCCAACGTTATGCGAAATGTTCCAGAACGCCCCCACACGTCCACGCTCCCGACGCGGGAACCAGTTAGCGATAGTGATAAAAGAGGGGCCGACGCCCATCCCCTGAAACAGGCCGTTCAGGACAACCAGCGCAGCGAAGATCCAGAATGCGGTACTGAACCCCAATCCGACGTTTACGATAGCGCACAGCACCAGGCCGCAGGCCATAAAGACTTTCGGGCTGGCTTTATCTGCGAGGCTGCTCATGACGCCTTTGCTGATTCCATACGCAATGAGCATACAGCTGCTGAGCAAACCGATCTGCGTGGCGCTCAGGTCTAACTGTTCTTTCAGGTAAGGCGTGGATAATGTGAAGTTATTGCGCACAATATAGTACGCCAGATAGCCCAGAAATACGCTAAGCAGCGCCTGCATACGGTATCGACCATAAGTTGCCTGAATTTTCTCAGCAGGAACTTTATTCGCCGATGGCCCTGTTTTAAATATTGATAACATGTCGTCACCTGTATTTTATATTGGTATGAACATCAGGAGTATTCGGCATGAAGGGTGAAATAAGCGGCCATGAAACTCAAGTCGATGAAATGTGTCAAAATTGACTCAAAATGATGAATTGAAAGGTTATTTTTGACACGTTTTGAATGAGTGAAATGCGGCGTAATTAATCAGGCGCTGATTTTATGTCTGGCTTGTGCGGATATTAACAAATCCCACATTCATTATCTGGTAATCTTTACTGGTATTTTCGGATGCCAGCACGAATATTTTTACGATAGTGGTTATTCATCCGCTAATCGTCATAAACGGGTAAGTTTTGTCTCAACGCTATTTTTTCGATATCTCAATATTTATGAACGGGATCACAAACATGTTTCTTCGTCGGGGCGGGATGGTTAGCAAAACGTTCGCGTTGCTGCTGCTGACCGCGTTGTTCAGACCCTGTGCGGCGCAAAGCAATGAACTGGTGATGGCGACAACATTTTCCCCCAGCGCCACCGCGTGGATTATCCAGCGCTGGCAGACGGAGCCAGGGTCGGTGATGATCCGCACGCTCAATCGCACCAGCGCCTCGCTGGAACAGTTGCTTGATACGGCAAATGCGGAAAACGTTGATCTGATTCTGACCTCGTCGCCGATGTTGCTTCAGCATCTTCAGGAACATCAAAAACTGGCGCCGTTCAACGGTGCGCCGTCAGTCAGTCAACATCTGGTGCCGGAATCGATCCGTTCAACCTCCGTTGCTGTGGCTATATCGGGATTCGGTTTGCTGATTAATCGCTCGGCGCTGACTGCACGGCATCTGCCTTCGCCAACGGACTGGGACGACCTGACCGATCCCAGATATCAGGGGGCGCTGTTGATGAGCAGCCCATCGCGCTCGGATACCAACCACCTGATGGTGGAGGCGCTGTTGCAACAAAAAGGCTGGGCGCAGGGATGGGAAACGTTGTTGGCGAGTGCGGGAAACCTCGTGACGATTTCATCACGCAGCTTTGGCGTGGCGGATAAAATAAAAAGCGGGCTGGGCGTGGCCGGCCCGGTGATTGATAACTATGCCAATCTGTTGCTGAACGATCCTCATCTGGCCTTTACCTACTTTCCGCAGTCGGCCGTTTCGCCCACCTATGTCGCGGTACTCAAAAACAGCCAGCATGCCAGCGAAGCGCGGCGTTTTATTCGCTATCTGCTAAGCCCGGAAGGGCAGCGGATCCTCGCTGACGCCAATACGGGGAAATATCCGGTTACGCCGCTGGCGGCAGGAAACCCACGGGCAGCGCAACAGGCGGTGCTGATGAATCAACCGCCGTTAAATTATCGGCTGATCCTGAAACGTCAGCGTCTGGTTCAGCGTATGTTTGATACGGCAATCAGCTTTCGTCTCGCCCAGTTGAAAGATGCCTGGCGAGCGCTGCACACCGCGGAAGCCCGCCTTAAGCGTCCGTTGCCTGAAATACGCGCGCTGTTAACCCGTGTGCCGGTCGATCCGGCAAGCAGTGAAGATGAAGCCTGGCTGGCGCAGTTCGACAATAAGAGCTTTGCGGAGCAGCAAATGATGGAGTGGCAGATCTGGTTTCTCAACAACCAGCGTCAGGCGATCAATAAACTGGAAGAACTGAAATGAAGGGCGGGTCAATGCTGCAACGTCTGCGGCAAATCAGCATCAGCAGCAGTTTACGGGGCGCTTTCCTGATGGGCGCGCTGCTGACGCTGATAGTCAGCAGCGTCAGCCTTTATTCATGGCATGAGCAAAGCTCGCAAATACGCTATTCGCTGGATGAGTATTTTCCCCGCATCCATTCTGCTTTTCTGATTGAAGGGAATCTCAATCTGGTGGTGGATCAGTTGAATGAGTTTTTGCTGGCGCCCAACACTACGGTGCGCCTGCAACTGCGCAACCAGATTATTCAGCATCTGGATAAAATCGAGCGGCTGAGCCAGGGGCTGTCACCCGCAGAACGCCAGCAGCTGGCGGTGATTTTGCAGGACAGCCGCGCGCTGCTGGCGGAACTGGATCGCGTACTCTACAACATGTTTCTGGTACGTGAAAAGGTGGGGGAGCTGTCTGCGCGTATTGACTGGCTTCACGACGATTTCACCACCGAACTGAATTCTCTGGTGCAGGATTTCACCTGGCAGCAGGGAACGCTGCTGGATCAGATTGAAGCCCGGCAAGGCGATGCGGCGCAGTACCTGAAACGCTCCCGTGAAGTACAGAACGAGCAGCAGCAGGTCTATACGCTGGCGCGCATCGAGAATCAAATTGTTGACGACCTGCGCGACAGGCTCAATGAACTGAAGTCTGGAAATGATGATGGCATGCTGGTTGAGACGCATATCCGCTATCTCGAAAACCTGAAAAAAACGGCGGATGAAAATATTCGTGCGCTGAATGACTGGCCGAGCACGATTACCCTGCGACAAACCATTGATGAGCTGCTGGAAATTGGCATGGTGAAAAATAAAATGCCGGACACCATGCGCGACTATGTCGCCGCGCAAAAAGCGTTAGTGGATGCCAGCCGTGCCAGAGAAGCGACGCTGGGGCGCTTCAGGACGCTGCTTGAGGCCCAACTGGGCAGCAGTCACCAGCAAATGCAGATGTTTAATCAGCGTATGGAGCAGATTGTCCGCGTTAGCGGCGGGTTGATTCTGGTGGCGACGCTGCTGGCGCTGCTGCTGGCGTGGGTGTTGAACCATTATTTCATCCGTTCGCGGCTGGTGAAACGCTTTACCGCGCTGAATCAGGCGGTGGTGCAGATTGGTTTAGGGCGGACGGATGCCACGATTCCGGTGTATGGGCGGGATGAGCTGGGGCGGATTGCGGGTTTGCTTCGCCACACGCTGGGTCAGCTTAACGCGCAAAAACAGCAACTTGAGCAGGAGATTGCCGAGCGAAAAGCGATTGAGGCCGATCTGCGCGCCACCCAGGACGAGCTGATCCAGACGGCAAAACTGGCGGTGGTCGGGCAGACGATGACCACGCTGGCGCATGAGATCAACCAGCCGCTGAATGCGCTGTCGATGTATCTGTTTACGGCAGGGCGGGCGATTGAACAGGGGCAGACGGAACAGGCGCGAACGACGTTAAGCAAAGCGGAAGGGCTGATTAACCGCATTGACGCGATTATCCGCTCGCTGCGCCAGTTTACCCGTCGTGCTGAACTGGAAACGCCGCTGCATCCGGTTGATTTGCGCCAGACGTTTACGGCGGCGTGGGAACTGCTGGCGATGCGCCACAAGCCTCAGCAGGGGGCGCTCGCGATACCGGATGAAACCGTTTGGGTCAGCGGTGATGAAGTACGCATCCAGCAGGTGCTGGTGAACGTGCTGGCGAATGCGCTCGACGCCTGCCCGAACGCGGCGGCAATTACGGTGAGCTGGCAAATTCAGGGCGACACGCTGTGCGTGTTGATTGCCGACAATGGCCCCGGCTGGCCTGCGGCCTTGCTACCCTCATTACTGAAGCCGTTTACGACCAGTAAAGATGTGGGGCTGGGCATTGGGCTTTCGATTTGTGTTTCGCTGATGACGCAAATGGAAGGCGCGTTGCGCCTGGCGTCCACGTTGACGCGAAATGCCTGCGTGGTGCTGCAATTCAATGTGACGGATGTAAAAGATGTTGAGTAATGAATGTTCGATTCTGCTGATTGATGATGATGCCGATGTGCTTGATGCCTATACACAGCTGCTTGAGCAGGCGGGCTATCGCGTCTGTGTCTGCAATAATCCCTTTGATGCGCGGGAGTGGGTGCAGAAGGACTGGCCCGGTATCGTGTTGAGCGATGTCTGCATGCCTGGCTGCTCCGGCATCGATTTGATGACGCTGTTTCATCAGGATGACGAGCAACTGCCGATTCTGCTTATCACCGGGCATGGCGATGTGCCTATGGCGGTGGATGCGGTGAAAAAAGGGGCCTGGGATTTCCTGCAAAAGCCGGTAGACCCGGGCAAGTTACTCTCGCTGGTTGAGGCGGCGTTACGCCATAGGCAATCGGTGATAGCGCGTCGCCAGTACTGCCAGCAGAAATTGCAGGTTGAGCTAATTGGACGCAGCCAATGGACGCATCAGTATCGTCAGCGCTTACAGCAACTGGCAGAAACGGATATTGCGGTCTGGCTTTACGGCGAACCGGGAACCGGCCGCATGACCGGCGCGCGCTATTTGCACCAGCTGGGGCGTAACGCCGGGGGCCCTTTTATTTACTGCGAACTGACCCCTGCCAGTGCCCAAAAACTTAATGAGCTTATCGCGCAGGTTCAGGGCGGGACGCTGGTATTAAGTCACCCGGAAAATCTGACCCGCGAACAGCAGCATCAACTGGTACAGTTGCAGAGTCTGGAGCGGCGGCCTTTTCGCCTGATCGGTATCGGCAACGCTTCGCTGGTGGAACTGGCGGCCAGCAACCAGATTGTGGCGGAGCTTTATTACTGTTTCGCCATGACGCAAATCGCCTGTCAGCCCCTGTCACAGCGGCCTGATGATATCGGGCCGTTGTTCCATCACTATTTGCAGAAAGCCTGTCAGCGGCTGAATCATCCGGTGCCGGAGGTGGATAACGACCTGCTGAAGGGGATGATGCGCCGGGTGTGGCCGAACAACGTCCGTGAACTGGCGAACGCCGCCGAACTGTTTGCCGTGGGGGTATTGCCGCTCGCGGAAACGGCGAATCCACAGATGCACGTCGGTGAGCCGACGCCGCTTGACCAGCGGGTCGAAGACGTTGAACGGCAGATCATCACCGAAGCGCTGAATATCCATCAGGGGCGCATTAACGAAGTGGCAGAGTACCTGCAAATTCCCCGTAAAAAGCTCTATCTCAGAATGAAGAAATATGGCCTGAGTAAAGAGCACTATAAGTTTTAGCGCAGGTCAGGGGAGCGAGATGTGATGTGTGGGGCTATGAATCACCTGTTCCCCTGTAATTAGTTGTGATATTGCGAATGTAAATCAGTTACAATCTGACAAACACCTCAACTCCGGGTAACGTTTTGCACGGGCGAACGCGAATCAACCGAATAACAGCATGGCTGGCATTATTTGCCGTCGCCATGTTGTTTATTGCGCCCGTTATTTCAAAATCAATTGCCCGCCAGGCCGACTGTGAGCACTCGTCGCACTCAATGGTGATGATGTCGTCAGGCTCGCACCATGACATGGCGGCTTCTGCGCCGTGTCAGACTTCTCTTTCGGTCGCTCACCAGATGATGTCCGGCAAAGCGATGTCGCCCGTGGAAGAGATCGTCTGCGGGTACTGCCAGTTGCTGGTACATCTGCCGTTTGTCCAGTTTGCGCTGGTGTTCTTGCTCTGGCTGTTGCTGCTGTTTGTTATCTGTTGTTCGGTACGGCCATTACACCTTTCCGTTATCTTCCGCCCGTGGGCGCCTCAGCGCGCTCGCGCGCCGCCTGCTGTATTTCCGTTTTCGTTTTAAACAATAAAAAAACAGACATTGCGTAGCGTTTTGCCCTTTTGACGGGCAATGCGTCGTTACGCCTGAAAAACAGTAAGGAATGTTATGAAACGGCAATACTTCGGGCTTACTCCTCTGGCCTCTCTGGTTCTGATCGCGCTGACCGCAAAGGCGGCGTGGGCAAGCGAACAGCACGATTATGCAAAAATGGCGGATGATTCGGTAATGATTGTGACCGCGCCGGTCGCTTCTCCGCTGGAAATCGTCACGTCGCCAAAAACGCCTCGTCAGCCCGTTCCCGCCAGCGATGGCTCTGATTATCTGAAAACGATCCCTGGGTTCTCGCAAATTCGCAATGGCGGGACAAACGGCGATCCGGTCTTTCGCGGGATGTTTGGCTCTCGTCTGCGAATTTTGACCGATAACGGCGAAATGCCGGGAGCCTGCCCGGCACGTATGGATGCGCCGAGTTCTTATATCTCCCCGGAAAGTTTTGATGTGCTGACCCTGATAAAGGGGCCGGAAACCGTGCTCTGGGGGCCGGGTAACTCTGCGGGAACCCTCCGCTTTGACCGGGAACAGCCGCGTTTTGATAAACCCGGTATTCAGGGGACGGCCAGCGTCCTTGCCGCCTCGAATAACCGCTGGGATGAAAATGCGGACATCAGCCTGGGAAGTGAGGACGGCTATTTACGGCTTATCGGCAACAAATCACGAGCGGGTGACTACAAAGATGGCAATGGCGACCGCGTGCCGTCGAAATGGGATAAATGGAACGGCGATATGGCGCTGGGCTGGACGCCAGACAAAGACACGCTGCTGGAAATGACGGCGGGTAAGGGCGACGGTGAAGCCCGCTATGCCGGGCGCAGTATGGACGGTTCCCGGTTCAGGCGTGAAAGCCTGGGGATGCGGTTTGAAAAATCCGGCATCGGCGAGGTATTTGATAAGTTAGAAGCGAATATCTACTACAACTATGCGAATCACGTTATGGATAACTACTCGCTGCGCGCTCCCGGCATGAATATGTCAGGAAGCATGGGTTCGGCAATGGAACACGGTTCTGCCATGCATTCGATGAGTATGCCAATGGCAATGCAGCTGGATCGCCGTACCGTTGGCGGACGGATGATGGGAACGTGGTTGTGGTCAGACTATGAGTTACGCAGCGGCGTTGATACGCAACTGAGCACGCATCGCAGTAAAGATGATGATCGCTGGGACAAAGACGCCCGTTTTCACGACTATGGTTTATTCAGTGAATTGACCTGGCTTGCGACGGAGCAAAGCAAAGTGACAGGCGGCGCGCGTCTTGATCGCGTGCTGGTGGACAATTTCACTGACACCGGCTCCTCGCAGCGCACGGATCTACTACCGGCCGGGTTTGTGCGCGTTGAGCATAATCTGGCGGAGATGCCCGTGATGTTTTACGCGGGGATCGGCTATACCGAGCGTTTCCCCGACTACTGGGAGCTTTTTTCTCCCACCTATGGCCCTGGCGGGTCGGCAGATGTTTTCGATAACGTCAAAACGGAAAAGACGACTCAGCTTGATATTGGCGCGCAGTATACTGGTAAGCGTCTTAACGGCTGGGTTTCTGCCTATATTGGCCGGGTTAATGATTTTATTCTGTTCCGTTACGACCCTCATCATCCCCGTATAAGTCAGGTTGATAACGTCAATGCGACCATCATGGGGGGAGAAGCGGGCATCGGCTATCAATTGACCGAAACATGGAAAACTGATGCCAGCCTTGCTTATTCCTGGGGGCGAAATACCGACGACCATCAGCCATTGCCGCAGATTCCGCCGCTTGAAGCGCGCCTGGGTCTGACATGGGAACGCGGCGACTGGAGCAGTACCGGTCTGCTGCGTCTGGTCAGCAGCCAGCATCGCGTCGCGATTAACGAAGGGAACGTCGTGGGTAAAGATTTTGATAGCAGCGCGGGGTTCGCCATCTTCTCCGCGAATGCGGCCTACCGGCTGAACAAGTCTGTGAAACTCAGCGCGGGTGTTGATAACCTGTTTGATAAAGCCTATAGCGAACATCTGAACCTTGCCGGTAACAGCAGCTTTGGTTACTCCGCGAATACGTCAGTGAATGAACCGGGAAGAACATTCTGGGGAAAAGTGAACGTGACGTTTTGATAGCCTTCCGGCGGACGTGAACCGTCCGCCGACTTCATGACTCATTGACCTGCCGTTTAGGTTATTAACATTAAACTGTCTCGGCTGTAACCAGGATATGACGTAACGCCATCTCTTCGTTTGCATGGGCCAGTCTGTTTTTTTCTTTTATGAGTCAACACTGTATGAAAAAGCTTACCTTGACCGAAAATGATTTACTGGCCAGAGGGAACGATCGTTACGTCTTTCAGCATCCGCACAATCATCAACTACTGATCAAAGTCGTCATCCCGAGCATTCCCAAATATAAAAGTAAGCTTCGTGAAGTCTATCGGGACGTCAAAGAGTGCAAGCCGCGCGACGAAACCGACTCGCTCTTCATCCAGAAAATTGAAGGGCTAGTGGAGACAGATAAAGGGATTGGGCAGGTTATCGTCAAAGAGCATGACCAACAGGGCAACATTGCCAGAACATTGTATGACCTTGCAAAGCACAACGAACTGGACGCAGAGAAATTCAGTAAGCTCAACGCTTTTTTAGCGTGGTTTATTCATACAGACGTCATTATCAACTCGCTGCATTGCAAAAATATTGTTTATGCCTGGGACGATGCTCGTCAGGAGTACCGCTTCAAAGTTATTGACGGCTTTGGGGATAAGACGCTCTTTCAACTGAGCAAGTTCTGGAGCGTTATACGGGATAAAAACAAACTTAAGTGCCTCAGAAGGATGCTGAGGGATCTGCAAAGTATCACGCAAGCGTAATCTACACGTTATCCTTGAACAGGCCTGGTCATTTTCCCAGTATGCAACCGGACCTTTGTCATGTTGTCTGCTGGCTTGTTAACAAGAAAGAGTATGCAAACAACACGTAATTATTTTTTTGATATTCTCCGCATTCTGGCTGTACTGCTGGTTGTCACCTCGCATTACAGCTACATGTTCGATACCAGTACCGTGTTGACGTTCCCGCGCGAATACCTGACCGGAGGAATAGGGCGGCTGGGCGTCTCTTTCTTCTTCATGATATCCGGCGCGCTGGCTTACCTGTCGCTGCGTAAATACTCTGTGCAGGAGTATTACCTGAAACGCGTCTATTCGATCCTGCTTCCCTACAACATCGCTTATTTCTCAATGGCGATCCTGTTCCTCATCCTGAGCGTGTTTTTCCTCTATCCAGGCAATCCGCTGGCTGACGTGCTCGCCGGGAAGCGTGCATTTCACTCGCTGCTGCCTTCTGTTCTCGGGTTTGACCATTATCTGCACGGTGTCTACGACATCAATACCGCGTACTTCACCGGAGAGTGGTTTATTGGCTGTATTATCCTGCTGTACGCCGTTTCTCCGGTGATCTACTGGGCCATTGTCCGCTTTCCTGTCTGTACGATGCTGGCGGCGGTCGTCGTTACGCTACTGGCATATGATAAAAGCATCGTGAACCCTTACTGGTCAGCACAGGTTCGGGTGAGTGATTTTACCTTCGGGATGCTGTTCATACACTTTCAGCCGTGGTTCACGCGCTACCGTCTTCAGGCGGCGTCAGTCAGCCTGCTGCTGGTGGTGACCGGGGTGATTGTGGCGCATATCGATCAGCTACCGGTTCGGGAAGTGCTGTTTCCTCTGAAACCCTCAAGCCTGCTGTTTGCTGCGGCATTCCTCTTCATTCTGCTGGCGGGATACCCGCTGATTCATCCTCTGTTTAATCTGGATCGCTTCCGGCAGGGGTTATCCAGCCTGGCGTCGCGGGCCTACATTATTATGCTGTTGCAGCATGTGGTGGTGATATTTGTCAGCGCCAATATCGATATGTCGGTACTGAATGCGACCCAGGCGGTGATGCTGTATTTTGGGATTCTGATTTGCATCGAAAGGCTGTCGTCTTTCATGAAACCGCTATCGGTAAAGTGTGAGCAGGTCTTGATCGCCAGAACGCCGTGGCTACGTGAAAAGCAAAAAGGGAACTAAGACCATTTCGCGCTAAGCCGGACAACGTCCGGCTGCAAAGAACGCGGGGAGGGGTTAACGCTGCATCCCCCAGCGTTTCACCGTGATCTTTTCCAGACTGGCGAATACCACGCCTTCCACCAGCAGGCCAATCGCGATTACCGTTAACAGTCCTGCAAATACCCGGTCGGTGAACAGCTCATTGCGATTCTGGAAGATATACCAGCCCAGGCCTCCTTCGCCGCTGGACGCGCCAAATACCAGTTCGGCGGCAATCAACGTGCGCCAGGCGAACGCCCAGCCGATCTTGAGCCCGGACAGGATAGCGGGCAACGATGCCGGAATAAGAATCGTGATCACATAGCGTGGCCCGCTGAGGCCGTAGTTGCGCCCCGCCATGCGTAGCGTTTCCGGTACGCTGCTAAAGCCGGACCAGGTATTCAGCGCGATTGGCCACATCACTGAATGTATCAGCACAAATATCAGGCTGGCATTCCCCAGACCAAACCACAGCAAAGCCAGCGGCAGCAGCGCAATTGCTGGCAGCGGATTTAGCATCGCGGTTAATGTGCTGAGCAGATCGCGGCCAAACTGGGTGGTCACGGCCAGCGCGCTGGCAATCAGCGCCAGCGCACTGCCTGCCAGATACCCTTTCAACAGGGTACTGAGTGAGTTGACGATTTTTTCCGGCAGTTCGCCATTGCGCATGTCTTCGCTAAACGCCAGCAACGTCTGAAGTACCCCGGGCAACATCAGATCGTTTTGCTGGATTCGTGCGGCGATCTCCCATAGCGCCAGCACCAGGGCGACAATCAGACACTTGCGCAGCCACGTCTGATTCCACAGGCGCTGGCTTAAAGGCAGCGGCGTTTCCACCGGCAGATTGCGCAGCGGCGGTAATTCGCGTTCGAATTCAGGACGAATGTACGGTGGCTGGGACATACTCTGGCTCCTCGCCGGATGAGTGAGACGGACTGTTCCCGATTGTCGGGAATAACAGATGGTGAATATGGCGCGCAGCGTGCTGAAACGCCTCGCTGCCGAAATCATTAAGCGTGAACTGATGACAGTTAAGCTCCGCCCTGACGCGCCCTGGATGCGGCGAAAGCACCAGGATACGGCTGCCCACCACCAGCGCTTCTTCAATCGAATGGGTGACGAACAGCAGGGTAAAGCGCTCTTCTTCCCAGAGCGCAAGCAGTTCTTCCTGCATTGTGCGTCGGGTCAGCGCATCCAGCGCGGCAAAGGGCTCGTCCATCAGCAGGATGCGTGGTTTCATCGCCAGCGCCCGCGCAATGGCGACGCGCTGCTTCATCCCGCCGGAGAGCATATGGGGCATGGCGTCGGCAAATTCTGCCAGCCCGACTTTGTGGAGGAAATGCAGCGCCGTCTCTTTTGCTTGTGAACGACTGGCTTTCCGGCTGGCCAGCAGAGGAAACATGACGTTTTCCAGCACGGTTTTCCACGGCGGCAGTTGGTCGAACTCCTGGAATACCATCATGCGTTCCGGGCCGGGAGCGCTAACCAGCGTTCCCGCAAGTGAAATGTGGCCGCTGCGCGGGGCGAGAAAACCGCCTGTGGCTTTCAACAGGCTTGATTTCCCGCAGCCTGACGGCCCAAGCAAAATAAAGCGGTCGCCAGGCCAGACATCAAAACTGACATCATGCGTCGCGCGCACTTGCCGTTCACGGGTACGGTATTCAATATCAACATTACTGACCTGTAGCAGCGGGACGTCGATTTGCTGAGTGACCATCAGAGCCTCCGGTGTTGCGGTTTAACTGCCTGGGTTTTCCCATGCTTCGTTAAAGAAATAGTCTTTCCAGGAATCGGCCTTATTTTTCAGTACGCCAAGCTCATGGAGTTTTTCGGCATATACGCCAGTACGCTCAGGGAAAACCGTAAAGCTGATTTCTGGATCGTTAACAATTTTTTGTACCAGCGGTAAGGGCAGCCGTGATTTCTCGACGCGAATATACGTTTCGGCAGCCGCATTTTTGTCACGGTTAATGATATTTGCGGCTTCACTGAGGGCGCGATAAAACGCTTTATAGGTTTTTGGATTTTCATCATGGAATTTCTGGGTGGTATAGAGAACATTAAATGTCGCCTGCCCACCCAGCACATCATAGGAACTGAGCACTTTATGCACGTTGCTGTGCTCCAGCGCCTGATACTGAAACGGCGGGCTGGAAAAATGCGTGGTAATTTCCGAGCCACCGGCAATTAAGGCTGCGCTGGCGTCCGGGTGCGGTAAACTGACGCTAATCTTATCGAAGCGTTTGAAGTCCTGGTCGCCATATAATTTCGCCGTCTCGATTTGTAATGTCCGAGACTGAAAACCGACCCCAGCCGCCGGAACGGCAATACGGTCTTTTTCGGTCAGATCTTTAATGCTTTTTACCGCCGGGTTATTACTCAATAAATAATTGGGCATCGATCCCAGCGAGGCTATCGCTTTCACATTTTGCTTACCTTTGGTGCGATCCCATAGGGTGAGTACCGGGGGAACGCCTGCTGACGCAACGTCCAGAGCGCCAGAGAGCAACGCTTCATTCATCCCGGTTGCGCCTGAAATCGTGCGCCACTCTACCTTGATATCCAGCCCCTCTTTTTGCCCCTCTTTTTCGATAAGCTGCTGGTCTCGCACCACATCAAGAATTAAATAACCGATGCCAAATTGCTGCGCGATACTAATGTTCCCTTCCGCAAATGCCGACTGGCTGACTCCGCCAAGGGCGGAAAACGCCAGCGTCCAGGCAAATACCCTGTTTCTTTTATTCATATCTGTTCCCCAGAAAGGTGTTTCTCAGCAAAAAATCATGGGCAGAGGCGAGAGGGAAAGGAAATGATTTAAATGGCAATGAATATCAGGAAAATGAATAACGATATTCATGGCGTGTTAGTTAATAAGCGGAAAAGCTTAGTCATTATTCATGGTTATGTAACAAATACATCCTCGCTATAGTCGGACTCACCTCTTTAATAGCCCTTGCCATTGCAGGGGCAATGTCCGTGAGTAGAATCATGCCATTATTTTCACATCATCACTTACGTTCGCTTTTACAACGCCATCTGGTACGGGCGGGTACGGGATCTGATATCGCGCAAAAAGTAGCGGATAACCTGGTCGAATCCTCATTAAAAGGCCACGACTCGCATGGTGTGACCCTGTTGCCTCGCTATATTCGGGCCATTCTGGCGGGAGATTTGAACCCTGGCGCCACGCTGACCACCTTGTCTGATGCCGGGCCGATTGTCTCTTTTGATGGGGGACATGGCTTCGGCCAGGCGTTGGGCGAACAGGCCATGAGCGTGGGTATTGAGCGTGTGCGCCAGTTTGGGGTGGCAATAATTGGCTTGTCTAATACCCACCATCTTGGGCGGATCGGCGCATGGGCAGAGCAGGTGGCGAGCGCCGGGCTGGTCTCGATCCATTTTGCTAACGTGGCGGCGCCGTCGGCCGTGTTGCCGTTCGATGGGCTGCGCGCCAGGCTTGGTACAAACCCCTTTTGCGTGGGCGTACCGCTACAGAACCGCCCTCCGGTTATCCTTGATTTCGCGACCAGCGCCATTGCGGGCAATAAAGCGCGCATCGCCTGGAATGAAGGGCGCGCCATCCCGGCAGGATGCGCGGTAGATGCGAATGGGCAACCCACGACCGACCCTGCCGTATTAATGACTGAGCCGCTCGGCGCTTTGCTGCCTTTTGGCGGCCATAAAGGTGCGGGATTGTCGCTAATATGTAGCTTACTTGGCGCTGCGCTGACCGGCGGCGAGACCGAAAGCCAGCAGATTCCGCCGCGTGCCGGAATCATCAACAATATGTTGTCGATTCTATTTGACCCCGCGCGGTTGGGTGCGGAGGAGCGTTACTCACAGGCGCTGTTAGCGCAGGTGGACTGGGTTCGTAGCGGGCAGGAAGGGCGCGATGTGCAGATCCCCGGAGAACCGGAATTGCGCGCGTATGCCCGGCGCCAGGAAGAGGGCATCTGGATTGATGACGTCAACTGGCAGGCGTTTGTCGCCCTGGAAGCATTAAATACCTGAGCGTGCCTGCGCACCAAAAGACATATTTGGTTATTTGTTTAAACGGATCGGCAGGATGGTCAGTTAATGAATGCTGGCGAATAGAATAAATAAAGCGATCGTTTTTTGTTTTATCTTTTTTCCTCATATCCATAGCTGAAAAACTTGGTAAGCCGCGAGTGAGAAAATCAATATAGTCATTCTTATATTCCATGAACCTTTCTTACTCTCGCTGCCGAATTTTAATGTGCGGCGTCGTTATTCTTTACAGGAGTTATTATGCATCTGGCGCGTTTTCCCCGGCTTCATTTTGGCCATTTCCCGACTCCACTGGAGCCCCTCACTCAACTTTCACGCTTGCTGGGGGGGCCAAATATCTGGATAAAACGAGACGATTGCACCGGCCTTGCCACTGGCGGCAATAAAACCCGCAAACTTGAGTTTTTGCTTGGCGACGCCCAGGCGAAACAGGCGGATATTATCATTACCCAGGGCGCCACGCAGTCTAACCATGTGCGTCAGACCGTCGCGGCGGCGGCCAGACTGGGTCTGGAAGCGCATATTTTTCTCGAACAACGCGTCACGACGCTGGGTGATGAGTATCAGCAATCCGGCAATGTGCTGCTGGACGGTTTGCTCGGCGGCAAAATTATTGCCCATTTGCCCGGCGGTACGGATATGCAGCAGGCAATGGAGCATCATGCGGAAAGCCTGCGTGCGCAAGGCCATACCCCTTATGTCATCCCCGGTGGCGGTTCGAACGCAATCGGGGCGCTGGGTTACGTATCCTGCGCGGAAGAGTTGCTTTGGCAGTCCAGCCAGTTACGGCTGCGTATCGATCATATCGTCCATGCCACCGGCAGCGCAGGCACGCAGGCTGGCCTGATTGCGGGTTTAACCGCCACGCACAGCGGCATTCCTCTCCTCGGGATTAGCGTACGCGCCCCGCGTGATAAACAGGAACACAACGTCTGGCGTCTGGCGCAGCAGACCCGGGAACTGCTCGGCGTGCCGGGTGAATTGCCGCGTGAGGCGGTGGTCGCCAACAGTGATTATGTGGGCGAAGGCTATGGTCTGCCCACCGAGGGGATGCTTGAAGCGCTGCAACTGCTGGCGCAGCACGAGGGGATTCTGCTCGACCCTGTCTATTCCGGTAAAGGCATGGCCGGATTGATTGATCTGATCCGTCAAGGCCATTTCCGCAAGGATGAGAATGTGGTGTTTATCCATACGGGAGGAAGCGCAGGTCTGTTTGGCTATCGTCAGGTCATCGCAGATTCTTTGTCATCATGAGCACACCTTTTCTGCTGGGGATTCTTGGCGGCATGGGGCCGCTGGCGACGCTTGATTTGATGCATAAATTGCTGCGCGCAACGCCCGCCAGCAGCGATCAACAGCAAATCCCCCATGTGGTGTGGAATGTGCCGCAAATTGCGGATCGCCAACAGGCGCTGGCGGGAACAGGGCCTTCGCCGTTGCCGCAGCTCTTGCTCGGTGTGGAACAGCTGAACCGCGCGGGCGCCAGCCACATTGTGATCGCCTGTAATACGGCGCACCACTGGTATGAGGCGTTGGCGCAGCACAGCGACGCGCCGTTGCTGCATATTGTGGACGCCACGCTGGCGGTATTTGAAGGGAAAGAGAAGCCCCGCCGGGTCGGGCTTATCGCCACGCAGGGTACGCTGGATGCCGGTTGGTTCCAGCACGGTTTCGCCTCTATGGGGATTGAAAGCGTGCAGCCGACGCCAGAGGAGCTGCGGCAGTGGTTTGTGCCGGGGTGCTATGCGGTAAAACGCGGCGAACTGCGTACCGGCGGTGAGCTGCTGAGTTTACAGGCTCAGGCATTGCGCGATCGCGGCGCAGAGAGGCTGGTGCTGGCCTGCACGGAAGTGCCGGTTGCGCTGGCGGAGGTGACATCCCCGCATTTAGCCGTGTCGATTGATCCCGCAGAAGCGCTGGCGCAACAGTGTGCCCGGTTATGGCTAACGCAGCGCGAAGCATGGCATTAATAACGTTATTATTTAAAGGATAAATTAAATGAAAAAAAGTCTCTGCGTATTACTTGCAGCGGGTGGCCTGTGGGTCAATACCAGCGTTGCCGAAACACCCGCAGAAGTCCGCGTGGCATACAGCGGCGGTTCTCAGGTGCTGATGCTGGCAAAAGCCGATGGTTCTCTGGATAACGCTTTACACAGCAAGGTCAAATGGGTGCAATTTGCGTCCGGTGCGGATGCGTTAAATTATTTTGCCAGTAACGCGATTGATATTGCCAATTTCGGCTCCAGCCCGGCAACGGCAGGCATTGTCAGAAAACTGCCGGTGGAGATTGTCGGCGTCTCCGGGGTGATTGCCAGCTACGAGCGTTTAATTGGTAAAGACGGCATTACCCGTATTAACGATATTGAAGGTAAACGCGTAGCCTATCCGCCAAACTCGACGGCGCAATATGCGCTTGAAGCCGCCATTAGCGTTAACCATCTCGATCGCAGCAAAATAACCTTATTGCCGCTGCGTCCGGCGGAAATGGTCGCGGCCTGGAAACGCGGCGATATCGACGCGGGCTATGTCTGGGCGCCGTTTGCTCAGGAACTTGAAGCCTCCGGCGGGCATCAGGTATTCGCGACCAAAGATCTGCAAAAGGACGGCTACCTGATTTACAACAACTACGTCGTGCGTAAAGCCTTTGCCGAACAGTATCCGCAAACCGTCAGCGCGTTCCTGCGCGTTCATCAGGAAAAAGTTGATGAGTTTAAGAAAGACCCGGAACGCGCGGCGGCGATTGTGGCGAAAGAGGTGGGCGCGCCGGTGACGACTGCCGTGAATACGTTGGGTGGGCTGGAATACCCAACCCTGACGCAGCAGGGTACGGCGGACTGGCTTGGCAATGGAACCCAGACGACTGACAGCGGTATTGGTAAAGCGCTGACCAAAACCTCTGACTTCCTGGCGGGGATTGGCGAGATCCGCAAACGTGATATCCCGGCGAACTGGGACAGCGCCATTAACTCCCGCTACATCCGTGACGCGGCGGTAGCAGCGCAATGAGATTGAGTTATCACATCGCCATCAGCGTCGTTTCGGTGGCTATTTTCTTTATCGTCTGGCAAGTGGCGACGATGCGGCAATGGGTGGACCCGCTGCTGCTGCCGTCGCTACAGGATATCGGTCTGACAACCGAAGAGCTGTTGGCTGATGGTTATCGTCAGGTGCCGTTGTGGGAGCATGTTGCAGTCAGCCTGGCCCGGGCCTTAAGCGCTTTTTCTGTGGCAATTATCATCGGCATCCCCCTGGGGTTGCTGATGGGGTTGTCGGAAGGTCTGGCGGCGGTACTGAATCCGTTCGTGCAGTTTTTGCGCCCGCTACCCAAGATTGCGCTTATTCCGCTGGCGGTCGTCTGGCTGGGGATCGGTGAGGCGTCGAAGTTCTTTCTGATCTTCATCGCCACCTTCCTGAGCGTGGTCGTGGGGGCATCTGCTGCGGTCGATCGTATTGGCCGCTCACGCATTCGTGTGGCGCAAACGCTCGGCGCGTCGCGCAAACAGATTTTTCTGCGCGTGGTGTTGCCGGATGCGCTACCGGAACTGTTTACCACCGTCAGGCTGTCGATAGGGATCGGCTGGACATCGCTCATCGCGGCGGAAATGGTGGCGGCCAGTTCGGGTCTCGGCTGGATGGTGATTAACGCCAGCTCGTATCTGCGAACCGATATCGTGATGCTGGGGATTCTGCTGCTCGGCGGTATCGGCTATTTACTGGATTTATTGCTGCTGGGGCTGCAACGCTTTTTTGTGCCCTGGGCGGGGAAAGAGTAATGAGTGCCATCACACTGGAAAACGTATCGCTCTCTTTTGCGGCAAAACCGCAGCCGTTCACGGTGCTGGACGATATCAGCCTGTCTCTGGAGAAAGGGGAATTTGTTGTTCTGTTGGGGCCGTCCGGCTGCGGGAAGTCCACGATCCTGAATCTGGTCGCCGGATTCAACAAGCCGGATCGCGGGCGCGTGGCGGCAGGCGGAAAGACAGTTAAGCTGCCAGGGCCAGACCGGGGAATGATCTTCCAGCAGCCAAATTTGTTTCCCTGGCTGTCGGTTCTGGAAAACGTCACCTTTGGCCCACGGCTGGGGAAATACCACAAAAATGAGGTCAATACCCAGGCGCTGGACTGGCTGACGCGGGTAGGGCTGAAAGGCTTTGAACATCATGCGCCCTGGCAACTCTCCGGCGGGATGAAACAACGCGTAGCGCTGGCCCGCGCCTGGCTGCCGGAGCCGGAGGTGTTGCTACTTGATGAACCGTTCGGCGCGCTGGATGCGCAAACGCGTCTGATGATGCAGGAACTCCTGCGCGATGCCTGGCTTGCCACCGGCACCACGCTGCTGTTTGTGACTCACGACGTAGAAGAGGCGCTGTTTCTGGCCGATCGTATTCTGATTATGTCGGCGAAGCCTGGAAAAATCGTTGAGGAGGTTATCCTGCCTTTTGGGCGCGAACGCGATATCGAAACCCTGGCTGAACACCCGGCTTACAGTGGGATCAAACATCACGTACTGCACCGGGTGCGCCAGGAGGCGAAGCGCCATTTAGGATGAAAACACCGCCAGCGTGGGCGCGTTATTTCTTAACTAATGCCCAATCATCCTCGCCTGGGGAATTAAGCGGAAGTAAAGAGGCTCCGGCACCGGGCTATCCCAGGCACCGGCATACATCGCAATCGCGACAGCGGCAAAAAGTATCCCGAGTATCAATATTGTCATGGCGACACCCGAGAGCGCGGCCTGTCGCCATAACGGTTTTATCGCCTCGCGTTTTCCTTCCGGCGCGCCAGAAGGCGTGCGTAGTGAAAAGTTGAGCGTCGAGGCAACCGGGCAGGACTCCACGCAGGTCATGCAGCCTGTGCATTCAACGGTTCTGACCTGAATCAGCGTGTCTACCGGGATACGGGAGGGACAATTTTGAGCGCACTTTCCACAATCAATACAGCTGTCGGCATTGCGGCGGATTTTAAAGGGAGAAAAAAACGAAAACAGACCGAGCAGAGCGCCGTAAGGGCACAGATAACGACACCAGAAATGACGAATAAATAAGCTGGCAACGGCGAAAAATATGACGCAGATAAGCGTGGTTGTTCCAATATTGCGGAAAAAATCGAGCATTTTAACGTCGATAATAATGCCATAAGCTGACATCAGGAACATCTGAATACCCTGTGCAGGCATGGATAACGCGATATAAAGAAAAAAGCTCAATAACAGATATTTCAGACTGCGCAGGGGAATATCCAGCCAGCGGGGCAGGGTAATCGACGGCCCAAAGAGCGTTTCCCCGAGTTTGCCGATCAGCTCTGACAACGCGCCAACAGGACACAGCCATGAGCAAAAAGATTTTTTTAGCAGCAGGCTGATGACGATAAATGCAACCAGAAGCAGCATGGAGGCGGCGTGAACAGGAGGGAGCAGACCGGTTTCCCAGGTGTATCGGATGTTCATCAAACCGGCGACAGGAAGCCAGCCTTCAATACCACCGGGTCTGGGGACGTAAACGCTGGCGGCAGTTTCGTAATACCGGACCCAAAAATAGAATGTGATGCCAATATAAATATTGATCAGCAGGAGCAGAAATTGTGTCGCCCTGCGCCAGGTCGATGCATTTCGCCAGTCATTCCACGGCAATTTACCGCCGATGGTGCCTGGTCGACGCTGCCAGCGCGTTCTTTTCATCCCACCCATGATCTTTATTTCCCTGTGAACATGTATTCAGAATGCCACTATGCTACGGCGGTTCCCGGGGGCAGGGTTTGATTTATATCGGATTAACAGCTTTTGCCACGGAATAATGACGATGGAGCAGTTTTGCGAGCGTCTGCTTTTGGAGTTGAGTTAAAATGGATGCACTTGTGCACAGTGCATATGTGCGTTACAATGTTCCTGTCCTGAGGAAACGGAAGGCAACCTGGAATGCCAAAGAAACTTGTCAGTATTGAAGACTTCCGTGACCAGTGGCTGGATGATTTTTTTATGTACTCTGCACCACATAAGAAAATTCCCCCGGATATACATTCAGCATTGGCCCGTAAGCTCGATATCATAAACGCGGCAGTTAGCTACAAGGATTTGAAGTCACCGCCGGGTAACAGATACGAAGAACTGGAAGGTAAATTGCAGGAATATTCTTCGATAAGAGTTAACAAGCAATATCGTTTGATATTCAAATGGGTGAACGGCAAGGCACAAGACCTCTACCTTGATCCACATGAGTATTAAACAAGCGTGAAACTATCGGCTTAGCCATTTGTATAAGGTTAAGCCGAGTCAGCGGCTTAATTGCCCTCAAAATGGATGGACTAACTCATGAACCAGGCAACCAGAAAACCCACGACAGTTGGTGATATCCTTCTGTATGAATACCTGGAACCGCTTGACCTCAAAATTAATGATCTCGCGGAAATGTTGCAGGTGCATCGTAATACCGCCAGCGCATTGGTTAACAACAATCGAAAACTCACGACTGACATGGCTTTTCGCCTGTCTAAAGTTTTCGATACCTCTGTAGAGTTCTGGATGAACCTACAGACTGCTGTAGATGTATGGGAAACTGAAAACAATGCCCGCCTTCAGGTAGAGATGAGCAGGGTGATTACGGCGAGCGATTTTCTTGCGGAACGTAAGAAACAAGAAAAGAAAGTCGCGTGACCAGCCGAAAGAATGGAAAAGGCTGCAAGGTTTAACCGTTGCGGCCAGCAGCTTCCCTGTGACGTTAATGTGAGTTTTTTTACCGTATCGCGGTGATAAAAATAAGGGGGCGGGCAGTGTGCCAACCCCCGTTTATTATTTTATGGGTGTTTGATAAAGCGGGAAAGACGCTGTATCAGCAAGCGGTTTTCCTGGCGTAGTCGGTCATTTTCTTCCAGCAAGGTCAGCGTCATTGCGATGCCCGGCCAGTCCAGCGCCAGCTCCTGGCGCAAACGTAAAGCACGCTGCACGACGATCGCCGCATGATCGTCAAATAACCAGGATGCGGTTTCGTTCTCGCAGGGCTCGATCACCCCAAGCCCGACAATTTCGTTAAGCTCTTCCTCCGAAACCCCGGTATGCAGGCAAAATTCGGTAATTGTAAAGGTGACGGTTACGTTAGCCATTATGCTTTCCCCCACTCTTTGCGTGGATCAAAGGAGGACTGCGCGTCCGCCAGTTGCTGCCACAGGGCTGTGGCACTGTCGTCGGGTTTCGGCGGCATCACGATTTTGATCACAGCATACAGATCGCCCGTGTGTTTTTTACTGACCAGGCCTTTGCCTCTGATGCGCAGGCGCTGCCCGGCCTGACTGCCTGGCGGGATGGTCAGCAGAATCTTCTCTTTTAGCGTTGGTACGGCGACCTTCGCGCCCAGCGCGGCCTCCCACGGGGCGAGAGGAACCACAATCTCCAGATCCTGATTGACGATATCAAACAGAGGATGCGGCGCGATATGAATCACTAACCACAGATCGCCATTCGGCCCGCCGTTTTCCCCCGGCGTTCCCTGGCCTTTCAGCCGAATGCGCTGGCCGTTGCCAACGCCTGCGGGAATTTTCACATTCAGCGTTTTAGGGATCTCACGCTCCACAAGACCGAACGCGTTATACACCGGCAAGTTATAGCTGATTGTGCGGCTGTGTTCGGCAAGGGTTTCCTCCAGGAACACCGCCACTTCAATCTCAATATCGTGGCCGCGCGTCTCCTGACGCTGGCGGGATTGTCGGCCGTGTTGCCCAAAGATGGACGAGAAAATGTCGTCAAAATCTTCGGCGTTATAACTCTGGCCTTCGCCCTGCTGGAACTGTTGGTTGAACTGCGGATCGTTGCGATGTTGCCACAACTGGTCGTATTCGGCGCGGCGCTGTTCATCACTCAGCACTTCCCATGCTTCCGCCACCTCTTTAAAGCGGGCTTCGGCATTAGGCTCTTTGCTGACATCAGGATGGTATTTGCGGGCCAGTCGGCGGTAGGCGGTCTTGATAGTCTTGAGATCGTCCGTCGGTTTCACGCCCATAATGGCGTAATAATCCTTTAATTCCATAGCGTTATCTCGCGTAAATCAATACATACGGCAGGGAATCCCCGGAAAAGTCATCGTTGTTAAGTGTAGGGTAAACCCGAAAGATGCGTATGAAAACAGCAAAATCATTATTAAAACTAATGCGTTTCGCCTGTAATGAGCGGGGCGACGCCGACATAACTTTACAGCGCAAAGGTTGCTAAAACCTTGTCAGTGGCTAAGATAACTCGCGTCAATCAGTGAGGATGTCATGGCGAAACGTCAACAACTGGGATGGTGGTTCCTCTGCCTGGCATGTGTTGTGGTGATAGTGTGCACCGCGCAGCGCATGGCGGGTCTGCACGCCTTGCAGATGGCGCCAGCCGCGACGGCGGTCGTCACTCAGGCGGATAGCTCGTCTGCTGATGATGCCTCGCCCGTGACGCCATGCGAACTCAGCGCGAAATCATTGCTTGCCGCGCCGCCCGTGCTGTTTGAAGGGGCGATTCTCGCGCTGTGTCTGTTATTGTCCCTGCTGGCGCCCGTACGCGCCGTACGCCTGCCATTCTTTCCACCGCGAGCAATCTCGCCTCCCACACTCAGAGTCCATCTACGCTTCTGCGTATTCCGTGAATGACAGTCAGGCCGTTGCTGACTGTTAATTACCTGTTCACGGAGAAAAAATATGATCACTGTTTTCAGGCAGACTTTGTGCTGTCTGTTATTGCTATGGCTGCCCGTCTCGTGGGCGGCAGAAAGCGGCTGGCTGCGCTCGCCGGATAACGACCATGCCAGCGTCCGCCTGCGCGCGGACACGTCCCCGGAAGGCGAAACCCGGTTACTGTTGGATGTAAAACTGGAAAACGGCTGGAAAACCTACTGGCGTTCGCCGGGGGAAGGGGGCGTGGCACCCGCCATTGCCTGGAAAGAAAATATGCCTGCGGTTGACTGGTTCTGGCCGACGCCGTCGCGCTTTGACGTCGCCGGTATGACCACTCAGGGTTATCACCACCGCGTGACCTTCCCAATGACGGTTCGCGGTCCGTCACCCGCGATGCTCAGCGGTGTGCTGACCTTGTCCACTTGCAGCAATGTCTGCCTGTTGACCGATTACCCCTTTACCCTCAAACCTTCGGCGCATGACCCGGCGTTCGCGCATGACTATGCCCAGGCGATGGGGCAGATCCCGCTCTCCCGGGGGCTGACGCAGACGCTCAGCGTGGGCGCTCGTCCAGGTGCGCTGGTGGTTGAAGCCACGCGTGCCGGAGGCTGGTCATCGCCAGCATTGTTTCTCGACACCGTTGATAACGCTGATTTTGGCAAGCCGCAACTGCGTGTTGAGGGCGAAAAACTGCTGGCGACGGTTCCTGTCAGCGATGGCTGGGGAGAAGGGGCGCCCGATTTGCGTGGTCAAACGGTCACGCTGGTACTGGCGAATGACGGCGTGGCTCAGGAAAGCACCCTGGCGATCGGCAGTACGACGGCAAAAATGGCCGATAGCGCCGAACTGCCGCTCTGGCAGGTGATGTTGATGGCGCTGGCGGGTGGGTTGATTCTCAACCTGATGCCCTGCGTGCTGCCCGTACTGGGGATGAAGCTCGGCTCGATTCTGCTCGTCGAAGAGAAAAGTCGTCAGCGGATACGGCGGCAGTTTCTGGCGTCGGTTGCCGGGATTATTGCCTCTTTTATGGCGCTGGCGATGCTAATGACCGTTCTGCGGCTGACCCATCAGGCGCTCGGGTGGGGCATTCAGTTCCAGAGTCCGTGGTTTATCGGGTTTATGGTGTTGGTGATGTTGATCTTCAGCGCCAGCCTGTTCGGGCTGTTTGAATTCCGTCTGCCTTCCGCGATGACAACCCGACTTGCCACCCACGGCGGCAACGGGATGGCCGGTCATTTCTGGCAGGGCGCGTTTGCCACGCTGCTGGCGACGCCGTGCAGCGCGCCGTTTCTCGGGACGGCCGTTGCGGTGGCGTTGACGGCCTCCTTCCCGGTGTTATGGGGGCTGTTTCTGGCGCTCGGGGTGGGGATGAGCCTGCCGTGGCTGTTTGTCGCGCTACGCCCTGGTCTGGCGCTGCGCCTGCCGCGCCCCGGACGCTGGATGAACGGATTGCGGCGCGTACTGGGCGTTATGATGCTCGGTTCGGCGATCTGGCTGGCGACGCTCCTGCTGCCGCATCTGGGATACGCGACAGGCAGCCCGGCGAAAGAGCGCGTCGTCTGGCAGCCGTTGAGCGAACAGGCGATCCAGGACGCGCTTGCGCAGCACAAACGCGTATTCATTGACGTTACCGCTGAGTGGTGCATTACCTGCAAGGTCAATAAGTACAACGTGTTACAGCGAGAAGAGATACAGGATGCGCTGCAACAGCCGGATGTTGTCGCATTGCGCGGCGACTGGACGCTGCCTGCGGATGACATCACCGACTTTTTGAAAAAACGCGGCCAGGTGGCTGTGCCGTTTAACCAGATTTATGGCCCCGGTTTACCGCAGGGTCAGTCATTGCCCACGCTGCTGACGCGCGATGCGGTGCTGCAAACGTTGCGCGATGCGAAAGGAGTTACGCCATGAAATATCTGATGATTATGCTGTTAGCGTTGTTTACCGGTCTGAGCGTGGCGAAAGAACCCGCGCCGTTTACGCCGGAGCAGGAAAAGCAAATTGAAGCGCTGATCCAGGAAGCGCTGTTTAACGATCCTGCCAGCCCACGGATAGGCGCGGAGAAGGCGACGCTGACGCTCGTCAACTTTACGGACTACAACTGCCCGTACTGCAAGCAGCTTGATCCGTTGCTGGAGAAGATCGTGCAAAAGTATCCGCAGGTCGCGGTAGTGATTAAGCCGCTGCCGTTTAAGGGCGAAAGCTCGGTACTGTCGGCGCGTACCGCGTTAACCACCTGGCGTGAGCACCCGCAGCAGTTTTTAGCGCTGCATGAGAAACTGATGCAGAAAAAGGGCTACCACACCACCGCCAGTATTAAACAGGCGCAGGAAAAGTCCGCCGCCACGCCGGTTACGCTGGATGAGAAAAGCATGGAGACGTTGAGCACCAATCTGCAACTCGCCCGGCTGGTTGGCGTTCAGGGGACGCCGGCAACCATCATTGGCGACGAGATGATCCCCGGCGCGGTATCGTGGGAGACCCTTGAGGCGGTGGTGAAAGAAAAACTGGCGGTGGCCCATGCTCAGTAAACTGCGCCGCTGGCTGCGTGAAGGCGCGATCTTACTGGTTCTGCTGGCAGGCGTGATAATCCTGCTGGATGTCTGGCGTTCTCCGCAGATGCCAGCCATGTTTGACAGCACGCCGCTGCATACGCTGGACGGGGAAACCGTAACGCTGGCGTCGATCAGTGAAGAGCGCCCGGTGCTGCTCTACTTCTGGGCGAGCTGGTGCGGTATCTGCCGTTTCACTACGCCGGATGTCGCCCGTTTGCAGTCGGAAGGGGAGAACGTCATGACCATCGCGCTGCGTTCCGGTAATGACGGGGAGGTTTCCCGCTGGTTATCGCGTAAAGGGGTGACGTTCCCCGTCGTGAATGATAGCGGCGGTGAGATATCACGAAACTGGGAAATCAGCGTCACGCCAACGCTGGTGGTGGTGTCGAAGGGGCAGGTGGTAACCACGACCAGCGGCTGGACCAGCTACTGGGGCATGAAGTTACGTCTGTGGCGGGCAGCCATGTTTTGATAGCGTGCCGGGGAAACCCGGCATTTTTTAACCTATTGTCAGGATGTGTAAAACGAGCGGAGAGCGTGTTTTTTGTTATTTTTACTGCTTTTTTACTGACGCCAGTTATTATTTTTTACCGCTGCCTGACGTTGCAAACCTGAATTGATAATGGCATATCTGTTTTAATTGAATGAAAGTCTGTGATACGTTCAGGCGATTTTTTCGATTTCCATTTTGACAGGGATAACAATTCAATGCGCAAGGGTAAAATTATTGTTGCATCAATGATGGTGCTTTGTGTCCTTATTTTTGTTGCGGCGGCGGCATGGTTTATGCTGTTCCAGGGAGAAATGACGGAGCCGACAGGGGAGGAAAAACAGGCGGCGATTTTACACGCTGCGGGCCTGATGAAATCAGAGACCCAGGATAAAAAATCAGTCGAAACGCTCTATCATCGTTATATTATTCAACGCCATGTTAATTTAGATTCCGGCGAGCTGGTGGCTGAAAGCAGCATGGACGCCGCGCGCCAGAAGTGTGAAAAACTTGCCCCTGAACGCGACCCAGCGCAGGTTCGTCAGCGCTGTACGGTGGCGGATGTGTTCTTTGTGAAAGATAAAAATAATGAAATTCAGCAGGTTATCATTCCGGTTATCGGTAAAGGCGCGAAATCCATGATGCATGCGTTTCTTGCTCTGGGGCTGGACGGTCGTACGGTGAGAAATCTGTATTATTATCAGCAACGGGAAACGCCGTTTCTGGGGGCTAGGGTGGAAGACGCCAACTGGCGCAAACAGTGGCCAGGGAAACGATTATTAGATAACAGCGGACATCCTGCATTGAAAATAGTACAAGATAAACCTGAACATGCCGATGAATATACCGTTGACGGTATTTCCGGTGCGACGTTGACATCAACCGGCGTTGAGAAAAGTATTAACTACTGGATGGGGCCGCAGGGATATGGTCAATTCTTACAGCGTCTTGCCAGCGATCGAAATAACCTTAATCTTTGAATATTGCTGTACGCAATAACGCGTTTTATTTCTGCCTGCCGATAATGAATAACATCACTGTCGGCAGGGGGATTTATTCCTCTGTTACCGCGCCTGCCTTGCTGTTAATTCCATGAGAAAAACAGGGAGATAACGTCCCTTTTATCAACGCATAATGTGTGTGTTCATCACGATTTGATGAAATAAGTTTACATAACTTGTCGTCTGCTGACATTTTTATGATCCAGGTCATGTACAACGCGACAAAAAGATATAATGATAATAATTATCATTTGTATTCTTTGGCGGTGTGCACGTGCGTAACTTCCGTAACTCTTTGTTGGTTACTCTCTTTGGCTTGTTTATAAGCATGAGTGTCTGGGCGTCGACGAATTATGCGCCTTTGATTGAAGATATCGAACAACGTCTTGATAAAACAGCGGAACTTTATCAGCAACAGCATACCGACGAGGCGCGCCGCACGGTACAAATGGCCTATTTCGAGGTGTTCGAGAACCTGGAAGGGCCGATCCGCATCAACATTTCCGCGCGCAAAAGTTACGAGATGGAGAGCGCATTCGGCGAGATCCGTCGAATGATTGGCGAGAAAAAACCGCTCGCTGACGTTCAGGCGCGCATTGACTGGCTGAAAGCCGCACTGCGCGAAGTGGAACCGGTGCTGGATGGCGGACATCGTCTGGTGGCCGAAGAGCAGCACAACGCGCTGTCCAGAGACGACATTGCCGTTCACTGGCAGGAGAGTTTCAGGACGATCGACGATCTGCTGGCGCAGGCGGTCACTGAATATCAGGCCGGGAACTACAGCGTTGCCAGTCAGCACGTTCAACAGGCGCACTATCAGGGCTTTAAAAACTCTGAGATGGAGATGTCCCTCAGACAAAACCGTTCTGCAAAAGATGCCGCCGCCATTAATCAACAATTCTCATCCCTGATTGCGCTGACCGCGCAACCTGACCATCT
Organism: Citrobacter sp. CK195; assembly: GCF_030333365.1. Taxonomy (NCBI): domain Bacteria; kingdom Pseudomonadati; phylum Pseudomonadota; class Gammaproteobacteria; order Enterobacterales; family Enterobacteriaceae; genus Citrobacter; species Citrobacter sp. CK195. Next base: position 111,970 of record NZ_JAOWGB010000023.1, read on the forward strand.
CAACGATGTCTCTTATCAGGTCACTACGCTGCTACAGGATATCGAGGATATCTTACCCGGCTTGCCGACCACCCGTGACGATCAGCAGGTTGCCACAGCGCAAAGCGCAGACAACATTCCGGCGGCGGACGAGGGAAATAACCGTACCGACTGGGCTGAGGTGACGACGGGAATTAACCAGAGCATTCAGGACGCGATAGCGCGCTATCAGGGCGGCGATGCGAAGAATGCGATTCTGGATATCCAGGATACCTACTTCGACCGCTTCGAAGCCAGCGGCATGGAAAACAAAATCGGCTCTCGCGATTCGGCATTTAAAACCACGCTGGAGGCGTATTTTACCCGCCTGGTCAGTCTGATGAAGGCCGGTCAGCCGGTTGAGCGCCTGAATGCGGAGGCCAGCGCGCTGGCGCAGGATCTGCAAAAAGCCGTGACGATGCTGGGCGAAGGCGAAGAAACCCAGTGGAGTCTGCTGCTCTATAGTCTGATGATCATCGTGCGCGAGGGGCTGGAAGCGCTGCTGATTGTGGCGGCAATCGTGGCTTACATGGTGAAAAACAACCATCAGGATAAGCTGCCGCTTATTCGTCAGTCGGTAATTGTGGCGCTGATCGCCAGCGTCATCACCGCCGCTATCTTCCAGATGCTGTTTACTAACTCCGGCGCCAGCCGTGAACTGCTGGAAGGCATAACGATGCTGATTGCCGTCGTGATGCTGTTCTTTATGAGTTACTGGCTGCTGTCCAAAGTGGAAGCGCGCCACTGGAAAGCCTGGCTGGAAGGTAAACTGTCTCATTCCCTGTCGCGAGGCTCCCTGGTCGGACTATGGCTGACCAGCTTCCTGGCGGTGTACCGCGAAGGGGCGGAAACGGTGCTGTTCTATTACGCTCTGATTGGCGATGCAAACACCGTGTCCGGCCATATGGCGATTGGCGCCGGTTTTGTGATTGGCTGCGTGGTGCTGCTGCTCGCCTGGCTGGTGATGCGTTACTCAGTGGTACGCCTGCCGCTGAAACCCTTCTTTATGTTTACCGGCAGTTTCATGTATCTGATGGCCTTCGTCTTTGCGGGCAAAGGTGTTCTGGAACTGGTGGAAGGCAAACTGTTCCAGCCTACGTTGATTAACGGCTTCCCTGAAATCAGCTGGCTGGGGATTTATCCCTACGTGGAAACGTTGTTACCGCAGGTCGTATTGCTGCTCGCGGCGCTGGTGGCGCTGTGGGTGATGCGGCGCAAAAGCGCGGTTCCCGGGGAGACGATAAAAAATAACCCATAATCGTTGTATAGCCGTTGTTTTAGACGAGAGGATACGTTTGATGACCATGAAGAAAACCCTGATTGCCAGCGCAGTGATGGCCAGCATTTTCACTGCGCCAGCCGCGTTTGCTTTTAAAGAGTACCCGGCAGGCGAGCCTGTCACCATGAATGAAATGGAGCTGGCGGCCGTTTACCTGCAACCGATTGATATGGAACCGCGCGGCATGGGCTTACCGGCAGCAAAAGCCGATGTTCACCTTGAAGCGGATATCCACGCTGTAGAAGGCAATAAAAACGGCTTTGGCGCAGGGGAATGGATCCCGTACCTGACCATCAGCTACACCCTGGTCAACAATGACACGGGCGAAAAACAGGAAGGCACCTTCATGCCGATGGTTGCCAGCGACGGCCCGCACTATGGCGCGAACATCAAAATGATGGGCGTGGGCAACTATAAAGTGACCTACCACATTGAACCGCCATCAAAAGCCGGGATGCATCGCCATACTGACAGCGAAACAGGCGTAGGCCGCTGGTGGAAACCGTTTGATGTGAGCTACGAGTTTAAATATGTCGGTCTGAACTAAAACCGACTAACCAACGCGCCTGGAGGATTCCCCCTTCTGGCGCGTTGGTCAGACCGATCATATGCCCGTCGCCTAATTCAACCCGCCGTACAGAGTCGAAGTTATGAGTTACTTTTTCGTCACGACGCTACAGGTCTTTTTCTGCATTGCGCTTCTTTCCGGTGTTCTCTGGAGTCGAAACGATCCTCCCTCTTTACGTCCACTGACCTGGACGCTGCTGACCGGGCTGATTGCCGGCGTGCTGGCGGGACTGTTTATTCACGGCAGCCAACCGGTACAACTGCTGCTGGTTGGGGCGGAGGTCATGGTATCGCTGCTGTTTGTCCTCAGTTTCTGGTGGGCCTCAACGCGTATCCGCTATCTGTGGCAGGGGATTCTGATTTTTGGCGCTGCCCGCCATTGGGCGCTGGACCCTAATCTGGGCGGGCTGACCAGTACGCATGTGCTGAATACTGACCTGCTGTTAAACCTGACGGCCGTCGTTCTCGCTTTTGCGATCCTCTGTCTGGCGGGCGTACTCTGCGCGATGCTGCTGCGGCGTATTCGCGGCCTGTACTGGCCGTTAACGCTGATTCTGCTGGTGATGATCTGGCTGCCGCTGAGCGGCAACCTGCTGTTGTTGCTGATGAAATTACAGGTTGTTCCGCTGGGAAAATCACTGCTGAGCTTCGTGGCGAAAGTCACAAATAACACGGCGCTGTATAACTGGGCGGGAGCCGCGCTGCTGCTGGCCCTGGCGCTGTGCTGGCTTCCGGCGCTGTTGCGGGCTTTTCGACAGACGCGGGAAACCGAAGAACCGATCGCTCACCGTCTGGCGCTGGCGCAGCGTCGCAACGCTTTGCGGCTGTGGCTGGTCACAATCGGCTGCGCGGTGGTCGTTATCGCAGGCCAGCTGTGGTGGGATAAAGTGGCCTCGCAGCCGCCGCAACTCTCTGAAGCCGTGCCCGTAACGCTGGGGAGCGATGGCATGGTGCGCCTGCCGGTCGAACAGCTTCGTGACGGTAAACTGCATCGTTTCGTCTGGGTGGCGGACGATGGCAAAGCGGTGCGCTTCTTCGTGATTAACCGCTATCCCGACAAGCTGCGTTTTGGCGTGGTGTTCGACGCCTGCCTGCTGTGCGGCGATCAGGGTTATGTCATGGAGGGCAATCAGGTTATCTGCGTCGCCTGCGGAGTGCATATTTTTATTCCGTCTATCGGCAAGGCTGGTGGTTGTAACCCGGTGCCGATTGAAAACTGGCACAATGATGAAAAAGAGCTGGTGATCCCCGGTAAAGAACTGGCGACAGGGGTGAACTACTTCTCGACGGTCATGACTATTAAAGTGACCGATCCGGTCGATGGTTCAACGTTGACCAATACCTCAGCCGATTACAAATACAGCTATGGCGGCAAGACCTGGTTCTTCTCGTCAGAGGCTAACTATGAACGCTTCCGTGAAACGCCGGAGCAGTTTGTTCCTGCCGACATGAGGGAGGAATAATCATGCTGTGGCGGATGTTACGACAATCCTGGGGGCGCAATTTACGCCGCAAAGTGCTGGCGATAATCACCGTTTTTCTGGCCTCCAGCCTGATCTCGGCGCTGCTGGCGGTGTCCATTGATATCGGCGACAAAATGTCCAGAGAGCTGAAGTCTTATGGTGCGAACATTTTGATTGAACCCGCCGGACAGGCTGCGCTGCCCGCGCTGTTTAGTGAGAGCAGTAATCCGCTTTCCGGTCAGGATTTTCTTGATGAATCCGAACTGCCGAACATCAAAGATATCTTCTGGCGAAACAACATTGTCGGGTTTGCGCCGATGCTCGGCGGCGAAGCCAGCGTGGAGGGAGAACCGGTGCGGATTCTGGGCACTTTCTTCAGTCAGCCAGTGGATATTCCTGATGAAGAGGGATATGAGACGGGGCAGAAAACGGTCAGCCCATACTGGCAGGTGACCGGCGACTGGCCGCAGGAACCCGCAGGCGCAGAGCCGCAGACCTTAGTCGGGCACGCGCTGGCGCGGCAAATGGGCTGGAAACCCGGTGATAAGCTGACATTACGTACCGAAGGCGAAGCGGCGCAGGTCACCGTCAGCGGTATCCTCTCCAGCGGCGGCGATGAAGATAACCAACTGGTGATGCCGCTAAGCACGGTACAGCACCTGCTGGGGCTACCCGGAAAAGTGCAGGCGATTCGCGTCTCGGCGCTGACGGTGCCGGAAAACGAGCTGTCCCGCCGCGCGCGGGAAAACCTGGACGCGCTCAATGCCGAAGAGTACGACCTCTGGTATTGCACGGCCTATGTGTCGTCGATCGCGCATCAGCTGGAAGAGGCGATTTCCGGCGCGGAAGTGCGCCCGGTATGGCAGGTCGCGGCGTCTGAAGGGGTGGTGATTGATAAAATTCAGCTGCTGATGGCGGTCGTTACCGTCGCGGCGCTGGCGGCTTCCGCAATGGGGATCGCCTCGCTGATGACCAGCACCATTATGGAACGCGCCAAAGAGATCGGTTTGATGAAGGCGCTGGGTGCGCGACAGTGGCAAATCATGCTGCTGTTCTACCTGGAAGCGGCGTCCAGCGGGCTGGCGGGCGGCGCGCTGGGATGTATTGCCGGGTGGGGGCTGGCGAAAGCGATTGGCGTCATGCTCTTCGACGCGCCGCTTAATTTTGCCTGGATTGTGGTGCCGTGCGTACTGGTGATTGCGGTACTGATTGCGTTGATCGGCACCTGGTTCCCGGCCCGGCGGATCGCCCGACTGTATCCTGTGGAGGTGCTGTATGGCCGCTAAACGTACCATGCTCTGGCTGCTGGTGTGGCGGGCGCTGCGTCTGCGTTTTCAGCGGGTCAGCGTGGTGTTTGCCGCGCTGATGGTGGGGGCGACCATCGTGACGGCGCTTTCTGCCGTCTGGTTCGACATTAACACCAAAATGAGCGAAGAACTGCGCACCTTCGGCGCGAATTTTTACATCGGGCCGGGGCACGGTTCCAGTATGCCGCAGCAGGAGTTGCAGAGCATTCTCGATCAGGCGCCGCAGGGGCTGGTGCATGGCGCCAGTCCGTGGTTGTACGGCATGGCGCGCACCGAGCTGGAAAAAGTGGTGATGGTTGGCGTGTGGTTCGAGTCGCTGCAAAAACTGGTGCCGTACTGGCAGGTCACCGGTAGCTGGATTGGCGTCAGTTTTGACGACCGTAACGCGATGATCGGCGTCAAACTGGCGGAACGCCTCAACGTGCAGCCGGGCGACAGCATCACGCTGGTGGATCACAATCAGCGTAAGAATTTGCAGATTAAAGGCATTGTGGAGTCTGGCGATGCGACGGACAACATGCTGATCGTCAGCCTTGACGTGGCGCAGGCCTGGCTGCATCAGCCGGGCAAAATCAGCCACGGCTTGCTGAGCGTCAGTAACGATGTCGGCCAGGTGGAGAACTATGCCAGCCGGTTGCAGGCGCAGTATCCTGACCTGGAGATTCGTCCGGTGCGTAAGGTCTCTGCTTCCGAAGGGCAGGTGCTGGATAAAATTAAAGGTCTGATGGGACTGGTCTCGATCGTGATTCTGGCGCTCTCTTCGCTGTGCGTGAATACCACGCTGATGGCGATTGTCGGCGAGCGGGCGCGCGAGTTTGCGCTGCAAAAAGCGCTTGGTTCCAGCAACGGCGATATCGTGCGGCAAATTCTGCTGGAAACCAGCATCATCGCGCTGGCGGCGGTGGCGTGCGGCTGGGTACTGGGATATTTGCTGGCGCAACTGTTGGGATTAACGGTGTTTAATGCCGCCATTTCGCTGCGTCTGCCGGTGTTGCCCATTACTCTGGTGTTGTCTTTACTGGTCGCCATTCTGGCGGCGATTGTTCCGGTGCGACGCGCGGTAAGCGTCGAGCCTGCTAAAGTGCTGAAAGGAGAGTAGCGCCATGTCCGTTACGCATATCCCTCAGGTGGCGATCGAAACCCGCCACTTATACAAACGGTTCGGTGACGTTACCGCCCTGGATGACATTAATCTGCGCATTGCGCAGGGTGAATTTGTCGCCATTATGGGCGCTTCTGGTTCTGGTAAAACCACGCTGATGAATATTCTGACGTGCCTTGATACGGCGACGGAAGGGCAGGTGTTTCTTGACGGCACCGATGCCGCCGCGCTGGATGAAGAGGGGCGTCGTCGCTTTCGCGCCGAGAAAATCGGCCTGGTATTTCAGCAGTTCCATCTGATCCCGTTCTTAACTGCGCTGGAAAACATCATGCTCGCCCAGCATTACCACAGCGTGGTGGATGAAGCGGCGGCGAGGAAAGTGCTGGAGCAGGTAGGGCTTGGGCATCGTGTGACGCACCTGCCGAGCCAGCTTTCCGGTGGTGAGCAGCAGCGTGTGTGTATCGCCCGGGCGCTGGTCAACGAACCGCCGGTTATTTTCGCGGATGAACCGACGGGCAACCTGGATGAAGAGAATGAGCAGCGGGTGCTGGATCTGCTCACCGATCTGCATCGTCAGGGGCGCACGATTGTGATGGTGACGCACAACCCTGCGCTTGGGCAGTTTGCCGACCGTATTCTGCGGCTGCAACACGGTAAATATCTGGGTGAGGAGGCCAATCAACATGCGCTGGCATAATGTGCTGCTACTCGCGGCGGCGATCCTGATAAGCGGGTGTAAAGAAGAAAAGCTGGCGGTCGGGGCACCGGCCCCGGCGCTGGCGGCGTTTGATCTGCAAGGCCAGGAGTCAGGCCTTGAACGCTGGCAAGGAAAGGCGGTGTACCTGAATTTTTGGTCTGCGGGATGCGGGGGGTGTCTGGCGGAAATGGACACGCTGGAAGCGCTGAGCAAAAAATGGGGCGATAAAGTGGTGGTTGTGGCGGTCAATACCGACCCTGAAACGGTCAGGATTAACGATCTGCTGGCAAAGCATCAGATAACCTATCCGGTGGTGCGCGATCAGCTCAACATTACCCAGGAACGTTATCAGGTGATCGGCACGCCGACCTCCGTACTGATTGACCCCGAAGGACGCGTTCTGGAGCTACACCAGGGTATGCGTAAGCCGCCTGAGTTAGAGGCCACGTTTGCGCGCCTGGCGGCGCGATGAACGACGCGTACGGAGAGATACCCAATGGCATTTATCTGGAACGACGAAAGCCTTGCGATTCTGCGGGAAAACGCGGGCATCCTCACAACCGAGCAGATAGCGCAACTGCTTCACACCAATATTACCGCCGTGCGGAATATGGCTTATCGGCTGAAACTGAGCCTTCGGGTGACGGCGTATAATCACCGACGCATAGCGCAGGTTCAGGCGCTTTATGCCTCTGAGACGTTGAGTCTCAAAGAGATCGCGGCGAAAACGGGGCTGACGGCCAGTACCGTGCAATATATCGTGTACGTGAAATCAAAAAATAAGCCCTACGCCACCACGGAATATGTCTCTTTTGAAACGGAGAACGCCGTTCATTACCGCGTGCAAAAAGAATTTGTCGATACGGAGCGTTCCCTGCTGGACAACATCTCTGATAACACGCGATTTCGTGAACTGTATCTGACGGACGGCACTTTTTATTGCGCCCGCAATATTAAGTATGAGGTTTTTATCTCGGAATAACCGGAACATGCTGACCTGCCGGTTATCTTCTGGAATCTCCCGTTTTGCGAAACCGTTCCCGGAAAAATGTCATATTTCTGTCACACTCTATGAGGATTGATAACAACAAGAGGTTGTAGGGATGAAAAAATCGATACTCGCCGCCGCTGTGGCAGGGGCTGTTTTATTGTCGTCCGCCGCGCAAGCGCAGACAACGCCGGAAGGTTATCAACTGCAACAAGTGTTGATGATGAGCCGACACAACTTGCGCGCGCCGTTGGCCAATAATGGCAGCGTGCTGGAGCAGTCCACGCCGAATCAGTGGCCGGAGTGGGATGTGCCTGGCGGGCAGCTCACCACGAAAGGCGGTGTGCTGGAAATTTATATGGGCCACTACATGCGAGAATGGCTGGCGGAGCAGGGGATGGTCACGTCAGGCGAATGCCCGACGCCGGACACGGTATATACCTATGCCAACAGTCTGCAACGCACCGTCGCGACGGCACAATTCTTTATCACCGGCGCTTTCCCTGGGTGCGACATTCCGGTACATCATCAGGAAAAAATGGGCACGATGGACCCAACGTTTAATCCGGTGATCACCGATGACTCTGCGGCGTTTAGTCAGAAAGCGGTGCAGGCGATGGAAAAAGAGCGCAGCCAGATGCAGCTTGACGACAGCTATCAACTGCTGGCGCAGATGACGGACTACAAAGATTCACCGTCCTGCAAAGAAAAACAGCAGTGTTCGCTGACCGAAGCCAAAGACGCCTTTAGCGCGAAGTATCAGGAGGAGCCTGGCGTTTCGGGGCCGCTGAAAGTCGGCAACTCGCTGGTGGATGCGTTTACGCTGCAATACTACGAAGGTTTCCCGATGGATCAGGTCGCCTGGGGCGAGATTAAATCCGATCAGCAGTGGAAAGTCCTGTCAAAGCTGAAGAACGGGTATCAGGACAGCCTGTTTACCTCGGGTGAAGTGGCGCGCAACGTCGCCAAACCGCTGGTCAAATATATTGATAAAGCGCTGGTGACTGACCGTAGCAGCGCGCCGAAAATTACCGTTCTGGTGGGGCATGACTCGAATATTGCTTCGCTGCTGACGGCGCTGGATTTCAAACCTTACCAGTTGCACGATCAGTACGAACGCACCCCGATTGGCGGCAAGATTGTGTTCCAGCGCTGGCATGACAGCAAAGGCAATCGCGACCTGATGAAAATCGAATATGTGTATCAGAGCTCGCAGCAGTTGCGTAACGCGGACGTCCTGACGCTGAAATCACCGGCGCAGCGCGTCACGCTGGAACTGGCGGGATGCCCGATAGACGCAAACGGCTTCTGTCCTCTTGATAAGTTCGATAACGTGTTGAACAGCGCAGCAAAATAGCAGAGGTTCTCCCCCGCGCAGGCGGGGGAGAAAAGGTCAGACATTTTTACGTTCGATGGTTTGTTCGCCCCAAAATAGCGAATCTTTATCCGTCTTCTCAAAGGCTTTAAGCAACACTTCGTCGCTGCCTTCCTCCCAAATTTTTTCAGCCAGTTTCTCGTCATACTTCGCGACTTCAAAAATGGCTTCGGCTATTTCTGGTGATGTATTACGCAGACTTGCCCATTCGCCGACGTGATGAGCCTTCGCTTCTTGAGTTGGCATTCGAATCCTCCTGTTGAAGATTAGCCGTTGAGTTTTACTGCCAGACCTGCAACATATTCACCCTGATAGCGAGCGATAGAAAGTTCTTCCTGGCTTGGCTGGCGTGAACCATCGCCCCCGGCAATTGTGGTGGCGCCGTATGGCGTACCGCCGCGAACCTGCGAGACGTCAAACAGTTCCTGCGCGGCGTAACCGATAGGGACAATCACCATGCCGTGGTGAGCCAGCGTGGTCCAGGTTGAGGTAATGGTTTGTTCCTGACCGCCGCCGGTGCCTGTCGAGCTGAATACGCTGGCGAGTTTTCCATACAGCGCGCCGGATGCCCACAAACCGCCCGTTTGGTCCAGGAAGGTGCGCATCTGGCCTGACATATTGCCAAAGCGCGTCGGCGTACCAAAAATGATGGCGTCGTAATCAGGCAGTTCCTGCGGGGTTGCGACTGGTGCGTTTTGTGTTTTACCTCCGGCCTTTGCGAAGATTTCAGGCTGCATCGTTTCCGGTACGCGTTTGATAATGACTTCTGCGCCGTCCACCTTGTTTGCCCCTTCCGCCACCGCATGCGCCATAGTTTCGATGTGTCCGTACATGGAATAATAAAGCACCAGAATTTTTGCCATTTTGCACTACTCCTCGAGTTAACCGTGTCCGTAGCGATTCGCTACCTCTATTTAAAGATATGACGTCCTGGAGAGAGTGCAAATATCACAACCATTTCTTTGATTTATAACAAGATTTATCAGCGTCGTTTTTGTTGCAAAATGATACATTTTTCGCCGTTCGGATTTCTTTAACCATAAGAGAGGCTTATTGATTTCCTGGGGGGATTATTCCTGTCCCCCTGACGAACCTGTTGCAGAATATTACGATTTACTGGTCAGTCGGGGTAACTTCGCTAAGCTTAGTTCCGCGTGGCAATAATTGTGGCGTCTGCCATATGCCGCGTGAGGAGATCTTCCTCAACACCGATGCAATATGATGTCTAATCTATGACGGAGGTCAGTAATGGCAAACCATCGGGGCGGTTCCGGTAATTTTGCGGAAGACCGCGAAAGAGCATCAGAAGCAGGTCGTAAAGGTGGCCAGCACAGCGGGGGCAACTTTAAGAATGACCCGCAGCGTGCATCAGAAGCAGGCAAAAAAGGGGGCAAAAGCAGTCACGGTAACCGTAACAGCTAGCCTGTAAGTTAACGCCATAATGTTTAGCGCATGCCGCTGGTAAACGTTATGATGCCACCGCCGCCGGTTCCTCCGGCGGTTTTTTTGTCCGTAAGATTGAAGTGTCGCAGCAGGCGACGCAAACTAAGCGTCCTGACGTTCAAAAAGAAAAAAGCGCCGTTGCCACGGTATCCTGGCGGCAATAAAACAAGGAGAGGGCGCATGGTTCAACGCGCAGAGAAAAAAACAGGTAAACGTTCACAGGCCGTCAGCGCCAAGCGCCAGGCGATTTTAACCGCTGCATTAAACACGTTTTCCCAGTACGGTATTCATGGTTCACGTCTGGAGCAGGTGGCTGAGCAGGCGGGAGTGTCCAAAACCAATTTGCTCTATTATTACCCGTCGAAAGAGGCGCTTTATGTCGCCGTACTGCGGCAAATCCTTGATATCTGGCTGGCGCCGTTAAAGGCCTTTCGTGAAGATTTCGCGCCGCTGGTGGCGATCAAAGAGTACATCCGTCTTAAACTGGAGGTCTCCCGTGATTATCCGCAGGCTTCCCGGCTTTTTTGCATGGAGATGCTGGCGGGCGCGCCGTTGCTGATGGAAGAACTGACCGGGGATTTGAAGGCGCTGATTGACGAAAAATCGGCATTGATTGCCGGATGGGTAAACAGTGGAAAACTGGCGCCCGTCGATCCGCATCACCTGATCTTTATGATTTGGGCTTCAACGCAGCATTACGCCGATTTTGCGCCTCAGGTCGAAGCGGTAACGGGCGCAACGCTGCGTGATGAAGCCTTTTTCAATCAAACGGTCGAAAGCGTACAGCGGATGATTATTGAAGGCATTCGCGTACGTTAACCGGCAGGCGGCAACGGACAGCTCAAATCACCTTCCTCACATTGCAGCAGCGAAGCTAAAAACGCTTCGCGTTCGTCCGTTTTGTCCGTCATGCACTGGCTGGCGATCATCGGCTGTATACTGCCGCCTTCCGTGCCGGAACTGACCAGCGCGCAGTCGGCGTCCCGCAGGGCAATCCAGGCGATTTGCGCTTTTTTCAGCAAGTCACGCTGCGGCGGTTCGGCGCGTTTTAGCGCATTCTGGTACGTCTCATTGAGTTTTTTATCGGCGGTTTGAAATTGCGCGGCGGCGCAGGTGTTCATCTCCATTTGCGTGCTGGCGTTGGCGCAGTCATCGGCCAGTGCCGGAGCGCTGAGTAGCAGCGCAGCGCATGTGAATATAATTCGCTTCATACTTCCCTCTGGCTCTAAAACATTGCCGGATGGCGGCTTTGCCTGATCCGGCCTACAAATGTGTTTTGTAGGCCCGGTGAGCCGTAGCGCCACCGGGCATTTTCCAAAGCCTTAATTAACCACAGCCTTAACCAATTGTCATCAGGCTGGCGTTACCACCTGCCGCAGCGGTGTTAACGCTGAGCGAGCGTTCGATATACAGACGCTCCAGCAGGATATTGGTTTCACCACGGGCAAAGCCCTGTACCGACACGATCGCGCCGTCACGGGCGGCTACCGCCTCGCACAGCGCCCGTAGCTGATCGGAATCGCCGTGGAAGATCACCGCATCGAACGGCTGCGAAGTCAGCGAGTCCGCTTTCGCAAACTGAATACGTTCACAAACCGCTGTGGGCAGGCGCTTCGCCAGTTCGCGATGGAAGGCATCGTCCGGCCACAAAATCAGACTCCCGACCGCTGTCACGGCGGCGACCTGCACCAGAGCGTCCTGCTCGTCATCAGCCAGACACAATACGCGTTCACGCGGCAGTAACGTCCAGGTATTGCGCTCACCGGTAGGGCCAGGCAGCAAACGCTGGGTTCCGGCCTGCGCCAGCTCGCTAAACTGCTGACAAAGCGTATGCAAAGCCGGGCGATCCGCCGCCCACCCGGTCAGCGCGTCAAGCGGCTGAGTCAGCGCGGCTTTAAGCTGGGCATCTACCGGGTAGTCCGCATCCTGACGGGCAAGCGTAATGCCCAGCGCGTTTTCCGGGCGATTTGCCAACAGACGGTAGAGATAGAGCGGACCGCCCGCTTTCGGCCCGGTGCCGGACAAGCCTTCGCCGCCGAATGGCTGGACGCCCACGACCGCGCCGACCATATTACGGTTGACGTACAGGTTGCCTGCGTGCGCTGAACCGGTGACCTGTGCAATGGTCTCGTCAATTCGGGTATGTACGCCCAGCGTCAGACCGTAGCCGGAGGCGTTGATCTGCGCAATCAGTTCGGGAAGGTGGTTGCGCGTGTAACGCACCACATGCAGCACCGGCCCGAAGATCTCTTTTTGCAGCTCATCAAAACTTTCCAGCTCAATCAGCGTTGGCGGAACAAAGGTGCCGCTTTGCCATTCGCGCGCATCATCGCTGTTCTCACGTACGGCCTGGAATACCGGACGACCTTTCGTACGCATCGCCTGAATATGGCGCTCGATATTGGTTTTGGCTTCGTTATCGATAACCGGGCCAATGTCGGTGGTCAGACGGCCCGGATTACCCATGCGGCATTCCGCCATTGCCCCGCGCAGCATTTTCAGGGTGTGGTCGGCGATATCATCCTGCAAGCACAGTATGCGCAGCGCCGAGCAGCGCTGCCCGGCGCTGTCAAACGCAGATGCCAGCACATCCACAACCACCTGTTCGGTAAGGGCGGAGGAGTCCACGATCATGGCGTTCATCCCGCCGGTTTCCGCAATCAGCGGAATCGGGCGACCCTGCGCATCCAGACGGGTGGCGATGTTACGCTGCAATAAGCTGGCGACTTCGGTCGAGCCGGTAAACATCACGCCGCGTACGCGCTCGTCGGAGGTTAACTGCGCCCCAACGGTTTCCCCCTGGCCGGGCAGCAACTGCACTACGCCCGGCGGAACACCGGCTTCCAGTAAGATGGCGATGCCCTGGGCGGCAATCAGCGGCGTTTGTTCCGCCGGTTTCGCCAGGACGCTGTTGCCCGCCGCCAGCGCAGCGGCAATTTGTCCGGTGAAGATGGCCAGCGGGAAGTTCCACGGGCTGATACAGACGACCGGGCCTAAAGGACGATGCGTTTCGTTATCAAAGTCATCGCGTACCTGCCCGGCGTAGTAGTGGAGGAAATCCACCGCTTCGCGTACTTCTGCAATGGCATTACTGAAGGTTTTCCCGGCTTCACGAACCAGAATGCCAATCAGCTGCTGCATTTGGCCTTCCATTAATACCGCTGCGCGTTGCAGGATGGCGGCGCGTTCCTGCGGTGGCGTGGCAAACCAGATAGGGGCGTTGTTAACCGCGTTTTGCAGCGCTTGTTCAACGTCCGCAGCGCTGGCTTCGCGCACGTAGCCGACGATGTCTTTCGGCTCTGCCGGGTTGATCACCGGCGTCATCTCTCCGTCAGCGACTGGCTGTTCCAGCATCGGTTTGGCCTGCCATTTTTGCAGCGCATTGTTCAACAGGGCGGAGGAGAGGGAAGCCAGACGGTGTTCGTTCGCCAGATCTAACCCGCCGGAGTTTTCCCGGCCTTGTCCGTAGAGGTCGTGAGGCAGCGGGATTTTCGGATGCGGCAAGCCGGTTTGCCCTTCTTGCTGCGCCAGTTTTTCCACGGCCTCCACCGGGTCGGCGACCAGTTCATCCAGCGGCAGCGTGGCGTCGGCAATACGGTTAACGAAGGAGGTGTTGGCGCCGTTTTCCAGCAGGCGGCGCACCAGATACGCCAGCAGCGTTTCATGCGTGCCGACCGGGGCATAAATACGACACGGACGGTTGAGTTTGCCATCCGCCACTTTACCGGTGACCTGCTCGTACAGCGGTTCGCCCATGCCGTGCAGACACTGGAATTCATACTGGCCCGGATAGTAGTTCTGCCCCGCCAGTTGATAAATCGCCGCCAGAGTATGGGCGTTATGGGTCGCAAACTGCGGGTAAATCAGATTCGGTACGGCGAGCAGTTTTTTCGCGCAGGCCAGATAAGACACGTCGGTATAGACCTTGCGGGTGTAAACCGGGTATCCCTCCAGTCCGTCCATTTGGGCGCGTTTGATTTCACTGTCCCAGTATGCGCCTTTCACCAGGCGGATCATCAGGCGACGACGGCTACGCGTGGCGAGATCGATCAGATAATCAATCACAAACGGGCAGCGTTTCTGATAAGCCTGAATCACGAAACCGATGCCGTTCCAGCCAGCCAGTTCCGGCTCAAAACAAAGTTTTTCCAGCAGGTCGAGGGAGATTTCCAGACGGTCAGCTTCTTCGGCGTCGATGTTGATGCCGATATCATACTGACGCGCCAGCAGCGTCAGTGATTTCAGGCGCGGATACAGCTCCTCCATCACGCGGTCATACTGCGCGCGGCTGTAGCGTGGGTGCAGGGCGGAAAGCTTGATGGAGATCCCCGGCCCTTCATAAATTCCGCGTCCGTTAGACGCTTTGCCAATGGCGTGAATAGCCTGCTGATACGAAACCATATAAGCCTGCGCATCGGCGGCGGTCAGCGCCGCTTCGCCTAACATATCGTAGGAGTAGCGGAAGCCCTTGTCTTCCAGCTTACGCGCATTCGCCAGCGCTTCGGCGATGGTTTCGCCGGTGACGAACTGCTCGCCCATCAGGCGCATTGCCATGTCCACGCCTTTGCGGATCAGCGGCTCGCCGCTCTTACCGATAATCCGGTTCAGCGAACGAGAGAGACTGGCTTCGTTGTGGGTAGAGACCAGCTTGCCGGTAAACAACAGACCCCAGGTGGCGGCATTAACAAACAGCGACGGGCTGCGGCCAATATGCGACTGCCAGTTGCCGTTGCTGATTTTGTCGCGGATGAGCGCGTCACGCGTCGCTTTATCCGGGATACGCAGCAGCGCTTCCGCAAGGCACATCAGCGCGACGCCTTCCTGCGAGGAGAGGGAGAACTCCTGCAACAGTCCCTGCACCATCCCGGCGCGACCGCTGGCCGTTTTCTGGTTACGCAGTTTCTCCGCCAGTTGATAGGCCAGCTTGTGGGCCTGCTCAGCCACCGGCTGCGGCAGACGCGCCTGCTCCATTAACATCGGCACCGCATCGGTTTCGGCGCGACGGTAAGCTGCGGTAATCGCGGCGCGGGAGACCGACTGAGGCAGGATCTGCTCGGCAAACTCAAGGAAAGGCTGGTGGTTTTCTTCCTGCTGTGCGGTTGACTCATCGCCTTCATTGGCGGCGCCAGCCAGCAGGGCGGGCAACTCCGGTAACGCCTCGTCGCTTTCCAGTTTTTCCAGATAATTAAAGATTGCCTGTTTGATCAGCCAGTGTGGGGTGCGATCAATTCGTGTTGCTGCTGTTTTAATACGTTCGCGCGTCGCGTCGTCCAGCTTAACCCCCATCGTGGTGGTTCCCATGCCGTCTACTCCTGTTGTTCTGATATGTGCTGCTGATAGTTATCGAGAAATATCCACCATGTTGCAACTTTGTGCAACCTCGTTAAATGTGACCTGCCTTGCAAGCTTAAAAATGAATGAAATGTTAAAAGAAGAGACGCTTCTGGATGGGATAAAAACAATAACCAAATCTTTTTCTCTGCGGCAGTTAACACTTTTGAAAGGTGCAACCTTAAAAAATGTGAGAGAGTGCAACCTGGAGAAAAATAGTATCCCACCCGAATAAAATTTGATGTAAATGATGTGTTAAATCGATTGTGAATGACCACCGCTTCCGGCAGGATACGGTCGCCCTGGTAAACATAAACACCATTGCCACGTTCCGGCAGGGTATAAAACGGCAGCTCTTATTATTGCCGGCACATAAAATCTGGAGACTTTTGATGGCTATTAGCACACCGATGTTGGTGACGTTTTGTGTCTATATCTTTGGCATGATATTGATAGGGTTTATTGCATGGCGTTCGACCAAAAACTTTGATGACTATATTCTCGGCGGCCGCAGCCTTGGGCCGTTTGTGACGGCATTATCCGCTGGCGCATCTGATATGAGCGGCTGGCTGCTGATGGGTCTGCCGGGGGCGATTTTCCTGTCGGGGATTTCTGAAAGCTGGATCGCGATTGGTCTGACGTTAGGGGCATGGATTAACTGGAAACTGGTGGCGGGACGTTTACGCGTCCACACTGAATTTAATGATAACGCCCTGACTCTGCCGGATTATTTTACCGGGCGCTTTGAAGATAAAAGTCGCGTTCTGCGCATTATCTCTGCCCTGGTTATCCTGCTGTTTTTCACCATTTATTGCGCATCGGGGATTGTGGCAGGGGCGCGTCTGTTTGAAAGCACCTTTGGCATGAGCTATGAAACCGCGCTGTGGGCGGGGGCGGCGGCCACCATTATCTACACCTTTATTGGCGGCTTCCTGGCCGTGAGCTGGACAGACACCGTCCAGGCCAGCCTGATGATTTTCGCCCTGATTCTGACGCCTGTTATGGTGATCATCAGCGTCGGCGGTTTTGGTGACTCCCTGGAAGTGATCAAACAAAAGAGCATTGAGAATGTGGATATGCTCAAGGGGCTGAACTTTGTCGCCATTATCTCCCTGATGGGCTGGGGGCTGGGCTACTTTGGTCAACCGCATATTCTGGCGCGCTTTATGGCGGCGGATTCTCATCACAGCATCGTGCACGCGCGTCGCATCAGTATGAGCTGGATGATCCTGTGTCTGGCGGGGGCGGTGGCTGTCGGCTTCTTCGGCATTGCTTACTTTAACAATAACCCGGCACTGGCCGGAGCGGTGAATCAGAACTCGGAACGCGTGTTCATTGAACTGGCGCAAATCCTGTTCAACCCGTGGATTGCCGGTATTCTGCTGTCCGCTATTCTCGCGGCGGTGATGTCGACGTTAAGCTGCCAGCTGCTGGTGTGCTCCAGCGCGATTACCGAAGATTTGTATAAAGCCTTCTTGCGTAAAGGTGCGAGCCAGAAAGAGCTGGTATGGGTAGGGCGCATTATGGTGCTGGTGGTTGCGCTGGTGTCTATCGCGCTGGCTGCTAACCCTGAAAACCGCGTGCTCGGTCTGGTGAGCTATGCGTGGGCGGGCTTCGGCGCGGCGTTTGGCCCGGTCGTGCTGTTCTCGGTGATGTGGTCGCGTATGACCCGTAACGGCGCGCTGGCCGGAATGGTTATCGGGGCGCTGACGGTTATTGTCTGGAAACAGTTTGGCTGGCTGGATCTGTACGAAATCATCCCTGGCTTCATCTTCGGCAGCATCGGGATTGTGGTCTTTAGCCTGCTGGGTAAAGCGCCGTCGTCGGCTATGCAAGAACGTTTTGCGAAAGCGGATGCGTATTACCACTCCGCACCGCCGTCGCGTTTACAGGCAGAGTAATCTGACCGCTGCCCGTTTACTTTCATAGCCCGCCATGCGCGGGCTTTTTATTCAGAATTGTGGCGTGTTTCTCTGTATGTCGATGAATGAAAGTATTAATTTTTACTATGAGCGTTCAGGTGAAATAATTTTGTAATATCTCTGTAAGAGACTATTGCCAGTGCAAAGGGGAACTTTAGTTAATGCATGGTAAATATGTTGTTGCATTAATGATAAATTATGTTGTACTAATACGTAATAGCGGTAGTTCCCGGCAGTGATGACACTTTTCACTATGGAGATCGCGAATGGTAAGGTCCTGTACTGGACACGTTTTTCGCAGTAACAGCAATAACTTATGCGGATGCCTCTCCTCCGGTAGCCCTGTCGTCACCGCTAAATTCCTCTCACTTCCTCTTTTTATCCCTGTTACTGACGCCGTATTCGGTGCGCGTAGCCGTGTAGGGCGTCTTTTCAAAAAGCAAGCAATGGCTTACAAGGAAGCCAACCCTCAGATGTTTGTGCGCATAATCGTGCCGCCAACGGCGCGTGTGATGTATACCAACAACTCAAGGTGCTATCCATGGGAAGACAAAAAGCAGTGATCAAAGCTCGTCGTGAAGCAAAACGTGTGCTGAGACGGGATTCGCGTAGCCACAAACAACGTGAAGAAGAATCGGTCACCTCGCTTGTGCAGATGAGCGGCGTAGAAGCGATAGGCATGGCGCGTGATAGCCGTGACGCCACACCAATCGTAGCGCGAAATGAGGCTCAGGAGCACTACCTGAATGCTATCGAGAGTAAACAACTGATCTTCGCCACTGGCGAAGCCGGGTGTGGAAAAACCTGGATCAGTGCGGCAAAAGCAGCAGAGGCCCTGATACATAAAGATGTAGACAGGATTATTGTTACCCGTCCGGTTTTACAGGCCGATGAAGATCTCGGCTTCTTACCAGGCGATATATCCGAGAAGTTCGCGCCTTATTTCCGGCCCGTCTATGACGTGCTGGTGAAACGCCTGGGCGCATCTTTTATGCAATACTGCCTGCGGCCTGAGATTGGTAAGGTGGAAATCGCGCCGTTCGCCTATATGCGCGGACGTACATTTGAAAATGCAGTCGTCATTCTTGACGAGGCTCAGAATGTGACTGCTGCGCAAATGAAGATGTTCTTAACGCGCCTCGGGGAGAACGTGACGGTTATCGTAAATGGCGACATTACCCAGTGCGATTTACCGGCTCATGTTCAATCAGGGTTAAGTGATGCGTTAGCTCGCTTTGAAGAAGATGAGATGATAGGTATTGTCCGTTTCCATAAAGACGACTGCGTGCGTTCGGCATTGTGCCAACGAACCCTTCATGCCTATAACTGAAGCGTCGTCAGATCTCATAGCCCGGGAAACCGGGCTTTGTTTTTTTGTAGGCCGGATAAGGCGCTTGCGCTGCCATCCGGCGATGTGCAGGCGCCCGGTAGCGCTAACGCTTACCGGTCCTGGGGTGTTTTTGTAGGCCGGATAAGGCGCTTGCGCCGCCATCCGGCGATGTGCGAGCGCCCGGTGGCGCTAACGCTTACCGGTCCTGGGGTGTTCTTGTCAGCCGGATAAGGCGCTTGCGCCGCCATCCGGCGATGTGCGAGCGCCCGGTGGCGCTAACGCTTACCGGGCCTACGGTGCTCTTGTCAGCCGGATAGCACGTGCAATATGCGAAAAAAAAGCCCGTACTTTCGTACGAGCTCTTTTTCTGAAGATGGCGGTGAGGGGGGGATTGACTCGCTTCGCTCGCCCTGCGGGCAGCCCGCTCTCTGCGTTCGCGGTCTGTCCAACTGG
>NZ_JAOWGB010000023.1:131294-244394 GCF_030333365.1 Citrobacter sp. CK195
ATCTTTTCTATGATTGTATAACCGATTAACGTATTGTTATTTCTAAACTAAACTTGCTGCCAACCCCTTTTGGGGCACCTTTGGGGCAGTGGCTGCTAGCCTCTGATTCAGTATATCAACCTGTGACTGGTTATTGTCGGCCATCCATGCACCATATACTGTATAGACCATCTGAGCATTTGCATGTCCCATCTGTGCGGCAATAAAATTAGGATTGGCTCCAGCGGCGAGTGACCAGCAGGCATAAGTGTGCCGGGACTGATACGCTTTTCTGTATCGTAAACCGGCTCGTCTCATCGCTGATTCCCATATCCTGTTTAGTGACGTTGCAGCATAATGCGCTCCGGACTTTCCTGAACGTGTGGTAAGCTGAGGGTTGAATACGAAGGTACATGAATGTGCGCTTGTCCGGCCAAATTCGCGTAGCTTCACCTCAACTTTATGTTGTTTGCCCAGCCTTGTGAGTGATGCCTGGTTTTTTAATGCATCAATCGCAGGTTGTATCAGATGTATCACCCTGTCGGTTCCTGCCTGGGTTTTCGGCAGGGTGAACTCTTTAGCCTGAGTGTAATTTCTCCTGACAACCAAAGTGCCCGCTTTAATATCGATGTCTTCCCACGCCAGCGCGCACAATTCTCCATGTCGCATGCCAGTGTAAACAGCCAGGGACCAGAGATTTTTGATCTGCTGGTGGTGGCAGGCGTCAATGAGTCGCGTAAATTCGTCCTGTGAAAGCGGATCTGGTTCAGCTTTTGCTCTCTTCAGTGTTGATATTCCACTGAACGGATTTTGTGAAATGTAGCCATTGCATGCTGCAAACTGGAACATTCCACAGACAATCCCCATATAAGCATTTACTGTCGCCACACTACGTCCCTTCGGTGTCAATTCACGGTTTGGTCTCGCTACCTGATGACCTGTCATCAGTTCCCGCCTGAAAACGAGCAAGTCTTCCTGTGTTACAGCGGAAGCAAGAACCCGCCCTCCAAGCAAAGAAACACTCGTTTTTACGATCGACTCATAGCGGATCATCGTGTTTCTCGATATTTCCATTTCCTTAAGGCCAAGCCATTTGTCCGCCAGTTCAGCGATAGTGATGTCTTTATTCACCACGCCGAACTGCTTCAGATTTGGCGAATCAGGAAACCGTTCCGCATAGTTGAAGCTACCAGTCTTAATTAAAAAGCAGACAGAAGCCCGTAACTCACCTGCAATTTTGCGATTTTTAGGGGTGTCAGGCACCCCCAGATTTTCACGTACACGCTTCCCTTTATAGTGGAAGCAGATCCGGAGTTTACCTCCGTGGTTTTCAACGCCGGTTGGATAGGCCGGTTTAGCCATAAATCCTCCTGCGTCCAAGAGCTTCATCAGATTACATCCTCAAAGATTTAAGTCAAAGATCGACTGCTGGATTCGGCTGGCTTTTGATCCAACGGTTTATCTCAGGGATGCAGTACATGCACTCGCTCGTTGGCTTCGGGCTGCCGTCGGGCGCTATGTGCTTGTATTCTCGTCCGAGCATCCAGGATTCCTTGCGGGCCCGGAGAACCGTTCCGGGTTTTAGCCCGGTAACTGCTATCAGAACCTTTTCTGTAACCCACTCATTAGGGGCCAGAAGAATGACATCGCTCATACCCACCTCACGCCACATTCAGGCCACGGCAGTGGCACCACGTTTCAAACATTCGTTTAACCACTTCACGGCAGTAAAACCCTTCTATATCCCTCGTAAGGTCGTAGCGGCTTCCGTACCGCTGGCGCACCCACATTTCAAACGATTTGTTCATTTATTCACTTTCGTCCCCAGATTATCGCGCCTCGGAAAACGCTCAAGTTTCCATATCCAGACCATCCACATCATCGTGTCGTAATCCGGCAATGCCTGATAATCCTCAAGACTTGCCCGGAGTGCTTTGGTTCTCCACTCGTACACAAGAGCCACTCTCCACATCATTACCATGCAGAACAGGGCACCTATACCCAGCAGGGCAATAAGACCGATAAAGAAATAATCAATCACTTTTCACCTCCGGTTGGTGCGGTTTCAGTGCGTTGCATCTCGCGTAAAGCGCAAAAAATTTTATTTCTTAGTTTGTTGAACCCGTCCGTGTGCGTATCGGTGACGACGTACGGCGGTATCATCCAGCTAAACATTGCGGAGAGTTCGTCGATGGTGAATGAAACGCTGGCGCCAGTGGTCAACGGTTTACCATCAGTGACATCGTTAACCACTCTCTCCCAGCGGTCTCCAGTCTGAGATTCCAGGCGCTGAATTAACTCCCCGATGCTCAACGGGGCGATCAACTGCTGGCGTAAGCGCTGAATCTCCTCAGCCATGTAGTAACCTGTTTTGCTCCAGGTATCGACGTTATCGCCGGTCATGTCCGGTTCCATCGTCGCCATCAGAACGGCGTCGTGATAGTCCTGGCTGCCACTGGTGATCGCAACAGCGTAGGTGTCACTGTTTTCGCGCTTATGGATAAGCACGATCGGGTTAAGAATTTTGTTACTCATCGTTTCGCCTCCCGCTGTACGGTTTTGTAGGCCCGCAACATATCGCGGGATTTACCGGATAAAACCGACTTCATGAAGAACACGCCGCTGCGGGTTGCAACGATGCCGGGCGTGCAGAGCAGGGTAGCGTCAACTACACGGTTATGTTTCCGGAACTCAAACACGGTACTGGTGATCACGATGTTCGCTACGGCGCCGTGGTCCTGGTATTCGATTTTCATTCACATATTCCCCGCAACCGTATCACTCATGTCATTTACCATGCTTTGCCAGATTTCACGGCCACTTGTAGTCAACTCGTCACCATGAACGCATTTACTCAATAACTGAATTCCGATAGCTTCCCACTGCTGTGGATAGCTGTCTCTGAGCGCCTCCAGTGCGTAGCCGTTGATTAAGTCCCTTACGCCTTGAACCCCACCAATGATGTTTACCTGTATCGGTTGACCATTGGCATTGATCATGAAGTGATCACCGCTGATGGTTGAAATATGGTTATACAGCGCGGTGGCGTACTGGTTCGCCAACGCATTGAGACGGAAATTTTTCGTAATGAGCGCCATTATTTTACCTCCCACCCGATAGCCTGAAAGAGTCCCATTTTGGGGGGATACCAGTGGGTGCCGCGCTGTGACCGCGATATTCGACTGCTGGAAGTTGCTTATTGTTGATGGTTACGGTATTCATGCTTTATATCCAAAGGCGCGACGAAGCGCTTTCTTCATCTTCTTGCCGTTATTGACCGAGCAGTAAAGTTCTGCCAGTTCCTGGGCCATCATTTGCTCGCCGGTTTCTTCATTGACGAAATATTGATTAGGGTTGTTCTTTATGAACTCCTGTACCATTGGCAGCGCAAGAAATTCATCCGGGCTGTAAATTTTCGACTGACGCCGACGATGCTTTGCATTTGGCACTTTGTGTGCGGACTCAACCGCAAAGATGTTTGCATTATCCTGGTTAGCCATCAGCGCATCCCCTGCGGTTTATTGGCCTGTAGCGCATCAACCTCTTTCACAAAGCGGACATGCATGGCGTCCCACTTTGCGCACCATTTCTGCATTTCGCGCTTACGGGCAAGAATGCGGCGCAGGCGACGCTCACAGCGTTGGTGGGCTATGAAATATTCACGAGTAACGGCGCCACGCTGACATACTTCGCCGTGTACCGGATGCCATACTTTCACGTCCGGATGGCGGCACTTAAAACCTGATGCCTCAAAAGTCCAGGTGGTCATGAAGAAAGCCAGGTAACGGATCGCCGTGTCGCGGCTGAAGCATTTCTTAATGCGACCGTGGCGCTCCGCGACGAACAACGGGCCAACTGGTGTGTCGTGTTTCTGTAATGCCTGGTCAATGGTGCTGGCGGTTCTGTTGTCGATCATCGTTTTATTTCCCCTGCTACTTTTTGCATCAACCCGGCGTGCAGGTCTGGATGGATTTCATCGCAGACTGACTTCCAGTCACGAGCCTGTTGCATCTTTGCTGCATGCCATGCTGTATGTGCTTCCTGTACGCTGTCGAACAACCCGAGATGTTTGGTTTTCCCTTTTATGCGGATTTTCGCCCGAAACTTACTACGTAGCTTGTGCCGGCTCACACCTTGCGGTAATTCACTGCGTGTTCTGGCGTGGTCAGCTCCAAAGCCGTTCAGTGCTTGCGGAATGAATACACAATGCTCTGGTGAATAAATTTTATTACCGGGATGTAATAAATCTTTGTCCAGTGCGCAGCCTTCACGGTAATGGGCTTTCCAGAAGGCCAGAAAATTACTGAAATAAAGCCACTCATCGCACACAATACATCCGGCGTAGGTGCGCGCGTCCTGCTCTGTGTTCGGTTTGTAGCAACGTTGAATCATGTGACGCCAGACGTCGTACGCGCTGTGATGATGGCATTTACCGTCTATCCAGATTCCACACGGGAAATCAACATCAAAACACCCAATGCCGCAAATAAGTCTCTTCTTCTTTTTCCGCGAGATTTTAGATTCTAAAAAATGGTCAATTTCGAATTTGTTCACGAATTACACTCCCGTATTCAGGTCATGAAAGCCCACTGCAATAAACGCGCTCAGGAATCCTGATTGCTGTTAGTGCCACTGGCGCAGACCTCCATTACGTCTTCAGATGGAGTGACAACCCAGCCAGCCTGGCGGGCCATTTCGATAAATCCGGTCAGCGTCAAAAGATGTTCGTTATCAGCAAGGCGTCGAACTGTAACCAGACCGTTACGCACATAAACCAGCACTCGCCCGGAGAAATCCGGCGAAACATGCAGATCAGCCGTCAGCGACCGAGAATGGGTAGGAGCGCTATTGCGTAAAAATGTATTCTGACTAATCATCAGTTAATTCCTCCGCTTTTAATGATTGTTCTGCCAGCGTTGCAATAAGTGCATTTATAAAATCCACACCATCGGGTGTTAATTTATTAATACCCACGCATGCTGAATAATGTTCAGAAATTAAGTCCTCTGCCTGCTCATGTTTATGCATGTCATAAATCATCGCTTCGAAAAGTTTTATCAGCGCTTTCGTCAAAATATCTTCGTCAAGTTCAACTGGTAATTTTGAACCATCTTCCAGCTTAACTATCTGGAAATAACTTCCGGTTCTCCGCATCATTGAATCGAGTTTTGCCCGGACAAGATGACGGCGGCGAGTTTCAATCAGGCTTGTTTTCATTGTTACCGCCCATATGCTTTGCGCAGAAAAAGGTTTGCAATATGCAGGTAGCCATTGCCATAGCGGGCAAGTAATGTTGCTGTTTTATGTGCTGCTTTATCTTTCAGAAATTTCATTATTGCCCCCCCCTTTGGATGTATTCTCCATTGTCATTTTGGTCATGAAACAAAGCTCATTCAGTAACGAGGTGAATCGCCCGGCCACCTTCACATCAGTGCGTGTGATTGCTGGCATTAGTAACTCGATAAACTCCGCACGAAGTTCATGCGCATATTTATTAGCACACTCTGCTGTTTTACTTGCTTTATTTATATAAAGAAGATCATCATCCTGGATAACGGAATGAACCTTGGTCTTTACAGCTTCATTTCTGACGATAATATCCATCTTCATTTCCTTGGGGTGAGCGATTCCCCACCTGTTAAGGTGTAATATATGTTTTCACGAATTTACTGCTTGCTCGGTTCGAGTTTGGTTTCTGCTTGCTGAATTGAATCCCCAACACCTTCAAGCAGGGTCATTACTGCCATAATCAATGTGCGCTCATAATCATCTCTCGGGTTTTCCGCCCATTGATTCAGAACTGCTTCTGCTTGTTTGACTCGGTTTCTGGCTCCTAATAAACATGTGCTCATTATTCACCGCCTTGACCGCTGAGTTGTTCAATATACCCACATGCAGTTTCATTCGTTTTCTGCATTGATCTGATTAAACATGCGATTGCATGATCTGCTTCTGGTGGTAATTCATTGATGCGATAAATAACCTCAAGTAACGAGGTGTTTTCAACGATGTCAGCGGCAATACTTTCGAGCATGTTAATTGGAGTTTTCATTGCTCACCTCCTTTGCCTTAGACGAGTTAATATATTTCTCTGCCGAATCCATATTGCAATATGCATCGGAAGCTAGCATTCTAACTCCTGAAATAGCCCCCTCAAGAACCGTTTCATCCAGTGATGAGCCACAATGCTCTAGTGCAATTAATAGACAGACGATGCTATCGATTTTCTTTTTTGCATTGCTTAATAAGGGGGGGTATGAAGTTGTCATCTCATTGGCTCCGTTGTTTTGCCGATGAGTGAACTGTAAGTCATGCAATAACTTATTGCAATAACAAAACTTATTTTTATTTTGCATTTTAGTTTAATGCATTGATTTTTTTAGTATAAATTTTATTTTATGGGCCTATTTTACCGACTGACGCGCATGAAAAAGCCGCATTTAAGCGGCTTCACATGGGGAGAGGTAGGTTATTCAGAGTATTAAAGCCTGTTGTAATTTATTGATTCGTGCATGATTGCTTTGCCCATCACATATAGCTCGTCTTGGCTCTCTTCCGTGATATACCATTTTTCATAAGCGGGGTTGTCGGATAAGACGGCAAGTCTGTTTCCCTGCATCTGGAGGCGCTTAAGGTGGAATGTTTTACCAAAAACGAACACATACACTCCGTCAGTGAGGAAGTGACGGACCGAAATGTCAACGAAAACGCGATCTCCTGAATTGAAGGTATTGGCCATGCTATCGCCATTTACAGTCATTACTTTTACGACATCTTCACTACGATTCCCAAAAAGGGATTTGGCGTGTTCTGTCGTGTATTCTATGGCATGTAAAACTTCAACAAATTCAGAAAGCATAAATGTGCCAGGCCCTGCACTTACAGAAAGATCAAGTACTTCAACCCTGAATACATCGGAGTTAGCCCGCAGCTCTTTATCATTCATATTCTCAATCACGTACCCCTGTTTATGAGGGGTGTGATCTTTACCAGTCGAAAGCCATTCGGGGCTAACGCCCAGAACTTGAGCGATCTCAACCAACTTACGTGATGAGTTGGTTTTCCCGGAGGCTAGGCGCCAGATAGCTGGCTGCGAGACCCCAACCATCGTAGCCAATTCAGCCTGAGTTAGGCCGGCGTCAGCCATCGCTTTTTTAATACGATCTGAGAATGTGTTCATAAGAGTAAGCCTATACAAAAAGTTATTACACGGCAAATACGATAAGTTATTGCATAATCTTATTCAAGGTTATAATCTTGCTTTGTGTTTAATAACTTTTGGTATTTCCATGACCAACCAACATGTAAAAAGAGCAATCGATATTCTTGGTGGGCAAGCCGCATTAGCTAGGGCCTGTGGCGTTACTCAACCCGCTGTATTCCGTTGGCTTAATGGTAGTCGTGTAAAGGCCGACCATGTCATGTCCATTGTGAAAGCTACCAACGGCGAAGTTAAAGCTTATCAGATTCGTCCGGATCTTCCTGATACTTTTCCGCACCCATCCTCAGAGGTGTGACATGTCACACGCGAACAACGGGAAGCTCAAATATGAATGCCACCATTAAAACGTTCGACTTTAAGTCTGATGCTGGTGATCTGCTGGCTTCGGTTCGTACTGTGCAGATTGATCGCTCTCCGTGGTTTTTCGCTGTTGATGTGTGTGAGGCGTTGGGCCTGAGCGATACCAACAAAGCGCTTTTGTCGGTAGATGAAGAGGATAAGTGTGAACACGAACAGTATTCGGGTTCGGGTCGTAAACCAATGTTGGTTAATGAATCCGGGCTTTACACGCTCATTCTTAAAAGCCGCAAAAAACAGGCTAAACGCTTCAAGCGCTGGGTCACTTCCGATGTGCTGCCATCTATCCGAATGACGGGATCATACAATCTTATCCCGTCTAATAATCTTCCTGATTTTTCCGATGAGGTTGCAGCTGCTCGTGCGTGGGCCGATGAACGAGAGGCGGCACGGCGAGCAATTGGATACGCAGAACGCCAGGCAAGGTACATCCAGCATCTGGAAAATCTTTTCAGCCCGGGGATGACCCCTACGCAGTTTTGTAAGCGTCTCAACGGCGTCAATGTGCAGCAGGTGACGGCCTTTCTTGAAGAACACAACTGGCTTTATGACGATCGTCCTGAGTCCAGGCGTCCGGCGTGGCGTGTAAAGGCTTATGCGCGCGATCTTTATCTGACCGAACGCCGCCACCTTGTCGAGCATGATGATTTTGACAGTTTCGACACTTATACCCCTGTCTTACTCCGCAAAGGAGCGGTGTGGATTTATCGCCAGTATCTCAAAGGTGCTCTGCCGATGAAAAAGAGCTGGAACGGGGAATTTACCCACGACAAAGAATTAGCAGGTGCAGCATGAGTAGCAAAATTTTGGGCAACGTCTGGGACGCATGCGCTGCGCATGACGTTAAGGGCGCGAAGCTAATGATTATGGCTCGCCTGGCTGACTACTCGAATGATGATGGTGTTAGTTATCCAGGGGTGGAAACAATCTGTCGCCAACTGGGGCTGGGAGAAAGCACGGTCAGGACAGCGGTTGCAGAACTTGAGTCTGCTGGCTGGTTACGTCGTGAATCACGTCGCAAAGGAAATCGGAATACGTCCAATCTTTACTATCTGAATGCCGAACGCCTTGAGGCGCTGGCACGCACTGAACGGGATAAAGTTTCAGCAATGAAACAGCAACGCAGAGCAACCAGTTTTCACCCGTCAGATTCTGAACCTTCAAATTCTGACCCTTCAGATTCTGGACGTTCATACGGTTTTGACCCGTCAGATTCTGACAAAAAAGGCGTTTTGACCCGTCAGAATCTGACCCCAGATCCACAAGGTTTAAAACATGATCCACAAGTAAATTCAAAACATGAATCGCAAGATATTGGCGCATCTGCTGGCGCGCCTGCACCAACTCGCTCTGCAAAACAGGGTTATTCAACGGAGTTTGAAACAGCGTGGCAGGCATACCCTAAGCGTGCTGGTGGAAATTCCAAGTCGGCAGCATTCAAAGCCTGGAAAGCCCGCCTGAAAGACGGAGTTAAGCCTGAGGACATGCTGGAAGGCGTCAAGCGCTACGCGGCATACTGCCGGGCGACCGGTAATACCGGCACACAGTTCGTCAAGCAGGCTGCAACGTTCTTCGGTCCCGATCGCCACTTCGAAGAGTCCTGGCAGACTCCGTCCGCTCCCGGAGGTGGGCGTCGCAATGCGCTCCCTGTATCCGGCTTCAGCGAGCAGGACTACGGTGAATCGGGTTGTCAGTGGTAAAGCGGGGATAATTAAAATGTTAAATTTGTTGAATCAGCAGAAAGATCGCGCTGACCTGAAGGCAAGACAGGAACGCCTGAACGAAGAATTAAATTTCACACTGGAGCATAAACTTCCGTGGGGATATCGCGGCTGGGACTCAGGAAAAACCGAGACCACTACCTGCGAAAAACATGGCGAATTTGAGCGTTTCACTCTGGTGGGAAAAGATTTTCGCGGAGGTGAGAATTTTAAACACTCACAATGTCCGGAATGCCTGCGGGATGAACTTGCGGAGGTTGGCGCAAAACTGCGTACACTGCGCGTTACTGAATTGCTGGATCGCGCTGGTATTGCCCGCCGCTTCGAGGATTGTGAGTTCGATAACTACCAGACTGTAACTCAGGATGCGGCGAAAAACCTCTCTGTGTGCCGGGGCTATGTCGACAACTGGGAGCACTGCTTTGATGCAGGACTGGGCCTGCTGATGGTTGGAAAATGTGGAACCGGGAAAAATCACCTGGCTGTTGCTATGACAAAAAACCTTATTCGCAACCACCTCGCCCGGGTTGCAATTACCGATGTGATGCGCGTTATGCGTGCCGTAAAAAGCACCTGGCGCCATAACTCTGAAATGACAGAAGACAGTGTGCTGGACCACTTTGCGTCGCTGGATCTGCTGATTATTGATGAGGTCGGAGTTCAGCTCGGCAGCGCCTCAGAGCTGGCTATCTTGCAGGAGATCGTCAACGTTCGCTATGAAAGTGTGCTGCCCACCATCCTGATTAGCAATCTGACCTTTGAGCAGCTTAAGGATTCCATTGGTGAGCGCATCGTTGACCGCGTGACAAACGGTGGACACAACCGGCTGGCATTCAACTGGGAAAGCTTCCGTGGCAAAGACGGGTGGTCTAAATGACGCCAGTATGGAGAAACGATGATCTGGAAGGTGCGGTAATTGGCGCTATTTTTCTGCGCGGTGCTGATCCTGAGGTTCTTGAAATCATTTCCCGCCTGCCAGCAAGCGTTTTTTATGTTCGGCAGTACCGTGAAATTTATTCCGGCATATGCCGTCAAGTGCGTGGAACGGGGGTTATTGATCCTCTTCTGCTTTGCGAGAGCATGCCGGAATATAGTGCGGTTATTATGGCGTCAGGGCAAATAGCCTGGGCGAAATCAGCGCTGGTTTCCTACGTTTCTGTGCTGGAACGTAACGCAGCTGTACGCGATGCGGAAGTGGTGATTGAAAATGCCCTTGCAGGAATCCGGGCAGCGGCCAATGGTGAGAGTGCAGTTGAAGCACTGAAAGCTGCACAGGCCAGCATTGCGACTATCTCCCTTTCCGCAAACACCGTACAGCCAGTTCATATTGATGAAATCCTGCCTGCTGTCGTTGATCGTGTTGATGCCCGGTATCAGGGGCTGGAGACAGCAAAAAGCCTGCTCACTGGCATTGAAGAGCTGGACGAGAAAACAGGCGGTATTGAACCCACGGATCTGGTGTTTATCGCTGCCCGGCCATCAATGGGTAAAACCGAACTGGCGCTTGATATTATCGACAAGGTATCGGAGCAGGGGCGTGGTGTATTGTTCTTCACCATGGAGATGGCCAGCATTCAGATTGGTGAACGAATGGTATCTGCCGCCGGTGGTATGTCAGTTTCCCGACTCAAGGCTGCGGCGAAGTTTGACGATGAGGACTGGGCGCGGTTATCAACCGGTGTTGGTCGTCTTACCGGACGCCCGATCTGGATGGTGGACGCTACCAATCTGACGGTTGAGCAAATCCAGCAGGTCGCCACCAGTCACCAGATTGCCCACCCGGAAATTTCCCTGGTGGTCATTGATTACCTCTTACTCATTAAGATCCAGAGTACGGCACGTTATGACCTCGCTGTAGGTGAAATTTCAAAGGGGTTAAAAAATCTGGCTAAGGCAAACCAGACTCCCGTAATCGCATTGAGCCAGCTTTCGCGAGGCGTGGAGTCCCGACCGAACAAACGCCCAATGAACTCCGACCTTAAGAACTCAGGCGAAATAGAGGCTGATGCTGACATCATCATGATGCTTTACCGTGACGAGGTATATAACCCTGAGTCACCAGCAAGAGGGATCGCGGAAATCAATATCACCAAACAGCGTAATGGCGTTCTTGGGACCGTGTACCGTCGTTTTTATAACGGACATTTCCTCCCGGTTGACCAGGAAGAAGCCAAGCGAAAATCAGCACCACAGCAAAAATCACAACCCCGACGTTATGCAAAAGCCTAAGGAGTCAGCAATGGATCGTCTTATTCGCGAAATGTCGTATTTATTCACCAAAAAGCGCTTTGAGGAACTTCAGGAAACGGCTTGTGAAATAGCGACAGGACACAGTGATTTTCCTGAATGTTTTGGGCTCATTGCTGATGCTATAGCGGAATTTGTTGAAGGAACTCCTGAAGATGAATGGCGCGAGCATGAAAAAATCTTTATGCATTATGTCGTTATGCGCGCTCTGGCGCTGTGGGAGCAGGGAGAGAAAATAACGGAAGTCCAGTGGACACATCCTGGCTGGTTCGGTACGGCAGAGAAGGGAGATACCATCCAATGAAGCTGGATGTAACGAAGGAAGACGGGCACACCATAAGCGAATACCTTCGCGCTGCCCACGGTAGCTATTCAGGTCCTGTCTTCATCGATATTAACCGGCTGGTGGATTTGAACATGGTTTACAGCCGCCTGGTTGTTATGACGTATCTCATGAAACAGCAGTGGTTCTGGAGGGCTAAACAATGAAACTGGAAGCGTCACTAAAACATTTCAGCCCTCAGGGGATGCACATCAGCGACAGCGTGAAAGGCACATCACCGGATCGGATCACCGGCACTGATGTTATGGCGGCCATCGGTACCACCAGCAGCCGTGCACGGTTCGGCCTGTCTGCCTTCTTTGGTAAGGCGGGGATCAGCAAGACAGATGAGCAACTGGCAGTTCAGGCGCTGGCGCGTCACGCGATGGATACCGCACCGAAGAACGTCAGAAAGGTCGCCGGGACTGAGTTCGGCTGGTGCATGCAGGTGCTGGCGCAGTTTGCATTTGCTGAGTATTCCCGTTCTGCGGCCACCAGCGCGACATGCCACAGTTGCAATGGTTCCGGGCGTGTAACGGTGACCCGGACAATCTGCAAAGTATCTTACCCGTGGGGTAAAGCGCCATACTGGGCCAGCAAGTCCCGCGCTGTTCGTCCTTCAGACTGGGAGCAATGGAACGAGGTTACAGAGAGTGTCCCGGCTGTCTGTGAAGTTTGTGAAGGTAAGGGAACGATAAGCGCCCGCTGTCGCTGCGGTGGCAAGGGGGAGGTGCTCGATCGCAAGGCTACGAAAGAGCATGGGGCGCCGGTATTCAAAATCTGTGAGCGTTGTGGTGGTGAAGGGTATTCGAGAGTGTCTTCTGCGACCGTTCACCGCGCTATTCTCAGACGTCTACCGAACCTCCATCAGTCGTCGTGGTCCCGCAACTGGAAGCCATTCTATAAAATGCTGGTGGATGTGTTGCACAAGGGGGAGACACACGCTGCGTTAGAGTTTGAGAAGGCAACCAGTTATTGATGTGATCGGAACAAATGCCGACAATTTTTT
Organism: Citrobacter sp. CK195; assembly: GCF_030333365.1. Classification (NCBI taxonomy): domain Bacteria; kingdom Pseudomonadati; phylum Pseudomonadota; class Gammaproteobacteria; order Enterobacterales; family Enterobacteriaceae; genus Citrobacter; species Citrobacter sp. CK195. Next base: position 144,152 of record NZ_JAOWGB010000023.1, read on the forward strand.
GCACGATAAGGTTGACTTTGCATAAAACTGTCCTGTATCCTTCCAATCGTGGGATATTATGCCTACACGAAATTAAACCCGCCTCAGCGCGGGTTTTTTTATGCCTGCAATTCTTCGCGCACCGCCCGCGCACATATCACACCGAACCACACCCTTTGAAATGAGCCTTTGAGGAAGTCTGTTAGTGCTGGCGAGCCTCGGTGGGCTGATTTCCTGTGCGGCAAAGGTTCATCTCAAAGTAAGGTAAACGCCATGCAATTAGTTGAAATTAAAAAACTCGACCTTGTAACCAATTCCATTGCTATTGCTGATGGCGTAAAGCGCGATCACGATACGATAATCAAACTCATCGACCGCAATAAATCAGACCTGGAAGAATTTGGAAAGGTCGGATTTGAAATCCGAGCTGGTTACAATAACGCGAAGGTTCGTGTGGCGCTGCTGAACGAACAGCAAACCACTCTACTGATCACCTACATGCGTAATAACGATGTTGTCCGCAAGTTCAAAAAGAAACTGGTTGCTGAGTTCTTCACTATGCGCAGTGCGCTGGCGAAGAAGAAAATGGGTCGCAACACCGCCCGTCTGGAGTATCGTCCGATGAGCGATGCCATTAAGCATGAGCGCGAAACTCTGGGTAAGGAGATTAAGCCTTACCACTTCAGCAACGAAGCCGATTTGATTAACTGCATCGCGCTCGGTATGACGGCGGCAAAATTTCGTGTTTACCACGACATCGACAAAAAAGAGAACATCCGTGACTACCTGACGCCGGAGCAGATCCACTGCGTAACTGAGTTGCAGCGGGCCAATACAGTTTTCATTGGCATGGGCTGGGACTTTGAGCAGCGCAAAGAGGCGCTAAAGGGTGTATTTGATCGCAACCATCGCCAGCCGCTGATTGAAGAGCAATTTCGTTTGGCTGCATAATGAGTGGTCACTTCGACATACAGCTTAATCATCGAAACCCTGCCACGGCGGGGTTTTTCGTTGTTGGTTGTAATGGTAAGCTTTCTTCGTTGCGGTGAATCCCCCTATGCGGAGGGGCAACCAGTCAAAAGATACATCCTTTTGCAGGTCTGCTGACTGGAGCAGGCCTACCGGGAGGCACCCGGCACCGCAACACAATCCCAACCGCAAGCACGCTTCAATTCCTTCTCAGATGAGTTTTGTCGTTAATTCATGTAGCGGAGCGTGCTTCCGGTTGTGATGAATGCGCAGGCTGATGCGCTCGTGATAGTGGTCTCCGTCAGGAGGGAAGGTCACTGGAAGAAACCAGTAGGTGCTGGGGAGCTGAGAACAGCAGCCGGGAAACCGGGTGAAATGCACATTGATGAACCGAAAGCGACTATTCTGCGAAGACAGGCACCTTGATACGCAGATGACTGAATCCGAATAAACTGTCGCACTAATATTCCAGATGCCGGAGATCAGCACCGGCCATCACAACAGCATTACTTTTCCAGGCTACGCATTTGCGTGGCCTTTTTTCTTTCCCCTCGTACTGAGAGGACTCACAGCAATAGAGGGGGCTAAATGTCCGATCCTGTAACTGGCTCCGGCGCGATGCTCGGAGGTGGGCTGGTGGGTTCCGTAATTTACGGAATCTTCACTCATACCGATTTTGGCGTTGTATTTGGTGCGTTTGGTGGCGCGGTTTTCTACGTCGCAACGGCTGCAAATCTTACCCGTGGTCGTCTGGCTGCATACTTTATGACATCGTTCATTGTTGGGGTGCTCGGTGCGGGGTTACTGGGTTCGAAACTTTCAGCCTGGACGGGGTACAGTGACCGGCCACTTGATGCGCTTGGCGCCGTGATTGTATCGGCCATCACTATCAAGGTGCTGACATTCATCAACAGTCAGGATCTAAATAGCCTGTTCGGTATGCTTTCGCGTCTGCGCGGAGGAGGGGGTAATGTTAAATGATCCTTCTGCATTCTTTAATGCGTTAATTTGTGGGGTGATCGTGGTTGCGCTGATGTTCTACCAGCGCGGCAGCGCGAGACATCGCCCTCTGATATCGCTGGTGGCCTACTTCACAGTGCTGGTATATGCCAGCGTCCCATTCCGGTATCTGTTCGGCCTCTATCAGGAATCTCACTGGTTTGTGGTGTTGGGTAACGTACTAATTTGCGCCGCCGTGCTATGGGCGCGGGGAAACGTGGCACGTTTAATCAACATTCTTCAGAAATAAAAAAGTGGGTTGTAACGACATCACTACAACCCACAAAGGTTACATAAAGGTATTAGGATTTTTCTTGGTTGGAATTTTGAATCAAATTACATTTGAAAGCATCTCTGTTTCCCTTTTTTATCCCTATTAAATCTGGTAGTTTCCTGGCGGGTAATTTTATGAATCAATCACGATTTCAGAAGGCGGCTGGTATAAGCGCCGGATTATCTGCGCGCTGGTTTCCGCACATCGACGCGGCAATGAAAGAATTCGGCATCACTGCGCCGCTCGATCAGGCGATGTTCATCGCGCAGATGGGGCATGAGTCCGGCGGGTATGAAAAGCTGGTGGAAAGTCTGAACTACGCAGCCGATCGTCTTGTTCCCGTATTCGGCAAGCACCGTATCACGGCACAGCAGGCTGCCGCACTCGGCAGAACGGCAACGCAACCAGCTAATCAGAAAGCGATAGCCAATCTGGTTTACGGCGGCGAGTGGGGCAAAAAGAACCTAGGCAACCAGATTGCTGGTGACGGCTGGAAATATCGCGGGCGCGGGCTGAAGCAAATCACCGGGCTAAGCAACTATCGCAAATGCGGCATGGCGCTAAAACTGGATCTGGTCACACAGCCGGAATTGCTGGAACAGGACGAAAATGCAGCGCGTTCCGCAGCGTGGTTCTTTGCCACCAGCGGATGCCTTGTGTATTCCGGCGATGTGGAACGTATCACGATCATCATCAACGGCGGTAAAAACGGTCTTGATGACCGCCGTCGCCGTTTTAATCTGGCAAAAGCCGTGCTGGTGTGAGGCTGCTATGGGACTTGAAATGATTATCGGCCTGGCCGCAGCGGTGATTGCCGCTATCGCTGGTGCTTTTGGTTTCGGCCAGTTGCGCGGCACCAGTAAAGCGGAAGCCAAAGCCGAAATCCAGCGCACAGAAGAACGCGCGGCAGCTACTGAAGCCGTTGCAGAACGCCGGGTAGAGAAAACAAAAGGAGCCAGGGATGTACAGCAGACTGTTAATCATCTTCCTGATGACGATGTTGACCGTGAGTTGCGCGAAAACTTTACCCGCAAAACCTGAAGTAACGGACACGGCCTGTGACTGGGTGAATATCATCTACCTTACTGAACACGATATTGCCGTGCTGGATAAGCAGACCAAGCGCGACATCCTGGCCCATAACAAATCAGTGCAGGCTAACTGCAAGAAGGAGTCTGCCCGTGAACGCAGAGAACCTAAGTGAAGCGTATTACATCAATAACGAGATAAAAGAACTACAGCGACAGAAAAGTATTCTGGAGAGTGGTGCAGGGCTTGGGGTAACAATCCAATCTACCTATCAGGATAATGCCTTTTTGGATGCTATACGCCCACATGCTGTGGCTGAGCTTGACCGTCGTATTGAGGAAAAAAGAGCCGTACTGGTTAATTTAGGCGTCTCCTTCTCTTAATGTGACAGGCATTACAGCAGGCATTCACGGAGTGCCTGTGATAATGCTTAATTATGTTATGATTTCCTATATAGCAAAGTTGACCGTTTATTGGGAGAAATCATGGATAGTTTGTCCAACAAACAAATGATAGAGCATCTTTCTAGGTTCAGGGATGCCGGAGATAAGCTGTCTGAAGACATTTATAATATCTCAATACGCATCTTTGATCTGATATCAGAGACAGAAGCTCGTGAAAATCGCAGTGAGGGTGAGGATCTGATGCTCTCTCGTCTTAAGCAAATGATAGACTTATTGCTAGCCTCATCGAATGATTCACACAACTACAATGAATCGATGTGGAAAGACTATACAAAAGTAATCAAAGCCCTTGGTGTAAAAGCGGTGGATAAGTCTAATGATTGAAATTACGCCAATCACCGATAGCCTAAGCGATGCCCTTAAAAAAATTAAAGAGACCCAAGCTCAGCACGAAAGAGTGAAAAAAGAGGCTGATGAACAGGAGTTCTCTTCTCTCGGGGCATTACAGAGGGACGGGAAAACAAGAAGCGCCCTCACTTTTTGGTTCATGATTGGTTTTTTTGGTCTGATTGGAGGGTGTTTCTTTTTTACCCTTTGGTATAACGACAATGCTGTGCGATGGATTGTTGATTTGCATAAGCAAGGGCTGTATGAAGAAGCAAAAAATATAACCCTTTTAGAACTTGATAAGGTTCTTGCTGTGGTAATTGGGGCTCTTGGAACATCATTGGGCTTTATCATTGGTTATTATTTTAAAGATAAATCTCAATAAACCGCCTACGGGCGGTTTTTTATTGCCATAACGGGTATGCAGTATGGCTACTTTTGCATGTGTGGCTAGCGGCCCATCACTGACATACGATGATTGTCAGACACTTAATCAAGCCGATATTCCGATAATCGCGGTGAACAGTTCGTGGCAAGCGACTCCGTTTTGCGCCGCTATCTATGCGGCTGACTGCTGCTGGTGGGAAGAACACCACCGCATGATCGCTTCATCTGCTGAAAGATGGTGCGGCGATGAGTTTACCGCCCGCCGCTTTGGTATTAACTGCTTTCCCTCCGCGTTGCCTGGTTCCTTCAACTCCGGGCAACGCGCCATTGAACTGGCGCTCCATCTGGGCGCACACCGTGTTCTGCTTCTGGGGTACGACTGCTCAATACGGCACGGAACCCACTGGCACGGCAACCACCAGTTGCTGGCTAATCCGGATAAATTCAGCGTGGCGCGCTGGCATGATGAGTTCAGCCGCTTGCTGGCTATCGCTGGTGGTGCCGAAATTATTAACTGTTCCCGCTATACGCGGCTTACCTGCTTTCCCCGCCAGCCGTTAGAGGCTGCGCTTTCTCTGTAGGACATTTATGGCATTAAGACGAAAGGTCTGCATCCGAGGGATGTACGGGCTTGGTGATTCTATTTATCAGCGTGCGTTTGTGCGCCAGTTCCCCGGAGCGTTCCTGCGTACTCCATGGCCGGAGCTTTACTCTGATCTGGATGTGCGATTTGTCCGCTCCGGTACCAGCCTGCGAACGCAGCGTAAAAATGAAGAGGAAACGGGCTTGGTGTATGTGCGGGAACCGGCGCGCCCGTCAGAAGTCCTTACTATCTTCTATGGTCCGGAAGAGCTGAAGAAAGGTTCTATTGTTGACGCCATGACATGGCAGTTCGGCAAGGCGGCCAGCGTGTTCGATTTGCCGTCGTATGGTGAGTCACCAGTGACGGCGGATAAGCCGATCGCAGTGATTCGTCCTGCAACCGTCCGTAAAGAGTGGGCGAACCCGGCACGCAATCCTGATCCGAAATATCTGGCCGCTGCTGCCAGGGAACTGCGCAAGCATTTCTACGTAGTAAGCCTGGCTGATCTGGAAGACGGGGAAGAGTGGCTGGTGGGTGAGCCACCTGAAGCCGATTTGCAGCTGCACAGCGGCGAGCTGTCTCTAACCGAAATGCTGGCGCTGGTGGAACATGCCGCCGTTGTCGTTTCTGGTGTGGGCTGGGCGCTGCCTGCGGCAGTCTGCTACAAAACGCCTGTTTTCATCATTCAGGGCGGCTGCGGCGCCCACAATGCCCCGCATATCGTTACAGATCCTGAAATGGACCTGTCCCGTGTCGGCTGGGCGCAGCCCGATGATTACTGCATGTGCGCCAGCATGGAACACGACTGCAACAAGCACATCACAGGTTTTCTGGACAAATTCAAAGGCTGGTTACATGACACTGTTCTCAAATGAACTGCAAAACGGCCTGGTGTGGTTGCCCGAGCTGGGAATGGGACGTTATCCCGTTCCTGCTGACCGGCCCTATAACGCGGATTACTTCGCGCGCTATCAGGCGATGGCCGATACATCTATGGGGCAGCAACTGACGGCGGCACGTATTCAGCTTGTGATGCGCCACTATCAGGGGCCTGTACTGGATGTGGGGATCGGCTCAGGTCAGTTCGTCAGCAGTTACCCCGGCGCGCTGGGCTTCGATGTTAATCCTGCGGGCGTGGCCTGGCTGCATGAACGTAATGCTTACGCCGATCTGTATGCCAGCCGCTGGCGGGCGCTTACGATGTGGGATGTGCTGGAGCATATTGATGATCCGGAACGCGCGGTACGACAGGCGAAAGAGTTCGTTTTTGTTTCGCTACCGATATTTGACAACGCTGAACATATTCTGACTTCCCGCCATTACCGTAAGGATGAGCACATCTGGTACTGGACGCATGAAGGGCTGCTGATGTGGTTCGAAGCGCAGGGATTTACCTGTGTTGAGCACAACACGATTGAAAGCAGGCTGGGCCGCGACGGGATAAGCAGCTACGCATTCCGGAGGAAATAGCATGCCACCGAGAACGCCGAAAGCCTGTAGAAAACGAGGCTGCCGGAACACCACGACCGATCGCAGCGGCTACTGTGATGAGCATAAAGGTGATGGCTGGCAGCAGTACAAGCCCGGCCAGACACGCCACCAGCGAGGCTACGGAACTGCATGGGATCGACGGCGCATCCGGATACTGAAGCGTGATGGCGGGCTCTGTTGTGAGCACCGCAGGCAGGGGGTGGCTGTCGAGGCTCGCCACGTTGACCACATCATTCCTAAATCTCAGGGCGGCACGGATGATGATGCGAACCTGCAAAGTCTCTGCACCGCCTGCCACCGGGAGAAGACAGCCCGCGAAGGACGCAACAGGGGGGCGGGGTAAAATCTCTCCAGCCTTTGCCTTCCCGGACTGCCCGCCTCATCAAATTTTTACGCGCCCAAAATAAGAAACTTTTTTCGGGAAGGTTTTGCCTATTGATAAAGGGGATTTTATGGGGGGTGTTGTTAGATCTTCAGGTGGAGGTCGAAAACGGATTTTACCCGTCGGACAAAAAAGCAAACTGACCAGGATCGCGCCGCCTGATGAACTGATGGGGGATGTCGCGATCCGTCTCTGGAAAACACAGAGCAAAATTTTAATTGAACGCGGCGTGTTTGAACTGGAGGACGCCCCGATTTTGCTGGCGTACTGCAATGCGTTTCATCTGATGCTTGAAGCCGAAAATATTATTGCGAAAGACGGCCTGACGGTATCCAGCGAAATGGGCGGTGAAAAAAAACACCCGGCCATTAATGTCAGAAATGACTCTGTATCGCAACTCGCCCGTCTGGGTTCACTTCTTGGGTTAGACCCGCTCAGCCGCATTCGTATGACCAGCGGCAAAAATGATCCGGACGATGAAGGGAATGAATTTGATGAGTTTGACTGATGGCTACATATCCGAACGTCAATGCGGCGAACCAGTATGCGCGGGACGTCGTGAACGGGAAGATTCTGGCCTGCCGGTTAACCATTCTTGCCTGTCAGCGACATCTGGACGATCTGGAGCGCGCTAAAGATCCAAAATGGCCTTACCGCTTCGATAAAAATAAGGCAGAGCGATTTCTGCGATTTGCCCAGAAAATGCCGCATACCTCCGGCGAATGGGCGCGCAGAAAGCTGCGTATTGAGTTTGAACCCTGGCAAAAGTTTTCTCTGGGCGTGCCGTTCGGCTGGGTACGCAGGGATAACGGGTTTCGCCGGTTCACGGAAATATACATTGAGGTGCCGCGTAAAAACGGTAAATCGGCGATTGCTGCCGCTGTCGGGAATTACATGTTCTGCGCTGATGGCGAGTATGCGGCGGAAGTTTACTGTGGCGCCACGACCGAAAAACAGGCGTGGAAAGTGTTTGCACCCGCGCTGGCGATGGTGAAGAAACTCCCGTCACTGCGTCAGAAATTCAGCATCAAGCCCTGGGCGAAGAAAATGACCCGCCCTGATGGTTCGTTGTTTGCACCCGTTATCGGTGACCCCGGCGACGGCGATTCACCGTCCTGCGCCATCATCGATGAGTATCACGAGCATGATACTGATGCGCTCTATACCACGATGACCACCGGGATGGGGGCGCGTGAACAGCCCATCACGCTGATCATCACGACAGCGGGCTTTGATATTGCTTCCCCCTGCTATGAGAAACGCGCACAGGTTGTCGAGATACTGGAACGCATCAGGGAAGGGGGCGAAAACGAGGCTATTTTTGGGATTATTTATACCCTTGATGACGAAGACGACTGGACTCAGCCGGAAGCACTCATTAAGGCGAATCCAAACTATGGCGTGTCGATAAAAGACAGTTTTCTCAGGGCGAAGCAGTTGCTGGCGATGTCCACGCCGAGCCAGACCAACAAGATCCTGACGAAACACTTCAATAAATGGGTAAGTTCTAAAGCGGCTTACTACAACTTACAGAAGTGGATGGCAGCAGCGGATAAGACGCTGAAATTGTCAGACTTTGCCGGGGAAGAGTGTTATCTTGGCATCGACCTGGCATCAAAACTGGATCTGAACGCCGTCGTGCCGATTTTTCGGCGAGAAATAGACGGCCTGAGCCATTACTACTGTGTTTCGCCTCTCTTCTGGGTGCCGGAAGATACCGTATACGCCACGGACCCGGCGTTGAAAACGATCGCCGACCGTTACCAGTCCTTTGTTAATCAGGGCGTGCTGGTTCCGTCGGACGGGGCTGAGGTGGATTACCGCCTTATTTTCGAAGCGATCCTGAAATTACGTGAAACCGTGAAAATAGCGGCGAGCCCGATTGACCCTTATGGCGCCACAGGCCTTTCCCATATGTTGCAGGATGAAGGGCTGGAGCCCGTCACCATCACCCAGAACTACACCAACATGAGCGACCCGATGCGGGAGATTGAGGCCGCGATCGCTGCTGGCCGCTTCCATCACGACGGTAATCCGCTGATGACATGGTGTGTGTCAAACGTTGTCGGGAAGTATCTGCCTGGCAGTGATGATGTTGTCCGCCCGGTCAAAGAGGGCGGTGGTAACAAAATCGATGGTGCCGTCGGCATGATGATGGGTGTTGGCCGCGCAATGCTGAACGAGCCAAAAGATTTTCTCTCCAATCTCGATCCAGACGAGGACGTTTTATTCCTGTGAAATCACTAATTATCGATGTCGCCGGGCTGTCTGGCTTTGGCGCGCTGGTGGGCGGTATTTACCTAAAATACGGCGCCGCGACTGCGCTTATGGCTGGCGGTGCCGGGCTTCTGTTATGGGCGCTGCTGGCAGCAAGGGGATCAAAATGCTGATTAATGCCATGTTCAGAAGCAACTCGCTTGAAAATCCGGCTGTTCCGTTGACTGCTGAAGCGGCCGAAAACGACGGGATTTTTAACGGTGACGTGATCGTTAACCCCAAAACGGCGATGAAGCTGGCGGCGGTGTATGCCTGTATTTACGTCATTTCCTCTAACGTTGCCCAGATGCCGCTACACGTTATGCGGCGAACCGGGAAGTTTGTGGAGCCTGCGCGGGATCACCCCGTTTTTTATCTGGTTCATGATGAGCCGAACGACTGGCAAACCAGCTATAAATGGCGCGAGCTGAAACAGCGCCATATCCTCGGCTGGGGAAATGGCTATACCCACGTTAAGCGTAATCGCCGGGGTGAAGTTATCCAGCTTGAAGCCTGCATGCCATGGGAAACGACACTGCTGAATACTGGCGGGCGCTACACCTACGGCATGTACAACGAAGAGGGCTCTTTTGCTATCAGCCCTGACGACATGATCCACATCCGGGCGCTGGGGAATAACCAGAAGATGGGGCTGAGTCCGATACTCCAGCACGCCGAAACGATCGGTATGGGGATGAGCGGGCAGAAATATACCGAGAGCTTTTTTAGCGGGAATGCCCGTCCGGCGGGGATTGTGTCGGTAAAAGGGGAACTTAACGACAACTCCTGGGATCGTCTCAAAAAGATGTGGCAGAAAGCCTCTGCCATGCTGCGCAGCCAGGAAAACAGAACCATGTTGCTGCCGGCAGAGCTGGATTATAAAGCTCTGACCGTCTCCCCTGTTGATGCCCAGCTCATCGACATGATGAAGCTTAACCGTTCAATGATTGCCGGAATTTTCAACGTACCGGCACACATGATTAACGACCTGGAAAAAGCGACATTCTCCAATATCTCCGAGCAGGCCATTCAGTTTGTGCGTTACACGATGATGCCCTGGGTAACGAACTGGGAGCAGGAGATAAACCGTCGTCTGTTCACCCGCGCCGAGCGGGAGGCCGGGTATTACGTCCGCTTTAACCTGACAGGCCTGCTGCGCGGCACGCCGAAAGAGCGTGCTCAGTTCTACCACTTTGCCATCACTGATGGCTGGATGAGCCGCAACGAGGCTCGCGCCTTTGAGGATATGAACCCTAAAGACGGGCTCGACGAGATGCTGGTGAGCGTCAACGCCGCAGATCCGGCAAAAGATTTTAAAGACGACGATAAAACGGAGGGCAATTCCGATGAGTGACGATCGGGAAATACGCTGCTACAGCGGCGAAGTCAGGGCCGAGCAGCACGATCAACAGCCGACGCGCATTATCGGTTATGGCTCGGTGTTTAATTCGCGCTCTGAACCGCTATGGGGGTTCCGCGAAATTATCAAGCCAGGCTCGTTTGATGACGTGCTGGGCGACGATGTACGTGGCCTGTTCAACCATGATCCTAACTTTATTCTGGGGCGCAGTGCGTCCGGTACGCTGACGGTTTCGACCGATGAGCGTGGTTTGCGTTACGACATCGAAGCACCCGATACCCAGACCATCCGCGATCTGGTGCTGGCACCGATGCTGCGCGGCGACATCAACCAGTCCAGTTTTGCCTTCAAGGTCGCCCGGGACGGCGAGCGCTGGTATGAGGATGAAGAGGGCGTGGTTATTCGTGAGATTTCGCGTTTCTCGCGTCTCTTTGATGTCAGCCCCGTAACGTATCCGGCGTACCAGGAAGCTGATTCCGGGGTTCGCTCCCTGAAAGCCTGGCAGGAAGCACGCGACAGCGGCGCGCTGAAGCTTGCCATTAACCAACGAATGGCGCGTGAGCGCGTCCTGACACTTCTTAATGCATAAGGAAACATCCATGAAGCTTCATGAAATGAAACAAAAGCGCAATACCATCGCGACCGAAATGCGTGCGCTGAATGAAAAGATCGGCGATAACGCCTGGACTGATGAGCAGCGCACTGAATGGAATAAGGCTAAAACCGAGCTGGAAGGGCTGGATGAGCGTATTGCCCGCGAAGAAGAGTTGCGCGATATGGATCAGAAATACATCGATGATAAAAGCGATGAGCAGCGCGACAATCTGGATAAGGATAACGGTAAAAAGCCGGATGAACAGCGCGGCCAGATTTTTGATAAATGGATGCGCCACGGTGCCAGTGAGCTGACCGCTGAAGAGCGTAAGGCCCTGCGTGAGCTGCGTGCTCAGGGTGTCGCGCCGGATGAAAAGGGCGGCTATACCGTGCCGGACACTTTCCTTGCGAAAGTCGTCGAGCAGATGAAGGCTTACGGTGGTATCGCCAGCGTGGCGCAGATCCTGACAACCTCCGACGGACGCACTATGGAATGGGCAACGGCTGACGGTACAGCCGAGGTCGGTGTCCTGCTTGGCGAGAATGAAGAAGCCGGTGAAGAAGATACCGAATTTGGCATGGACAGCCTGGGCGCGCTGAAAATGACCTCCAAAATCATCCGCGTGTCTAACGAACTGTTGCAGGACAGCGCGATCGACATGGAAGCTTATCTTGCCCGCCGCATTGCAGAGCGTATCGGCCGTGGTGAAGCGCGTTATCTGATTCAGGGTACCGGTGCCGGCACACCGAAACAGCCGAAAGGTCTGGCCGCCTCCGTGAGTGGCACCACGCAGACTGCGGCTGCCGCTGCGGTGAAGTGGCAGGAAATTCTGGCGCTGAAGCACAGCATTGATCCGGCATACCGTCGCGGTCCGAAGTTCCGCCTGGCATTTAACGACAATACGCTGAAACTCATCAGCGAGATGGAAGATGGTCAGGGGCGTCCGCTGTGGCTGCCGGATATCGTTGGCGTGGCGCCAGCCTCTGTGCTGAATGTGCCGTATGTTATCGATCAGGAGATTGATGATATCGGGGCGGGTAAAAAATTCATGTTCTGCGGTGACTTTGACCGCTTTATTATCCGCCGCGTGCGCTACATGATCCTGAAACGCCTGGTGGAACGTTACGCTGAGTTTGATCAGACCGGCTTCCTGGCGTTCCATCGCTTCGACTGCATCCTGGAAGACACCTCCGCCATTAAAGCGCTGGTGGGCAAAGGCAGCGCCAGCAGCTGATAACCTTTATCACGGAACAACAGTCCGCCGCGTAATGCGGTTTTTTTGTGCCCGCAATCTGGCGGGCACAGGAGGCTTTATGCTGCTGAAGATGGAAGAAATCAAACTCCAGCTCCGGCTGGACGAGGATTTTACCGACGAGGACAGCCTGCTGGAGTTGCTGGGAAACGCGGTACAGAGCCGGACTGAGAATTTTCTCAACCGTAAGCTGTATGCAACTGAACCAACTGACGATCCCGACGGGCTGGTGATGTCGGATGACGTGAAGCTGGCCTTACTGATGCTTGTCACCCACTTCTACGAGAACCGCTCGGCGGTCACTGAGGTTGAAAAACTTGAGTTACCGATGAGCTTCAAATGGCTGGTCGGGCCTTACAGGTATATCCCGCTATGAAACTCAGACAGGCGCAGACCAGCGCGACCTACATTTTGCCGGACCCGGGCGAACTGGATAAGCGCGTTACCATTCGCCTGCGGGTGGATGAGCCGGATGATGATTTTGGCGTGTCCCCCACGTATCCGGATGAAATCCGTACCTGGGCAAAGATGGCGCAACCCGGTGCTGCTGCTTACCAGGGTTCCGTGCAGACAGAGAACACCGTAACGCACTATTTCACGATCCGCCGGCGCCGGAATATTACCGCCGATCATGAGGTGGTCTGTGACGGTCAGAGTTACCGCATCCGACGTGTGCGTGACCTGAACAGTAAGCGCCGCTTTTTGCTGCTTGAATGCGAGGAACTCGGCACGGATCGGGGAGCTGGCTATGCAGAACAAAGCATTTTTACACGTTGATTTTGAACAGCCGAAAGAGCTGGTTTTCAATCGCGCCCGCATGCGACGGGCGTTTGTCACCATTGGTCAGGTACATATGCGGGATGCCCGCCGTCTGGTCATGCGTCGGGGACGCTCTGCACCTGGCGAAAACCCGGCATACCGTACAGGGAAACTGGCCCGCTCAATAGGTTATTACGTTCCTCGCGCATCCAGACGACGCCCAGGTTTGATGGTGAAGATTGCTCCCAACCAGAAGAACGGTGAGGGGAATCGCCATATTTCCGGTGCCTTTTATCCGGCGTTTCTGTTCTACGGCGTGCGCCGTGGCGCGAAACGTAAAAAAGGCCATCATCGCGGTGCGTCCGGTGGCAGTGGCTGGAGAATCGCCCCACGCAATAACTATATGGCGGAGGTGCTGGAGCGGCGCCGCAGCTGGACCCGCTATGTGCTGTCGCGTGAGTTGCGCAGGTCCCTGCGTCCCCAGAGAAGGAAAAAGAAATGAAACTGACACCCATTGTGGCCGCGCTGCGTGGCCGCTGCCCGCGTTTTGAAAATCGTGTGGGTGGTGCCGCGCAGTTTAAAGCGATCCCGGAGTCCGGAAAGCTGAAACTGCCCGCCGCCTATGTCGTACCGTCAGAGGATGTGACAGGGGAACAACGTTCCCAGACAGACTACTGGCAGGATTTGACGGAGGGCTTTTCCGTTATTGTCGTCCTCAGTAATGAGCGCGACGAAAAAGGCCAGTGGGCATCTTATGATGCGGTGCATGATGTTCGTCATGAACTCTGGAAAGCCCTGCTGGGCTGGTGTCCGGATCCGAACGCCCATGAAATTCAGTACGCTGGCGGCATGCTGCTGGAGCTGAACCGCTATGAACTTTATTACCAGTTCGACTTCACGGTGAAGTATGAGATCGACGAGGCAGACACACGCCAGCAGGACGATCTTGACGCGCTGGATGATCTGAAACTGATTAGCATCGATGTGGACTACATCGATCCCGGCGACGGGCCGGACGGTAATATTGAACACCGCGCTGAAATCTCATTCCCGTAATCACCCCACACCTGACTGGAAAAAATAATGTTTGTGAAACCCAAAGAGGGGCGGTCCGTTCCGGATCCCGCCCGAGGCGACCTTTTGCCTGCTGCCGGGCGAAATGTTGAGGAAAGCGCCTGGTGGTACCGCCGGGAAGCCGCCGGTGACATCGAGAAAATCTCACGTAAAGGGGATAAAAAATGACCGTAAGCTTTAACACTATACCGGCGGATAACCGGGTGCCGCTGTTTTATGCCGAAATGGATAACAGCGCGGCGAATACCGCCCAGGGTGGTGCTCCCTCCCTCCTTATCGGGATGGCATTACCGGAATCAGATATGCCGCTGAATCAGCTGGTGATCATGCCATCGAAGGACCTGGCAAAAAAAATGGCAGGCCGTGGCAGCCAGCTGGCGCGTATGGTTGAAGCATATCGCCAGGTTGATCCGTTCGGAGAACTCTGGGTGATTGCCGTACCTGATAATGGCGAGGTGGCAACCGGTACAGTGACGGTTACCGGCACCGTGACAGATGCTGGTTCCGTGAATCTTTATGTCGGTACCCGTAAGGTGCAGGTGACGGTGGCGACGGGGGACACTGGCGATCAGGTAGCACAGGCGCTGGTGAGTGTTATCAACAACTATCCTGATTTGCCTGTGAGTGCTGAATACCAGGGTACATCCGGCGGAGACGCTCAGGGTACCGTTAATCTTTCTGCGGTGAACAGCGGGACGGTGGGCAACAGCATCCCGTTAACCCTGAACTACTACGGTACCGCCAGCGGTGAAGAAACTCCCGCCGGGCTGAGTATCCAGATCGGCAAAATGAGCGGTGGTGCAGGCGATCCTGACCTGTCTGAGTCGATTGCCGCGATGGGGGACGAGCCTTTTGACTATATCGGCCTGCCGTTCAGTGATGCGAACTCCCTTCAGGCGATGTCTGTTGAAATGAACGACAGCTCCGGACGCTGGAGCTACATTCGCCAGCTTTATGGTCATGTCTACACGGCCAGGACCGGAACGCTGTCTGAGCTGGTGACCTATGGTGATACGTTCAACTATCAGCACATCACCATTGCCGGTTATGAGAAAGAGGTACAGACGTGTGTTGATGAGCTGGTGGGCTATCGTCTGGCGCGGGCAGCTGTTTTCCTGCGTATCGATCCGGCACGTCCTACGCAGACCGGAGAACTCACCGGTGCGCTACCTGCACCAACCGGCAAGCGCTTTACCATCACCGAGCAGCAGTCCCTGCTGATGCATGGGATTGCGACCGCGTACACGGAAGCTGGCGTGCTGCGCATCCAGCGTGACATCACCACTTACAAAACCAATGCCTACGGTGTGGCGGATAACAGCTATCTCGACAGCGAGACGCTGCATACCAGCGCTTATGTGCTGCGCCGCCTGAAATCGGTGATCACCAGCAAATATGGCCGCCATAAACTGGCGAACGACGGTACCCGCTTCGGTCCCGGCCAGGCGATTGTCACGCCAGCCGTTATCCGTGGTGAGCTGGGTTCAACGTACCGACAACTGGAACGTGAGGGCATTGTGGAAAACTTTGACCTGTTCCAGCAATACCTGATTGTTGAGCGTAACGCGAACGATCCGAACCGTCTGGATGTGCTGTTCCCGCCGGATTATGTCAACCAGCTGCGCGTGTTTGCTGTGCTTAACCAGTTCCGCCTGCAATACAACGAGGAGGCCGCATAATGGCAAAGATTGCTGGAACGACGTATTTCAAAATTGACGGCCAGCAGCTGTCGATCACCGGGGGTATTGAAGTCCCCATGAACACAAAAGTCCGTGATGACGTGATCGGCCTGGACGGTTCTGTTGACTACAAGGAGACAAGCCGGGCTGCGTATACGAAGGTCACGGCCAAAGTGCCGAAGAACTTCCCTGTCAGCAAAATCACATCGTCTGATGCCATGACCATCACATCAGAGCTGGCAAATGGTCAGGTGTACGTTCTCTCAAACGCCTGGCTGCACGGCGAGGCCAACCATAACCCCGAAGAGGGCACGGTGGATCTGGAGTTCCACGGTGAGGAAGGATTTTACCAATGACAAAAGAACTGGTGCTTAAAAAGCCGATTATGGCGCACAACGAAAAGCTTCATGTGCTGGAGCTGCGTGAGCCGTCCTATGATGAAATTGAGGCGACGGGGTTTCCGTTTACTGTTTCCGCTGAAGGGGCGGTAAAACTGGACAGTTTCGTCGCGCTGAAATATCTCCCGCTACTTGCCGGGATCCCCCGTTCTTCGGCAGCGCAGCTGACAAAACTGGATATTTTCAAAGGCTGCATGCTGATCCTCAATTTTTTTACCCAATCGGAGACGGAGGAAACCTCAGAAGCCGGCTCTACAACACAGCACACTACTGGCGAATAAACCCCCTTGAACTCCGGCGGGCGGCTATATCCGATTTTCTGGATCTGGAATCGGAGGCCGTCCGCATCAATGAGGAAATAAAGCATGGCTGACAGTTTCCAGTTAAAAGCCATCATCACCGCCGTTGACCAGTTATCCGGCCCGCTGAAAGGGATGCAGCGGGAACTGAAGGGGTTTCAGAAGGAAATGGCAGGGCTGGCGTTGGGGGCTGCCGCTGCCGGAACGGCAATTCTTGCTTCGCTGGCAATGCCGGTGAATTCTGCTATTGGCTTCGAATCGAAAATGGCCGACATCCGTAAGGTGGTTGACGGGCTGGACGATAAAAAAGCCTTTGCACAGATGAGCGACGATATTCTGACCCTGTCAACCCGGTTGCCAATGGCGGCGGAAGGTATCGCCGAAATCGTTGCTGCCGGGGGGCAGTCCGGTATTGCCCGCAGTGATCTGATGCAGTTCGCAAACGATGCGGTGAAGATGGGCGTGGCGTTTGACACTACTGCTGAAGAGTCAGGCCAGATGATGGCGCAGTGGCGGACGGCGTTCAAACTGACGCAGGATGATGTGGTTGTCCTCGCCGATAAAATTAACTATCTGGGGAATACCGGTCCGGCGAATGCGAAAAAGATTTCTGATATCGTGACGCGGATCGGGCCATTAGGCAGTGTTGCCGGGGTGGCCTCCGGTGAAATTGCGGCGATGGGAGCCACCATTGCCGGGATGGGCGTAGAGTCTGAGATTGCGTCAACCGGCATCAAAAACTTTATGCTGTCGCTTACCGCCGGAAACTCCGCGACGAAGTCGCAGAAGCGGGCGATGGCTTTTCTGAAGCTGAATCCGGCGCAACTGGCCGCCGATATGCAGAAAGATTCACGCGCGGCGATGCTGAAAGTGCTGGACTCGCTGGCGAAGGTGCCGAAAGCAAAACAGGCATCCGTTATGAATGCCCTGTTCGGCAAGGAATCGTTAGGGGCGATTGCGCCATTGCTGACAAACCTTGACCTGCTGCGCACCAATTTTAACCGTGTTGCGGATGCGCAGGAGTACGGTGGCTCGATGCAGAAGGAATACGCATCGCGCGCGGCCACGACGGAAAACCAGCTGATCCTGCTGAAAAACAGTATCAATGCGATTTCTGTCACGCTTGGCGACACGTTTTTACCTGCGATTAATGAGGCTGCGGAAGAGGTCAAGCCTTATCTGGAACAGGTCAGAACGTTTGTCCGGGCAAACCCTGAACTGGTGCAGTCTGCCGCGAAATTCGGCGCCGCACTGCTGGCTGTCGGTGTGTCGATTGGTACGCTGTCCCGCGCCATTAAAATCCTGAACAGTGTCATTAATCTCTCTCCGGCAAAAATAGCGATTGCTGCACTTGTCGCTGGCGCCATGCTGATCATTGAGAACTGGGATGAAGTTGGCCCTGTAATTAAAGCCGTATGGAAAGAAGTGGATAACGTTGCACAGGCGATGGGAGGCTGGGAAAACGTGATAAAGGGTGTTGGTCTGGTTATGGCCGGATCCTTTACGGTTAAAACAATTGGTGCTTTGCAGCAGTCAGTGTTGCTGGCAGGCCAGTTATCCGGACTGCTGGGTAAAATAGGCAGAATGGGAGCCATGACGCTGACAATCGGCGTTGCGGTATCACTCTTTAAAGAACTTCAGGATATGGGAAAAGCAGCCGGTGATGCAGGGATGGACGCTGGCTCTTTTGTTGTCCAGAAGATGCAGACGAAAGAACGGGAGCGGGGATACAACGGTTTTATTCCCAGACTTAAAGAAATCCTGGGTATGGACGCTCCGATCCCGGAAGGGCGTTATCAACCTTCTGTTCCACTAAACAGGACGCCGGGCGTTCTGGATCGTGCTGTTTCATCAACAACGCAGCGCAGTGAACTCAAAGTGACCTTTGAAAATGCCCCTCAGGGGATGCGCGTGACTGATATTCCGGCCTCCGGTAATCCGCTGATGGGTATTTCCCACGATGTGGGCTATTCGCCCTTTAAAACCCCTCGTTAACCTGCTCCGGCAATTTTTCATAAGGTGAGAACATGGCGTTTTTTTCTTCGCCGGACTGGCGCGACCGCCTGCGCGATGCGTCATTCCGTGGGGTGCCATTCTCCGTTGAGGATGATGATGCCTCTTTCGGGCGGCGCGTCCAGACCCATGAATACCCGAACAGGGACAAACCCTTTACGGAAGATTTGGGACGGGCCGCGCGCCGGTTAACTGTCAACGCTTACGTTATCGGGGATGACTACGCCGATAAACGGGATCGTCTCATTGCTGCCGTTGAAACGGCAGGGCCGGGAACGCTGGTCCATCCGCAGTACGGTGAGATGCAGGGCAGTATTAACGGAACCGTAAAGGTATCGCACAGCAGCCAGGAAGGGCGCATGTCGCGAATAACCTTCGAATTTGTGGAGAGTGGTGAACTTACCTTTCCTGTTGCAGGTATGGCGACGGCGCAGCGTCTGGATGAGTCCTGCGGGCTGTTTGATGATGCCATTGACAGTATGTTTTCTGCGTTCGGCCTCTCAGGCATTGCGGATTTCATTCAGAATGACGTTATTGCTGATGCAACGGCGATGATCAATACCGTCGCTGATGCATTCAACATGGTGGATTCCGGCGTCTCTGCGGCCATGCGTCTGCTGCAAGGGGATTTATCCGTCATACTGATGCCGCCCAGCGCTGCAAATGATTTTGTTCGTGCGTTACAGAAAGCCTGGCGCGCCGGTGACCGTCTGAGTGGCGATACCTCTGATCTGGTCACGATGATAAAAACCCTGTCCGGCATTACGCTGGATCCTGGTCTTTCTCCCAGGGGAACCTGGGTCACTGATTCTGGTTCAGTTATCACCCAAAAGACACAGAGCAATTTGATCGCCTCGGCTATCCGGACAACGGCCATCAGTACGGCTGCCAGTACGGTGACGGCGCTGGCACAGCCGCGTGATGTGTCCGGTCTGCGGGGGACAAATCAACCAGCAGGGACCGGCCGTGACTCTGACATTATCAATATCACACACCCGGCGCTGGATGGCGCTCAGACCGTCAGCAACGACAGTCCTCCACCGAACTATGAGGATCTGAAAGATATCCGGACAGCGCTTAATACCGCGATTGATCAGGAGCAGTTGCGCATCATTGATGATGTGCTTTTCCAGCAAATTTCCGTGATGCGAACTGACCTGAACCGCGACATTTCTGCGCGGCTGGCGCAGGTTGAGCGCACCGCGCAGCGAACGCCTGATGATGTTTTGCCTGCGCTGGTGCTGGCTGCTGCGTGGTATGACGACGCCGGGCGGGAGTCCGATATTCTGACACGCAATCCTGTCCGCCATCCTGGCTTTGTCCCGGTTGAACCGCTGAGGGTACCAGTACGATGAACAATACGGTTTTCTTGCGCGTCAACGGGCGCGAATGGGGCGGCTGGACGTCGGTCAGGATTAGCGCCGGGATTGACCGTATCGCCCGGGATTTTAACGTGGCGATTACCAGCCAGTGGCCCGGCAGTGAGGATGGCGCACCCCGGATAAAAAACGGGGATAAAGTGGAAGTGCTGATTGGCGATGACAAGGTGATCACCGGCTGGGTTGAAGCGCTGCCGCTGCGTTACGATGCCGGCAGTATTACCCGTGGCATTGTTGGCAGAAGTAAAACCGCAGATCTCATCGACTGCACTGCGGCGCCCGCGCAGCAGAGCGGGAAAAATCTGTTCCGTATCGCCAGCGCACTGGCCCGGCCGTTTGGCGTGGAGGTTGTTGATACCGGTGCGCCTACGGTGGCCGTCATTGATGCGCAGCCTGAGCATGGCGAAACGGTGGTGGATTGCCTTAACCGCCTGCTGGGGCAGGTTCAGGCGCTGGCGTATGACGATGAGCAGGGGCGGCTGGTGCTGGGCAAACCGGGGAGCGCGAAAGCCGTTACCGCACTGGTGCTGGGGGAGAATATTCTGTCATGCGACACTGAGTGCAGCGTGCGAGACCGATTTTCAGACTATCTTGTCACCGGGCAACGTCCGGGCACCGATGATGATTTTGGCGAAGCGACCATAGCGGCTATCCGGCAGAGTACCACCGATGCAGGTGTGACCCGCTATCGCCCCCGCACGCTCCAGCAGTCCGGTACGGCCACTACTGACAGTTGCAAATCACGCTGTGAATTTGAAGCGCGGCAGCGGGCAGCCAAAACGAAGGAAACCACCTACACCGTACAGGGCTGGCGGCAGGGAAACGGGGAATTATGGAAGCCTAACCAGTCCGTGGTGGTGTATGACCCGCTGAACGGTTTTGATAATGAAACGCTGGTGATTGCCGAGGTGACGTACAGCCAGGACAATAACGGCACCGTCACTGAAATCAGGGTGGGTCCTGCTGATGCTTATCTGCCGGAACCCGCCAGACCAAAAGCGGCTAAAAAAACGAGCGGGGGGATCGATTTCTGATGAGCAATTCCCTTCGGAATATCGTAGCGCGCGCTGTTATTACCGCGCTCGATACGGCGAAAAAATGCCAGGCGGCCGGGCTGAAACTCATTGCAGGCGAACCCAAGGAGGGCGTTGAGCATCTGGAGCCTTACGGTTTTACCTCTGCTGCGCAGGACGGCGCGGAAGCGGTGGTGCTGTTTCCCGGCGGTGACCGTTCCCACGGCGTTGCTGTTATTGTTGCCGACAGACGTTATCGGCTGAAGGGGCTGAAACGCGGAGAAGTCGCTATTTATGACGATCTGAACCAGTCGGTCACCCTGACCCGTAACGGGATTGTTGTGGATGGTGGCGGTAAGCCGATTGTGTTCACAAACGCCCCCAAAGCCCGCTTTGAAATGCCGATCGAATCCACCGACGACATCAAAGATAACTGCGACGGCAGCGGAAAAACCATGGCGCAGATGCGCGTAACGTATAACGGTCACACCCATAAAGAAAATGGCGACGGTGGTGGAACGACCGACAAGCCAGACCAACCCATGAGCTGACACCATGATCCTCTATGTTAATGGAATCCGGAAGGATGCCACGGATCCGCTCGACCTTTTGACGCGCGCCGTGGTGATTTCTCTCTTCTCCTGGCGCCGCGCTGAGCGGGACGATAAAACCCCGCAGCCATACGGCTGGTGGGGAGACACCTGGCCCACTGTCCAGAATGACCGTATCGGCTCCCGTCTGTATCTGCTGAAGCGACGGAAACTCACCAACAAAACCCCGCAGGATGCCCGCGAATATATGCAGCAGGCGCTGGCGTGGATGACTGAAGACGGCGTGGCAGCGCGCATTGATGTGATCTCAGAGCGTACAGGGATAGATACCCTGGCTGCTGGTGTGACGGTTTATCAGCGTGACGGGGCAATTCACAACATTACCTTTGACGATATATGGAGCGAACTGAATGGCTGACAGTCAATTTGCACGACCCGAACTTCCGCAGTTGATCGCCACCATTCGCAGCGATTTACTGACGCGCTTTCAGCAGGATGTTGTTTTGCGGCGTATGGATGCTGAGGTTTACGCCAGGGTACAGGCGGCCGCCGTTCATACGCTTTATGGCTACCTTGATTATCTGGCCCGGAACATGCTGCCGGATTTATGCGATGAGGACTGGCTATACCGGCATGCGAGGATTAAGCGATGCCCGAGAAAAGACGCGGTGGCTGCAAGCGGTTTTGCTCGCTGGGATGGTCTTGGCGGTACACCGACGCTGCCTGCGGGTACACAGATCCAGCGCGATGACCAGGTGACGTTCACCACCACGCAGACCGTTACGGCTTCTGATGGGCTGTTACGTGTGCCGGTTGTTGCCGACGTTGCCGGTTCTGCCGGTAATACCGATGATGGCACCGCGTTACGCCTGGGGACGCCGGTTAGCGGTATTCCATCAACCGGGTATGCAGATACGCTGAACGGCGGTGATGATGTGGAGGAGCTGGAGACGTGGCGGGCACGAGTGATGGAACGCTACTACTGGACACCCCAGGGCGGTGCGGATCCTGATTACGTCATCTGGGCCAAAGAGATTGCGGTCATTACCCGTGCGTGGACGTTCCGCCATTACCAGGGGATCGGGACGGTCGGCGTGATGGTGGCGACCAGTGACCCGGCAAACCCGGCTCCTGGTGACGATATTGTTCAGGCCGTGCGAGAACATATTCTGCCACGGGCGCCGGTGGCGGGCAGTGGCCTGTTTGTTTTCGCGGCCGCAGAAAAAGTTATTCCGGTGACCATTGCGCTGGCGAAAGACACCCCGGAGATTCGTACTGCCGTTACCGCAGAGCTTAATTCTCTGATGCTGCGCGACGGCCAGCCATCCGGGAAGGTTTACGTATCGCGCATCAGCGAAGCCATCAGCCTTGCGACTGACGAAGTGGCCCACCAGCTGCGCGCGCCGACGGTCGATGTTGTGCTGGGGCAGACTGAGCTGCCGGTACTCGGGGATATCACCTGGGAGACCTACACGGAGGCGACTGAATAGCCATGGCGCTGAATGATGAATACACACAGCTTCTTTATCACCTGCTCCCTCCCGGCCCCGCATGGGAAGGAAAGAACCCGTTGATTGAAGGTCTGGCCCCGTCACTGGCCCGCGTACACCAGCGCGCAGGCGCACTGATGAATGAAATTGACCCGGCAAAGACGACTGAACTGATTGATCGCTATGAGGGGCTGTACGGGCTGCCGGACTCCTGCGCCCCCGATGGCGTGCAGACGTTACGCCAGCGCCAGCAGCGTCTGGATGCTAAAGCAAACGTCGCTGGGGGGATTAACGAACAGTTTTACCGTAACCAGCTTAATGCTCTCGGTTATACCACAGCCACCATTGAACAGTTTCAGAACCTCGACAGCACGCCTGATCCTGAATGGGGCGAGTTCTGGCGTTACTACTGGCGCGTGAATATTCCGGCTGACGCGAATGTTAACTGGCAGACATGCAGCAGTACCTGTGATTCAGCGATCAGGACATGGGGCGATACCGTTGCGGAATGTGTGATCGACAAACTTGCTCCGTCGCACACCGTTGTTGTTTTTGCCTATCCGGAAGGAACAGAAGATGCATCGAATTGATACAGCCACGGCTCAGGTTGATAAATTTGGGCCGGGGAAAAATGGTTTTACGAACGGAGACCCGGCAACCGGCCGCCGCGCGACGGATCTTAACAGTGACATGTGGGATGCCGTACAGGAAGAGATTTGCAGTGTCGTGGAAGGTGCTGGTGAGACCCTTGAAAAAGGGAAACATACCCAGTTATTTGAGGCGATACAGTTGCTGGTAGGGAGTGGTGTGGGTAATGCCTTGTTAAAAGCGCAAAACCTTGCAGATCTCCAGGATAAAGCAAAGGCAAGAAGTAATCTGGCATTAGGGGAACTGGCGACGCTTGGGTTAAATGATGTTTACCCCGTTGGCGCGCCAATTCCGTGGCCGTCTGATTCAAATCCATCTGGATTATATGCTCTTATGCAGGGGCAGACGTTTGATAAAACGAAGTATCCCAAATTAGCGCTTGCCTATCCCTCGGGGATAATTCCTGATATGCGTGGGCAAACCATCAAGGGTAAACCTGCCAGCGGTCGTGCCGTGTTGTCCTTCGAGCAGGACGGCATTAAGTCGCACAACCACTCAGCTTCCGCAGCAAACACTGACCTTGGGACAAAGGCGACAACATCATTCGATTACGGTACAAAACAAACAGTATCATTCGATTATGGTACTAAATCGACAGTATCATTCGATCACGGTACTAAAACGACCAATAACACTGGAGCGCATAGCCATACCACTATTTCAGCGCCACCGAGCGGGAATACATGGGGAACAGGGGCAACGCCCGGTAATGTTCAAATGGCGGGCGATCATTGGAACTACAACTCACAAGGTATGAACACATCCTCAAATGGTGCGCATGCTCATACCGTCGGTATAGGAGCCCATGCCCATAACGTTGGCATTGGTGCTCATGCCCATAATGTGGTTTTAGGGGCACATACGCATAATATGGTGTTGGGGGCTCATAATCACACTATTACTGTTGCTGCGGCAGGTAATGTAGAAAACACCGTAAAAAACATTGCGCTTAACTATATCGTGAGACTTGCATGATTAAATTAATTCTTTCTGCCCCTGTTCCTGAAATCGCGGAGGCATTTGAGCGTCTTTTTTCTGATGATGAAAATGTAGAAATTATCAGTAAGCCGTTTGAAACAATTCCAGATTTTGATTGCATGGTCAGCGCGGCTAACTCTTTTGGCTTGATGGATGGTGGTGTCGATGCCGCCATTACCGCGTTTTTTGGCACGCAACTGATGACCAGAGTTCAGCAGCGCATCGTTAATGAATATTTGGGAGAGCAGCCTGTTGGCTCGGCTTTTGTCATTGAGAGCGGAGATTCTAAACACCCTTGGCTGGTACATGCTCCGACGATGCGTGTTCCTTTGATTATCAGTGGCACTGACGCTGTTTACCTTGCTACGCGGGCAGCACTGCTTGCTGTATATCACCACAACAAGACACATCCTGAACACAGTAAAATTCGGCGCGTTGTGTTCCCTGCTATGGGGGCGGGATGCGGGCAAGTATCAGCTGGCAGCGTAGCAGCACAAATGAAACTGGCGTGGCGCAGTATTGTAACTCCGCCCTCCAGCATTAACTGGCAGTATGCTCTAGGAAGGCAGCATGTTGTTCACTCATCCTGCGATGGAGTTTTATAATGACTTTTGAAATGACAGACTCAGACCGAATTATTACGATTTATAATCTTTCCGCTGACAGTGGTGAATTTATCGGGAAAGGTGATGGTTTTATTCCTGCGCATACAGGTTTACCCGCATGGAGCACAGATATTGCCCCTCCCGATACTCCTGCTGGTCATGTTGCTGTTTTTAATAATAACGATCAGAAATGGTCTGTGGTTGAAGATCATCGTGGTAAAACTGTCTATGACATCCAGACTGGACAGGCTATTTCTATCGAATCACTGGGATCATTGCCTGATAACGTAGTTTCAGTTGCACCGGATGGCTCATATGAAAAATGGGATGGCAAAAAATGGGTGAAGGATGAAGAAGCGGAAAAAGCCGCCAACATCACCGACGCTCAAAACACTAAAGCCAGCCTGATGCAGGAGGCAAATAACACAATTGCTATGCTTCAGGATGCTGTCGATCTCGATATGGCGACCGATGACGATGTGAAGTTGCTGACCGCCTGGAAAAAATACCGTGTGCTACTTAGTCGGGTAAAACCGGAAGATGCGCCGGACATTAACTGGCCGGAACAACCAGCCTAACAAAGTGATTTGGGCTTAGGTATCTCTAAGCCCATTAGAAAGGAACGGACAAACACAGGTCGCCACCTTCTATACTATTTAGTGCCAGCGAGTAGCCTTAACTTGTATTTGAATTTATTTACAAGGCAAAATTCACGGATAAAAAACAATCTAATACGACGGCTTGTTTTTTGTGTTCTGAAATATGGCTTGAGTGCTTTCTTTATATCATGAATTTGCGTATTGTTAAAAAAACAATAGCCATAAATTCTTTTGCTGATTTTTCTTGCAAAATTGTATGTAGTGTATACAGATGGCGATATGATTTCAATCTCATCTTTAGTTTTACCATTAGCTAACTCTTTGAAAACGCTCAAAGCATATATTATATCATCTACATCCATACTTGCCGTGGAGGTGGTTATGCTTCCCTGCCTGATGCGATAGAGCACCAGTTCATCAGTTATGCGGTGGATTTCTTTTGCTGAAAGGTATATTTTTGGTAATAGCGCAACATCTTCGTAGCGCCTTCCAGCAGGAAATTTAAATTCATTAAATAAATCCTTTTTGTAAACTCTGGCCCAGGCATACCATTGACTTCTTAGAAAAGTTTCACGTAAATCACTTATTGAGTTTATTTTAAAGTGTCCATCAGATGACGTTATTAATGGGACTTTCATTTTGTTATTATATTCATAAAGCACTTTTATATTAAACTCGATTAGATCAGTTTCGCCATTCTCTATCACTGGGCGGATTTTCTCCCAGAAGGACGGCGTCCAAAGGTCATCTCCATCCAGTAGCGCTATGTATTTTCCAGATGATGCCTCTATTCCATTATTTCTTGCGATGGATATCCCCTGATTTTTTTGAGATATCACTCTGACAGTTTGAGTCGCTTTTTTGATAAAAGATTCTATTTCTTTAAGCGAGTTATCTGTTGAACCATCATTAATTACAATGATTTCGACACTATCATCAACCTGGCTGCATACAGATTGCAAGCATTCATAAATATAATCCTGGCAGTTGTAGCAAGGAATTATGACGCTTAACAAGAAAGGGGCGCTCATTGAATATGTCCTTATTTTACTGAAATTTATTGTAAATAAAGCCTCTTGCGAGGCTTATCGTTTTTCTCGTCCTATCACTTTATCAGCAGCTACGCGGGACAGGAAGCCAGAACGGCTACCGTACTCAGGGTGTGCGGCGACAAACTGGTCGATACGTCGAATCAACAAAGAGGGAAGGGTGACATTGATTTTTTCCGCTTTCCCCATCAATCGTGTAACATCAACATCCACCAGCGCCCATACTACATCTGCGTAATCAGGATCGTCCAGCCAGTTTTCCACACTGGTAGCTTCCGGTACAGCTTCACCATCTTCCACCAGTAATTCTATATGTGCGTCGATTGCTTCACGTACGCTCTCGATTGCATCCTGATAGTTATCGCCGCCAGAAAAACAGCCAGGAATATCAGGTACGCGAACGCCGAAGGATGAATCGCCTTTATCAATAGCAACGGGGTATAACATTAAAACCTCCAGTAGGGGGGCCT
Source organism: Citrobacter sp. CK195 (assembly GCF_030333365.1). Lineage (NCBI taxonomy): Bacteria > Pseudomonadati > Pseudomonadota > Gammaproteobacteria > Enterobacterales > Enterobacteriaceae > Citrobacter > Citrobacter sp. CK195. Next base: position 171,503 of record NZ_JAOWGB010000023.1, read on the forward strand.
AAAGCCCCGCCTGTTTTTTGATGCTTTTCAGAGTTGGTAGCGGTATGTCCTTTTGTGGATGTTTCACCGTTACCAGCCCTTTCTTCGTTGGGTGTTTGAACTGGTGATGACTGCCTTTTACTCTCACCAGATACCACCCATCGGCTTCTATCATTGCTATTGCATTCCTGCTATCCATCCTCCGGCTCTCTGTGTTGTCTTGATGGGGTTATAGTAACCCTTGGCTAATCTGGTGTCAATACCTTTTGGGGTTATAAGGGTTATTTTTTGCGGGTTATGCGGACAGAAAAAGGGCGAAGAATAGCGAATTGCCGCAGTTGCACTCTTGCAGACGACGCAACTGCGGATTGTACGCGCTTTGTCATTCCAACCAGAATAAATTCTCTGGCTCTCGCCAGCCTACCGACATTTCGTTTATTGTAAACCCGTTCAATGACTCCGGAATATCACTGTAATTGTAAACAGCATCAGGTCGAGTAGAGCGATCATGGGGTTCTAAGTAAGAGTAAATATGAGATTTTTTTCGTTAGCTTAACTGAAAAAAGTGGTTTTTCATTAGATAGAATAGGGAGTTCTCCTTTATCTGATTTTTTCTTTAATCGACTAACGATCAGTCTGTTGAAAATTTTTAATTTATCTTTTCTGGTATGAGATAGTAACCAGGAGCCGGAGAAGTGATGTATGGAATAATTTGTTTTATTATCAACTCTCTCGCAAAAATAATTTGATGGGAAAATTATTTCCTTTTCTCTTAGGTGAATTGTGTTGTCAGATAAAAAAGGTTGAGATATATTGAATTCCTTGACAAGGAACTCAGTGATTAGCAGTGTGTTTGGTGTTAGGTCAAATGTGTTTTTAATTATGAATTTTTTATTTTTATATGTATCCAGTAAATCTTTTATAATACCATTTCCCTTAGAAGCCCCCATTACTGCTGATGTAATAGGGAGAGTTTTGCCATTAAACACTTCATGGCAACTAAAAAAATCGAGTGATAGCAGGTTATCAAATTCTTTTGTTACCTCGACATCTGTATCCAGATAGATACCACCGTGATGGTATAAGGCGTAGAGTCTTATATAGTCGGACACAAAAGCCCATTTTTCATTTTTATACGCTTCAATCGCGTAAGTATTATTAATGGAGTCCAGACATTCATTTCCCCATTCTATAATTTCATAATCTGGGAGGAATTTTTTCCATGTAGCGATGCACTCTAAAACAAATGGGGGTTTAGGTTTATTACCTACCCAAATATAGTGAATCTTTTTTGGTATCAAGGTCAGCCTCTTCATTGCCATCAAATAATAGTTATGAAAAATATTACCATTAACCGTGCTTTAGTGCAGGTATTTTCCCACCTGCTTGGGGTTGTTGACTCACCAGCACACATTGATAGGCGTAGTGATCATCTCTGAAATCATCAGCGAAAACCTTCTCCATTCACAAGCCACATATCAGACTCCTCGAACATCTCTTCCAGCATACGATTAAGTCGTTCTTTTTCAGTCTTTGTGCAGTCACTGTTTAATGCGTTAGCTTGCATCGGCTTAACCCTCACTTCGGCATCTGGAAAGATCCGGTGTACGCGCTTTGTCAGCTCGTTAAGAATGATGTTTCTTGCACCCGGTAACCCCTCTACATTGCGTTTGTCGTAAACGAGTTCCACAAACATAAAATTCTCCTTTTACTGGTTTGATATACAGTTAAATTTAAACTGTATAAATAAACAGTGTCAATGCTTAGGAAAGCAATTTTTGGGGCACCTTTGGGGCAAAAATGGTACGTTTGGGGCAGTTTTGGGGCAGAAAAGAACGTATAAAATTCGGTAAAGTTCATATAGTACCGAAATGAAATTTTTGTAAGTCACTGAAAAATCATATGCTCTTGGACGATCTTTAGTGATTTTAAAAAATATACAATCACATCTTTTCAATGATAGCGTATCGGTCTGATAATGCGTTTGAGATCGAGTGCTTAGGTAAACAAGGAGATCGGCTATGCAGTTTTCGACAACCCCGACGCTGGAAGGGCAGAACATCGTGGAATATTGCGGTGTGGTAACGGGTGAAGCCATTTTGGGCGCCAATATTTTCCGTGACTTCTTCGCGGGTATTCGCGATATCGTCGGCGGACGTTCGGGTTCCTATGAAAAAGAGTTGCGTAAAGCGCGTGAAATCGCTTTTCAGGAACTGGGCGAACAGGCGAAAGCGCTGGGTGCGGATGCGGTTGTGGGCATCGACATTGACTATGAGACCGTAGGCAAAGACAGCAGTATGCTGATGGTGAGCGTCAGCGGGACGGCGGTAAAAACGCGCCGATGAGACGCCTGCTCTGGCTGGTCGCGTTCGCGCTTCTGTTAACCGGGTGCGCGGGCGAGAAAGGGATTATTGATAAAGACGGGTATCAGCTGGATACCCGTCATCAGGCACAGGCGGCGTACCCGCGCATCAAAATCCTGGTCATCCACTACACGGCGGATGACTTTGATACCTCTCTGGCGACGTTAACGGATAAAAACGTCAGCTCGCACTATTTAATTCCTGCTGTACCGCCGCTTCACCGTGGCAAGCCGCGTATCTGGCAACTGGTGCCAGAGCACGATCTGGCGTGGCACGCGGGCATCAGCTTCTGGCGCGGCGCAACGCGCATCAACGACACGTCTGTTGGTATCGAACTGGAAAATCGCGGCTGGCAAAAGTCGGCGGGAATGAAATACTTCGCCCCGTTTGAACCTGCGCAAATTCAGGCCCTGATCCCACTGGCGAAAGAGATCATTGCCCGCTACGACATTAAGCCGCAAAACGTGGTGGCGCATGCGGATATTGCCCCGCAGCGTAAAGACGATCCCGGCCCTCTGTTCCCCTGGCGCGATCTGGCGGCGCAGGGCATTGGCGCCTGGCCTGATGAACAGCGCGTGGCGTTTTATCTGGCGGGACGCGCGCCCAATACGCCAGTCGATCCCGCATCATTGCTCAACTTGCTTTCGCGTTATGGTTACGAGGTCAAACCGGAGATGACCGCGCGTGAACAGCAGCGGGTGATCATGGCGTTCCAGATGCATTTCCGCCCGGCGTTATGGAACGGAGAGGCGGATGCGCAAACGCAAGCGATTGCTAATGCGTTACTGGAAAAATATGGCCAGAATTAATGGCGCTGGCGTCGTGATAAAAGTCAGTTAACTTGTTTATTTTCATCGAGATTCATTTTGGATAAAAATCAAATTAATCTATGGTTAATTGACTTTAAATTCCCCTCATCTATGATTGATTTTATCAGGAAGATATTTCTTATACGCTAAAAGTCGTGAAACTTAGCGCGCACAATCTTTTTTTTGCTTAATTTTATTTTTAACCAGGTTGAATCAGTGAGTGACATTAAGCTGAGGTTATCACTCGTCGCTTGTCATTAAATTTAAATCAATATTCTTCGAAAGGCATAATATGTTAAGCATTTACGGTAAGAAAATTCGTCCGCATCATGAAATGGAACGTATTATTTCTTTAACGTCAGGTTATAAAGAAAAAACCTTAAAAAAATGGCAGAAAATCACCACCAGTGACTCGGAATATATTCATATTATCGTGAGTGGTGACGTTGAATTTCGCCGTACCTCCGATGAGTTATGTATGTTTACCCTGCAAGGGCAGTGTATCTTTGGGCTGTCTGCCATCTTTTATGGTTCTCTGCATATGTATGGGCTTGCTCGTACCAATACCGTCGTGCGCTCAATCAAAAAAGATGAGTTTATGCGCCTGTTGACTGAACACAGTTTATGGCCAGATCTCACCAGGGTGCTGTCATGGTATATTTGTCTGCTTAGCAAACGTGATGATGTTTTGGTTGCCCGTAGCGCTTACTCTGTTATTCGTGAATTTTTAATCGAAATTAATGAGCTGATTATTCACCATAACCGTGACATCAATGTATACGACTATATTCAGGAGTATACGAATTTTGCCCGCAGTACGATCATCAAAATTCTCTCTGACCTTAAAAAAGGAAACTATATCGTCATTGAGAAAAGCCGATTAATGTCGATGACGACCTTGCCAGAAAAATATTAATCACATTTCCCATTGTCTCCTCTTCAGCTAATGAAGCGGAGGCCGTTGGGGGGCGCATTAAGGCGTAATGATGTTTTCTTGCGTCATCAATCATCGGGCGGTTCCGGTATCTTTCCCTGCTGATAGTCCTCTTTTTGCTCCTGTAACGCTTGCAGGAAACGCGCTTTCAACGATGGCGTCTGTTCTTCCGCGCCGGGTAATGCCCGATCCGAGAGATCGCCTTCCGGCGCTTGCCGCCAGTCGTTGTCTTGACTTACCGGCGCTTCATCCTGCAATGGGGGTAACGCCTGGGGAGCAGGGGCCGGTTTGGGGGCTGGCTGCGGGAATGGCTTCGAAATATAAACATAGTGCATCTCAGAAAGCCGGGTATCCGGGTTTTCCACTTTTGTCGGTTTCGGCTCAGGCGTCGGATGCTGACAGTTCCAGTAAATATGGGCATACAGTCCGGCAATAATAAACGTGCAGAGGGTCAGCAGCCACATCATGGCGCGGAACAGCACTTTTTGGGGCGCCGGAAGGCGCCAGGCAAAATAGACCGCTTCTCCCGTCGTGAAACTGCGCTGTGCAGCAAGGCAAATGGTGGACATTATTTCGTGTTCCCTTGCGTTTTATGTTCCTGCTTCTGGCTTAGTGTTTGCGCCAGTACGCCCGGAACGCTGTTGGTTGCGCGCATTAACTGCATCAGCGTCTCTTCGCCGGCGATGCCGTCGACATGCAGTCCTGCCTTATCCTGAAATTCACGGGTGCGTTTTGCCAGTTCAGCCGTCCAGCTTCGCGAGTGGGTCAGCGGTTCATTCAACGTCTGGCTTAGCGTTTGATCCAGCCATGCCAGGTCTTTATCGCCGCTGGTCGCGCTAATCTCATCTTTCCCTTGCGGCGTTAAACGATGCAAAAGCGTGTAATTTCCGGTGGCGTGTTGATTAAACCAGTGTCTGCTTACCTGCCAGGTTCGGTTATTGATCAGAAGATCGAGCGACTGTTTATCAACGTGGGCCACGACGGCGTAATTCAGGTGATTACCCGTTTTGATCTCTCCTGCCCACGGATAACCTTCCTGTTCCAGCGCCTGTAAAGACGTATTCCCCTGACGACACATCAGGTTCACTCGCGCTGCGTTCTGGCATAGCGCATCGTTCGCGGAAGCATCATAACCCCACATAAGATAGAGCTGATGCATGACGTCCGACTGATTCACCACCTCATTTTCAATGGTGGGCATAACAGGCGCAGTCGCCTCAGGCAGCGTCTTTTTCCAGCTGGCCGGAACCGGCACTTGTTGCGGCAGGCGAGACGCGATCGCGCCGGAAAAGTACCAGCCGCAGCAGGCGAACAGGACGGAGGCAAACAGCCCTGCGGTTGCCAGGCGTTTACCGCGCGGCGTGGGCGGCAGGAGTTCACCGGCAGCCAGACGTAAATGGCGTGGGGAAACCTGTATCGCCCGCTCGGTCCATGCGGCAAGCAGCGCCAGATGCGCCAGTTTATTGAGTCCGGTCACGCGGCCTTTGGTCAGCGCATGCATTCTGCGCACCCGCGCGGGCGTCAGTGGCGAGGTATCGACGTTTTGTTCGTCCATCTGTGCCCCGACGTAGTCGAGATATTCACGGCAGGTCAGCGAACGTAGCGCAAGGCAGGTATGAACGCGGGGCTGTAAACCAGAATGATCCAGAAGACGGGATTTCTGATCGGGAGAGCCGGTCAGAAGAATCGTGAGCGGGAAGTTCAGCTCTTGCGCCCGCGTCAGCAACATACCCAGAATATCCCAACAATTATCTTTCATGGCTTGTGCCGTGGAGAGGATCAGCAGTTTGCCTTTTTTATTACGCGAAGGCGTTTCCTCATGCCATTGGCGCAAAATGGCATCAATGGCATAAATTTTGTTTTTACCCTCTTTAACGGCAGGGTTCAGTTTATAGAGCAGCGTACTGGCGCTCAGTTTGGGGAAGGCGTTAATGGCCAGCGCAGGTGTGCCGCCGTTACGCAGTTTTTCCACAAAGGCATTGTCTAATTCAGGTTCGTCAGAAAACAGACCGATGATGCCGGGCACGTTGGTTTTTTCCTGCAACAGGGAAAAGATGTCCTGATGATAATGAACGAAAAACTCTCCCGTTCGCCGGGTGAGTTTGCCAAACGGCTGAGCGGAAAATTTAAAATGATGCTGATACATGGTGTCTCGCTGTACTTTCTGGCTTCTGGAAACGTTGCGCTAAAAATAATTGAGCGGGTTTATTCGGGCAAATACCGGACAGGAGAAAATTACTCTGATTATTTTCGCTAACACCAGTAAGTGAAATCGTCAATGTTTTTTTGCAATAAAGTTGCCGGGAAAGCGAGTGGTCGACTTTCTTGCCGCTCATTACTATTTGCCGCACCGATTGGCGCAGCCGGTGCTGCGAAATTTAGCTTTATTAAAGGCATTTAAATAATGAGGATGCAGCTTTTCTCCCGATTGATTGCACCCTGCGTGATGTTTGTTTTACTGATATTCAGCGGACATCAAGGGTATGTCGTTTTTAAAAACTATAATAAGGTTACAAACAAGTTAAATAACAGAAAAATTAACGTGCGTAAAAATGACGAAAAAGAAAAGTCATTTGCGCTTTTTCAGCCTGCCGTCTGGCAGCGAAATACGCCAGCAGCGGTTAAATCGCCGCTCTCTGCCGAGATTGAAGGCATCGTCAGCAGCGATGAAAAATGGCTATCGTTTGCCGTTATTAAAACGCCTGCGGGACAGCAAAGTTATCGCGAAGGCGAAAGCCTCGTGGGAGTGAGTAACGCCTGTATTGAGGAGATCAATAACGACAATGTGGTGGTTAATTACGAAGGTACTACGCAGGTACTGGCATTAAAGAAACCTGATTATTTCAGAGGCGGTGTTGAAAGCGGCCCGCTACAAAAACCGACAAACGATGCCGGTGCAGAGAGCCTGCATCTTAATGATGTCCTGGTGCTAAAACCGTTTATTGAAAAAGGTCGTCTGGAAGGGTACGAAATCAACCCGCGCAATGCTTCGTCTTTCTTTCAGAACAGTGGGCTGGAGAAGGGGGATGTGGTTGTGAAGGTGAACAGTACCGATATGACGAAAGAAGAACAGGCGAAAAGCATCATTGCTGGCTGGTCAAAAATGAAAGAAGCGGCGGTAGTCGTAAGACGTCACGCTCACCTGGAAAATATTCAGGTCAATGTTTTAAACAACTAACAAGTGAATTGCCATGAAGAAATTTCCGTGGGCGTGCGTGGCGCTGACAACTCTGGCGTTATATTCCAGTTCGCTCTTTGCGGCGAATTTTAGCGCCAGTTTTAAAAATACTGATATTCGTGAATTTATTGATACGGTTGGCCGTAATCTCAATAAAACGATTCTGGTCGATCCGTCGGTACAGGGAACCGTATCGGTTCGGACGTATAACGTTTTGACCGAAGATGAATACTATCAGTTTTTCCTCAGCGTGCTGGATTTGTACGGACTTTCCGTGATTCCGATGGATAACGGCATGGTGAAAGTGGTTCGTTCATCCGTTGCGAGAACCGCGGGAACGCCGATTGCCGACAGCAAAAATCCCGGTAAAGGGGATGAAATTATTACCCGCGTCGTGCGGATGGAAAATGTACCGGTACGCGAACTGGCGCCGCTGTTGCGCCAGCTGAACGATGCGACCGGTATCGGCAACGTGGTGCATTTTGAGCCGTCGAACGTCCTGCTGCTCACCGGTAAAGCCTCGGTGGTGAACCGCCTGGTCGATCTGGTTCAGCGCGTCGATCGTTCCGGCGTACAGCGGCGCGAAATCGTTCCGCTGCATTACGCCTCTGCGAAAGAACTCTCGGATATGTTGAATAACCTCAACAACGAAGAACAAAAAGGGCAGAACGCACCGCAACTGGCGACCAAAGTGGTGGCGGATGAGGAGACGAATAGCCTGGTCATTAGCGGCAGCGAAGAAGCGCGGGCGCGTACCCGCACGCTGATAGCGCAGCTTGATCGCGAGCAGAATAACGAGGGGAATACCCGCGTCTTCTACCTGAAATATGCCAATGCCGCCAAAGTGGTGCCGGTGTTAACGGGCATTGGAGAGCAGATGAAGGACAAGCCGGGCGCAGCGAAAAGTAAATCGCCGGTTGCCGCGACCGATCTGAATATTACTGCCGACGAGTCGACAAACTCACTGGTGATCACTGCGCAGCCGAACGTGATGAACTCGCTTGAGAAGGTGATCGACAAGCTGGACATTCGCCGTCCCCAGGTACTGGTGGAAGCCATTATCGCTGAAGTGCAGGATGGCGCCGGAACCGATCTCGGCGTGCAGTGGACGAGTAAACACGGCGGCGTACAGTTTGGCGCAACCGGTCTGCCGATCGGCCAGGTTAAGAACGGGACGATAAAAGGCGTGAATTTTACCGGTATGGCGACAGGTTTCTTTAACGGCGATTTCGGCGCGCTGATGACGGCGCTGTCGACCAACGGCAAAAACGACATTCTCTCCACGCCGAGCGTGGTGACGCTGGATAACAAAGAAGCATCGTTTAACGTTGGTCAGGATGTGCCGGTGCTTTCTGGTTCGCAGACGACGACGGGCGACAACGTCTTTAACACCGTTGAGCGTAAGACGGTGGGGACGAAGTTGAAGATCCTGCCGCAGATTAATGATGGCGACATGATCCACATGAAGATCGAGCAGGAAGTTTCCAGCGTGGACGCCAGTTCGACGGAGGATTCGTCTTTAGGCCCCACCTTTAACACCCGCACGATCAATAACGAAGTGATGGTTCACAGCGGGCAGACGGTAGTGCTGGGAGGGCTTATCGAAAATGTCACCAAACAGAATGTGTCGAAAGTGCCGCTGCTTGGCGATATTCCTCTGGTGGGGCAACTGTTCCGCTACACCTCGCAGGATACCACCAAGCGAAACCTGATGGTCTTTATCCATACCACCGTTCTGCGCGATGACGATAACTACAGCGCCGCGTCGAAAGAGAAATACGACCAGGTGCGCGCGCGCCAGCAGCAGCGTATGGAGGAGAAAAAAATGGGCATCCTGGAGCCGGGCGATAACGCCATTCTGCCCGCGTTCCCGTCGCCCGTAAAAACCAGCACTGCTGCGCCAGCCACGGCGTCGCGCAATCCGTTTAAAGAGTAAGCCGGGAGTGTCGCGTGGATGAATTAAGCAAAAATTTGTGCAGCAGCAGCTTCGCAAAAGACAACGGTGTGCTGCTTTATCACAACGACGTATATATCCGTGAGGATGCGCCCGCGTTTGCCCTGCTGGAGATGCGTCGCGTGCTGGGGCGTGCCTTTACGCCGGTAACATTAACGCCAGAAGCGTTTGAAGAGATGCTGGCTAAAATCTGGCAGCAGAATAGCGGTGTTTCGCAGCAGCTGGTTGATGATATGGATGCCAATATCGATCTGATGGCGTTAACCGAGGAGATCCCCGATAACGAGGATTTGCTGGATAACGATGAAAACTCGCCGGTTATCCGTCTGATTAACGCCATTCTTGGCGAGGCGGTGAAGGATGGCGCGTCGGATATCCATATCGAAACCTTTGAGCGCACGCTGAGTATCCGTTTTCGCGTTGACGGCGTGCTGCGTCCTGTATTGCAGCCCGCGCGTAAGCTGGCGCCGCTGCTGGTATCGAGGATTAAGGTGATGTCTAAACTGGATATCGCCGAAAAACGCCTGCCACAGGACGGTCGCATCTCCCTGCGCATTGGGCGTAAAGCGGTGGATGTGCGTGTCTCAACCATCCCGTCGCAGTATGGCGAGCGGGTGGTCATGCGTCTGCTGGATAAAAGCAACCTGAAGCCGGATATCAATAAACTGGGGCTGATCGACGAAGAACTGGAACAGCTCAAAGGACTGATTGGTCGCCCGCACGGGATTATCCTGGTGACCGGGCCGACCGGGTCCGGTAAGAGCACGACGCTTTACGCCATCCTCTCGGCGCTAAACGGCCATGAACGCAATATTCTTACCGTTGAAGATCCGATCGAATATGAACTGGAAGGCGTGGGGCAGACGCAGGTTAACCCGCGAGTGGATATGACGTTTGCCCGAGGCCTGCGCGCGATCCTCCGTCAGGACCCGGATGTGGTGATGATCGGTGAAATTCGTGACGGCGAAACCGCGCAGATTGCGGTTCAGGCGTCGCTTACCGGCCATCTGGTCATGTCTACGCTGCATACCAACAGCGCGGCGGGAGCGATTACCCGGTTGCGCGATATGGGGCTGGAGTCGTTTTTAATTGGTTCATCGCTGCTTGGCGTCATTGCCCAGCGTCTGGTTCGTCGGCTGTGCCCTCACTGCCGTGCCGTCAGTCCGCTGGATGATAATGAAAAACCGCTGTTCAGCTTTATGGAGAGCCCCCCCGATGTGATTTATCGCGCCGTGGGGTGTGAACAGTGCCGCCAGAGCGGTTACCAGGGACGCGCCGGTATTCATGAGTTTCTGCTGGTGGACAGCGCGATGCGCCGCGCTATTCATGAAGATAAAGACGAAATGTCGATTGAAACTCAGCTGTTTAAGCAGGCATACAGCCTGCGGGAAAATGGTTTATTGAAGGTGATCTCCGGCGTCACCTCGCTGGAGGAAGTGATGCGTGTTACCGCCGAGCGCGGAGGTGACGAATAATGGCCTGGTTCGCATGGACGGCTACGGATGCCGCCGGGAAAACCCGGCGCGGCGCCTTGCAGGCTGAAGGCCCAAAGCAGGTGCGCCAGACGCTGCGCGAACAGAAGCTGATACCGATCAGCATTACGCTCACCCGCGAGCGCGCCGCCGGAAAGGGGGCTCAGAAAGGCGCAAAACTTTCGACACCGGTGCTCTCAATGTTTACCCGCCAGCTGTCGACGTTGGTTAATGCCGCACTGCCGCTGGAGAGTGCGCTGAAGGCGATTTCTAAGCAGACGGAAGACAAAAAGCTGGCGGTGATGGTCGGTGAGATCCGCGATAAAGTGGTGGAAGGGCACACGCTTTTCGACGCTTTCAGCCAGTTTCCGCGTACTTTCGACAAGCTCTATTGCACGCTGGTGATGGCAGGGGAAAAGACCGGGCATCTCGGCGGCGTGCTGGAAAAGCTGGCTGAATACAACGAACAGCGACAGAAAATGAAAAGCAAGCTGTCGCAGGCGATGGTCTATCCCATCACCCTGACGGTGGTGGCGATTGCGGTTATCTCCATTCTGCTGGTGGCGGTGGTGCCGCAGGTCATCGAACAGTTTGTGCATATGAAGCAGCAGTTGCCCGTCACCACCCGTACCCTGATTGCGGTCAGCGATTTTTTGCAGGCTTACGGAATGGTTATCGGCGGCGGCCTTGTCGGATCGTTTATCGCTTTTAACGCCTGGCTTAAAAAAGAGCGTCATCGTTTTGCATATCACCGCTGGCTGGTGAACCGTTCGCCGCTGAAAAAACTGGTCTGTGCAATAAACAGCGCCCGTTACATCCGCACCCTGAGCATTTTACAGGCCAGTAGCGTGCCGTTGCTGGAAGGTATGTATATCGCGATGGACGGTATTGAGAATCTGTATGCGCGTCAGGTGCTGGAACAGGCGGCGGATACCGTGCGTCAGGGCGCGTCATTATATAACGCACTGGAGCAGGCCAGATTATTTCCGCCAACCATGCTTTATATGATTGCTTCTGGCGAAGAGAGTGGCGAACTCGGTTCATTAATGGATCGCGCCGCCGAAAACCAGGAGTCGGCATTACAACATCGCATTACATTAACGCTGTCGGTATTTGAACCGGCGCTGGTGGTGACGATGGCGACGGTGGTTTTATTTATCGTACTGTCAATATTACAACCGCTTCTTCAGCTCAATAATATGGTGGGTTAATTATGTCTGTGAAAAAAAATAGCCTGAAAGGTCAGGCCGGGTTTACTTTGCTCGAATTAATGGTGGTCATCGTTATTCTTGGCGTTCTGGCCAGCATGGTGGTGCCGAATCTGATGGGGAATAAAGAGAAAGCGGATGCGCAAAAAGCGACCAGCGATATTGTCGCCCTGGAAGGCTCGCTGGATATGTATAAGCTCGATAACCATCGCTACCCAACCACCGAACAGGGGTTGCAGGCGTTGGTGACGAAGCCGGAGATCGCGCCGATTCCCAACGGCTATCGTGCTGACGGTTATATTCGCCGTCTGCCGCAGGACCCGTGGGGAAATGATTACATTCTGGTTAGCCCTGGCGAACATGGCGCGGTAGATGTTTTCTCCTCCGGCCCAGATGGTGAAGCGAATACCGCCGATGATATAACGAACTGGTCTTTAGATAAAAAAGATAAGTAATGAATAAACAACGTGGATTTACATTGCTGGAAATTATTCTGGCGCTGGTTATTTTTGCCAGCTGCGCCATGATGGTGGTTTCGACAATACCCTCACGCAGCGGCACAGATATATTAGGCCAGCAATTACAATCCCTCGTTGAATATGGTTCTGATCGGGCAGTGATGGACGGAAATATTGTCGGGCTGGTGATGACGCCAACGGAATATCAGTTGGTGAAGTGGGCCGGGGAAAACGGCGGGCGTCATTGGGCGCCGCTGACAGCCGGGCGTATTTTCACCCACGGACAGTTTCCTGAAGAGATGCACGTTTCGCTCGCTCCCCAGCGTCTGGCGGCCACGCCTGATGCCGATCCGCAGGTGCTCTTTTTACCGGATGGGGAAATTAGCCGATTCACGCTGACGTTGCAGAGCTATGACAAACAGCACCATTTCCGCGTGGTGTCGCAGGGCGCTTCACCCGTTTTGGTAGAGAACAATGACTAAACCGGAAGCGAAAGAACAGGGCATGACGCTGTTGGAAGTCATGGTGGCGCTGGTGATCTTTTCTACCGCCGCGCTGGCGTTGATGAATTCCGTCTCGCTGAATGTGCGTTTTACGCACGGTCTTGCCGATACGCTACAGGCCAGTTGGGTTGCGGAAAACCAGCTCGCGCAAGCGCAGCTTGCAAAAAGCGTTTTTCCCGACGTCGCTGAAGAAGGCAGTGAAACGATGGGTGGACGCAGCTGGAACTGGCGCAAACAGCGGGTGAAAACCGATGACAAGGCGTTTGCCAATGAAGTCCAGGTGTATGCCGAAGGCGAAGAGGGCCAGCCGGTCATCACGCTGCGGGTTGTCCCGCCGAAGGAGCGCAAATGAATACGCCACTCCGTCGTCAGCAAGGTTTTACGCTGCTGGAGATCATGATTGCGCTGACGATTTTTGCCGTGATCAGCACCCTTGCCTGGCAAATCCTTGACGGCGCGATGCGCACCACCACGGCAACGGATGCTGCTGCGACGACGCTTAATCAGCTTCAGCGAGCCTGTAACCTGCTGGAGCGCGATTTCTCTCAGCTCCAGCCGCGCGCGCCGCGCAATGAAACGGATGTGTTCCGTCTGGATCAACATGCCGTTGAGCTGACGACGGTAAGCGGCGTCAGTGGGCAAATTCAGCTGGAACGCGTGCGCTGGCGGCTGGAGGCGCATCGCCTGTGGCGTGATGTCTGGCCTGACATTGATAGCCCGGCTGACGTGAGTCCAGAAGAAGTCCCGATTTTAAGCAACGTTAAAGCGATGAAGTGGCGATTCTGGCGACAGGGCTGGCAGACGACATGGGTTGAAACTGCCCATCAGCCGGAAGGCGCCGAACTGACGCTGACGATGGAAAACGGGGATACCTGGCGCTGGGTGTTTATGACGCCGGGAGACATGCCGGAAATCCAGGGAGCAAAGAAAGACGAAAGCGCTGAGGCTGCACAACCCACGCCTGCTGACGTTACGGCATCGGTTCCGCCAGCACGCGGTGGAGAACAGCAATGAACACGCAATCGGCGCAAAAACAGCGCGGCGTCGCGCTGCTGGTGGTGTTGATTTTGCTGGTGATGATGTCAGCGCTGGCGGCAAAGATCGGTCAGCAGTTTTGCCGAAATTTGCAGAAAACCCGCTATCAGGTCAGTCAGCAGCAGCTGCGCTGGGCGATGCAAGGCCAGGCTGCGGCGATAAAAGATCGTCTGCAAACCGACGCCAGCGGTGAGAGCAATGGATTATCGCCAGAAGGCGCGTGGCACGAACCGCTGGAAACTCAGGGTGAGAACTATACCGTCGTGAGCCAGATTGAGGACGCCCAGACCTGCTTTAACGTGAACAGTCTGCTGGTCATTGACCCTGCTCTTCCTGCGGATAGCGCCGCCGCGCAGCCGACAAAGCCGGTGAAAGAGCAGATCGTTGAACAGTTGCTGATCGACAGCGGCATCAGTACGGCAGCGGCGGAAGAGGTTTATCAACAACTGGTGGATTATCTGGACGCTGACAGCACAACCGCAAAAGAGGCTCTGGAAAGCGATGCCTGGGCAGGCGTGACGCCGCAGCGCCTTCCTGCGAATCAGATGATGCGCACCATCAGCGAGATAAAACGGTTGCCGGGTTTTCCGGTGGCGGCTTATCCCCGCGCCAGCAAGGTGCTGTGCGCGCTGCCTGATACGGAGAGCAAAGTGGATGTGAATACCTTGAAGCCCGGGCAGGCGCCGCTGTTGTCTGCGCTGTCTGCGGGGACGTTAAGTGAGGATGACGCAGCACGGCTGATTGCCTCGCGCCCGGAAGAAGGGTGGGCGTCGGTTGACGCGTTCAGTAAAACGCTCGAAACAAACTATCCGCAGAGCAAAGCGATCCTCGCGCAGATGCAGGCGTTTGTTGCGGTGAACAGTCACTATTTCCGGGTCGAGAGTACCGGTAATACTGATGATTTAACGCTGCGCGTTGTCAGCCAGATTCATGTCGATCGTGACTCTGGCGAGGTGAGAACCTGGCAACGCCGTTACCGAATGATTGAATAAGAAAAGTCATAGTCTATGAAACAGGTACTTTTTATTCGTCCCGATGCAAACGTGGACGGGAAAATCGAGTGGTGCGTCTCCGGTAGCCAGCAGGTGGCAACGCTGGAAAGTCGGGATGCGCTGAAAACGCTTGCCGTAAATCCCCTGGCGACACGCGTTTGTTTGCTGTTGCCCGCCAGTGAGATGGTGTTCCGTCATTTTACCCTGCCCAAAAAAGGGTTATCGACGGCCTCCACACCGTTTTCATGGCTGGCGGAAGAGACGCTGATCGGCGATGTGGACTCGCTGCACTGGACGGTATTGCGGAAAAAAGGGCGGGAAGTGGATGCCGTGGCTATTGACGCCACCTGCTTTGAGCGCTGGCTTGCGCTGTGCGAAGAGGCCGGACTGAAGGTAATTCAGGTATTGCCGGACGCCATTCTGCTGCCGGTAAACGAAGGCGGCAGTACGCTGGTTTCCTGTGACGAAAGCTGGTGGCTGCGCTTTCCGCCGTTCGGCGCCTGCGAAGCGGATGCTACGCTGCTGCCGCTGTTGCTGGCGCAAGGCGGCGATGGTGAAGTGCGCTGCTATGGCGAAGCGCCTGCGGGTATCAATGTCGCTGAACAACTGCCGTGGCAGCATCCGCTGGTATTGATTCAGCCGCAATGGAAAGCGTGTCGCGCCAATATGCTGCATGGCGCATTTGCCGCCTGCGGCAAAGAGGTGGGGCGATTTCGACATCTGAGGACAGCAATGGCGGTGTCTGCGCTGCTGTCGATGGGTTTGCTGATTGGCCCGCGCGTGGCAATGGCATGGATGTTGGTTCAGCAGGAAAACCAGGTGCAGGCCGAGATTGCCCAGGTCGCTCAACACTATTTCCCGAGTCTGCGGCAGAAAACCAATATCAAATACTATTTTGGTCAGAATATTAAAAAACAGAGCAAAGGTATTTTTCTGCAACTTGAAGCGCTGGAACAGGTTAAACAGTCTGTGCCTGCTATTGAGATAAATGAAGTGGAATATGACAACGCGCAGAATGTGTTGACGCTGAATGCGGCCTCGCCGAACGCGCAGGCGCTACAGGATTTCGTTACGCAGGCCACTCCCCATTTTGACTTTGCGTTACAACCGGTTTCGAACCAGTCACCCTATACGGCGATCGTGACGGGGAAATATAAATGAAAGAGCGAATTGCACAATTAAAAGCGCGCTATCAAAACTACAGCGATCGCGAGCGTGGTCTTATTACGCTATGTGCGGCGGCGATGTGCTGCGCGGTAATTTATTACGGCGGCATTATTCCGCTGGATCATATGATTCAAAACAGCCAGTCCACGTTAATGCGGCAAAAAGAGACGCTGCGCTGGATGCGGGACGAAATCGATAAAAATCATTTACAGGCGAAAGTCTTAAAAACGAACAACCCGCGAACGGTTATTGAAGAGAGCGCGAAAGAGATCCATCTCGCGTTGTCTGATATTCGTCAGGATGAACGCTCACTCTCTTTTGTTGTTGAACAGGTCAATATTTATGAACTGAAAAACTGGCTACGTGAAGTGAATGTTACGTCCGGCGTTCAGTTGCAAAAAATGGATTTGCAGCCGGTCGATCGTCAAAGCGACGTGAAAGCCAATATTACGCTGAGCTGGAATAAAAACGCATGAATACGATCATGTTGTTTCGGGAAAGCTGGCCGATTGGATTTTGCATAATGAGCGCCTGTCTGGGCGGAATCCTCGGCAGTTTTCTTGGCGTAGTCAGCGAGCGCGTTCCCGCAATGGTGATGGAAAAGGAAGGGGCGGGGAATTTACTTTTTCCTGCCTCACACTGCGCGGACTGCGGGCATCAACTGGCCTGGTGGGAAAATATTCCGTTACTGAGCTGGTGCTGCCTGCGCGGTCGCTGCCGCCATTGCCAGTCTGTGATTCCCCTGCGCTTGCTGTTGGTAGAGTCAGCCAGCGCGCTTTTTTTTGCGGCAACGGCGGCGGCGCTCCCTTCCTTTGTCACGCTGATCGCGCTGTGGGTTTTATGGTGCGGTCTGCTGCCGCTCACGATGATTGATGCGAAATATATGCTGTTGCCGGATAGTCTCACGCAGCCGCTGCTGTGGGCTGGGCTGCTGCTGCATTGCGTTTTCCACACGATGCCGTTGGCGAGCGCGTTATATGGCGCCGTTGCGGGGTATCTCATTTTGTGGCTGGTGTACTGGAGTTTTCGCCTGCTGACGGGGCGGGAAGGGCTTGGACAGGGCGATTTTAAGCTACTGGCGGCGCTGGGGGCGTGGTGCGGCTGGCAGGCGTTACCGTTATTAATTCTGGTTGCGGCATTAAGCGGTATTGTGCTGTATGGACTTTTTTACTCTGGCGTAAATAAAGCGGGGCAAATTCCTTTTGGTCCCTGTCTGGCCTTTTCGGGAATGGCGATGTTTATCTTCCAGACATTGCAATTCACATTCTGACGCGGTTGGTCAAGTGTTTTTTTAAATTCTTTCGCCGAGGGAATAAAGGGAACTTATTTATTTTCCAGATTATCATTGTCGCATAAGTTAATAGAATTAATGCTTATGCCATTTTAGGGAGGAGCGTAAAGCGAAATAGATTATTTCATTTTTATAATGGGTTGGTTTCCGTTGTCTTAAATAAATTACTGTTTGCAATTCGTCCATGCTCTAAGGAATGCATGGCTGTTAAATATTCACGAATAAAATTATCAGGAATTAATAATGAAATTTATGAAGCCTAAATATCTGGCACTTTTTGTGGCAGCAGCGACAAGTCCGGTTTTTGCCGCTGCGCCGGGTACGCCGTCTATTACCAGCGGCAATGATAAATTCGCCATTGTGGAAGTGGATCAGGCTGCGCAGGATTATAACAACCTGGTGAAAGTTCATAACGATGGCGTGGACGTCAAGGTGGAATGGAACGTCTGGAGCGGCGATGCGCCGACCTCCGCGAAAGTGCTGTTGGATGGTAAGACCGTATGGTCTGGCGCAGGTAGCGCTGCCGGTTCTGCGACCTTCAAAGTCAAAAAAGGCGGTCGTTATCAGGAGCAGGTTGAGTTATGTAATACCAGCGGGTGTACGAAAAGCGCCAGCAAGCTGATTATTGTGGCGGATACCGACGGTAGCCATCTGCTGCCGCTGAATACCACCATGAAGGAAAACAATAAAACGTTTGCTCAGCATACCGATAAAGTGGTGGGCGCGTACTTCCCGGAATGGGGCGTGTATGGCCGTAATTTCCCGGTAGATAAAATCCCGGCGGCTAATCTGAACCATATCCTGTACGGCTTTATTCCCATTTGCGGCGGCGACGGCATCAATGACAGCCTGAAATCCATCGAAGGCGGCAACAGTTTTGAAGCGCTGAAACGCGCCTGCAATGGCCGACAGGACTATACCGTGGCGATCCACGATCCGTGGGCGGCGCTGCAAAAACCGCAGGCTGGCGTCTCTAACTGGGATGACCCGTATAAAGGCAACTTCGGTCAATTGATGGCGCTGAAAAAAGCGCACCCGGATCTGAAAATCCTGCCATCGGTTGGGGGATGGACGCTTTCCGATCCGTTCTTCCAGATGCATGACAGCGCGATTCGCGCGCGGTTTGTTGCTTCCGTTAAGGATTTCCTGAAGACCTGGAAATTCTTCGACGGCGTAGATATTGACTGGGAATTCCCGGGCGGCGGCGGTCAGAATGAAACGCTGGGCAACCCGCAGCAGGATAAAGCGACCTACACGGCACTGATGCACGATCTGCGCACCATGCTCAACGAACTGTCTGCCGAAACCGGTCGGACTTACGAGTTGACCTCCGCTATCGGTTCCGGTCAGGACAAAATTGAAGACGTGGACTACGCCCAGGCGCAGCAGTATATGGATCACATCTTCCTGATGAGCTACGACTTCTACGGCGGCTGGAGCAACACCGATCTGGGGCACCAGGCGGCGCTGCACGGCGCAGAGTGGAAACCGGACACCAAATACACCACGGAAAATGGCGTCAATGCGTTGCTGGCACAGGGCGTGCAGCCAGGCAAGATCGTGGTGGGCGCGGGGATGTATGGCCGCGGCTGGACTGGCGTGCATGGCTATACCGGCGACAATCCGTTTACCGGTACGGCTACCGGCCCGGTGAAAGGCACCTGGGAGCCGGGCGTGGTTGATTATCGTCAGATTGTTAATGAATACAAAGGCAAACCAGGCTGGGAATACCGTTACGACGCTGCGGCGGAAGCGCCGTATATTTTCAATAAATCCACCGGCGACCTGATTACCTATGAAGACGCCCGTTCTGCGGCGGCGAAAGGTAAATACGTCCTGGCTAACAACCTCGGCGGCCTGTTTTCCTGGTCTATTGACTCTGATAACGGCGACATTCTGAACGCGATGAACGAAAGCTTGCTGGGTGGGGGTTCTACGCCGGTTGAGCCGGTTGTAACCAACCATGCGCCAGTCGCGACCGCAGTTGACCAGGTCGTCACCGGCCCGGCGACGGTCACGCTGGACGGTTCTGCCTCTACCGACCCGGATGGCGATGCGATCACCTATAAGTGGACGCAGATCTCCGGTCCGTCCGTAACGCTGAACAAGAGCACCAGCGCGAAAGCGAGCTTTAACGTCGCCGCCGTCTCCAGCAATCAGAATCTGGCGTTCCGTCTGACCGTTACCGATGCGAAAGGTCTGAGTAACGCCATTGACGTTCAGGTTGTGAACAAAGCGCCAAAAGCGAACCAGGCTCCGGTTGTGAATCCGCTGGAAACGGTGTCGCTTGAAGCAGGCGCAACCTACACGCTGAATGCGCAGGCTGCCGATCCTGATGGCGACACGTTGACCTACGCCTGGAGCGTGCCGGGCGACATGAACGCGACGGGGACGGACACCTCCAGCGTGACCATCACCGCGCCGGAAGTAAGCTCCGCCTCGACTTACACCGTCAGCGTCGTGGTCAGCGATGGTAAAACCAGCGTGCAGTCCAACGTGCAGATTAACGTTACGCCAAAAGCGGCGCCGGTGCCGTCCGACGAAGGGACAACACCGTCTGATGAAGGCACTACGCCATCCGATGAGGGGACGACGCCGTCTGATGAAGGCGCGGCAACCGGCGGTTGCGACAGCCCGGTTGATGCCAATGCCAGCCACTACGCGGCATGGGACGCCAGCAAAATCTACAACAATGGCGATACCGTCAGTTTTGATCACCTGGTGTGGAAAGCGAAGTACTGGACGCAGGGCAATCAGCCAGGCTTTGGCGTGGACGCGTGGGAACTGGTCAGCCAGGTGAAATTCAACTGGCGTTCCGATGTGGTTTACAACGGCGGTGAGACTACCACCTATCAGGGGTCTGTATACCGCGCCAAATGGTGGACGCAGGGTGATAAACCCGGCAACAGCGACGTGTGGGTGAAAGAAGGCGCCGCCGCAGACTGTCAATAATCCTCTTACCTTAATAATGCGGATACGTTATCTATTCGCGAAGGGTAGCCGCCCCTGTCTGGGGGCGGCCATCTCTAACAAATAATGTGCATAACGAACAAGGAGCAGATCACCCCGACAACCGGATAAAAATATGAAACGTTTAATTTTGTTGTTATTGATGTTAAGTCAAAGCGCGTTTGCCAACTGCTGGGACAGAGCCGCAAATTATTATCATGTTGACCCTTATTTGTTATTTGCCATTGCGCAAGTCGAGTCTGGCATGAATCCCTATGCGGTAGGACGAAATCACGACGGGACGAGAGATGTCGGGTTGATGCAAATAAATAGTTCGCATTTTTCAGCGCTGGAACGCCGTGGCATTGATGAGTATCGACTGATGCTGGAACCCTGTACATCTATTATGGTCGGCGCGTCGATCTTATCCGATATGATCAAAGTATATGGTTATAACTGGGAGGCGGTAGGCGCATATAACGCCGGGGTTAAAAAAGAGAATTACCCGCAGCGCATGATTTACGCGCATAAAGTCTGGGAAACATACCAGCGTATAAAAATGACCACGCAATATAAATAAATCCAGCCGCTTTTATTTTTTGAAGAATTCCTGCTGGTGTTCTTCGAAAAGTAAAACCCCAGGTTCTGACGTTTGTTTATTCGTGTTGTTAATGGACAACGCAGAATTTGAATTAATCACTATTGTACATAAAGGAAAAATTGAAATGAGCAAAAGGACATTATTGAGTGTACTCATTGCGGGTGCCTGTACGGTGCCGTTTATGGCGCAAGCAAATACATTGCAGGCCAGCAGCAGTGAGCCTTACACCATAAAAGCCAGCGATCTGGCGAAAAAGGAGCAGGAGCTGACAAATTTCCCGTTGATGGCTTCGGTGAAAGAGACGATCCAGACGCTGGATAATGCCCAGGTAGAACTCATTGAACCCGGTCGCGCCGCCAACCCGGAAAACGTCAAACGCGTTGAGGGGATCATCAAAGCCAGCGACTGGGAATATCTTTTCCCGCTGCGTGCTAAAGAATATACCTACAGCAATTTCCTGAAAGCAGTCGGCAAATTCCCGGCGCTGTGTAAGACCTATAACGATGGTCGCGACAGTGATGCGATTTGCCGCAAAGAGCTGGCTACGATGTTCGCCCACTTTGCGCAGGAAACCGGCGGCCATGAGAGCTGGCGTCCAGAGGCCGAATGGCGTCAGGCGCTGGTGTATGTGCGTGAAATGGGCTGGAGCGAAGGGCAGAAAGGCGGCTATAACGGCGAATGTAATCCGAGCGTCTGGCAGGGGCAAACCTGGCCGTGCGGCAAAGACAAAGATGGTGAATTCCTGAGTTACTTTGGCCGCGGTGCGAAACAGTTGTCCTATAACTACAACTACGGGCCGTTCTCCGAAGCGATGTATGGCGACGTTCGCACGCTGCTGGATAAACCGGAACTGGTTGCCGATACCTGGCTGAACCTGGCGAGCGCTATTTTCTTCTTCGCCTACCCGCAGCCGCCGAAACCTAGCATGTTGCAGGTCATCGATGGCACCTGGCAGCCGAACGCGCACGATAAGGCTAACGGTCTGGTGCCCGGCTTTGGCGTCACCACCCAGATTATCAACGGCGGCGTTGAATGCGGCGGCCCGACGGAAATCGCGCAGTCGCAGAATCGTATCAAATACTACAAAGAGTTCGCTAACTACCTGAAAGTACCGGTTCCGGCAGATGAAGTGCTGGGCTGCGCCAACATGAAGCAGTTCGATGAAGGCGGCGCGGGCGCATTGAAGATCTACTGGGAACAAGATTGGGGATGGAGTTCGGATACGCCGGACGGCAAAACCTATGCTTGCCAATTGGTGGGTTATCAGACGCCATTCAGCGCGTTTAAAGAGGGGGATTACACGAAATGTGTACAGCATTTCTACAATGTGAACATCATTAATGATGACGGTTCTTCGACTAAACCGGATGAAGAGCCCGTAACGCCAACACCGGCTGATGATACGCCTGCACCTGCGCCAGTGCCGGATGAAACGCCAGCAGAGCCGACCACCGTTAACCATGCGCCGGTAGCCCATATCGCAGGGCCGATTGGCGCGGTAGATGCGGGGGCGCAGGTCTCTTTGAGCGCGGAGGGGTCGACTGACGAAGACGGCAACAAACTGACCTACACCTGGCGTGCTCAGGATGGTCAGACCGTGTCTGGCGAAGACAAAGCGGTCGTAACCTTCGCTGCGCCGGAAGCGGCGACCGCTCAGCAGTACGAGGTGAGTCTGACCGTCAGTGATGGTGAGCTGAGCAGCACCACCTCTTATCTGCTCAACGTGAAAGCGAAAGCGGCAACGCCATCTCAGGACGACGGCGCTTCGGGTTCGTATCCGGCATGGAGCGCGAACAGCAAGTACAATGCGGGCGATATCGTGAATAACCACGGTAAGCTGTTCCAGTGCAAACCATTCCCGTATAGCGGCTGGTGTAATACGGCGCCGGCCTATTATGAACCCGGCGCGGGTCTGGCATGGTCTGACGCGTGGAGCGCGCTGTAATGACAATATAAAACGACAACGCCTGAAATGCCCGATGGCGAAGGCTTATCGGGCCTGCGGCGGGTGAGTCGTATCTATTGTGGCATCTGGTACAACAACAATCTGACGGCAACCTGATGGTTGCCGTTTTTTGTGTTCACTGTGCGCTGGTCAGCGCGGTAGCTTGCCGTGATCGCGCAGCCAGGCGGCGGTACGCTCAATGCCTTCATCCAGCGTGACGATGGGCTGATAGCCCAGTTCTTCCTGGGCGCGCGTGGTGTCCAGCGTAAAATCGAAATTCAGCTTGGAAACGCCGTAGTGCGTCAGCGTCGGCTCTTTCGCCGATTTATTGCCGAAACGCTCCATGCTGCGGGCGATCATATCCAGCATCGGATACGGAACCGAACGGATTCGGCAATCAATGTTTAATTCATCAATCAGCTTTTGCACAATGCTGCGCAGCGTCCGGTGTTCGCCATTTGTGATGTTATAGACCCGACCAGAAGGCAGCTTGTCACTGCTTTCCTGGCTTGCCAGCCACATCGCATGGACGGCATTTTCATAATAAGTCATATCCACCAACGCGCTGCCGCCGTGCGGCAACAGAACGCTGCCGTAGTGGTGCATCATATGCGCCAGACGCGGAATAAAGACTTTATCGTGTGGGCCAAACAGACTTTGCGGGCGCAGGACAGTAAAACGCGTCTGCGGGTTGGCCTGCGCCAGCAGGTTAATCACCTCTTCACCGGCCGCTTTGCTGCGTGCAAATTCGTTGGCGAAGCGGTGCGGACGAAAATCCTCTTTGATATCGCGATGGTGGTGATAATCAAAATAGAGTGACGGAGAGGAGATATGAATAAAGTTACGTACGCCCCAGGCGACGGCCCATTCGCCGAGGCGTCGGGTGGCGCGGACGTTCGCCAGATCGAAGGCTTCCTGGGTTCCCCACGGCGAGGTGAAACTGGAGCAGTGCCACAGCGTATCAATGCCTGCGAGCATCACTTTTGCCTGCGAAGAGACCAGCTCGGTCAAATCCGCATGGACAAATTCCGCCCCCATTTTTTGCAGCAGCTTGCCCATCGCTTCATTGCGACCGGTAGCTCTGACGCTGATGCCTTTATTGCGCAAAAACTCAACCGCGTTTCGACCTAAGCCGCTGGTGGCGCCGGTAACCAGTACCTTCATATCAATCCACTGTGGTTAATAGAACTTCGTGCGCATTCTTCCGTGAATTACGTCGGTATGCAATGGGAAACATGAAAGAATACAGTATGTTTTTATGATTAATCTGTGATTTGTTCTGCAAGCCGGGCGATTCGCTTTGCCATGCCCCGGAAAATAAAGAGATGCGCCGGGATCATCAGCAGCCAGTAGAAAAGGCCGGGCATCCCGTGCGGGTGCCACCAGGCGCGCACGTCAATTTGCCGGTGATCGCCTTTATCTTCAAGGGTAAAACTCAGACGGCCAAGGCCCGGTGCTTTCATGCCAAACAGTAAAGTCAGCTGCTTTTCCGGCTCGACAATGATGACTTTCCAGCTGTCCACCGTGTCGCCGGTCTGAAGAAGCGCGTGTTCAGGTCGGCCTTTTGCCAGCCGATGCCCCACCAGCAGATCCATTGCCGCACGCGTTTTCCAGAGAATATTGCCAAAGAAATAGCCTTCTTTGCCGCCGAGACGGTTGATCACCTGCCACAGGGCTTTCCGGCTGGCGGAGGTTTTAACCGTGAATCCGGCCTGTTTGGCAAAATAGCCATACTCTGGTCGCCAGCGGGCAAACGCCTGGGCGTCGTATCCCCAGTCGCTGGAGTTGACCAGTTTTTCTTCCTCCTTCAGCGTGCGACGCACGGCATCGTCAAAGGTGATAAGCGTCTGGGGGATCAACGCCCGCAGTTCGGTATCATCGGCCAGCAGGTCATGTTTCAGCCCCTGGATCAGCGCTTTTGCCGTGGTCGGCGGAACGGACGTAATGACATTTAAAAACCAGACTGAAATCCAGCGGGTCGGAAAAGGGATGGGGATCAGCAGGCGATGTTTGCCGCTGACGGCCATAAAGTGCTTGAACTGCTCCTGATAGCTTAAGACCTGCGGCCCGGCGGCTTCGAGAACCCGGTGCTCGCAGGCAGGGTGATCCAGCAACGCCACCAGATAGTGCAGCAAATTTTTCAGCGCGATGGGCGTGGTTCGGGAGCGCACCCAGCGAGGCGGCGTCAGCACCGGCAGGTTGTAGACCATATCGCGCATCACTTCGAAGGCGGCTGAACCTGCGCCGACGATAATGCCGGCGCGCAGTTCAGTCACCGGCACGCCGGATTCGCGCAGCGTCTCCGCAGTTAACTGCCGGGCGCGCAAATGGTCAGACTGCTCATGTTTCGGCGCCTGCAATGAACTGAGGAATATGAGCTGTTTGACCGGTACTTCACGCAGCGCATCGCGCACGTTCATCGCAACCTGGCGCTCATGGGCAATAAAATCGCCGCCTTCGCCCATACCATGCACCAGATAATAGACGGTGTCGACCTCGCGGAGCAGCGCGGGCAGATTATCCGGCCAGTTGAGATCGACTTTATGACAACTGACGTTAGCCAGTTGCTGTTTTTCCAGCCGTTCGATGCGACGTGCCGCCGCCAGAATCTGATGCCCTTGCGCGCTGAGCGCCCGCACCAGATGTTGACCAATGTAACCACTGGCGCCAAGAACCAAAATACGTTGCGGCACGTCCGTCTCCTTAGCGGGTTAAAAAGGCGCGCCAGTGGGCGGCGACTTCAGCAAGCTGTTCACGCGATACGTCCAGATGCGTCACCAGACGCACGATCGGCGACGCGTTGATCAGCACGTCATGTGCCTTCATGCATTCGCCCAGCGCCGCCGCGTTCTCTTCACCAACGCGGACAAACAGCATATTGGTGTCGTGACGCATAACATCCGCGCCAGCTTCACGCAGTTGCTCCGCCATCCAGGCCGCGTTGTCGTGATCGTCCTGTAAACGTGCGACGTTATTCTTCAACGCGTACAGCCCGGCAGCCGCCAGAATGCCCGCCTGACGCATACCGCCGCCGGTCATTTTGCGCCAGCGGATGGCGCGCTTAATGTAGTCCTGGTTGCCGACTAACAGTGAGCCTACCGGCGTCCCCAGACCTTTTGACAGGCAAATGGTGAATGAATCGCAGTATTGAGTAATGTCTTTCAGTTCGCAGCCGTAGGCGACGACCGCGTTAAAAATACGCGCGCCGTCAACGTGCAACGCCAGACCGCGCTCGCGGGTAAATTCCCACGCCTGTTTTAAATATTCGCGCGGCAGCACTTTACCGTTGTGGGTGTTTTCCAGACTGAGTAAGCGAGTGCGGGCAAAATGGATATCATCCGCCTTGATCTTCGCGGCGACCTTATCCAGCGGCAACGTACCGTCTGCGGCGGCATCAATGGGCTGCGGTTGAATGCTGCCCAGCACCGCCGCGCCGCCTGCCTCGTACAGATAGTTATGCGCGCCCTGACCGGCGATATACTCTTCGCCGCGTTCACAGTGGCTGAGCAGAGCGACCAGGTTAGCCTGAGTGCCGGTGGGTAAAAAAATCGCCGCGTCTTTGCCAGAAAGCTCAGCGGCGTATTGCTGGAGGGCGTTGACGGTTGGGTCATCTCCGTACACGTCGTCCCCGACCGGGGCGGCCATCATCTCTTCGAGCATGGCACGACTCGGCCGGGTAACGGTATCACTACGTAAATCGATCATTGCACATCCCTATAGTTTAAAAGGCGATGTGCATTGTTTTACCTTAGCCAGTTGGTTTTCGCCAGTTCGATCACTTCATCACCGCGCCCGCTGATGATCGCGCGCAGCATATACAGGCTAAACCCTTTGGCCTGCTCCAGTTTGATTTGCGGCGGAATGGCCAGTTCTTCTTTCGCCACGACCACATCGACCAGTACCGGACCGTCGATAGACAGCGCGCGTTGCAGCGCCTCGTCGACGTCGGCGGCTTTTTCAACGCGGAGCCCTGTAATGCCGCAGGCTTCAGCAATGCGGGCGAAGTTCGTGTCGTGCAGCTCGGTGCCGTCGGTGAGGTAGCCGCCCGCTTTCATCTCCATTGCCACAAAGCCCAGCACGCTGTTGTTGAAAACAACAATTTTTACCGGCAGCTTCATCTGTACGACAGAGAGGAAATCGCCCATTAGCATACTGAATCCCCCGTCGCCGCACATGGCGATCACCTGACGGCCCGGTTCGGTGGCCTGGGCGCCTAACGCCTGCGGCATGGCATTGGCCATTGAACCGTGGTTAAACGATCCCAGCAGACGGCGCTTACCGTTCATTTTCAGATAACGCGCCGCCCATACGGTCGGCGTGCCGACGTCGCAGGTAAAGATGGCGTCATCTGCGGCGAAATGGCTGATCTGCTGCGCCAGATATTGCGGGTGAATCGCTTTCTCGCTCGGTTTGGCTAAATCATCCAGCCCTTTGCGCGCGTCGCGATAGTGCTCCAGTGCTTTATCAAGGAATTTACGATCGGTTTTTTCTTCCAGCATCGGCAATAACGCTGCGAGCGTGGAGCGAATATCGCCGACCAGCGCCATATCGACTTTACTGTGCGCGCCAATGCTTGCCGGGTTGATATCGATTTGAATGATTTTGGCGTCGGTCGGGTAAAAGGCGCGATAGGGAAACTGGGTGCCGAGCAGGATCAGGGTGTCAGCATTCATCATCGTATGGAAACCGGATGAGAAGCCGATCAATCCCGTCATGCCCACATCGTAAGGGTTGTCGTACTCCACATGCTCTTTGCCGCGCAGCGCATGAACAATTGGCGCTTTAATTTTGGCGGCGAATTCCACCAGCTCTTTATGCGCGTCCGCGCAGCCGCTGCCGCACATCAGGGCGATATTGCTGGAGTAACGTAATAGCTGTGCCAGTTTTTTCAGCTCTTCTTCGGCCGGGGTCACGACCGGCAGCGGGGCATGATACCAGTGGGTGCTGGCGCTTTCCGGCGCCGGTTTCAGCGCAACGTCGCCCGGCAGCACTACGACGGAGACGCCACGGTTAAGCACCGCTTTACGCATGGCGATCGCCAGTACCTGCGGGATCTGCTCCGGGGTGGAAACCAGCTCGCAATAGTGGCTGCATTCGCGAAACAGCTCTTGTGGGTGGGTCTCCTGAAAGTAGCCGCTGCCGATTTCGCTGGAAGGAATGTGGGCGGCGATAGCCAGAACCGGGACGTGATTACGGTGGCAATCGAACAGACCGTTAATCAAATGCAGGTTGCCAGGCCCGCATGAACCCGCGCACACCGCCAGTTCACCGGTGAGTTGCGCTTCCGCGCCAGCGGCAAAGGCGGCGACCTCTTCATGGCGCGTCGACATCCAGTCAATCGTCCCCATCCGGTTCAGGCTGTCGCTCAGGCCGTTCAGGGAGTCGCCTGTCACGCCCCAGATACGTTTCACGCCAGCCTGTTCAAGTGTTTTTGCAATGTAAGCGGCAACGGTTTGTTTCATGGTTTTCCATCTCCTGTAATGTGATACCGGTTACAAGTTTAGATGAAGATAATCGTTACGCTTTGTCATCACCCCTTATTTTCAGCAGCTATATTTCAACCGACAGAACGCGTAATTTAATGGCAAACCAGCCGGAACCAGGAGTCAATTCAGATGGTTACAACGTTATTAAATGCAGTGAACCGTATGCTGACGCATGAAGATTTTGGCAAGTTTCTGTTACGCCTCGCGGTAGGGGGGCTGATGCTGTTTCACGGCCTGCATAAACTGTTCGACGGTATTGATGGCATTAGCAATATGCTGATTGCAAAAGGATTGCCCGGGTTTATCGCCTATGGCGTGCTGGTGGGCGAGGTGATTGCGCCTTGCCTGATTGTGCTGGGTATTCTTACGCGTCCTGCCGCGCTGGTGCTGGCATTGACGATGGTGGTGGCGTGGTTAATGGTCGGCACCGGGAAAACCTGGCAACTGGATGCCGTCGGCGCATGGGCGATAGAAAGTTTAGTTTATTTCTTTATTGGCGCGCTGGCGGTGGCGTTTCTGGGGGCGGGGCGGTTCTCTGTTGCGGGAAATTCGGCCTGGCGGTGAAGAATTGCCGGATGGCGGCGTAAATGCCTTACCCGGCCTGCCGAAAAATGGCAGGCCGGGTAAGCGAAGCGTCATCCGGCAATGAGAGCTTATGCCAGAACTAAATCGCCCTGCGGATGGCAGGAGCAGGCCAGCACATAACCGTCGGCGATTTCCGCATCGGTCAGCGTCATGGTGCTGCTGACCGTATATTCACCGGAAACCACTTTGGTTTTGCAGCAGCCGCACACGCCAGCACGACATGCCACGGTTACCGGAACTTTATTGCTTTCCAGCGCGTCCAGCAGCGTGGTGCCGACAGGCGCGTAAAACTCCTGCGCCGGTTGCAGTTTGGTGAACTTCAGACCCTCCGTTGCCGCTTCGGCAACTGGTGTAAAGAACTTCTCTTTAAAGAAGCGCGTTACGCCGAGCGCTTTCACTTCCTGCTCAACCATGTCCATATACGGCGCCGGGCCGCAGGTCATGACGGTGCGCGATGCCAGGTCCGGCACGTTTTTCAGTAATTCAGTGGTCAGGCGACCCGCCACGAAACCGTGGGTCGCATTGTTCTCCGCCACCAGCGTGACCGGGTACTGACGCCATTCCTCAGCGAAAATCACATCCTGCGGCGAACGCACGTTGAAGATCACCTGCACATCTGCCTGCGGGCGGTATTTTGCCAGCCAGCGACGCATCGACATAATTGGCGTGACGCCGCAACCGGCCGCCAGCATCAGGAACTTGTCTTCGGCTTTGTCTTCACAGATAAAGTCGCCCATCGCATCGGACAGCCAGATATAGTCGCCGCGTTTCACCTCGCGGGTTAACCACTGTGAACCTGCGCCTTCATCAATGCGACGGATCGTCAGCGTAATGTACTCGCTCACGCCCGGCGTGGACGAAATGGTGTAGGCCCGCAGCGTATCCGCAGAGTTGCGAACGCTGACCAGTGCATACTGACCGGCACGGTACGGATAGTGATCGTGACACAGTAATGAGAGAGTCCACACATCCGGGGTTTCCTGATGGATGTGATGTACCTGCATCCGCCACGGACACTGAGTGGTTGGCATCGTCATTCTAAAACTCCTTACGCGCTCAACAGTTGCTGCATATCTTCTTCAACGGTGGTGACCTGACGCAGGCCAAATTTCTCGTTGAGGACAGCCAGCAGATCCGGGGTGAAGAAACCTGGCGCAGTCGGCCCGGTCACGATGTTTTTCACGCCCAGAGACAACAGCGTCAGCAGGATGACGATCGCTTTCTGTTCGAACCAGGAGAGCACCAGAGACAGCGGCAGGTCGTTCACGCCACAGCCCAGTTTTTCTGCCAGCGTGACGGCCAGAATGATGGCGGAGTAAGCGTCGTTACACTGACCGGCGTCAACCAGACGCGGCAGACCTTCGATGTCGCCGAATTCCAGTTTGTTGAAGCGGTATTTACCACAGGCCAGCGTCAGAATCAGGCAGTCATCCGGTACGCTGGTCGCGAAATCGGTGAAGTAGTTACGTTCGCCACGCGCGCCGTCACAGCCGCCCACCAGGAAGATGTGACGCAGTTTTTCGCGGCTGACCAGGTCGATCAGGCTGTCTGCTGCGCCCAGCAGCGTCTGGCGACCGAAACCAACGGTGATCAGATGCGGGATTTCGCTGTACGGGAAGCCTGCCATCTGCTGCGCCTGAGCGATAACCGGAGAGAAATCTTCGCCTTCCAGGTGGTTTACGCCCGGCCAACCGACGATGCTGCGCGTCCAGATACGGTCGTCATACGCGCCAACGGTCGGGTCGATGATGCAGTTAGAGGTCATCACGATAGGGCCAGGGAAGCGGGCGAATTCAACCTGCTGGTTCTGCCAGCCGCTGCCGTAGTTACCGACCAGGTGTTTGAATTTACGCAGTTCCGGGTAACCGTGCGCGGGCAGCATTTCACCGTGGGTATAGACGTTCACGCCAGTCCCTTCGGTCTGCTCCAGCAGGTTGTACAGATCTTTCAGGTCGTGACCGGAGATCAGGATGCACTTACCTTCAACCGCTTTCACGTTAACCTGAGTCGGGGTCGGGTGGCCGTATTTGGTGGTTTCACCGGCATCCAGGATGCTCATCACTTTGAAGTTCATCTGGCCGATTTCCATAGAACATTCCAGCAGAGCGTTCATATCGGAAGGCCAGGTGCCCAGCCACGCCATGATTTTGTGGTACTGCGCGTAGATGTCGTTGTCATACTGACCCAGAACGTGGGCGTGCTCCATATACGCTGCCGCACCTTTCAGGCCATACAGGCAAAGCAGACGCAGGCCGAGGATGTTCTCGCCAATAGCGGCTTTGTCTTTGTTCGGGGTGAACTCGGCAGCCTGACGTTGCAAATCGCCCAGATCGTCGCTGACCAGTTGCAGGTCGGCCATCGGGTTGTTTACCGTGGCGCTTGCATCGATGTTCTGGCACTGCGCTTTCAGCGATTCGCGCAGGGCGATCGCTTCACGGGCATAGCCGACGATACGCGGAGAGTCGAAGTTAACGTTGGTCAGAGTGGAGAAAAATGCACGCGGGGCAAAGTTGTCAACGTCATGATCGATGATGCCATATTCACGGGCTTTAGCAGCCCATGCAGACAGACCTTGCAGGGACGCAATCAGCAGATCCTGGAGATCGGACGTTTCCGCTGTTTTACCGCACATACCCTGCGCGTAGGAGCAGCCGTTCCCCGCCGGAGTACGGATGGTTTGTTCACATTGCACACAAAACATGGTCACACCTTTTTTAAAGTTATATTTAATATACATGTTTAAGGTTATGCCTGCGCGCAAAGGGATAAAAGTGATTTCTTACATAATTTACAGGGAGATTGATTTAGCGCAATTTTGGCGGCAGGGTTCTACCGCCAGGGAGGTATCAGGCTGAGAAAAAGGCCATCAGGATTGGCACCAGCAGGCTGAGGATAAAACCGTGAACGATGGCGGCAGGCACCATCTCCAGACCGCCTGTACGCTGAAGCACCGGCAACGTGAAGTCCATCGACGTGGCGCCGCATAACCCTAACGCGGTGGAGCGACTGCGACGAACCAGACCGGGGATCAGCATAATCGCTATCAGCTCGCGCGCCAGATCGTTAAAGAAAGCGGCGCTGCCAATTACCGGGCCGAACGATTCGGTCAATAAAATGCCGGACAGGGAATACCAGCCGAAACCCGATGCCATAGCCAGCGCGGTTTTGATCGGCAGGCCGAGAATGAGCGCATTGATGACTCCGCCGAGCATAGAGCTGGCGACCACCACCACGGCGACAATCATCCCCCGGCGATTCAGCACAATCTGTTTTAAGGTCATGCCATTGTTTCGCAACTGGATGCCGATCAGGAATAATAAGAAGATCAGCGTATATTCGCTGGCTTCCGTAGCGTGTTTGAGAAATGCCAGCCCGCTGAGGCCAAGCAGAAAACCCAGCACCACGACGCCGCATAATTTAAGTGACTCAAGCGCCATCGCGATACGTGAAGGTAATTTCTCCTGCTGGTGGTTGTGTCGCCACGGTAGCGAACGTTCCAGCCAGAATAATGCCGCGATGTTGCACAGCAAAATAACGGTAATACTGACAGCGGAATAATGAAAAATAGCGAGCAAATTACTGGCGAGATTATCCAGGAACGCCAGGCTGATCCCCATAAAAAAGAGAATGACGTAGACAATCCAGCTTAACAGCCGGTTGATCAGTTTTAATGCGGCCTGATGCTGATGCTGAAGCGGAATGAGGTAGCCCACAATCAGTGGAACCAAAATGATTAAAAGTCCTGAAAACATGAACAACCGGGTCCTTTATATGCGAGACAGCGCAATGACACTACCCAATAAAGGCGGTCAGGTAAAGGAGCAAAAAAAAGCCGGGTGGCGCTAACGCTTACCCGGCCTGCTTATTGTACTGTACCGCAGGTCGGGTAAGGCGTAGTCGCCACCCGACACCACGGACTTCACTCAATTAATCGCGTTTTTCAAGCAGCGTGCGGTACAGCACGCCACCCAGAATACCGCCGATAATCGGCATCACCCAGAACAGCCACAGTTGTTGTAATGCCCAACCGCCCTGGAAGATCGCAACCGCGGTGCTGCGCGCCGGGTTCACAGAGGTGTTGGTGACCGGAATACTGATCAGGTGAATCAGGGTTAACGCCAGACCAATGGCGATCGGGGCAAAACCCGCCGGGGCGTGTTTGTCCGTCGCGCCATGAATGACCAGCAGGAAACCGGCGGTCAGCACGATTTCAATGACGATGGCGGAAAGCATGGAATAACCGCCAGGGGAATGTTCGCCGTAACCGTTAGAGGCAAAACCGCTGGCAGCGGCATCAAAGCCTGCTTTACCGCTGGCAATCAGATACAGCACCGCCGCGGCAATAATACCGCCGACAACCTGAGCGATAATATAGCCAATGACCTCTTTTGCCGGAAAACGACCGCCAGCCCATAAACCTAATGTCACTGCCGGGTTAAAATGTCCGCCGGAAATATGACCTACGGCAAATGCCATTGTCAGTACGGTCAGACCAAAAGCCAGCGCGACACCCGCAAAACCAATTCCCAGTTCAGGGAATGCCGCAGCCAGAACGGCGCTTCCGCAGCCACCGAAAACGAGCCAGAATGTACCGAAACATTCGGCTGCTAATTTTCTAAACATAACCACCTCAAATAATAAAATTAACCACATGGAATATGCGGCTGTTTTTTTATCGTCATAAAAAGGGTGACGACATAATGCAGGAAACTATATTTTAAGAACGAACGTCACCCAATCACCAGTTAAAAAAATTCAGTTAGTTTGATTTAGGGCAATGTGGTGTGAATCCTTGTTCTGATTTGTCTTAATAAGAGTGTAGTGCACGGACTTAATGCTGCAATTATCACGCCATGCAACGGATTTTGTCGTTATACTGCGGAAAGGATAAGTTGTTCATTTCTGGAGGATACATGATTCTCGAACGCGTTGAGATTGTGGGTTTTCGCGGGATCAATCGATTATCGTTGATGCTGGAGCAAAACAACGTGCTGATTGGGGAGAACGCGTGGGGGAAATCCAGCCTGCTGGATGCCTTAACTCTGCTGCTGTCGCCAGAATCGGAACTGTATCATTTCATCCGCGAGGATTTCTGGTTTCCCCCCGGAGATATTCAGGGACGTGAACATCATCTGCATATTATCCTCACTTTCCGTGAATCTCAGCCAGGCCGCCATCGGGTGCGTCGATACCGCCCGCTGGAGGCATGCTGGTCTCCCTGTCAGGATGGCTTTCACCGTATTTTCTACCGTCTGGAGGGGGAGAGCGCGGCAGATGGCAGCGTGATGACGCTGCGCAGCTTCCTTGATGGCGACGGCCACCCGCTACCGATCGATGATATTAATCGCCAGGCACACCATCTCATTCGTTTGATGCCGGTACTGCGCCTGCGCGATGCGCGCTTTATGCGACGCATCCGTAACGGTACAGTGCCCGATGTTCCCGATGTTGAAGTTACCGCCTGCCAGCTGGACTTTCTGGCGCGAGAGCTGGCGACCCGTCCGCAGAATTTAACGGACGGGCAGATCCGCCAGGGGCTTTCGGCGATGGTACAGCTGCTGGAGCATTACTTTTCCGAGCAAGGCGCGGGGCAATCCCGTCATCGGTTGATGCGTCGCCGTTCGAACAACGAGCAGCGTAGCTGGCGCTATCTGGACATTATTAACCGGATGATCGACAAACCCGGCGGCCGCACGCATCGCGTGATCCTGCTGGGGCTGTTTTCCACGCTGTTACAGGCGAAAGGGACGCTGCGGCTGGATAAAGATGCCCGACCATTATTATTGGTTGAAGACCCGGAAACGCGTCTGCATCCGATTATGCTGTCGGTGGCATGGCAGTTGTTGAATCTTTTACCGCTGCAACGTGTGGCAACGACCAATTCCGGCGAGCTGCTGTCGCTGACGCCTGTGGAGCACGTTGTCCGTCTGGTGCGTGAATCTTCACGGGTCGCGGCCTGGCGACTGGGGCCTGGCGGGCTGAGCGCGGAAGATGGTCGCCGCATCGCCTTTCATATTCGTTTTAACCGGGCCTCGTCGCTGTTTTCCCGCTGCTGGCTGCTGGTGGAAGGCGAAACGGAAACCTGGGTTATCAACGAACTGGCGCGCCAGTGTGGGCACCACTTCGATGCCGAAGGGATTAAAGTGATCGAATTCGCCCAGTCTGGCCTGAGACCGCTGGTAAAATTCGCCCGCCGGATGGGGATTGAGTGGCATGTGCTGGTGGATGGCGACGAAGCCGGGAAAAAATATGCCGCAACGGTGCGCGGTTTGCTGAATAACGACCGGGAAGAAGAGCGTGAGCACCTGACGGCATTGCCTGCTCTGGATATGGAGCATTTTATGTATCGGTCAGGATTTGCTGATGTCTTTCATCGGGTGGCGCAAATACCGGAAAACGTTCCAATGAATATGCGGAAAATTATCTCGAAGGCGATCCACCGCTCGTCAAAGCCTGATTTAGCCATTGAAGTGGCGATGGAGGCAGGGCGACGCGGCGTTGACGCGGTGCCGACGCTGTTCAAAAAAATGTTTTCTCGCGTACTCTGGCTGGCGCGCGGGAGAGCGGATTAACGGCGAAACAGCCGCGACATCTGTGGCGGAATGCAGTCCAGCAATGGATAGCGACGGCGATATTCGGCGCGTTTTTCAGTGTTTGTTTATTTACCGTTAAGGTTTATCTTCCCACTCTGGTGGATATCTCGGGGAATGTTGGATCGTTATGAAGCTCAAGGGAAAAATGAAAAAGCGCTATCTTCTCATCGCCCTCATTATCATCGTGGCGATGTTTACGCTCTGGCGAACGTTAAATGCGCCGTTACCCCACTATCAAACGCTGATTGTCCGTCCGGGAGACCTCCAGCAGAGCGTGCTGGCGACGGGGAAACTGGATGCGCTGCGCAAAGTGGATGTCGGGGCGCAGGTCAGCGGCCAGCTTAAAACGCTGTCGGTCGCAATTGGCGACAAGGTGAAAAAAGATCAGCTGCTTGGCGTTATCGATCCTGAACAGGCGGAAAACCAGATCAAAGAGGTGGAAGCCACGCTGATGGAATTACGCGCTCAGCGCCGACAGGCTGAAGCCGAGTGGAAACTGGCGCGCGTCACCCTGTCACGCCAGCAACAGCTGGCGAAAACCCAGGCGATTTCGCGACAGGAACTGGATACGGCCGCGACGGAAATGGCCGTCAAACAGGCGCAGATCGGCACGATTGACGCGCAGATTAAACGTAATCAGGCTTCCCTTGATACGGCAAAAACCAACCTGGATTACACCCGCATTGTCGCCCCGATGGCAGGCGAGGTGACGCAAATCACCACCTTGCAGGGACAGACGGTGATTGCCGCTCAACAGGCGCCAAATATCCTGACGCTGGCGGATATGAGCACCATGCTAGTGAAGGCGCAGGTTTCCGAAGCGGACGTTATTCACCTGCGTCCCGGACAAAAAGCCTGGTTTACCGTGCTGGGCGACCCTCAGACCCGCTATGAAGGCGCGCTGAAAGATGTCCTGCCCACGCCTGAAAAAGTGAACGACGCTATTTTCTATTACGCGCGTTTTGAAGTTCCTAACCCGAAAGGGATTTTGCGCCTGGACATGACCGCACAGGTGCATATTCAGCTCACAGACATTAAAAACGTGTTGACGATTCCGCTGGCGGCGCTTGGCGACCCGGTCGGCAACAACCGCTACAAAGTCACGCTGTTGCGTAACGGCGAAACCCGTGAACGCGAGGTGTCGATTGGCGCGCGTAACGATACCGACGTGGAGATCGTCAAGGGACTGGAAGAGGGCGATGAGGTGGTGATCAGCGAGAGCAAACCTGGAGCCGCGCAATGACGGTATTGCTTGAGCTGAGCAATATTCGCCGTAGTTATCCGTCAGGTGAAGAACAGGTCGAGGTGCTGAAGGGCATCTCCCTGCAAATTCATGCCGGAGAGATGGTGGCGATTGTCGGCGCGTCCGGCTCCGGTAAATCGACCCTGATGAATATCCTCGGCTGTCTGGATAAACCCACCAGCGGCACCTATCGGATTGCGGGGCGGGATGTCTCCACGCTCGACAGCGACGCGCTGGCGCAACTCCGCCGCGAACATTTTGGTTTTATCTTCCAGCGTTATCATTTGCTCTCACATCTGACGGCGGCGCAAAACGTTGAGGTGCCCGCCGTTTATGCCGGTACGGAGCGCAAACGACGGCTGGAGCGGGCCGAAGAGTTGCTGCAACGGCTGGGGCTGGGCGATCGGGTGGATTATCAGCCTTCGCAGCTCTCCGGCGGGCAACAGCAGCGGGTGAGTATTGCGCGCGCGCTGATGAACGGCGGGCAGGTGATCCTCGCCGATGAACCGACCGGGGCGCTCGACAGCCATTCCGGCGATGAAGTGATGGCGATTCTGCATCAACTGCGCGATCGGGGGCATACGGTCATTATCGTGACCCACGACCCGCAGGTTGCCGCTCAGGCCGAACGGGTGATTGAAATCCACGATGGCGAGATCGTGCGTAATCCGCCGTCGCAGAAAACGCAAGCGGGGCAAGGCATTGCGGAGCCCGTCGTCAAAACGGCCTCTGGCTGGAGCCAATTTGTCAGCGGATTTCGTGAGGCGCTCACGATGGCGTGGCTGGCGATGGCCGCCAATAAAATGCGCACCTTACTCACCATGCTGGGGATTATTATCGGGATTGCGTCGGTGGTGTCGATCGTGGTGGTCGGCGATGCGGCAAAACAGATGGTGCTGGCGGATATTCGCGCCATTGGCACCAATACTATCGATATTTACCCCGGTAAAGACTTCGGCGACGACGATCCGCAATATCAGCAGGCGCTGAAATATGACGATCTGAACGCGATTCAGAAGCAGCCGTGGGTAACGTCCGCGACGCCTGCCGTATCGCAAAATCTGCGGCTTCGCTACGGCAACATCGACGTGGCCGCCAGCGCCAATGGCGTTAGCGGCGACTATTTTAACGTCTACGGCATGACCTTTAGCGAGGGGAACACGTTCAACAGAGAGCAGTTGAATGGCCGGGCACAGGTGGTGGTGCTCGACAGCAACACGCGGCGTCAACTTTTCCCCAATAAAGCGAAAGTGGTGGGCGAAGTGATCCTGGTCGGTAATATGCCTGCAACGGTGATCGGCGTGGCCGAAGAGAAACAGTCTATGTTCGGCAGCAGTAAGATCCTCCGCGTCTGGCTGCCGTACAGCACGATGTCCGGGCGGGTGATGGGGCAGTCATGGCTGAACTCCATCACCGTTCGGGTGAAAGAGGGATTTGACAGCGCGCAGGCTGAGCAGCAGCTTACCCGCCTGCTGACGCTGCGCCACGGGAAGAAGGATTTCTTTACCTGGAATATGGACGGCGTCTTGAAAACCGCCGAAAAGACCACACGTACTCTTCAACTGTTCCTGACGCTGGTTGCGGTGATCTCATTGGTGGTTGGGGGGATCGGCGTAATGAACATTATGCTGGTTTCCGTCACTGAACGAACCCGGGAGATTGGCATCCGTATGGCGGTAGGCGC
The DNA here is from genome assembly GCF_030333365.1 of Citrobacter sp. CK195. Classification (NCBI taxonomy): domain Bacteria; kingdom Pseudomonadati; phylum Pseudomonadota; class Gammaproteobacteria; order Enterobacterales; family Enterobacteriaceae; genus Citrobacter; species Citrobacter sp. CK195. The sequence continues at coordinate 209,932 of NZ_JAOWGB010000023.1, forward strand.
GCGCGCCAGCGATGTGCTGCAACAGTTCTTAATTGAAGCGGTGCTGGTGTGTCTGGTCGGCGGCGCGCTGGGGATCGGGCTGTCGATGCTGATCGCCTTTACGCTACAGATGTTTTTACCCGGCTGGGAAATTGGCTTCTCGCCCGTCGCGCTCCTGACGGCGTTCTTGTGCTCGACGTTTACCGGGATACTGTTTGGCTGGTTGCCCGCACGTAATGCGGCACGACTCGATCCGGTAGATGCGCTGGCGCGGGAGTGAATCTTGCCGGATGTTTGTCCGCCGGGTAAGGCGCGTCAGCGTCGCTATTCGGCAAAAAGCAGTGGCGCAGAAATAAAAATGCCAGCCGATCGGGCTGGCATTTTGACTGCGGGATGTACACAATGAGACAGAAGAGCTATGCAACGGCTTCTGCTTCGATGGGCACGATGACACTGGCGTGATTGCCTTTTGGCCCCTGGTGGACATCAAACCGGACAGACTGCCCGGCTTTAAGCGTTCTGTAACCATCCATTTGAATGGTGGAGTAATGGGCGAAAATATCTTCGCCGCCGCCTTCAGGGCAGATGAAACCAAACCCTTTGGCATTGTTGAACCACTTTACAGTACCCGTTTCCATGCTTCGACATCCTTCGTAAATCTTATATAAGTAAGATGGAATGAACCGGTGGCGGAGTGGGGGCTGTTCAAAACCTCGCCAACTCTCGAAACTACAATTTAGAGAAATCAGGCGGGGCGTCAAGCGCCAGGCGGGGTGGATGGGGTAAAAATGAATCAAAAATTTGAAGCAGTTAACGCTATTGCCGGTAATGTGACAGATGTCGCGGATGACAGAGATAGATGATAGTTATCTATTAATTGGGGTAGATTGATTGCGTGCATAGGCTCTTGTCAGCGGCAGTACGTTCTGCCGGTAACCGTAACCGAAGATGACGACTGACAATGGGTAAGACGAACGATTGGCTGGATTTTGACCAGCTGGCGGAAGATAAGGTGCGCGACGCGCTAAAACCGCCATCTATGTATAAAGTGATATTAGTCAATGATGATTACACTCCAATGGAGTTTGTTATTGACGTGTTACAAAAATTCTTTTCTTATGATGTAGAACGTGCAACGCAACTGATGCTTGCGGTTCACTATCAAGGTAAAGCTATCTGCGGCGTATTTACCGCCGAGGTCGCGGAGACCAAAGTAGCGATGGTGAACAAGTATGCGAGGGAGAACGAGCATCCGTTGCTGTGTACGCTGGAAAAAGCCTGAATGCAGGCGTAAAAATTGGGGGAGGTGCCTATGCTCAATCAAGAACTGGAACTCAGTTTAAACATGGCTTTCGCCAGAGCGCGCGAGCACCGACATGAGTTTATGACCGTCGAGCACTTGTTACTGGCGTTGCTCAGTAACCCATCGGCCCGCGAAGCGCTGGAAGCGTGCTCCGTGGATTTGGTGGCGCTCCGTCAGGAACTTGAAGCCTTCATTGAACAAACCACACCCGTACTGCCTGCCAGCGAAGAAGAGCGCGACACACAGCCGACGTTGAGTTTTCAGCGCGTGCTGCAACGTGCGGTCTTTCACGTTCAGTCCTCCGGGCGCAGTGAGGTAACTGGCGCGAATGTGCTGGTGGCTATCTTCAGCGAACAGGAATCCCAGGCGGCCTATCTGCTGCGTAAGCATGAAGTCAGCCGCCTCGACGTGGTGAACTTTATTTCTCATGGGACGCGAAAGGACGAGCCGAGTCAGTCTTCTGACCCCGGCAATCAGCCAAATAGCGAAGAACAAGTTGGCGGGGAGGAACGTATGGAGAACTTCACGACTAACCTTAACCAGCTTGCTCGCGTGGGCGGAATCGATCCGCTGATTGGTCGTGAAAAAGAGCTGGAGCGTGCCATTCAGGTGCTGTGTCGCCGCCGGAAAAATAACCCGCTGCTGGTGGGTGAGTCCGGCGTCGGTAAGACGGCGATTGCCGAAGGTCTGGCCTGGCGTATTGTCCAGGGCGATGTGCCGGAAGTGATGGCGGATTGCACCCTCTACTCGCTGGATATCGGCTCGCTGCTGGCGGGCACCAAGTATCGCGGCGATTTCGAAAAACGTTTTAAAGCGCTGCTCAAACAGCTGGAACAGGACACCAATAGCATCCTGTTTATTGATGAGATCCACACCATTATCGGTGCGGGTGCGGCGTCGGGCGGCCAGGTGGATGCCGCAAACCTGATTAAACCGCTGCTCTCCAGCGGTAAGATCCGCGTGATTGGTTCCACGACGTATCAGGAATTCAGCAACATTTTCGAGAAAGACCGCGCGTTAGCGCGTCGCTTCCAGAAAATTGATATCACTGAGCCGTCCGTGGATGAGACTGTGCAGATCATCAACGGTCTGAAACCGAAGTACGAAGCGCACCACGATGTTCGCTACACGGCGAAAGCGGTGCGTGCGGCGGTAGAGCTGGCGGTGAAATACATCAACGACCGTCATCTGCCGGATAAGGCGATTGACGTCATCGACGAAGCCGGTGCGCGTGCTCGTCTGATGCCGGTCAGCAAGCGCAAGAAAACCGTCAACGTGGCGGATATTGAGTCCGTGGTGGCGCGCATTGCGCGTATTCCTGAGAAGAGCGTCTCGCAGAGCGATCGCGATACGCTGAAAAACCTCGGCGACCGCCTGAAAATGCTGGTCTTCGGGCAGGATAAGGCAATTGAAGCGCTGACCGAAGCGATCAAAATGAGCCGTGCGGGTCTCGGTCATGAACATAAACCTGTCGGTTCGTTCCTGTTCGCGGGGCCTACCGGGGTAGGGAAAACCGAGGTAACGGTACAGCTCTCCAAAGCGCTGGGTATTGAGCTGCTGCGGTTTGATATGTCCGAGTATATGGAACGCCACACCGTAAGCCGCCTGATCGGCGCGCCTCCGGGATATGTCGGTTTCGACCAGGGCGGTCTGCTGACCGATGCGGTTATCAAACATCCGCATGCAGTTCTGTTGCTGGATGAAATTGAGAAGGCGCATCCAGATGTCTTTAACCTGCTGTTGCAGGTGATGGACAACGGCACGCTGACGGACAACAACGGGCGTAAAGCGGATTTCCGCAACGTGGTGCTGGTGATGACCACCAACGCCGGTGTGCGTGAAACTGAGCGTAAATCGATTGGCCTCATCCATCAAGACAACAGTACGGACGCGATGGGTGAAATCAAGAAAGTGTTTACGCCGGAGTTCCGTAACCGTCTCGACAACATTATCTGGTTCGATCACCTGTCTACTGAAGTGATCCATCAGGTTGTCGATAAGTTTATCGTCGAGTTGCAGGTTCAACTGGATCAGAAAGGCGTCTCCCTGGAAGTGAGTCAGGAAGCGCGTGACTGGCTGGCTGAGAAAGGCTATGACCGCGCGATGGGCGCACGTCCAATGACGCGCGTCGTCCAGGACAACCTGAAAAAACCGTTGGCAAACGAGCTGCTGTTCGGTTCACTGGTTGGCGGTGGCCAGGTGACCGTTGCGCTGGATAAAGAGAAAAATGAGCTGACGTATGGCTTCCAGAGTGCGCAAAAGCACAAACCGGAAGCCGCGCATTAATCTCGTAACCGGTAAAATCTGAACGCCAGTCGCGTTCAGATAAACTCGCTAAAATCCGTAATCTCTTTTGAGGTTACGGATTTTTTTTGCCGTCATGCCCCGGATACCTGGAAACCCTTTTTTTGAGTGTTTTTTTAACGCTATGATTTTTATGTGTTTATATTAGGTGGCGATAAAAGGGTATTTAATCATTTCGTTGATATTTTTCTTTATTAACACCATGATAGCGACGAACTGCTTCAGTTCACTGCCGTACAGGCAGCTTAGAAAGCTTTCCGGCCAGCACAACTACACCAATGCGCGTTCACTGCCGTACAGGCAGCTTAGAAATGATGGTGCAGTGCCAGCACTGGAAAAAGAATGTTCACTGCCGTACAGGCAGCTTAGAAACGCAATATCCTCTGATCACCTGTGACAACAACGTTCACTGCCGTACAGGCAGCTTAGAAACCATCCTGCTTATCGAACCAGAACATGCGAGAGGTTCACTGCCGTACAGGCAGCTTAGAAATGTACCAGGCCTCAAACAACTGCGATTCAGGAGTTCACTGCCGTACAGGCAGCTTAGAAAGGGATGATGGCGAAGTCAAAGCCCGGATGGTTGTTCACTGCCGTACAGGCAGCTTAGAAATGGAAGTAAAACTGTCAGCGCTTTGGTTGATGGTTCACTGCCGTACAGGCAGCTTAGAAAAGTGTGCAATTCCGGGAACAATGGTTTTTTATGTTCACTGCCGTACAGGCAGCTTAGAAAATCCCAGCATGTTTCGTATGCTCTTTCGGCTTGTTCACTGCCGTACAGGCAGCTTAGAAACTTCGAATACCGCTTGATGATGCCCAACTCGTGTTCACTGCCGTACAGGCAGCTTAGAAAAGACAAAACACGTAGCTCCTGCGCATACAACCGTTCACTGCCGTACAGGCAGCTTAGAAACTGTTTTGGCTGCAACTCACGGTTCTATTCAAGTTCACTGCCGTACAGGCAGCTTAGAAAACAAGCGAAGTAACGAATAGTTCGTCCAGTAAGTTCACTGCCGTACAGGCAGCTTAGAAAAAAAAGTTCAAAAAAGGGAAGGGGAAGGGGAAGGGCAAGTTCACTGCCGTACAGGCAGCTTAGAAATTAGCAAGTCCAGACGCAATCTCCATCTTCAGGTTCACTGCCGTACAGGCAGCTTAGAAAAGCAGCTGCTTCCCCGGGGACATTCTTAGAAGGTTCACTGCCGTACAGGCAGCTTAGAAACGAATCGGCAGCTCCGGCTACAACGCCCAAATGTTCACTGCCGTACAGGCAGCTTAGAAAAACGGGTCACGGCATCCAGGCAAGTGGCAGCAGTTCACTGCCGTACAGGCAGCTTAGAAAGAGGGGGTTCAGGACTGGCGATTCACTTATCAGTTCACTGCCGTACAGGCAGCTACCACACCACAAATGTAATTATTTATTTTGAAAGCTCTTTTGTTGATTTTTATCATTTCATCTGCCGGAGCCTCATCAGTACTATCGATAACACATAAAATGACGGGGTTTAAATAGATATGTCTGCAAATTCAATTATGCCTTCGGATTTAAAAACCATTCTGCACTCTAAACGCGCCAATATATATTATCTTGAAAAGTGTCGTGTGCAGGTAAATGGTGGGCGAGTTGAATACATTACGAGTGCAGGTAATGAATCGTATTACTGGAATATTCCTGTCGCGAATACTACGGCAGTGATGCTGGGCATGGGCACGTCAGTGTCACAGGCGGCGATGCGGGAGTTCGCAAGGGCTGGCGTGATGGTTGGCTTCTGTGGCACTGATGGTACGCCGCTTTATTCCGCAAATGAAGTTGATATTGATGTGTCATGGCTGTCACCGCAAAGTGAATATCGGCCGACTGAATATTTACAGCATTGGGTCTCTTTCTGGTTTAAAGAAGAAAAAAGACTGATCGCGGCAAAGATGTTTCAGAAAATAAGATTGCAGCAAATAGAAAAATATTGGTTAGCTCCATCATCACAGAAAATATTTCAGCCAGACCGGGAACGATTAAATGATATTATCACGCGCGCGGATGCGTCTATGGCGCAAGCAGAGGATCATACTCATTTAATGCTCAAAGAGGCGCAATTAACAAAAGCGCTGTATAAACTGGTGAGCCAGACCGTTGGATATGGCGATTTTACCCGAGCAAAACGGGGCGGTGGTCTGGATATGGCGAATCGGTTTCTGGATCAGGGTAATTATCTGGCATACGGATTAGCGGCTGTTGCGGCATGGGTTACAGGGCTCCCACACGGTCTGGCAGTTATGCACGGTAAAACGCGTCGCGGCGGCCTGGTCTTTGATTTGGCCGATCTTATCAAAGACGCGCTTGTCATGCCGCAAGCGTTTATCGCGGCAATGGAGGGGGAGGATGCACAGGCGTTCCGCCAGCGCTGTATTAATAGATTTCAGCAGTCTGATGCTTTAGATTTAATGATCACCACGCTTCAGGACACGGCGCGACAGTTGGCTGAGGATAGCGAATGAATGTGCTGATTATCTCTCGCTGCACCAAACGCGCTCGCGAGGAGAGTTGCCGTATACTTGATCAGTTTGCTGAGCGAACGGGAGACGCGGCCTGGCAAACCATCATCACCTTAGAAGGCGTTAACACGCTGCGCCGTTTATTACGGAAAACCGCAAGGCGTAATACTGCGGTTGCCTGCCACTGGTTGAAGAAAAACGGGCAAATGGAATTGCTATGGATTGTCGGCAATATACGTCGTTTTAATGCGCAAGGGCGTGTTCCTACCAACCGAACCACACAAACGCTTATCACGAACACCGATGAACATCGGTGGCGATGTGCGGAAAGCATTGCGCTGTTAGCAGCGATTGCGGGCTTGTTTCATGATTTTGGTAAGGCAGGGTTCTGTTTTCAGGAAAGCCTGACGAAAAAAACAGCTAAAAGTTATCAACCTTATCGCCATGAATGGGTTTCGGTACGCCTGTTTCAGGCGTTTGTCGGTGAGCAACATGATGAACAGTGGCTGGCAAAACTCGGTGAGTTGTCTGCGGATGACGACGCTGAACTTCTGGCTCGATTGCGCAAGGATAACCCCTGCTATTCTGACAGCCCTTTTCGTACGCTTCCACCGCTCGCCAGCGTCGTCGCCTGGCTGATTTTGTCTCATCACCGTCTTCCTGAAAACCTGCGTGGCGACAACGTGCTGGAGGGATGTCAGAGCTGGCTTGAAAATCAGCTTAATGCAGACTGGAACGCCGTGAATCATATAAAAGAAGGGTGGCGAGACGTCGATTTTCGTAATGTCTGGGTTTTTCCATCAGGTACGCCTGTACAAAGTCGCGTCTGGCGGGAGAAAGCACGTCAGATCTCCCGGCGCGCTAAGAATGCCGCGGCATTAAAACAGTGGGGACAGATGGATCAACTGTTCACGCTGCATATGGCGCGTTTTTGTCTGATGCTGGCCGATCACTTCTACTCTTCCAGCCATCCTCACCCAACGTGGCAAGATCCTGATTATTGTGTATGGGCAAACAGCGATCGGAAAAATGGCACGCTAAAACAACGGGTTGATGAGCATCTGACCGGTGTCGCGCATCACGCATTGCTTCTGGGGAGACAACTGGCGCGTGTGCGTTCGTCGCTTCCGGCGATTGCAAGGCATAAAGGTTTTCGTGAGCGTTCGGGTAATCCGCTTTATCACTGGCAAAATAAAGCCTGGGATGTAGCTGCCGCGCTGCGTGAGCGGAGTCGGGAAGAGGGTTTTTTCGGCGTCAATATGGCTTCGACGGGCTGCGGGAAGACGTTTGCCAATGCACGAATAATGTATGCGCTGGCTGATGAGCAGGAAGGCTGTCGCTTCACTGTGGCAATGGGATTACGCACGCTGACGCTGCAAACTGGCGATGCGTTGCGTAATCGACTGAAGCTGGACGACGACGACCTGGCGGTACTGATTGGCTCGGGTGCGGTGAAGCAGTTGTGGCAGAAGGAAAAAGAACCGGAACCAGACAGGGATAGCGCCTCGGCGAAGGCCTTGTCTGAAGAACAGCAATATGTTCATTATGAAGGCAGTGTGCAAACGGGGGCGCTGGAAAAATGGTTGAGCGGCGACAGGAAATTGTCGGCGTTAGTCAGTGCGCCTGTTTTAGTGACAACCCTCGATCATTTGATTTCGGCGACGGAAGGCGTGCGTGGCGGGAAGCAGCTACCGGCGATGTTGCGCTTGCTGACCAGCGATCTGGTGCTGGATGAACCTGATGATTTTGATATTGCCGATCTGCATGCCGTTTGCCGCCTGATGAACTGGGCCGGGATGCTGGGAACTCGCGTGCTGCTCTCGTCGGCAACGCTGCCGCCGGATCTTATCCAGGCAATGTTTGCCGCCTGGCTTGCCGGGCGCAAAATATGGCAGGCGTCCTGCGGCGCGTCAGAGAAACCGATGAATATTTGCTGCGCATGGTTCGATGAAAAAGGCGCGAAGGTGGAGCACATCGCGGATGGACGCAGCTTTAGCATTGCGCATAAAACATTTGTTGAGCAGCGGGCGGCAATGCTGGCGGCAAAACCTCGTCTGCACTTTGGGCGTATTTCGCCCGTATCTCCAGTGTCGCCAGAGGTGAGCGATGTCATTACCTGCGTGGCCCGCGCCGTGCATACGGAAATGCAGGTTTTACATCACGCGCATAAAGAGACGCATTCCGGTGGTAAGACCGTGTCATTGGGTTTAGTCCGGTTCGCGAATATCGATCCGCTGGTCGCTGTCGCAAAAGCGTTAATGGCGATCCCTTCGCCGCAGGATGTCTGTATCCATTATTGTGTCTACCATGCCCGGCACCCGCTGGCGGTGCGTTCAGCCATCGAAAAATGTCTGGATAGCGCATTTACTCGCCATCAGCCCGATACGCTCTGGCAACATCCAGATATTGCAAAAGCTCTCAATCTCCGCCCGGAGAAGCATCACCTTTTTGTCGTGTTAGGGACTTCCGTCATGGAGGTTGGCAGGGACTGGGACAGCAGTTGGGGCATCATCGAACCCAGCTCTATGCGATCCATTATTCAGTTCGCCGGACGTATACAGCGCCATCGACGCGTCGTTCCAGAGAACGAAAACCTGGTGATTCTCAGCAGTAATATTAAAGCGCTGAGAAAGCGCTCTCCCGCGTTTTGTAAGCCGGGATTTGAAAATAAGGATCATCCATTAGCCAGTCACGACCTGCGTGAACTATTACCACCGCAGGATTATCAGACGATCACTGCATTGCCACGTATTTTGCCTGCAAATGGTGAAAATAAACTGGCGGAACTGGAGCATATGCGGCTCAGGGAAGAATTACTCAGCAGTAAGAGCCGGCAGATTATTGCCGCAAACTGGTGGCGTAAGCCGCTCACCTGGAACGCCTGGCTACAGCGTAAGACACCGTTTCGTCAGTCGCAGCCGGAAGCCAGATTTTTTCTGCATATGGAAGAGGAAGAGAGCGAGCCTTATTTCGCATTTCATACCGAAAACGGCAACATCAAGGCTTCCGATAAATTTGTTCTTCAGGACGTTGAGTATGCAGAGGGAACAGACCATTGGGGATGTACGGACTACCGCCAGGTGTTGCTGGCGTTGGCCGATGCCCAACAGGCTGAGATTAACCGCGTAGGTGAAATTTTCGGTGAGATCAGCGTACCTGTAAATGAAGAGGATGTGACGAGCGACTGGCGTTACCACCCGTGGTTGGGTGTTTACAGGGATATTAATTAAGAACGTCGGGAGCAGTTATGACAACCGAAGCACTGACCCATTTTATTACCGATTACATTGCCTCGCGAAGGCAGCCAAAGCTGGAAGCCTTTGAAAAAGAGGCTGCAAAGCGACTGGCGCAGGGAGAAGATGCCAGTACCATCGCCCTGGAACGTCAGACGCTTGAGGCACGCTATCAACCGCAAAATTGGTTGACGGATGCGGCAAGGCGAGCAGAGCAAATTAGCCTGGTGACGCATGCGGCTAAATTTACCCACGGGGATTCAAAAAGCAGCAGCATATATCGCGATACCGTGGGTGAAGAGGGGTATTTAAGCACTGCGTCGCTTAAGAACCTCCCGACGGATGCCGTTGGAAACGCCGCCGCGCTTGACGTCGCGAAATTGTTACAAACCGACGTCGAGGGTGACTCGCTGCTGGCCTGCCTGAAACGGGGTGAACATCAACCGCTTCACGCCTTTGCTGAGAATGACGCTCAACTGACGCAGTGGGTGGAAGGGTTTAATCGTGCGTTAACGCCCACTCAGCCGGCATCGCATAAACTCGCTAAACAGGTCTATTTCCCCGTAGGCAATGATTACCATCTGTTGTGTCCGTTGTTTGCTACCTCGCTGGCGCAGGTGTTGCATGAAAAACTCGTCGCATCTCGCTTTGGAGAAGAGGCGAAAGCGGTACGCGATGCGCGCAAAGCGGGTAAATGGCATCCGCAGCCCGATGTTCGTTATCCAGACATGGCTGAAATGCATTTTGGCGGTACCAAGCCGCAGAATATTTCTGCGTTGAACAGCGCGCGCGGTGGGCGTATCTGGCTGCTGTCGTCGCAGCCGCCTCAATGGCTGAATCTGGATAAAGCGCCGCAAAATATGCGCAATCTCTTTGCGTTGCGCGGCGCGTTTAATCGGGCCGCGTCAGGTATTGTTTCCCGTATGGTGTTTCTGCTGAAAGAAAATACTGAGAAGAATAATCACGCTATTCGCAATGCGCGAGCAGCGTATGTTGATGAGCTTATCGACCTTCTTTTCATGCATGCCGCCACTTTCCAGCAGGCGTCCTGGCAAGGCTGGACGCGAAATAATACCGATCTCCCCATCCATCAGCAGCTTTGGCTCGATCCCTGGCGCGGCCAGACGGATGAAACTTTCCGTCTTGAACGTGACAAAGATGACTGGCAAATAAGCGTTGCGGATGATTTCGCACGCTGGCTGAACTATCGGCTGAATAAGGCGCGTCTGGATGTGGGGCTTGTTGAGCGCCGGGAATGGCGGACGCAATCGCTGTTTCGCCAGCGGATGCGGGAAATGGAAGCGATTTTGCGGGAGGCGCTGAAATGCGTTATCTGATTTTATTGCCCCATATCCATATTGAGAATGCGAATGCCGTTGCCGGGTTAACCTGGGGTTTTCCCGCGATAAGCCATTTCCTGGGGTACGTGCATGCGCTTTCCCGTAAAGTGCGCGCCACGCATGGCGTGCATTTTGATGGCTGCGCGGTGATCAGCCATCATTCTCATGTTCAGGCATATTCCTCAGGGCGTGACTATCAGTTTGCGCTTACGCGTAACCCTTTGACTAAAGAAGGGAAAACGGCCTCGTTCAATGAAGAAGGAAGAATGCACCTTACCGTCTCCCTGGTGATTGAGTGCCAGGGTGAAATCGTGAATGGCGAATACGGCAAAGAGGCGTTTTGTTCGCGGTTGAAAATGCTGTGTCAGAGTCAAAAGCTGGCGGGCGGAAGTATTGTCAGTCTGCGCGATCCGCAGGTATTTCCTGCGCCGGATGATGAAAAACAGCTCCGTCAGATCCTCTGGCGGCTGATGCCGGGTTTTGCTCTTTGCGACCGCAGCGAATGGCTGACAACGCATTATCACCAGCGTCGACAACAACAGCCGGAAAGCACATTACTGGATGCCTGGTTAGATTTTGCCGCAATCCAGTACCGCGCTATACCACCGGGAGAGGGGGACAACGCTCAATGGGAATATCAGCCTAAGCCGATGCCTGGTTATCTGGTGCCGCTGATGTGCGGCTATCAGCGTATTTCTCCGCTTTATTCCCCCGGAGAGGTTGCCAGTGCGCGCGATAATTCGACGCCGTTTGCGTTTACCGAGGCGGTGTATGGCGTAGGAGAATGGCGTGGGTTGCATCGTGTTACGGATATTCAGCCGCTTCTCTGGCGTTACCGCACAACCGACACTGGCTACTATTGCTCTGCAATGCCTGTCGCAGACGACTTTACGTTTAACGAAGACGACGATTTAGAATAAGGACATGACTATGGCAAAGGCTCCTGTATCTGTAAAAACCGCTTCTGTACTGGCATTTGAGCGCAAACTCGCTACGTCCGATGCGATGATGTATGCGGGTAACTGGCAAAGCGATCATTGGCAACCGATTGAAATTCAGGAAAAGGCGGTTCGAGGAACGATTTCCAATCGGCTGAAAAATGCGATTTCCAGCGATCCGGCGAAGCTGGATGCGGAAATTCAAAAAGCAAACCTGCAACGTGTGGATATTGCGGCCTTACCGGCAGATGCCGACACCTTGAAAGTGGTGTTTACGCTGCGCGTGTTGGGTAATTTATCTACGCCATCGGTATGTAATGATATGGCATATCAGGATGCGCTTCAGCAGGTTATTGATGGCTATATCAATGAGTATGGATTTGGTGAACTGGCACGCAGGTACGCCACGAATCTGGCGAACGGACGTTTCCTGTGGCGCAACCGCATTGGCGCTGAGCAGATCCAGGTGAATGTCGCGGCCAGTGGGCAGGAATGGATTTTTAACAGTCACAACTATTCCCTGCGTGAGTTTGAGCAGGAAGATGCTTCGCTGAGCCAACTGGCGGCGATAATCGAAAAAGGATTAAGCGGTCAGGAATGGGTCATGCTGACTGTCGAAGCGCAGGTGCATCTGGGCGCCGGGCAGGAGGTTTTTCCTTCGCAGGAACTGGTGCTGGACAGTAACAGCAGTAAAAGCAGGGTGTTATACCAGGTCAGTGGTGTTGCGGGCATTCACTCGCAGAAAATCGGCAACGCTTTGCGTACCGTCGATACGTGGCACCCAAAAGTAGAAGAATTGGGCGCGATTGCGGTAGAACCCTATGGCTCAGTAACCAGTCGTGGCGTAGCGTGTCGCCAGCCGAAGGATAAAATGGATTTTTATACCTTACTGGATAACTGGGTCACTAAGGGTATGAAACCGGATGCCGCTCAGCAGCATTATGTGATGGCGGTACTGGTTCGCGGCGGCGTATTTGGTGAGAAAAGCGAATAAGGAGCGATGATGGATCACTATCTTGATCTCCGTGTCCTGCCAGACCCTGAATTTAATACTGAAATGCTGATGGCGGCGTTATTTGCCAAACTGCATCGTGCGTTAGGCGCAAGGGGAAAGGGGGATATTGGCGTTAGCTTCCCCCAGTTTGGCGTGACGCCAGGATCGTGCTTGCGTCTTCATGGTTCGTTATTGGCGTTACAGGAACTTGAGGCCGGTTCATGGCGCAAGGGGCTGAATGATTATTGCCAGTGTATGGCGATAACGCCTGTTCCGGCTGTAAAAGGCTGGCGCACGGTGAGTCGGGTGCAGGTGAAAAGCAGTCCGCAACGGTTATTGCGGCGTTCCGTCAGGAAGGGATGGTTAACGGAAGAGCAGGCGCAACTGCGCCTGGTGGAGTCAACCGAACAGCATAGCGATTTGCCTTACCTGAACGTTAAGAGCTTGTCGAATCAGCAACAATTTCGGGTGTTTATTCGCCACGGCGAACTGCGTTCTGAACCTGTTAGCGGGACATTCACAAGCTATGGATTAAGTTCTACGGCGACCATTCCCTGGTTCTGAGAAGCCTGATGGCGCTTCGCTTATCAGGCCTACAGAGCGCCACTCGTAGGCCGGATAAGGCGTGTGCGCCGCCATCCGGCGATGTGCAACAGGTGAAAAAAAAGCCCGTACTTTCGTACGAGCTCTTTTCTGAATATGGCGGTGAGGGGGGGATTGACTCGCTTCGCTCGCCCTGCGGGCAGCCCGCTCTCTGCGTTCGCGGTCTGTCCAACTGGCTGCCGCCAGTTGTCGAACCCCGGTCGTGGGTTCTCATCCCCCCACAGTACGTGCAATAGGTGAAAAAAAAGCCCGTACTTTCGTACGAGCTCTCTTTCTGAATATGGCGGTGAGGGGGGGATTCGAACCCCCGATACGTTGCCGTATACACACTTTCCAGGCGTGCTCCTTCAGCCACTCGGACACCTCACCATATTGTATTGCTGCCTGACCGCTTGGGGGGCAACGGGGCGCTACTATAGGGAGTTGCGCCAAAACGGTCAAGCAGAATTTACGCTTTAATTATCGTTTGGTTACGCAATGAACATATTCCCTGCCCTGGGGGAGCAGGGAATACGATTAGCGCTGTGAATCCAGTATCTCACCGTTTTTCACCACTTCCTGCGCTTTGCTGTAACTCTCGATCAACAACTGATACGCCGGGAACACTTTGGTGTAGACCTCAGCCCACTCTGCTGCGTCTTCACGGTTCCAGGTGCTCTGCAACTCGGAAGCCACTGCGGCGGTATCCATCGGTACGACGCCCGCCTGAACAACGCGTGCCAGCGTGATTTCCTGGGCCATTTTGCTGTAGGTGCCGGAAGCATCGATGACAGCAAACACTTTATAACCTTCCGCGACTGCGCTAATCGCCGGGAATGCCATGCAAACGCTGGTAATCGTACCGGCGATGATCAGCGTTTTACGGCCGGTCGCTTTTACCGCCTGGACGAAATCAGCGTTATCCCAGGCGTTGATCTCGCCTTTACGGGCAATATACTGCGCGTGCGGTGCATTGGCGTGGATCTCCGGGATCAGCGGGCCGTTCGGTCCCTGCGGTACAGATGCCGTCGTAATGACTGGCATCTTCGACAAGGTTGCCATTTTGGCCAGCGCGGCCGCACGGGCGCGCAATTCAGGCATCGGCATATCGCCAACGGTCTGGAAAAGCCCGCTCTGGTGGTCGATTAACAGCATAACGGAATCGTTAACGTCAATTACCGGGCGCAAACCATTAAAATTAGCAGGACTGGACATATTGTGTACTCCTCAATGTTTTCAGATTTGGCCAAAACGGCCGGAGTTGAAATCGCGTACGGCTTCTGCGATTTCTTGTTTTGTGTTCATGACAAATGGGCCGTAACCGACAATGGGTTCATTCAGCGACTCGCCCGACAACAGCAGAACGCTGGCATCGCTACTGGCTTCGAGATACAGGTTTTCACCTTCCTGGCTTAACACCACCAGTTGCGCTTCATTTACCGGTGTTGTGCCATTCACCGTAATACTTCCTTTCAGGACGACCAGCGCGGTGCTCCACCCTTCAGCGACGGGCAGCGTAAGATGACGATCGCGTTGTAGGCGCATATCCCAGACATTCAACGGCGAGAAGGTATGCGCCGGGCCTTTCACATCCTGATAGCGGCCCGCAATAATGCGCGCGGTTCCGGCTTCGTCAGGCAGCGTTACGGCAGGGATGAGATCGCTGCTGATGCTTTGATAACCCGGCACCGCCATTTTGTCTTTCGCGGGCAGGTTCACCCACAGTTGCACCATTTCCAGCTCGCCTCCCTGTTGGGTAAAGGCTGAAGAATGAAACTCTTCATGCAAAATGCCTGCGCCTGCGGTCATCCACTGCACATCGCCAGGGCCGATGACGCCGCCGCGGCCTGTTGAATCGCGGTGCTCAACTTCGCCGCTGTAAACAATCGTGACGGTTTCAAAGCCGCGATGCGGGTGTTCTCCCACTCCACGTTTTTCGTTTTCGGCGCCAGGGGCAAAGGTATGCGGCCCGGCATAGTCCAGCAGCAGGAACGGGCTTAACTGCTCTGCATGGGACTGATAAGAGAATAGCGAACGAACCGGAAATCCATCGCCAACCCAGTGCGGGCGAGGTGCGGTATAGACGCCTGTAATCTGTTTCATGGTGGTCTCCTCGGTGGCGTTGTCTTGATGTAAATAAGCTTATATCTATGACAATGATCTGAGTAGTCGCTAAAATAGACCTTACCGTTCTATAAACAGGACAATGTAATGACAAAACCGGATCTCAATGATTTTGCGTGGTTTGTTCATGTCGTCGAGGAGGGGGGATTTGCGGCGGCAGGGCGAGCGCTGGATGAACCAAAGTCAAAGCTTAGCCGACGTATTGCGCAACTGGAGGAACGGCTGGGCGTTCGCCTTATTCAACGAACCACGCGGCAATTTAATGTCACCGAAGTCGGGCAGACCTTTTATGAACATTGTAAGGCAATGCTGGTGGAAGCACAGGCGGCGCAGGATGCGATAGCCGCCTTACAGGTCGAGCCGCGCGGCATTGTAAAACTGACATGTCCAGTGACGTTGCTACATGTACATATCGGCCCAATGCTGGCGAAGTTTATGGCGCGTTATCCCGATGTGTCGTTACAACTTGAAGCAACCAACCGCCGTGTTGACGTGGTTGGTGAGGGCATTGACGTTGCAATTCGCGTCCGGCCGCGTCCTTTTGAAGACAGCGATCTGGTGATGCGCGTGCTGGCGGACAGGGGGCACCGTTTGTTTGCCAGCCCGGCGCTGGTACAGCGTATGGGGAATCCTTCTTCGCCAGCAGAACTGCATCACTGGCCCGGACTGAGCCTGGCTTCAGGTAAACATATCCACCGCTGGGAACTCTTTGGTCCACAGGGCGCGCGCGCTGAAGTTCACTTTACACCGCGTTTGATCACCACAGACATGCTGGCGCTGCGTGAAGCGGCCGTTGCGGGCGTCGGCCTCGTTCAGTTACCTGTTTTAATGGTGAAAGACCAACTGGCTGCGGGGGAGCTGGTTGCCTTGCTGGAAGGATGGGAACCCAGAAGAGAGGTGATTCATGCGGTATTCCCGTCCCGCCGTGGATTATTGCCGTCCGTACGCGCGCTGGTGGATTTTTTGACAGAAGAGTATGCGCGGATGGTGGAAGATTAAAACAGAGCGCAATATACCCCTTTTTATTTTATGTTACTAACTTATTGATTTTATTTTATATATACAACTTGGGTGAAAAAGGGGCTGACAGAAAGACGTTGCGTTTTTCTTCAATAAATCAACGTGATTGTCTGATATTATTCCTGTTCACTGCCGTACAGGCAGCTTAGAAAAGTGGAAGCACCGCCGCCACCAGCAAAGTTATGTTCACTGCCGTACAGGCAGCTTAGAAAAAGTTGATCACCGTTGTTCGCCGTAGCGTTTCGTTCACTGCCGTACAGGCAGTTCAGTATTTAATGTAGAAGGAAGGGACGCTGCGGGGAATAAAAATAACGTTAATTCGCATCAACGGTATTCATGCAGGAAAGGGACAATAAAAAGGCCGGATAAACCGACCTTTTTTTATCTTTACGCCACCCGGGCGTGAAAACAATCAGCGACTACGGAAGACAATGCGGCCTTTGCTCAGGTCGTACGGGGTCAGTTCAACAGTCACTTTGTCGCCCGTCAGGATGCGGATGTAGTTTTTACGCATTTTACCGGAGATGTGTGCAGTAACCACGTGACCGTTTTCTAATTCTACGCGGAACATGGTATTAGGTAACGTTTCGAGAACGGTACCCTGCATTTCAATATTGTCTTCTTTGGCCATCTAATCCTCTGGGGTATCACTACCGTAATTTGAACCGGCAAGATAATGCCGAAGTTCTTTAAATAAGTAAAGATTTGCGCGTTTAAAACGCAGCAAATCAGGTTTGGCGCATTACTCCGAAAAACACGGCAAAGCCGCACTTGAAGCGCAACGTATAAGGGAGCGATGAGATAAACGATGGGCGTTACCTGACGCGAACGGTTCCTTAACGGCGGCGGGGTAATGGGCATAACCTGCTCTGCGGCACAATTATAACACCCTGACAAAAAATGTGCCGAAAACATTCACGCCTGAGGCGAAAATAACGTGCGCGGCACCCAGAAATGACCCGGTAATCGCTGTTGCCGTAATGATCCCAGATGCTCAAGGTATTGCCTGCGGGGAATTTCGACAGCGCCAAGCGATGCCGTGTGGCTATTCAGCACCTGGCAGTCGATTAATTTTCCACCCTGACGAATAAATTCAGCGCAAAAAACAAGCAGCGCGGTTTTGGAGGCGTTCTCCTGGCGACTGAACATCGATTCGCCGCAAAACAGGGTGCCTTGCGAAACGCCATACATGCCGCCGACGAGAGCGTTGTGTCGCCATACTTCGATGGAATGCGCATGCCCCAGCTCATGTAAGCGGTGATACGCTTCCACCACATCGCGCGTGATCCAGGTTCCTTCGTCACGATCGTTGGCGCAGCCTTCAATAACCTGACCAAACGCATAATTAAGCGTGACGCGATAGGGCGATCGTTTGTGAAAACGCTTCATGCTGCGGCTGATGTGTAATGTTTCAGGTTGCAAAATAGCGCGAGGATCGGGTGACCACCAAAGAATCGGGTCGCCCGGTGAAAACCACGGGAAAATACCCCGCTGATAGGCCATCAATAAGCGGGCAGGGCTGAGATCGCCACCAAGCGCCAATAAACCATTGGGTTCACGTAACGCGCCCTCCGGCGAGGGGAAGGCGATTGAGTGGCGAGAAAGCTGAACCAGGCGCATGACCGCAAAACTCCAGTACGCAAGTCGGATCGTTCAATAATAGCTTACAGACGTTGCTTAAACTGGTAATAACGACCCTGCCTGGCTAACAGATCTGCGTGATTACCTTGCTCAATAATTTGTCCGTTGTCCATCACTATTATTTGATCAAAACGTGACAGCCCGCGCAGACGGTGCGTGACCATTAAAACGGTTTTCCCGCGCATAACCTCTGCCAGCAATTCAAGCATCTGGCTTTCGGTTGTCGCATCCAGCCCTTCAGTGGGTTCATCGAGCAGCATGAGCGGCGCATCGTGCAGCAGGGCACGGGCGATAGCCAGACGACGAAGCTCGCCGCCTGACAGCTGACGTCCGCCTTCGCCTAGCCAGCTGTTAAGTCCGCCATCCTCCAGCAGCTTTTCCAGCCCGACACGGCGCAGCATCTCTGAGAGCGTATCGTCGTTTGCGTCTGGCGCTGCCAGCAGCAGGTTGTCACGCAATGTGGCGCTGAACAGGTGTACTCGCTGCGACACCACGCTAATGGTGCGACGCAGGGCCGCTTCATCCAGCGTTGAAATTGGTTGATCGTTAAGCAGAATATCGCCGCTCTGCGGGTCCCAGGCGCGGGTGAGCAGTTGCAGCAATGTCGATTTCCCGCAGCCGGTGCGTCCGAGAATAGCGATATGTTCTCCGGGCGCGACTTGCAGAGAAAGGGCATCCAGCGCTTTTTGCGGCTGCTCCGGGTAACTGAATGAAACGTCACGCAGCGTCAGCGTTACCTGCCGGGGAGCCGCTGCTTCGCCATCCGGGAAGGTCACTTCAGGCTGCTGCTCGGTCAGTTCGGTAATACGCAGCGCAGAGGCGATGACCTGGCCAAGATGTTGAAACGCGCCGGTAACGGGGGCAAGCGCTTCAAATGCCGCCAGTGCGCAAAAGACAAACAGCGCTATCAGCGCGCCAGGCTGGCTGTTATCGCCGACGCCGCCGGAAGCCATCCATAACATCAGCATTACCGCCAGTGCGCCAATCAGCAGCATTAAGGCCTGGGATAGCGCCGTTAATTCAGACTGATGTCGCTGGGCTTCATGCCACTGTAATTCCGTGGCTTCCATTTGCGCCCGATAGCGCGAGCTGGCGCCAAATATAGTCAGTTCCGCCTGACCCTGTAGCCAGGCGGTTAACTGCTGGCGATACTGACCGCGTAAATGGGTTAAGTTCTGCCCGGTGCTTTTTCCGGCGCGATAGAAGAGCGGCGGCATAATAAACAGCGTCAGCAGCATAATGCCACCCAGCGTAATCGCGAGGGTGAAATCGAGAACACTCAGCCCCAGAGTGACCACCATAATCACCACAAACGCGCCAACCAGCGGAGAAATGACGCGCAGGTAGAGGTGATCCAGCGTATCGACATCGGCAACGACGCGGTTCAGCAGCTCGCCCTGACGATAGCGGGCAAGACCAGCAGGGGAGAGCGGCAGCAGCTTGCTGAACGTATGAATACGCAAATGTTGCAATACGCGGAAGGTGGCGTCATGGCTGACCAGACGCTCGAAATACCGGCCCGCAGTACGGGTGATCGCCGCACCGCGCACGCCAGCAGCCGGCAGCATGTAGTTAAAGCTATAGATACCCGCCACACCGACTACGGCTGAGGCGGAGAGGAACCAGCCAGAGAGCGTCAGCAAACCGATACTGGCCAGTAGCGTGACGATGGCCAGAATAATACCGAGCGTTAACATCCACTTATGACGTTTATACAGCGTCAGATACGGTAGCAAGGCACGCATTTAAATGTCCTCCTGACGATGAGCCAATAGTGTCGCAAACGCGCCGTTGGCGCTGCTGAGTTGGGCATAATCACCTTGCTCGATGATTTGCCCGTCCTGCATAACCCAGATCACGTCCCAGTCGGCAAGATCTTCTAACTGATGCGTTACCATCAGCGTGGTCTGGCGTTTTGATGCGGCATTCAGCGCCTGCATTACACGCTGTTCGCTGTGGGCATCCAGACTGGCGGCGGGTTCATCCAGCAACAACAATTTGCAGGGATTCAGCAGGGCGCGGGCAACCGCAACCCGCTGCGCCTGACCGACGGAAAGGCGACCCGCGTGATCGCCAGTCGGCGTGTCTACGCCTTGCGGCAACAGAGGTAAAAACTCACTGACCCAGGCGCTGTCGAGAGCCGCCTGTAACGCTTGTTCACTGGCATCCGGGCGGGCAAGCAGGACGTTTTCACGGAGCGTGCCAGCCGGTAATTGTGGGTTTTGCCCCACCCAGGAGAGATGTTTTCGCCAGGATTCCGGGGATAAATCACGAAGTTCAACGCCGTTAATGCACAGGGAGCCCTGATAAGAGAGAAAGCCAGACAGCGCGTTTAACAGCGAACTCTTTCCTGAACCGCTGCGACCAACCAGTACGACGCGCTGACCTGCGGCCAGTGTGAAATTCAGCGGTCCGGCAAGCGTTTTACCTTCCGGCGAGGTAATTATCAGATCCTGTGCTTCAAGGGTTACCGGTTCTTTCCCGGAAAGTTCGACATCACCGCGTTCCGGGTGAGCGAGAGGCGTTTCCATAAAGGTTTTCAGGCTGTCAGCCGCACCTACCGCCTGTGCTTTGGCATGGTAAAAGGTGCCCAGATCGCGCAGTGGCTGGAAAAACTCCGGCGCCAGAATCAGCGCCAGGAAGCCGGCGGCAAGCGTGACGCCCGTCCCGTAATGGCCGAAATTAAGTTCGCCGAGGTAGGAGAAACCGAAATAAACCGCGACCAGCGCAATGGACAGCGACGTGAAGAACTCCAGTACCCCGGAGGATAAAAAGGCGAGACGCAGGACTTCCATTGTGCGCTGGCGAAAATCTTGTGAAGCGACACGAATGCTTTCCGTTTCTGCTTCACCGCGCCCGAAGATGCGCAGCGTCTCCATTCCGCGTAAGCGGTCGAGGAAATGCCCGCTCAGGCGGGCAAGCGCCTGGAAATTACGGCGGTTAGCGTCGGCGGCGCCCATTCCCACCATCGCCATAAATAATGGGATCAGCGGTGCGGTGCCGAGCAAAATCAGCGCGGCGGCCCAGTTTGACGGGAAAATCGCCGCCACAATCAACAGGGGGACGCAGACAGCAAGCGCCATTTGCGGCAGATAGCGGGCATAGTAATCATGCATATCGTCAATCTGCTCCAGCACCAGCGTCGCCCAGCTACCAGCCGGTTTACCCTGAATCCAGGCTGGCCCTGCCTGTTGCAGACGATCCAGCACCTGGCGGCGGATCTCAAATCGGATATGCTGCCCGGCATGAAAACCCACCCGCTCGCGCAGCCAGACCACCCAGGCGCGCAGGACAAACACCAACATCAGTACGATGAAGGGGAGCAGGAGGGCTTCGCGGGGAATATTGTCCATGATCATATGCTGGAGAATGCGAGCCATGATCCAGGCCTGAGCGACAATCAGTACGCCACTCACGAAACCCAACAGGCGTGAAATGTTCAGCCAACGTTGGGAAATTACACTTTGCTGTTTTAACCAGCGGGTCAATTCTTTTTGACGGGTTTTATTCATTGCACGCTTAGCAGGTGAGTTATCGGAATTTTTGGCACGGCAATGTTACAACGGGGCAAAAATAAAGGCGACTTATAGTCGCCTTTTTTACTTTTGTTACTGATTTGTAAAAACTATTTGCACGCGTCAGCCAGACCGTCAAGGTAGCGTTCAGCGTCCAGCGCCGCCATGCAACCTGTGCCCGCTGAGGTGATTGCCTGACGATAAATATGGTCCATCACGTCGCCTGCGGCGAACACGCCGGGAACGCTGGTCTGCGTGGCGTTACCGTGGATGCCGGACTGGACTTTGATATAGCCGTTTTCCAGTTCAAGCTGACCTTCAAAAATCGCGGTGTTCGGGCTGTGGCCGATGGCGACAAACAGGCCTGCAACGTCAAGGGATTCGATGTTGTCCGGGTTTTGCGTATCACGCAGACGCAAACCGGTAACGCCCATCTGATCGCCGGTCACCTCTTCCAGAGTGCGGTGGGTATGCAGCACGATGTTGCCGTTTTCCACTTTATCCATCAGGCGCTTGATCAGAATTTTTTCGGCGCGGAAGCCGTCGCGACGGTGAATCAAATGCACTTCAGCGGCGATGTTCGCCAGGTATAACGCTTCTTCAACCGCCGTGTTGCCGCCGCCGATGACCGCGACCTTCTGGTTGCGATAGAAGAAACCGTCGCAGGTGGCGCAGGCAGACACGCCACGGCCTTTAAATGCTTCTTCAGACGGCAGGCCGAGGTAGCGTGCGGAAGCGCCGGTTGCGATGATCAGCGCATCGCAGGTGTATTCGCCGCTGTCGCCGGTCAGACGGAAAGGACGGTTTTGCAGATCCACGCTATTGATGTGATCGAAGATGATTTCAGTATCAAATTTCGTCGCATGTTCGTGCATGCGCTCCATCAACAGCGGGCCGGTCAGATCGTTCGGATCGCCAGGCCAGTTTTCCACTTCCGTCGTGGTGGTCAGTTGACCGCCTTTCTCCATACCGGTAATCAGAACCGGTTGCAGGTTTGCGCGTGCAGCGTAGACCGCAGCGGTATATCCCGCCGGTCCAGAACCCAGGATAAGCAGTTTACTGTGTTTGGTCGTGCCCATGAGATCCCCATAGTTGTTGGCAGACAATGGGCAGGATTGTAGGGAATTTGCAGACGTAAAAAAAGAGTATAGCGATTTTGTTAACAATATGTGTAATAGCAGGAACCGATGAATGGGCGGATTTAGGGCTGCGATATAACGCTTTCTACTTAAAATCGGTCAGTTATAAGGTGATAAAATGACGATTTAGCGCCGCTCTTAATGAATAACTGGCATGTTGTACTAAAAATCGATGTTTTGCTTTGACAATCCCCTGCTGTTTTGCGAAAACATCTTCTGGAAGAAAAAAACAGTGTTATGTGTGTGCTGCATAATCATGCATATAAGCACCATGTTTACCGGGCTAGTGAAATCTACGCATGGCGTGGACAGACGCCATTCGTGATGTCGATAGCTGCCATCCGGCAACGGTCTTCTCACCATAGGCCCTGGCATTGCGCGCCGTTAATCCCTCTGGGTTCGGTCTATTGTGATGGGCATCGACTCTGAACAGTGATGTTAGTAGAGTCAGGCAGGAGTAGGGAAGGAATACAGAGAGACAATAATAATGGTAGATAGCAAGAAGCGCCCTGGCAAAGATCTCGACCGTATCGATCGTAACATTCTTAATGAGTTGCAAAAGGATGGGCGTATTTCTAACGTCGAGCTTTCTAAACGAGTGGGACTTTCACCGACGCCTTGCCTTGAGCGTGTCCGTCGGCTGGAAAGACAGGGTTTTATTCAGGGCTATACGGCGCTGTTAAACCCGCATTATCTGGATGCATCACTTCTGGTTTTTGTTGAGATTACTCTGAATCGTGGCGCTCCAGATGTGTTTGAACAATTTAACGCCGCAGTACAAAAACTTGAAGAAATTCAAGAGTGTCATTTAGTTTCCGGTGATTTCGACTACCTGTTGAAAACACGCGTGCCGGATATGTCAGCGTACCGTAAGCTGCTGGGTGAAACCCTGCTGCGTCTGCCTGGCGTGAATGACACACGTACTTACGTGGTAATGGAAGAAGTCAAACAGAGCAATCGTCTGGTAATTAAGACGCGCTAACACGGAACAGGTGCAAAATCGACGTAGTTTGATTACACTCCTGTTAATCCATACAGCAACAGTGCCGGGGCAACCCGGTGCTGTTGTCCGTTTTAGCATCGGGCAGGAAAAGCCCGAAACCTGGAGAGCCTTTTTTGAGCCAGGAATACACTGAAGACAAAGAAGTCACATTGAAAAAGTTAAGCAGCGGGCGCCGACTTCTGGAAGCGTTGCTGATCCTTATTGCCCTTTTTGCCGTCTGGTTGATGGCAGCCTTACTTAGCTTTAACCCTTCAGATCCCAGTTGGTCGCAAACCGCATGGCATGAGCCTATCCATAATTTGGGCGGCGCGCCGGGCGCGTGGCTGGCTGACACGCTGTTCTTTATCTTTGGCGTGATGGCCTACACCATTCCGGTGATTATCGTTGGCGGCTGCTGGTTTGCCTGGCGGCACCAGAGCAACGACGATTACATCGACTATTTTGCCGTGTCGCTGCGCATTATCGGCGTCCTGGCGTTGATTCTTACCTCCTGCGGATTAGCCGCAATTAATGCTGATGATATCTGGTACTTCGCGTCCGGCGGCGTCATTGGCAGCCTGTTAAGCACCACGCTTCAGCCTCTGCTGCACAGCAGCGGGGGAACGATTACGCTGCTGTGCGTCTGGGCAGCCGGTCTGACGCTCTTCACCGGCTGGTCCTGGGTGAGCATTGCAGAAAAACTGGGTGGCTGGCTGCTGAATATTCTCACCTTCGCCAGCAACCGTACTCGCCGCGATGACACCTGGGTCGATGACGACGAGTATGAAGATGATGACGAATACGAAGATGAAGCGGTGGGTGCACAGCGCGAATCCCGACGTGCGCGCATCCTTCGTGGCGCCCTGGCGCGCCGTAAGCGGCTGGCAGAGAAGTTCAGCAATCCGCGTGGGCGACACACGGATGCGGCGCTTTTCTCCGGCAAGCGTATGGATGATGAAGACGATATCGAATACAGCGCGCGTGGCGTGGCTGCCGATCCTGATGATGTGCTGTTCTCTGGCCATCGTGCGACGCAGCCGGAATATGAGGAATACGATCCTCTGCTGAATGGACATTCGGTCACGGAGCCTGTTGCCTCCGCCGCTGCGGCGACAACGGCAACGCAAGCCTGGGCGGCGCCTGTCGATCCAGTTATGTCTGCACCGTCGGTGCCGGGTGCTGAAGCCGCGTCTGCGCAACCGGTGGTGGAATGGCAGCCTGTTCCGGGGCCGCAAACCGGCGAGCCGGTCATTGCGTCTGCGCCGGAAAGTTATCCGCCGCAACCACAATATGCGCAGCCGCAAGCGCCACATCATGAACCGTGGCAGCAACCTGCGCCGACCGAGCCGCAAGCGCAGTATTACGCTGAACACGCGTATGAACAGCCTGTGCCGCAGGTGCAGGAACCTGCGGCGGAACAACCCTGGCACCCTGAGCCGGTTTATCCGCAAGAGCCTGTTTATCAACACGAGCCGACTTTCGAGCCGCAGCCGGCTTACCCGCAGGAACCGGTTCAGGATACGTATTACCAGCAGCAGCCTGCTGTTGAGCCACCGTCTGCGGTAGAGCCTGAGCCTGTAGCAGAAGAAATTAAACCCGCCCGTCCGCCGCTCTACTACTTTGAAGAAGTGGAAGAAAAACGCGCGCGTGAGCGTGAGCAGCTGGCTGCGTGGTATCAGCCGATTCCTGAGCCAGCGAAAGCGCCGGAGTCGGTTAAACCATCGGCACCGACAGCAGCTTCTGTGCCGCCTGTTGAATCCGTTGCCGCGGTTGCGCCGTTGGCGGCAGGCGTCAAAGATGCAACGCTGGCCGCAGGCGCGGCGGCGGCATCCGCTGCACCTGCGTTTAGCCCGGTAAGCGGTGGTGCGCCACGCCCGCAGGTTAAAGAGGGGATTGGCCCGCAACTGCCTCGCCCTAACCGCGTTCGCGTTCCGACCCGCCGTGAGCTGGCCTCGTATGGCATAAAATTACCGTCTCAGCGTATCGCGGAAGAGAAAGCGCGTGCGGCGGGGCGTCATCAGTATGATGCCGAAACGCAGTATACCGATGATGAAATTGATGAGATGCAGCAGGATGAGCTGGCACGTCAGTTCGCCCAGTCTCAGCAGCATCGTTATGGTTCCGAATATCAACATGACGCTCCTCAGGCAGAAGATGAGGATGCAGCAGAAGCTGAACTGGCTCGCCAGTTTGCCTCTTCGCAGCAGCAGCGCTATGCCGGGGAACAGCCTGCGGGAGCCCATCCGTTCTCGCTGGATGATTTTGAATTCTCGCCGATGAAAGCGCTGGTGGATGAAGGCCCGCATGAGCCGTTGTTTACTCCCGGCGTGATGCCTGAGCAGCCGGCCGCGCCGCAGCCGCAGCATCAGTCGCCGCAGCAGCCCGTCGCGCCACAGCAGCAGTATCAGCAGCCGCAACAGCCGGTTGCGCCACAGCAACAGTATCAGCAGCCGCAACAGCCCGTCGCGCCGCAGCAACAGTATCAACAGCCGCAGCAGCCGGTTGCGCCGCAGCAACCGTATCAACAGCCGCAACAACCGGCCGCGCCACAGCCGCAGGAAAGCCTGATCCATCCGTTGTTGATGCGTAATGGCGACAGTCGTCCGTTGCAGAAGCCTACCACGCCGTTGCCGTCGCTGGATCTGCTGACGCCGCCGCCGAGCGCAGTGGAACCGGTCGATACTTTCGCGCTGGAACAAATGGCGCGCCTGGTCGAAGCGCGTCTGGCGGATTTCCGCATTAAAGCTGACGTGGTGAACTATTCCCCAGGGCCTGTTATTACCCGTTTTGAGCTGAATCTGGCGCCGGGCGTGAAAGCCGCGCGTATTTCTAACCTGTCACGCGATCTCGCGCGTTCACTGTCAACCGTTGCGGTACGCGTGGTAGAAGTGATCCCTGGTAAGCCTTACGTGGGCCTCGAACTGCCGAACAAAAAACGTCAGACCGTCTACCTGCGTGAAGTGCTGGATAACGCTAAATTCCGCGAGAATCCGTCGCCGCTCACCGTGGTGCTGGGTAAAGATATCGCTGGCGATCCGGTTGTGGCCGATCTGGCGAAAATGCCTCATCTGCTGGTTGCGGGGACGACGGGTTCCGGTAAATCGGTTGGGGTCAATGCCATGATCCTCAGCATGCTGTATAAAGCGCAGCCGGAAGACGTGCGTTTCATCATGATTGACCCGAAAATGCTGGAACTTTCGGTCTATGAAGGCATTCCACATCTGCTGACCGAAGTGGTTACCGATATGAAAGACGCCGCCAACGCACTGCGCTGGAGCGTTAATGAAATGGAACGCCGCTATAAGCTGATGTCGGCGCTTGGCGTGCGTAATCTGGCGGGCTATAACGAGAAAATTGCCGAAGCGGCACGGATGGGGCGTCCGATTCCAGACCCGTACTGGAAGCCGGGCGACAGCATGGATGCCCAGCATCCGGTGCTGGAAAAACTGCCGTATATCGTGGTTCTGGTCGATGAATTCGCCGATCTGATGATGACCGTCGGTAAGAAAGTTGAAGAGCTGATTGCGCGTCTGGCGCAGAAAGCGCGTGCCGCAGGTATTCACCTGGTGCTGGCGACTCAGCGCCCGTCGGTTGACGTTATTACCGGTCTGATTAAGGCCAACATTCCGACGCGTATCGCCTTTACCGTATCCAGTAAGATCGACTCACGCACGATCCTCGATCAGGGCGGCGCGGAATCCCTGCTGGGGATGGGGGATATGCTTTATTCCGGCCCGAACTCGACCATGCCGGTACGTGTTCATGGCGCGTTTGTTCGCGACCAGGAAGTGCATGCGGTGGTGCAGGACTGGAAAGCGCGTGGTCGCCCGCAATACATTGATGGCATCACCTCGGATAGCGAAAGCGAAGGGGGCGGCGGCGGCTTTGACGGCGGCGAGGAGCTGGACCCGTTATTCGATCAGGCGGTGAGCTTTGTGACCGAAAAACGCAAAGCGTCCATTTCTGGCGTTCAGCGTCAGTTCCGTATCGGTTACAACCGTGCGGCGCGCATTGTCGAGCAGATGGAAGCCCAGGGCATTGTCAGCGAACAAGGCCATAACGGGAACCGCGAGGTGCTGGCGCCACCGCCGTTCGAATGATTGCAAAGATCGGTAAATAAATAAGAATTCAGTATTTTCTTCTTTCCTCATGCTGATTTTTGGCCTGGAATAGAGAGCAGAGGGAACTCCCCATCGGGAGTGACGTATTTTGAGGAATAATGATGAAAAAAATCGCAATCACCTGCGCATTACTCTCCGGCTTTGTGGTGAGCAGCGTATGGGCGGATGCCGCCAGCGATCTGAAAAGCCGTCTGGATAAAGTCAGCAGCTTCCACGCCAGCTTTACACAAAAAGTGACTGACGGCAGCGGCGCCGCCGTTCAGGAAGGCCAGGGCGACTTATGGGTTAAGCGTCCTAATCTGTTTAACTGGCATATGACGCAGCCCGACGAGAGCATTCTGGTCTCTGACGGGAAAACGCTATGGTTCTTTAACCCGTTTGTCGAGCAGGCAACGGCGACCTGGTTAAAAGATGCGACGGGCAATACGCCGTTTATGCTGATAGCCCGCAACCAGTCCAGCGACTGGCAGCAGTACAACATCAAACAAAATGGCGATGACTTTGTGCTGACGCCAAAAAGCAGCAGCGGTAACCTGAAACAGTTCACCATTAATGTGGGTCGCGACGGGACTATTCATCAGTTCAGCGCAGTGGAACAAGACGATCAGCGCAGCAGCTATCAGCTGAAATCTCAGCAGAATAGCGCTGTCGATGCATCAAAATTTACCTTTACTCCGCCGCAAGGTGTAACGGTAGACGACCAACGTAAGTAGAGGCGCATGAGTGAGCAATCTGTCGCTCGATTTTTCTGATAATACCTTTCAGCCACTGGCCGCGCGTATGCGGCCAGAAAATTTAGCGCAGTATATTGGTCAGCAGCATCTGCTGGCTGCGGGTAAGCCTTTGCCTCGTGCAATTGAGGCCGGGCACCTGCACTCGATGATTTTGTGGGGGCCGCCCGGTACGGGCAAAACCACGCTGGCCGAAGTGATTGCCCGCTATGCCAATGCTGACGTCGAACGCATTTCCGCCGTGACTTCTGGCGTAAAAGAGATCCGTGAAGCCATTGAACGCGCCCGCCAGAACCGTAATGCCGGGCGCCGCACTATTCTGTTTGTCGATGAAGTCCATCGCTTCAACAAGAGCCAGCAGGATGCGTTTCTGCCGCATATCGAAGACGGCACGATTACGTTTATTGGCGCGACGACCGAAAACCCGTCCTTCGAGCTGAACTCGGCTTTGCTGTCACGCGCCCGCGTGTATCTCCTCAAATCCTTAACGACTGAAGATATTGAGCAGGTGCTGAATCAGGCGATGGATGACAAAGCGCGTGGTTATGGCGGCCAGGATATCGTTCTGCCGGACGAGACGCGCCGGGCGATCGCCGAACTGGTGAACGGAGATGCGCGTCGGGCGTTAAATACGCTGGAAATGATGGCAGACATGGCGGAAGTGGATGACAGCGGTAAGCGAGTATTATTGCCCGCATTACTGACCGAAATCGCCGGGGAGCGCAGCGCGCGCTTTGATAATAAAGGCGACCGCTTTTACGATCTCATCTCCGCATTGCATAAATCGGTGCGTGGCAGCGCCCCGGACGCGGCGCTTTACTGGTATGCCCGGATCATTACCGCTGGCGGCGACCCGCTGTATGTCGCCCGACGTTGCCTGGCGATTGCTTCTGAAGACGTCGGCAATGCCGATCCTCGCGCAATGCAGGTGGCGATTTCTGCGTGGGATTGCTTTACCCGCGTCGGCCCTGCGGAAGGGGAACGGGCGATAGCCCAGGCGATTGTTTATCTGGCCTGTGCGCCGAAAAGTAACGCGGTTTATACCGCGTTCAAAGCGGCGCTGGCTGATGCCCGTGAACGCCCGGATTATGACGTGCCTGTGCATCTGCGCAATGCGCCGACGAAACTGATGAAAGAAATGGGCTATGGCCAGGAATACCGCTACGCGCATGATGAGCCAAACGCCTACGCCGCAGGCGAGGTTTATTTCCCGCCGGAAATAGCGCAAACACGCTATTATCATCCCACAAACAGGGGTCTTGAAGGCAAGATTGGCGAAAAGCTCGCCTGGCTGGCTGAACAGGATCAAAATAGCCCCACAAAACGCTACCGTTAGCGCGATCGTTGCGGTAATGTTGGCACTGTATCCCTGTGACTGCAGGCTGTGGTCACGTTTCCTATTTTAATTCGATAAGCACAGGATAAGCATGCTCGATCCCAATCTGCTGCGTAATGAGCCAGACGCAGTCGCTGAAAAACTGGCACGCCGGGGCTTTAAGCTGGATGTAGATAAGCTGCGCGCTCTTGAAGAGCGTCGTAAAGTTTTGCAGGTCAACACGGAAAACCTGCAAGCAGAGCGTAACTCTCGATCGAAATCCATCGGCCAGGCGAAAGCGCGCGGGGAAGATATCGAGCCTTTACGTCTGGAAGTGAACAAGCTGGGCGAAGAGCTGGATGCGGCAAAAGCCGAGCTGGAGAGCTTACAGGCTGAAATTCGCGATATCGCGCTGACCATTCCTAACTTACCGGCTGATGATGTACCGGTAGGTAAAGATGAAAACGACAACGTTGAAGTCAGCCGTTGGGGAACCCCGCGTGAGTTTGATTTCGACGTCCGCGATCATGTGACGCTGGGTGAAATGCACGCCGGTCTCGACTTCGCGGCTGCGGTTAAACTGACCGGTTCTCGTTTTGTGGTAATGAAAGGGCAGATTGCTCGTATGCACCGCGCGCTGTCGCAGTTCATGCTGGATCTGCACACTGAACAGCATGGTTACAGTGAAAACTACGTGCCGTATCTGGTGAACCACGACACGCTGTACGGTACAGGGCAGTTGCCGAAATTTGCGGGCGATCTGTTCCATACTCGCCCGCTGGAAGAAGAGGCTGACAGCAGCAACTATGCGCTGATCCCGACGGCGGAAGTGCCGCTGACTAACCTGGTGCGTGATGAAATCATCGACGAAGATGCGCTGCCGATCAAAATGACTGCGCATACGCCATGCTTCCGTTCTGAAGCGGGTTCTTACGGTCGTGACACGCGCGGTCTGATCCGTATGCACCAGTTCGATAAAGTTGAGATGGTGCAGATTGTGCGTCCAGAAGAGTCAATGGATGCGCTGGAAGAGATGACCGGCCATGCTGAGAAAGTGCTTCAGTTGCTGGGTCTGCCGTACCGTAAAATCGTTCTGTGTACTGGTGACATGGGCTTTGGCGCATGTAAAACCTACGATCTCGAAGTATGGATCCCGGCGCAGAACACCTATCGTGAAATCTCTTCCTGCTCGAACGTAGGGGATTTCCAGGCGCGTCGTATGCAGGCACGCTGCCGCAGTAAGTCCGACAAGAAAACCCGTCTGGTTCATACTCTGAACGGTTCCGGTCTGGCGGTTGGGCGTACTTTAGTTGCCGTGATGGAAAACTACCAGCAGGCTGATGGCCGCATCGAAGTTCCAGAAGTATTACGTCCGTATATGAACGGACTGGAATATATCGGCTAATCCCCGCTTCTCTCTGCTTAAAAAGCGCCTCCGGGCGCTTTTTTTTATGCCTGTTTGACACCGGACAAGAATGGTTACCCCTTTGGGGGTAATACTACCTTCGAATGAAGATTAGCATTTATCGCTGATTTTTCTCATATTCATTATATACAAAACTATATAGCGATTTATTCGTTATGTAAATAACTACATAACGAAGTGTCTGGCTTTTATCAATCGTGAGCAAGCAAAGTGAGTCATCATGAAAACGAATATCCCCGATGCTGTACTGGCAGCTGAGGTAACTCGTCGAGGCCTGGTAAAAACGACAGCAATAGGCGGGCTGGCAATCGCCAGTAGCGCATTGACTCTGCCATTTACCCGGATCGCCAATGCGGCTGACGCTATCAGCCCCAGCGCATCCAGCGAAAAAATTATCTGGAGCGCTTGCACCGTTAACTGCGGAAGCCGCTGCCCGCTGCGCATGCATGTGGTGGACGGTGAAATCAAATATGTTGAAACAGACAATACGGGCGATGATAACTATGACGGTCTGCATCAGATTCGCGCCTGTCTGCGCGGGCGTTCTATGCGCCGCCGGGTTTATAACCCCGATCGTCTGAAATATCCAATGAAGCGCGTTGGCAAGCGTGGTGAAGGTAAGTTTGAGCGCATCAGCTGGGACGAAGCCTATGACATTATCACCACCAATATGCAGCGTCTTATCAAAGACTACGGCAATGAATCCATCTATTTAAACTATGGTACGGGTACGCTTGGCGGCACGATGACGCGCTCCTGGCCGCCAGGAAAAACACTGGTTGCCCGGCTGATGAACTGCTGCGGCGGTTACCTCAACCATTACGGCGATTACTCATCCGCGCAAATTGCCGCCGGGTTAAATTACACCTACGGCGGCTGGGCGGACGGTAATAGTCCTTCCGACATTGAAAATAGTAAGCTGGTTGTGCTGTTTGGTAACAATCCGGGGGAAACCCGTATGAGCGGCGGCGGGGTAACCTATTACCTCGAACAGGCACGGCAAAAATCAAATGCGCGGATGATTATTATCGATCCGCGTTACACCGATACCGGCGCGGGTCGTGAGGATGAGTGGATTCCGATTCGCCCGGGTACGGATGCGGCGCTGGTAAATGCGCTGGCATACGTCATGATCACCGAAGATATGGTCGATCAGCCGTTCCTCGACAAATACTGCGTGGGTTATGACGAAAAAACCTTACCCGCCAGCGCGCCGAAAAATGGTCACTACAAAGCCTATATTCTGGGACAGGGTAGAGACGGTATTGCGAAGACGCCGGAGTGGGCGTCGCAGATCACCGGTATCCCGGCGGCGCGCATTGTAAAACTGGCGCGTGAAATCGGTAGCGCCAAACCCGCTTACATCAGCCAGGGCTGGGGGCCGCAGCGTCATGCCAACGGCGAAATCGTTACTCGCGCAATCTCTATGCTGGCGATCCTGACCGGCAACGTCGGCATTAACGGCGGCAACAGCGGTGCGCGTGAGGGATCTTACGATTTGCCGTTTGAGCGTATGCCAACGCTGGAAAACCCGGTCGAGACCAGCATTTCGATGTTCTTATGGACCGATGCCATTGAGCTCGGGCCGGAAATGACGGCGCTGCGTGATGGGGTTCGCGGCAAAGATAAACTCGACGTTCCCATCAAGATGATCTGGAACTATGCCGGTAACTGCCTGATTAACCAGCATTCCGAAATTAACCGTACGCATGAAATTTTGCAGGATGACAAGAAGTGCGAAATGATCGTCGTTATCGACTGTCATATGACCTCTTCAGCGAAATATGCCGATATTCTGCTGCCGGACTGCACCGCTTCTGAGCAGATGGACTTCGCGCTGGATGCCTCCTGCGGGAACATGTCCTACGTTATTTTCACCGACCAGGCCATTAAACCGCGCTTTGAGTGCAAGACTATCTATCAGATGACCAGCGAGCTGGCGAAGCGTCTCGGCGTGGAGCAGCAGTTTACCGAAGGGCGTACGCAAGAAGAGTGGATGCGTCATCTGTACGAACAGTCGCGTCAGGCGATTCCCGAACTGCCGACATTTGAAGCATTCCGCAAGCAGGGCATCTTTAAGCAGCGCGACCCTGAAGGTCATCACGTTGCCTATAAAGCGTTCCGTGACGATCCGCAGGCTAACCCGCTGACAACGCCGTCGGGCAAAATCGAGATCTATTCGCAGGCGCTGGCAGAGATTGCGGCAACCTGGGAACTGCCGGAAGGCGATGTGATCGATCCGTTGCCGATCTATACGCCGGGCTTCGAAAACTACAGCGATCCGTTGACCAAAGACTATCCGTTGCAATTAACGGGCTTCCACTACAAATCTCGCGTGCACTCTACCTATGGCAACGTGGACGTTCTGAAAGCTTCCTGCCGCCAGGAGATGTGGATTAACCCGATGGATGCGCAAAAACGCGGCATCAGCAACGGCGACAAAGTGCGTATCTTCAACGGTCGCGGCGAGTTGCATATTGAGGCGAAAGTGACGCCGCGCATGATGCCGGGCGTCGTTGCGTTGGGCGAAGGCGCCTGGTATGACCCGGATGCAAAACGCGTGGATCAGGGGGGATGTATTAACGTCCTGACGACCCAGCGTCCTTCTCCTCTCGCTAAGGGGAATCCGTCCCATACGAACCTCGTTCAGGTTGAGAAGGTATAAGGAGTAACCGATGACAACCCAATATGGATTTTTTATTGACTCCAGTCGTTGCACCGGTTGCAAAACCTGCGAACTGGCCTGCAAAGACTACAAAGATTTAACCCCGGACGTCAGCTTCCGCCGCATCTATGAATATGCGGGCGGCGACTGGCAGGAGGATAACGGCGTCTGGCACCAGAATGTCTTTGCCTACTATCTTTCCATCTCCTGCAACCACTGCGAAGACCCGGCCTGCACGAAAGTGTGCCCGAGTGGCGCGATGCACAAACGCGAGGACGGCTTTGTGGTGGTGGATGAGGACGTCTGCATCGGCTGTCGCTACTGCCATATGGCCTGCCCGTACGGTGCGCCGCAGTACAACGCCGCCAAAGGCCACATGACCAAATGCGACGGTTGTCATGACCGCGTTGCCGACGGCAAAAAACCGATCTGCGTCGAGTCCTGCCCGCTGCGCGCGCTGGACTTTGGCCCGATAGAAGAGCTGCGGAAAAAACATGGCACGCTGGCGGCCGTTGCGCCGCTGCCGGGCGCGCACTTCACCAGACCGAACATTGTGATTAAACCCAACGCCAACAGCCGCCCGACCGGGGATACCACGGGTTATCTGGCAAATCCGAAGGAGGT
>NZ_JAOWGB010000023.1:244444-551211 GCF_030333365.1 Citrobacter sp. CK195
GATTCGAACCCCCGATACGTTGCCGTATACACACTTTCCAGGCGTGCTCCTTCAGCCACTCGGACACCTCACCATATTGTCGTTCCAGTGTTGCTGGAACGGGCGCTAATTTAGGGAAATACGCCCCCGGCGTCAATCACCTTTTCTAAAAAATCGTGCAATTACACAAACTTCAATCAACATGCAGTTTAAATAAGCGGAAACTGCTTTTTTTGCCAGCATCTCTAAATTTGTTATGCTGATGATCCCTATGAAAATGATGATAATAAGTGCGAGTAAATTCCGCACAACAACACTCAGGAGTCAACATGGAGATAATGTTCTATCACCCGACCTTCGATACGGCCTGGTGGCTTAACGCTTTGGCAAAGGCGATTCCCGGCGCGAATATTCGTGAATGGAAACCCGGTGATAACGAACCTGCGGATTATGCGCTCGTGTGGCATCCGCCGGTGGAGATGCTCGAAGGACGGAAGCTAAAAGCCGTATTTGCGCTTGGCGCAGGTGTGGATTCCATTCTGAGTAAGCTCAAAGCGCACCCGGAAATGCTGGATGCCTCTATCCCGCTGTTCCGCCTGGAAGATACCGGCATGGGCCTGCAAATGCAGGAGTATGCCGTGAGCCAGGTGCTGCATTGGTTCCGCCGCTTCGATGATTATCAGGCGCTGAAAAACCAGTCAACATGGCAGCCGCTGCCGGAATATGATCGCGATGAATTCACCGTCGGTATTATGGGGGCGGGGGTGCTGGGCGCCAAAGTCGCTGAAGCGCTCCAGGCATGGGGATTCCCGCTTCGCTGCTGGAGCCGTAGCCGTAAATCCTGGCCTGGCGTAGAGAGTTTTGCGGGAGCTGAGGAGTTAGGCGCATTCCTGAATCAAACAAGGGTGCTGATCAACCTGCTGCCAAATACGGCGGAGACGGTGGGCATTATTAATTCCGGCTTGCTCAATCGGTTACGGGATGGAGCTTACCTGCTTAACCTGGCGCGTGGTGTGCATGTTAATGAGGACGATCTGCTTGCCGCGTTGAATAGCGAAAAACTCAAAGGGGCGATGCTGGATGTTTTCAGCCGCGAGCCGTTGCCAAAAGAGAGTCCGCTCTGGCAACACCCTCGCGTGGCGATGACGCCGCACATTGCCGCCGTCACCCGCCCGGCGGAAGCCGTGGACTATATTTCGCGCACCATTACGCATCTGGAACGCGGCGAATCCGTGACGGGTCAGGTCGATCGCGTTCGCGGCTACTGATGACAACCCGGTTAGCGCCGGGTTTCGACTAATAAATGGCGACGATACCTGCTATCCT
Organism: Citrobacter sp. CK195; assembly: GCF_030333365.1. Classification (NCBI taxonomy): domain Bacteria; kingdom Pseudomonadati; phylum Pseudomonadota; class Gammaproteobacteria; order Enterobacterales; family Enterobacteriaceae; genus Citrobacter; species Citrobacter sp. CK195. Next base: position 245,750 of record NZ_JAOWGB010000023.1, read on the forward strand.
TGTCGGAAAACGACTACAGGAGTGAGTTATGTATCCCGTTGACTTGCATATGCATACCGTCGCCAGCACCCACGCATACAGTACCTTGCACGATTATATTGCCGAAGCGAAACGCAAAGGTATTAAGCTCTTTGCCATTACCGATCACGGCCCGGATATGGCCGATGCTCCGCATCACTGGCACTTTATCAACATGCGTATCTGGCCGCGTCTGGTTGACGGGGTGGGCATTCTTCGCGGTATTGAAGCCAACATCAAGAATATCGATGGCGAGATTGACTGCACGGGCCCGATGCTGAACTCGCTGGATGTGATTATCGCCGGTTTCCATGAACCGGTTTTCGCGCCGCACGATAAAGAGACCAATACCCAGGCGATGATTGCCGCGATGGCCAGCGGAAATGTGCATATTATCAGCCATCCGGGCAACCCAAAGTATCCTGTCGATATCACCGCGATTGCGCAGGCGGCGGCTAAATACCAGGTGGCGCTGGAAATCAATAACTCGTCATTCCTGCATTCGCGCAAAGGCAGTGAAGATAATTGCCGCGCGGTGGCCGCGGCCGTGCGTGACGCTGGCGGATGGGTAGCGTTAGGGTCAGATTCCCATACTGCGTTTACACTCGGTGAATTTGCCGAATGCCGGAAGATCCTGGATGAAGTGGATTTCCCGGAAGAACGCGTTTTAAACGTTTCGCCAGGACGCTTACTGAGATTTCTGGAATCGCGCGGTATGGCGCCGATCCCGGAGTTTGCTGAACTTTAATTGCTGATAACTGGAATATATCAATGAATGAGTTTTCTATCCTGTGTCGTGTGCTGGGATCGCTGTATTACCGCCAACCGCAGGACCCTCTGCTGGTTCCTCTGTTTACGCTGATCCGCGAGGGTAAATTGTCGGCAAGCTGGCCGTTGGAGCAGGATGAGCTTCTGGCGCGGTTGCAGAAAAGTTGCGACATGACCCAACTGGCGGCGGACTACAATGCGCTGTTTGTCGGCGACGAGTGCGCCGTGTCGCCTTATCGCAGCGCCTGGGTGGAAGGGGCGAAGGAGTCCGATGTTCGCGCGTTTCTTTCCGCTCGCGGTATGCCGTTGGCGGATACCCCTGCCGACCATATCGGTACGCTGCTGCTGGCCGCCTCCTGGCTGGAGGATCAGTCTGCTGAAGATGAGAGCGAAGCGCTGGAAACGCTGTTTATTGAATACCTGCTTCCCTGGTGCGGTACTTTCCTTGGCAAAGTGGAAGCCCATGCCGCGACGCCATTCTGGCGTACGATGGCGCCGTTGACGCGCGATGCGATCGGCGCAATGTGGGATGAGTTACAGGAAGGCGCTGAAGAGTAAATGTGATCATGGTCACTTTGTTATGCAACGTGATTAATTGTATTGCATAAAATGTGTGCGTGATCTCATTCGTATGCCGCTTTTCTGCTATGATGCGCGGCATGAACATACTTATCTCCATTGCAATCACAACGGGCATTCTCTCCGGTATCTGGGGATGGGTGGCCGTTTCCTTTGGCCTGCTCAGCTGGGCGGGTTTTCTGGGCTGTACGGCCTATTTCGCCTGCCCGCAGGGCGGCCTGAAAGGGTTATTGATTTCTGCATGTACGCTCCTGAGCGGCGTGGTGTGGGCGCTGGTGATTATTCACGGCAGCGCGCTGGCTCCGCATCTGGAGATCGTCAGTTACGTCATGACGGGAATCGTCGCGTTTTTGATGTGCGTTCAGGCGAAGCAGCTGTTGCTTTCTTTTGTGCCTGGCACCTTTATCGGCGCATGCGCGACGTTTGCAGGGCAGGGGGACTGGCGACTGGTTCTGCCTTCGCTGGCGCTGGGACTCGTGTTTGGCTATGCGATGAAAAATAGCGGGCTGTGGCTGGCGTCTCGTCGGGTAAGAGATTCTTCGCCGACGGCGGTCAGCAAATAAAAAAGCGTGAGGTTTCCCCCACGTTCATATGATGTCAATCCTGATGGCGCAAACTTATCCTGCCTGCTGTAGGCCCGATAAGCCTGCGCCATCGGGCATTCTACGGTTGGTGAAATATCAGGATTCCGGCGGTACGGACATGTGGCGGTATTTCACCAGAATGTCGTTCTGACGCTCCGCTTTGTTCTGCAAATCCCACAGGCCGCGATCGATCCCGTCGTTAATCAGGAAGATAACGCCCGTTTCAATCGCTGACATCAGACACAGCATCACCGGTTCATTAGAGGTGTAGCCGATTTCACCTTCCAGCAGTCGCTGGTAATCAATAAAGCGGAACACCCCGGCCTGCACTTCATAGGAAAGGATGGTCTTGCTGGTATTGACCGAAGAGAGGATCTCGCCGGTGCTGACGTTAACCACGCGCAGGTTTACCGCAATCTGGTCAAGCTGATACTGCGTATCCGCACCGATACCGAAGTACCGCGCACCGACCCCGCCTGACTTCACGTTGCTTTCGTAACCGATAATCGACCCTTCCACCATGATATTCGCGGCGGTGAGGGACTGAAGCGGGATTCGGTTATTGATAGCCACCGTGCCGTTTTCCTGCGCTGCACGAATAATTTTGCGTTCGTTCAGCAGGTTTTGCAGTCCCTGACGCTCCAGCGGGATAAACCAGCGGGAGTCTTTCAGCGCGGTCACCAGCATCGCGGTGGCGCTCTGCGGAACAGCAGTCGAGAAGTTACTCGCCGGATAAGGCTTAAACTGGCCCGTTTCATCCTGAATATTATAAACCGAGACAAAAATCTTACCCGTTGGCATCGGCAGGTGCGTCAAATCTTTATAGCTTTGCGCACGAGGCATTAATGTCGGTTTCGCGGCTTCTTTAGGCGGGGCGGTTAAGCATCCGCTCAGTAAACATACTGCAACCAAAATAAGTAAGCGCTGCATGATTATTGTCCTTTGGTAGCTGGGGCTTAGAAATCGGTTGACTGTGTTTGCAAACCTGACACTTCAATCGTCGAGGTTTTCCCGGTTTTCCTGTCCGTGACATTAAGTCGCAGTTGCCCATCCCGGTTGGCGATATCAATGATAAAATCATTGGTCACCATTCTGCCTGGTTTGCCGGTGTTAATATTCGTCAGCAATCCGCCAAGGATTTGCGATTGAATAGCCTGCGTAAAGTTATCCAGGGCAGACGGGGTTTCAATCCCGAAGTCGTCGTAATAACTTGGGTCCTTATAAGAGTTTTGTGCCTGAGCGCTATTTAATAAAAATGCGCCGTTATTTGGGTTTCCACCAAAATTAGGATTTCGGAACTGGAATGTCATATTTCCGGCCCAACTTAATGGTGAAATAAGCATGAGCATAACTACTGCATGTTTGACACGCATGGCAGCCTCCAGACTAAATCATATTTTAGAATTCATCGCGCGCTAAATCACTCGTGCTTAATAGCGTTTGATCTATTTGCCGACGATTTAATGCTTCTTCAGTTTGCGCCAGCGCGAAGTCAACGGTTCGCTCGAAGTCTCTTTTCGTTGGGAATAAAAAAGTCTGGAATATAACGTCCTGATTTACCGTTATCGTAATCCAACTTCCCCAACGCGCACTGGGTCTTTCATTGATGGTCAAATTGCCTGTGTACTCACTTTCCCATTTGTCGCTGAAGGCGCGATAAAAATTGTGGCCGACTGATGAGACGGTATGGTCAGTTAAGAGTCCGGGAACTTCCACTTCAACTTCCGCAGCGTGAAGATTCCCTGCGGCAAGCAGTAATTCTGCTGCCACAATCCAGGTCAGATAGCGTTTCATGGCTTTATCGCCTGAGGTTATCGTTTGCCCACGAGACCGCCTGAGTACGGTTTTTAACAGCTATCTTTTTGAAAAGATTATAAAGATGTGTTTTTACCGTATTCTCGCTGATAAAAAGCGAGCGGGCGATTTCAATGTTTGAGGCGCCGATTCGCAGTTTATTGAGGATCTCTTTTTCACGATGAGTGAGAAGCGCTGATTCCGTGCTGTTGTAACGGTAGTTCCCTGAATGAGTGATCAGGTAACTGGCCAGCTTTTGCGAAAAATAGCATTCGCCTCGCAAGATCCCCTGCAAGCCGTTAACGACACGTTCTTCATCCTCCGTTGCGTAAAACACGCCATTGATATGTGGCCAGTTTTCAATATCACGGAAGGGATAGTCGTCGGGAGTATTCAACAATAACGTCTTGATATTGTTGTTTTTCCGACTCAAATTGTCTTGCCAGTAATGGATAATTTTTTTATCCGCTTCCATCATATCCAGTAAAACAATGCAACTGGTGGATATATCATCCAGAGAACGTTGAATATTATGTAGTTTTCCGGTAACAGCCAGTGATTGCTTTAAATGCTGCAATAATGCAGTGGCCTGCAAAGATGGTTTTGTGATCAACAATAATGTATGACCATGAATACTATGGACTTCATTAAACATGATGAAACCCCACTTTTTTTAGTCGCACATCTGACAGCTGCCTCAGCTAAAATACGAGGCACCAGAAGTACTGACAGATGTTGCACTGCTGTGTGTAGAAATAAAACATCGACCCAAAAAGGGTAAAAATATTAAAACAGATGGACTACAACTGATTTCAATCTAGTCATTACAAACCTTAAAGCAAGTGTTAAACTTGTAACAAAATGTAAAATTATATATTCATATGTTAATGTGTGGATTTTTTAGAGATTAGATTTGATAGAAAAGTTGTACATGTTGCTGTTATTGCATAGATTTAAAAAATCATACAAATTATAATAACTGATTGATTTTAAATCATAATTTAAAATTATTTTTGAGTTTGTCTGACAAGTTAATTTTAAAACGTTCGACTCAGGGCCGCCTGGACATTTTTAGTGAGAAAAAATGATGTTTGTCACGAGTTGTGACGGCGATGCAGTGTGATGCCCGGAGAAACGCATAATGATATGCAGAAAACGGTTTTTCCCTCTCACTGGCAGAAATGTTTAGCCCGCTACAGATAAGAAAATAAATTTTTCGTAAATAACAGTGGAGTCAACAGTGAATTAGCACTTTGGTGTGACGCTGAATATCAAAATACCACTCGCGGGTGAGTTATTTAAAATGTTTCCACGGACATACTCTTCATCGTAACGCGGCGTTAACAAAAAACGAATCGCGTTAACAGTCAAATTGAAATGCTTTTAAATTAACGTAATGTACGACCAGGTCCAGGGTGACAACATGAAAAACAAATTGTTATTTATGATGTTAACAATACTGGGTGCGCCTGGGATTGCAGCCGCGACAAGTTATGATCTGGCAAATGCGGAATATAATTTTGCGGTAAATGAATTAAGCAAGTCTTCATTTAATCAGGCAGCCATTATTGGTCAAAAGGGCACTCATAATAGTGCAAAAACACGCCAGGACGGCTCAAAACTTTTATCTGTTATTTCACAAGAAGGCGGAAATAACCGGGCGAAGATTGACCAGTCAGGAGCTTATAACCTTGCATATATTGATCAGGCGGGTTACGCCAATGATGCAAGTATATCGCAAGGCTCTTATGGTAATACTGCAATGATTATTCAGAAAGGTTCTGGTAATAAAGCAGATATTACGCAGTACGGTACGCAAAAAACAGCAGTTGTAGTGCAGAGACAGTCGCGCATGGCTATTCGCGTTACGCAACGTTAATACCATGACGACTTTTAAATCAATCCGATGGGGGTTTACCATGAAACTTTTAAAAGTGGCAGCATTCGCAGCAATCGTAGTTTCTGGCAGTGCTCTGGCAGGTGTTGTTCCGCAGTGGGGCGGTGGCGGCGGTCATAATAATGGCGGTAATAATTCCGGCCCTGAATCTACCCTGAGTATTTTCCAGTACGGTAGCGCAAACTCTGCTCTTGCTCTGCAAAGCGATGCTCGTAAATCAGATCTGTCCATCAAACAATATGGTCATGGTAACGGCGCAGACGTAGGCCAGGGCGCTGACAACAGCGGCATTGACCTGACCCAGAATGGGTACAGAAACAGCGCGACTATCGATCAGTGGAATGCCAAAAACTCTGATATCGTTGTGAGCCAGTTTGGTGGCCGCAACGGCGCGCTGGTTAACCAGACTGCGTCCGACTCCCAGGTATCGGTTACTCAGGTCGGCTTCGGCAACAACGCCACGGCTAACCAGTACTGATTCAGGTCGGGTACTCATAATAAACAGGGCGAAAGCCCTGTTTTTTTTCGTGAGGATATGATGAATACGCTATTACTCCTTGCCGCGCTCTCCAGCCAGATTACATTTAATACCACGCAACAAGGTGAAATTTACACCATTGTCCCCCAGGTTACGCTCAGTAAACCCTGCGTGTGCGAAGTCCAAATTTTTGCCGTTCGTGATGGGAAAGGAGGGCAAAGCCGTACACAGCAGAAAACAACCCTTTCTTTGCCCGCTAATCAACCCATTGATTTAACGAAACTCAGTTTAAATATTTCCCCGGAGGACTCGGTAAAAATTATCGTTACCGTTTCCGACGGGCAGTCGTTGCATTTGTCGCAGCAATGGCCATCTCCTGAGAAATCATCTTAATCATTTGATTTATTTGGTGATTGTTTGTGGCAGGGGATGGATTACTGTTCTATGAATTATAGAGAGGCAACAACGTCGTTTCCGTTCACCGCGAGCGTCGCAGTGGAAGGAAAACTCCGATCCTTCAAGTATGATTGATCATTGAGGAGCTATTGTATGTTTGCGTTGTGTTCGAAAAATATCCTCGGAGCAGGCCTTGGCGTCTGCATTCTCTTTTCTTCCTCTGTTACAGCTCAACAAATCACTACCGGCGGCGTTATTCATTTTCGTGGTCAGATTGTCGAACCTCCCTGTGAGGTCAGTGCCCGGCAGCAAAATATTGACATGACATGCGTGAATAATGGCCAGATGAAAACTAACCGTTTTACCCTGCAACAGGTTACAACCGCCCCGCAAAGCCTTCGACAAATTGCATCTGTGAGAGTCAACTATCTCGATCCGCAACAACGTCTGGCAATTATGAGTATTGAATACCAATAAACGCATCTGTCAGAGATAAAATCGTTCGATTAAAAAACGCGATTTCATTGAAAGCCCTGCTGTACACTTAGGCTATAGGCTAAGGTAAGGGGGATCTATGAAATCGCGTATTCATGTACAACATGGCGACATAACCCAACTCACGGTAGATGTGATTGTTAATGCCGCCAACGCTTCATTACTGGGGGGCGGTGGCGTTGACGGCGCGATTCATCGTGCAGCGGGTCCGGCGCTACTGGAAGCCTGCAAAAAAGTCAGGCAGCAGCAGGGCGAGTGCCCGGCAGGACACGCGGTCATCACTCTGGCAGGCAATCTGCCGGCGAAAGCGGTGATCCATACGGTGGGGCCCGTCTGGCGTGGCGGCGATCATAACGAATCCCAGCTCCTGGAAGATGCCTATTTCAACAGTTTGCAACTGGTGCTGGCCAATGGCTACCGGTCTGTCGCGTTTCCGGCGATCAGCACCGGCGCTTACGGCTACCCACGCCCCGCCGCCGCAGAGATAGCGGTCAATACGGTCGCGGATTTTCTTGCCCGCCACGCGCTACCTGAGCAGGTATACTTTGTCTGTTATGATGAAGAAACTGCCCGACTTTACGAGCGATTACTGACCCAACAAGGTGATGAGTGAGTTGACCCGACTTGAGCGCGCTGTTACCCCGCTGTGTGAACGTCATCCCGGCGAATGCGGCATTCTCGCCCTGGATGACAGCCTGGATGCCTTTGCCGCACGCTATCGATTAACGGAAATGGCTGAGCGCACCCTGGATGTGCAGTATTACATCTGGGAGGACGACATGTCCGGGCGCCTGCTGTTTTCGATATTATTGGCGGCGGCAAAGCGCGGCGTTCATGTTCGCCTGCTGCTGGATGATAACAACACGCCGGGGCTTGATGATACGCTGCAACTGCTGGATAGCCACCCCAATATCGAAGTGCGCCTGTTTAATCCTTTCTCTTTTCGTATGCTGCGCGCGCTGGGGTATTTAACCGACTTTGCCCGGCTTAATCGGCGTATGCATAATAAAAGCTATACGGCAGATGGCGCAGTCACCATTGTCGGTGGGCGGAATATTGGCGATGCCTATTTTGGCGTAGGTGAAGAGCCGCTGTTTTCCGATCTCGACGTGATGGCGATTGGCCCTGTCGTAAAAGACGTGGCGGATGATTTTGAACGTTACTGGCACTGCAAATCGGTTTCAACGCTGCAAAAAGTGTTGTCGCTGTCTGAGCAGGAAATCACCCGACGCATTGACTTACCGGATTCCTGGTACAACGACGACATTACGCGCCGCTATTTGCATAAGCTGAAAACCAGCCACTTTATGTCCCATCTTGATCGCGGCGCTTTACCGCTGATATGGGCGAAAACCCGTTTGCTCAGCGACGATCCTTTAAAAGGCGAGGGGAAAGCGCAGCGTCATTCGCTTCTGCCGCAACGCCTGTTCGATGTGATGGGGTCGCCAACGGAACGTATCGACATTATTTCCGCCTATTTTGTCCCCACCCGGGCGGGCGTCGCGCAACTGCTGCAACTGGTGAGAAAAGGGGTCAGGATCGCGATTCTTACCAATTCACTGGCGGCGAACGATGTGGCGGTCGTCCATGCGGGCTATGCGCGGTGGCGTAAAAAACTTCTGCGCTACGGCATTGAGCTCTATGAGCTTAAACCCACTAACGGGCATGCGGCTGAACTTCACGATCGTGGTTTAACCGGTAACTCAGGCTCCAGCCTGCATGCGAAGACCTTCAGCATTGACGGGAATAAGGTTTTTATCGGTTCGCTCAATTTCGATCCCCGATCGACGTTACTCAATACCGAAATGGGGTTTGTGATTGAAAGCGAAACGCTGGCAACGCTGATTCATAACCGTTTTATGCAGAGCCAGCGTGATGACGCCTGGCAACTGCGGCTGGATCGTTGGGGAAGAATTAACTGGGTTGATCGCCACCTGCGTGACGAGGTGGTACTGAAAAAAGAACCCGCCACAGGATTCTGGAAGCGGGTTCTGGTGCGACTGGCGTCTGTCTTGCCCGTCGAATGGCTGCTTTAACGTCCTTCAGCGGGCAGCTTAACTGGCGACAGCCTTGCTGTTATCACGTTTAACCGCGGGTTTGCCCGAAAATAAAAATTTCAGTACGGGAACCCGTAAATGCAGTTCATACAGGACCAGCGCAATACCGATAACAAAGACCAGCCCGCATAAAAAACCCAGCAGATTCGACGTAATATGCGGCGTAATATACGCGCCGAAAAACAGCGTTAGTGGATGATGCACCAGATAGATGAAAAGCGATGCATTCACAAAATAGGTGACGCGAGCGGACTGGAAATTAAGTAAACGGTGGCCCAGCGAAAAGACCACGTTAACCATCCACAATCCCATCAGCATGGTAATGACGTATTCTGTTTCATACATCCAGGCATCGCCGCTGCCATAACGCTGGTTCAGCAGGTAGGCAACGAAGGCGAGCGCCGCAGCCAGCGTGCATCCGCGTGACGGTACGGTAAACAGCGCTTTCAGCGCCGGGTTGATGAATGCCAGCGCGCCCAGGATAAAGAAAGGGAGATAAAACAGCGTTTGCATGACGACGAAATTGAACATGCCATCGCTAAGAATAGAGGGATAAATGATAAAAATGGCGCGTCTCAGCGCGGCGTAACCGACGCCAAGGATAAAGAAGATAAGCGTCAATTTGGTCATCGAAACGGCGGCGAATAATGGCTTCGTTGTGCGTTCCGCGCTTTTTTTGATTTGGCTGAATGCCCACATGCTCAGGGTTGTTAATACAACAAGCACTAATAAAAACCACAGATGAGAAATTAATTCCCAGGCCAGCGTATTGTATTTCTCATACAAAGAAAGCGTGTGCCAGTTCTCGGTTTTTCCTTTGACAAATTGCAGCATGATAAATTGCGGCAAGGTGAGTAAAGGAATGGCCGTCAGCATAGGAATACCTACGCGTTCAACACGCACTTTCCACCAGCGTTTTAATGGATAACGCAGGAATAACATGTACGAAAAATAACCGGAAATAACAAAAAAGACCTGCATGCGAAATGCGTGGACAAAATCGTTAAACAGGGTCAGCCACCATGAGGGCTCTGCGCTGTTGATATGCCAGGTATGGCTTGAATAGATCAACGAGATATGAAAGGGGATCCCCAACAACATCAGCCAGGCGCGGATGGAGTCAAGAAAATATTCACGCTGTGGAGGTACTGGATTCATAGATAGATACATATTCTCAGACTTTTCGTCTTATCCCTGGGACGAATAATGTTTACATTCGGGGGCAACCCTACACGAAGTCCAACAACCTGTCTCCAGGATAAGCACGCAAAGTGAAAACAGGAGCAAAACCTGCTTAATCCATGAGCCAGCGCGCTGAACAAAGCCGGGATTCAGTTGTCGGATTGCCTGATTATCCATTAAAATGGATCGGATCGATATAAGCACACAAAGGGGGAAGTGCTTACTTATTATGAAACATAAACGACAAATGATGAAAATGCGTTGGTTGGGCGCGGCGGTAATGTTAACGCTGTACACATCGTCGAGTTGGGCGTTCACCATCGATGATGTTGCAAAACAAGCTCAATCCTTAGCCGGTAAAGGCTATGAGGCGCCGAAAAGTAACTTGCCCTCCGTTTTCCGCGACATGAAATATGCGGACTATCAGCAGATCCAGTTTAACCGTGATAAAGCGTACTGGAGCAATATCAAGACCCCATTCAAACTCGAGTTCTACCACCAGGGTATGTACTTCGACACACCGGTCAGGATCAACGAAGTTACCGCGACGACGGTAAAAAGAATCAAATACAACCCGGACTATTTCAATTTTGGCGATGTTCAGCATGATAAAGACACCGTCAAAGACCTCGGTTTCGCCGGGTTCAAAGTGCTGTACCCGATCAACAGCAAAGACAAAAACGATGAAATCGTCAGCATGCTCGGTGCCAGCTATTTCCGCGTCATTGGCGCAGGCCAGGTCTATGGTCTTTCCGCGCGTGGTCTGGCGATTGATACCGCGCTGCCTTCCGGTGAGGAATTTCCCCGCTTTCGCGAGTTCTGGATTGAGCGTCCAAAACCGACTGACAAACGTTTGACCATCTATGCGTTGCTCGATTCCCCGCGTGCGACCGGGGCATACCGCTTCGTCATCATCCCTGGGCGTGACACCGTGGTGGACGTTCAGTCGAAAGTCTACCTGCGTGATAAAGTCGGTAAACTGGGCGTTGCGCCGTTAACCAGCATGTTCCTGTTTGGGCCGAACCAGCCGTCTCCGGCAACCAACTATCGCCCGGAATTGCACGACTCTAACGGGTTGTCTATCCATGCGGGCAACGGTGAATGGATCTGGCGCCCGCTGAATAACCCGAAACATCTTGCGGTGAGCAGCTATGCGATGGAAAACCCGCAAGGGTTCGGCTTGCTGCAACGCGGCCGCCAGTTCTCGCGCTTTGAAGATTTAGACGATCGCTATGACCTGCGCCCAAGCGCCTGGATCACGCCGAAAGGCGAGTGGGGCAAAGGGAAAATCGAACTGGTGGAAATTCCGACCAACGATGAAACTAACGATAACATCGTGGCCTACTGGACGCCGGATCAACTGCCTGAAGCAGGCAAAGAGATGAACTTCAAGTACACCATGACGTTTACCCGCGATGAAGAGAAACTTCATGCGCCGGAGAATGCCTGGGTTCAGCAGACGCGTCGCTCTACGGGCGATGTCAAACAGTCTAACCTGATTCGCCAGCCTGACGGCACCATCGCCTTCGTCGTGGATTTTGTCGGCACAGATATGAAAAAGCTGCCGCAGGATACCCCTGTCACGGCGCAAACCAGTATTGGCGATAACGGCGAAATCGTTGAGAACTCAGTGCGTTATAACCCGGTGACGAAAGGCTGGCGTTTGACGCTGCGCGTAAAAGTGAAAGACGCGAAGAAAACCACTGAAATGCGTGCTGCGTTGGTGAATGCCGATCAGCCGTTGAGTGAAACCTGGAGCTACCAGTTACCTGCCAATGAATAAGACAACTGAGTATATTGACGCAATGCCGCTTTCAGACATTGAGAAAGCGGCGCTGCCGAAAACGGACATCCGCGCCGTCCATGAGGCGCTGGATGTTGAGCATCGAGCTTACTCGCGAGAAGACGATTCACCGCAGGGATCTGTTAAAGCGCGCCTTGAGCAGGCCTGGCCGGATTCGCTGGCCGAAGGGCAACTGATTAAGGATGATGAGGGACGCGATCAGTTGCAGGCAATGCCGAAAGCGACGCGTTCTTCTATGTTCCCCGATCCCTGGCGCACCAACCCGCTGGGTCGTTTCTGGGACCGCTTGCGCGGCCGGGACGTGACGCCGCGTTATCTCTCCCGCCTGACGAAAGAAGAGCAGGAGAACGAGCAAAAATGGCGTACCGTCGGGACAATCCGCCGTTACATCCTGTTGCTGCTGACGCTGGCGCAGACGGTGGTTGCGACCTGGTATATGAAGACCATTCTTCCTTACCAGGGCTGGGCGCTCATTAATCCCGCCGACATGATCGGGCAGGATCTGTGGGTCTCCTTTATGCAACTGCTGCCGTATGTGCTGCAAACCGGCATCCTGATCCTGTTCGCCGTGCTGTTCTGCTGGGTGTCTGCGGGGTTCTGGACCGCGCTTATGGGCTTCCTGCAACTGCTGATTGGCCGCGATAAATACAGTATTTCGGCGTCAACGGTGGGAAATGAGCCGCTGAATCCAGAGCACCGTACCGCGTTGATTATGCCTATCTGCAACGAGGACGTTGACCGCGTGTTCGCGGGGCTACGCGCTACGTGGGAATCGGTTAAAGCCACCGGCAACGCAGCGCATTTCGACGTCTATATCCTGAGCGATAGCTACAACCCCGATATCTGCGTGGCGGAACAAAAAGCGTGGATGGAGCTGATTGCTGAAGTGCAGGGCGAAGGACAGATTTTCTATCGCCGTCGCCGCCGTCGTGTGAAGCGCAAAAGCGGCAATATCGATGACTTCTGCCGTCGCTGGGGCAACCAGTACAGCTACATGGTGGTGCTGGACGCTGACTCGGTGATGACCGGCGAGTGTCTGAGCGGCCTGGTGCGTCTGATGGAAGCGAACCCGAATGCCGGGATCATTCAGTCGTCGCCGAAAGCGTCCGGTATGGATACGCTGTATGCGCGTTGCCAGCAGTTTGCTACCCGCGTGTACGGCCCGCTGTTTACCGCCGGGCTGCACTTCTGGCAGCTAGGCGAGTCGCATTACTGGGGCCACAACGCGATTATTCGCGTGAAGCCATTCATCGAACACTGTGCGCTTGCGCCGCTGCCGGGCGAAGGATCGTTCGCGGGTTCCATCCTCTCGCATGACTTCGTGGAAGCGGCGTTAATGCGTCGTGCAGGGTGGGGCGTCTGGATTGCCTACGACCTGCCGGGTTCGTATGAAGAACTGCCGCCGAACCTGCTGGATGAACTTAAGCGTGACCGCCGCTGGTGTCATGGCAACCTGATGAACTTCCGCCTGTTCCTGGTGAAAGGGATGCACCCGGTTCACCGTGCGGTGTTCCTGACGGGGGTTATGTCTTACCTGTCGGCGCCGCTGTGGTTTATGTTCCTGGCGCTTTCCACCGCTTTGCAGGTAGTTCATGCGTTGACCGAACCGCAATACTTCCTGCAACCGCGCCAGCTGTTCCCGGTCTGGCCGCAGTGGCGCCCCGAACTGGCGATTGCGCTGTTTGCATCCACGATGGTGCTGCTGTTCCTGCCGAAGCTGCTGAGTATTATGCTCATCTGGTGTAAGGGCACAAAAGAGTATGGCGGATTTGTGCGCGTAACGCTGTCGCTGCTGCTGGAAGTGCTGTTCTCTGTGCTGCTGGCGCCGGTACGCATGTTGTTCCACACGGTGTTTGTGGTGAGCGCATTCCTCGGCTGGGAAGTGGTCTGGAATTCACCGCAGCGTGACGATGACTCTACCCCGTGGGGTGAAGCCTTCATGCGTCACGGTTCCCAGCTGCTGCTCGGCCTGGTATGGGCGGTTGGCATGGCCTGGCTGGATTTACGTTTCCTGTTCTGGCTGGCGCCGATTGTCTTCTCGCTGATCCTGTCGCCGTTTGTGTCCGTGGTTTCCAGCCGTTCAACGGTGGGCTTGCGCACCAAACGCTGGAAACTGTTCCTCATCCCGGAAGAGTATTCCCCGCCGCAGGTGCTCGTGGATACTGACAAATACCTGGCGATGAACCGCAATCGCACGCTGGATGACGGCTTTATGCACGCGGTGTTTAATCCGTCGTTTAACGCACTGGCTACGGCGATGGCTACGGCCCGTCACCGCGCCAGTAAGGTGCTGGAGATTGCGCGCGACCGCCATGTGGAGCAGGCGCTGAATGAAACGCCGGAAAAACTGAATCGCGACCGCCGTCTGGTGTTGTTGAGCGATCCAGTGACGATGGCGCGTTTACACTATCGCGTCTGGAATTCACCGGAAAGATATTCATCGTGGGTTAACTACTATCAGGGTATCAACCTGAACCCACTGGCGTTGCAGAAGAAGTAAGCCGTAGCGGTCTGATAAACGTGGCGTTTATCAGGCCGACAAATATGCGCTGACAATTATCTGAAAATACCGGCCTGCTGCCGGTATTTTTTTATACTGAACAAAACGACGAATGAGGTATCCGGTGCGAATAATCGTGGTTGGCGTAATGGCGCTACTTCTGAGCGGGTGCGGCAGCATCATTAGCAGGACGATCCCCGGACAAGGGCACGGCAATCAATACTATCCCGGCGTGCAGTGGGATGTCCGGGATTCCGCGTGGCGCTATGTCACGGTTCTCGATCTGCCGTTTTCACTGGTTTTTGATACGCTGCTGCTGCCGCTGGATATACACCACGGCCCTTATGAGTAGTTAACGCTCATCCCACTCATCCGCCGCAGTCTGGCCTTCTTCGGTATCCAGAGGCGGCTCGAGCTGAAATTCACCGTCATCCCACTCATGCAGAGTGTTCTCTTCCAGCCACTCCTGACGAATCTCTATCTCATCATAATCGCCGTCAAAGACGCTTTGCGCCGCTTCGCCACTCAGCATTGGCAGACATTCGCCTTCTTCGCCTTCATCGGCAAAAAACTCGGCTTGCCACATGATGTCGCCATCCTGTAGCACGTATTTCTGGATATTGAGTTGTTGAACATTGGCTTCATCTTGTTCGAGTTCCGGGTTGTCAGCCAGAAACTCTTCACGGGCTGCATCAATGGCTTCTTCCAGCGTGGCGTACATAGTCATCACTGTCTCCCTTTGATTTGATGAGGTATTCAGGGAAAGAATAGCTGATTCTCCGGTTTTGCAAGTATGAAAGCGCAAAAATCATTTTGCCGCGAGGGTCTCTCTGCGCCGCCGCAGGCTGTTCCACGAATAAATTGCGTTGAACAACACGACGCCTGCGGTGACGCAAAACACGGCGCGAAAACCGTAGCTGGCAGAAATAGCCGCCCCCATTAACGGGCCTGTGACGTTGCCAATATCGCGAAATGACTGGTTGTAACTGAAGATGCGCCCGGCGATCTGATTGCTGGCGTTATAGACCAGCAGAGTCTGTACGGCAGGGAGCAGGGCGCCGTCCGCCGCGCCAAGTAAAAAGCGCAGCACGCCAAGCTGCCAGGGCGTTTGTACGAATGACATCGGGATCAGCAGCAGGACAGAGATAATCAGGGCGGTAATCAGGATCTTTTCGGGGCCAATGCGATCGCCCAGTTTGCCGAGCCGGGGCGCGCTGAGCAACGCCGCCACGCCGGGCACCGAGGCGATCATTCCGCTGATAAATGCGATATTGCTGACGTTACCGGCTAGCTCTCGCACATATAACGTCAGAATAGGCGCGATCGATCCGGTTGCAACCTGAATGATCAGCGTGGTGACGAACAGACTCAAAACCAGCTTTGGGTTTTTTAGTGAGCCAACGACCTCCCGGACGTGCAACATCTCCTTTTTGCTGACAGGCTGAAAACGTTCGCGAATAAAAAAGAGCGTCAGTAAGAAACAGACCAACAGCACGCTGGCGGTGATGAAGAAGACAGGGCGTAATCCATACTGGTCGGCAAGCAATCCGCCCGCCAGAGGGCCGAGCAACGCGCCGCTGACGCCGCCAGTAGAAAGCGTTCCTAACGCCCAGCCGCTCTTATTACGCGGCACCTGAGTGGCGATAAGCGCATTTGCGTTTGGCACAAATCCGCCGAGCAGACCTAACAATGCGCGCAGGATCAGAAACTGCCAGATGTTCTGCGCCAGCCCCATCAGCAGCATAACCATCGCCATGCCGAGGGCTGAGCGCAGCAGCATGATCTTTCGCCCTTTGCGATCGGCCAGCCCGCCCCAAAAAGGCGAGGCAATAGCGGAAAACAGGAAGGTGATACTGAAAACCAGCCCCGACCACATATTCAGCGCGCTGTGGCCCGTTACGCCGAGCTGCTCAACGTAGAGGGGTAAAAATGGCATCACCAGGCTAAACGCCGCGCCGGTCAAAAAACAGCCCAGCCAGGCCACGGTGAGATTGCGTTTCCAGTTTATGGGGACATCAGAGGGTGACATAGCGATCCGCAGTGTGATGCGCTGTTTGCGCTATCATCAGAATAAAAATAAGACAATACTCTCTTATTATGCGCCTGCCTGCTGAGGGCGGCAATGTGAGTAGCTTTTAAAGCTAAAAGAGGCGATGAGAAGGTGCAACCGTCGCCCGGCTGCACCTGATGAATCAGTAACGGGAGGGCATACCTTCAGGACGCGTTTTGAAACGGCGATGCAACCACATGTATTGCTCGGGCGCCATCATGATGCATTTCTCTACGATCGTGTTCATCCAGGCCGCGGTGGTTTCGGCGTCATCCAGCGGTGGTGAGCATTCCGGTGGCAGGAGAATCAGCTCATAGCCTTTGCCATCGGGTTTACGACGCGGAACAAACGGCACCAGACAGGCGTTGGACATCCGGGAGAGCATCCAGGTTCCTGACGTGGTGGCGGCCTGTTCCACGGCAAACAGCGGGACAAACACGCTGGCGCGCGGGCCATAGTCATGGTCCGGCGCATACCAGACCACTTCACCTTTTTTCAGCGCTTTGATCATGCCTTTCAGGTCTTTGCGATCGAGCATCGATTTGTTGGAGCGCATACGTCCCCAGGTCTGTAGCCAGTCGAGCAACGGATTGTCATTCGGACGATAAACGCCAATGCCAGGCTGTTGCAAACCAAACTGGCGCGCGCCCAGCTCCAGCGTCAGAAAGTGCAGGCCAACCAGCAGAATCCCTCGCTCCCGGGCCTGAACGTCGCGGATATGCTCAACGCCGCTGACATCTGTCCAGCGTGAAATACGGCGGTCGGACCAGAACCAGGCCATGCCGGTTTCCATCACGCCCATCCCGACAGACTCGAAGTTCTTTACCACCATCTGGTGGCGTTCTTGCTCGCTCATCTGCGGAAAGCACAATTCAAGATTACGATAGGCGATGCGGGCGCGGCGCTTCATAAAACGCAACGCCAGGCGTCCCATTGCACAACCCAGTTTGTAAATCACCGGGTAGGGCAATTGCACGACCAACCAAAGAGCACCAATACCCAGCCAGGTTAACCAATAACGTGGATGCAGTAGCGCAACGGAGAACTTAGGTAAATTCGTCATCTCTATCCTGTCTGTAAACGAGCAATTCCCTGTATTGTCGCATTTTTTCGTGTACAGCAAAAATTTGTGGTTGGAGAACGACGATAAAAGCGGCAATTGTTGTTAATTTCTTAGTATGAAGAATGAAATGTAGCGCAAAATGTGTGGATGTAAATTGGCGATGTTTGCTTTATGATGCCGCCCGATTTCATTTTTACTGATTGCAGGATACGTACACCATGCCAGTGTTACACAACCGCATTTCGAACGATGCGCTTAAAGCCCGGATGTTAGCTGAAACGGAGCCGCGCACGACCATCTCTTTTTATAAATATTTCACGATCGTCGATCCGCAGAGCACGCGCGACGCGTTGTACCAGATGTTTACCTCGCTGAATGTTTTTGGTCGCGTTTATCTGGCGCGTGAAGGTATTAACGCGCAGATCAGCGTGCCGCAAAGTCAGGTCGCGGCGTTTCGTGAGCAGCTGTATGCGTTTGATCCCGCATTAAACGGCTTGCGTCTGAATATTGCGCTGGACGATGACGGTAAGTCCTTCTGGGTGCTGCGTATGAAAGTACGCGAGCGGATTGTGGCTGATGGTATCGACGATCCGAATTTTGATGCCAGCGACGTTGGCGAGTACCTGAAAGCGGCGGAAGTGAACGCCATGCTGGACGATCCTGATGCCGTGTTTATCGACATGCGTAACCACTACGAATATGAAGTGGGGCATTTCGAAAATGCGCTGGAAATTCCGGCTGATACGTTCCGCGAGCAGTTGCCGAAAGCTGTTGAAATGATGCAGGAGCATAGAGACAAGAAAATCGTCATGTACTGTACGGGCGGTATTCGTTGTGAAAAAGCCAGCGCCTGGATGAAGCATAACGGTTTTAACAAAGTGTGGCACATTGAGGGCGGCATCATTGAGTACGCGCGTAAGGCGCGCGAGCAGGGACTGCCGGTGCGTTTCATTGGTAAGAACTTTGTGTTTGATGAGCGCATGGGAGAGCGGATCTCTGATGAGGTTATCGCGCATTGTCACCAGTGCGGCGCTCCGTGCGACAGCCATACCAACTGTAAAAATGATGGTTGCCATCTGCTGTTTATTCAGTGCCCGGCTTGCGCCGAGAAGTTTAAAGGCTGCTGTAGCGAGCTGTGCTGTGAAGAGAGCAGTTTGCCGGAAGAGGAACAGCGCCGTCGCCGCGCTGGCCGTGAGAACGGCAATAAAATCTTCAATAAATCGCGTGGCCGCCTGAATACCCAACTGGGCATTCCCGACCCGGCGGAATAACGTAGCGCCATCCGGCATTACGCCCGGTGGCGCTTCGCTTACCGGGCCTACAATATGTGCTGAAGGCGACGCTGTCATCCGGCATTACGCCCGGTGGCGCTTTGCTTACCGGGCCTACAATATGTGCTGAAGGCGACGCTGTCATCCGGCATTGCGCCCGGTGGCGCTCCGCTTACCGGGCCTACAATATGTGCTGAAGGCAATGCCGTCATCCGGCATTCGTTACTTCTGCTGTACGCCTTCCACCGAGATAATCAAATCGACTTCCTGCGATGCAGGGCCGAGGTCGGTGGTGATGTTGAAGTCTTTCAGCTTAATTTTACCTTCCGCTTCAAAGCCCGCGCGCTTCCCGCCCCACGGATCGTCACCCTGGCCGATCAGCTTCGCTTCCAGCGTGACTGGTTTGGTGACGCCGTTGAGCGTCAGGTCGCCGGTGATATCCAGCTCGTCGCCATCTTTTTTCACGCTGGTCGAGGTAAACGTCGCCTGCGGGAATTTCGCCACGTTCAGGAAATCAGCGCTACGCAGGTGCTTATCACGCTCCGCATGGTTGGTATCAACGCTGTTGGTGTTAATGGTGACGTTCACTTTATCCGCTGCCGGATTTTTTTCATCGAAGGTAAATGTTCCGTCGAAATCTTTGAACGTCCCGTACAGCCAGCTGTAACCCAGGTGCTGGATACGGAAGTTAACGAAGGCGTGTTGTCCCTCTTTATCAATTTTATAGTCTGCCGCGATTGCAGAACCAGTGGTGAATAACAGGGAAGCAAAAGTCAGTCCCAGCAGGCTTTTTTTCATTTTTCAACTCCATAGTCAGGCGACGATCTCCCCAGCATACGCTTCAGGGTGTCGTCTTTATCGATGAAATGGTGCTTCAGGGCCATTAGCCCATGCAGAACGGACAAAATCACAACGCTCCAGGCCAGCCACAGGTGCAGACTACCGGCAAGATCGGCCTGAGCGCCCGCGTCGGCCAGCGTGGCGGGCACGTCAAACCACCCAAACACGCTGATCGGTTTGCCGTCGGCGGTTGAGATCAGATAGCCGCTGATCACAATGGCGAAGAGCAGAAGATACAGCGCAAGGTGGCCCACCGCCGCACCCAGACGGGTCAGGCGTGAATAGCTTTTCAGCGCCTTTGGCGGTGGTGAGACGAAACGCCAGAAAACACGTATAACCAGCCCCATCATTAGCAGGATGCCGATACTTTTATGCAATTCCGGCGCCTGGTGATACCAGCCATCGTAATAGCTGAGCGTCACCATCCATAAACCCAGGGCAAACATGCCGTATACAACAATGGCGACCAGCCAGTGAAGCAATACAGAAATGGCGCCATAGCGCTGAGGAGTATTTTTGAATTGCATAAACACACCAATGGATATTTCAGGAGAGAATGAAAATGACCTGTTAGAGACATTAATGCAACTAATAAATAACAATCCTGGCGATATTTGTTTTTATTTCAATAAAATTGATTGAATTTGTCATTATGCGTCAGAAGATTCGAGGTGATTAGCGGTTTTATCTATATGGGGCAGGAGGGCGGGAGGTTTCTTATTGGTCAAATTATTACAATGAAAGTTAGAGTAATCTCAGGTTTTGTCAATTTTTGTCAGCTGAAATAAATTAAAAGAACATGATATAAATAATGTCCATGATGGCCAGCAGCGACCATAAAATAACGTAGAGCATAAAATGCTCACGAATATTATTGATCAGATAGTGAAAAATACGACGCACAGCCTGACTCCTCAAAAAGAAACGGCCCCGTTTGCGAGGCCATTGGGTCATTATTGCGTAAAGCGGTTCAGTTTGAATGGCGTCAGGTCAAAAGCCGGCGATTTACCCTGCGCGAAATCGGCGGCAATCTCGCCCAATACCGAGGCGAACTTAAAGCCGTGGCCGCTCAGACCGGTGACGATCAGCGTATTATCATGTTCCGGTAATGTATCGATAATAAAATCTTCATCCGGGGAATTATCATAGGTACAGGCGGCGCCGTTCAGGCAGCAGCCAATGCCGGGCAGGATAGTGCGCAGGAAGGGGAACGCTTCGGAACCATCGCTGGCGACGGCGGCAAACGGCTTGCGCTCTTCCGGTGAGTGAATCAACTGACCACCGTTGTGTTTTCCTATTTTTAATGCGTCGTTTTCGGCGGGAAAACCGTAATACTGATCGCCGTTCGGGAGTTCTCCAGTGAACGCCGGGAAGTTATTTTTCATGCTGTAGCGCCCGTCAGCCTGATACCAGGCAAAAACTTTACGAACGGGTTGGATAGGGAGTTCCGGCACCAGCGCCTGTACCCATGTACCGGCACTGATCAGCACTTTCTTCGCGCGGTATTCGCCGTCAGCGGTTTCAACGGTAACGCCGTCGCTATCGTGATGAAGGGCGGTGACGGGGCAGTTAAAGAGCTGCGCGCAGCCAGCCTCTTCGGCAAGGCGAACCCAGGTTTTGATCGCCAGTTCACTGCGCAGAAAACCGGAGTCCGTTTCGAACAGGCCAATGTAGTTGTCAGGGACGCGAATTTCAGGCCAGCGCGCCATGATGGCGGCGGCATCCAGTTGTTCAACGTTCAACTGCCATTGCTGTGCGCTATGCGCCACGTTCGCCAGAAATGGCGAGTCCGCCGGGCCGAGGTTTATGACGCCGGAGCGGACGAAGATGGGATCTTCATTATGCGTTGAAAGCTCTTCCCATAACGTTTGCGCACGCAGCACCAGAGGAACGTATTTCTCACCCTCGCCATAAGCGTGACGGATTAACCGGGTATCGCCGTGATGGCTGCCCTGTTGATGTGGCGGCATATGGGCATCTGTCATCAGAACCTTCAGTCCGGCGCGAGTGGCATAATATCCGGCTGCGGCGCCGACGGAACCGCTGCCAATAATGATTAAGTCGTATTTCATCAGCTTCTCTCTGCTATCGCGATTATTGCAGGGTAAATAAGTGAATTGAGATATACAAGTTATACTCGTCATGCTTTCGGATTGCCGTCGCGGCGGCGCGTTTGTCGGCCGACTTTCTGTCAGTGGAATTATTGAGGGTATGAAACGATAAAGGCACCTTTTAAGGTGCCTTTGGGTGGAGGGGTCGCGTCACGTTAATGACGGCGATACTCATTTTCCTGGTAATCGCCAGATTCAATTTTGGCGATGCCTGCTTCTAATATCGAAATAAATTGTCTGGCAACATCGGTGGTTAACCAGAGCGTCTGACCAACTTCAGTCCCATCAGGGTCAGGGCGATTCGGGGTCTGGTAGTGCAAACGCAACATCAGCGCATCATAGCTGTCAACGGTGCTGATGTCCCATCCTACAAGCGGATGAGTCTGAATGACTTCATTATTCTTTTCCATTATGCCCCCTAATACGTGTTACAAGACAACGGTTTTCGAGGTTCAATGCGTGTTTTTTTCTGAAGCAACTTCAGTATATCAATAAATAAGGCTATTCACTGGAAATTTAAAGGGTGACAGAATAAATTTCTTCTTTTTAAGAATTATGTGCACAATAAAACAGCATGTTATTCATATTTTTTTGGCATGTTGTGCAGTTATTTTGAGTAATGGATTAAAAAGCGACCAGTTGCGCAAATAAAAAAGCCGGGGCGACCCGGCAAAAACGAACATTACTGCATATCATTTTTTATTCATTGACGAACCAGTCATCCGCGCTTTCCCAGGTTTCCTGTAGGATTTCGCTGATGCGTTCTTTATCCTCTTTTGTCGCGCCAATGACCGACAGATTGTTGGCTGCGGCATAACGGACGACAACATTGCCCGCGTTATCTGGAAAAGAGTGATGGATACGGCGGGAGAGTTCACCGGCCAGCGCGTCAATCGCGCCAGCAGGCAAAGGTGACGTTTTCGCTATAGTGACTTCAATACGCATAATGGCCCCCTGTTGAATATACTGTGTATTTATACAGTTAACCTTTCTGGCTTACAACAGTTGGCCACATTTTTTTTATTATTTTACTGACCAGCGTACGCGCGCGCCGCCCAGGAAGGGCACCAGTGAGTCATCGGCAAGCGTGATGCTTTCCGGGACGAGCTGCTCTTCGCGTACCAGTTCAACGTAGGTTTCATTGACCGGCAGGCCGTAGAACCGTGGCCCATTGAGTGAGCAGAACGCTTCAAAATGCGCGAGGGCGTTCATCTCTTCAAAGACCGTAGCGTAGCTGCCAAGCGCCGTCGGGGCATTAAAGCAGCCTGCGCAGCCGCAGCTGGTTTCTTTCCGATGACGGGCGTGCGGCGCGGAGTCGGTACCGAGGAAGGCGCGGCTAAATCCGCTGGCGACCAGTTCACGCAAGGCCTGCTGGTGGACGTTACGTTTGAGGATCGGCAGGCAATACAGATGCGGGCGAATGCCGCCAACCAGCATATGGTTGCGATTAAACAGCAGATGCTGTGGCGTGATGGTGGCGGCTAACAGCTCGTTGCCGTCGCGAACGTACTCTGCGGCATCTTTGGTGGTAATGTGCTCAAACACAACCTTCAACGCCGTCAGACGCTGGCGCAGCGGCTCCATCACCGTTTCAATAAACCGTGCTTCGCGGTCAAAAATATCGATATCAGCATGGGTAACTTCGCCGTGTACCAGCAACGGCATGCCGAGTTTTTCCATGCGCTCCAGTACCGGCATGATCGTATCGACAGAGGTGATGCCGTGGCTGGAGTTGGTGGTCGCGTTGGCCGGATAGAGTTTTGCTGCGGTAAAGACGCCTTCGCGGAATCCGCGCTCAAGCTCATCAGGATCAAGCGTATCCGTTAAGTAGCAGGTCATCAGTGGGGTAAAGTCATGCCCGGCAGGAACGGCATCAAGAATGCGCTGGCGGTATGCGATGGCCGCATCGACCGTCGTAACAGGTGGCGCCAGGTTCGGCATCACTATCGCGCGGCCATAAATTTCACTGGTGTAAGGCACGACAGTTTTTAACATGTCGCCATCGCGAAGGTGAACGTGCCAGTCGTCTGGGCGGCGGATCTTTAAAACCTGGGATGGTGCAGTCATCAATATGCTCCGGCTGGGGGGATAGTCATTTTTGCCGGAAACCAAGGATAAGCGGAAACGTTTTCGTTTGCACGAAAAAAAAGGGCGCAAATGCGCCCAGGTGCGTTAGTCGGTGAACGGGATGATGATTTCGCCCGGTTTAACCTCTATGCCTTTGGCATATTTTTTCGCCAGCGCTTCGCCTTTGCTGCTGTCTTCACGCAAAACGTAGGCCGGTTGCTGATTAAAATAATTACGCAACGACTGATTCAGGTAAGGCATCAGCGTTTGCAGCACCGATTGCATTTTTTCCGGCGTTACGGTTGCATCCACCACTTCCATTTCTTGCAGATAAATCGCGCCTTTTTCTTTGTTAAAGACCGGTAGCGCTTTCAGCTTCAGTTTCATGGTGGCTTTCTGGCTGCCAAACAGGGAGCTCATATCCAGGTTCGCATCACCGGTTAGCGTGACTTTGTTGGGCTCTTCCCGGCCAATCTGGCTGCTGAGATTCGTCAGAACAATATGCGCATCCGCGATGCCCGGTAAGCCAATGTCTTTGGAAAAATTATTCCGTTTTTCAAGCGCCTGATTAATTTCTTGCTCGCTTACCGTGTACTGCGTGAGTTGGTTGCAGCCAACCAACAGGCCGCTAACCAACAATGCAGCGGCAAAGACAATCTTTTTCATGGGGTTCCTCAACATGATGCCCGTGTCGTAATCCTGACACAAAGCAGCATGTGGCACCAGCACGCCGCGCACCAGCAGAAAAAACTGAAAGGGTGGCGGCATGGCGCCTCCACCCACAAGCATTAGAGGGCCATAGACGATAACAGGTTGATTTGCGTCTGTTTTGCCATGTTATCACGGTAATCAGCGACCCGGGTTGGCCAGTTTATGCCTGCGACCAGCGTCAGGTTACGTAATAACGGGAACAAATGAATATCGTCTTCAGACAGTTCACCGTTCACGGCATTGGGCTGCACAATCAATTTATCCAGCGCGCGCAGATCGTCGCTGATGTTTTTGATGAGCCCACTGGAATGCGCCAGATTTTCGCCAAAGTCGCCAATCATGGCCTCTTTTTTCTCAGTGAAGTATTTCCGCGCCGACGGCGTGGAAAACTCATCAAATGCCGATTTTGCGAAACGCGGAAGGAGCAGGCGATTGGCGTAACCGTTAACTTTGCGTAGCCACTCATCAATCGCGGGGTTCTGTTTTCCGATCAGCAAGGGTTTGCCGTCAAGGTTGTCCACATAATGGACGATATCCATACTTTCGGGCAGATAACGGCTGTCGTCCTTTTGCAGAATGGGCGCCATTTTTTTGCCGATCATGCGGGTGGGCGTTGCGTCGTCGTCGTTTGCCAGGACGTTTAGCTCAACGGGAATATTTTTCAGGCCGAAAATCATGCGGGCTTTGATGCAGAAAGGGCAGTGATCGTAAATATAAAGCTTCACGTTTCTCCTCCATTTAACTGTCGGTTCTCTTTCAGTATGGAGGAGATGAAAGCAGGTATCAAATCAGGCGCCTGGCTCCAGCATGCCGCGTGGCGTCCGTTTGTGGCTGAATTGCCAGCCGAGCGCAAGAAAGGTCATGATTCCGATTACCCCAAGCATCATCCAGGGCAGTTCAGGCTGTTGCAGCGCTTTCCCCATATCGAACAACCATCCTCCGCCGATATACCCTATCGCGCCGCCAATGGCTAAACCCAGTCGACTGAAGCCCATATAGCTGCCGCGCGCCCGCGCATCGGCCAGCGAGGCGCTGAGCGTTTCACGCGCCGGTTCTGCAATGACCGAACCGATATAGAACGTGCAAATGAGCGTGAAGAGCTGCTGTAAATTACCGACCAGCCCGACAGGCAACATACTGAGCGACATCAGCAGCAGTCCGGCCATCAGGCGGTGCTCCAGGCGAAAACGTTTCTCGCTCCAGCGGGCGATTGGATAGAGCAGCGTCAGCGAGAGGCAGGCTTCGATCGCATACATCCACTTGACGGCGGACGGTGATCCCGCGATGTCATTGACCATGATGGGCAGCATCAGCATCACCTGTACGGCCAGCATGTAGTATCCCGCCAGGGTCAGTACGTAAGTCACGAACCGTTTGTCCGCCATGACGCGCCCCATGCCCTCGCGTACCGGGATTTTCACCGTTGACAGCTTCCACGCCGGAAGCAGCCAGGCGTTAAACGCGGCGCACAAAACGAACAGTACCGCCCCCGTCGCGCATACCAGACGAAAGTCA
The DNA here is from genome assembly GCF_030333365.1 of Citrobacter sp. CK195. Classification (NCBI taxonomy): domain Bacteria; kingdom Pseudomonadati; phylum Pseudomonadota; class Gammaproteobacteria; order Enterobacterales; family Enterobacteriaceae; genus Citrobacter; species Citrobacter sp. CK195. Next base: position 271,930 of record NZ_JAOWGB010000023.1, read on the forward strand.
TACTGCAACAACCAGCTACCCAATAGCGCGCCAGTCACGGCGCCCGCGCTGTCCTGCATCATCAACAGCGAAAAGAAACGACCGCGTTGTTCAGGGCGAATCAGCTTGACGACCAGCGCAGAGCGCGGCGGATCGAAAAGGGTGCCGCCAAGCCCGGAAAGAAAGCAGGAAAACCAGAGCAGCCAGGGCTCATGGGCGATCCCCATCGTCGCGAATCCGGCTGCGCGCATAAGCATCCCGGTAACAATCATTGGTTTCGCGCCAAAACGATCGGCAATCGCGCCGCCAAAAATGCCCAGCCCTTGCTGGATGAACTGGCGCAGGCCGAGCGCAATGCCGACCATCAATGCCGCCCAGCCCATCTGGTCGACAAAGCGAATGGAGATCAGTGGAAACACCACGAAAAAGCCTAATACGACCAGCATATTATCGATGAGCAGGAAATATTTACCCAGGTTCCTGGCCTGCGAGACACGCGACATTTCCCCTCCCGGGAAAGACACTCGTCATCCTTCACGTCGCAGGCGCGTCGGCGGCGTTCGCGCTCCCCGGCCACGTATTTCTGTGCGCTTTCAGGGAGTGACTCGCTTGCCGCCATCCTGCAACTCGAATTCTGTTGAGTTTAAAAGGTGAGCACCTTCTATTCTGCGGTGTCGGCGCGTTTTTTCCCACCTTTGCCGGGACAATATTTTTTTATCAAAAGTCCATCTTGATAGAGAGTTTTCATCAAAATGTGTGAATAAGCCAAAAAATGACGATTTGCACTTTTCACAGAGCGTACAGGCGCAGGTATAGTAACGTTATCAGGGTGTGAAGACGTTACGGGAAGGAGTAGGTATAGAATGTTTGGCTATCGCAGTAACGTGCCAAAAGTACGCTTAACAACCGACCGTCTGGTTGTGCGTTTAGTACATGAGCGTGATGCCTGGCGTCTGGCCGATTATTACGCGGAAAATCGTCATTTTTTAAAACCCTGGGAACCCGTTCGTGATGAAAGCCACTGCTATCCTTCGGGCTGGCAGGCGCGTCTGAGCATGATCGCCGAATTTCATAAACAGGGCTCAGCGTTCTATTTCGCGCTGCTCGACCCGGAAGAGAAAGAGATCATCGGCGTGGCCAATTTTTCTAACGTGGTGCGTGGCTCATTCCACGCCTGTTATCTGGGATACTCCATCGCACAAAAGTGGCAGGGGCAGGGGCTGATGTATGAGGCCTTAACCTCGGCGATTCGCTATATGCAGCGTACGCAACATATTCACCGTATTATGGCGAACTATATGCCGCATAATAAGCGCAGCGGCGACTTGCTGGCGCGGCTCGGCTTTGAAAAAGAAGGGTATGCGAAAGATTACCTGTTGATTGACGGACAGTGGCGCGATCATGTGCTGACGGCGTTGACGACGACTGAATGGACCCCCGGTCGCTAAGGAGAGGACGATGAAATACGAACTAACCGCCACTGAAGCGCGAGTGATTGGCTGCCTGCTGGAAAAACAGGTGACAACGCCGGAGCAATACCCGCTCTCGGTTAACGGCGTGGTTACCGCCTGCAATCAAAAAACCAACCGTGAACCGGTAATGAACTTATCGGAGCATGAGGTGCAGGAACAGCTTGATAATCTGGTGAAACGCCATTTTCTGCGGACGGTGAGCGGTTTCGGCAATCGCGTCACCAAATATGAACAGCGCTTCTGCAACTCCGAGTTTGGCAATCTTAAACTGAGTCCGGCGGAGGTGGCGCTGATTGCCACGCTGCTGCTGCGTGGCGCCCAGACGCCAGGTGAACTGCGCAGCCGTGCATCCCGCATGTATGAATTTAGTGATATGGCGGAAGTGGAAACGACGCTGGAACAGCTTGCCACCCGTGACGACGGCCCTTACGTAGTGCGCCTGGCGCGCGAACCGGGTAAGCGTGAAAGCCGGTATATGCACCTGTTTTGCGGCGAAGTCGATGAACCGGTGAGTTCAGATGACGCGCCGCAGGCGGCGTCGGGCGATCTGCATGCGCGCGTTGAGGCGCTGGAAGGCGAAGTCGCGGAACTGAAACAGCGCCTTGATTCGCTCCTGGCGCACCTGGGAGACTAACGTGAAAAAATTACGTATCGGTGTTGTTGGGTTAGGGGGGATCGCCCAAAAAGCCTGGTTGCCCGTACTGGGCGCATCCGGCGACTGGACGCTACAGGGGGCCTGGTCTCCTTCGCGGGATAAGGCGCTGCGCATTTGTGAAAGCTGGCGGATGCCGTACGTTGAGTCGTTGCCAGCGCTGGCGTCAACCTGCGACGCCATTTTCGTCCACTCCAGCACGGCGACGCATTATGAGGTGGTGAGCGAACTGCTCAATGCCGGAGTTCATGTCTGCGTCGATAAACCGCTGGCGGAAAACCTGCGCGATGCGGAACGGCTGGTGGCGTTGGCCGCGCGCAAAAATTTGACGCTAATGGTCGGGTTTAACCGACGCTTCGCTCCGCTCTACCGCGATCTGAAAGCGCAACTGGGCGCCGCCGCTTCTGTCCGTATGGATAAACACCGGACGGACAGCGTCGGGCCGCATGATTTGCGTTTCACGCTGCTGGATGACTACCTGCACGTTGTGGACACCGCGCTGTGGCTGACGGACGGCAAGGCGCAACTGAACGGCGGCACGTTGCAGACCAACGATCTTGGTGAGATGCTGTATGCCGAGCACCATTTTGGGGCGGATCAGTTGCAAATCACCACCAGTATGCACCGTCGCGCCGGGAGTCAGCGTGAATGTGTGCAGGCGGTGACGGACGGCGGCCTGTTTGATGTGACGGACATGCGCGAATGGCGCGAGGAACGCGGTCAGGGCGTGGTGCATAAACCCATTCCGGGCTGGCAGACAACCCAGGAACAACGTGGATTTGCCGGATGCGCCCGTCATTTTATTGAATGCGTGCAAAATCAGACGGTTCCTGAAACGGCGGGCGAACAGGCGATTCTGGCGCAGCGCGTCGTAGAGAAACTCTGGCGCGAGGCAATGAGCGAATAACGCCCTGTAACATCTGGCTGTAGTAATTCATCATAATCCAGGTACTATATGCCAACTCAAAATGACACCTCTTTCTGACAGAGAATGATGGCAAACCGTGGATCGTTCTGTCGGCCTGATAAGACGTTTTTACGTGGTTATCAGGCACAGCGATATTGCCGGATGGCGGCGTAAACGCCTTTATCCGGCCTGCGGTCGGCCATGCAAGGGTTTTGCTCCAGGGTCTGGAATACAACACTGATGAATTTATTAAAATCGCTGGCTGCCGTCAGCTCGATGACCATGTTTTCGCGCGTGCTTGGTTTTGCGCGTGACGCGATTGTCGCCAGAATTTTTGGCGCAGGGATGGCGACCGACGCCTTTTTCGTGGCATTCAAGTTACCGAATCTGTTGCGGCGCATTTTTGCCGAAGGGGCATTTTCCCAGGCGTTTGTGCCGATCCTTGCAGAATACAAGAGCAAGCAGGGCGAAGAGGCGACCCGGGTTTTTGTCGCCTATGTCTCCGGCCTGCTGACCCTGGCGTTAGCCGTAGTGACGGTGGCCGGTATGCTCGCCGCGCCGTGGGTGATCATGGTAACCGCGCCGGGTTTTGCCGATACCGCTGATAAATTCGCCCTGACCACCAAACTGCTGCAAATCACCTTTCCGTATATTTTGCTGATTTCGCTGGCCTCGCTGGCGGGCGCGATCCTCAACACCTGGAACCGTTTCTCGATTCCTGCGTTTGCGCCCACATTTCTGAACATCAGTATGATCGGCTTTGCGCTGTTTGCCGCGCCGTATTTTAATCCTCCCGTACTGGCGCTGGCCTGGGCGGTGACGGTGGGCGGCGTGCTGCAACTGGTTTACCAGCTTCCTCATCTGAAGAAAATTGGGATGCTGGTATTGCCGCGCATCAATTTCCGTGACGCAGGCGCGATGCGCGTTGTGAAGCAAATGGGCCCGGCGATCCTCGGCGTTTCGGTAAGCCAGATATCTCTGATCATCAACACCATTTTCGCCTCGTTTCTGGCTTCCGGTTCAGTCTCCTGGATGTATTATGCTGACCGACTGATGGAGTTCCCGTCAGGGGTTCTGGGCGTGGCGCTGGGCACCATTTTGCTGCCTTCACTGTCTAAAAGTTTTGCCAGCGGCAATCATGATGAGTATTGCCGTCTGATGGACTGGGGGCTGCGTCTGTGTTTTCTGCTGGCGTTGCCGAGCGCCGTCGCGCTGGGCATTCTGGCCAAACCGCTGACGGTATCGCTGTTCCAGTACGGCAAATTCACCGCCTTTGATGCGTCGATGACCCAGCGCGCGCTGGTGGCCTATTCCGTTGGTCTGATCGGCTTAATCGTGGTGAAAGTTTTGGCTCCGGGATTTTACTCGCGCCAGGATATCAAAACGCCGGTCAGAATCGCCATTGTGACGCTGATCATGACCCAGTTGATGAACCTGGCGTTTATCGGGCCGTTGAAGCATGCCGGTCTGTCGCTGTCTATTGGTCTGGCGGCGTGTCTGAATGCGTCGCTGCTGTACTGGCAACTGCGCAAACAGAAAATCTTTACTCCGCAGCCGGGCTGGACGTGGTTCCTGACCCGCCTGGTGATTTCCGTGCTGGTGATGTCCGCCGCGCTGGTTGGCATGTTGCATATTATGCCTGAGTGGTCAGAAGGGACGATGCTGTGGCGTCTGGCCCGACTGATGGCGGTTGTGGTTGTGGGGATTGCCGCCTATTTCGCCGCGCTGGCGGTGTTGGGCTTTAAAGTGAAGGAATTTACTCGCCGGACGGCATAGAGCCTCTATCCGGCCAATCGCCCGGTGGCGCTGTCGCTTACCGGGCCTACGAGTTGTTCTGTAGTCGTGTAGGCCGGATAAGGCGTAGCCGCCATCCGGCAATCAGATAGAGATTTTTTTCCCGCCACGGTGGGGAGAGGCGGTTTGACCGTTCGCGCCATATAGCGTCGGTTCCTGATGCGGTTTCAGCATGTCGAGCGCCTGATGATTCCGTTCAATCTGCCCTTCCAGCAGCCAACCATTATGTTGGTTGAGATCGCGTAAATGCTGCGTTTTTTCCGTAATCGCCTGCCAGCGTCTGGCGACATCATCATTAACGTTACGCTGCGCATCTTGTTCAAGACGGCGCTGCTGCTCCAGATAATCCAGCGTCGCCAGTAAAGAGCTTTTTTCTTCTGTAATACGCTGTAACTGGCTACCGTTAATGTGACCTACGGAGAGCTGCTGCTGCTCGGCATCCATCACCTTTTTCAGGTCATTGAGGACAGCCGTCATATGATCCAGAATTTCTGACAGACGAGTCATACGCTTATTTACTCTGTAAGTAGCTCTGCGCCTCGCGGATCAGCGAGTCTGCAATTTTACCGGTGTCCATCTTCAACTCACCGTTACGAATCGCCGTTTTCAGGGTTTCCACGCGCTCCATATTGATATCGCCGGTGCCGGGTTGCATCAGTTTCGCCTGAGCATCGCTTAACTTCACACTGGTACTGGTCGTGGTTGACGCTTTTTCCTGACGCGCTTTTTGTACCGGCGCATCGCTGGTTTCGCGCGGTTGGACAGTGCTAACGGGCTTCAAAGGTGAGGTACGGTCAATGCTCATTTATTTATCCTCATCGAGGGGTTACGCTGTAGCAGCCAGCTATCATCATTGGTTGATTATTTATCGGCAGCCACTACAAAATCTTTAACTCATTATAGATTAATAAGAATATTCCCATCAGGATCGACGGTTCCACTCACGACCTGGCCTGACAACATGCGTACGCGCGCGTTTTGCGCGACGGCGGCATTGTTCAGTGCCTGGCCTTCCGCATTGACGCTAAATCCGTCGCCGTTCGCCACCACCAGAACGCGCTGACCGGCTTTTATCCGCCATGCCTGGCGCAACATACTGAGCTGTATTGGCTGCCCGGGAACGAGGTCGCGCAAGCTGACAGCGTCCTGAATCTGGTTGATGTCCAGGACGGTTCGCGGGGGAAGCTGATCCAGCCGTCCGCGTTTTAGCGTGATGTTAGCCGGGCCAAGTGCACCGCCACGGGCGACGGGGGCCGCGGCAACAACGTAATTCCCCGTTGCCTGTACATTTACCTGTAGGTAGCGCTTTTCGTTCGCGCAGCGCGCCAGTACGTTCACATGCCCCCATAACTTCGCACTTCCGGTTACGCTCAGCGCGGGCTGTTCGCAATTCGGCAACAGATTGGGCGACGTGCGGATCGTGACGACGACGTCATCGCTGAACCCTGCCAGACGCTGAGAAAACCAGTCCGTTAACTGGGCATTCAGATCCTGAGCCATCGTCAGGGGGCTGAACAGCAGCGCCAGCAGCGCTATTCCACGTTTTAACGTTTGCATCGTCACTTCCCGCCAGTTTAAGCAATGACAGGATTCTACCTGCGTACCACAAGCATCAACGCAACAAATAGCGACGCATTTTGCGTTTATTCCGGCGATAACGCGCGCGTGATGGGATTTAAGCTGTCGGCTGAATTTTGTCATTTGCGGAGGAGATATGCTCGATAAGCTCGATGCCGCCTTACGTTTTCAACAGGAAGCGCTGAATCTGCGCGCTCAACGCCAGGAGGTGTTGGCCGCCAATATCGCTAACGCCGACACCCCTGGGTATCAGGCGCGTGATATGGATTTCGCCAGCGAACTCAAAAAAGTCATGGTGCGTGGCCGGGAAGAAACCGGTGGGATCGCGTTGAAGCTCACCTCTGCACAACACATTCCGGCCCAGACCGTCGCGTCTCCTTCGGTGGATCTGCTCTACCGTATTCCTGACCAGCCGTCCCTTGATGGCAATACCGTCGATATGGACCGCGAGCGTACGCAGTTTGCGGATAACAGTCTGAAATACCAGACGGGCCTCACCGTGTTGGGTGGACAAATCAAAGGCATGATGAATGTGCTACAGGGAGGAAACTAATTCGTGGCGCTGTTAAACATTTTTGATATTGCCGGGTCGGCGCTCACCGCGCAGTCCAAACGTCTTAACGTGGCGGCCAGTAACCTGGCGAACGCCGATAGCGTCACCGGGCCGGACGGTCAGCCGTATCGCGCTAAACAGGTGGTCTTTCAGGTAGACGCGGCGCCAGGGGCGGCAACCGGTGGGGTAAAAGTGGCGGACGTCATTGAAAGTCAGGCGCCGGACAAACTGGTGTATGAGCCTGGCAACCCGCTGGCGGACGCCAATGGGTACGTAAAAATGCCTAATGTGGATGTGGTCGGTGAAATGGTCAACACCATGTCAGCCTCGCGCAGCTATCAGGCAAACGTCGAAGTTCTTAATACCGTGAAAAGCATGATGCTTAAAACGCTGACATTAGGCCAGTAAAGGAGGCGCGTATGTCTATTGCCGTAAATATGAATGACTCGACCAACTCGGGAGTCGCATCCACCAGCAGTGGCAGTTCGCTGACGGGAAGCAGCGCAAGTGATTTACAAAGCAGCTTCCTGACATTGCTGGTCGCGCAGTTGAAGAATCAGGACCCGACCAACCCACTGCAAAACAACGAGCTGACCACGCAACTGGCGCAGATCAGCACCGTTAGCGGAATTGAAAAACTGAACACCACGCTGGGCGCGATTTCCGGGCAGATCGACAACAGCCAGTCGCTACAGGCCAGCACCCTGATTGGTCATGGCGTCATGATCCCCGGCACCACCATTCTGGCCGGTACGGGCACCGAAGAGGGCGCGACCATCACCACGACGCCGTTTGGCGTGGAGTTGCAGCAGGCAGCGGATAAAGTCACCGCCACCATTACCGACAAAGACGGCAAGGTGGTGCGCACGATCAATATCGGCGAGCTGAAGGCTGGCGTTCATACCTTTACCTGGGACGGTACGTTGGAGGATGGCACAAGCGCGCCAAACGGTTCCTATAACGTCGCGATCGCCGCCAGCAACGGCAGTACGCAGCTTGTGGCGCAACCGCTTCAGTTTGCGCTGGTTCAGGGGGTTATCCGCAACAGTAGCGGCAATACCCTGGATTTAGGGACCTACGGAACCACCACACTCGACGAAGTACGGCAAATCATTTAAGCCTTTACACTTATCAGGAGTAAGTCATGGCCTTTTCTCAAGCGGTCAGCGGTCTGAACGCAGCAGCGACCAACCTCGATGTTATTGGTAATAACATCGCCAACTCCGCCACCTACGGGTTTAAATCCGGTACGGCGTCTTTTGCTGATATGTTCGCGGGCTCCAAAGTGGGCCTGGGCGTTAAAGTCGCCGGGATTACCCAGGACTTTACCGACGGCACTACCACCAACACCGGGCGTGGCCTGGATGTTGCGATTAGCCAGAACGGTTTCTTCCGTCTGGTAGACAGCAACGGCTCCGTTTTCTACAGCCGTAACGGCCAGTTCAAACTGGATGAGAACCGCAATCTGGTTAACATGCAGGGGCTGCAACTGACCGGCTATCCGGCAACCGGAACGCCGCCGACGATCCAGCAGGGGGCGAACCCAGGCCCGATCACCATCCCGAACACCCTGATGGCCGCGAAGGCGACTACCACGGCGTCTATGCAGATCAACCTTAACTCCAGCGATGAACTGCCGTCGAAAACGCCGTTTGATCCGAGCGATGCGGATTCCTATAACAAAAAGGGTACCGTTACCGTTTTTGACAGTCAGGGTAACGCCCATGATGTGAATGTGTTCTTTGTTAAGACGCAGGACAACACCTGGGAAGTTCACACCATGGACAGCAGCGATCCAACCGCGACGCCGACGTTGTCTACCACGATGGAATTCAATGAAAACGGGATGCTGGTTTCTGGCGGTTCCGCCAATATCGTCACTGGCGCAATTAATGGTGCGGACCCAGCCTCTTTCTCCCTGAGCTTCCTGAATTCCATGCAGCAGAACACCGGTGCGAACAACATCGTCGCGACCAACCAGAACGGCTATAAGCCGGGCGATCTGGTGAGCTATCAGATCAACGATGACGGCACCGTAGTGGGTAACTATTCCAACGAACAAACGCAGGTTCTGGGGCAGATCGTGCTGGCTAACTTCGCCAACAATGAAGGTCTGGCTTCTCAGGGTGATAACGTCTGGGCGGCGACGCAGGCTTCAGGCGTTGCGCTGCTTGGTACGGCGGGTACGGGTAACTTCGGTAAGTTGACCAATGGCGCGCTGGAATCCTCAAACGTGGATTTGAGTAAAGAGCTGGTGAATATGATCGTCGCGCAGCGTAACTATCAGTCAAACGCGCAGACCATCAAAACCCAGGATCAGATCCTCAACACCCTGGTTAACCTGCGCTAAGCGCCTGACGGGATGGCTTAATGGATCACGCAATATATACCGCCATGGGCGCGGCCAGTCAGACGCTTAATCAACAAGCGGTGACGGCCAGCAACCTGGCGAACGCCTCCACGCCGGGTTTTCGTGCGCAACTTAATGCGTTGCGCGCGGTGCCGGTGGAAGGTCTCTCTTTACCGACGCGTACGCTGGTGGCCGCATCCACGCCGGGAGCCGATATGACGCCCGGGCAGATGGATTACACCTCGCGCCCGCTGGATGTGGCGCTGCAACAGGATGGCTGGCTGGTTGTTCAGACCGCTGATGGTAACGAGGGATACACCCGTAACGGCAGCATTCAGGTGGACCCGACCGGGCAACTGACAATTCAGGGGCATCCGGTTATCGGTGAAGCCGGGCCGATTGCCGTTCCTGAAGGTTCAGAAATCACTATCGCGGCAGACGGGACTATCTCTGCGCTTAACCCTGGCGATCCGGCCAATACCGTCGCACCGGTAGGACGTCTGAAGCTGGTGAAAGCGCTTGGCAGCGAAGTGCAACGCGGCGATGACGGTATGTTCCGTTTAAGCGCGGCGACACAGGCTGCGCGTGGCCCGGTGTTGCAGGCTGACCCGTCCATTCGCGTGATGTCTGGCGTACTGGAGGGCAGTAACGTGAATGCGGTGTCCGCCATGAGCGATATGATCGCTAACGCCCGCCGTTTTGAAATGCAGATGAAGGTTATCAGCAGCGTGGATGACAATGCCGGGCGCGCTAACCAACTGCTGTCGATGAGTTAATACAGGACATTTTATGATCAGTTCATTATGGATCGCCAAAACCGGCCTGGACGCGCAGCAAACCAACATGGATGTGATTGCCAACAACCTGGCAAACGTCAGCACCAATGGTTTTAAGCGTCAACGCGCGGTGTTTGAAGACCTGCTGTACCAGACGATTCGTCAGCCTGGCGCGCAGTCGTCAGAACAGACGACCTTACCTTCTGGTCTGCAAATCGGTACGGGCGTTCGCCCGGTCGCCACCGAGCGTCTGCATAGTCAGGGCAACCTGTCTCAGACCAACAACAGTAAAGATGTCGCCATCAAAGGGCAGGGCTTCTTCCAGGTGATGTTGCCGGATGGCACTTCTGCTTATACCCGTGACGGTTCTTTCCAGGTGGATCAGAACGGCCAACTGGTCACGGCAGGCGGCTTCCAGGTACAGCCAGCGATCACCATTCCGGCGAACTCGCTGAGCATCACCGTGGGTCGCGATGGCGTGGTAAGCGTAACTCAGCAGGGGCAGGCCGCGCCAGTACAGGTGGGGCAGCTTAACCTGACCACGTTCATGAACGATACGGGTCTGGAAAGCATTGGTGAAAACCTGTACACCGAAACGCAATCCTCGGGTGCGCCGAATGAGAGTACGCCAGGGCTTAACGGTGCGGGTCTGCTGTATCAGGGCTATGTCGAAACCTCTAACGTAAACGTGGCGGAAGAACTGGTGAATATGATCCAGGTTCAGCGCGCTTACGAAATTAACAGCAAAGCGGTATCGACTACCGATCAGATGCTGCAAAAACTGACGCAACTCTAAGTGTCGTCCGGTGAGGGAAACCTCACCGGCACACTGATTTTGAAGATGAAGGCAATGCAAAAATACGCTGCGCACCATTACCCGATTATGGCCCTGCTGGTGGTTTCACTGACAGGATGTGCCTGGATACCTTCCACACCGCTCGTGCAGGGCGCGACCACTGCACAGCCCATACCGGGCCCGACTCCGGTGGCGAATGGTTCCATTTTTCAGTCTGCGCAGCCGATTAACTATGGCTATCAGCCGCTGTTTGAAGACCGACGTCCACGCAATATCGGCGATACGCTGACGATTGTATTGCAGGAAAACGTCAGCGCCAGTAAGAGCTCCTCCGCCAATGCCAGCCGTGACGGTAAAACCAACTTCGGCTTTGATACGGTTCCTCGTTATTTGCAGGGATTGTTCGGCAACGCGCGTGCAGATATGGAAGCCTCTGGCGGGAACTCCTTCAATGGTAAAGGCGGCGCGAACGCCAGCAATACCTTTAGCGGCACGCTGACCGTGACCGTCGATCAGGTACTGGCAAATGGCAATTTACACGTCGTGGGTGAAAAACAGATCGCCATTAATCAGGGCACTGAGTTCATCCGCTTCTCCGGGGTCGTGAACCCACGCACCATCAGCGGCAGCAACTCCGTTCCGTCAACACAGGTTGCGGATGCGCGCATTGAATATGTCGGCAACGGCTATATCAACGAGGCGCAAAATATGGGTTGGCTGCAACGTTTCTTCCTTAACTTGTCGCCGATGTAAGCGAGGTCTCCAGTGTTTAAATCTCTTGTTGGAATTGTACTGATACTGGCAACCACCCTGGCGCATGCCGATCGTATTCGGGATCTGACCAGCGTGCAGGGGGTGAGGGAAAACTCGCTGATTGGTTATGGGCTGGTAGTTGGCCTGGACGGGACGGGCGACCAGACGACCCAGACGCCCTTTACCACCCAGACGCTGAATAACATGCTGTCTCAGTTGGGGATCACCGTCCCGACGGGCACCAATATGCAGTTGAAAAACGTTGCGGCGGTAATGGTCACGGCGCAATTTCCGGCATTCGGTCGCCAGGGGCAAACGATCGACGTGGTGGTGTCCTCAATGGGGAACGCGAAAAGTCTGCGCGGCGGTACATTGCTGATGACGCCGCTGAAAGGGGTCGATAGCCAGGTGTATGCCCTGGCGCAGGGAAATATTTTAGTCGGCGGCGCAGGGGCGTCTGCGGGCGGCAGCAGCGTGCAGGTTAACCAACTCAATGGCGGGCGTATCACCAATGGCGCAATTATTGAACGCGAGCTGCCCAGCCAGTTTGGCGGCGGAAATACCCTCAATCTGCAACTGAACAACGAAGACTTCGCAATGGCGCAGCAGATCACTGACATCATCAACCGTGCCCGTGGCTATGGCAGTGCGACTGCGCTGGATGCGCGCACGATTCAGGTTCGCGTACCCAGCGGCAACAGCTCGCAGGTCCGTTTCCTGGCGGATATCCAGAATCTGGAGGTGAACGTCACACCACAGGACGCGAAGGTGGTGATTAACTCCCGTACCGGTTCCGTGGTGATGAACCGTGAAGTGACGCTGGACAGCTGCGCCGTCGCGCAGGGCAATTTGTCCGTAACGGTGAATCGCCAGGCGAACGTCAGCCAGCCGGACACGCCGTTTGGCGGGGGGCAGACGGTCGTCACGCCACAAACGCAGATTGATTTACGTCAGAGCGGCGGTTCGCTGCAAAGCGTCCGTTCCAGCGCCAACCTGAACAACGTTGTCCGCGCGCTGAATGCGCTGGGCGCCACGCCGATGGATCTGATGTCCATCCTGCAATCCATGCAGAGCGCGGGTTGTCTGCGCGCCAAACTGGAAATTATCTGATGATTGGTGACAGCAAACTGTTGGCCAGCGCGGCCTGGGATGCGCAATCGCTCAATGAGCTGAAAGCCAAAGCGGGGCAAGACCCCGCGGCGAATATCCGCCCGGTCGCTCGTCAGGTTGAAGGGATGTTTGTGCAGATGATGCTGAAAAGCATGCGTGAAGCGCTGCCGAAAGACGGCATATTCAGCAGCGATCAAACGCGACTGTACACCAGCATGTATGACCAGCAGATTGCGCAGCAGATGACCGCCGGTAAAGGGTTGGGACTGGCGGAGATGATGGTCAGGCAGATGACCGAGGGGCAGACGCAGCCTGCGGAAGAAGCGCCGCAGGTACCAATGAAGTTCCCTCTGGAAACGGTGACCAGCTATCAAAATCAGGCGCTGACGCAGCTGGTGCGTAAGGCGATGCCAAAAGCGCCGGAAAATAATGATGAGCCGCTGTCCGGCGACAGCAAAGACTTCCTGGCCCAGCTTTCGCTTCCGGCACGCCTGGCGAGTGAACAAAGCGGCGTGCCGCATCATCTGATTCTGGCGCAGGCGGCGCTGGAGTCGGGATGGGGTCAGCGACAGATCCGCCGTGAAAATGGCGAGCCGAGCTTTAACCTGTTTGGCATTAAGGCCTCGTCCAACTGGAAGGGGCCGGTAACAGAGATCACCACCACCGAATATGAGAACGGCGAAGCGAAGAAGGTAAAAGCGAAATTCCGCGTTTACAGCTCCTATCTGGAGGCGCTATCGGATTATGTGGGGCTGCTGACCCGTAACCCGCGCTATGCCGCGGTGACCGCCGCGTCTACCGCTGAACAGGGCGCACAGGCGTTACAAAATGCCGGTTATGCAACCGATCCTGACTATGCGCGTAAATTAACCAGCATGATTCAACAGCTGAAATCCATGAGCGACAAGGTGAGCAAAACGTACAGCGCGAATCTCGACAATCTCTTTTAAATAGCTCAAGTCCAGAAACCTGCTGCCGATAATAACCAGTATTGAAGGATTACAAGGAACCTCCATGTCCAGCTTAATTAACAACGCCATGAGCGGACTTAGCGCAGCCCAGGCTGCGTTAAATACTGCCAGTAATAACATCTCCAGCTATAACGTTGCCGGGTATACCCGACAGACGACGATTATGGCGCAGGCCAACAGTACGCTGGGAGCGGGCGGTTGGGTCGGTAATGGCGTCTACGTTTCTGGCGTACAGCGTGAGTATGATTCTTTTATTACCAATCAGTTACGCGCAGCGCAGAATCAGAGCAGTGGTTTGACCGTGCGGTATGAGCAAATGTCGAAAATTGATAACCTGCTCTCCAGTACCACTAGCTCAATTTCGACCTCCTTGCAGGATTTCTTCTCCAGCCTGCAAACGCTGGTCAGCAACGCGGAGGACCCGGCGGCGCGTCAGGCGCTTATCGGTAAAGCCGACGGCCTGGTAAACCAGTTTAAAACGACCGATCAGTACCTGCGCGATCAGGATAAGCAGGTCAATATTGCCATTGGCTCCAGCGTTGAACAGATCAATAATTACACGAAGCAGATCGCCAGCCTAAACGATCAGATTTCCCGTCTGACCGGGGTGGGCGCGGGCGCTTCACCGAACGATCTTCTCGACCAACGCGACCAACTGGTGAGTGAGCTGAACCAGATTGTTGGTGTGGAAGTTAGCGTCCAGGACGGCGGCACCTATAACCTGACGATGGCGAATGGCTATACCCTGGTGCAGGGCAGCAGTGCTCGTCAACTGGCTGCGGTGCCGTCCAGCGCCGATCCGTCACGCACCACGGTCGCCTATGTTGATGCGACTGCCGGAAACGTTGAAATCCCGGAAAAATTGCTCAATAGCGGCTCGCTTGGCGGGTTGCTGACGTTCCGCTCTCAGGATCTGGATCAGACTCGCAATACCCTCAACCAGCTGGCGCTGGCCTTTGCCGAAGCGTTTAATGCCCAGCATAAACAGGGATATGATGCCAATGGCGATCAGGGCGAGGACTTCTTTTCCATCGGTAAACCGTCCGTATTGAGTAATGCGAAAAATACGGGTAGCGGAACCTTGTCTGCGGAAGTCACCGACAGTTCCGCGGTACAGGCTACCAATTATAAGCTGGTATTTGATGGTCAGGACTGGCAGGTCACGCGCTTGTCAGACAACACCAGCTTTAAGGCGATTGAAACCAACGGGAAACTGACGTTTGATGGGCTGGAAGTGACGGTCGGGGCAGGGGCAAATGCGAATGACAGCTTTACCCTGAAGCCGGTCAGCGATGCCATTGTGAACATGAACGTGCTGGTGACCGATGAATCCAAAATCGCAATGGCCTCTGATGCTGATGCGGGTGAAAGTGATAACCGTAACGGTCAGGCACTGCTGGATTTACAAACCCAGAAAACGGTAGGCAATAAGTCCTTTAATGATGCTTACGCGACGCTGGTCAGCGATGTGGGGAACAAAACCGCTACGTTGAAAACCAGCAGTACGGCGCAGGGTAATGTCGTGACGCAATTGTACAACCAGCAGCAATCGATTTCCGGCGTTAACCTTGATGAAGAATACGGCAACCTGCAACGCTATCAGCAGTACTACCTGGCGAACGCCCAGGTGCTGCAAACCGCGAATACGCTGTTTGATGCGCTGTTGGGCATTCGCTAAGGGAGAGGAGGATAAATGCGTATCAGTACCCAGATGATGTACCAGCAGAATATGCGTGGTATCACCAATTCCCAGGCTGAATGGATGAAGTACGGTGAGCAGATGTCCACCGGTAAGCGCGTGATTAATCCATCTGACGATCCTGTCGCTGCTTCTCAGGCTATCGTACTCGCTCAGGCCCAGGCTCAGAACAGTCAGTATGCGCTGGCACGTACCTTTGCCACTCAGAAAGTGTCGCTGGAAGAAAACGTGCTAAGCCAGGTGACTACTTCGATTCAAACGGCGCAGGAAAAAATCGTTAACGCCGCTAACGGCACCTTAAGCGACGATGACCGTGCCTCGCTGGCGATCGAACTACAGGGGGTTCGCGATCAGTTAATGAACCTGGCCAACAGCACCGACGGCAACGGTCGTTACATTTTCGCGGGCTATAAAACTGAAAAAGCGCCGTTTGATCAGGCGAATGGTGACTATAGTGGGGGCACTGAAAACATCATCCAACAAGTTGATGTTTCGCGTACGATGGTAATTGGCCATACGGGCGATCAGATTTTTAATCGTATTACCAGTAATGCCGTACCGGAGCCTGATAACAGCGCCTCAGAAACCAACCTGTTTGCGATGCTGGATACGGCCATTGCAGCGCTGAATACGCCGGTTGCCGGCGATGATGTGAAGAAGGCGGAAGCCGATGCGGCGATTGATAAAACGAATCGCGGTTTAAGAAATTCACTTAATAACGTCCTGACCGTTCGTGCGGAACTGGGAACGCAATTGAGTGAGCTGGATTCCCTGGATTCATTGGGAAGTGAGCGCGCGCTGGGTCAGGCGCAGCAGATGAGCGATCTGGTCGATGTGGACTGGAACGCGGCCATCTCGTCGTATGTAATGCAACAGGCTGCGTTACAGGCGTCCTATAAAGCGTTTAGCGATATGCAAGGAATGTCTCTGTTTCAGTTGAACAGATAGCACATGTTTTGAAACATATCATGAAACTGGGTATGTTTTGTCTGCCCGCTCCCTTCACCCCGGAGCGGGCATTTTTTTGCCCGGAAAACAGATAACGGGCACCGATTGCAGGTACAAAAAAGCCGACCCGCAGGTCGGCTTATCTTTAACATCGCGTTCAGCTTATTCTACAGGCTGCGGGCGCGTGGCTGGCGCGGCGGCCTGATGCGTTGCGCTATGACCACCTGCCGCACCTTTACCTTCAAAGATGAAGGCAGGGCGCTGCCAGTCGCTGTGATGTGGCGCTTCCGGGACATATTCCGGCGCAGGCGCGCGGGTCATCGGCGCACTGGCGTGGCTGACGGGTTTCTCCCCGGTAGTTACCGCGCTTTCTGACACGGTTTCAGCAACTGCAACTGCAACGGCGACTGGCGCAGCGATAATCTCTTCCGGTTCAGCGGCAACAACGACAGGTTCAACCGTTTCTTTAACGATCTCTTCCGGTTCGGCGATGACAACGTCAGCGGATTCTTCAGCCGTCGTGGTTTCCTGAACGTCAGCGGCAGGTTCCGCTTGTGCAGCGACTTCCTGCGCAACAGGGACGTCAGCCTTTGCAATCACCTGAGGTTGTTCTTCAACCGGGGTGGCAATCACTTCAGGATGCGTTGTTTCCACAGTAGCGGGCTGAGGTTCAGCGACAACGGTTTCAGTTTGAACCGGTGCGTCTACAACCTGTTCAGCTGCGGCAGCGACGACCTGCGGCTCTACTGCAACCGGCTGAGCTTGTACGGTCTCTTCTTCGTGCTGTGCTTCAACCTGCGTATCCTGAGGACGGGCGACAGGGTAGCGAATCCACACTTTGCCAGACGCCATTTCCGGTGAAGCGCAAGCGACGGTTAACGGCATTGGCGATTGAAGCGGGTAACGCTCATCGCGGTAGCGACGACGACGCTGGCCGCTGACGCGCAGGTGGCGAGGAGAACGACGGGAGCGACGCGGCATTCCTGCGTTATCACGCGCTTCGCCGTTTTCTTCCTGCTCTGCTGGCGCAACGTCTGCGATCGCTGGCAGGTCGACTTTCGCCAGTTCAGTACGCTGAGCAGGCGCGCTTTGCGTAGCAGGCTGGGCGGCGACAGCGTCTTCGACGACTGGCGTTGCGACAGCTTCTGCTTCAGAGGTTGCAGAGTCTGTGTAACGAACTTTCTGGCTCAGCTGACGCTGTTTGCGGCGAGGCTGCGCCTGACGAACGCGTTCTTCCTGTTCCGTCTCCTGAGCCGGTTGCTCATCCAGATTCAGCGCCTTGACTTCTTGCTGTGCCTGACGTTTTTCATCGTTGCGACGACGGTTGCGTTCACGACGCGGCGTCTGCTGCTCGTCACCGGACTTCGCCTTATCGGCAACGTCGTTAGACTGCTGGCGGTTGTCACGCGCTTCTGCGTTCTGCTGCTGCGCCTGACGACGGTTACGACGGTTGTCATCACGGTTTTCACCGCCTTCAGCGCGGTTGTCGCGATTATCACGGTTGTCACGGCGATCGTTACGGTCGCGGCGATTATTCTGGCGAGACTTACGACGATCCTGCTGACGCTCCGGTTTTTCTTCTGCTTTCGGTGCAGGTTGTTCAATCGGCTTGGCGACTTCGCTGCCGCTGAACATGTTTTTCAGCGCGCCGAAGAAGCGGGTAAGCAGACCTGGCTGTGCAGGCGCAGTGGCAACGGCTTTCGGTGCTGCCGTCGCTGTTTTCACCGCAGGTTCTGCTGGCGTCGGCGCAGGCGGCACTTCCGGCATCGCGAAGGTCGCCAGTGCTGGTTGTTCAGGGCGTTTACGCTCGGCGTACTCTTCTTCAGAAGGCAACGCCATCGCTTCTTCATGCAGTTTCGGCAGCATGTAGCTCAGGGTTGGCGTTTCTTCCCCTTTACGTACGCGCAAAACGGAGTAGTGCGGCGTTTCCATCTGATCGTTTGGTACGATCACGCAGCGCACGCCATCCTGGCGAGTCTCAATAGCATTAACCGCGGTGCGCTTTTCGTTAAGCAGGTAAGAGGCGATCGGAACCGGAACAATGGCGTGAACTTCCTGGGTATTCTCTTTCAGCGCTTCTTCTTCAATCAGACGCAGAATAGACAGGGAGAGCGATTCGTTGTCGCGGACGGTGCCGGTGCCGCTACAGCGTGGGCAGACGTGATGGCTGGACTCGCCCAGAGACGGGCTGAGACGCTGGCGGGACATCTCCAGCAGGCCAAAACGAGAAATATGGCTAATCTGGATACGCGCACGATCCTGACGTACCGCTTCGCGCAGACGGTTTTCCACCGCGCGCTGGTGGCGTACTGGCGTCATGTCGATGAAGTCGATAACGATCAGGCCGCCGAGGTCGCGCAAGCGCAACTGGCGAGCAATTTCATCGGCCGCTTCCAGGTTTGTGTTAAACGCGGTTTCTTCGATATCGCCGCCGCGTGTGGCACGCGCGGAGTTAATATCAATCGCGGTTAACGCTTCGGTTGTGTCAATAACGATAGAGCCGCCGGAAGGCAGACGCACTTCACGCTGGAAGGCGGATTCAATTTGCGACTCGATCTGGTAGTGGCTGAACAGCGGAATCTCGCCGGTATAAAGCTTAATCTTGCTGCTGAAATCCGGGCGGCCCAACGCCGCGATGTGCTGGCGCGCCAGCTCAAGCACTTTCGGATTATCGATAAGAATTTCGCCGATATCCTGACGTAAGTAGTCACGGAATGCGCGGACGATAACGTTGCTTTCCTGATGGATCAGGAATGGAGCAGGGCGGCTTTCAGCGGCTTTCTGAATCGCTTCCCAGTGTTTCAGGCGGAAGCTCAGGTCCCACTGCAACGCTTCGGCGGATTTGCCGACGCCTGCGGTACGCACGATAAGCCCCATGCCGTCAGGCAGTTCGAGGCTTGCCAGCGCTTCTTTTAATTCGGTGCGATCGTCGCCTTCAATGCGACGGGAGATGCCGCCCGCGCGCGGGTTGTTCGGCATTAAAACCAGATAGCTCCCTGCCAGACTGATAAACGTCGTCAGCGCAGCGCCTTTGTTGCCGCGTTCTTCTTTATCAATCTGAACAATCACTTCCTGACCTTCGCGCAACACATCTTTAATGTTTGGACGGCCGTGGGCGTTGTAGTTGGCGGGGAAATATTCGCGGGCAATTTCTTTTAACGGGAGGAAACCGTGACGTTCAGCGCCGTAATCAACAAAAGCCGCTTCCAGACTCGGTTCGATACGGGTAATTTTGCCTTTATAGATGTTCGCTTTTTTCTGCTCGTGTCCTGGACTCTCAATGTCCAGGTCGTACAGGCGCTGCCCATCTACAAGGGCAACACGCAACTCTTCCTGCTGAGTTGCGTTGATTAACATTCTTTTCATCGTAACTTACTCATTATTCTTACATTGACGACTAAGCTGCGGGCATAGTAATGCCTTTCCGGGTGTGAACCGATGGCCTCGTGTCTATTCGCGTCGCCAACCTCACGGTTATCGTCTGCTCAAAGAGGCGCAGAGTGTCGGTTGCCTGTATTTCATACGGAAATACAGCGCAATTATCAGGGGAACAGCCTGGGAGTTACTCTCCAGAGAAGATTCCATTATGTTCATCGTCTTTCACGCCGCAGATGCGTTGGCTTTATCTGCTCACCCGGGCATAAGCTCCTGGGGATTCCCAGATTTGCCGCCTTTCTGCAACGCGTAGTACATAGAACATATACCGGTAAGGACTGCAACCCGCAGCCCGCTAACTGCCTGAAAAATCAATACGTCTTACGCCATTGCTGCGTTGATGATCTGTCTGGCAAAATGGGTCATTCCGTAAAATTTCTTGTTTTAACAAGGTTCGACACGGAAACGGTTACATTATTCCACTGCTAACCTTGTTATAGCAAGATGACTTTTACCATTTATCACCCGGTTACTCACAGTTTTTTCACTTCCTCATGGCGATTGGTTTAATAACCAGCAAATTGGTCATGTTGAACGTGAGTAACAGGATATAGAAGTAAATATAAGCATAGAAAAATGAGTGGCGCTAATCCTTATGGCTATTTAGAATCGGCCCCCATGAAAACTGAGACTCCATCCGTAAAAATAGTTGCCATTACTGCCGACGAAGCGGGGCAACGCATCGATAACTTTTTGCGCACGCAACTCAAAGGCGTACCGAAAAGCATGATTTACCGCATTTTGCGTAAAGGTGAAGTGCGGGTGAACAAAAAACGCATCAAACCGGAATATAAGCTCGAAGCCGGGGATGAAGTGCGTATTCCGCCGGTGCGCGTCGCCGAACGCGAAGAAGAGGCCGTTTCGCCGCATCTGCAAAAAGTGGCGGCGCTGGCCGATGTCATTTTGTATGAAGATGACCATATCCTGGTGCTGAACAAACCTTCCGGCACGGCGGTACATGGCGGAAGCGGGTTGAGCTTCGGCGTTATCGAAGGGCTGCGCGCGTTGCGGCCAGAAGCGCGTTTCCTGGAACTGGTGCATCGTCTTGACCGCGATACCTCTGGCGTACTGCTGGTTGCGAAAAAACGCTCAGCGCTGCGTTCTTTGCATGAGCAACTGCGTGAGAAGGGGATGCAGAAAGATTATCTGGCGCTGGTTCGCGGCCAGTGGCAGTCGCATGTTAAATCGGTACAGGCGCCTTTATTAAAGAATATTTTGCAAAGCGGCGAACGTATTGTACGTGTGAGTCAGGAAGGAAAACCCTCCGAAACGCGCTTTAAAGTTGAAGAGCGCTATGCGTTTGCGACGCTGGTGCGCTGTAGCCCGGTGACGGGACGTACGCATCAGATTCGTGTGCATACGCTGCATGCGGGCCATCCGATCGCGTTTGACGATCGTTACGGCGATCGCGAATTTGATAAGCAGCTTGCGGGAACGGGGCTGTCACGGCTTTTTCTGCACGCGGCAGCGCTGAAGTTTACCCATCCGGGGACTGGCGAGGTGATGCGTATCGAAGCGCCGATGGATAACCAACTCAAGCATTGCCTTCAGGTGTTACGTAACAAAGCCTGATGCGCGTTGCGATATTATCGCGCTAAACCTGTAGGCCGGATAAGACGTTTACGTCGTTATCCGGCTGATGACGCTGTGCTTATCAGGCCTACGGGCATTGCTCCGCTGTGGGCCTGATAAGATGTTTTAGCGTCGCCACCAGACGCGTCTACTATGCCATCAGCGGGTTCATCTCCTCCCGGCGCAGCATCTGGCACAGCGCAATCAGCGGTAGCCCAATAAGCGTATTGGGATCTCGCCCCTCCAGGCGTTCGAAAAGGGCAATGCCAAGACCTTCGCTTTTAAAACTTCCGGCACAATGCAATGGACGCTCTTTGCGGACATAGTCCTCTATTTCCGTTTCGCTTAAATGGCGGAAATGCACATCAAACGGTTCGACTTCCGTTTGTAAATGTCCGGTTGCAGAATTATAAAGCGCCAGTCCGGTATAAAACGTCACAATATTACCGCTGGCTTTGGTTAATTGCTGGCGCGCTTTTTCTTCGGTTAACGGTTTGCCGGTAATTTCGCCATCCAGAACGCAAATTTGATCGGAGCCAATAATCAGATGATCGGGGAAACGGTGGGCGAGCGATTGCGCTTTCGCCTGTGCGAGGCGAGAGACCAAATGGCGCGGCGCTTCGCCAGACATGGGCGTTTCGTCAACCTCGGGAGCCGCGCACTCGAAAGGGATCGCCAGTTTTTCGAGCAGCGCGCGACGCCAGGGAGAGGTAGAAGCAAGGATGAGACGGGGCATATTTTTTTCCCTCAGATATAGCGTATTAATGAGAGCCATCTTAAACTATGCTCTTCGTCCTTCAAGCATGACATACAGTCACGGTTTGAGCGAAAATAAGTCTGTAACCCGCAATGTGTGCGAATTATTGGCAAAAGGCAACCGCAGGCTGCCTTTTTCTTTGACTCTATGACGTTACAAAGTTAATATGCGCGCCCTATGCAAAAGGTAAAATTACCCCTGACTCTTGATCCGGTTCGTACGGCTCAAAAACGCCTCGATTATGAAGGTATCTATACTTCTGATCTGGTAGAGCGCGTCGCCGATTCTGTAGTCAGTGTGGACAGTGATGTGGAATGCTCCATGTCGTTCGCTATCGATAACCAGCGTCTCGCCGTTATTACGGGTGATGCGAAGGTGACGGTATCGCTCGAATGCCAGCGTTGCGGGAAGCCGTTTACCCATCAGGTTCACACAACGTATTGTTTTAGTCCGGTTCGTTCTGACGAACAGGCTGAAGCACTCCCGGAAGCGTATGAGCCGATTGAGGTTAACGAATTCGGTGAAATCGATCTGCTTGCAATGGTTGAAGATGAAATCATCCTCTCCTTGCCGGTAGTTCCGGTGCATGATTCTGAACACTGTGAAGTGTCCGAGGCGGACATGGTCTTTGGTGAACTGCCTGATGAAGCGCAAAAACCAAACCCATTTGCCGTATTAGCCAGCTTAAAGCGTAAGTAATTGAGGAGTAAGGTCCATGGCCGTACAACAGAATAAACCAACCCGTTCCAAACGTGGCATGCGTCGTTCTCATGACGCTCTGACCGCAGTCACCAGCCTGTCTGTAGACAAAACTTCTGGTGAAAAACACCTGCGTCACCACATCACTGCCGACGGTTACTACCGCGGCCGTAAGGTCATCGCTAAGTAATCACGCGCAAGCGTGATGAAGCTTAGTGAGGATTTCCCCGCGTAAGCGGGGAAACACCAAACCAGGCAGCGACGATACCTTGACACGTCTAACCCTGGCGTTAGATGTCATGGGGGGAGATTTCGGCCCTTCCGTGACAGTGCCTGCAGCACTGCAGGCACTGAATTCTAATTCGCAACTCACACTTCTTTTAGTCGGGGATCCCGATACCATCACGCCATTACTTGCCAAAGCTGACTTTGAACAACGTTCGCGTCTGCAGATTATCCCTGCACAGTCAGTTATTGCCAGTGATGCCCGGCCTTCGCAGGCTATCCGCGCCAGTCGCGGCAGCTCAATGCGTGTGGCCCTGGAGCTCGTGAAAGAAGGTCGAGCCGAAGCCTGTGTGAGCGCCGGTAATACGGGCGCGCTCATGGGACTTGCGAAATTATTGCTCAAACCCCTTGAGGGCATTGAGCGTCCTGCGTTGATGACGGTTTTACCGCATCAGCAGAAAGGAAAAACGGTGGTGCTGGATTTAGGCGCCAACGTCGATTGTGACAGTACCATGTTGGTGCAGTTTGCCGTGATGGGGTCCGTGATGGCGGAAGAGGTGATTGGGATAACCAATCCCCGCGTGGCGTTGCTCAATATTGGTGAAGAAGAAACCAAAGGTCTCGACAGTATTCGTGATGCCTCTGCGTTGCTCAAAACAGTCCCTTCCATCAATTACATTGGTTATCTTGAAGCCAATGAATTATTGACGGGAAAAACTGATGTGCTGGTATGTGACGGATTTACAGGTAATGTCACATTAAAGACAATGGAAGGGGTTGTCAGGATGTTCCTTTCACTGCTGAAATCTCAGGGTGAGAGTAAAAAACGGTCGTGGTGGCTGCTGTTATTAAAACGTTGGTTACAAAAAAGCCTGACGAGGCGATTCAGTCACCTCAACCCCGACCAGTATAATGGCGCCTGTCTGTTAGGATTGCGTGGCACGGTGATTAAAAGTCATGGTGCGGCCAATCAGCGAGCATTTGCCGTCGCGATTGAACAGGCAGTGCAGGCGGTGCAGCGACAAGTTCCTCAGCGAATTGCCGCTCGCCTGGAATCTGTATACCCAGCCGGATTCGAACTGTTGGAAGGTGGCAAAAACGGACACTCACGGGTGCACAATTAACGGTGTAATCTGAGCGCAACCAACATACCAGCAGTTTGCACGCGGTGGTATATAACCGAAAAGTGACTGAGCGTACATGTATACAAAGATTATTGGTACTGGCAGCTATCTGCCTGAACAAGTGCGTACTAACGCCGATTTGGAAAAGATGGTAGAGACGTCTGACGAGTGGATTGTCACGCGTACAGGCATCCGTGAACGCCATATTGCAGCGCCAAACGAAACAGTCGCGACGATGGGCTATACAGCCGCAAACCGCGCGCTTGAAATGGCGGGCATCAATAAAGACCAGATTGGCTTGATTGTGGTTGCGACCACCTCAGCAACACATGCTTTCCCAAGCGCAGCATGCCAGATTCAGAGTATGTTGGGCATTAAAGGCTGCCCGGCGTTTGACGTTGCAGCGGCCTGCGCCGGTTTTACCTACGCGTTAAGCGTTGCCGATCAGTATGTAAAATCAGGCGCCGTTAAATATGCGCTGGTCATCGGTTCCGATGTCCTGGCGCGCACCTGCGATCCCACCGATCGCGGGACGATCATTATCTTTGGTGACGGCGCGGGCGCAGCGGTTCTGAGCGCATCTGAAGAACCAGGCATTATTTCGACGCATCTTCATGCAGACGGCAGCTATGGTGAGTTGCTGACGCTGCCAAACGCCGATCGCGTCAATCCAGAAAATCCGATTTATCTGACGATGGCGGGCAACGAGGTGTTTAAAGTGGCGGTAACTGAACTGGCACACATCGTTGACGAGACGCTGGCGGCGAATAATCTGGATCGTTCCGCTTTGGACTGGCTGGTTCCGCACCAGGCTAACCTGCGCATCATCAGCGCGACAGCGAAAAAGCTGGGTATGTCGATGGATAATGTGGTGGTTACGCTGGACAGACACGGCAACACCTCTGCGGCCTCTGTGCCGTGCGCGCTGGATGAAGCCGTGCGCGACGGGCGGATTAAAGCCGGGCAGTTGGTATTGCTTGAGGCCTTCGGGGGTGGATTCACCTGGGGCTCCGCGCTGGTTCGTTTCTAGTATAAGGATTTAAACATGACGCAATTTGCTTTTGTGTTCCCGGGGCAGGGTTCCCAGACGGTTGGGATGTTGTCTGAAATGGCAGCCAGCTACCCGATCGTAGAAGAAACCTTTGCTGAAGCTTCTGCGGCGCTGGGTTATGATCTGTGGGCGCTGACGCAGCAAGGGCCTGCGGAAGAACTGAATAAGACCTGGCAGACTCAGCCCGCATTGCTGGCCGCTTCCGTTGCGCTGTATCGCGTATGGCAGCAGCAGGGCGGTAAAGCGCCTGCGCTGATGGCGGGACACAGCCTGGGGGAATACTCCGCGCTGGTATGTGCTGGCGTCATCGATTTCGCCGATGCGGTTCGTCTGGTTGAACTGCGCGGCAAATTCATGCAGGAAGCTGTGCCGGAAGGCACCGGCGCAATGGCGGCGATCATCGGTCTGGATGATGCGTCCATCGCCAAAGCGTGTGAAGAGGCGGCTGAAGGCCAGGTGGTTTCTCCGGTGAACTTTAACTCTCCGGGCCAGGTGGTTATCGCCGGGCATAAAGACGCGGTTGAACGTGCGGGCGCAGCCTGTAAAGCCGCTGGCGCAAAACGTGCGCTGCCGCTGCCGGTAAGCGTGCCGTCACACTGTGCGCTGATGAAACCTGCGGCTGATAAGCTGGCGGTTGAATTAGCGAAAATCACCTTCAATGCCCCGACCGTACCGGTTGTGAATAACGTTGACGTGAAGTGTGAAACCGACGCTAACGCTATCCGTGATGCGCTGGTACGCCAGCTGTACAACCCGGTGCAGTGGACGAAGAGTGTAGAATTTATCGCAGCACAAGGTGTTGAACACCTTTATGAAGTGGGTCCAGGTAAAGTCCTCACTGGTCTGACTAAACGTATTGTTGACACCCTGACGGCCTCGGCGCTAAACGAACCGGCGGCACTGTCAGCGGCGCTTGAGCAATAAAAGAGGAAAACCATGAGTTTTGAAGGAAAAGTCGCGCTGGTTACCGGTGCAAGCCGTGGCATTGGCCGCGCAATTGCTGAGACGCTCGTTGCCCGTGGCGCGAAAGTCATCGGTACTGCTACCAGCGAAAATGGCGCTCAGGCCATTAGCGAATACTTAGGTGCGAACGGTAAAGGTCTGATGTTGAATGTGACCGATCCGGCATCTATTGAATCTGTTCTGGAAAATATTCGCGCAGAATTTGGTGAAGTTGATATCCTGGTCAATAATGCCGGTATCACTCGCGATAATCTGCTGATGCGAATGAAAGATGATGAGTGGAACGATATTCTCGAAACCAATCTGTCATCTGTTTTCCGTCTGTCAAAAGCGGTAATGCGCGCTATGATGAAAAAACGTCATGGACGTATTATCACTATCGGTTCTGTGGTTGGTACCATGGGAAATGCGGGTCAGGCCAACTACGCTGCGGCGAAAGCGGGTCTGATTGGCTTCAGTAAATCACTGGCGCGTGAAGTTGCGTCGCGTGGGATTACTGTCAATGTTGTGGCTCCGGGCTTTATTGAAACGGACATGACGCGTGCGCTGTCTGATGATCAGCGTGCGGGTATTCTGGCGCAGGTTCCTGCGGGTCGCCTCGGCGGCGCTCAGGAAATCGCCAGTGCGGTTGCATTTTTAGCCTCTGACGAAGCAAGTTACATCACTGGTGAGACTCTGCACGTCAACGGCGGAATGTATATGGTTTAACCACGAAAAATATTTGCGTTATTGTAGGTCTTGGCCTCAAAATAACGTAAAATCGTGGTAAGAACTGCCGGGATTTAGTTGCAAATTTTTCAACATTTTATACACTACGAAAACCATCGCGAAAGCGAGTTTTGATAGGAAATTTAAGAGTATGAGCACTATCGAAGAACGCGTTAAGAAAATTATCGGCGAGCAGCTGGGCGTTAAGCAGGAAGAAGTTACCAACAATGCTTCTTTCGTTGAAGACCTGGGCGCAGATTCTCTTGACACCGTTGAGCTGGTAATGGCTCTGGAAGAAGAGTTTGATACTGAGATTCCGGACGAAGAAGCTGAGAAAATCACCACCGTTCAGGCTGCCATTGATTATATCAACGGTCACCAGGCGTAAGTGAACATCTCCAGGCGGTCATTCGACCGCCTGAGTTTTATCTTTTTGTCCCACTAGAATCATTTTCCCTCCCTGGAGGACAAACGTGTCTAAGCGTCGTGTAGTTGTGACCGGACTGGGCATGTTGTCTCCTGTCGGCAATACCGTAGAGTCTACCTGGAAAGCTCTCCTTGCCGGTCAGAGTGGCATCAGCCTGATCGACCATTTCGATACTAGCGCCTATGCAACGAAATTTGCTGGCTTAGTAAAGGATTTTAACTGTGACGACATCATCTCGCGCAAAGAACAGCGCAAGATGGATGCCTTCATTCAATATGGAATTGTCGCTGGCGTTCAGGCCATGCAGGATTCTGGCCTTGAAGTAACGGAAGAGAACGCAGCCCGTATTGGCGCCGCTATCGGCTCTGGTATCGGCGGTCTCGGACTGATCGAAGAAAACCACAGTTCCCTGGTGAACGGTGGGCCGCGTAAGATCAGCCCGTTCTTTGTTCCGTCGACGATTGTTAACATGGTGGCAGGTCACCTGACCATCATGTACGGCCTGCGTGGGCCAAGCATCTCTATCGCTACCGCCTGCACCTCAGGCGTACATAACATCGGTCATGCCGCGCGTATCATTGCATACGGCGATGCGGACGCGATGGTAGCGGGTGGTGCGGAAAAAGCCAGTACGCCGCTGGGTGTCGGTGGCTTTGGCGCAGCGCGTGCGCTGTCTACACGTAATGATAACCCGCAAGCGGCCAGCCGCCCGTGGGATAAAGAGCGTGACGGTTTTGTTCTCGGCGATGGCGCGGGCATGGTGGTACTGGAAGAGTACGAACATGCAAAAGCGCGCGGCGCGAAAATTTATGCCGAAATCGTTGGCTTCGGGATGAGCAGCGATGCTTATCACATGACGTCACCGCCGGAAAACGGCGCGGGCGCCGCGCTGGCGATGGTCAATGCGCTGCGTGATGCGGCCATTGAGCCGGGTCAGATTGGTTACGTCAACGCCCACGGTACGTCTACGCCGGCAGGCGATAAAGCGGAAACTCAGGCGGTGAAATCTGTCTTTGGCGATGCGGCAAGCCGTGTGCTGGTCAGCTCGACGAAATCCATGACGGGTCACTTGCTGGGGGCTGCGGGCGCGGTAGAGTCTATTTTCTCTATTCTGGCGCTGCGCGACCAGGCGGTTCCGCCAACCATCAACCTGGATAACCCGGATGAAGGTTGCGACCTGGACTTTGTGCCTCACGAAGCTCGTCAGGTTAACGGAATGGAGTATACGCTGTGTAACTCCTTCGGCTTTGGCGGTACTAACGGCTCGTTGATCTTCAAAAAGGTCTAAGTCGTTCCACCAGAGAGTAAAAAGGTCCGCTTGTCGGGCCTTTTTTATTCAGCTTTCTTCCCTTGTCCTGTGTTAACCATCCTGCCACACTAATCGACCACGAATAAGGAGCCACTATGTTCTTAATTAATGGCCGTGAACAGGATTCTCTTGCCGCCAGCGATCGCGCGACGCAGTTTGGCGATGGCTGTTTCACTACTGCGCGAATCCGTGACGGTAGAATTTGCCTCCTGCCCGCACACCTTCGCCGTTTGCAGGATGCCTGCGAAAAACTGCTGCTTCCCTTCAGTCAATGGACGGAACTGCAACACGAAATGATGGCGATGGCAGCAGGCCAGAACAGTGGTGTACTGAAAGTTATTCTGAGTCGTGGCAGCGGCGGCAGGGGCTACAGCCCGTCAAACTGTCGTGCGGCCACGCGAATTTTATCCGTTTCTCCTTATCCCACTCATTATGAACGCTGGCGTACGGAAGGTATTACGCTGGCGCTAAGCCCCGTACGGCTGGGGCGTAACCCTATGCTTGCGGGTATAAAACACCTTAACCGGCTGGAACAGGTACTGATCCGGTCTCATCTTGAGCAGACAAACGCCGATGAAGCGCTGGTTCTTGACAGCGAGGGATGGGTTACGGAATGCTGTGCGGCTAATTTGTTCTGGCGTAAAGAGAATGTGGTGTATACGCCGCGCCTGGATCAGGCGGGGGTAAACGGCATTATGCGACAATTTTGTTTACAGTCGCTGGCACAATCGCCTTTCCAGGTTGTCGAAGTGTATGCCGGGGAGGACGCGCTTATGCAGGCCGATGAGATGGTTATCTGCAATGCGTTGATGCCCGTGATTCCCGTGCGCGCCTGTGGCGATAAACTGATGTTTGCACGTTCATTGTTCGATTTTTTAGCCCCACTTTGTGAGCACCCGAATTAGTCATGAAAAGAATGTTACGCTTTTTCCTTCTGCTGGTCGTTGTGTTGGGCATTGCCGCTGGCGCAGGAATGTGGAAAGTGCGCCAACTGGCCGACAGCCCCTTGTTAATAAAAGAAGAGACGATCTTTACCCTGAAGGCCGGAACCGGGCGTCTGGCATTAGGCGATCAACTCTACGCCGACAAGATTATCAATCGGCCGCGCGTGTTTCAGTGGTTGCTGCGCGTTGAACCTGAATTATCAAACTTTAAAGCGGGCACCTATCGTTTAACGCCTGATATGACCGTACGGGAGATGCTGAAACTGCTGGAAAGTGGTAAAGAAGCACAGTTCCCGCTACGTCTGGTCGAAGGGATGCGCCTGAGCGATTACCTGAATCAGTTGCGAAATGCGCCTTATATTCAGCATACGCTTAGCGATGACCGTTACGAAACCGTCGCGCAGGCGCTGAAGCTGGAGAACCCGGAGTGGCTTGAAGGCTGGTTCTGGCCGGACACCTGGATGTATACCGCCAACACCACCGATGTCGCACTTTTGAAGCGTGCGCATCAAAAGATGGTTAAAGCGGTAGATGACGTCTGGGAAGGGCGCGCGGAAGGGCTGCCTTATAAAGATAAGAATCAACTGGTGACGATGGCGTCTATTATCGAAAAAGAGACGGCCGTCGCCAGCGAACGCGACCAGGTGGCATCGGTCTTTATTAACCGTCTGCGTATTGGTATGCGTTTGCAGACCGATCCGACCGTGATTTACGGCATGGGGGCGAGTTATAATGGTAAGCTGTCGCGCGCGGCGCTGGAAACGCCGACGGCGTATAACACCTATACCATCACCGGGTTGCCGCCAGGTCCTATCGCCATGCCTGGCGAAGCCTCTTTGAAAGCCGCCGCGCATCCGGCGAAAACGCCGTACCTCTATTTTGTGGCTGACGGAAAGGGCGGTCACACGTTTAACACCAATCTTGCCAGCCATAACCGGTCAGTGCAGGACTACCTGAAAGTGCTTAAGGAAAAAAATGGGCAGTAACTATATCGTCATCGAAGGCCTGGAAGGCGCCGGAAAAACCACCGCGCGTAACGTGGTGGTGGAAACACTTGAGCAACTGGGTATTCACGACATGATTTTTACGCGTGAGCCGGGCGGCACCCAGCTTGCAGAGAAATTAAGAAGTCTGGTGCTGGACATCAAATCGGTGGGTGATGAAACGATCACGGATAAAGCTGAAGTGCTGATGTTTTATGCCGCGCGAGTGCAACTGGTGGAAACCGTTATCAAGCCTGCGCTGGCGAAAGGAACATGGGTCATTGGCGATCGCCATGATCTGTCCACTCAGGCCTACCAGGGCGGCGGCCGTGGGATCGATCAGACAATGCTGGCGACGCTGCGTGATGCTGTATTGGGCGACTTCCGTCCTGACCTGACCCTGTATCTGGATGTGACGCCGGAGGTTGGCTTAAAACGCGCGCGCGCGCGCGGCGAGCTTGACCGCATTGAGCAGGAGTCTCTGGATTTCTTCAATCGCACGCGTGCCCGCTACCTTGAACTGGCCGCCAGCGATGCCAGCATTCGCACCATTGATGCGACTCAGCCGCTGGAGGCTGTGATGAACGATATTCGCACAACCGTAACGGCCTGGATCAAGGAGCTGGGTGCATGAAATGGTATCCGTGGTTACGGCCAGACTTTGAAAAACTGGTAGCAAGCTATCAGGCGGGTCGGGGCCACCATGCGTTACTGATTCAGGCGTTGCCCGGAATGGGGGATGATGCGCTGATTTATGCCCTCAGTCGTTATTTGCTGTGCCAGCAACCGGAAGGGCATAAAAGCTGCGGGCGCTGTCGTGGCTGCCAGTTAATGCAGGCGGGTACGCATCCTGACTATTATTCGCTGTTGCCGGAAAAGGGAAAAAGCACCCTTGGCGTGGACGCGGTACGCGACGTGGGCGAGAAGCTGTACGAACATTCTCGACTTGGCGGCGCGAAAGTCGTGTTGATCCCGGATGCGGCCCTGCTGACTGATGCCGCGGCGAATGCCTTATTAAAGACGCTGGAAGAGCCGCCGGAGCAAACCTGGTTCTTCCTTGCCAGCCGTGAACCGGCACGCCTGCTGGCGACTTTACGCAGCCGCTGCCGCCTGCATCATCTTGCGCCGCCATCTGAACAATACGCTGTTTCCTGGCTTTCTCGTGAAGTGACAATGTCACAAGAGACGTTGCTGGCGGCGCTGCGCCTGAGCGCAGGGGCTCCCGGCGCCGCTCTGGCGTTGTTGCAGGCCGACAGCTGGGCGCATCGTAACGCGCTTTGCGAAGCGCTGGCGAATACGCTGCAATCCGGCGACTGGTATATCCTTCTGTCGGTGTTGAATCACGAACAGGCCGCCACACGTTTACACTGGCTGGCGACGCTGCTTATGGATGCCCTTAAATACCAGTATGGCGCTTCCAGCCTGACAAATCAGGATGCCGGAACGCTGGTGGCGTCGATAGCTGAACGGTTATCCGTCGCACGCATCCAGGCCATACTCAGCGATGTCTGCCATTGTCGCGAACAGCTGATTAACGTGACCGGATTAAACCGCGAACTGGTATTAACCGATCTTATTCTCCGCATAGAGCATTACCTGCAACCAGGCGCCATGTTGCCTGTTTCCCATCTTTGAGAGAGACATTATGTTTTTAGTCGACTCACACTGCCATCTTGATGGCCTGGATTATCAATCTCTGCATAAGGACGTGGATGACGTGCTGGCAAAAGCCGCCGCGCGCGATGTGAAGTTCTGCCTGGCGGTGGCGACAACCCTGCCCGGATACCGAAGTATGCGCGAACTGGTTGGCGAGCGGGATAACGTTGTGTTTTCCTGCGGCGTACACCCGTTAAACCAGGATGAAACATACGATGTGGAAAACCTGCGTCGCTTTGCCGCTGAAGAAGGCGTGGTGGCCATGGGGGAGACCGGGCTGGATTATTTTTATACGCCGGAAACAAAAGTTCGCCAGCAAGAATCCTTCATTAACCATATTCAGATTGGCCGTGAATTAAATAAACCCGTGATTGTGCATACCCGTGACGCACGCGCCGATACGCTGGCGATTTT
Organism: Citrobacter sp. CK195; assembly: GCF_030333365.1. Taxonomy (NCBI): domain Bacteria; kingdom Pseudomonadati; phylum Pseudomonadota; class Gammaproteobacteria; order Enterobacterales; family Enterobacteriaceae; genus Citrobacter; species Citrobacter sp. CK195. Next base: position 304,535 of record NZ_JAOWGB010000023.1, read on the forward strand.
GCGCGAAGAAAAAGTGACGGATTGCGGTGGCGTACTACACTGTTTTACAGAGGACAGGGAGACGGCGGGTAAATTATTGGATCTTGGGTTTTATATCTCTTTTTCCGGGATCGTGACCTTCCGCAACGCGGAGCAGTTACGTGATGCCGCCCGCTATGTTCCTCTGGATCGTCTGCTGGTTGAGACGGACTCTCCTTATCTTGCTCCGGTGCCGCATCGTGGTAAAGAGAACCAGCCTGCAATGGTTCGCGATGTCGCAGAGTATATGGCCGTATTGAAGGGTGTTGCCGTTGAAGAACTGGCGCAGGCAACCACTGAAAACTTTGCCCGCCTGTTCCACATCGACGCTTCTCGCCTGCAATCAACCCGTTAACTGAGTTTTTTTAAAGCTCGTAATTAATATTCAAAGCGAGTAAAGTTCACCGCCACAAAATGGGCGGTGAATGAGCAAATTGTAACATTCAGACACTCATTTTGTCAGAATGTGATGGTTTTATGGCTGTCTGGAGCTGAAACGTGATAGCCGTCAAACAAAACCGAGCTTATTTATTTTACTCTGTGTAATAAATAAAGGGCGCTTAGATGCCCTGTCCACGGCGAGGTTCTCCCCCCTCGCCAATGCGTGAAAACGTAGAATACACAAAATCATTCAGGCTGCATCAGGGCGGCAAGTGAGTAAATTGCAGGAGCTTACTTGAGTAAGTGACTGGGATGAACGAGCGCAGCCAACGCTGAGGCGGTTTGAAGGATGAAGTGTATAAGCACAAATACTCAGGAGCACTCCTAATTATGTTTAAGAATGCATTTGCTAACCTGCAAAAGGTCGGTAAATCGCTGATGCTACCGGTATCCGTACTGCCTATCGCAGGTATCCTGCTGGGCGTCGGTTCCGCTAACTTCAGCTGGCTGCCAGCCGTTGTGTCGCACGTTATGGCAGAAGCAGGCGGTTCTGTTTTTGCAAATATGCCGCTGATTTTCGCCATTGGTGTCGCACTGGGCTTCACCAACAACGACGGCGTTTCGGCTCTGGCCTCGGTTGTCGCTTACGGCATCATGGTCAAAACCATGGCCGTGGTTGCGCCGCTGGTTCTGCATTTACCTGCTGAAGAAATCGCAGCAAAACACCTGGCGGATACCGGTGTTCTCGGGGGGATTATCTCCGGTGCGATTGCAGCGTACATGTTCAACCGCTTCTACCGTATCAAATTGCCTGAGTATCTGGGCTTCTTTGCGGGTAAACGCTTTGTGCCGATCATTTCTGGTCTGGCTGCCATCTTCACCGGCGTGATCCTGTCCTTCATTTGGCCGCCGATCGGGACGGCTATCCAGACGTTCTCTCAGTGGGCTGCTTACCAGAACCCGGTTGTGGCGTTCGGTATCTATGGCTTCATTGAACGCTGCCTGGTGCCGTTTGGTCTGCACCATATCTGGAACGTTCCTTTCCAGATGCAGATTGGTGAATACACCAACGCAGCAGGTCAGGTGTTCCACGGCGACATTCCTCGCTATATGGCGGGCGACCCGACTGCGGGCAAACTGTCCGGCGGCTTCCTGTTCAAAATGTACGGTCTGCCTGCTGCGGCTATCGCGATCTGGCACTCTGCTAAACCGGAAAACCGCGCGAAAGTGGGCGGTATCATGATCTCCGCAGCGTTGACCTCGTTCCTGACCGGTATCACCGAGCCGATCGAGTTCTCCTTCATGTTCGTTGCGCCGATCCTGTACGTTATCCACGCGATTCTGGCAGGTCTGGCATTCCCGATCTGTATCCTGCTGGGTATGCGTGACGGTACATCGTTCTCGCACGGTCTGATCGACTTCATCGTTCTGTCTGGCAACAGCAGCAAACTGTGGCTGTTCCCGATTGTTGGTGCAGGTTATGCGATTATTTACTACACCGTCTTCCGTGTGCTGATTAAAGCGCTGGATCTGAAAACGCCGGGTCGTGAAGACGCGAGCGAAGACAACAAAGTGGGCGCAACCAGTGAAATGGCTCCGGCCCTGATCGCCGCGTTTGGTGGTAAAGAGAACATCACTAACCTCGACGCATGTATCACCCGTCTGCGCGTTAGCGTTGCTGACGTTGCTAAAGTGGATCAGGCTGGCCTGAAGACGCTTGGCGCAGCTGGTGTCGTCGTCGCAGGTTCCGGCGTTCAGGCTATTTTCGGTACGAAATCCGATAACCTGAAAACGGAAATGGATGAATACATTCGCAATAGCTAAGCAGTAAGACGTTGGGGAGAACTAAGGCAGCCAAATGGCTGCCTTTTTTACGCTGTGTTGCCGGATGGCGCGTGGCTTATCCGGCCTACGGTTATAGCACAGTTGTAGGCCTGATAAGGCGTTAGCCGCCATCAGGCTTGCGAGAACGTAAAAAAGGGAGCCAGATGGCTCCCTTCTCGTCAGTAACGTTATCAGAACTGATAGCTTGCAGTAATGCTGACGTTACGTGGTTCGCCGTAGACAATAGAACCATCGATATTGGTGTCGTAGGTTTTGTCTAACAAGTTGTTGATGTTGCCCTGTACGGCGAAGTTTTTGGTTACCTGGTAGCGAGTGAACAGATCCACTAATGCATAGCTGCCTTGTTCCGCGCGCCATGTGCCGTATGGTGTGACAGTGTCGCTGCCGTGAACACGGTTCTGCCAGTTAACGCCACCGCCGACGGTCAACTCAGGCATGACTGGCAGACGGTAGCTGGTAAACAGCTTCACGGTTGTACGTGGCAAGTTCGGATTCACCGCATTTCCCTCGTTATCTTCTGCGATAAAGCGCGTTGCGCCGAAAGTCATCTGCCAGTTGTCGGTGATAGCGCCGTTAATTTCGAATTCAACGCCTTTGCTGACGGTTCCATCTACCGCTTTATAAGCGGTGTCACCGTTACTACCTGAAATCGGTCTACCGGTCGACTGACCGACGTTATCCTGCTCAATACGGAAGACCGACAATGTGGTGGTCAGGCGGCTGTTCATCCAGTCAGATTTCAAGCCCACTTCATAGTTGTTACCCGTAATAGGGGCGAGGTATTTACCCGAGCTATCACGATAGTTTTGTGGCTGGAAGATGGAAGTATAGCTGGCGTAGGCAGACCAGTTATCATCAATGTCATACACCAGTCCGGCATATGGCGTGGTATGGTTTTTCTCCATCCGGTAGGTCAGCGTGTCGATACTCCAGTTGGTGTAGCGAGCGCCGATGATCAGATGCAGCGGATCGGCCAGCGAAATGCGAGTCGCTGCATAGAGCGATTTCATGTGCGTGGTATCATCCTGGGCAACGGTTTGTTGACCCCAGTTTGTTTCCGGGAAGTTACCGTCGTAGTTGTAGAAATTGCCCAGTTCATCCGGGAATACGTTCGCCCAGGTATTCATATAGCGGTTATTCTGTTTGCTGTAGCTTCCACCGATCATCAGGTTATGCTGACGGCCAAACAGGTCGTAGCCCCCATCGGCGAAAAGATCGACAGCATCGACTTTACGTTTGCCGCTGTTCCAGCCCGTACCGCCAATGTAACCGTACTCTGGCCCGTAGTTGGCGTAAGGGCCAACCAGCATACCGGTGTCTTTATTGACATAGGCATCCAGGTACATCATTTTGCTGTCGAATTTGATTTCAGAATGCGTGGCGTTGAGCGTTGCCTGCCAGGTATCCGCAAAACGCTGATTCAGCGTGACAAAGACTTTATTAAACTCTTTATCGTTGTAGGTCCAGTCTGGAGCGGTACTGCGCGAGCGGTCATATTTGTTGGTGCTGCCATCCGTATTCCAGCGAGGTAAACCGCCCCAGGTCGGGCTGTTAACGTCGATGCGTTGATATTCATACCCGGCGGAAAGGCTGGTTGTGCTCCCCAGATCGGCATCGATAATGCCGGAGAAGAATGTTTTCTCGCTGTTATAACGATCCAGCCATGAGTCATTGTTCTGATAACCCGCAACAATCCGCGCACGTACGTTACCGTCTTCTGTCAGCGGGCTTTGTAAATCGGTTACGTAACGCTGTTTGTTCCAGCTTCCATATTCCGCAGACACATTACCTTTGAATTCACGGCTGGTGGCATGTTTGCGGATCATATTGATAGACGCGGAAGGGTTGCCGGTTCCGGTCATTAATCCATTTGCGCCGCGTACGACTTCCACACGTTCAAACAGGGCCGTGTCAGAAAGGGCATCGCCAAGATTCCAGCGTGATTCAAAATAGGTGGGGATGCCATCGACCATGTAGTTGTCGATGAGGAAACCGCGTGAGTAGTAGAGGTTGCGGTCGGAGTCTGACTGGCTTCTGCTGATACCCAGCGTGCTGTCCATTACATCGCCAAGGGTTTGTAATTGCTGATCAGCCATGCGTTGCTGGCTGATGATACTGACAGACTGAGGAATATCGCGCTGCGCCATCTGCATTTTAGTGCCAGCGGTTGTCGTTTTAACGTTGTAGTCCTGTTCTTCATCGCTGGACGTGTCGGCTTGTGATGCGCTATCAACAACGATTGTTTCTTCTGTTGTGGTAGCGGCGAAGCTGGTGGAAGGCATCAATGCCATAGCGATGCAGGCTGCCAGCAGAGTGGGAACTGCGGCAGGCTGACGCTGCTCATCCTGGGTGTGTGTTGTGAAAGACATCGAAAAACCCCTAATAATGATGAACGTTAAGTTCAAACCATGAAATGGCATGGCGAACCCTTTTAATTTTCTAACCATCAAATGCGCATGAAAATGCAAATGCGAAATATACGCACTTGCATTAATGCTGTAAACAGATGTTACGGGTGAAAATGAAATCTTGTTTCAGTGTTATGAGGTGCAAAGAGAAGAGGGAAATGAGTATAAGCGCAGCAACTGACAGATTTTTTGCTTAATAAATCGTGGGTTAAAGTTGAAAGAGCGTGAGTAACTCGCTCATACTCTATACTCGCAGTGTGGCTCGGCGTAGCATGGCGCAACGTTATGGCTAATTTTGAAAAAAGGAAAAATGTCGTGGCAGAAGAAACTATATTCAGCAAAATTATCCGTCGTGAAATCCCCTCGGATATCGTTTACCAGGATGAACTGGTTACCGCATTTCGCGATATTTCGCCGCAGGCGCCCACGCACATTCTGATCATCCCGAATACCCTGATCCCAACGGTTAATGATGTCACGGCGGAGCACGAACAGGCGCTGGGCCGTATGATCACCGTCGCGGCAAAAATTGCCGGGCAGGAAGGCATTGCCGAAGACGGCTACCGCCTGATCATGAATACTAACCGTCATGGCGGGCAGGAGGTTTATCACATTCATATGCACCTGCTGGGCGGGTGTGCGCTGGGGCCGATGCTGGCGCATAAAGGCCTCTGACAATGACCAGAGGATGCCTTGCGATATCACTGGCCTTACTGTTGCTTGCGGGTTGTCGCTCACACCCTGAAATTCCGGTCAGTGATGAACAGACACTGGTGATGGAGTCAACGCTGCTGGCGGCCGGTATCACGGCGGAAGCGCCTACGTTGACGACGTCCGATATTCAGCCTTCTGCATCCTCACGCCTCTATAACGAAAGGCAAGAACCCGTTACCGTGCATTATCGGTTTTACTGGTATGACGCCAGAGGGCTGGAAATGCATCCTCTGGAAGCGCCACGCAGTGTGACTATCCCGGCGCGTTCGTCGGTCACGCTGTATGGCAGCGCCAATTATCTGGGGGCGCATAAGGTTAGACTTTATCTTTATTTGTAAGGGGTGAATTTTGATGACGAAAATGAATCGCTACGCACTGGTGGCCGCGCTGGCGATATTCCTCTCCGGTTGTGTGGGGCAACGTGAACCCGCACCGGTTGATGAAGTCAAACCGGCGCCGGAACAGCCAGCTGAGCCGCAGCAGCCTGTGCCGGTCGTGCCATCGGTGCCGACGATCCCGCAACAGCCGGGCCCGATTGAACACGAAGACCAGACCGCACAGCCTGCGCCGCGCGTGCGCCATTATGACTGGAACAGCGCGATGCAGCCGATGGTCGGAAAAATGCTCCAGGCTGATGGCGTAACGGCGGGTAACGTACTGCTGGTCGATAGCGTAAATAATCGCACCAACGGTTCGCTCAACGCGGGCGAGGCCACAGAGACTTTACGTAATGCGCTGGCGAATAACGGTAAATTTACGCTGGTTTCCGCGCAGCAACTGGCGATGGCGAAGCAGCAACTGGGTTTATCACCGCAGGACAGCCTCGGTACGCGCAGTAAAGCGATTGGCATCGCCCGTAACGTAGGGGCGCAATATGTGCTCTATTCCAGCGCGGCGGGTAACGTCAATGCGCCATCGCTGCAAATGCAGTTAATGCTGGTACAAACTGGCGAGATAATCTGGTCAGGTAAAGGTGCAGTCCAGCAACAATAATCTACTGACGCGCGACGACGTTTTGTCGCGCTACTTCCCGCAATATCATCCCGTCGCCGCCTGCCACAACGGATTAAGCGGCGGGAGTTGCATCATTGAACATGACGCCCGCCGTCTGGTGCTCCGTTGCCATCATGATCCCTTCGCGCCTGAATCTGATTTTTTGCGTCAGTATCACGCGTTGTCACGTTTACCGGAAACCCTTGCTCCCAGACCGCGTTTTTATATTCCCGGCTGGATGGCGGTGGACTATTTGCAGGGAGAGGTAAAATCTGGATTACCGGATACCGACGAACTGGCGGGCTTACTGTATCATCTGCATCAACAACCGCGTTTTGGCTGGCGTATTTCGCTGTTACCGCTGCTTGTGCGCTACTGGCAGGGGAGCGATCCGGCACGCAGGACGCCGTACTGGCTACGGATGCTAAAACGGCTGCGAGCGGCGCGGGAACCTCGTCCGCTGCGTCTGGCGCCTTTGCATATGGATGTCCACGGCGATAACCTGGTACAGACGGCATCGGGGCTACGGTTGATTGACTGGGAATACGCCGGGGACGGCGATATCGCTCTGGAACTGGCCGCCGTATGGGTAGAGGATGAGCGGCAGCATCAACGGCTGGTGGCATCCTATGCCGCCGTTGCGCATATCTGTCCGCAAACGCTATGGCGGCAGGTCAGGTTATGGCGCCCCTGGGTAATGATGCTGAAAGCCGGATGGTTTGAATACCGCTGGCAGCAAACCGGCGAACAACAATTTATCAGGCTGGCCGACGACGACTGGCGGCAGCTGAAAAAGAAAGGATAAGGAGAGCAGTGTGGGTCCAGTAATGTTGGATGTCGAAGGGTTTGAGCTGGACGCAGAAGAGCGCGAGATTCTGGCCCATCCGCTGGTGGGGGGGCTGATCCTCTTTACGCGTAATTATCATGACCCGGAGCAGCTGCGCGAGTTAGTCCGCCAGATTCGGGCGGCTTCGTGCAATCATCTGGTGGTGGCGGTTGACCAGGAAGGCGGACGCGTACAGCGTTTTCGTGAAGGTTTTACCCGCCTGCCAGCCGCACAATCTTTTGCTGCGCTGCAAGGGCTGGAAGAAGGGGGCAAACTGGCGCAGGACGCCGGGTGGCTAATGGCCAGCGAGATGATCGCGATGGACATTGATATCAGTTTCGCGCCGGTGCTGGATGTCGGGCATATCAGCGCAGCAATTGGCGAGCGTTCTTACCATGCCGATCCGCTTAAAGCTCTGGCAATGGCGACGCGTTTTATCGACGGGATGCATGCTGCCGGAATGAAAACCACCGGTAAGCACTTCCCCGGACATGGGGCAGTCACTGCCGATTCGCACAAAGAAACGCCGACCGATCCGCGTCCTGAGGCGGAAATTCGCGCCAGGGATATGTCGGTGTTCCGTTCGCTAATCACCGGGAACAAACTTGATGCGATTATGCCGGCGCACGTCATATACAGCGATGTCGATCCGCGTCCGGCGAGTGGTTCACCGCACTGGCTGAAAACGGTGCTGCGTGAGGAACTTGGTTTTGATGGCGTGATTTTCTCCGATGACCTGTCGATGGAAGGGGCGGCGATTATGGGGAGCTACGCGGAGCGCGGGCAGGCGTCGCTGGATGCGGGTTGCGATATGATCCTGGTCTGTAATAATCGTAAAGGAGCGGTCAGCGTGTTAGATAATCTGTCGCCGATCAATGCAGAACGTGTTACGCGTTTGTATCATAAAGGTTCATTTTCGCGTCAGGAGTTGATGGACTCCGCACGCTGGAAAACGGTCAGCGCCCAGCTTAACCAGTTGCATGAACGCTGGCAGGAAGAAAAAGCAGGTCATTAACCCGAGTTTTGTGTGAGGATGCGATGATTATCTATTTACACGGTTTTGACTCCAACAGTCCGGGTAACCACGAGAAAGTGTTGCAGCTACAGTTTATTGATTCGGATGTCAGACTGATCAGCTATAGCACACGGCATCCCAAACATGACATGCAGCATCTGCTGAAAGAAGTAGACAAAATGTTGCAACTGAATGTGGACGATCGGCCATTAATTTGTGGCGTAGGACTGGGTGGGTATTGGGCGGAGCGGATTGGCTTCCTGTGCGACATACGCCAGGTGGTATTCAACCCTAATCTGTTCCCCTATGAGAACATGGAAGGCAAAATCGACCGCCCGGAAGAGTATGCCGATATCGCAACGAAATGCGTCACCAATTTCCGCGAAAAAAACCGCGATCGCTGCCTGGTGATCCTGTCCCGGCATGATGAAGCGCTGGACAGCCATCGTTCGGCAAAAGAGCTGCATCATTTCTATGAAATTGTCTGGGACGAAGAGCAGACCCATAAATTTAAGAATATCTCTCCTCATTTACAGAGGATAAAAGCGTTTAAAACGTTAGGTTAAGCCGTTATAACCCGATCACCCCCCTCAGAAACCAGCCTTCGGGCTGGTTTTTTTATGGGCATTCAGGCAGGGTTGTCTATCTTTTCAGCGAGAAAACTTGATGTACATCAATTTTGGTATGACCAATGCACCGTTCGTGTTATTCTCACTAGCGAAGTCACTTTGCATTACCGTAACTTATTGTTAATTAAAGGCTATATTTATAACTTTTACTTAACAATTGGTTAATAAATTTAAGGGGGGGTCACGTTGACTACACCATTGAAAAAGATCGTGATTGTCGGCGGCGGTGCTGGCGGGCTTGAAATGGCGACTCAGTTGGGTAAAAAACTGGGTCGTAAGAAAAAGGCAAAAATCACGCTGGTGGACAGAAACCACAGCCATCTGTGGAAGCCGTTGCTGCATGAAGTGGCGACCGGTTCACTGGACGAAGGCGTGGACGCTCTGAGCTACCTGGCGCATGCGCGTAATCATGGTTTCCAGTTCCAGTTGGGTTCGGTTATGGATATCGATCGTGAAGCGAAAACGATCACCATTGCGGAACTGCGTGACGAGAAAGGGGAACTGTTGGTTCCTGAGCGTAAAATCGCGTACGACACCCTGGTGATGGCGCTGGGCAGCACCTCTAACGACTTCAACACCCCTGGCGTTAAAGAACACTGTATTTTCCTGGACAACCCGCATCAGGCGCGTCGCTTCCATCAGGAAATGCTGAACCTGTTCCTGAAATACTCTTCCAGCATGGGGGTTAGCGGTAAGGTCAACATCGCGATTGTCGGTGGCGGCGCAACGGGCGTGGAGCTTTCTGCGGAACTGCATAACGCTGTGAAACAGCTGCACAGCTACGGCTACAAAGGCCTGACTAACGAAGCGCTGAACGTGACGCTGGTTGAAGCCGGTGAGCGCATTCTGCCTGCGCTGCCGCCGCGTATTTCCGCTGCGGCGCATAGCGAACTGACCAAACTGGGCGTACGCGTACTGACTCAGACGATGGTGACCAGCGCAGACGAAGGCGGCCTGCACACGAAAGATGGCGAACACATCAAAGCTGACCTGATGGTGTGGGCGGCAGGGATTAAAGCGCCTGATTTCCTGAAAGATATTGGCGGGCTGGAAACTAACCGCATCAACCAGTTAGTGGTTGAACCGACGCTGCAAACCACCCGTGACCCGGATGTTTATGCCATCGGCGACTGTGCTTCCTGCGCACGTCCTGAAGGGGGCTTTGTGCCGCCGCGCGCTCAGGCCGCGCATCAGATGGCAAGCTGCGCACTGAATAATATTCTGGCGCAGATGAAAGGCAAACCGATGAAAGACTACGTTTATAAAGATCACGGTTCGCTGGTATCGCTCTCTAATTTCTCGACTGTCGGCAGCCTGATGGGGAACCTGATGCGCGGTTCAATGATGGTGGAAGGGCGTATCGCGCGTTTTGTTTACATTTCGCTTTACCGTATGCACCAGATTGCGCTGCACGGTTACTTTAAAACCGGGTTAATGATGTTAGTAGGCAGCATTAACCGTGTGATTCGCCCGCGTCTGAAACTGCATTAATCCTTACCGTATCGCCTGATGGCGCTTCGCTTATCAGGCCTACGGCTCGCACAGCATGTAGGCCGGATAAGGCCATCGGCCGCCATCCGGCAATTTAATCGCGCCATTTGCTTCAGAGTTCTCTGAATCGTGTCTGTTTGCCGCATAACCCCGCACTTTTCATCCTCTTTCTGATTTGCTTAACCCCACTGCTGGTTGCAAAATTGTTACTAATAGAAAAAAAGGAGGAATTCCCGTGAATAAATCAATGTTGGCGGGTATAGGGATTGGCGTAGCTGCTGCGCTGGGTGTGGCGGCGGTGGCCAGTCTGAACGTTTTTGACCGTAGCCCGAAATATGCGCAAGTCGTATCAGCCACACCCATAAAAGAAACCGTCAAAACACCGCGTCAGGAATGCCGCAACGTGACGGTCACGCACCGCAAACCTGTTCAGGACGAAAATCGCATTGCCGGTTCGGTGCTTGGCGCGGTTGCTGGCGGCGTGATTGGTCATCAGTTCGGCGGTGGTCGTGGTAAAGATGTGGCGACCGTCGTCGGGGCGCTGGGCGGAGGGTACGCCGGTAACCAAATCCAGGGATCAATGCAGGAAAATGACACCTACACCTCTACGCAGCAGCGTTGTAAAACGGTGTATGACAAGTCAGAGAAAATGCTGGGCTATGACGTCACTTACAAGATTGGCGATCAGCAGGGGAAAATCCGCATGGATAAAGATCCCGGAACGCAAATCCCGCTTGATAATAACGGTCAATTGATTCTGAATAACGACGCGTAAAAAAAGCTGTACTCTGCACGTTAGCCCCTCATTCGCTCAGGCTGAGGGGCTTTTTTTATCAGACGGTCAGGCGCTAAGCCTTCAGCATCTCCGGCCACAGCCGTAGGGTGGTGCGGGTTATCTGCATCAGTTTGTCAAACGTCGCGCCTTCACGCGCACTGATCGACATTCCTTGTAAAATACAGTTCAGATATTCCGCCAGCGTTTGTGGATTGCAGTGCGCCGGAATTTCCCCGCGCTCCTGCCGCTGGCGCAAAAACTGGGTCAGCGTCTGCTCCTGCATCGCGTGGCGGGATTTCACCGTATGGGCGATTTCACGGGAGGAGGCGGCCAGTGTGGCGGACGTGTTGATCATAAAGCACCCGGCAGGGGTGTCTTTACTGGTGAAGCATGTCGCGACGGCGGTGAAATAGTCTTCCAGCGCGGACTCAACGCTTTTTTCTTCACAAAAGAGCTGGGCCTCATGTTTTGCCGCAAAACGGCTGATATAGCGGTCCAGCACTGCGCGGAACAACCCTTCCTTGTTCGTAAATTCTGCGTACAGCGTGGGCGCTTTTGCGCCGGTCGCTTCCACGAGGTCGGCGAGCGATGTTGCTTCATAGCCGTGCTGCCAGAAGAGTGTCATGGCCTTATCAAGCGCGGCTTCCCTGTCGAACACTTTTGGTCGGCCACGGCTTTTTTTTACGCAACCTGTCGAGTCAGTTGTCATGATGCCGTTGTACCTTGTTGGGTTTGTTGAACAACCATTATAAAAATAATCCCGCTCAGTCTCCAGCGCATTCAGAAGAAAAATAATTCACCTGTATTGATATGAAAAATAAGTTCTTTTTAATTTATATAATGATCGTTATAAAAAAATGTTGACGTGTGACCTGGATCACATCTATGATTTACCTATCGATCGTTAAGTAAATATTTCGACACCGTTCATCTGCTAAAGGTCACTATCATGAAAAACGTAAAAACCCTCATTGCTGCCGCTGTACTGAGTTCACTCTCTTTCGCAAGTTTCGCTGCTGTTGAAGTTCAGGCGACGCCTGTAGATCAACAGAAAGTGGGCACCATTTCCGCAACCGCCGGGACTAACCTGGGATCTCTGGAAGATCAACTGGCGCAGAAAGCGGATGAAATGGGCGCGAAATCTTTCCGCATTACTTCGGTAACCGGTCCTAACACCCTCCACGGGACTGCGGTTATCTACAAATAAGCATTAACCCTCATTAATGCCACTGCTACTGCCACAAAAAAGCCCCGCTGTCTGAGCGGGGCTTTTTTATTATCCGACGTTACATCGACTGCTGCGTTATCCCGGGATGGCGGGTGACATCGACCGGCATTCCTGAACGCACTTCCATAACATGCTCCATAACGGCGGCATCGGTCTGTGCGGCATCTTTGAAAGCCTGCATTTGACCGTTCAATACGATCGGCAATATCTGCGGGTCGTCATCAATATTCTTCGATAACGGCTGGTGGACTTCTACCAGGCGCATGCCGCCAGGTTCAACGGACGCTTTGATCGGCGTATTAATAATGTTGACCTTCGTACCCGGCGTGACCTGACGGAACAGCGTCTCAATATCACCGTCACGCAGGCGAATACAGCCGGAACTGACGCGCATCCCGATACCGAAATCAGCATTCGTGCCGTGCAGCAAGTAGACGCCGCCATAAGCCGCTAAGCGGATCGCATGATGGCCCATTGGGTTATCCGGCCCGGCGGGAACCACGGCAGGGAGGTCTATTCCCTGAGCCTTGTAACGGGCGCGGATATTCGCCGTAGGCGTCCAGGTTGGGTTCGCGCGCTTATCCGAGACGGTAGTGACCATCGTTGGCGTCAACGTATCGCCACCCAGTTGACCGATACCGATTGGATACACGGTCACCGAATTTTTTCCGGGAGGATAGTAATACAGACGCAATTCGGCGAGGTTAATCACAATACCTTCGCGCGGCGCATCCGGCAGTAAGGTTTGCAGAGGGATGGTCAGAACGCTGCCCGCGCGGGGAACGTAAGGATCAACGCCCGGGTTTGCCTGTAGCAACGCTAAAAAACCGACATTGTATTTTTTAGCAATCGCCTCCAGCGAGCCGCCGTTGTTTTCGACAACGTGAAATGTATTCTCGCCCACCAGTTTGCTGCCGGGAGGAGGAAGCGGCCATGTGTTCGCCTGCGCCGGTATCGCCAGCGCTACGGACGCGGCGAGCGTAAAAAACGCCAGCCAGCGGGAAAGTCGCATGTTATTCATTATCATCACAAATCAAAGGGTTATTGTAATAAATTGAGTCAATGATCATTATGGCGGGTTGTCATGTCTTGAAGTGCAAGAGAAGTGCAAAGTGTTGTAAATGTGGGCGAAAACGCGGGGGATGGCAGAGGGCATTACGCCCGGTGGCGCTGCGCTTACCGGGCCTACAGGATATGCTTCCCGTAGGCCGGATAAGGCGATGTGCCCGGTGGCGCTGCGCTTACCGGGCCTACAGGGTATGCTTCCCGTAGGCCGGATAAGGTGCTTGCGCCGCCATCCGGCGTCGTAGGGCGTTACGCCGCCGCGTTTTCTTCCAGTTGCGCCATAAACTGGCGCACCCAGTCCATACGCGTTTTACGCTCCGCCAGATCCTGAATAAACTTCAGGCGTGTCGGGCCGTCGAGGCGGAAGTGCTGCGGTTGTTTTTGCAACAGACCAATCAGCCAGGTTGGGTTAACGTGATTTTTCTCGGCAAACTCGATCGTACCGCCTTTCTCGTTGCCTTCCAGTTTTCGAATGCCCAGCTTCTGTGCCTGTTGGCGCAGACGCGCGATATCCAGCAGATTGCGCGCCGGGTCAGGCAGCAGGCCGAAACGGTCGATCAGCTCTACCTTGAGCTCCTCCAGCTCGTTTTCGTTTTTCGCACTGGCAATGCGTTTATAGAACGACAGACGTGTATTCACATCCGGGATAAAATCATCCGGCAGCAGCGACGGCATACGCAGTTCGACTTCCGTCTGCTGGCTGGTGAGGTCTTCCAGCGACGGCTCACGTCCGGCTTTCAGCGCATCCACGGCGTTCTCCAGCAGCTCCATATACAGCGAGAAGCCGATGGTCTCCATCTGCCCGCTCTGATCTTCGCCAAGCAGCTCGCCAGCGCCGCGAATTTCGAGGTCGTGGGTCGCCAGCGCAAAACCAGCGCCCAAATCTTCCAGCGAGGCAATGGCTTCCAGACGTTTTTGCGCGTCGGTCGTCATCGCTTTTGGATGCGGCGTCAGCAGCCAGGCATACGCCTGATGGTGCGAACGTCCAACGCGGCCACGTAGCTGGTGTAGCTGCGCCAGGCCGAAATGGTCAGCGCGCTCAATGATGATCGTGTTCGCGGTTGGAATATCAATACCGGTTTCGATAATGGTGGTACACACCAGAACGTTAAAGCGCTGGTGGTGGAAGTCGTTCATAACGCGCTCAAGTTCGCGCTCGCGCATCTGCCCGTGACCAATTGCGATGCGGGCTTCCGGCACCAGTTCCGCCAGTCGGTCCGCGGCTTTCTGGATATTCTCCACGTCGTTATACAGATAATACACCTGGCCGCCGCGCAGAACTTCACGCAGGATAGCCTCGCGCACCACCAGGTTGTCATATTCACGGACGAAGGTTTTTACCGCCAGACGACGGGCGGGCGGTGTGGCAATGATCGACAGATCGCGCATACCGCTCATCGCCATGTTGAGCGTACGAGGGATTGGCGTTGCCGTCAGCGTCAGAATATCAACGTCGGCGCGCATTGCCTTGATGCGCTCTTTATGCCGTACGCCGAAACGGTGCTCTTCATCGACAATCAGCAAGCCCAAATCTTTTAATTTCACATCGCTTTGCAGCAGCTTATGAGTGCCGATCAGAATGTCGATTTTCCCCTCAGCGACCTGCTCAAGGATCTGCGCTTGCTCTTTGGCGCTACGGAAACGGGAGAGCATTTCGATGCGCACCGGCCAGTTGGCGAAGCGGTCGCGGAAGTTATCGAAATGCTGTTGCGCCAGCAGGGTGGTAGGCACCAGCACCGCGACCTGTTTGTGGTTTTCCACCGCCAGGAACGCGGCGCGCATCGCCACTTCGGTTTTCCCGAAGCCGACGTCGCCGCACACCAGACGATCCATTGCCAGCGGTTGGCACATGTCGCTCAGGACGGCGTTAATGGCCTGCGCCTGGTCTGGCGTGGTTTCGAACGGGAAGCTGTCGCAGAACAGCTGATACTGCTCGCGATCGTGCTTAAAGGCGAAACCTTCTTTCGCCGCGCGCTGGGCGTAAATATCCAGTAGCTCTGCCGCCACGTCGCGCACTTTCTCCGCGGCTTTCTGTCGGGCGCGAGACCAGGCGTCGCCGCCCAGTTTATGCAGCGGCGCGTTCTCTTCGGCGCCTCCGGCATAGCGGCTGATGAGATGCAAAGATGACACCGGTACGTACAGTCTGGCGTCGTTGGCGTAGGTGAGCATCAGGTACTCGCCCTTGATGCCGCCGGCTTCCAGCGTCGTCATACCCGCATAACGCCCCACACCATGCTCAAGGTGTACCACCGGCTGGCCAGGATGCAGCTCCGCCAGGTTGCGGATCAGCGTGTCGGGGTTAATCGTGCGGCGTGAGTCCTGACGGCGACGCGCAACGCGTTCACCCAGCAAATCGCTCTCGCAAATAAGCGCCAGATTACGCTGCGTATCGATGAAACCATGCTCCGCAGCGCCAATCATCAGGTAACGTCCGGCGTCGAGCGCTTCATCCAGGCGCAAAATTCGTTTGGGTGAAATTTTAATACGGGCGAGCAGTTCCCCGAGCGCTTCACGGCGGCCTTCGCTTTCTACGGAGAAAATGACCGGCCCGTTGAAGGATTCAAGAAATCTACGCAGCGCGTCCAGCGGCGCTTTTTGCTGCGCCTGTACCGCCAGATCCGGCAGTTTCTGGAAACCCAGATTGGTATTCGCCGCCTTACCTGGCAGATGTTCGGTTTTTAACTGTATGCGGGGCCAGCGTTTGAGTTCAGAGAACAGCTCATCGACCCGCAGCCACAGGGATTCCGGCGGCAAAAGCGGGCGCATAGGATCGACGCCACGGTTTTCAAAACGCGCCAGGGTATCGGCCTGGAAGCGCTCAGCGCTGTTTTCCAGCGCGCCGGTATTCACCAGCAGCGTGTTCGCCGGGAAGTAGCTGAACAGAGGCGGCAGCGGCTCGTTGAAGAACAGCGGCTGCCAGTATTCGATCCCGGCAGGCAGTGTGCCTTTACTGACCTGCTGGTAAATATGCTCGGCGTCGCGTTTAACTTCAAATGTGTCACGCCACTGGCTGCGGAACAGCTCGATGGCCGTTTTATCGGTCGGAAATTCATGCGCGGGCAGCAAATTGATGGCGTCGACTTCTTCCAGCGTACGCTGGGTATCGGCATCAAACAGGCGCAAGCTGTCGATTTCATCATCAAAAAAATCAAGACGATAGGGCTGTTCGCTGCCCATCGGAAACAGATCCAGCAGCGCGCCGCGAGTGGCGTATTCACCGTGTTCCATGACCTGATCAACATGGCGATAGCCCGCGCTATCCAGCTGTGCGCGCAGGGCGTCGCGCGACAAACGCTGACCCTTTTTCATCACCAGGGCGTGGCCGTGCAAATAACTGTGCGGGCAAACGCGCTGCATCAGCGTATTTACCGGAACAATCAATACGCCGCGCTGCATTGACGGCAACTGGTAAAGCGTGGACAGGCGTGAAGAGATGATTTCCTGGTGTGGGGAAAAGCTGTCGTAAGGGAGCGTTTCCCAGTCCGCCAGATTCATCACCAGTTGGTCGGTGAACTGGCGAACTTCGTCATGCAGGCGCAGGGCGTTTTGCATGTCAGGTGCAATAAGCACGATTGGGCCAGCATGGCGCTCGGCAATCTCCGCCACCAGCGTGGCGCAGGCGGCGCCGGTAAGCTCACCCAACTGGCGCTGATCGCCGGGTTTGGTTGGCAGAGTATAACGTTGTTGTTCAGGCATAGTGGTTGCAGGATCTCTATTGGGTATACACCACACTATGGGGGCATATCACTGATAAGCAATGCTCTTTATTATCCGTGATCGTTTCTCTTTAGCAAATTGATTCGCCCCCGGGAGGGGGCGAAAAGATTAACGCGAATAGCTGGTAACGGCGGGGAGAGAAGGCGGAGAGAAGAAGAGATCGGCAAACAGGCGTTGCGAAATTTTTCGGACGGTAAGGCCCGTCAGCGTGCAAATCAGCAGACTGGCAAAGGGGTAAACCAACAGCAGAGCAAACTCAAGCTGCGGCGACCATGCCGCGCCGTTGATTTTCGGAATCAACGTTAAGCTGAACGCTTCGACCAGGATACGGTGGGTTGTATAGATAGCAATAGTGTTTGAGCCGATGACATTCAGCAGGCTGGAAGAACGCATGCCGAAGCGCTGCTCATACTGATAGAAAAGCTTCATGATCAGCACAATCGACACCAGTGAGAGCAGCAGGGATACATTAACCAGCCAGGCGATGACGGCGAGCAGCGCAATGCCCGCAAACGCGATAGCATAACGACGCAGTGGGACATGCTTAATCCACTCCATCAGCGTGGCGCCAAACCAGGCGCCGAGGCTGTAGTAAGGCAGGTTGCGGATCACGCTGTTCATTCCCCACCACGGCGTCGGCACGAAGTTTATCGTCACGCTCAGCAGTACAAACAGTACGAACAGTGGTTTTGCCCATTGGCTGAAAACTTTACACAGCACAAAATAGACAACCAGCGCATACAGATACCAGAGGCTGGTGCTGGCCGTCAGCATTCCGTGAATAAACTCGCCGACGGACCCGGCATAAGCGGCGTTGGAGGCGTTGTTGATGTCGCGTTCGGGCGCCAGCCAGTGGTTGAGCCAGCTAAGCGCCAGCCATTGCGCCACTCCCCAGAGCGCCAGTACCCAGACAATGCTCCAGATCCGTTTATCAATACAGGTTCCCCAGGGCACGCTGTCAATATAGCGGCGGATCAGATACCCGGAAATAAAGAAAAACACCGGCATGCGAAACGGCGCCAGATAGAGGTTAAAGTAGATCCAGCATTTCGTCAGGATCTCCGATAACGGATACTGGAAAGCGGTCAGGTGGGGATAAAACGTAATCACAGAGTGATAAATGACCACCAGGCAGATGCATAACCCTTTGATTTGGTTGATCCACAATTCTTTTTGTTTCATCAGGACTGCGTACTCGTGTTATTCAACATAGCCTGTGATCCTGCGGGCGGGGATCGGTGTTGTAATGCGTAACATTCTGTATTTTATTTTTTTAAGATAAAGATCAGGGTCAAGGGTGAGTATCAAGGCAGGTATCTTCAGGAAGTTGATTTCTTGATACTTTTCAGAATTACGCTGACGAACACTTACGGTTCAGTCATTTACCCATTCCGCTTTCGCTTATATACTCAGGGCTTTGCTAACAGCAACCAGACGGATTTCATGTACCAACCTGTCGCTCTATTTATTGGCCTGCGTTATATGCGTGGGCGTGCAGCAGATCGTTTCGGTCGTTTCGTCTCCTGGCTTTCCACCATTGGCATTACTCTCGGGGTGATGGCGCTGGTCACGGTATTGTCGGTGATGAATGGTTTTGAACGTGAACTGCAAAACAACATCCTTGGCCTGATGCCGCAGGCAATTCTCTCGTCTGAGCAGGGCTCCCTTAATCCACAGCAGATACCCGAAAAAGCGGTTACGTTGAATGGCGTCAATCGTATCGCGCCGCTTACCACGGGAGATGTCGTGCTGCAAAGCGCGCGTAGCGTCGCCGTGGGCGTGATGCTGGGTATCGACCCGGCGCAAAAAGATCCCTTAACGCCGTATCTGGTCAATGTGAAGCAAACCTCTCTTGAACCGGGCAAGTATAATGTCATCCTCGGCGAGCAGCTTGCCGGGCAGTTGGGCGTCAATCGCGGCGATCAAATTCGCGTGATGGTGCCTTCCGCCAGCCAGTTCACACCAATGGGACGGCTGCCGAGCCAGCGCCTGTTTACGGTGATTGGCACCTTCGCGGCGAACAGCGAAGTGGATGGCTACCAGATGCTGACCAATATTCAGGATGCGTCGCGCCTGATGCGCTACCCGGCGGGCAATATCACCGGCTGGCGCTTGTGGCTCAATGAGCCGCTGAAGGTGGATACCCTCAGCCAGCAGACGTTGCCAGAGGGGACGAAATGGCAGGACTGGCGTGAGCGAAAAGGCGAACTGTTCCAGGCCGTGCGCATGGAAAAAAACATGATGGGTTTGCTGTTAAGCCTGATCGTCGCCGTGGCGGCGTTTAATATTATTACTTCGTTAGGTTTGATGGTGATGGAGAAGCAGGGCGAAGTGGCTATTTTACAAACCCAAGGGCTGACGCCGCGCCAGATCATGATGGTGTTTATGGTTCAGGGCGCCAGCGCCGGGATTATCGGCGCGCTGCTGGGGGCGGTGCTGGGCGCATTGCTGGCCAGCCAACTGAATAACCTGATGCCGATCATTGGCGCATTCCTGGATGGCGCTGCGCTGCCGGTGGCGATTGAACCGCTACAGGTTGTTGTTATTGCGCTGGTGGCGATGGCCATCGCGTTATTGTCCACGCTGTATCCTTCCTGGCGCGCTGCCGCCACCCAACCCGCTGAGGCTTTACGTTATGAATAAGATCCTGTTGCAATGCGACAACCTGTGCAAACGCTATCAGGAAGGCTCCGTGCAAACCGACGTGCTGCACGATGTCAGCTTCAGCATTGGCGAAGGCGAAATGATGGCGATTGTCGGCAGCTCCGGCTCCGGGAAAAGTACGCTTCTGCACCTGCTGGGCGGCCTGGATACGCCGACGTCGGGCGATGTCATTTTTAGCGGCCAGCCGATGAGCAAACTCTCGTCGGCGGCGAAAGCGGAACTGCGCAACCAGAAGCTTGGCTTTATTTATCAGTTCCATCACCTGCTGCCGGATTTCACCGCGCTGGAAAACGTCGCGATGCCGCTGCTGATCGGCAAGAAAAAACCGGCTGAAATTACCGAGCGGGCGCGTGAAATGTTGCAGGCGGTGGGGCTGGATCACCGTGCTAACCATCGTCCATCCGAACTTTCCGGCGGCGAGCGTCAGCGTGTCGCCATCGCCCGAGCGCTGGTCAACAATCCGCGCCTGGTGCTGGCGGATGAACCGACCGGCAACCTGGATGCGCGCAATGCCGACAGTATTTTCCAGCTTCTGGGTGAACTCAATCGCGCTCAGGGAACGGCGTTTCTGGTGGTGACTCACGATTTGCAGCTGGCGAAGCGAATGAGCCGTCAGCTTGAAATGCGCGACGGTCTGCTGACGGCAGAACTGAGCCTGATGGGAGCTGAGTAATGGCTTCGCCTTTATCGTTATTGATCGGCTTGCGCTTTAGTCGTGGTCGTCGACGCGGCGGTATGGTGTCGCTGATTTCCGTTATCTCGACTATCGGCATCGCGCTGGGCGTGGCGGTACTGATTGTCGGTTTAAGCGCGATGAACGGTTTCGAGCGCGAGCTGAACAACCGTATTCTGGCCGTGGTGCCGCATGGTGAAATTGAAGCGGTGAATCAGCCGTGGACTCACTGGCGCGAAGCGCTGGAAAAAGTGCAGCACGTACAGGGGATTGCAGCGGCAGCGCCCTATATCAACTTTACCGGGCTGGTGGAGAGCGGGGCGAATCTGCGTGCAATCCAGGTGAAGGGCGTGGACCCGAAACAGGAACAGCGCTTGAGCGCGCTGCCGTCGTTTGTGCAAAACCATGCCTGGGATAACTTCAGGGCGGGCGAGCAGCAGATCATCATTGGCAAGGGCGTTGCCGATGCGCTGAAAGTGAAGCAGGGCGACTGGGTGTCGATCATGATCCCCAATGCCAGCGCCGATCATAAATTGCAGCAGCCTAAGCGAGTGCGTCTGCATGTGACGGGGATTCTGCAACTGAGCGGTCAGCTCGATCACAGCTTTGCCATGATCCCTATGGAAGACGCGCAGCAGTACCTGGATATGGGGGCCAGCGTGTCCGGCATCGCGATTAAGGTCAACGATGTCTTTAACGCCAATAAATTGGTACGGGACGCTGGCGAAGTGACCGACAGTTACGTTTACATTAAGAGCTGGATCGGTACTTACGGCTATATGTACCATGATATTCAGATGATCCGCGCCATCATGTATCTGGCGATGGTGCTGGTGATCGGCGTGGCCTGCTTCAACATCGTTTCGACGCTGGTGATGGCGGTAAAAGATAAGAGCGGCGATATCGCGGTATTAAGAACCTTAGGGGCGAAAGATGGCCTAATCCGCGCCATTTTCGTCTGGTATGGGCTGCTGGCGGGTCTGCTCGGCAGTCTGTGCGGTGTGGCGATTGGCGTGGTCGTCTCATTGCAACTGACTCCTATCATTGAAGGCATCGAAAAGCTGATAGGGCATCAGTTCCTTTCTGGAGACATCTATTTTATCGACTTCCTGCCATCCGAATTACACTGGCTGGACGTTATTTACGTACTGGTTACGGCATTGTTGCTGAGCTTGTTGGCGAGCTGGTATCCGGCACGACGCGCCAGCAATATTGACCCCGCGAGAGTGTTAAGCGGCCAGTAGTCGCAGTACATAAGAACAAGGAGCGGTGCGTGATGTATTACGGGTTTGACATTGGCGGGACAAAAATTGCCTTAGGCGTGTTTGATAACGAGCGACGTTTGCGCTGGGAAAAACGCGTACCGACGCCACGCGAAGGCTATGAGGCTTTTTTAACGGCGGTCTGCGATCTGGTGGCGGAAGCCGACCAGCGGTTTGACGTAAAAGGTTCCGTGGGCATTGGTATTCCCGGGATGCCGGAAACGGAAGACGGAACGCTGTATGCCGCCAATGTTCCGGCCGCCAGCGGTAAACCGCTCCGCGCCGATCTCAGCGCCCGGCTGGATCGTGATGTTCGCCTGGATAACGACGCGAACTGCTTTGCACTGTCGGAAGCCTGGGATGATGAGTTCACGCAGTACCCGCTGGTCATGGGGCTTATCCTCGGGACGGGCGTAGGCGGCGGACTGGTGCTCAACGGTAAGCCGATCACCGGTCGCAGCTATATTACCGGCGAGTTTGGTCATATGCGTTTGCCTGTCGATGCGCTCACCCTGATGGGGTTCGATTTTCCTCTGCGTCGCTGCGGCTGCGGTCAACTGGGCTGCATCGAAAATTATCTTTCCGGCCGCGGGTTTGCGTGGCTGTATCAGCATTACTATCATCAACCTCTACAGGCGCCGGAGATTATTGCTTTGTGGGAGCAAGGTGATGAACGCGCGCGTGCGCATGTTGAACGTTACCTGGATTTACTGGCGGTCTGCCTGGGGAATATCCTCACGATCGTCGATCCCGATCTGGTGGTGATTGGGGGAGGATTATCAAACTTCACTGCTATAACAACGCAACTGGCAGACAGGTTGCCACGTCATCTCCTTCCTGTTGCTCGTGTACCGCGTATTGAACGGGCGCGACACGGTGATGCGGGCGGGATGCGCGGCGCTGCCTTCTTACATCTTACCGATTAATCAAAAGAGGTTGTTATGCAGTCGCGTCGGGCTCATCGATTAAGCCGTTTTCGTAAAAACAAACGCCATTTGCGTGAACGCCTGCGTCAGCGAATCTTTTTCAGAGACAGAGTGGTGCCGGAAATGATGGAAAAACCAAGAGTATTAGTTCTTACTGGAGCGGGAATCTCTGCCGAATCCGGCATTCGTACATTTCGCGCCGCTGATGGTCTCTGGGAAGAGCATCGGGTAGAGGATGTGGCGACCCCGGAAGGGTTTGCCCGCGATCCAGAACTGGTTCAGTCATTTTACAACGCCCGCCGTCAGCAGTTGCAGCGGCCTGAGATTCAGCCCAACCCGGCGCATGTCGCGCTGGCAAAACTGGAAGAGGCGCTGGGCGATCGTTTCCTGCTGGTGACGCAAAATATCGATAATCTGCATGAACGCGCGGGCAACAAGAATATCATTCACATGCACGGCGAGCTGTTGAAAGTGCGCTGCTCCCAGAGCGGGCAAATTCTGGACTGGACGGGCGATGTGACTTCAGACGATAAGTGCCACTGCTGCCAGTTCCCGGCTTCGCTTCGCCCGCACGTCGTGTGGTTTGGTGAAATGCCGCTTGGCATGGATGAGATCTATATGGCGCTGGCGATGGCGGATGTGTTTATCGCTATCGGAACATCCGGGCATGTTTATCCGGCTGCCGGGTTTGTGCATGAGGCCCGCCTGCACGGCGCGCATACGGTCGAGCTAAATCTTGAACCAAGCCAGGTCGGCAGCGAGTTTGAAGAGAAATATTATGGCCCGGCAAGCCAGGTTGTACCGGCGTTTATTGAGAAATTATTGAAAGGACTGTGATTTTTTTGCCGGATGGCGGTGAATGCCTTATCCGGCCTACGGTTTGCATTTATCCAGGCCCGATAAGCGCAGCGCCATCGGGCATTCTTTACAACGCTGAATTAGCGTCCCGCTTTCAGCTTCTGATAATACTCTTCATAGATAGCACTGGCGGAACCCACATCGTTCTGCCATTCCCCTTTATTGATGGTGTCGGCATCAGGGTAGAGTGATTTATCATTTGCCACTTCAGGACTTAACAGCTTACGTGCGGCCAGGTTCGGCGTCGGATAACCGATGGTTTCCGCCACTTCTTTCGCCACATCCGGGCGCAGCAGGAAGTTGATCAGCTTCAGCGCGCCTTCTTTGTTTTTGGCGTTCGCCGGAATAGAAAGGCTGTCCATCCAGAAAATACCGCCTTCTTTCGGCCAGATAACCTCAAGCGGCGTCCCCGCCTGACGTGCAACGTACGCAGAACCGTTCCACACCATCCCCAGGTTGACTTCGCCTTCCATATACGGGTTAGCCGGGTTGTCGGAGTTGAACGCCGCCACGTTTGGCATCAGTTTTTTCAGTTCGTTATACGCCGCTTCAATCTCTTTAGGATCGGTGGTGTTGCCGGAGTAACCCAGCTTACGCAGCGCCATCTGGAACACTTCACGCGCATCGTCAGTCAGCAGCAGGCCGCCTTTATACTCAGGCTTCCACAGGTCAGCCCAACTGGTGACGGTTTTCGGGTCAATTTCGTCGCTGTTAACGCCAATTGCCGTTGCGCCCCAGATATACGGGATGGAGTAGTCGTTATTCGGGTCAAACGGTTTGTTGAGCATTTCAGGATCGAGGTTGTGGAAGTTGGTTAACTTCGTTTTGTCGATCTTCTGGATCATGCCCTCTTTACGCATTTTATCGACGTAATAGGTGGAAGGCACCACCAGGTCGTAGGCGCCGTCTTTATACGTTTTCAGCTTGGCATACATGGTTTCATTCGACTCGTAGGTCGAATAGATAACCTTAATGCCCGTCTCTTTAGTGAACTGTTCCAGCAGTCCTGGTGGAACATACTCGGTCCAGTTGTAGAAATAGAGCGTGTTGTTGTCATCAGCGTGAGCGGCGCTCATGCCCAGTGCCAGAGCACCCGCCGCGAGCAGGTGGCGTGACCATTTTTTCATTTAACGTCCCCTGAATAGTGGGCCTCAACGGCCCTTGGTTTTATCACGAGCAATAAGCTGGCTGGCGATGACCATAACCAGCGACAGAACCAACAAAATCGTTGCCAGCGCGTTAACTTCCGGCGAAACGCCGACTTTTACCATTGAGTAAATTTTTAATGGCAGAATCTCATAGCCAGGCCCGGTGACGAATGACGAAACCACCACGTCATCCATCGACAGGGTGAAACTGAGCAACCAGCCAGCCGCGACCGCAGGCATTGCCAGCGGCAGAATGATCTTACGCAAAATCGTGACTTCACTGGCTCCCAGGTCTTTTGCCGCTTCCAGCATCCGCACGTCAAACCCTTTCAGGCGCGAGTAAACGGTAACGACCACGAAGGGCAGGCAAAAGGTGATATGCGAAAACAGCAACGACCAGAAGCCCAACTGGATGCCGAGCAGCATAAACAGCACCAGCAGTGAAATCGCCATTACAATATCCGGCGACATCATGACGACGAACAGCATGCCGCTGACAAACGGTTTACCGCGAAAACGATAGCGATACAGCGCCACTGCCGTTAGCGAGCCGATGATCGTGGCAAAGGTGGCCGAGAACACTGCCATCGTCAGCGAGTGCTGTGCCGCCTGCAACAGGCTGTCGTTATTCATCAGCAGGCTGTACCAGTTGGTGGTAAAGCCCTGCCAGTTGATGCCAAAGCGCGAACTGTTAAAGGAGTTCACAATCAAGATGATGATTGGAATATACAGGTACGCGTAGATAGCGGTCATAAAACCGCCACGAAGCAGTCGACCGATCATTCGAGTTCCACCTTCTTATTCAGCAGCCGCGATGCGCGCCAGTAAACCAGCAGCATCAGGCCCATCACAATCGTCAGCGTAATGCTGGTGGCTGCGCCAAACGGCCAGTCGCGAATGTTCAGGAACTGAACCTTAATAACGTTACCAATCAGCAGGTTCTTTGCTCCACCCATCAGGTCAGAGACATAGAACAGCCCCATCGCCGGCAGCATCACCAGTAGACACCCGGCGATGATCCCCGGCATGGTCAGTGGAATAATAATGCGAATAAAGGTCTGCAATTTACTGGCGCCCAGATCGCGGGCGGCCTCCAGCAGCGGCTTATCCAGTTTTTCAATGCTGGAGTAGAGCGGCATCACCATAAACGGCAGCAGGATATAGACCAGACCGATAATGACCGCGCCCGGCGTGAACATGATGCGGATCGGGGCGTCAATCACACCCAGCCACAGCAGGAACTCGTTGAGATAGCCCTTGGTGCTGAGAAAAATTTTCAGGCCGTAAATACGGATCAGCGAGTTGGTCCAGAACGGCACGATCAGCAAAAACAGCAGCAGCGGACGCACTTTTTCCGGCAGTTTCGCCAGAAACCAGGCAAAGGGATAGCCGAGCACCAGGCAGGCGAAGGTGGCAATGAGCGCCATATTGAGGGAATGCAGCAATACCTCAAAATAGAGCGGATCGAGCAAACGAGCGTAGTTATCCAGCGTAAAGACCATTTTGACGAAGTTCGCGTCATCACGGGTCAAAAAGCTGGTACCAATAATCATCAGGTTGGGCAGAAAGACAAACAACACAAGCCAACCAACGACAGTGACAATCACCACATTCTGGAATTTACTTGTGTTCTTCATCAGCCAGTACGACCTCCCAGCTTTCTACCCAATTAATGGCCATTTTTTGGTCGAGAGAGTGGTCGAAGTCAGGATCGTCTTCATTGAAGAATTCGCTGACCATCACCATTTTGCCATTTTCCAGTTCGACGACGGACTCCAGCGTCATACCTTTGTAGTTGCGCTCGCGCACGTAGCCGATGAGACCTTCAATGTGGTTATCATCGTTAATTTCATCAACGCGCAGATCTTCCGGGCGTAACAGTACGTTCAGTTTCTGACCAGGAACGACGGCAAAGTTAACATAAATATTGCACTCGCGTCCTTCTACATTGGCGCGTACGCGTTGTTCGTCCAGACGTTCAATTACCGTGGCGTTAAACATGTTGATTTCGCCAATGAATCCGGCGACGAACAGGTTTTTCGGCTCCTCATAGATTTCTCGCGGCGTGCCGTCCTGCTCAATAATGCCGTCGCGCATCACCACGATACGGTCAGACATGGTCAGCGCTTCTTCCTGATCGTGCGTAACGAACACAAAAGTGATGCCCAGCTTACGCTGCAACGCTTTCAGTTCGTTCTGCATCTGCTTTCGCAGCTTGTAATCCAGCGCGGAGAGGGATTCATCCAGCAGCAATAAACGCGGTTTATTGACGACGGCGCGGGCGATGGCCACACGCTGCTGCTGCCCGCCGGAAAGCTGATGCGGCTTTCGCTGCGCAAACTCTTCCAGTTGCACCATGCGCAGAGCGTCGGTGACGCGAGGGGTAATCTCGGCGGCGGGGGTTTTCTGCATGCGTAAACCGAAAGCCACATTTTCAAATACGGTCATGTGGGGGAATAACGCATAGCTTTGAAAGACGGTGTTCACATAGCGGTGTTCCGCTGGAACGTCGGTGATGTCCTGGTTATCCAACATGATATGACCGGCATCAACATTTTCCAGACCGGCAATCAGGCGCAGAACGGTTGTTTTACCGCAGCCAGAGGGGCCAAGCAGCGTGAGGAATTCGCCGTTATTGATGGTCAGATTCAGATTAGAAATGACCTCTTTTCCGTCGAAGCTTTTGCGAATTCCCGCCAGTTGTACCAGCGGTGAAAGCGAACGCGGTTGTTTATTCAATTTTTTACTCTGTCCCATGTAGACGCAACGGATGGCTGACCGATGCGGGGTTTGTGGTTAACCACCTTGGTGACTCTTAATGAGGGCGGTCATTCTACGGCAAACCGCTAAAATCGCCAATCCTTGTTGCGAATTACTGGCTTAGCTTTATAGTCAGAAAAAGTGTCTACGCGAAATATTCTCGTTTGCAGGGATAAAAGTGACCTGACGCAATATTTGTCTTTTCTTGCTTATTAATAATGTTGTCACGAAAAGTGAGGGTGACTGCATGGATAAACTACTTGAGCGTTTTTTACACTACGTGTCGCTGGATACCCAATCAAAGGCGGGCGTACGGCAAGTGCCCAGCACTGAGGGCCAGTGGAAATTATTACATTTGCTCAAACAACAGCTCGAAGAAATGGGGCTGGTGAACGTCACGTTAAGTGACAAAGGGACCGTCATGGCGACGCTGCCAGCCAACGTTGCTGGCGATATCCCCGCGATTGGTTTTATCTCTCATGTGGATACCTCACCTGATTTCAGCGGTAAAAATGTGAATCCGCAGATTGTGGAAAACTACCGTGGTGGCGATATTGCGCTAGGGATCGGCGATGAGGTGCTGTCGCCGGTGATGTTCCCGGTTCTGCATCAACTGCTGGGGCAGACGCTGATCACCACTGACGGGAAAACGCTGCTGGGTGCTGACGACAAAGCGGGCGTGGCGGAAATCATGACCGCGCTGGCGGTACTGAAACAGAAAGACATTCCGCACGGTGATATTCGCGTGGCCTTTACGCCGGATGAAGAGGTCGGGAAAGGGGCAAAACATTTTGACGTTGAGGCTTTCGGCGCGCAGTGGGCTTATACCGTTGATGGCGGCGGCGTAGGGGAACTGGAGTTTGAAAACTTCAATGCGGCCTCCGTGAATATCAAAATCGTGGGCAATAACGTACACCCCGGTACGGCGAAGGGCGTGATGGTGAATGCGCTGTCGCTGGCGGCGCGTATTCATGCCGAGGTTCCGGCGGATGAGAGCCCGGAGACGACCGAAGGCTATGAAGGCTTCTACCATCTGGCGAGTATGAAAGGCACCGTTGATCGTGCGGATATGCACTACATCATTCGCGATTTCGACCGCAAACAGTTTGAAGCCCGCAAGCGCAAAATGATGGAGATCGCTAAAAAGGTCGGGAAGGGGCTGCACCCGGACTGCTACATTGAGCTGGTGATCGAAGACAGCTATTACAATATGCGTGAGAAAGTGGTCGAACACCCACATATTCTCGATATTGCACAGCAGGCAATGCGTGACTGCGATATTGTGCCGGATATGAAGCCGATTCGTGGCGGCACTGACGGCGCCCAGCTTTCGTTTATGGGCTTACCGTGCCCGAACCTCTTTACCGGCGGCTATAACTATCATGGCAAGCACGAGTTTGTGACGCTGGAAGGGATGGAGAAAGCGGTGCAGGTGATTGTGCGTATTGCGGAGCTAACTGCGAAGCAGCAGTAATGGTGCCGTGGTGTGATGGCGCTTCGCTTATCAGGCCTACCGTGTGTAGGCCTGATAAAACGCGCTAGCGTTGCCATCAGGCTCAATCGCAATAACTTATTACCCTTCGAAGAACCAGTACCCGCTGTTGACCAGCGCGGCCAGCATCGCGAGGAACGACGGGTCTTCCAGCGCATCGCCAAAATTCTCGGCGGTCAGCACGATGTGACTGGAGAGCGCCTCCAGCGCCGGGCGGTGCGGAGAATCAATCTTCTCACCGTTGGCGTAGACCTCATCGCCAATGCGCAGGACGCGTAAGCCGCCCAGACGCACCAGCACATCGCCTTGTTTCAGCGCATCATAGATCTCATCCGGCTGATACGGCGGTTCCGGCGGCGCGATGTCCAGTTCGTGACGAGACTGGGAGATAAATTCGCCAAACCACTGTTTAAAGTGTTCAGGCTGATTGATCAGGTCGAGCATCATTTCACGCAGCTTGTCCATCTCCTGCGGCAGAACGTCGGCAGGATGCTCGCGCGGCGGGATATCCGGGTCGCTGTAATAGGTGCTGCCCAGCTCGCGTTGCAGAACGTAGTCGGCAAAACCGCTGATCAGTTCACGCGTATTCGGCGCGCGGAAACCAACCGAGTAGTTCATCGCGTTTTCCAGCGCGTAGCCTTCGTGCGGGAATCCGGGTGGGATATACAGAATATCGCCGGGCTCCAGCTCTTCATCAATGATGGCTTCAAAAGGATCGACCTGGAGCAGGTCCGGGTGAGGGCAATGCTGCTTCAGTTGCAGCTTCTCGCCTACGCGCCAGCGGCGGCGACCGGTTCCCTGAATGATAAAGACATCGTACTGATCCAGATGCGGACCCACGCCGCCGCCAGGGACGGAAAAGGAGATCATCAGATCGTCAATACGCCAGTCTGGCAACGCGCGGAAAGGGCGCATCAGCGCAGCGGTAGGTTCATGCCAGTGGTTTACGGCCTGAACCAGCAGCGACCAGTTGTTCTCGCCGAGGTGGTCGTAACTCTCGAACGGGCCGTGGCTGACCTGCCATTTACCATCCTGATGGCTGACCAGACGGCTATCGACTTCGCTTTCCATCGCCAGTCCCGCCAGTTCGTCAGGGGAGAGCGGATCAATAAAGTTGTTGAACCCACGTTTTAACACCACCGGGCGTTTTTGCCAGTGGCGTTCAAGAAATTCGGGCCAGTTAAGTGTTAATTGATATTCCATGTTGATTATCCGCAGGCTGGTATCTGACACCGATTATAACGGATGCTTAACGACATGCGGTGAAGAACATACATAAATATTACACGCCAGCGTCATTCATCGCGCTGAATCGGGTGCTGGCGACCAAAAATCACCTCCATCCGCGCTCCGCCGAGCAAACTGTCACCGGCGACGATCTTCCCGTCATATTGCTCAGTGATCTCACGGGCGACCGCCAGCCCCACGCCTTGCCCTGGTCGCAGGGTGTCAATGCGCTGACCGCGATCGAAAACCACATCACGCTTGCTTTGCGGAATGCCCGGGCCGTCGTCTTCCACCAGAATATGCAGATGCTCATCGGTCTGCCGGGCTGAAATTTCGACAAACTCCAGGCAGTATTTACAGGCGTTATCCAGCACGTTGCCCATCACTTCAATAAAGTCATTCTGCTCGCCGACGAAGCTGATTTCCGGCGAAATATCGAGGCTAATGTTGACCCCTTTACGCTGATACACCTTATTGAGCGCGCAGGTGAGATTGTCCAGTAACGGCGCTACGGGGTGCAGCTCGCGACTGAGTAACACGCCGCTTCCGCGCATGCTGGCTCGATGCAGGTAATAACCGATCTGCTGGGAGATACGGCTGATCTGTTCCAGCATGACCGGTTCGGCGTCGCTGACGCTCATTTTTTCGCTGCGCATTGAACGCAGGGTGCTCTGCAATACCGCCAGCGGCGTTTTCAGACTATGGGTGAGGTCGGTTAACGTGGTGCGGTATTTATCATAACGCTCACGTTCGCTCTTTAGCAGCCGGTTGAGGTTGCGCACCAGACTGGTCAGTTCCCGCGTGGTTTCCGGGTTGAGCATTTCTCGGTGGTGTTCTTCCAGCTCGCGCACTTCACGCGCCAGCGCTTCGATAGGGCGTAAACTCCACCACGCGGCGACCCAGAGCAACGGGATGACTAACAGCAGGTTTGCCGCCAGCACATAAATAAACCAGCTCCAGACCATATACGAGCGTTTCAGCTCGATGGGGATAGTATCGACAACCACTATCGTCAGTTGCGGCATCCGCGCGGTAGCCGGATAGACATTCACCGCCACGGAGTGGGTCATTTCCGCATCGTCGTCATCTTCCCGCACCTCTTTGAGCTGCTGTTGGGCGGAATGATCTTCACTCAGCAACGTGCTGGTGGCGTCGACATCGGCTTCAATTTCATGAAAACCGTTGGCTTTCAGCCATTCCGGCTGGATACGTTTCTCCAGCCAGGGAACGTTGCGCTGCGCCCATAACAACTTGCCGTTCTCATCATAGATCAGTGTCATCGTGGGGCTTTGCATATCGAGATTTTCCGGGATCTCGATATTGATTTTATTGTTTTGCCATGACGCGAGGGTGTAGAAAAGGTTGCTCTCACCGCGTAACAGGCGAAAGGTTGTCTTATCAAAACTGACGCTATAGCCAACCAGTGCGACCATGCCGTAGGCCAGAGAGAGCACCAGCACAACGCCTGCCGTCGCCAGCAGAAAGCGCAGGCGCAGCGATAAAGGAAAAAGATGACGCAGTAATTTATTCATTAGCGCAGTTCGAACAGGTATCCCTGACCACGGACGGTGGTAATCACATCATCAGGATATCGCGCCTGAATTTTTTTGCGTAAGCGCCCCATTAATACATCAATGGTATGGCTTTCACGTAGTTCCGCATCCGGGTAGAGCTGTAGCATCAACGAATCTTTACTGACGACTTTGCCATTATTGCGGATCAGCGTTTCCATAATGGTGTATTCAAACGCCGTCAGTTTTATCACTTCATCATTTACGGACAATTCACGGCGGGAGAGATCCACCTGAAAAGGCGGAATAGAGATAACCTGCGAGGCCAGACCGCTGTTGCGGCGCATTAACGCCTGCATACGCGCGACCACTTCTTCAATATGAAACGGTTTTGTCACGTAGTCGTCGGCGCCGGCGCTCAGCACTTCCACTTTATCCTGCCAGCCTTCACGGGCGGTTAATACCAGAACAGGAAGGGAAACGTCATTGCTGCGCCAGCGGCGGATCAGCGAAAGCCCGTCTTCATCCGGGAGGCCTAAATCGACGATGGCGATGTCCGGCAGATGCTCGTTAAGATAATAATCGGCTTCCTTTGCATCTTCTGCGTCATCAACCTGGTGCCCCAAATCCTGTAATTGAACCTTCAGGTGGTGGCGTAATAAGGCATTATCTTCGACAACCAGTACGCGCATCATCTTTTCTCCCTAAATTAACGGTATTAGTAGTTTAACGCTGATTGTGTGGATTGAAACCAGCGCTATGAAATTAAATGACTTTTTTCATACTCCCTCGCCCTTGGGGGCCTCATCCCTGTATGTACTGCAATAATGATGATTAATGCCTGGCTACGGGGAAGGGCGGCTATCAGTGCCTGGTACTCATGAAGTAAAAGTGGATCGGGATCATTTTTAGATAACTTGAGTCGCGACACTCCTTCATAAGGAGCATGCAATATAAACTGGCTTCGGTTTGCAAGCTTCAGCATTTCTGATAAAACAGCCATCTGTTTATTGACTGTTGAGGGCGCGCGCCCATTTTTGATGCGGTTTGGCATTGAAGGGTTGAAAACTTCCCCGGTCAGGAGTTCTTTGCGGTAATTCAGAATATCTGCGTGCTGAATATCAACCAGCCGCGTGTTCTCGCCCACTACTCGTTTCAGGGTGTTAACGACTGATGTGATGGATAGCAAAGTGGCTTCAGATACCTCCAGTGACTTTGTATCTGTAAAAAAATCACTCAGTTCTTTGAATGTGGAGATCCGTTTTGTGGACGAAAATTTCTTAAGAGCTTTTGATTCCGGGAAACGATCTGCGTAGTCGAACTTACCGAGTTGTATCTCACTCACAATTGCCGCGTGCAGATTGCCTGCTTTTTTAATGTTGCTACTGTTGACAACCCAACCCTGGAGAGCTTCGCGGCAACGAATGCCGCGATAGATAAATGTGATTCTGATTTTTCCGTTGTGCAGTTCAACACCAGTCGGGTATTTCATTAAGCATCCTGAACTAACTGATTAATCTTCGGGTAGTTGTACCAAAGCAGACCTTTAGAGTTGTCAGTCTGTCCAAGCGCAGTAAGGCGCTTGAAGTGCACACCTTCAACCCATAGCTTCAGGCGATAATTTTTAATTTGTCCTTCAGTAAGTCCTGTTCTTTCGGTAAGTCTGGACTCAACAACCCACTCTTCGTTAAAAATTACCTGTGACATGGTTCACCTCAGGTATAGCTGTACTTCCATCAGTTGAGTGGGGCACTGCTGCGCCAACTTCCGGCCGGTATCTGCAAGGATCTATTGTATACAATACCAATGTGTTGGCTGCTGGAGCGCTGGAGTGGGTGTGTCCTCTGGCACCCCAGGAACATGGCGAGGATTTGGTGGAGTAGCATAATAATTGAAAAGCGGGGCACACATGCCCCGCTGCAATGTCATTATGCTAGTTTTCTTCTTACTAGCAACGCAGATACTATGCAATATGATATAAAAACAAATATACAGGCTATGGTTTTCATCTCAAATAACTGATGCACATCAGCCATTGTCAGAACTCTAATCATGACATAATACAGCTTGATTGATAACAGGCATAATATCATATCACCAACTTTGATTGACTCAATTACCACTCGAAATGAAAGACCTGTTATCCATCCAATGATGATTGCCGGAAGTAAGCACAATGGAAATCCAAAGAAGTAGATAAGATTTACAGGGCCAGCCATAGTAAAAGTGATTCCTCTGTCCATAAATATGTTATAGACATCTGCTGGTGCGACAATACTCATAAGGTATTTTATCCCTTGATAATTGTCTTCTGCGCCAAAACCAAGCATATGAGTTAAAATATTATCCAGCCCAGAAAACCCACCACTAGAGTAGTAATCTACTGCCCACCACATCTGGGCTTGCAAAACAAATCTATTAAGAAGCCTTTCGCTTGCATCACTTCCACTAATAGCTAAATAGCTAAGGAAGGCTGTTATCATAAGCAAGCCAGAGCCAATCAACATCATTGCTATAGTTTTGGGATTGAATAAAATTCTCCATAAATTAATCTGGCGAACTACAACCAATGGAACAAAAAAGAAAATTGTTGACAGGAAAAGCCCTGTAAATTTTTCGCCAGTAAAATATTGAGATAATACTGATATAAAATATAGGAAAATATAAAATTTATTTCTCTTTACTGCGTATAAAACACCAACTAAAAACGATAGTTGTTGTAATATAAATTTTGCATACTCTCCCCATTTAGGCGCTATGTTATTCCAGTAATAAAACCTGTCAACCCCATAATCATTGGGGGAACCATATCTAATTCTGAAATAAAGCATTAACAATACAAGAACCATTACGATAATGGTTAACATTTTAATTATTATTTCATTTGAAATATGTGATATATTACCGTAAATGAACTTTATTGATCCTGTTATTTTATAAGAATAAAAAGCGCTGAGCATCACGAAGTAGCATACGGCCATAATTCTTGACGTTGCACCTGTCAAAAATGCAAATTGATGTATCTCGCTTAACAAAGCCCCAGTTTCTGCATAAGTACAAACAATACCAGTTACACTAAATGAAAATAGAACTACCAGTGAAATTACACCAAATTCACTGTTTTTTCTGATAAAAGCTAAACAGGATATAACCCAAAGAATAACGGAAAGAGCATTAATCAATGACAGGCTGACAAAATCAAATAAAGATAAGAAAATTAATGAAAACCATAACGATGTCAGAAAAATCATTTATTATCTTCCGTTGACTTCTTGCATAAGTTTGATAGTGTTGAATCAACATCAAAGACAGCAGGTATAATCAGAATTACAATCATAACAAACAATGTAGTATCAAGATCAAAAAGCATAGCTTTGATCATTCCACAAATCACTATCAATACATATGAAATTCGAAAAACATTTTTTAAAATCAATGTATTGTTGTGCATGCTACCCCTCCGTTCAACCTACAAATACGTTTCAGATTTTCTGTGGATAATATCATCTTTCAGATAGATTTGTTAGCAGCCATAGCTTAATGAAAACCCGATGTTTAGGTTCATCCGCCGTGCCATATGCAAGAACGCAACTACGGCAGGCTGGAGATCGTTGATATGTTGCCATCCGTCGCGGATTGTACCTGCTCGGCACAACGGATCAATGTGTCTAATCTGAAACTGACCACTTACTGTCTCTTCGGTCAATTCCCACAAAACTCGATTCATGCGGTTGCTCCTCTCCTGTCTGTACATTTCCCATAATGCTGATCCCTGATAAGATGTTTCCGATTGCAATCAAAGGAAACATGGAATGAAAAAATAATGGTGGTAGCGGTGGCTATGGTCCTTTTGGTGGGGTGTGCAACTAAACAGTACCCACAGGCCCCAGCAGTAACAGGTGAAGAATCCACAGCATTAGACTGCACAGCAATAAAACAAGAAATCGCGAAAACTCATAGTGTCCAGAGTGAGATCGAATCAACCGGTCAATTTGACGGGCGTACTGTTCTCGGTGTGTTGGGTGACTTTGGCATCGGTAATGGGATGGCGAAGAACGAAGCGCGTAAAAAAGCCCAGGTGAGACTTAAGCAACTGGAGTCGCTTAAATCTGTGAAGTGCGCTAACGACAATTCTTGAGTGGTGGGCGTATGAAAACTATCTTTTTAATCGCCATCATATGCATCGTCGCATTTTTAGGTTTTGGCTTTTATGTTGGCTCAACGCCTGAAGGAAAAGAAAAGCAAGCAGCAAGAGATGCGATAAGTTATTGCTGGTCGACTCAAAATAAAAAATCAAATTCTGCATCCCAAGGGCAATTTATTGCCGGGGCCTGTGAAAAGATGGAAGATGATTTCAGAGTGAAATATGGCGTGAATCCATAGCAGAGTAGCCCACTGAAGTGGGCTTTTTATTGGTTTTCGGTATGGATTTTGGGGGCGCTGAATATCGGCCGGATAAGATGCGTTAGCATCGCTATCCGGCAGGGGGGATTACTTCAGCTCGTCAACCATAGTGATGGCGCGACCAATATAGTTGGCCGGGGTCATCGCCTTCAGGCGCGTTTTCTCTTCTTCCGGCAGGGCCAGACTGTCGATAAACTGCTTCATGCCTTCGGCGTCAACACGTTTGCCGCGCGTTAACTCTTTCAGCTTCTCGTACGGTTTCTCAATGCCGTAGCGGCGCATTACGGTCTGGATCGGCTCTGCCAGCACTTCCCAGTTGTGATCCAGTTCATCCAGCAGACGATCGCGGTTCACTTCCAGTTTGCTTACGCCTTTCAGGGTGGACTGATACGCGATCAACGCATAGCCAATACCGACGCCCAGGTTACGCAGCACGGTGGAGTCCGTCAGGTCGCGCTGCCAGCGGGAAACCGGCAGTTTGCTTGCCAGGTGTTGCAGTACGGCGTTAGCCAGCCCCAGGTTGCCTTCGGAGTTTTCGAAGTCAATCGGGTTAACCTTGTGCGGCATGGTGGAAGAACCAATTTCACCCGCGATGGTTCTCTGTTTGAAGTGGTTGAGCGCGATATAACCCCAGACGTCGCGATCGAAGTCAATCAGGATGGTGTTAAAGCGCGCGACACAGTCAAACAGCTCTGCGATGTAGTCATGCGGTTCAATCTGTGTGGTGTACGGGTTCCACTGGATACCCAGCGATGTCACAAACTCTTCGCTGAAATGGTGCCAGTCCACTTCCGGGTAAGCGGCAATGTGGGCGTTATAGTTACCGACCGCGCCGTTGATTTTACCAAGGATTTCCACCTGGTTTAACTGACGGAACTGGCGTTCCATACGGTAAGCCACGTTAGCCATCTCTTTCCCCATCGTGGACGGCGTAGCCGGTTGACCGTGGGTACGGGAGAGCAGGGGAATGTCGCGATACTGAACGGACAGATCTTTGACCGCGTCGATCAGCTGACGCCAGTACGGCAGGATCACTTCGTCGCGTGCGGTTTTCAGCATCAGCGCATGAGACAGGTTGTTGATGTCTTCAGAAGTACAGGCGAAGTGGATGAACTCAGAAACCGCATGCAGTTCCGGGATATCCGCCACTTTTTCTTTCAGGAAATACTCAACTGCCTTCACGTCGTGGTTTGTCGTGCGCTCAATGGTTTTGATACGCGCGGCATCTTCTTCATTGAAGTTCGCGACGATCGTATCCAGGAAACCGTTTGCGTCGGCAGCAAAAGCAGGAACTTCCTTGATCGCTGCGTGCGCGGCCAGTTTTTGCAGCCAGCGTACTTCAACCTGTACACGGAATTTCAGCAAACCGTATTCGCTGAAAATCCCGCGCAGCGCGCTGACTTTATCGCCGTAGCGTCCATCGACAGGGGAAACGGCGGTCAGTGAGGATAATTCCATAGATCACAACTCCGGGGTTAAATGAGCAAGAATTTGTTTTGCCTGAGTGGTCAGGCGATTACGAGAAAACATTAATTGCAGGCGGCCACCGCCGACCTGGTGCCAGAGCACTGCGGCACGGATACCGGCCAGAAGCGAGGCGCGAACTTTTGCCTGCACCTGCGGGCTTTGCAGCACGGCGGGTGAGCCCGTCACCTGAATGCGCGGCCCCAGCGGGCTGATGACATCGACATAAATACCGGCCATCGCGCTCATCAGCGTTTCTGATTGCAGGTCAAAATGGTCAAGCTGACGCTGTAAGCCGTTAATGCGCTCGCCCAGCATGTCCAGCGCGCCTTTGGCGGCTGACAGTTTGCGCTCCAGCACCATCAGGCTCAGCGTATAGCGCGTCAGCTCTGCGTTCAGCCCCTGGCGGCTACTGGCATTCAGGACGCCGAGCAGGGTTTCCAGACCGAGGCGAAGGTTCGCTTCGCTGCCGCCGAATACGCCCAGCGTAGAGCTGGGGTTCATATCGATAACGCTGTTCAGTGAAACGTGTAGCGCATCGGCATCACAGTGCCCCTGGTGCGCCAGCTGTTGCACCAGGCGTGCTGACTGGCAAATGCCTGCCAGTGCGAGGGTGATGTCATAATAATTCTTTGCCACGATCACTGCTTCCTTGTATCAGTTATAGAGAATAATTATACCGGCAGGGGCAGGCGCTGCTCGATAATACCGCCGCCGAGGCACACTTCTCCGTTATAAAAGACAGCCGACTGACCCGGCGTTACTGCGGCTACCGGCTCATCAAAAATCACTTCAATGCGTTCGTCATCCAGCGCTTTCACGGTGCACGGAATGTCGGTCTGGCGGTAGCGGGTTTTCACCGTGCAGCGCAAGGGGCCGCTAAACGGTTCGCGATCGACCCAGTGAAGCTGTTGGGCAATCAGGCCGACGGACATCAGACGTGGATGCTCATGACCCTGAGCGACAACCAGAATGTTATTCTCGACATCTTTATCGACCACGTACCACGGAT
Source organism: Citrobacter sp. CK195 (assembly GCF_030333365.1). NCBI lineage: Bacteria > Pseudomonadati > Pseudomonadota > Gammaproteobacteria > Enterobacterales > Enterobacteriaceae > Citrobacter > Citrobacter sp. CK195. Next base: position 343,041 of record NZ_JAOWGB010000023.1, read on the forward strand.
CTTCGGTGCCTTCTTTGGTGCCACCGATACCCAGACCTTTACGTTGGCCCAGCGTGTGGTACATCAGCCCCTGGTGCTGACCGATTTCGTCGCCGTCTACGGTGATGATTCTTCCTGGCTGCGCCGGGAGATAGCGACCGAGGAACTCGCGGAATTTACGTTCGCCGATAAAGCAGATGCCGGTAGAGTCTTTTTTCTTCGCGGTGATCAGACCGAGGTCTTCGGCAATTTTGCGTACCTGCGGTTTTTCCAGTTCACCGACCGGGAACAGGCTTTGGGCGATCTGCTCATGGCCGAGTGTGTAAAGGAAGTAGCTCTGATCTTTGTTACCGTCGAGCCCGCGCAGCAGGCGGCTTTTGCCGTCCACATCCGCGCGACGGACGTAGTGACCGGTGGCGATATAATCAGCGCCCAGGTCCTCAGCGGCAAATTCGAGGAAGGCTTTAAATTTGATCTCTTTATTACACAGAATATCCGGGTTCGGCGTGCGGCCCGCTTTGTACTCTTCCAGGAAGAGTTCAAAAACGTTGTCCCAGTATTCTGCGGCAAAGTTTACGGTATGCAGTTCAATGCCAAGTTTGTCGCAAACGGCCTGCGCATCAGCCAGGTCGGCTGCCGCTGTGCAATATTCCTCACCGTCGTCCTCTTCCCAGTTCTTCATGAACAGGCCTTCTACCTGGTAGCCCTGTTGTTGCAACAGCCAGGCGGAAACGGAGGAGTCGACACCGCCGGACATGCCGACGATCACTTTTTTTGGGCTTTCTGACATTGGAATACTCACGACATTGAACTTCAAGGCGGCGTATTCTATCACGCAGCCCTTTTACTTGACACCCTCTGTAAACGGCCAGTTAAATTCGCCGATGATCGCCAGCGGATAACATTGCCCGTTTTGCCAGCAACGAATGCTCTCGGCAACCAGCGGCGAACGCAGGTTAGGGGCGTTGAGGATCGCGTCGGCGCTGACCCAGCGACAGCAGTCAATGTCGTTGTCGTGAGGTTCAGTAGCGCACATCCTGGCAAGCTCAATGGAGAACAGGAAACGCAGGAACGGCGTGTTGTCCGGCGCGATCCATTGATGCAGACGAATAAAGTGCTGGGGTTGCGCGGTAATCCCTGTTTCTTCCCAGAGTTCGCGCGCGGCGGCTTCCACCAGCGTTTCGTCGGCTTCCAGGTGTCCGGCTGGCTGATTCCAGAGCGCTTTGCCGTTAATGGTCTCTTCCACCACGAGGAATTGACCTTCTGCATGGACGATGCAGGCAACGGTGACGTGCGGTTTGAACATGGTTTTTCCTTAATCGGTAGCGTCTCGCCATTCGCCGTTGGCAAGATTATCCAGCGTGTAGTTGCCCATTGCGTAGCGGATCAGTCGCAGCGTAGGGTAGCCGACGTGCGCCGTCATACGCCGTACCTGACGGTTACGGCCTTCATATAAGGTCACTTTGAGCCAGCGGGTGGGAATACTTTTTCGTTCGCGAATCGGCGGCGTTCTCGGCCACAGCCATTCGGGTTCGTCCACTACCTCAATGCCCGCAGGCAGAGTGGGGCCATCATTGAGCGTCACGCCATTGCGCAGGGCTTCCAGCGCTTCTGCGGTGGGTTCGCCTTCAACCTGAACGTAATAAATCTTACCGGTACGTTTGCCGGGCTGCGTCAGACGAGCCTGCAATGCGCCATCGTTGGTGAGCACCAGAAGACCTTCGCTGTCCCTGTCCAGACGACCTGCTGCATAGACGCCCTGGACAGGAATATAGTCTTTTAATGTGCTGCGCCCGGCCTCATCCGTAAATTGCGGCAAAACATCGTAAGGTTTATTGAACAAAACCACGCGTTTTGGCTGGTTTTCTTTCCGCCGCTTAGTGACTTGTCGTGAGCTGAATCGCTCAACCCGGTGATTTCTAAAAGAAGTTTTTTGCATGGTATTTTCAGGGCTTATCAATTGCCGCATTATAGCCTAATAACGAGTGTCTTTCATGGCAGCAAACAATAGGGTAGTATTGACACGCTCATTACAAATCATTAACAAAAAAGTTGCTCTAATGCATCCGTGTCGCAGGACGCAAACGCACATGCAGCGTGATGACAGACGAGCAAACCAGAAGCGCTCGAAGGAGAGGTGAATGGAAAGCAAAGTAGTTGTTCCGGCGGAAGGTAAGAAGATCACCCTGCAAAACGGCAAACTCAACGTTCCTGAAAATCCGATTATCCCGTTCATTGAAGGCGACGGTATCGGTGTTGATGTAACCCCAGCCATGCTCAAAGTGGTCGATGCCGCTGTCGAGAAAGCCTATAAAGGCGAGCGTAAAATCTCCTGGATGGAAATTTACACCGGTGAAAAATCCACTCAGGTTTATGGCCAGGATGTCTGGCTGCCTGCTGAAACCCTGGATCTGATTCGTGATTACCGCGTGGCCATCAAAGGCCCTCTGACTACCCCGGTCGGCGGCGGTATTCGTTCCCTGAACGTGGCGCTGCGTCAGGAACTCGACCTGTACGTGTGTCTGCGTCCGGTTCGTTACTATCAGGGCACCCCAAGCCCGGTTAAACACCCTGAACTGACCGACATGGTCATCTTCCGCGAAAACGCTGAAGATATTTATGCAGGTATCGAATGGAAAGCCGACTCTGCGGATGCCGAGAAAGTGATCAAATTCCTGCGTGAAGAGATGGGCGTGAAGAAAATTCGCTTCCCTGAACACTGTGGTATCGGTATTAAGCCGTGTTCCGAAGAAGGGACCAAACGTCTGGTGCGTGCGGCGATTGAATATGCCATCGCTAACGACCGTGATTCTGTGACCCTGGTTCACAAAGGCAACATCATGAAGTTCACCGAAGGCGCGTTTAAAGACTGGGGCTACCAGTTAGCGCGTGATGAATTCGGCGGCGAGCTGATCGACGGCGGCCCGTGGGTCAAAATCAAGAACCCGAACACCGGCAAAGAGATCGTGATTAAAGACGTGATCGCCGATGCGTTCCTGCAACAGATCCTGCTGCGTCCGGCTGAGTACGACGTGATTGCCTGTATGAACCTGAACGGCGACTACATCTCTGACGCCCTGGCGGCGCAGGTTGGCGGTATCGGTATCGCGCCGGGCGCGAACATCGGTGACGAGTGCGCGCTGTTCGAAGCGACTCACGGCACTGCGCCGAAGTACGCGGGCCAGGATAAAGTTAACCCGGGCTCCATCATTCTGTCTGCTGAGATGATGCTGCGCCACATGCAGTGGTTCGAAGCCGCAGATCTGATCGTCAAAGGGATGGAAGGCGCGATTGCCGCGAAGACTGTCACTTACGATTTCGAACGTCTGATGGAAGGCGCTAAGCTGCTGAAATGTTCAGAGTTTGGCGACGCGATCATCGCAAATATGTAATCCAGTTTCTGGGTTAAACAAGAACGGGAGCCTGAGGGTTCCCGTTTTTTATTATTAGCATTCGAACTTGTTTTTTGAATGTCGAACCCGCAGAGGATTAAGACGCTACTTCGCAAGTCTCCAGACGGGGAAGATGTGCATCTGCCAGTGGCTCAGACGTTTAGCCCATCAGCGAATATGGCTACGGAGCATTGTGCAAAACGGGCATGAACAACCTGGAACGGGTGAAGCATCACAGGTTCCCAAAAATGTTGTCTGCGGCTCAGTACCATGCTGACTGTAAAAACTTCCCAGAATCTTACTTTCGAGTGTGCGAACGTTATCAGGAGCCGTACCGGGTACTACGTTGGGCGGCGATTTGAATGCCAGGCAACTGAACGACGAGGCTGCCAGTGATATGGCGAATATGTTTCTGACTTTCATCTGATGATTACCCTTCTCACTAAAAGTTATGTAATAACATAACCTCAATTGTGCTTAATGAATAGACCTGAAATTGTCCGATCGGTCATGTGGCGGCGAAAAGGTAAATGACGTTTTTACGACCTCGCGGTGAGCAGGGGATAAGTCGCAAAAAATGACAAAACGACTTTTTCGTCTTTTTATAGACTTTTTGTGCTAACCGGGGCTTTAGTTTTCCCCTCTTTGTAATAGTCAGATAGCTAACACCGCAGTTATCAGTAAATCGGAACGTATTTTACTCAATGACGAGACTCCCAACATTTTCATTCGCTTTTTTTCATCCTCGCTACTGGCTGCTATGGCTGGGTATTTTCTTCTTACGATGTGCTGTTTTGCTGCCTTATCCCATTCTGCTCAGGCTTGGCGCTTGTCTGGGGAGAGTGGCCATGCGCGCATTGCCTCGCAGGGTAACAATAGCCCGTCGCAACCTGGAACTTTGCTTTAAGGCGTTACCTGCGAAGGAGCGTGAGAAATTACTGATTAAAAATTTTGAGTCGGTAGGCATGGGGGTACTTGAAACCGGTATCGCCTGGTTCTGGTCAGACAGGCGTTTACGCAAATGGTTTACGGTTACGGGTTATGAACATATGGAAAGTGCGCGAGCTGAAAATAAAGGCGTGCTTCTCATCGGTATGCACTTTCTTACTCTTGAACTTGGGGCGCGCATATTTGGGATGCTCAATCCGGGCATTGGCGTATACAGGCCGAACAATAACGCGCTGTATGACTGGTTGCAGACGCGGGGACGTCTTCGCTCAAATAAAACCATGCTCGATCGCTATGATTTAAAAGGCATGATACGAGTGCTCAAACAAGGTGAGATTGTCTGGTATGCACCTGATCATGACTATGGCGCTCGTAACAGCGTGTTTGTTCCTTTTTTTGATGTTCCCGATGCGGCGACTACCGCAGGCAGTTACATGCTTGTCAGAAGCGCGCGCCCGGCGGTTGTTCCTTTTGTTCCCCGACGCCGAGCGGATGGAAGAGGGTATGAGCTGATCATCCTCCCGGATATCGGCCATGAACTGTATGACGAGGGCAAGGAAACCGTTGCGACCAGAATGAATCGGGCGATTGAACGCGCAATCAGCCTGGCTCCTGAACAATATATGTGGCTACACCGTCGCTTTAAGACCCGACCAGCAGGCAAGCCGGCCCTGTATGGGAAGAAGGAAAACGCGATTGAGAGTAACGGCGAATAGCTCGCTTTCTGGTTTCAAACCGCCTCCGGGCGGTTACTGGTCAATAATGCCGTCATAAACCTGTCATGTGTTCGTGCTATTGGGAATTTAGTCATTCATTTTCTGCGGTCAGGGGAGGTGAAAATGGGCACGGAACATGAACGCATTCGGTCAGTATTAACGGGGCTGCTTATCGCGCTGCTGATGCTGCTTGTCATGGCCGGGTGGCCTTATCTTGTGCGTATGATCTCCGGTTATATCGCCGGGTATCTGTAAATATGCACCTGAGGATAAACAAGAACGGGAACCTGTCAGTTCCCGTTTTTTTATGTCAGTAGAATGGCGTGTTGTGAGAGTGACGACTCTGCACCTGCAATCACCAGCCAGGCAGCGTACCCCCGACACTCCACTCTTCGGAGCCAAAATCGGGTTTCTCGCCCCGGATCACACGGTTTCTTTCTTCTTTTGTCGGTTTATGGGTGGCGGCGCGGCTGGGAAGTTTTCCGGGAGTTTTTACACAGCCGAATCCCTGACAAATTGGGCTGGCGGAAGAGGGCGCGGGTTGTACTTCTGAGTCGACACAAGCCGTCAACAATACGATTGAAATCGTGCCGGCAACTCTCTTTATGTTCATAAATATCCTTTTAATGTTTAACGACTCACATGCCCTTTTCCCTGAGAGCATGAATACTCTGGCAAAAAAAGCCCGCAACAGAGTGCGGGCAAAATCATACTGGAAGCAATGTGAGCAATGTCGTGCTTTCAATACCTGTATTAGGCGCTAAGGTATTTACAGCGAGAGAATGATAACCATTATCATTTAATGATTCAACCATTCGTTTTATAAGGCTGTTTTTATCGGGAGTCATTCATCAGAAAACAGATGTGATACAAGAACGGGAGCCTGTTGGCTCCCGTTTTCGCCAGGGTTAGCGAGCGGTATTAGCGTACAACCAGAACAGGGCAGTTTGCATGGCGAACAACGGCCGCAGCAGTTGAACCCAGCAGATAGGTGCTGAAACCCGGTTGATGCGACGCAATGATAATCAGGTCGGCTTCTACCGCATCCGCCAGTTTGAGGATCTGATCTTTGGGCGGGCCGTAGACAACATGGGACTGGCTCCTGCCCTCGGGGATATTGAATTGTTTAACAATTTCCTCCAGTTTGACGGCGGCCTTTGACTGAAGACCGCTTCTATCCGGGAACTCGCTGGAGTAGGCCAGACCCAGTGAGGCATAGAACGGGACAGAAGGTATTACGGCCAAAAAATGCACCTTTGCGGTTTTAGCATGCGCCTCAACCTGCGGGATGATCTGACGGGTCAAGCTGGCTTCTGAGATATCAATCGGCACCAGAATAGAACGATACATATTCACCACCTCCTGTTTGTTTTATCTCCACCTTAAGTGTACTGGACTTATCGGTTGTATAAGAAGTAATCAGATCAAAGTTATGTGAACGAGTCCGCAAGTCGTAAGAATGTAGACACAAAACGTCCACCAGAAGGTGTTACTGACATGATGGCTGTCAGGAGAATGATTTTTACCGTGAATATCGTTATGAAGCAGTAATGGGTTCCGTTTTACTTTATTTCATTGTATATTTATTTATATAACGACGGGATATTTTCTCTCTCTTGAATCGCCATTTTAATTATTTGAAACTTTCTCCTGATATTTAATTTAATGCCGGTTTAAATATCTATATTATGCAGTGTAACTGGCTGTGTTTTAACGATTTTGTATTCATATATTCCGTTGCTGTGTAATCTGCGATCCCCTTCAAATTTACTTGCATGCTAATTCTTATTCACATCCACGCTTGATGGATATCAATAATTAACCTGCTCAGTCTAATTATTGTCTACCTCTAAAAGGGTAGTTGTCTGATGAGAATGAAGAATGAGAAAAATAAATAAAACCATTTTATGGACGATGCTGCTTTGCATCGTTCTTGGCGCAGTAATTGTTTTAGCGGGGCAATGGACGTTACATAAAACATCGAGCACTGAATTTTGTCTGTCTTGCCATACGATGCAGGCGCCTTATGAGGAGTATACGGGCTCGGTTCACTTCCAGAATCAGAAGGGGATTCGTGCGGAATGCGCGGATTGCCATATCCCGGAAGGCGGGGTGGATTACCTGGTAGCCAAGCTCCTTGCCTCGAAAGATGTCTATCATCAGTTCATCACCAAAAAAATCGACACGCCAGAGAAGTTTGAAGAGCATCGTCTGGAGATGGCGCAAACCGTTTGGGCGCAGTTGAAAGCCAGCGACTCCGCAACCTGTCGTAGCTGTCATAGCATGGATGCGATGGATCTTGACGCGCAAAGCGCTGATGCCCGCAAAATGCACCAAATGGGCATTCAGGAAAAACAAACCTGTATTGATTGCCACAAAGGCGTCGCCCACTTCCCACCCGAAATAACAATGGACGACAGCGCCCTCAAAGCGCTTGAGGCCCAGTCTGCATCTACCCCCGCATCTGCAAAAACGCTCTATGCCGTAAGCAATACCGCACTTGGCGATCTGGCAACCGTCTATCCGGCCACGCAAATGCATGTCCTGAAATCGATGGAAACGTCACGGCTGGTGGAGATTCGCGGGAGCCAGATGCAGGGGAGCGAGCAGGTTATTTACTACGCGGCAGGCCAGCGGTTGATCCTTGCCAGCCTGAGTGAGAAAGGGCAGCAATCACTCCACATTTTCTCTGACTGGAAAAAAGATGATTACGGTAACGCGTGGCGGGATGTGGCGCTACAGGGCGAGTGGAGTGGCTCTGCGCTCGCCAGCCGCGAACCGATGTGGGACTACGCGCGCAAACTCGACAATGTGTATTGCGCAGGCTGCCATGCGCCGATTCCTGCGAAGCATTTTACCCTCAATGCCTGGCCCTCTGTGGCGAAAGGGATGGGGGCTCGTACCAACATCAGTGAAAACGAACTGGATATCCTGAGCCGTTACTTCCAGTACAACGCGAAAGACATGCATGAATAGTGATAATACCAGGAGAAATCATGAAACTCACAAGACGTGACTTTATCAAGACGGCTGGAGCGGCAACCGGGACTATGGCGATTTCTTCGGTGATCCCAATGCCTGCCTGGGCCGAAAACCAAAATGGCGGCGCCATCCTGACTGCCGCACGTTGGGGGGCCGTATATGTGGAGGTCAAAGACGGCAAAGTTGTCTCTTCAAAAGGCGCATTACCTAAAACCATACCGAACTCATTGCAGCAAACCGCGCCGGATCAGGTACATACCAACGCCCGAGTAAAATACCCAATGGTGCGTAAAAGCTATCTGGAAAATCCAGGTAAAGCGGACGGTAAACGGGGAAGCGATCCCTTTGTGCGGGTGAGCTGGGAACAGGCGCTGAAACTCATTCATGAGCAGCATAGCCGTATTCGTAGCAGCTATGGCCCGTCCTCCATTTTTGCGGGTTCCTATGGCTGGCGCTCCAGCGGCGTCTTGCATAAAGCGCAAACATTGCTGCAACGCTATATGAGTATGGCCGGGGGATATGCAGGCCATACCGGGGATTATTCCACCGGGGCGGCGCAGGTTATCATGCCATATGTTGTGGGATCGGTTGAGGTATACGAACAACAGACGACATGGCCGATGGTGCTTGAGCACAGCCAGGTGGTGGTGCTGTGGGGGATGAACCCGCTCAACACGTTAAAAATTGCCTGGAGCAGTACGGATGAACAAGGGCTTGAGTATTTTAATCTGCTGAAGAAATCGGGAAAAACCGTTATCGCGATCGACCCAATGCGCTCAGAAACCATTGAGTTTTTTGGCGACAATGCAACGTGGATCGCCCCGCATATGGGAACTGACGTGGCGATGATGCTGGGGATTGCGCATACGCTGGTGAAAAAAGAGCGTCACGATAAAGCGTTCCTGGAAAAATACACCACCGGTTATCCGCAGTTTGAAGAGTATCTGCTCGGCAAGAGCGACAACGTTGAGAAAACCGCTGAATGGGCATCCGGCGTCTGTGGCGTACCCGCAGAACAGATTGAGAAACTGGCGGAAATTTTTGCCAGCAACCAAACCATGCTGATGGCGGGCTGGGGGATTCAACGTCAGCAATACGGTGAGCAAAAACACTGGATGCTGGTGACGCTGGCCGCGATGCTGGGGCAAATTGGGACGGAAGGCGGCGGTTTCGGTTTCTCCTATCACTATTCCAACGGCGGGAACCCGACGCGTACCGGTGGTGTACTGCCTGCGATATCGGCGCAAATTGAGGGGGGATCGTCGGCAGGGAACGACTGGGCGGTATCGGATGCGGTGGTGAATCTGCCTGTGGCGCGAATTGTGGAGGCGCTGGAAAACCCGGGAGGAAAATATCAGCATAATGGTAAAGAGCAGACCTTCCCGGATATCAAAATGATCTGGTGGGCAGGCGGCGCGAACTTTACTCATCATCAGGATACCAACCGCTTAATCAAAGCGTGGCAGAAGCCCGAGCTGGTGGTGATTTCCGAGTGTTACTGGACGGCGGCGGCGAAACATGCCGATATTGTTCTCCCGATCACCACATCGTTTGAACGTAACGATCTCACGATGACCGGAGACTACAGCAACCAGCATCTGGTGCCCATGAAGCAGGTGATTGCGCCGCAGTTTGAGGCCCGTAATGACTTTGACGTCTTTGCTGATTTAGCTGAGATGCTCAAACCCGGCGGCAAAGCGGTCTATACCGAAGGTAAAGATGAGATGGCGTGGCTGAAGCAATTCTACGACGCCGCGCAAAAGGCGGCTCGCGCTCAACGTGTGGCAATGCCTCAGTTCAATGCGTTCTGGCAGCAGAATAAGCTGATTGAAATGCGCGAGAACGAAAAGAACAACAAGTATGTGCGTTATGCCGATTTCCGCCATGATCCGGTCATGAATGCGCTCGGTACGCCAAGCGGTAAGATCGAGATCTATTCAAAAACCATTGAAGGTTATCACTACAAAGACTGTCCGCCTCATGCTTCATGGATTGAACCGGATGAGTGGAAAGGGTCTGCGGATAAGGATCAGCTACAGTTGCTGACCGCCCATCCGGCGCACCGTCTACACAGTCAGTTGAACTATGCGTCGTTGCGAAAAGAGTATGCCATTGCCGATCGCGAGCCGGTGACGATTCATCCAGATGATGCGAAGGCAAGGGGCATTGTCGAGGGCGACCTGGTACGCGTATGGAATGGTCGTGGTCAGGTTCTGGTCGGGGCGCACGTCAGCGACGGGATCAAGCCGGGGATCATCTGTATCCATGAAGGCGCCTGGCCTGATATCGAGAATGGCATCTGTAAAAACGGCGGCGCCAACGTGCTGACGGCGGACATCCCGACGTCAAGACTGGCGAACGGCTGCGCGGGGAATACGACCCTGGTATACGCAGAGAAATTTACCGGCGAAGCCCCAACGCTCACGGTATTTGATGAGCCAGAGATTGTCACTCTGTAACGCCGGGGACTGTTAGTTTGTTGGAATAAGCGGGAGCCTGTGTGCTCCCGTTTTTTATGCTTCTCATTCAGAGTTGAATTAATGGTGATGTTATATTATAACATTCCATCTTTACGCACTGATTGAGGGTGATATTTTGGCGATTCATTTTGAAAAATTAGCAGTAGCTCTGGGAATGCTTCTGGTTAGCGGACACGCGCTTGCGCATGGGCACCATTCACATGGCGCACCGCTAACGGAGATGGAGCAAAAGGCGGCAGAAGGCGTTTTTGACGATAAAAACGTGAAGGACAGGGCGCTAACGGACTGGGACGGTATGTGGCAGTCTGTTTATCCGTATCTGGTAAGCGGGGAGCTTGATCCGGTATTTAAAAAGAAAGCGGAGAAAGATAACAGCAAAACAGCCGAGGAGATTAAGGCCTATTACCGTAAAGGCTACGCTACCAATGTGGATACTATCGGCATTGAGAATGGCGTCATGGAATTTCACACCGGTAATCAGGTTGAGTCCTGCCAATACGATTATGCCGGACACAAAATCCTGACCTATGCATCCGGTAAAAAAGGCGTTCGCTATCTGTTTGAGTGTAAAGATGCTAAGAGCAACGCGCCTAAATATGTGCAGTTCAGCGATCATATTATCGCGCCGCGTAAGTCGAGCCATTTCCATATCTTTATGGGGAACACCTCCCAGCAGGCATTGCTTGAAGAAATGGATAACTGGCCAACCTATTATCCGTACCAGCTGAAGGCCGAAGAGGTCGTCGACGAGATGTTGCACCACTAATATGTTGTTATTATGGCGGGCCCGGCAGGACCCGCCATCGTGTTGTGACGGTGTTCCAAAAGAGCGATATCTGTCATAAGTAGGGCGCCTTTGCCGGTAAATATCATGATATAACGCAACGCTATGATTTCCCTTCCCATCATTCAGTTCATTCGTTAGCATATTGTTTCGCAGTAAAGCGTATCTGTTTTTTTCAGGAAGAGGTTAACGTGTTCGCAGAGTATGGAGTTCTGAACTACTGGACGTATCTGGTTGGGGCCATTTTTATCGTGCTGGTGCCGGGGCCTAATACGATATTTGTGCTGAAAAACAGCGTCGGGCGAGGGATGAAAGGCGGGTATCTCGCCGCCAGCGGCGTGTTCATTGGCGATGCGGTGCTGATGTTTCTGGCGTACGCGGGCGTCGCAACATTAATAAAAACAACGCCGGTGCTGTTTAATATCGTTCGTTATCTCGGCGCTTTTTATCTGCTGTATCTTGGTGCGAAGATCCTTTACGCCACGCTCAAATCGAAAGGGAGCGAAGTGGCGCATGATGAGGTTCCGTTTGGCGCAATCTTTAAACGTGCCTTAATTCTGAGCCTGACCAATCCCAAAGCCATCCTTTTTTACGTTTCGTTTTTCGTCCAGTTTATTGACGTCAATGCGCCGCACGCGGGGCTGTCATTTTTTATCCTGGCGACAACGCTTGAAGTGGTGAGCTTTTTCTATCTGAGCTTCCTGATTATTTCGGGCGCTTTTGTAACGCAGTACATTCGCACGAAAAAGAAACTGGCGAAGGTGGGGAATTCCCTTATCGGTTTGATTTTCGTTGGTTTTGCCGCACGTCTGGCGACGCTTCAGTCATAACGCCATCAGGCCCGTGCACTCTGTGGGCCTTCTGTTTTTACTTTTTGTTTAAAGATGATGCTCACCGCCACGCGCGACGGAAAAAATAACCAATAAATGGTATTTAAAACACATCTTATGAGGCGTACCCTTTTTACAGCAGCGATTCAGTAAGATCGCTGGTTGTTACTGGAAGAGGGAATAAAATGCTTCAAATTCCACAAAATCATATCCATACACGCTCCACTCCGTTCTGGAATAAAGACACCGCGCCAGCCGGAATTTTCGAACGCCACCTTGATAAAGGAACCCGACCAGGGGTTTATCCTCGCCTGTCGGTTATGCAGGGGGCGGTCAAATATCTCGGATACGCAGATGAACACAGCCCGGAACCGGAAAAAGTGATGATCATTGAAGCCGGTCAGTTCGGCGTTTTTCCCCCGGAAAAATGGCACAACATCGAAGTGATGAGCGACGATACCTACTTTAACATCGACTTTTTTGTTGCACCGGAAGTGCTGATGGAAAGCGCCAGCCAACGAAAAGTCATTCATACCGGGAAGGAGTAAATCATGGGCAAAGCGACCTATACCGTTACCGTAACCAATAACAGCAACGGTGTTTCAGTTGATTATGAAACTGAAGCGCCGATGACACTGCTGGTCCCGGACGTTGCGGCAGAAGTGGTGAAAGATCTGGTGAACACCGTGCGCTCATACGACACCGAAAACGAGCACGACGTTTGCGGCTGGTGATCCCGTTCGGGAAGCCTGCGACCGCGATTTTTTAACCGTTACGCTAAACCGCACAGCGCTATCACGACGCTGGGCGGTTTTTTTTCGCCTGATATCAGCATGTACCTGACAACTGAAATTAATTGAAAAGAAATATTAAGGAAACCTTAAGAACATCGCATTGTTTGTTAATGCTATGGCATTCATAAAATATATGATTGAGCATCAAACACTGAACAGAAAATGACCACCATGAAATTTGATACTCGATTGACCTCGTCGGCTCTCGTCCTTGCGCTTGTTGCGTTGGTTATTCCTTTCACTGCGAACTGGCACGTACCTCTGCTAAATGGCGTCGTGGTGTTATGGATTGAAAATGGGCAGGCGCTATGGCTACTGTTTGGTGCGCTATTTACCGCCTGGTATATCAGGCCGTTGTCTCGCCCTGACGGCGCAAAGCAGTTTTGGCTTTGGGCGGTGGTGTGGTGGCTGGTGTTGTTAGGGCGAAGCACCAGCTGGGGGCGCGACTATTTTCCTGATCATCCCAAAATGATCTTCCGGGGGATTTCCGTCGTCCTGATCGCCGCGCTTGTGCTTCCGGTATTGATCTCAAAGACTTTGCGCCAGGAAATTGCGCGTCGGCTGCGTGAAGAATCCCTGCCGCTGTGGTTGCTAACTGTTACTGCCTGTGCGTTTTTAATTTCCGATACGGTGGAGCATCATCGGTTACTGGCGCCGCTGTTCCTGCACAGTAAGCAATACACCGATTTGATTGAAGAACTGTACGAATTGCCGTTCATGATCGGGCTTTTTTTGGTTACGCTGACGTTTATGAAACGCGATAAACAAGATGAATATATTGCGTTGCAGACGGCGGAACCGCAGCATGCGGAATATTGAGGTTCGCTGATGAAAACGCCCGGGTTCCTTTTCCCGAACCCGGGCTAACTGGCACAGCGCGGCTTATGCAATTGCCTCGCATAAACGCGACTTCATATCGCTGTACGATTGGGCAGCATGGTTTTCCGCCCAGCGCTGATCGGTAATGGCTTCGACCTTCACGGCGCAGTATTTGGTTTCAGGCGTTTTCGAAATCGGATCAAGATTATCCTGAGTCAGTTCGTTACAGGCGCCTATCCACCATTGATAGGTCATATAGACCGTTCCCTGGTTAATGCGATCTGAAACATCGGCCCGGCTGATGACTTTACCGCGACGTGAACTCACCCACACCAGTTCGCGATGACGAATCCCCAGTTTTTCCGCGTCGTTCGTGTTGATTTGCACGTTGCCAGGTTCATCTGCCAGCGCCTGTAGCGCAGCGCAGTTGCCGGTCATTGAGCGGCAGGAATAGTGTCCCACTTCGCGAACGGTACAGAGCACCATCGGGAACGCATCATCAGGAACTTCCGCCGGAGCCCGCCACGGCGCGGCGAATAACTTGCCTTTGCCGCTGGGCGTATCAAACTGACTATGTGCGTAAAGATACGGTGTGCCGGGGTGATCAAGGTCCGGGCACGGCCACTGCACATGCCCCATATCGCCCATTTTCTCCCAGGTGACGCCGTAGAAAAGCGGACACAGTTCGCGCATCTCATCCCAGATGTGCTGGTTACTTTCATAATGCATCGGGTAGCCCATTTCGGTCGCCAGCAGACTGATAATCTCCCAGTCGCGCTTCACATCTCCGGTGGGGTCGATGGCTTTTTCAAACCGCTGGAAGCCACGGTCGGCACAGGTGAAGACGCCGCCGTGTTCGCCCCATGAGGTCGCGGGCAGGAGAACATCCGCCATTTCTGCCGTTTTGGTCATGAAAATATCCTGCACCACGATAAAGTCCAGCGCCTCGAAACCGGCCCGCACCAGCCCCAGGTCGGCCTCGGTTTGCAGCGGATCTTCCCCCATGATGTAGTAGGCTTTAATTTTGCCTTCCATCGCCAGGTGCGGCACCTCGGTAATACGCGTGCCGACTTTGTCATCCATCAGGCTGGCATCGATTCCCCAGGCTTGCGCGAATTTCTCTCTGGCGGTTGCATCCGTTACGTCCTGGTAGCCGGGGAACTGGTTAGGCAGAACGCCCATATCGCACGCTCCCTGGACGTTGTTCTGACCGCGTACCGGGCCGACGCCGACGTCAGGACGCCCCAGATTGCCCGTCAGCAGCGCCAGGCTCGACAAACCGCGCACGACGTCGACAGCCTGACCAAACTGGGTCACGCCCATTCCCCACATGACCGTGGCGGAAGGGGCGGCGGCGAACGTTCGCATCGCCTGACGCACCTGCTGGGCAGGGACGCCGGTTAAATGTTCGACGGATTCCGGGGCGTAATCTTTTACGGTCTCCCGGTAGGCCTCCAGTCCTTCCGTGTGCTTTTGTACGTACTCCGTGTCGTAAAGGTGTTCATCAAGCAGAACGTAGCCAAAGGCGTTAACCAGCGCCATATTGCAGCCGTTGTTCAGTTGCAGATGCTGATCGGCAATACGGGCGGTTTCAATGCGCCGGGGATCGCACACGATAATTTTGGCGCCGTTCTGCCTGGCCTTAATGACTCTGCGCGCGACAATAGGGTGAGAGTCTGCGCAGTTATAGCCGAAAATCAGCAGGCACTTGGAGTTCTCTATATCGCTGATGGAGTTACTCATCGCCCCATTACCCAGCGTCTCCTGCAACCCGGCGACGGAAGGGCCGTGGCATACGCGGGCGCAGCAATCGACATTGTTGGTATTGAGTACGGCGCGGGCGAATTTCTGCATGACGTAGTTGGTTTCATTCCCTGTCCCACGGGAAGAGCCTGTCGTCATAATGGCGCGGGGCCCAAAGGTTTCTTTAATGGCGGATAAGCGTTGTGCGGTATAGCGGATTGCTTCATCCCAACTGACGGGGGTAAATTTTCCGCCTTTTTGATAGCGGATCATCGGGCGGGTCAGACGTGGCGTCAAAAGCCGCGTGTCGTTAAGGAAGTCCCAACCATAGTAGCCTTTCAGGCATAACTGGTTCTGGTTGGTTACACCCTCTGCGCCTTCGGCACGGATAATTTTGTTATTTTCAACAACAAGCTTGAGCTTGCACCCGGCCCCACAGTACGGGCACACACTGGTGATTTTTTTCATCAATAACAGACCTGTTAAAAGCTGAAATAGCGCGAATTGTAGACGAAGCCGACGCGCGACATGGCGCTGGCTTCGGTTTGTCGTAGCGACGGGCTGTTAAAGCACAAACCGTGCCAGAAACAGAAACTCAGGCGCGGCGGGGCTTGTCTGCGAAAAGATGAAGAAAATGACAGGGGATTCGTCATAAATGACGAGTAAACGTCAAAAAAAAGCCCGCACTCAGTGAGGCGGGCAAAAATACTGGAAGCAATGTGAGCAATGTCGTACTGAATACCTGAGTGATTTGCTCAACTATTCAGTAATGAGAAAGATAATCTTTATCATCTAAACTTGCAACCCCAACTTTTATGGGAGTAAAGAAAAAATAATAAAAGTGACATTTATCACAAATTTCAATTCTCTGATGATGTGCTATTCTTTTTAACGGCGAGTAAACCGCTAACGTACAAACATAAGTGAGGAAAAAATGGGCATTATTTCATGGATTATCTTTGGGCTTATTGCAGGTATTCTGGCGAAGTGGATTATGCCTGGTAAGGATGGCGGCGGATTCTTCATGACGATCATCCTGGGGATCGTCGGTGCCGTGGTAGGGGGATGGATCAGCACGTTCTTCGGGTTTGGCAAAGTTGACGGCTTCAACTTTGGCAGCTTTGCCGTAGCGGTTATCGGCGCGATTGTCGTTCTGTTTATCTACAGAAAAATCAAAAGTTAAGCGAAGTAGTTCGTAAGACGAAAAGGCTACCGTTGGTGGCCTTTATTATTTTGATAAGCCCGTTACCACCAGCCCAGGTTGGTTCCTGCCACCGCGATAATCGCAATGCCAATCATGATGAGCGTCGTTTTCTTCATCGTTACGCCCCCGGCGTGGCGTAGCCGCCGATGAAAAACCATGCCAAAAAAGTCACCGCCGTGATGAAAATTACGACAGGAAAAATAATGCCTAATTTCATGCTATCACCCGTTCTCGTTATAGGAAGACGAGCAAGGATAGCAGGGCGTCGTGCGTGACAAAAGATGTTTTAACGTCACGCTTTTCATTCTGATACGCATCGCAAGAAAACATGGAGATACAACGGCAGGCGGGTTAACCTGTCGGGGTGTAATGTTAACGGGAGTTCATATGAGATTCATGTTTGTCGCGCTGCCGTGCGCGTTGGCGCTCTCCGCCTGTTCGTCGTCATCCCAGCCCGAGGCGCCGAAACCTCCGCAGATAGGTATGGCAAACCCGGCTGCCGTCTATTGCGAACAGAAGGGCGGTACGCGAGTGCCCGTTCAAAGCCCGCAAGGGGTACGCACGGAATGTAAACTACCCGGCGGTGAAGTGATTGAAGAGTGGGATCTCTGGCGCAGAGATCATCCTGCCAGCGGTAAGTGACACCCGGCGCATCGCTTTGCGCGTGCGCCGTGTTTTGGCGGATTTTGTGTGCGAATCACAATCCGCGTAGCCAGTCGGCCAGGACAAGTGCGTGATTCTGCTCTGTGTTCTTTGCCGCATATAGCAGGGTCA
Organism: Citrobacter sp. CK195; assembly: GCF_030333365.1. NCBI lineage: Bacteria > Pseudomonadati > Pseudomonadota > Gammaproteobacteria > Enterobacterales > Enterobacteriaceae > Citrobacter > Citrobacter sp. CK195. Next base: position 360,486 of record NZ_JAOWGB010000023.1, read on the forward strand.
GCGTCTGCTGGCGGGCAATATCCGCCAGCCGTTTACCTTCCTGCTTCTGTTGGTCGAGTTCACTCCGGTATTGCTCAGTAAAGTTCTTGAAATCAATCACTTCAGAGTGAAAGGCCTTGCGTAATTCAGATGAAGGCGTCAGCGTTTTATCCCACTCGTCAAAGGCCAGATCGGTTTTTTTGACCCCTCGCGGCCACAGCCTGTCAACCAGTACACGGTAGCCGTCGCTTTTTTCTGCCGGGTCGTAGACGCGTTTACACTGAATTTTCATCCTTTTCTCTCCTCAATCCAGGCCATGACTTCATTAATCTGATTGCCGGAAAATCGTGCCGCGTCATGCTGACGTAGCAGGCTGTTTCTGAAACGTAGAACGTCATCACTATAGCACTTCGAACCTCCTCAATTTAAGGGATTGTGATAACAGTAAAAGATCGGTAGTCTGAGGTTCCTTATGTTGTCCCTCATTGCATTGACATAAGGAACGCCTCATGGAACTTTCCCCTGTTAAAGACACGCTACGTATTGCGCTGGTGGGTGATTACAACCCCGATATTGTGGCGCACCAGGCCATTCCCCTTGCTATTGATGATGCGGCCGCTGTGCTGGAGTTAATGGCGGACTATGACTGGCTGACGACGCCCGACATCAATAGTGACGAAGATTTGGTGGGCTATGATGCCATCTGGGTTGTTCCCGGCAGTCCCTATAAAAATACCGAAGGGGCACTGATTGCTATTCGCTATGCCCGTGAAAACAGCATTCCTTTTCTGGGAACCTGCGGCGGATTCCAGCACGCGATCCTCGAGTATGCCCGCAACGTGCTGGGCTGGCGCGATGCGGCGCACGCCGAAACTGATGCTTCCGGCCGGATGGTTATCGCCCCGTTGAGCTGCTCGCTGGTGGAAAAAACGGATGATATCGAACTGAGGGCGAATACGCTGGTCGCCAAAGCCTACGGGCAGGACGTTATCTCCGAAGGGTATCACTGCAACTACGGGGTATCAGAGGATTTTGCCGCTGAACTTGAGAATGGCGATTTGCGGGTTACCGGGTGGGATGAGGCGGGAGACATCCGTGCCGTGGAACTGGTAACGCATCCCTTTTTCGTTGGTACGCTTTTTCAGCATGAACGTGGCGCGCTGGCGGGAAAACCCGTTCCCCTGGTGCAGGCGATGCTGCGAGCCGCACGGGGATAAAAACAAGGGCAGGTCAATGCCTGCCCGTTCGGTTATTTTGCTGCGATCTCCCGATCGCGTCCGGCATAAAGGCCGAATATCGCCATCGCGACCGCCAGAACCGCCACGCCAATTAGCGGGATGTGCCAGTCGCCGTTGGCATCATGAATCTTACCCATCAACGGCGGCCCACATGCCGCCAGCAGATAGCCGACAGATTGCGCCATGCCTGAAAGCGCCGCCGCCTGGTGCGCGGAACTGGCGCGCAGCCCGATAAACGTCAGACCCAAAATCATCGTCGCGCCAGAGCCAAACCCAAACAGAATCGTCCACAGCACCGCCTGTTCCGGCACAAACCAGAACCCGGCCGCGCCGAGAGCGCACATGAGCGATACCAGCGCGGCAATACTGCGCTGATCCTTGAACCGGTGCAGGATGAGCGGAATCAACAGTCCCGGCGCAGCCGTCGCCAGTTGCAGCAGACCGTGTAGCGATCCGGCCTGCGCTTCACTGTAGCCGTGGCTGATTAAAATCGCGGGCAGCCAGCCGATGATAACGTAATAGATAAGCGAGTTAATGCCGAGGAATAAGGTGACCTGCCAGGCGAGGGAAGATCGCCAGATGCCGCGCGAGTGTAGCGCGCGGGAGCTGCTCAGGTTGGCGGTGGCCGTGTTGCGCCACTGCGGCAGCCAGATAAGAAAGGCCAGCAGGGGAAACAGCATCAGCATTAACAGCGCGCCGCGCCAGCCAAAGCCATGCAACGCCAGCGGTACGACCATTGCCGAACCCACCGCCGCTGCGGCGCCCATCGTCAATGAATAGGCGCCGGTCAGTTTTGCCACATGCTGCGAATAATCGCGTTTAATCAGCCCGGGGAGCAGCACGTTTCCCAGCGCGATACCGCAACCAATAATGGCTGTGCCGGTAAACAGGAAGCTGGCAGAAGGCAGCGAGCGCACGGCAATACCGAAGCAAATCAACAGCATGGCGGCAAACAGGCTACGTTCCATGCCGAACCGGCGCGCAATGTTTGCCGCCAGCGGAGAGACCAGCGCGAAAGCCAGCAAGGGAAGCGTGGTCAGGAGGCCCGTTTGTGCGGTAGTTAGCCCGTAATCCGCACGAATCGTCTCCAGTAACGGCGCAGCGCCAGTGAAGGTAACGCGCAGCGTCGTCGCAATCATCAGAATACCGGCAATCAGTAATGCAGCGTTTTTGCCACGTAATGAAGGGGAAATAGTCATTGTTTTCTCATATCAACAGGCGAGGCGATACCTTACCGTTTTTACTCTCTGGATCAATCAAGCTAAAATGACAGTTTATCGCTAAAATCGGACAATATGATGATTGGCCTGAGACTGGATGGCTACGAGCCTGACCTTCACCATGATGCGGCTGTGGCCTTTTGCATTCGCGCTCGCGAAGATGAGCTTTTCAGTCCGCTGCATCACCATCGAAAAGGGCAACTGATCCTGGCGCTGCATGGCGCTATTACCTGCGAGGTAGAAAGCGCCATGTGGATGGTGCCACCACAGTATGCGGTATGGGTTCCCGGCGAAATTCCCCACAGTAACCACGTCACGGCGGGGGCGGAATTATGTTTTCTGTTTATTGAGCCGGATGCGGTTGTGATGCCGGATCGCTGCTGTACGCTAAAAATAACGCCATTGTGCCGGGAGCTGATTCTGGCGCTTGCCGCGAGAACGGATATTCAGCGTACCGAGCCAATGACGCAGCGCCTGACACAGGTCTTGTTTGATGAGCTTCCGCAGCAACCACAGGAGCAGATGCAGCTTCCGGTTTCCGGGCATCCTAAAATACGTCAAATGGTGGAGACGATGGCGCGTGAACCAGCCCGCTGGCAAACGCTGGGGCAGTGGGCGAGCTTGTTCGCCATGAGCGAACGCAATCTTGCCCGACTGGTGGTAAAGGAAACCGGCCTGAGCTTTCGTCGCTGGCGTCACCAGTTGCAGCTTATTCTGGCGTTGCAGGCGCTGATTGACGGACACAGCGTGCAGCACGTCGCTCAAACGCTGGGTTATGATTCAACGACCGCGTTTATCACCATGTTTAAAAAGGGGCTGGGGCAAACGCCAGGCCGTTATCTGGCCGGGCTTACTGCTTCCCAATAATCAGCGACACCAGGCCTGCGGCAATGAGCGGGCCGACCGGCACGCCCCGGAACAACGCGACGCCCAGTACCGTTCCCACCAGTAAACCCGCGACCAGCTGTGGCTGGCTTCCCATCAGCGTAACGCCGCGCCCGCCCAGCCAGGAAACAAAGATGCCAATGGCGATGGCAACCAGTGATTTCCAGTTGACGAAGGAGTGAATGAGCGTAGAGGGAGGCAGCGAACCGCTGGCGATCGGCGCCATGACGCCGATAGTCAGGATAATGATCCCGACGGTAAGCCCCTGTTTCTCAATCCACGGGAAAAACGTATTGAGTGGGGTAACGCGGACAATGATCAACACCAGAATTGAAACGGCGACAGTGGTGTTATGGCTGATAAAGCCCAGCGCTGCCAGTCCAAGCAGGATCAGCAGAGTGACATCAAACATCGTGGTTTCCTTGCCAGAGAAAGATAAGCCTGCTTACTGTACGCGCAAATACGTGAGTGAACAGGCTTTTTTATCAATAACGGCACATTTTCAGGCGAATGCCTGAGGAGAATTTTCCGGGCAGGCCAGGCTTGCTGTCATTAAATTGCCATTAATTCGATTTATCAATAACAGGTGAGCCGTTTTCTCTGTCGCAACGGGGTGAAACCATGAACGATCATATGCTGATTGAAACGCTGATCATTACCTCATCATTTTTCGCTATTGCCGCGGTGATTGTGATTTCCGTACTGGTGCTGGAAAGACGTTTCTGAGCCGTTATTGCGCTCGGCGAAAGTTGACCAGTTCAGGCTGCGCAATGCGCAGGTAATCGTCGGTATTCATAATGACCGATTTTTCCAGTACGCCGGCGTTAAACGCGATTTCGTTGAAGCGCTCGAACAACAGCGGATCGGCCACCAGCTTCAGGTTAGGGTGGAAGCTAAAAGGGGGAATCGCGCCAAAGACGCAGCCGGTCAGCGCATCCACCTCGGCAGGGCTGGCAAGCGAAGCTCTTAGTCCGCCGAGATGGTTTGCGAGTTGGGCGAGATCGGCCTGCTGGTCAGCGGAAAGGATCGCCAGGACATGTTGATTGACGCCATTGCCTTTCACTTTACACACCAGCGCTTTTGCCCCCTGGCCCAGTGCGGTGCCGCGAATTTCCGAAACCGCTTCGCACTTACCGACCGCCTCGTGGCTGAGTACACGATAAGTGGCGCCTTCCTGCGATAAAAGGGTAATCAAACGCTGGTGAGCCGTGATCCCCTTAGCGACTTCATTCATTATTCACTCCCAATATTGCGATGAAGTTTTAACGGCAAAAGGGTATCACAAACGTGCATGATTTTGTTGTTTGTTGAGATAGAGTTGCTCATCAGAGGCCTTGTATGCGTCCTGGATCGTATCCTCAGGCTGCATATGATAAAGTCCAGCGGAAAAACTAATCACCTTATCTGGCGCGATGATTCGCAACTTATTGGCAATACGCTCAGGTAAAGTTGTTGCCGGTACAACTGAATCGATAAGAATTACACAAAATTCATCACCTCCCAATCTTATTGCGTAATCAGTTTTACGCACCGATGCTTCAATGGCTTTTGCCAGCAATGTAATTGTGCGATCGCCTTCCTGATGCCCCTGCGTGTCGTTAATGACTTTCAACCTATCCAGATCGATGGCGATAAACGTCACGGAGGTGCCTGTGTTGACCAGTCGCTGCAACCGCTGTTCAAGCTGCGGTGTCAGGATCTTACGGTTATAGAGGCCGGTCATCGCATCGCTGATATTTTCACGATTGACATTATGGTAAAGGCGAAAATGCATTCTGACCATGTTCAGTAACGTAGCGGTAACGAGCAGGTAAAAGGCGAACAGTTTCCATGATGAGACAATAAAATACAGGATGTCGAGAGATAATGTGACACGGATTCCGCCTGGCAGGTCGTGAACATAATTAACATAATTAAAGAGGTTATTTTCGCTCTGATGGACAATGATTTTTTTCTCTGAATTAAGGTCGAACAGAGTCGCGTCCAGATAGCGCCAGACCAGTGGACGATCCTGAGTGTAAAAAATATTCTTCAGGTTATCCTGGTTAATATCCACCATTACTATGCCTTTTAACTTTCCATGTAGATAAACGGGAGTTAAAAAACTCATCACATTTTTTTCCGTAAGATCGTCCTGATAAATGCTTGAGAGCACTGTTCGCCCTGTGAATTGACCATCAATATCGTTACGGTTGATTCCCAGCGTTCCTTTTCGCAGAAAAGACCAGTGGTGCATAAAAAATTGTCTGGAGTCAATCAGGTTATAAAAATAGACGTAGCGTTTTTTAATATCCAGATAGTAGTGGAATTTATCTTCTACAGTGCCCAGCCCTTTACCATAATCCTTCTGGTTACGATTCGCGGCCACCGCCTGATCAAAAGCGAACAACAGAGGAGCGTCGTCAGCTACGATCGCGCAGTTTGCCTCGGCGGTTTGCAGTGTTCCATGTAGCGATGGGTTATTATGAGTGGTGAGATTGATGCCGTGGGTATTGCGACCTGTTTCAAATCCGCGGCATAACGCATATTGTTGTTCATCGGATGGCGGTGTTTTGGGCTCCGTGAACGTGCGCATTAAATGAGCTGCAATGCTCTGATTCTGGTACTTGTCATACAAAAATGAAGAGTCTGCCTTTTCGATGATGTAGCCCATATAGGCATTCATCGCCCTGTCACTGGCGATCAATTCATAAGCCAGAAAAGAGGACGTCAGTACAATGACGCTTGCGGAGATAAAGAGCCTGAGCGCTTTATGATGCAATTTCATGATGAATAACAGTTTTCAAAGGGCGACGCTTCAGTTTATCACAGTGGCGATGTTCTCTCTAACAGCGCCTTCGTCCTCTTTTGTGTTATGAAATAAAAATCATTCTCATACTTCCCCTTTTTCTCTTAATGTTGTATTTATAATGCAACTTATCAGGAAGGAGGTGCGCGATGAGTGCGAATGAAAAAGCGGGCCATACATTTTTAGCAAGCCTGGGCAAAACCCGTCTGCGTCCGGGCGGCATTGAGGCGACGGAGTGGCTGTTCAGCCAGTCTCAGCTGACGCCGGGCAGCCAGGTGCTGGAAGTGGCATGCAATATGGCGACGACCGCCATTGAGTTGGTGCAACGTTTTGGTTGTTCGGTCTACGCCATCGATATGGATAAAAACGCGCTGGCAAACGCGCGGAACAATGTCGCGGCGCACGGGCTGGAAAATCACATCCATGTCATGGCTGCCAATGCCAACAGCCTACCCTTTGCCGATAACAGTTTTGATGTCGTGATTAACGAGGCCATGCTCACCATGTATGCCGACAAAGCGAAAGCAAAGCTGATCGGTGAATATTATCGGGTTCTGAAGCCGGGTGGCCGTCTCTTAACGCACGATATTATGCTGACCAGCCAGAAGCTGGCGGAAGGTGAGCAGAACCAGCTTCAGCATGTGGTGAAATCGAATGTAAGCCCGATGACCAAACAAGGCTGGCGCGATCTGTTGCTGGATTCCGGGTTTGAGCAGGTTTTACAGCAGAACGGTGAAATGTCGCTGATGTCTCCGCGAGGGTTGATTCGCGATGAAGGGCTGAAAGGGGCGCTTAGAATTGTTTATAACGGGCTGTGCATCCGTGACAATCGCAGCCGTTTTATCAAGATGTTTCGCTTCTTTAAATCACAGCGCCATCAGTTGAATTACATTGCCTGCTGTTCGGTTAAGGGGAAATAAAGAAAAGCCAGAACAGGGTTCTGGCTTTTTACTGACCTGACGGACTGATTTCTAGTCTTTACTTGTCGTACTTTGTTTCTGGAACAGTTCACGGAAGACTGGATAGATATCATCCTGGTCGCGGATATGCTGCATCGCAAAGTTATCAAAAGTCGATTGCAGATGCTCATATTCGCGCCATAAGGTCTGGTGGGCGCGGCGGGTGATTTCGATATAGCTGTAATAGCGCACCACCGGCAGCAGTTTTTTCGCCAGAATCTCATGACACAGCGGAGAGTCATCTGCCCAGTTATCGCCATCCGAAGCCTGCGCCGCGTAGATATTCCACTGCGCCGGGTCGTAGCGATCTTTCACTACCTCATCCATCAATTTCAGGGCGCTGGAGACGATAGTGCCCCCGGTTTCCTGGGAGTAGAAGAACTCATGCTCATCCACCTCTTTTGCCTGCGTATGGTGGCGGATATAGACCACTTCAACGTTCTTATAGGTTCGGCTGAGGAACAGGTAGAGCAGGATATAAAAACGTTTGGCCATATCTTTGGTGGCCTGATCCATCGAGCCGGATACGTCCATCAGGCAGAACATCACGGCCTGGCTGGAAGGGTCAGGGCGCTTTTCATAATTTTTGTAGCGTAAATCAAAGGTGTCGATAAAGGGGACACGGTCGATTTTTGCCCGCAGTTCAGCAATCTCTTTACGTAGCCGCTCCTCTTCCAGCAACTGCGCGGGTTCGCTTTTGGTGATGATGTCCAGGTCGTCCTCAAGCGCGCGCAGCTCCCGACGTTTACCCGCAGTCATCGCCGTGCGGCGCGCCAGAGAGTTTTGCAGGGAACGCACCACGCTGATGTTGGCCGGAACGCCGTTGGAGGTAAAACCCGCGCGGTGGGTTTTATACTCAGTAAGCTGCCGTTGCTGATTTTTTTTCAGGTTAGGCAGCGCTAAATCTTCAAAGAGCAGATCCAGATACTCATCTTTGGAAATCTGAAAGACGAATTCATCCTGACCCTCACCATCCTGACTGGCCTGGCCTTGCCCACTCCCGGAACCACCGCCGCCACCTTGTGGACGCTCAATGCGATCGTTCTGTACGAAATGATCGTTGCCGGGGTGTACGCGATGGCGCAAGCCGCCCCGTCCCTGATGAAACATCGGTTCGCTGATGTCATCTGTCGGGATTGAGACGGACTCGCCGCTCTCTACATCGGTCACCGAACGTTTATTAATGGCCTCGGAGATCGACTGTTTAATTTGCGCTTTATAACGGCGTAAGAAGCGCTGGCGGTTCACCATGCTCTTGTTTTTACCGTTAAGACGCCGGTCAATAAACCAGGTCATAAGCCCCCCGTACTGCATTTGCCAACTTACGCTTCATCCTTCAAGTTGTCTCTGCGTTGGCTGTATTCGCTCACCCCAGTCACGTACTTATGTACGCTCCTGGGGATTCACTCATTTGCCGCCTTGATACCTCTTGAATGATTTCGCGTACAAAAGAATTGTTGGCCCGGTAAACGGATAAAATTTTCCGGGCCATTTATGCTGTTAAGACGATTTCCGTACGCGCAGATACCATTCGCACAGCAGGCGAACCTGCTTACGGGTATAACCTTTCTCCATCATGCGGTCGACAAAATCGTCGTGTTTTTTCTGCTCGTCGGTTGAGGTTTTCGCGTTAAACGAAATCACCGGCAGCAGCTCCTCGGTATTCGAGAACATTTTCTTCTCAATAACCGTGCGCAGTTTTTCGTAACTGGTCCAGTTTGGATTGCGACCGCTGTTATTCGCTCTGGCACGCAGAACGAAGTTGACGATCTCGTTACGGAAATCTTTCGGGTTGCTGATGCCCGCCGGTTTTTCGATTTTCTCCAGTTCAGCGTTCAGTGACTCGCGGTCAAAGAGCTGGCCGGTATCCGGGTCGCGGTATTCCTGATCCTGAATCCAGAAATCCGCATAGGTGACATAACGATCAAAAATGTTCTGTCCGTACTCGGAATAGGATTCCAGATAGGCGGTCTGGATCTCTTTGCCAATAAACTCGGCGTATTTCGGGATCAGATAACCTTTCAGGAACTCCAGATAGCGTTCAGCCAGCTCTTGCGGGAACTGTTCGCGCTCGATCTGCTGCTCCAGTACGTAGAACAGATGCACCGGGTTGGCGGCCACTTCGGCATGGTCAAAGTTAAACACGCGGGAGAGGATCTTAAACGCGAAACGCGTGGACAGACCATTCATCCCTTCATCGACGCCGGCGTAGTCCCGGTATTCCTGATAGGACTTCGCTTTCGGGTCGGTATCTTTCAGGCTTTCGCCATCATAGACGCGCATTTTCGAGTAGATGCTCGAGTTTTCCGGCTCTTTCAGACGAGAAAGAATCGAGAAGCGCGACAGGGTTTCCAGCGTACCCGGCGCGCATGGCGCATGAGTCAGCTCACTGTGATTCAGCAGCTTCTCGTAGATTTTGATCTCTTCGGAAATGCGTAAGCAATACGGCACCTTCACGATGTAAACACGGTCGAGGAAGGCTTCGTTATTTTTGTTGTTGCGGAAAGTCACCCATTCGGATTCGTTCGAGTGGGCAAGAATAATGCCGTTAAACGGCAGGGCGGAGATACCTTCCGTCCCGTTGTAGTTACCTTCCTGAGTGGCGGTCAGCAGAGGATGCAGCACTTTAATCGGTGCTTTAAACATCTCGACGAACTCCATGATCCCCTGGTTAGCGCGGCACAGCGCGCCGGAATAGCCATAGGCATCCGGGTCGTTTTGCGCGTGGTGTTCGAGTTTACGAATATCCACCTTGCCGACCAGCGCGGAAATATCCTGGTTGTTTTCATCGCCGGGTTCTGTTTTGGCGATAGCAATCTGTTCCAGAATGGACGGCCAGACTTTGATGACGCGGAATTTGGTAATATCCCCGCCGAACTCATGCAGACGTTTCGCGGCCCACGGCGACATAATGGTGCCGAGATAGCGGCGCGGAATGCCGTACTCTTTTTCCAGAATCTGCGCGTCCTCCTGCGGATTAAACAGGCATAACGGGTGATCATTTACCGGACTACGCTCACCGTTGGCGCTCAGAACATAAATAGGCACATGCTGCATCAAAGATTTCAGTCGCTCGGCCAGCGACGATTTACCGCCCCCTACAGGCCCCAACAGATACAGGATCTGTTTCTTCTCTTCCAGCCCCTGAGCCGCGTGTTTCAGATAAGAGACAATCTGTTCAATCGCGTCTTCCATGCCGTAAAACTCTTCGAATGCGGGATAGCGAGCGATGACCCGGTTCGAAAAGAGTCGAGAAAGTCGAGGTTCCTGGGCAGTATCGACCATGACAGGCTCACCAATAGCCATCAGTAGCCGCTCTGCCGCGTTGGCATAAGCACTGCGATCTTGCCGACAAGTGGTAAGAAACTCCTGCAGTGTGAACTCTTCGTCCTTGGCAGCTTCATAGCGCTGGCGATAGTGATCGAATATATTCATGGTATGCCGTCCTTTCGTTTTTTAGCACATGGTAAGAGCCGTTCATATGAATAGTAGAGGCTCCCGGAAGAGGTAACTGAACGACGTCTCTACTGATAAACAGCAACTCTCATGCCACAACGCAGAGCAAGAGATCAACGTGCCCGGTGATACACCTTCTTAAAATTAAGCGTAGATGGCATTTGCAAAACTTGCCTGTGCGCATAAATGAATTTCAATGGCATATCAATAACTCATCCGCTAAAAGTGCATGGTTATGTAAAGAAAAGAGATGAAAGTCATCCCGCGTTCATCCGACTGCAAGCAAACTGTCATCCACTATTGAGAAATTAACCGGTTACAGAGAGTGAAACGAATAAGTAAAATAGTTGGGTTGAAACGTATTGGCAGTTACACTTTTGGCGCTAAACATTTGAATAAGGAATATGGATTGTGACCAAACTCAAACTTCTGGCATTTGGCGTGCTTATCGCCACATCAGCTGGCGTAGCGCAAGCTGAAAACGACTTGACGCTGGGCGCTGGCGTTGGTGTGGTTGAACATCCTTACAAAGATTACGATGCTGATGTGTATCCGGTGCCGGTTATCAACTATGAAAGTGATAACTTCTGGTTCCGGGGCCTGGGCGGCGGATACTACCTGTGGAACGACAAAGCGGATAAATTGTCGATTACCGCGTACTGGTCTCCGCTGTACTTTAAGCCGGGTGACAGCGACGATCGCCGACTGCGCGAACTCGACAAGCGTAAGAGCACCATGATGGCGGGCCTGTCTTACATCCACAATACCGAATACGGTTTCCTGCGCACCACGCTGGCGGGCGATACGCTGGATAACAGCAACGGCATCGTGTGGGATCTGGCCTGGTTGTACCGCTATACCAATGGCGCGCTGACGCTGACGCCGGGTATTGGCGTGCAGTGGAACAGCGAAAACCAGAACGAATACTACTATGGCGTTTCGCGCAAAGAGTCCTCGCGCAGCGGCCTGCGTAGCTACGATCCAGAAAGCGGCTGGAACCCGTACCTGGAAATCAGCGCTAACTACAACTTCCTCGGGGACTGGAGCGTTTACGGTACAGCGCGTTATACCCGTTTGTCGGATGAAGTGACCGACAGTCCGATGGTTGATAAATCCTGGACCGGCCTGATCTCAACCGGGATCACCTATAAGTTCTGATTGTGCATTTTTACAGTGCAATTCGTGCATCAAAACAGGGCGCTTGCGCTCTGTTTTGCTTTGCGGTGGTGCATTGATGGGGAGGATGCGATGACAGGACGTGGTACATGGGTGAGAATGCCAGCGCAGAGATGTACGCAGACGGCGGTGCCGACAGGTTGCAGGCCGGATAAGATGCGTCAGCATCGTCATCCGGCATCAGTCAAGCCTTAACGTTTTGCGACGCGAATTGTTTGCACCAGGCGAGACGGTTTTTCTTCGCTGGCTTTTTGCGGCGCGGTGGCGTAAGCCGTTTCCACACAGACAAAGGTTTTGTAGCCATCATCCGGCATGTCGCCCATGCTGGCGGCGAGTGCCGGGCCAGGGTTCCATCCCACAACGTTAATGTTGTGATGGTGGATGACGTCAATGTTGCGGTTCAGCGCATCATCATGGATAACGCTACAGGCTTCCGGGTTCAGGTAAACGCGGTCAGTACGATCCGGGAACGTCTGGATGCCGTCTGCCAGCACATCTTCTTTGGCGTCGTTCACTTTATCAATGAAACGGTCGCCAAGGCCGCTGACCTTAACTGCGGCGATATCGCCGACGTTAAAGTAGGTGTGCAGGGCAGATGTGGTTTCGAATTCGCCGTGGGCTTCCAGTTCGATCTCACAGGTTTTACCCACTTTGAAGCGCGCAAGCAGGGTGAAATCGTGCGGCCAGTACTGGCGTGTTGCCTCACTGCTCTGTAGTTCAAATGTCAGTACCGCGCCGTTGTCGTCTTCGTTGTGGGCTTTCAGCGCCCACGGCAGGTTACGGGCAAAGCCGTGAGACGGCAGACCCTGCTGCGCAGAGGGGCCAAACCACGGCCAGCAGATCGGTACGCCGCCACGCAGCGCAACGCCTGTTTTAAACGGCGTGTTGTTGCTCAGCCACAGCACTTCTTCGGCGCCTGCTGGTTTCCAGGAGAGCAAATGTGCGCCCTGGAGTGCAAAAGACGCCCTAACTTGCGGGTGATCGACGACGATCACGTCAAGCTCGTCGAGCTGGCGGCGGGAGAGGACAGGGGTAATTTGTTCGATGACCGGGAGAGCGAAAATTGTGTTAATCATGATGCAATCCTTGGAGTTGAAAACTCTTAGCCATAAAAAAAGGCGACCGGAGGTCGCCTTTTGGGATCAATTTCTCATCTCAACTTATTTGGAGATGTGAGCAATCAGATCCAGAACTTTGTTGGAGTAGCCGGTTTCGTTGTCGTACCAGGAGACCAGTTTCACGAAGTTGTCGTTCAGCGCGATACCTGCTTTAGCATCGAACACGGAAGTGCATACTTCGCCGTTGAAATCGGTAGATACTACGTCGTCTTCGGTGTAACCCAGAACGCCTTTCATCGGGCCTTCGGAAGCAGCTTTGATCGCTTTCTTAATGTCTTCGTAAGAAGCCGCTTTTTCCAGACGAACGGTCAGGTCAACAACGGATACGTTCGGAGTCGGAACGCGGAACGCCATACCAGTCAGTTTGCCGTTCAGTTCCGGCAGTACTTTACCTACCGCTTTAGCAGCACCGGTAGAGGACGGGATGATGTTCTGAGCCGCGCCACGGCCGCCGCGCCAGTCTTTGTGAGACGGGCCGTCAACGGTTTTCTGAGTAGCGGTGGTCGCGTGAACGGTGGTCATCAGACCTTCGATGATGCCGAAGTTGTCGTTGATAACTTTAGCCAGCGGCGCCAGGCAGTTAGTGGTGCAGGATGCGTTGGAAACGATGTCCTGGCCTTCGTATTTGTCAAAGTTAGCGCCTTTAACAAACATCGGAGTGTTGTCTTTGGACGGACCTGTCAGAACCACTTTTTTCGCGCCAGCAGTGATGTGCTTACGTGCGGTTTCGTCAGTCAGGAAGATACCGGTAGCTTCAGCAACTACGTCAACACCAACTTCGTCCCATTTCAGGTTAGCCGGATCACGTTCAGCGGTAACACGGATTTTTTTACCGTTAACGATCAGATGACCGTCTTTCACTTCAACGGTGCCATCGAAACGACCGTGAGTGGAGTCATATTTCAGCATGTAAGCCATGTATTCAGCGTCTAACAGATCGTTGATTGCAACAATCTCAATGTCAGAACGTTTCTGAGCAGCACGGAAAACAATGCGACCGATACGGCCAAAACCGTTGATACCTACTTTGATAGTCATATATTCCACCAGCTATTTGTTAGTGAATAAAAGGTTGCCTGTAAAATTACAAAAACCTTACGCAGCGTCAAGCGGAATCGTGTCAATCATTGCGACAAATCAATCCTCTGTACAAGCTTTGCACGGCTGACTCGCCTCACTCTTCCTTTCGGCTTGAAACCACATGGGGGCGGCGCCCCGAATTTTAAAGGGCAACTGAGATAAAAACGTGATTCCGATCACGATTCATAAGCTGCCATTTCGCAAGGATCAAGTTTAGAACAAAAGTTCACACTGGGGTGTTAATGTTTTGTTAGAATCGGTCACGCAATGTGAGTATGGCTAAAGCGAGATGTGAGCAAATGGCTAATCAACCCTCTGCGGAAGATCTGAAAAAAAAGTTGTCCGAAATGCAATTCTACGTGACGCAGAATCACGGTACGGAACCGCCATTTACCGGGCGTTTGCTGCATAATAAGCGTGATGGCGTCTACCACTGTCTGGTCTGCGACGCGCCGCTGTTTCATTCCCAAACCAAGTATGATTCCGGCTGCGGCTGGCCGAGCTTTTACGAGCCGGTCAGTGAAGAATCTATCCGTTACATTAAGGACTTTTCCCACGGGATGCAGCGTATAGAAATTCGCTGCGGCAACTGTGATGCGCACCTGGGACATGTCTTTTCGGATGGCCCACAGCCGACGGGTGAGCGTTATTGCGTCAATTCGGCCTCATTAAGCTTCACCGATGATGAAAACGGCGAACAAACTAAGGGCTGAAAAAACGATTCAGCAAATTATTCCACAGGAGCGGACTTATCATGAATCTTGATGAGATGATCGACAGCATGACGCCGGAAGTTTATCAGCGCTTATCTACCGCCGTTGAGCTGGGAAAATGGCCGGACGGCGTTGCGCTGACGCCGGAGCAAAAAGAGAACAGCATGCAACTGGTGATGCTCTGGCAGGCGCGGCACAATACCGACGCGCAGCATATGACCATTGATACCAACGGTCAGATGGTGATGAAAAGTAAGCAGCAGTTGAAAGAGGATTTTGGCATTGCGCCAAAATCGATTGCGACGCTGAAACTGTAATGTAGCTTTTTTGTTGGTAGCCTGATGGCGCTTCGCTTATCAGGCCTACAAAGCAATGACCAGTAGGCCCGATAAGCGAAGCGCCATCAGGCAGTAAGAACACCTAACCCTGCGTTTCTTCCCAGTCAGCCAGCGTATACAGCGTGGCACCAGCGGCCGCCATCTCCATAAAGGCGTGCGCGCTGTCCTGCGGCTGAATATTCACGCCGCGACAGCCGTCGGTAATCACATTCACCGTATAACCCAGTTGCAGCGCATCCAGCACGGTAAACTTCACGCAGTAATCGGTCGCCAGCCCCATCACGATCAGCGTCTGTACGCCGTTCTCACGAAGCCAGGCGTCCAGGGCGGTTTTCTGGCGGCGTCCGTTATCAAAAAAGGCGCTGTAGCTGTCCACCTGCGGATTCTCGCCTTTATGGAAAACCGCATCGATGGCGTTCTGCCTGAGCAGGGGATGCAAGGCCGCGCCGTCGCTATTTTGTACGCAGTGATCGGGCCAGAAGGTTTGCGCTAAACCGTCCAGTTGTCCCTGGCTGTAGGGCTGCGCCTGATGCTGGCTGGCGAAACTGCCGTGTCCGGCAGGATGCCAGTCCTGGCTGGCGATCACCGCGTCGCCGCGCGCTTTACACCAGGCGATAAGACGGTTTGCTACGTCCACGGTGCTGTCGCCTTCAGGGACGGCCAGTGCGCCGCCGGCGCAAAAATCATTCTGCAAATCAACCAGTAGTAAGGCCCGGGTCGTCATGAAAAGTTCCTTATTCGTCTGGCGTCAGTTCACCGCGTAGATTTTGCGTCATCGCGGTACGAATGGTCTGTGTATCCAGATTCTGGCTTAACAAGTAGTGCAGCTTAGTCAGCGTTGCTTCAACGGTCATATCCGCGCCGCCGATCACGCCAGCATGCGCCAGCGCGTTGCCGGTGGCATACCCACCCATATTCACCTTGCCGGACATGCATTGCGTCAGGTTAACCACCACGATACCGCGTGAACTCGCATCTTCCAGTTCTTTGAGGAACTCTTTGTTCTGCGGCGCGTTACCGACGCCGTAAGAACGCAGGATCAGCGCTTTTACCGGCTGGCGCAGGAAGTTACGCACCACTTCGGCAGAAATTCCCGGATAAATGGTGACGACGCCAATAGGCTGCGGCGTGATTGGGTGAACAATCAGCTCGCCTTCGCCGTGCGGTGCGGGCGGCGTACTTAAGCGACGGATATGAATTCCGGCTTCCAGCAGCGGCTGAAGGTTGGGGGAGGCGAACGCGTCAAAGCCATCGGCATGCGCTTTTGTCGTGCGGTTGCCGCGAAACAGCCGATTATTGAAAAAGAGGGTAACTTCATTGATGGGGTAATTCGCGGCGACATACAGGGCATTCAGCAGATTAATCTGCCCATCGGAGCGTAGCTCCGCCAGCGGGATTTGTGACCCTGTCACAATTACCGGCTTACCCAGATTCTCCAGCATGAAGGAGAGTGCCGAGGCGGTGAATGCCATCGTGTCCGTGCCGTGGAGGATGACAAAGCCGTCATAGTCGTTGTAACGCGCTTTGATGTCTTCTGCGATATGCTGCCAGTCTTCCGGCGTCATATCGGATGAGTCCATCAGCGGGGCATATTCATGAATAGTGAAGTCCGGCATTTCCGGGCGGTGAAATTCGGGCATCAGCGCCAGCTGGCGCTGGAGATGGCCTGATACCGGAATGTAACCCTGTTCCGAGCGCTGCATACCAATCGTACCGCCGGTATAGGCAACGTAAATCGATTTCTTCTGCATGGCAATGTTCTTACGAAGTGAAGTCTCTTATATTGCCGGAGGCGGTTGCGCCTTATCCGGCCTACAAATTACGCGAAACTCGTAGGCCGGATAAGACGCGATAGCATCGCCATCCGGCAATGGCAATTTAGCGCACGTTCGCGCAGGTCAGGCAGAACGCATAACGGTTTTGCGGATCGTTAAAGGCAGCCAGTTTATCACTCTCTGCTTTTACCGCGCTGGCGGCTGTCGCCAGCGGCGCCGGGAGCATCGCCTGAATGGCTTCCGGCAGCATCGCGCGCACGGAGCCGGACATGCTGTCCATGATTCTGTCGAAGAATGTCGGTTCATCCTGATAATACTCAAGATGCCATTGCTTCAGTTTAGCCAGCTCTGCGGCTTTGGCGATGGCGTCGTCAAAGTCGCCCAGACTGTCTACCAGACCATTCGCTTTTGCATCCTGACCGGTCCAGACATGCCCCTGCGCGATTTTATCAATCTGCGCCGGGGTGCTCTTACGCGCATCGGCAACCAGCGTGATAAAGCGTTTGTAGCCATTCTCAATGCTGAGCTGCATCATCTGCTGCACTTCAGGCGGCAGCGATTTGGTGACAGAAACGTCCGCCAGCGGCGAGGTGGCGACGCCATCGGTATGCACGCCGATCGAATCCAGGCTGTTCTCAACGGTGTTGATAACGCCAAAGATGCCGATTGAGCCTGTCAGGGTGCTCGGGTTCGCCACAATGTAGCTTGCCGGGGTGGAGATCCAGTAACCGCCGGATGCCGCCATTCCGCCCATCGACACCACAACCGGCTTGCCTGCGGCTTTCGCAGCGGCCAGTTCGGCGCGAATGACTTCAGAGGCGCTGACGCTGCCGCCGGGGCTGTTTACGCGCAGCACAATCGCTTTCACTTTCGGGTCCAGGCGCGCATCGCGGATTTGCGACGCTGTCGTGTCGCCGCCGACGTTGCCCGGTGTTTCTTCACCGTCCATAATCGCGCCATTGGCGAACACGACGCCAATACCGTCGCCGGTATCGGCAGGCGTTTTCAGCGAATAATCGTAATAGCTGATGGCCCGATAGTTGTTTTCTGCTTTGCTCCAGCCAAACTGCTTGGTCAGCGCTTTTTCCACTTCGGCGTTAGACGCCAGCGCATCCACCAGTTTGTTGTCGAGCGCGTATTTCGCGGTATCGCCATCCACTTTGCTCAGCCCGTCGAGCATAGCCTGCGCGCCAGGGAAGACCTGCTGCGCGGGGATCTGACGGTTCGCCGCAATGGTGTTCAGGTAGTTTTGCCACAGCTCGCCAATCCAGCGGCTGTCCGCTTCGCGCGCGGCAGGCGACATATCATCGCGGATAAACGGTTCCACGGCGGATTTATAAGTGCCGACGCGGAAGACGTGCGTGGAGACTTTCAGCTTATCCAGCAAGGATTTGTAATACAGGCCGTTGGTTGCGAAGCCGTGCAGATCGACCGTACCCTGCGGAGAAAGCCAGATTTTATTGGCGAAGCTCGCCAGGTAATATTGCCCCTGACTGTAGCTGTCGCCTACGGCAAAGACCGGCTTGCCGCTATCGCGAAATTCGCGCAGCGCTTTCCCGATGTACTGCATGGAAGGCTGATCGGCGCCCGCGAAGTTTTTCAGATCCATCACGATGCCGGTGATATTGCGATCGTCTTTCGCCTGACGAATGGTGTTGACGATATCAAACAGTGAGTTTTCTTGCAGGCGGTCAGAGCTGGCGCCAAACAGCTGTCGGCCAATGACGCCCAGGCGGTTGGTGCTGGACGGTTTATCGACGATCACGCCGGAAATATCCAACAGCAGCGCGCCGCGTGCAGTTTGTTGGCTGGTATTGCCATCGCTAAGCTGCATCCAGATACCGACGCCCACCAGAACCAGAAAGATGAAGAACAGGTTGAGCACCAGTTCCCGGACGAAATTCAGCAGTCGCCATGTCCACTTAAAAAATCCGGCAATAAATCGCCACAGGGTTCGCATGTATTCTCCCTACCAGATTAACATTCCGCTATCTCCGTCATACTCAGAGAGAAAGCGTATAAGATGTGGGTATCGTAATGACCAGGCAGGCACTTGTCAGCAGGAATCACTGCCTGTGCTGTAACTAAATCCCCTCTCGTGTTAATTTTGTGAATAAATATCATTGCTGGAGTTAACCAAATGGACGCACTCGAATTACTTGTAAACCGTCGTAGCGCCTCTCGTCTGGCCGAGCCCGCGCCTGCGGGTGAACAGTTACAAAATATTCTGCGCGCGGGCATGCGCGTACCCGATCACAAATCCCTGCAACCCTGGCGTTTTTTTGTGATTGAAGGTGAGGGGCGTGAGCGCTTCAGCGCTGTTCTGGAGCAGGGCGCCATTGCGGCGGAAGGCGATGAGAAAGCGATAGAGAAAGCGCGCACCGCGCCATTTCGTGCGCCGCTGATCATCACGGTGGTGGCGAAATGCGAGGAGAACCACAAAGTGCCGCTGTGGGAGCAGGAGATGTCAGCAGGATGTGCGGTTATGGCGATGCAGATGGCGGCGATTGCGCAAGGCTTCAACGGCATCTGGCGCAGCGGCGCGTTAACCGAAAGCCCGGTGGTTCGCGAGGCGTTCGGCTGTCGCGCACAGGATAAAATTGTAGGCTTCCTCTATCTGGGCACGCCGCAGCTGAAAGCGTCAACGACCATCAGCGTACCGGACCCGACGTCTTTCGTGACGTATTTCTAAGCGTCATGGCCCCGGCAGGCGGCTTTTTCGGTGAGCGCCTGCCGATTATTCGGCAAAACTGTCTGGATTATGAGCAAAGACGCCGGAATTCAGACACTCTCTCTTACCACGTCATGGAATGAGCGCTACCATAGCCCGATTGCAATGACAGGAGATGTCCATGAGCGAGCACGCTATTCGTTTAACGCAATACAGCCACGGAGCCGGTTGCGGTTGTAAAATTTCCCCTAAAGTGTTGGAAACCATCCTGCACAGCGAGCAGGCGAAGTTTGTCGACCCGAACCTGCTTGTGGGCAATGAAACCCGCGATGACGCGGCGGTATACGACCTGGGTAATGGCACCAGCATCATCAGCACCACCGACTTCTTTATGCCGATTGTCGATAATCCGTTTGATTTTGGCCGTATTGCGGCGACCAACGCCATCAGCGATATCTTCGCGATGGGCGGCAAACCGATTATGGCGATCGCCATTCTGGGCTGGCCCATCAACAAACTGTCGCCGGAAATTGCCCGGGAAGTCACCGAAGGCGGGCGTTTTGCCTGTCGTCAGGCGGGTATTGCGCTGGCGGGCGGGCACTCTATCGACGCGCCTGAGCCCATCTTCGGTCTGGCTGTCACCGGCGTGGTGCCGACCGAGCGCGTGAAGAAAAACAGCACCGCGCAGGCCGGATGCAAACTGTTCCTCACCAAGCCGCTGGGCATTGGCGTGTTGACCACCGCCGAGAAAAAATCACTGCTCAAGCCGGAACATCAGGGGCTGGCGACAGAAGTGATGTGCCGGATGAACATTGCGGGGGCGTCGTTTGCCCATATCGACGGCGTGAAAGCGATGACCGACGTGACCGGTTTTGGTCTGCTGGGGCACCTTAGCGAAATGTGCCAGGGCGCAGGCGTGCAGGCGCGGATCTGCTATCAGGACATTCCAAAACTGCCGGGCGTCGAAGAGTACATTAAACTTGGCGCAGTGCCGGGGGGGACGGAGCGTAATTTCGCCAGCTACGGTCATCTGATGGGCGACATGCCGCGCGAGGTGCGTGATCTGCTGTGCGATCCGCAAACGTCTGGCGGCCTGCTGCTGGCGGTGACGCCGGAAGCGGTAGAGGAAGTGAAAGTCACCGCGGCGGAGTTTGGTATTGAACTGACGGCGATTGGTGAACTGGTTGACGCCCGTGGCGGTCGCGCCATGGTAGAGATCCGTTAATTCGATGCGGTTGTTTATTGCCGAAAAGCCGAGTCTGGGCCGCGCCATTGCGGATGTGCTGCCAAAGCCGCACCGCAAAGGCGACGGCTTTATCGAATGCGGGAATGGACAGGTGGTCACCTGGTGCATCGGCCATCTGCTTGAACAGGCGCAGCCGGACGCGTATGACGGTCGTTATGCGCGCTGGAATCTGGCCGATCTGCCGATTGTGCCGGAAAAGTGGCAGCTCCAGCCGCGTCCTTCCGTGATGAAGCAGCTCAATGTCATTAAGCGCTTTTTACATGACGCAAGCGAAGTGATTCACGCGGGAGACCCGGATCGCGAAGGGCAACTGCTGGTGGACGAGGTGCTGGATTATCTGCAACTGTCCCCGGAAAAACGCCAGCAGGTGCAGCGTTGCCTGATCAACGATCTTAACCCGCAGGCGGTGGAGCGTGCGATTTCCCGGCTGCGCGCCAACAGCGAATTTGTGCCGCTGTGCGTCTCCGCGCTGGCGCGTGCACGCGCCGACTGGCTGTACGGCATTAACATGACCCGCGCGTATACCCTTCTCGGGCGCAACGCGGGCTACCAGGGCGTGCTCTCGGTAGGGCGTGTTCAGACACCGGTTCTCGGGCTGGTGGTTCGCCGCGATGAAGAGATCGAGAACTTCGTCGCCAAAGATTTCTTTGAAGTGAAAGCGCATATCGTCACGCCAGCTGAGGAGCGGTTTACCGCCATCTGGCAACCCAGTGAAGCGTGCGAACCGTATCAGGATGAAGAGGGGCGTTTGCTGCATCGTCCGCTGGCGGAGCATGTGGTGAATCGTATTAACGGTCAGCCCGCGATCGTCACCAGCTATAACGATAAACGGGAATCAGAATCTGCCCCGTTGCCGTTTTCGCTGTCTGCGTTGCAGATTGAAGCGGCAAAACGCTTTGGCCTGAGTGCGCAGAACGTGCTTGATATCTGCCAGAAGTTGTACGAAACCCACAAATTAATTACCTATCCGCGTTCCGACTGCCGCTATCTGCCGGAAGAGCATTTTGCCGGACGCCATGCGGTGATGAACGCCATTGGCGTACATGCCGCGGATTTGTTGCCGCAGCCGGTGGTTGACCCGGACACGCGAAACCGCTGCTGGGATGATAAAAAAGTTGACGCTCACCACGCGATCATCCCGACTGCGCGCAGTTCATCAATTTTCCTCAGCGACAATGAAGCGAAGGTGTACAACCTGATCGCACGCCAGTACCTGATGCAATTCTGCCCGGACGCGGTATTTCGCAAATGCGTCATTGAACTGGAGATTGCGAAGGGGAAATTCGTCGCCAAAGCGCGTTTTCTGGCGGAGGCCGGATGGCGAACGCTGTTGGGCAATAAAGAGCGTGACGAAGAGAACGACGGTACGCCGTTACCGGTGGTGGCGAAAGACGACGAACTGCTGTGCGAAAAGGGCGAGGTCGTTGAGCGTCAGACCCAGCCGCCACGCCATTTTACCGATGCTACGCTGCTGTCCGCCATGACCGGGATTGCCCGTTTCGTGCAGGATAAAGATCTGAAAAAGATCCTGCGAGCGACCGACGGGCTGGGAACCGAAGCGACGCGCGCGGGCATTATCGAACTGCTATTCAGGCGCGGATTCCTGACCAAGAAAGGGCGTTACATTCATTCAACGGATGCCGGGAAGGCCCTGATTCACTCGTTACCGGAGATGGCTGCCCGACCGGATATGACGGCGCACTGGGAGTCTGTCCTGACGCAAATCAGTGAAAAGCAGTGCCGCTATCAGGATTTTATGCAGCCGCTGGTCGGCACGCTTTTTCAGTTGATCGATCAGGCTAAACGCACGCCGGTACGTCAGTTCCGGGGCATTGTCGCGCCAGGCGGTGGCGGCGAGAAGAAAAAGAGCGCGCCCCGTAAGCGAGCGGCGAAAAAAAGCCCGCCGTCAGAAGAGGCGAGCGTATAACGCACAGGCCGGATAAGGCACTTACGCCGCCATCCGGCAATGCCTGATGGCGCTGCGCTTATCAGGCCTACAACGCTTATCAGGCCTGCATGCCACGGAAAATTAAATCACGCCCTGCGCCAGCATCGCGTCGGCCACTTTGACGAAGCCTGCGATGTTCGCCCCGCGAACATAGTTGGTATGTTTGTTTTCGCCGCCGTATTCCACGCAGGCATGATGAATATCCAGCATGATGTGGTGCAGACGCGCATCCACTTTCTCGGCTTTCCAGCTCATTCGCGCGGCGTTCTGCGCCATCTCCAGACCGGAGGTCGCCACGCCGCCTGCGTTGGCCGCTTTACCTGGCGCGAACAGCACGCCGGCTTCAAGGAACAGATCGGTGGCTTCAATGGTGGTTGGCATATTGGCGCCTTCCGCCACCGCTTTCACGCCGTTGGCGATCAGCACGCGCGCGGCGTCCACGTCGAGTTCGTTCTGCGTTGCGCACGGCAGGGCGATATCAACCGGCACTGACCACGGTTGTTTGCCTTCCATATAGGGCAGGCCAAACTCGCGGGCGTAATCCGCCACGCGCCCGTCACGGCTGGCTTTGATTTCGCACAGGCGCGCCAGTTTTTCTTCGGTGAAGCCGCTCTCATCCACGACGGTGCCGCTGGAGTCCGAAGCCGTCACCACACGAGCGCCGAACGCCATTGCTTTCTCGATAGCGTACTGCGCCACGTTGCCGGAACCGGACACCGCCACACGCATACCCTCAAAACCCAGACCGTGGCGTTTGAGCATCGCTTCGGTAAAGTACACCAGGCCATAACCGGTGGCTTCCGGGCGAATCAGGCTACCGCCAAACGAGAGGCCTTTCCCGGTGAACACGCAGGCGCTGTTGTTGGAGAGCTTACGCATCATGCCGGCCATAAAGCCCACTTCACGTCCGCCCACGCCGATATCGCCAGCAGGTACGTCAGTGTCTGGCCCTAAATGGCGATAGAGTTCTGTCATCAGCGCCTGACAGAAACGCATCACTTCGCCTTCGCTCTTGCCTTTAGGATCGAAATCGCTGCCGCCTTTACCGCCGCCCATCGGCAGCGTGGTCAGCGCATTTTTAAACGTCTGCTCGAAGCCGAGGAATTTCAGTATTGAGAGGTTAACGGAAGGATGAAAACGCATCCCGCCCTTATACGGGCCGATGGCGGAATTAAACTGTACGCGCCAGGCACGGTTAACCTGCACCTGGTTACGATCGTCCACCCACACCACGCGGAACTGGATCACGCGTTCTGGCTCAACCAAACGTTCCAGCAATGACATCTGACGATAACGAGGATTTTGCTCAAGGAAAGGCCACAGCGTGGTCATTACTTCACGAACGGCCTGCGCGAACTCGGTCTGATTGGGGTCACGCTGTTGAACATGGTTTAGAAACGACTCCAGAGAACATGTCTGATCCATAGATATAAGAACCTCTTATGTATTGATATGGTTATATTTATAATGTTGTGTTTCGTGTTTATGCAGTTTTTGACTATACCACCAGCAGTGTGACGGTAAGCAAGAAAAAAAATGGCGTGCCAGGGAAATTAATAACGGCGCGCGCGTCATAATAAAAAGCGATGGATGGAGTGGCTAAAGTTTCAGTCGCTTACGACCGTTATACTGAAGGTAGGCTTCATAACAAGGAAACGCTATGCATCGTTTATTTATCGCGGCAGCAGCGGCGATGGTCTCTTTTGCCGCGCTGGCGAATCAGCATTATCGCCCGGATGTGGAGGTTAACGTCCCGCCCGAAGTGTTCAGCTCCAGCGGGCAGCGTGCGCAGCCCTGCAATCAGTGCTGCGTCTACCAGGATCAAAACTATTCGGAAGGGGCGGTGATTAAAGCCGAAGGCGTGCTGCTGCAATGCCAGCGCGACGAAAAAACGCTCAGTACGAATCCGTTGGTCTGGCGTCGCGTAAAGCCATAAACGCCTCTAACAGCGGAATGTCCGCAGGCGCAAGCGGGTAACGCAGCGCCTCTTTTGGCGAACACCAGATCATGTTCTGGTGATAGTGCGCGGTGACGGCGCCGGTAAACGCCGGGACGTGCCAGGCGTGCAGATGGATCAGCCGGCCAGAGACTTCGCGCTGATGGCTGGCGATATAGCGCCCGACAACCGCCTCAATACCCAACTCTTCACGCAGTTCGCGAATCAACGCCTGAGGCTGCGTCTCACTGGACTCCACTTTGCCTCCGGCAAACTCCCACATACCCGGCTGATCGGCATGTTCCGGGCGTTGAGCCAGCAATATTTTGTCGTCACGCTCAATGATTGCGGCGACGACATCAATGGTTTTCATCATATTCATCAAGGTTCAACAACGGAAAGTGACATACTATCCTTATCTTTGCGTGACCTAAAGTCTTCAGGAGCAAGCGTTGAACGATCCACAACCCTGGGTTAGCCCATTGACCCATATCCCTTCCAGTCTGAAACCTCTCGTCGCTACGCAGAAAAAACATTACGGCGACGTTCTGCACCCCACGCGCTGGTGGGGGCGAATGCCGTTTCTGTTCTGGCTGGTGGCGCTGTTTGTCGGGTTTCTGGAACGTAAGCGCGCGCGGTTAACGCCGGTGATGCGCGCGTTGTTGATGACGCGCGTTTCGCAGGTGTGCCATTGCGCCTTCTGTGTGGATGCCAACAGTTTACGTCTGGCCGAGCGGTGTGGGGCGCTGGATAAAGTACAGGCCGTTGCCGGGTGGCAATCGTCCACGCTGTTCAGCGAGGAGGAGCGTGTCGCACTGGCTTATGCCGAGGCCGTGACCGCCACGCCGCCGCAGGTTGATGAGGCGCTCAAGGCGATGATGAAACGCTATTTTACTGACGACGCGATTACCGAAATGACGGCGCTGATCGCCTTTCAGAACCTGTCGGCGCGTTTTAATGCCGCGCTGGATATTCCTTCGCAAGGGCTGTGTGACGCATTGAAAGGGGCGCCACATGTTTGACCGGCATCTGCACCCACGGGTTAAACCGCTCCTGCACCGCTGTGCCGCGTATCTCGATAAACCGGCGATCACCCCGGACGGCCTGACGCTGTTCGGATTTGCCATTGGCGTGCTGGCGCTGCCGTTTCTGGCGCTGGGCTGGTATCTGGCCGCGCTGGCGGCCATTGTGCTGAATCGCCTGTTCGACGGGTTGGATGGCGCGCTGGCACGGCGCAGAGGGTTAACCGATGCGGGGGGATTTCTTGATATCACCCTCGACTTTCTGTTTTACGCGCTGGTTCCGTTTGGCTTTATTCTGGCCGCACCGGAACAAAACGCGCTGGCAGGGGGATGGCTGCTGTTTGCGTTTATCGGTACGGGCAGTAGTTTTCTGGCGTTTGCGGCGCTGGCGGCGAAGCATCAGATTGATAATCCGGGCTATGCGCACAAATCGTTTTACTATCTGGGCGGGTTGACCGAGGGCACCGAGACAATATTGCTTTTTGTTCTGGGCTGCCTGTTTCCGCGTTATTTTCCCGTTCTGGCGTGGGTATTTGGCGCGTTGTGCTGGATGACCACCCTGACAAGGGTCTGGAGTGGATACCTGACGCTGAAGGTTATCCGGCCTGGAAAAAGAGCCTCCCTGTAGGCCTGATAAGCGTAGCGCCATCAGGCATCAGTATGGCACGGCGCTTTCCCGTAGGCCTGATAAGCGCAGCGCCATCAGGCGTATACGACTACTTACTGCTGTCCGGGCCGCGCTCGCCGGTGGACACCGGATTTTTCGGATCGCTGCTCCATTCGTACCAACCGCCGTCATACACGGCGACGTTTTTCCAGCCCATCGCTCGCGCGTACATAAACGTTTCGGAGGCGCGCCAGCCGGTGCCGCAATAGAAGGCAACGTGCTGATCCGGCAGGATATCCCACTGCTTCCACATGGCGGCGATATCCTCTGCGCTGCGCATGGTGCCGTCCGGGTTATGGAAATCCTCCATATGCGTGGAATCGCTGCCCGCATGTCCCCAGCGCGCGCCGGCAATTTCGCCTTTTGGCTTGATATAGCTGTATCCGCTGGTGGTGCCGATAAATTCCGGCCAGGAACGGATACTGACCAGCGATGCGTCCTGACGGTGCAGCAGGGCGCGGGCCTGTTCCATATCCAGCATTAACTGCGGCTGCGCCGGGATCGCCACGCCAAAGTCGGGTTCCGGCTTCACGTCAGTCGGCATGCCGCGTTCAACCGGCAGACCTGCATCGGACCAGGTTTGCCAACCGCCGTCGAGCAGACGAACGTCCTTCACGCCCGCATAGAGCATAATCTGCGCAACGCGCGCCGCAGCGTATACGTCGCGGCCATACAGAATAACCGTCGTGTCATGGCGAATACCGTGTTTCGCCAGCATCGCTTTCAACTGCGCGTCAGAGACTTTATTCCACAGCGGTTCGCTTTCCACCTCATTGGTGTCGATGTATCCGGCGCCGGGAATGTGGCTGAGCAGATAATATTTCGGCGCGCCCCAGCCTGCTTCAATCACCTTCCAGTCTCCCGCCGGTTTAGCCGTAACCGGCTGGTTTTGTTGAAGGGCATGCAACCACTGTGGGTATGCTAATTGCTCGAAGTGAGGGAGCTTTTGCAGTCGGGAAGGATCGGTCAGCGCATCGCTCAGCGTAGCAATCTGGCTGAAGCCTGCCTTCTGTAAACGTGATTTCACCGCCTGTACGCCACTGTCATTGCCATACAGCGCCAGCGGGGCGTCTTTCCTGAGCTGATGCAGTTGCAGCCAGGCGGCGAGCTGCTCGTCGCTCATTTTATCGAGCCAGGAGGCTGACAGATTCAGTGCGGAAGGTTCGTGACCGGAAGGGCCATTAAGGGTTTGCGGCCAGCCGTTGTAAAAAGCGCTCTGGCGCGTATCAATTGCGGCGCCCTGTTTTTGCTGTAGCTGGCTGAAGGTAAGCGACTGCGCCATATCAGCAGCCCAGGAGGAAGCGCAGGCGAGTCCTGAAGCCAGTGCCAGCGCGGTCATTTGAGAAACACGTTTCATCGAATAGCCCGACGTTAAAATAAGAGGGCGCCATTCTCTGCTGGCTGGCAGGGAAAAACTTTGCGTTAACGCAGTTTGTCGGCATATTCACGCCCACGCCTCCATCTGGAGCACCGTGCCGCCGGGAGGGACATCCTGGATATCGTGCGTCACCTGTACCACCGGAATATTTTGTTGCCGTACTTCGGCAAAGACCCACCGGCGGAAGGCGTCGCGGCGCCCGGCGTCCAGTCGGCTGAACGGCTCATCCAGCAGTAATGCCTGCGGTTGCGCCAGCAGCGCGCGAAGCAGGGCCACCCTGGCGCGCTGTCCGCCGGACAATGACGCCGGATCGCGGCGGCTGAACCCGTCCAGCCCGGCGCGCTCAAGAGCATGCCGCACTTCCGTTTGTCTGGCCGCCCCTTTTATTGCGGCAGGCAGCGCCAGCAGTAGGTTCTGCCCGACGCTGAAATGGTCAAACAACAGGGCATCCTGAAACAAAATACCGATTTGACGTTGCGCGGTGGGGAGCGTATCGATGCGTCGTTCGTTGAGCCAAAGCTCGCCGGAGGCCTGAAACTGAGATGGCAGTACGCCGACCATCCACGAAAACAGCGAAGACTTTCCGCTACCGGAAGGCCCCATTAACGTGACAATGTCACCTTTTTTGACCTGAAAGGCGACCTGATTCAATAAGCGGTGATTGCCCAGGCGCAGCGTGAGATGTTGAACGATGAGCATTAGCGGAGTCCTTGACGATAGTGGCCAATGACGCGTGAACATAGCGCCGTCAGCGCGAAAACCAGCAGGGGTAACAGCAGTTGCCATAGCGCCTGCGACGCAAGAATTGTGGTACTGCCGCCGCTGCTGAGCGCCACGGCTTCTGTGGTGAGCGTAGGATAGCGTCCGGCGCCCAGCCAGAGTGTCGGCATATATTGGGCGATGCTGACGGAAAAGCCTACCGCGAAGGCAAACAATGCGGGGCGCAGTAAAAGTGGGCACTTGATGCGCCAGAAGATACGAACCCGCGTCCAGCCCAGCGTTTGCGCGATCAGCACCAGACGTGGGTCAATGCGCTGCCAGGCGGGTTTGAGGACGAATAACATCCACGGGATAACCCACAGCAGGTGCCCCCAGATAACGGTAGCGTACTGGCCGTCTTGCCCGGCGAGCAGCGCCAGAGTGTATTGCCCGGCGACCAACGGCAGCGCAGGCAGCAATATTGGCAGCCAGACCCAGCGGTGCCCGGTTTGCGGCCCCCATTCCAGCCATAAGAACAGCGTCATCAACCCCAGCACGGCGGATGCCAGCCCCATTTGCAGGCTGTTCATCAGCGCTTCGCGGTTCACCGACGCAGGTTCAGCCATACAAGCCAGCAGCGCCACGCACAGCATGCCGCTTAACGGCAGCGTCAGCGCCAGCGTTTTTCCGCTTCTGCCTGATAAGCGCTGGCGGCGAAAACCGTTGATGGCAGGAAGGGTACGTTGCCATCCCCGCCAGATGAGATAGCCGAACAGAGCAAAAAGCATAAGCAACGCCACGAGCAGTAAACTGGCGAGCGCGCCTTTGGCCTGTTGGTCGGCGTCGCCCTGGCTCAGCCATTGCCAGCTTAACACTGCCAGCGTAGGTGGATTGCCCGGCCCCAGAATCATCGCGACATCCACTGCCGATAATGACCAGGCGACAATCGCCAGCATCACCG
The DNA here is from genome assembly GCF_030333365.1 of Citrobacter sp. CK195. Taxonomy (NCBI): domain Bacteria; kingdom Pseudomonadati; phylum Pseudomonadota; class Gammaproteobacteria; order Enterobacterales; family Enterobacteriaceae; genus Citrobacter; species Citrobacter sp. CK195. Next base: position 389,739 of record NZ_JAOWGB010000023.1, read on the forward strand.
CGCCTAATCCTGGCGCAACGGCGGGTAACAGCAGCCAGCTCAGGCATTGCAGACGGCTGTAGCCCAGGGTATCCAGCACGATGACCTGCTGCGAAAGCTGTTTTTCACTTAATAATGCCGACAGGACCCAGAGCAGAAAGGCGCTCTCTTTGACGGCCAGCGTGAGCCCAAGCCCGATGCCATAGCGATCCATCTGCGGCGTGAGCGAGGGGAAAAGGCGATAAAGCATCCCGCCTTCGGCAAAAAGCAGCAGGGCGCTGGCGGCAAAGGCCACATGGGGAATGGCCAGTAGCCAGGGGAGGCGGGCGCAAAGACGCGCCCATTTTGCGCCAGGCCACAACGCGACGACGATCGTCAGCGTAATAGCCAGCGCGCCGGTTGCCGCCAGGGTGACGGAGACCAGCGTTGCCCGCAGCGCCTGCGGAAGCTGCGGATCGCTAAACAGCGCCAGCCAGTGCGTAGCGGAGAGCGCGGGCGTGATAAGCGTGAATGCGGCAGGAACCAGCGGCAGCCAGATGACCGCCATCACGCCCCAGACCAGCAGGGTTACTGCGTACCGTAGCGGCGTAGCCATGCCTGTTCCAGCGCGTTCACCCATGCGGAATGCGGTTCCGCCAGCGTAGGCGGCAACCCGTCAGGAATGCGCGACCGTAACGCTTCCCGCTGCCCGGCGGGCAGCTTATGCGGGTCAAGCACGGAAGGATCGCCCCAGAACGCCGGATCGGCTTTGCGCAACTGCGCGTCGGGAGAGAGCAGGAAATTGGCAACCACCTTTGCGCCTGCGCTGGCGCGGGCGTTTGCCGGGATTGTAACAAAATGCACGTTGCCAATCATGCCTTGTGAAAAACCGAAACTGTAGCTGGTTTTGGGCAGCTCGCCGCTGGCGATCTTTTGCTGCGCATGAGCGGGATTAAACGTCAGAGACAGGCGCAGAGAACCGGCTTGCAGCAGCGTGTCCATCCGGGCGGGAGAGGGAGGGAAGTCTTTTCCCTTCCGCCACAGGCTGGGATGCAGCGCATCGAGGTATGCCCATAGCGGCGCGGTGACGGAATCGAACGTCGCGTCATCCGGCGCGACCTTGAGCGCATCCGGTTGAGGGGTTAACGCCAGTAACAGCTGTTCCAGAAACGCCGTCCCGGTAAAATCCGGCGGCCGTGGGTAGGTGACCGTACCGGGATGGGTTTTCGCAAAAGCGAGTAGCGCCTGCGGGCTTTGCGGCGGCTGCGGCGTAATATCCCGGTTAGCAATGAAGGTTAACTGCGCGCCGCCCCAGGGTGACTCCGCCCCTTGCGTCGGCATGGAAAAATCCTCGCGTACCGGTTTGCGCGTATCGACATAGCGCCAGTTTGGCAGCGTTTCCGCCCAGTGGGTTTGCAGCAGTCCGGCTTCTTTCAGCGTGCGGAAGTTCTCGCCATTTACCCACAGCAGATCGACGGAACCATCGGTTTTACGCCCGGCGGCGGACTCAGTCTGAATGCGTTTCACGGCATCGGCGGCATCCGCAAGCCGGACAATCCTGAGGTTAATGGTGTAATGCGTTTTCATCTCGCCGCTGACCCAGTCGAGATACTGATTAACGGCATTGTCGCCGCCCCAGGCGTTAAACCAGACGGTCTGGCCTTTGGCTTCATCTTTCACCGCCTGCCAGTTTTCGACGGCTTGCACATGGCCCGTCAACAGCAGACCCGCCAGTAATAGAGTACGACGCATGATCGCTCCTGAAATTAGGATCGTAAAAAACGCTTAACCAGCCAACGGGAGGCCAGTGGTAACAGCCCCAGCAGGGCAAAGGCCGCCAGCATACCGGGGGAAATGATGTCGCGTATTGATGTCAACTGGCTGAGCTGGCGTCCGGCGTTGAGATAAATCACCGTTGCCGGAAACATGCCCGCCTGACTGATCCACCAGTATTGACGTACGCGGATTGACGTCAACCCGGCGAGTAAATTAACGAGAACAAAGGGGAACAGCGGCATTACGCGTAGCGCAAACAGATAAAAGGCGCCGTCGCGCGCCATACCATGATTTACGGTTTGCATCTGGCGTGCGAACCGGCGGGAGATCCACTCCCGCAGCAGGTAGCGGCTGGCCAGCATGGCGAGCGTAGCGCCGAGGGTTGACGCGAAGGAGACCAGCAGCGTTCCTTGCCAGAGTCCGAATAGCGCGCCGCCGAGCAGCGTCAGCAGCGCAGCGCCGGGAATCGATAAGGCCGCCACCAGCGTATAGACCAGAAAATAGAGACCGGCGCTCAGGAATGGCGACTGTTGCTGCCAGGCCGCCAGCATCGTGTGATAGCGTTTCAGGGTATCAAGGGAGAGAAAACCGGGGGGCAAAGCCCACACCACCCCGGCGATGCAGATGATTAAAAAACCTGAGAGCAGTCGTTTTTTCGCGTTCACCTGCGTTTATCAGACCCGGAATTTTGCCCAGACGGGCGCATGGTCGGACGGTTTTTCCATGCTGCGGATTTCATAGTCAATACCGGTTTCAACGCAGTGTTCGGCCAGCGGATTGCTCGCCAGCAGCAGGTCGATGCGCAGCCCCCGGTTGTCGTCGAAACCTTTTGAGCGGTAATCAAACCATGAAAATTTATCGACCGTTTCCGGGTGCGCGTGACGGAAGGTATCCACCAGCCCCCAGCTAATCAGGCGATCCATCCACTCGCGCTCTTCCGGCAGGAAAGAGCACTTACCGGTACGCAGCCAGCGTTTGCGGTTCTCTTCGCCAATGCCGATATCCAGATCGGTTGGGCTGATATTCATATCCCCCATGATCAACACCGGATTGTCGCGTTTCAGTTCGTTGTCCAGGTAGTTTTGCAGGTTCTGATAAAACTGCGCTTTTGCCGGAAATTTCAGCGGGTGGTCACGGCTTTCGCCCTGCGGGAAATAACCGTTAATGACGGTGATACTGCCCAGCGGCGACGGGATTTCCGCCATGATGATACGGCGCTGCGCCTCTTCGCCGTCGTCGGGAAAACCACGGCGCACAGAAACAGGCGTCTCTTTGGTCAGTAGCGCGACGCCGTAATGGCCTTTCTGTCCGTGATAGAAGACGTTATAGCCGAGCTTTGCTACCTCTTCGAGAGGAAACATATCGTCGTGAACTTTTGTCTCCTGCAAGCCGATCACGTCAGGCTGGTGCTTGTCGACAATGGCTGACAGTTGATGAGGACGGGCGCGCAGGCCGTTGATATTAAAAGAGACAAATTTCATAGTCGCTGCCACTTTGCAAGGTGAATAGTGCAAGGATGGTAGCAGAAATTAGACGGGCTGACTGCCACTTGTCGCGCGAATCAAACGATAACTGCCAATGGCCTTAACGATGGAGCAAAAACTGCACTGTTTCAGGGCAGAGTGCGTCATAACGATGCAATAATTTCCGATAAATTTCGTCTACGATCACAATTCCAGAATTATATTTGGCGACTGAATAATATTTCGATTTTTCCTCTTATTTGTTCTTTTCTTCGCAAATATATTCACTTTTTATGCAGCAATAGTGAATACCGACGGGTTGTAACCCGTTGATTTTTCGTTTCCAAAACCGGTTTATGCATTTTTTCCTCTGGCTGGCACGAACAGTGCAATCTACATTTACAGCGCAAACACTCATTTTATTAACATATAAATAACTTTTTATTTACCGGAAGAGGTCGCTATGTCTCTGTCAATTACGCGTGAAAATTTTGATGAATGGATGATGCCGGTCTATGCCCCGGCACCTTTTATTCCGGTTCGTGGAGAAGGCTCACGTCTGTGGGATCAGCAGGGGAAAGAGTATATCGACTTCGCCGGGGGAATTGCGGTGAATGCGCTCGGCCATGCGCACCCGGCTTTACGCGAGGCGCTGAATGAGCAGGCGAGCAAATTCTGGCATACCGGAAATGGCTACACCAACGAGCCGGTGCTGCGACTGGCGAAGATGCTGATTGACGCCACCTTTGCTGAACGCGTCTTCTTCTGTAACTCCGGCGCGGAGGCCAACGAAGCGGCGCTGAAACTGGCGCGTAAGTATGCGCACGATCGTTTTGGCACGCATAAAAGCGGGATTGTGGCATTCAAAAATGCCTTTCATGGCCGCACGCTGTTTACCGTCAGCGCAGGCGGGCAGCCCGCGTATTCACAGGATTTCGCTCCGCTGCCGCCGGATATCCGCCATGCCGTGTATAACGATCTCAACGCGGCCAGAGAACTGATTGATGACACGACATGCGCGGTGATCGTGGAGCCCATGCAGGGCGAAGGGGGCGTGCTCCCGGCCACGAAAGCATTCTTACAGGGGCTGCGCGAATTGTGCGACCGACACAATGCCTTGCTGATTTTTGATGAAGTACAAACGGGGGTTGGGCGTACCGGCGAGCTGTATGCCTACATGCATTATGGCGTCACCCCCGATCTGCTTACCACTGCGAAAGCGCTGGGCGGCGGTTTCCCCATCGGGGCGCTGTTGGCCACTGAAAAATGCGCCAGCGTGATGACGGTAGGCACTCACGGAACCACCTACGGCGGCAACCCGCTGGCTTCTGCGGTGGCGGGAAAGCTGCTGGAAATCGTCAATACGCCGGAAATGCTGAACGGCGTTAAGCAACGCCATGACTGGTTTGTCGAACGCCTGAATGCCATAAATGAACGCTTCGGATTGTTCAGTGAAATTCGTGGACTGGGGCTGCTTATTGGCTGTGTTCTGGAGGCTGAGTTTGCCGGAAAAGCTAAACTTATTTCACAGGAAGCCGCAAAAGCCGGAGTGATGGTGCTGATTGCGGGCGCTAACGTGGTGCGTTTCGCACCTGCGTTAAACGTCAGCAAAGAGGAAGTGGCAACCGGGCTGGATCGCTTTGCGCTGGCCTGTGAACGCATCAAAGCAGGAGGTTCGTCATGATGGTGATCCGCCCCGTCGAACGACGTGATGTCAGTGCGTTAATGCAGCTTGCCAGTAAAACCGGCGGCGGCCTGACCTCTCTGCCAGCAGATGAAGCGACGCTGACGTCGCGTATTGAGCGCGCGCTAAAAACGTGGCGTGGCGAACTGCCGAAAAGCGAACAGGGTTACGTGTTCGTGCTGGAGGACAGCGATACGGGAAGCGTTGCGGGAATTTGTGCGATTGAGGTGGCCGTGGGGTTGAACGATCCCTGGTACAACTATCGCGTTGGCACGCTGGTGCATGCTTCTAAAGAGCTGAATGTCTATAACGCGCTGCCGACGCTGTTCCTCAGTAACGATCACACCGGGAGCAGCGAATTGTGCACGCTGTTCCTCGACCCCGACTGGCGCAAAGAGGGCAACGGCTATTTGCTCTCTAAATCACGCTTTATGTTTATGGCGGCGTTTCGCGACAAATTTAATGAAAAGGTTGTGGCGGAAATGCGCGGCGTGATCGACGAACACGGCTACTCGCCGTTCTGGGAAAGCCTGGGAGAACGCTTTTTTTCCATGGAATTCAGCCGGGCAGACTATTTATGCGGCACCGGGCAGAAGGCGTTTATTGCTGAACTGATGCCGAAGCACCCTATTTACACCCATTTCTTATCGGAAGACGCGCAGGCGGTGATTGGCGAAGTACATCCGCAAACGGCGCCAGCCAGAACGGTACTGGAGAAAGAAGGTTTCCGCTACCGCAACTATATCGACATTTTCGACGGCGGCCCGACGCTGGAGTGCGACATTGATCGGGTTCGGGCAATCCGTAAAAGCCGCCTGCTGGACGTGGTGGAAGGCCAGCCCGCGCCGGGCGAGTTTCCGGCGTGTCTGGTCGCCAATGAAAATTATCATCATTTTCGCGCCATGCTGATTCGTACCGACCCGGATACGCAACGTCTGGTGCTGACTGCGGCGCAACTTGATGCGCTCAAATGCCACGCGGGAGATCGCGTTCGTCTGGTACGTCTTTGCGCTGAGGAGAAAACCGCATGACTTTATGGATAAATGGCGACTGGGTAACTGGTCAGGGGGAGCGCCGGGTCAAAACGAATCCGGTGAATGGCGAAGTGCTCTGGCAGGGCAGCGACGCGGATGCGACACAGGTCGCTGAGGCAGGGCGTGCGGCGCGTGCGGCGTTTCCGGCCTGGGCCAGGCTGCCTTTCGCCGCGCGACAGGCCATCGTGGAAAAATTTGCCGCCTTGCTGGAGGTTCATAAAGCGGAGTTGACGGCAATTATTGCGCGAGAAACCGGGAAGCCTCGCTGGGAAGCGGCGACGGAAGTGACGGCGATGATCAATAAAATCGCTATCTCGGTGAAGGCATACCATGCCCGGACGGGAGAACAACAAAGCGAATTGCCGGACGGGGCGGCGACATTGCGCCATCGTCCGCATGGCGTGCTGGCGGTGTTTGGCCCATACAATTTTCCCGGCCATTTACCCAACGGCCATATCGTTCCGGCGCTGCTGGCCGGAAATACCCTGATTTTTAAACCGAGCGAGCTAACGCCGTGGACTGGCGAAGCGGTGATGAAACTGTGGCAACAGGCGGGGGTGCCGCCAGGCGTACTCAACCTGGTGCAAGGAGGGCGCGAAACGGGACAGGCGCTCAGCGCGCTGGATGCGCTTGACGGTCTGCTCTTTACCGGCAGCGCGAATACGGGGTATCAGTTGCACCGTCAGTTATCCGGGCAACCGGAAAAAATCCTGGCGCTGGAAATGGGAGGGAATAACCCGCTCATCATTGAGAATCCAGAGGACATTGATGCGGCGGTACACCTCACGATTCAGTCGGCGTTTGTCACCGCCGGACAGCGCTGCACCTGCGCCCGCCGTTTGCTGGTGAAACGCGGGGAACAGGGCGACGCGTTTCTGGCGCGCCTGCTGGAGGTGAGTCAGCGTTTAACGCCGGGTGAGTGGGATGATGAACCGCAGCCGTTTATCGGCGGGCTGATTTCCGAACCGGCTGCGCGTCATGTGTATGAGGCCTGGCAGCGTCTTGAGGCGATGGGCGGACGAACGCTGCTGGCCCCACGTATGCTGAAAGCGGGAACGTCCTTGTTGACGCCGGGCATTATCGAAATGACCGGCGTGAAGCAGGTCCCGGATGACGAGGTGTTTGGCCCGTTACTGAGCGTCTGGCGCTATGAGCGCTTTGATGAAGCCATTCGTATGGCGAATAACACCCGCTTCGGGTTGTCGTGCGGGCTGGTGTCTCCCGATCGTAAGCAGTTCGACCAGCTACTGCTGGAGGCGCGTGCGGGTATTGTTAACTGGAACAAACCGCTGACCGGAGCGGCCAGCACGGCGCCGTTTGGCGGCGTTGGCGCGTCGGGGAACCATCGCCCCAGCGCCTGGTATGCGGCAGATTATTGCGCCTGGCCGATGGCGAGCCTGGAATCGCCGACGCTTGTACTGCCCGATTCGCTCAGTCCGGGGCTGGACTTCTCTCGCGAGGAACCGGTATGAAAGCGCATGAAGTGAATTTTGACGGTCTGGTGGGGTTAACCCACCACTATGCAGGGCTGTCCTTTGGTAACGAGGCGTCGATACAGCACCGCTTTCAGGTGTCGAATCCCCGCCTGGCGGCGAAGCAGGGCTTACTCAAGATGAAAGCGCTGGCGGATGCGGGGTTCCCTCAGGCGGTCATCCCCCCGCACGAGCGGCCGTTTATTCCCGTGCTTCGTCAGCTAGGTTTTAGCGGGCAGGACGAGCAGGTGCTGGAGAAAGTGGCGCGCCAGGCGCCTCACTGGCTCTCCAGCGTCAGCTCCGCTTCGCCGATGTGGGTGGCGAATGCGGCGACGGTATGTCCTTCAGCGGACGCGCTTGACGGCAAAGTGCATCTGACGGTGGCGAACCTGAACAACAAATTTCACCGCGCGCTGGAGGCGCCGACCACGGCGTCTTTGTTGCGGGCCATCTTCCGTGACGCGCAGTTTTTCGCAGTGCACGACGCGCTGCCGCAGGTGGCGCTGCTGGGGGATGAAGGCGCTGCCAACCATAACCGGCTCGGCGGTGATTATGGCGCGCCGGGCATTCAGCTGTTTGTCTATGGGCGTGAAGAGGGCGTCGATACGCGTCCGGTGCGCTATCCGGCGCGGCAAACCCGCGAGGCCAGTGAAGCGGTGGCGCGTCTTAACCAGGTGAATCCGCATCAGGTTATCTTTGCCCGGCAGAATCCAGACGTTATCGATCTCGGCGTGTTCCACAATGATGTGATTGCGGTGTCGAACCGCCAGGTGCTGTTCTGCCATGAACAGGCGTTCGCAAAGCAGGGCGAGCTGATGCGCCAGCTCCGGTCGCGCGTGGCGGGATTTATGCCGCTTGAGGTGCCTGCCCGGGAGGTTTCTGTGCAGGATGCCGTCGCCACGTACCTGTTTAATAGTCAGCTTTTAAGCCGCGATGACGGCTCGATGGCGCTGGTTCTGCCGCAGGAGTGCCGGGAACATGCCGGTGTGTGGCGGTATCTGAACGTGTTGCTGGCGGCTGATAACCCCATCAGCGATCTGCGCGTGTTCGACCTGCGCGAAAGTATGGCGAACGGTGGCGGCCCGGCCTGTTTACGCTTGCGCGTGGTATTGACCGAGGATGAGCTGCGGGCGGTGAATCCGGCGGTGATGATGAACGATACCCTGTTCAGCACGCTCAATGACTGGGTGGACCGTTATTATCGCGACCGCCTCACCGCCGCCGATCTGGCCGATCCGCAATTGCTGCATGAAGGGCGGGAGGCGCTTGATACGCTGACGCAACTGCTTAACCTGGGGTCGGTGTATCCCTTCCAGCAGGAGGGCGCAGGGAATGGATAACTTTCTGGCGCAGACGCTGGCAGGAATATCCCCCGATATTACGCAAGGGGAAACGGAGAGCTTTCACTGGCGCTGGCAGATGCCTGGTGTGCTTGAACTTACGCCTGCCGTTGAGGTTGACCGCGCTCTGGTGCTCTCTGCGGGCATCCACGGCAATGAAACGGCGCCTGTGGAAATGCTGGACGCACTCCTTTCGGCGCTGTTTGAAGGGAAAATCCCCCTGCGCTGGCGATTGCTGGTGATTCTGGGGAATCCTCCGGCGCTGGCCGAGGGGGTACGCTATTGCCATAGCGATATGAACCGTATGTTCGGCGGGCGCTGGCAGATGTTCGAGGAGAGCGGGGAAACGCTGCGCGCCCGCGAGCTGGAACAGCTGCTGGAGGATTTTTATTCCCGCCGCAAAACGCGGATACGCTGGCATCTCGATCTGCATACTGCGATTCGCGGCTCCCGCCACGTTCGGTTTGGCGTCTTGCCGCAACGGCCGATCCCCTGGGATGAACACTTTTTGTCATGGCTGGGGGCAGCAGGGCTGGAGGCGCTGGTTTTTCATCAAACGCCGGGCGGCACCTTTACGCATTTTAGCTGTGAGCATTTTGGCGCGTTGTCCTGCACGCTGGAGTTGGGCAAAGCGCTGCCGTTTGGGCACAACGATCTGACGCAATTTACCCCTACCGCGCAGGCGCTGGCGACGTTGCTGGCGGGAGAAAAGCCGATGGAAGGGGGAACGAGGCCGATTCGCTATCGCGTGGTGGCGCAAATTACACGCCGCAGCGACGCGTTTGTTCTCTATATGGATAACCAGACGCTGAATTTCACGCCGTTCAAAGAAGGAACGCTACTGGCGCAGGATGGCGATGAGCAGGTGATCGTTACCCATGATGTTGAATATGTTCTCTTTCCTAACCCTAATGTGGCCTGTGGTTTACGCGCTGGCCTGATGCTGGAAAAACTCGCGTAATTATTTCTCCCCTCAGGCGAACGTCTGAGGATCTTATTTTTGTGTGCTATCGCGATTTATTACGGATTAATCCTGGTAAACTGCTTTATTAATAGTCACCGGTCAGGTATAGTTCTTCATATTTCCTGCAAAATCATCCGGTTGCAATAAAATATTGCAACTCTCCTCGATTTATTCTTTTTTTCTTCATAATTGACGAAAAATTGTTTTTTACACTTTCATTGTTTTACCGTTGCTCTGACTAATTGACGATTAAGGCGGTAAAGTTTATCTCGTCAACACGGCGCTACGCCGAAAGAATAACTGAAAGGAAGGACATAGATTATGCGTAAATTAACTGCACTGTTTGTTGCCTCTACCCTGGCGCTGGGCGCTGCGAACCTGGCTCACGCGGCTGATACCACTACCGCTGCTCCGGCAGATGCGAAGCCGATGATGCACCACAAAGGCAAATTCGGTCCGCATCATGACATGATGTTCAAAGATTTGAACCTGACCGACGCGCAGAAACAGCAAATCCGCGACATTATGAAAGGTCAGCGTGACCAGATGAAACGTCCGCCGCTGGAAGAGCGCCGCGCAATGCACGATATCATCGCCAGCGACAGCTTCGATAAGGCGAAAGCTGAAGCGCAGATTGCGAAGATGGAAGAACAGCGTAAAGCCAATATGCTGGCGCACATGGAAACGCAGAATAAGATCTACAACATTCTGACGCCGGAACAGAAAAAACAGTTTAATGCCAATTTTGAGAAGCGTCTGACAGAACGTCCGGCGCCGGAAGGTAAAATGCCAACACCACCTGCTGAGTAATCCCTCAGCGTTATGCTAACGCATTCAAGACCGCCGGTCCTGTTCACAACATCTCTTCTCGATGTGGACAGGATCGGCGGTTTTTCTTTTCTTCTCGTTAAGGTAAATCTTCACTGCTGCCGATAACAACAATGTGCCATATTATGGCGCTGCGTCCTTCTCGGGAGTGATAATGGAATACTTTGATATCCGTAAAATGCCGGTAAACCTCTGGCGCAATGGTGCGGGCGAAACGCGCGAGATTTGTTGTTTTCCTCCGGCGACGCGGGATTTTCACTGGCGCGCCAGTATTGCGTCTATCGCCGGGAACGGGGAGTTTTCCCTTTTTCCTGGGGTTGAGCGCGTTATTACGTTACTGGAAGGCGGAGAGGTGATGCTGGAAGGCGTGAATGCGTTTACCCATACCCTCAAGCGACATCAGCCGTTCACGTTTGCAGGCGATAGCGTCGTGAAAGCCACGCTGTCGGAAGGGCAAATGTCGATGGATCTCAATATCATGACCCGACGCGATCGCTGTAAGGCGAAGGTCAGGGTTGCCGATCGCACGTTTACGACCTTCGGTTCGCGCGGTGGCGTTGTGTTTGTTATTAGCGGCGCCTGGCAACTGGGAGACAAGCTCCTGACCGCCGATCAGGGCGCCTGCTGGCATGACGGGAAACACACGTTACGGTTGTTGAAGCCAGAAGGACAGCTGTTGTTTAGCGAGATTACGTGGTTGCCGGGTTATACGCCGGACACCGTCCAGTAAGTGTAACAGGACGGCGCCCGATGGCGCTTCGCTTATCGGGCCTACGGGAGTTATGCAGCGATGTAGGCTGGATAAGACGGTACGTTCGCGCTTCGCTTATCGGGCCTACGGGAGTTATACAGCGATGTAGGCCGGATAAGACGGTACGTCGCCATCCGGCGATTATGATATCTTCCAGAAATCGTCAAACACCGTAATGGGTGTGCGACGCTTGTGTTCCGTTCGGATATACCAACCTTCGATGATTTTCGCGACGCTGGCATCCAGCGTTTTCCCTTCCAGATAATCATCAATGTTGTCATAGGTGACGCCCAGCGCCGCTTCGTCCGGCAGAGAAGGGCGATCGTCTTCGAGATCCGCCGTTGGCGCTTTCTTGTATAAATGTTCCGGGCAACCCAGCGCGGCGAGCAGCTGTTTTCCCTGGCGCTTGTTCAGACGGAAAAGCGGGTTAATATCGGTACCGCCATCGCCATATTTAGTGAAGAAACCCGTCACCGCTTCGGCGGCATGATCGGTGCCGACCACCACACCGTGGGTCATTCCGGCGATACTGTACTGCGCCTTCATGCGTTCGCGGGCTTTTTCGTTGCCGCGAACAAAATCGCTTAATTCAATGCCTGCTTCACGCAATGCCTGCTCGCTGGCCAGAACGGCGCCTTTAATATTGACGGTCAGGACTCTGTCCGGCTGAATAAACGCGATTGCATCCTGACAATCCTGCTCGTCGGCCTGCACGCCGAATGGCAGACGCACGGCAATAAATTGCAGGGCGTCGTTCCCTGTCTCTTCACGCAGTTCAGTAATTGCGGTCTGGCACAATTTGCCCGTCAGCGTCGAATCCTGCCCTCCGCTGATACCCAGTACCAGGGATTTCAGGAAGGGATATGTTTTCAGGTACGCTTTCAGGAAATCTACGCTGCGGCGAATTTCCTCTTCTGCATTAATGTGCGGTTTTGCGCCAAGCGCCCGGATTATCTCTTGCTGTAGCGTCATTTAACCCCTCCGAAGATTTTCAGAATAAATATACTGCGTTAAAGCTAACGCTTTGCTCTCTAAACGACAAGACTCCACGGCCTGAGTGGCGCAATTTACGGCATTAAAACGACATCGTTTTGTTTAATTGGAATTTTCTGAAAGATTTGTTGCATCGATTGTGGGCTTGAAAAAAGCCCTGATGTATTCCAGGCTTATATAACACGCTGATAAACAAGAGGACGGAAAATGAACAAGAATATAGCAGGAATTCTGAGTGCAGCGGCGGTAATGACTATGCTGGCAGGGTGTACGGCGTACGATCGTACAAAAGACCAATTTGTCCAGCCTGTAGTAAAAGATGTGAAAAAAGGGATGAGCCGGTCGCAAGTTGAGCAGATTGCCGGTAAGCCATCATCTGAAGTGAGCATGATTCATGCGCGCGGTACTTGCCAGACCTACATCCTGGGTCAACGTGATGGTAAAGCTGAAACCTATTTTGTCGCGCTGGATGATACTGGACATGTGATTAACTCCGGCTACCAGAGCTGTGCAGAGTATGACACCGATCCGCAGGCTCCGAAGCAGTAACAACTGTATATTGCCTGAGCATATGTATGAACCGGCCTGTGTGCCGGTTTTTTTGTTCCTGGGATAATCTTATTTATTGTCGCGAAATATTTGCCTGAAATGTGAGAGGGGTCATAACACCAGGTCAATGAGAGACAATTTTGTTAGTCAAAGAAATACCATCCGCCAGTTCTATCCCGTATACTCATTTCAGCCACCTAAAAAAGTAAATTCGGTTACGCAAGTTGTCCAGTGCATGGATGCAGGTTAAGGCTTGCGGAATGGCTGGCTAACAGATAATCGCATATGAGGATCGTTTTTATGGAAAAGAAACACATTTATCTGTTTTGTTCTGCGGGCATGTCGACTTCTTTACTGGTATCGAAGATGCGCGCTCAGGCTGAGAAATATGAAGTGCCGGTTATTATTGACGCATTTCCTGAGACGCTGGCAGGAGAAAAAGGTCTTTCAGCGGATGTCGTGTTATTAGGCCCACAAATTGCTTATATGTTACCCGAAATTCAGCGTTTGTTACCCAACAAACCTGTGGAAGTGATTGACTCGCTGCTGTACGGCAAAGTCGATGGTTTAGGCGTGCTTAAGGCTGCTGTCGCAGCAATTAAAAAAGCCGCCGCAAATTAATTTTTTGTTTTAATTTTTCCCGTCAAAGAGTTATTTCATAAACATTCACCGCAATATTTTATTGCGGTATTTAAGGGTATTTTTCTATGAGTAACGTCATTGCTTCACTTGAAAAGGTACTCCTTCCTTTTGCTGTTAAAATAGGAAAGCAGCCGCACGTTAATGCAATCAAAAACGGCTTTATTCGCTTAATGCCGTTAACCCTTGCGGGGGCCATGTTTGTATTAATCAACAACGTTTTCCTGAGCTTTGGGGAGGGGTCGTTTTTTTATTCTTTAGGCATTCGGCTTGATGCTTCCACCATTGAAACATTGAATGGTCTAAAAGGCATTGGCGGAAACGTCTATAACGGTACGCTCGGTATTATGTCGTTAATGGCGCCGTTCTTTATCGGAATGGCGCTGGCGGAAGAGCGTAAAGTTGATGCGCTGGCGGCGGGGCTGTTATCCGTGGCGGCCTTTATGACCGTTACGCCATATAGCGTAGGCGAAGCTTATGCGGTTGGCGCGAACTGGCTGGGCGGTGCGAATATTATCTCCGGTATTATTATTGGTCTGGTCGTGGCGGAAATGTTTACCTTTATTGTGCGCCGCAACTGGGTCATTAGATTACCGGACAGCGTTCCGGCGTCGGTTTCCCGTTCATTCTCGGCGTTAATTCCTGGCTTTATTATTCTCTCCATTATGGGGATCATTGCGTGGGCGCTGGCGAACTACGGTTCTAACTTCCACCAGATCATTATGGATACCATTTCTACGCCGTTGGCATCGCTGGGCAGCGTGGTTGGCTGGGCCTATGTGCTGTTTGTTCCGCTGCTGTGGTTCTTTGGTATTCACGGCTCGTTGGCATTGACCGCGCTGGACAGCGGTATTATGACCCCGTGGGCGCTGGAAAACATCGCCATCTATCAGCAGTTTGGTTCCGTGGATGCGGCGCTGGAAGCCGGGAAGACGTTCCACGTCTGGGCGAAACCGATGCTCGATTCCTATATTTTCCTCGGGGGGAGTGGCGCGACGCTGGGTCTGATTATCGCTATCTTCCTGGCCTCGCGTCGTGCGGATTACCGCCAGGTAGCAAAACTGGCGCTGCCGTCCGGTATCTTCCAGATTAACGAACCGATTCTGTTCGGCCTGCCGATTATTATGAACCCGGTGATGTTTATCCCGTTCATTCTGGTTCAGCCGATTCTGGCCGCCATTACGCTGATTGCGTATTACCTGGGGATTATCCCGCCGATTACCAACATCGCGCCGTGGACGATGCCAACCGGTCTGGGCGCGTTCTTTAACACCAACGGCAGCGTGCCGCTCTGCTGGTCGCACTGTTCAACCTGGGCGTCGCGACGCTGATTTATCTGCCTTTCGTGGTTGTCGCCAACAAAGCGCAGAATGCAATTGAGCAAGAAGAAAGCGAAGAAGAAATCGCTAACGCACTGAAATTTTAAATTTAATCCGGCATGGTCTCCCCATGCCGGGCTGAACCAGAGGAAAACGTATGTTGGATCTCGAAAACGTAGCGGGTACGCCGTCAGAGGCTGAAGAACTTGAAGAAGTGGTGATGGGGCTTATCATCAACTCCGGTCAGGCGCGCAGCCTGGCTTATGCGGCGCTGAAACAGGCCAAGCAGGGCGATTTTGCTGCGGCAAAAACGATGATGGAGCAGTCGCGGATGGCGCTCAATGAAGCGCATCTCGTGCAGACGAAACTGATTGAAGGCGATCAGGGCGAAGGTAAAATGAAAGTCAGCCTGGTGCTGGTTCATGCTCAGGATCACCTGATGACGTCGATGTTAGCGCGGGAACTGGTTACAGAGTTAATCGAGCTTCACGAGAAGCTGGAACAGTGAGGGATAAATGATGCAGCTACAGGTTAACGCACCGGAGATCGCTACCGCTCGTGAGCAACAGCTTTTTAACGGCAAGAATTTCCATGTGTTTATCTATAACAAAACTGAGAGCATCAGTGGGCTGCATCAGCATGATTATTATGAATTTACCCTGGTGTTAACGGGGCGCTACTATCAGGAAATCAACGGTAAACGTGTGCTGCTGGAGCGTGGTGATTTCGTGTTTATCCCGTTGGGATCGCACCACCAGAGTTTCTATGAGTTCGGCGCCACGCGTATTCTTAACGTTGGTATCAGTAAGCGTTTTTTTGAACAACACTATCATCCTTTATTACCGTTTTGTTTTGTTGCGTCTCAGGTATACCGGGTCAACAGCGCTTTTCTGACTTATATTGAAACAGTTATCGCGTCGCTGAACTTCCGGGGAAACGGGTTAGATGAGTTTGTAGAAGTGGTCACCTTCTACATCATTAACCGGCTGCGCCATCACCGTGAAGAGCAGGTGATTGACGATATTCCGCAATGGCTGAAAGCGACCGTGGAGACAATGCACGACAAAACGCAGTTTGGTGAAAACGCGCTGGAAAATATGGTGCACCTGTCCGCAAAATCTCAGGAGTATCTGACCCGCGCAACGCAGCGTTATTACAGCAAAACGCCAATGCAGATTATTAATGAGATCCGTATTAATTTTGCGAAAAAACAGCTGGAAATGACCAACTACTCCGTAACGGATATAGCATATGAGGCGGGTTACAGTAGCCCAAGTCTGTTTATTAAAACGTTTAAAAAGCTGACCTCATTTACACCGAACAGTTATCGTAAAAAATTAACTGAATTTAATCAGTAAACAATATTGACCTGACAACACGATTTTATCGCTTGCCCTGAATAGCGCGGGACGCCCGCGCCATACCTGACGAATGGGCAGAGCGTAATACACGCCAGTGTTTTTACACTGAAGGGAGAAAGTATGAGCCAGAAATTAAAAGTCGTCACGATTGGTGGCGGGAGCAGCTACACCCCTGAATTACTGGAAGGTTTTATTAAGCGTTATCATGAATTGCCGGTTTCTGAATTATGGCTGGTGGATGTTGAAGACGGAAAAGAGAAGCTGGATATTATTTTTGACCTCTGCCAGCGCATGATCGACAAAGCCGGTGTCCCGCTGAAATTATACAAAACGCTGGATCGTCGCGAAGCTTTGCAAGGGGCAGATTTCGTCACTACGCAACTGCGCGTGGGCCAGCTGAAAGCCCGTGAACAGGATGAACGCATTCCGCTAAGTCACGGGTATCTGGGGCAAGAGACCAACGGCGCAGGCGGCCTGTTCAAAGGGTTGCGCACCATCCCGGTTATCTTTGATATCGTGAAAGATGTCGAAGAACTGTGCCCGAACGCGTGGGTCATTAACTTCACTAACCCGGCAGGCATGGTGACAGAAGCGGTTTATCGCCACACCCGCTTTAAGAAATTCATCGGCGTATGCAATATCCCCGTGGGGATGAAAATGTTCATCCATGACGTGCTGGCATTGCAAGACAGCGACGATCTGTCGATCGACCTGTTTGGCCTCAATCACATGGTGTTTATTAAAGACGTACTGGTGAATGGCGAATCACGCTTTGCTGAACTGCTGGATGGCGTGGCGTCCGGGCAGTTAAAAGCGTCAACGGTGAAAAATATTTTTGACCTGCCGTTTAGCGAAGGGCTTATTCGCTCGCTGAATATGCTGCCGTGTTCCTATCTGCTTTACTACTTCAAGCAAAAAGAGATGCTGGCGATTGAAATGGGCGAATACTATAAAGGCGGCGCGCGCGCTCAGGTGGTGCAGAAGGTTGAGAAACAGCTCTTTGATCTTTATAAAAATCCAGAGCTGAACATCAAACCGAAAGAGCTGGAGCAGCGCGGCGGGGCTTACTATTCCGACGCCGCATGTGAAGTGATTAACGCTATCTATAACGATAAGCAGACGGAACACTACGTTAATATCCCGCATCATGGTCATGTGGATAATATCCCTGCTGACTGGGCGGTGGAGATGACCTGCACATTAGGGCGGAATGGGGCGACGCCGCACCCGCGCATCACGCATTTCGATGAAAAAGTGCTGGGCCTCATCTATACCATCAAAGGGTTTGAAGTCGCAGCCAGTAAGGCGGCGCTGAGCGGCGAGTTCAATGATGTGCTGTTAGCGCTTAACCTGAGCCCGCTGGTGCACTCCGATCGCGATGCGGAAACCCTGGCGCGGGAGTTGATTCTGGCCCACGAGAAGTGGCTGCCGAATTTTGCGGAATGCATCGAGAAACTCAAAGGCGCACAACACTAACAGAGGTTGGGTATGGAACGCTTATTGATTGTGAATGCGGATGATTTTGGCCTGAGCAAGGGACAAAACTACGGCATTGTCGAGGCTTGTCGGAATGGCGTTGTGACGTCCACAACGGCGCTGGTCAATGGTGAAGCCATCGACCATGCGGCGCAATTGTGCCGTGACGTGCCGAAACTGGCGGTGGGGATGCATTTTGTGCTCACCTTAGGGAAGCCGCTGACGGCAATGCCGGGTTTGACGCGTGAAGGGCTGCTGGGAAAATGGATCTGGCAAATGGCCGAGGAAGAGACCTTGCCGCTGGATGAAATTTCGCATGAGCTGGAGTGTCAGTATCAGCGTTTTATCGACCTTTTTGGCCGTGAGCCAACGCATCTGGACAGTCATCACCATGTGCATATGTTCCCGCAAATTTTTCCCATTGTGGCACAGTTTGCGGCAGAACGCGGCGTTGCTCTGCGTATCGATCGTCAGTCGGTGCTTAATGCTGACGATCTGCCGGTAGCGTTACGTAGCTCGCAGGGATTTAGCAGCGAGTTTTACGGCGACGCTATTTCAGAAGCGCTATTTCTTCGGGTGCTGGATGCCTCTGCTGACAGAGGCGAAAAGTCACTGGAAGTGATGTGTCATCCGGCGTTTATCGACAATATCATCCGTCAGAGCGCCTATTGTTACCCCCGCTTGACTGAGCTTGACGTGCTGACGTCTGCGTCGCTGAAGTATGCGATTGCGGAACGCGGGTATCGTCTCGGCAGTTTTCTTGATGTCTGACTCCTGAGTTTGCGGCGCATTGCTGCGCCGCATTTTTTATGCCGTCAGCCTGACGGCGCTTGTTTTACCCGCCTGTGACCAGACGCGGTGCGTCGCCATCAGCGTAAACCGCACATGCAAGGCGGGACGAACGGGGGCAAAATCAGCTAAGATAGTGTTTTTCTGATTTTTAGCATTTGCCTTTAGTGAAACAACTGATGATGAAACCTCTTCGCCAACAAAATCGCCCGGTTATCAGCTATGTTCCACGCGTGGAGCCCGCGCCGCCAGAACATGCGATAAAAATGGACGCGTTTCGTGACGTATGGATACTGCGCGGAAAGTATGTCGCCTTTATCTTAATGGGGGAGGCATTTCAGCGATCGCCTGCATTTACCGTTCCTGAGTCGGCGCAGCGATGGGCGAATCAGGTTCGCCAGGAAAATGAGATAGCCGAATAATTCGCATAAAAAAACCGCCTGATTAAGGCGGTTTGTTCATCATGCGGGATCAATGATGTGCCAGTTCGGCATCGTCTTCACTGTCCAGAAGGGTTTTGTCCGTCTGCTTCAGCCACTGGCTGGTCAGCGTACCGGCAGTCATTGAGCCGCTCACGTTCAGCGCGGTACGACCCATATCGATCAGCGGTTCAACGGAAATCAGCAGCGCGACCAGCGTGACCGGCAGGCCCATCGCAGGCAGGACGATCAGCGCAGCGAAGGTGGCGCCGCCGCCGACGCCCGCGACACCGGCAGAGCTGACGGTCACAATACCGACCAGGGTGGCAATCCAGACCGGATCAAGCGGGTTAATACCGACAGTCGGCGCAACCATCACCGCCAGCATAGCCGGGTACAGGCCTGCACAACCGTTCTGACCAATCGTCGCGCCAAAAGAGGCGGAGAAGCTGGCGATGGATTCCGGTACGCCCAGACGACGCGTTTGCGCTTCCACGTTCAGCGGAATGGACGCGGCGCTGGAGCGGCTGGTAAAGGCGAACGTCAGAACCGGCCATACTTTACGGAAATATTTCAGCGGGCTAACGCCGTTGACGCCCAGCAGGATACCGTGCACCACAAACATGATGATCAGGCCAAGATAAGACGCGACCACGAAGCTACCCAGTTTGATGATGTCCTGTAGGTTAGACCCTGCGACGACTTTGGTCATCAGCGCCAGTACGCCATATGGCGTCAGTTGCATCACCAGGCGCACCAGCTTCATCACCCAGCTTTGCAGAGTATCGATAGCGATTAACACGCGTTCGCCTTTCGGCGCGTCGTCTTTCAGCAGTTTCAGCGCCGCGACGCCGAGGAATGCCGCGAAGATCACCACGCTGATGATGGAGGTTGGGTTTGCGCCGGTCAGGTCAGCAAACGGGTTTTTCGGCACAAACGACAGCACCAGTTGCGGCACGCTGAGGTCGGCGACTTTTCCAACATAGTTGGTTTCGATGGCGTTCAGACGCGCGGTTTCCGCGCCGCCCTGCACCAGACCTTCCGCCGTCAGGCCGAACAGGTTGGTGACCAGTACACCCACCAGTGCGGCAATCAGGGTAGTGAAAAGCAGCGTGCCAATGGTCAGAAAGCTGATCTTACCCAACTGAGACGCGTTATGCAGACGCGCAACGGCGCTGAGAATAGACGCGAAGACCAGCGGCATGACGATCATTTGCAGCAGTTGTACATAGCCGTTGCCGACGATGTTGAACCACTGAACGGAGTCTTTTAGTACCTGGCTGTCAGACCCGTAAACGGTGTGCAGGGCGAGACCGAAGATCACGCCCATCACCAGACCGACCAGCACTTTTTTTGCCAGACTCCACTGTTTGTGGCGGGTTTGCGCCAGCACGAACAGCAGTGCAACGAACACCACGATGTTCGCGATTAATGGAAAATTCATCCCCGTTCTCCTGATTTTTTTATACGTATCGCCATGTGACAGCGATCCTGTTGGCGCAAGGTTAGCAGAACTGTGACCGACCTCTTATATTCAAATGGAATTGTTTATGCCAAAAATGACATTTATGCTGGTTTACTCAGCAATCTGGTGATTTATAAAGCGATCGAACTGCATTTGCAGCATATTAATCATCTGCGACGACCAACGCACTGCACTGTTTTCGGGCATTGTCTGCGGCATCCAGATAGCCCACACGAATAACGCCATGCATAAAAAACGCTCCAGTTGATTGCCTTTTTGCGGAACGAGGATCGGCAGACGGAAGCGCCAGCGGCAGGGCCAGAGCAGGGGAACGCCCGCCGGGGTCAGCATATCGGCCAGAATATGGCTTAAATAACCGAGCACCATTCCTTGCAGGGCATCGGCCGGAATAATCCAGCTCTCCGGCACTTTCAGGTAGAAAAGGGCAAGCATAGCGAACACGGCGAACAGGCTGTGCGTAAACCCGCGATGGCCGAACGCGCGCGCGACAGGTTTTGATATCCATTTCAGACGCTGGCCAAGAAATGATTTTGGATGATCAATATCGGGCAGCAGGCAGGTCAGGATGGCCGAAGGGACAATATGCCACCAGTCGCCCTGAGCGAGAACCGGCGTCAATTCCGCATTTTTGGCAAACACTGCGCAGGCAATGGAAAAAAGAAGGTGGCCTTCCGCCGTCATGATAAAACCCAATAAACTGTCAATTCATACAGTATAGGGTTTTTATACAGTAGGCGGAAGAGGTGACGTTGTAACTCTATGTCACAAATGACATGAATTAGCGCGCCAGCCAGCCGCCATCGACGGCGAGGGTATAGCCGTGAACGTAATCAGACGCCGAAGAAGCGAGAAAGACAACCGGGCCTTGCAGATCGGCAGGTGTGCCCCAGCGTCCGGCCGGAATGCGGTCAACAATCTCTTTGCTGCGTGCGGCGTCATCCCGCAGCTGCTGCGTATTGTTCGTCGCCATATAGCCGGGAGCGATGGCGTTCACGTTGATGTGATGTTCCGCCCATTCGTTCGCCAGCAACCGCGTGATGCCCAATACGCCGCTTTTCGACGCGGTATAAGAAGGAACGCGAATGCCGCCCTGGAATGAAAGCATTGAGGCGATATTAATAATCTTCCCGCCATCACCTTGCTTCAGGAATTGCCGTGCGACGGCCTGAGAGAGAAAGAACACGGATTTGAGATTCAGATTCATCACATCGTCCCAGTCTTTCTCGCTAAACGACAGCGCGTCTTCGCGGCGGATCGTCCCGGCGTTGTTCACCAGAATGTCGATTCGGCCAAACTGTTCGACCGTTTGCGCGACAATAGCCGGGATAGCGCGTTGCTGGCTCAGGTCGGCCTGGATCGCCATAAAACGGCGTCCGAGCGCCTCCACTTTTGCTGCCGTATCGTGGGGGACTTTGCGATTAACGCCGACGATGTCGCAGCCTGCTTCCGCCAGCGCCAGCGTCATACCCTGCCCAAGCCCGGTATCGCATCCGGTCACTATCGCGACTTTACCGGCAAGACTAAACGCATCCAGAATCATGTTCACCTCGGCTATCGGTTTTTATCAGTTTTTTGCCCTGAGAAAAGGATAGAAGAGGCGGTGAAGGAATACAATAAAAAATGAAACAGTGTTTTATAAAGCAGATGTGCGTAGCAAAACGGGCAATGTCGCCACCGCCCGTCGCTATTTAACCGCGCAGATGCGCTGCGGTCAGTTCAGCCAACGAAGTCAGTTTGACGTTGGCAAGGGCAAAGCGCGGGTCGTGCTGGCCTTCTTCCGCCGGAACAACAATTGAGCGCATTCGCGCCGCTTTTGAGGCGACCATGCCGTTGACGGAGTCTTCCAGCGCAACGCAGGTTAACGGGTCAACGCCCAGTTTGGCCGCGCAATCGAGGTATACCTGCGGATGCGGCTTGCTGTAAGGCAGTTTTTCCGCAGAGGCCAGGGCATCGAAACTTTCACGCAGATCAAACATGGTCAGCACCTTTTCCAGCATATGCAGGGGGGAAGCGGAGGCCAGACCGACCATTAACCCCTGAGATTTGCACAGCGCGACCGCTTCGCGCACGCCGGGGAGCAGCGGGCGAGTTTCTTCAACCAGTGAGATGGCGCGGGTAATGATTCGGTCGGTAACCGCCTGACGGTCTGGCCCATTCCACGGTTGTTGGGCGTACCAGAGGTCAACAACCATATCGATGCGTAAACCCAGCGTATCCGGGAGTTCATGGCGGCGGGTAATATCTACGCCTAAACTTGCCATGACCTCCAGTTCAGCTTGATCCCAAAGCGGTTCGGAATCGATCAGTAGTCCATCCATATCGAAAATTGCAGCAAGAATCTGACGCGGGGTTGACATTACAACCTCTCCTTTTGAGGTGAAAACACAATGGATTAAGCGCTTATTATGGCTAATGACGTATCATAGCGCCTTTAAAGAACAGGCGAAATTGGTTATCAGCAGGTAGACTTAGGCCAAAACGACGCGTCTTTATCAAGGGGAACTCATGACGTATCAACAAGCTGGACGCATTGCTGTCTTAAAAAGGATTCTGGGATGGGTGATTTTTATCCCCGCGCTTATTTCCACACTGGTTTCATTGCTGAAGTTTATGTATGAGCACAGCGAAAAGCAGGAAGGGATTAACGCGGTGATGCTTGATTTTACTCACGTTATGATTGATATGATGCGGGCGAATACCGCGTTCCTGAACCTGTTCTGGTATAACTCGCCGACGCCGGATTTTCAACACAGTCTGAACATTGTTTTCTGGGTGATTTTTGTGTTGATTTTCGTTGGCCTGGCATTGCAGGACTCAGGCGCCAGGATGAGCCGCCAGGCGCGTTTTCTTCGCGAAGGGGTTGAAGATCAGCTTATTCTGGAAAAAGCGAAAGGCAGCGAGGGGTTGTCACGCGAGCAAATTGAGTCGCGCATCGTGGTTCCGCATCACACGATCTTCTTACAGTTTTTCCCGCTTTATATCCTGCCGGTGATTATCATCGTGTTGGGCTACGTTTTCTTTTCGCTTCTTGGATTTGTGTAGCAATGAAAAATGCCCGATAGCGCTTCGCTTATCGGGCCTGTGGTTCAGTGCATTTGTAAGCTGTCATCCGGCACAATGGCTATGCCGCCAGCAACCTTTCCATCGCTTTTTGCGCCACCACCAGGTGTTGCCCGCCAAACAGTCTCGCCCGATTGAGCAGGGTATAGAGCTGATAAATCGGCTGGCGATCCAGAAAATCCAGCGGTAGTGGAGAAACAGACTGGTAGCCATCATAGATCTGCGGAGGTTGGTCGGTATGCAGCGGCAGCATGGCCAGATCGCACTCCCTGTCGCCCCAGTAACAGGCGGGATCGAAAATGTAGGGGCCATCAGGCCCAAGCGCGCAGTTTCCTGACCATAAATCGCCGTGCAGCAGCGAAGGCTGCGGCTGATGCGAGGCCAGACGCTGCTGAACATGCTCAACGATCGCATCGATATTGCCAAATGCGATGCCTTTTTCTGCCGCCAGTTCAAGCTGCCAGCCAATGCGTTGTTCGGCAAAAAATGTTGACCAGCGTCGTTGCCAGGCATTGGGTTGAGGCGTAGTGGACAGGGCGTTATCAAAATCAAGGCCAAACTGGGGCTGGTCGCTCCATTCATGTAAATGGGCAAGTTGCTGACCGAGGATAAAGGCGTTGTGGGCATCCAGAGGACGGGGAGGGAGATAATCCATCACCAGAAAACTGTAGTCTCTGTCTGAGCCCTGCGCCCAGACTTTCGGGACGGTGACGGTTTTACTGCGGGAAAGCAGCTCCAGTTGGTCAGCTTCCGCCGTAAAGCCGGGAAGGAGCTCTCTTTCATCACATTTGACGAAAAAATCGCGTCCCGCATAGCGTAAATGCCATGCGGCATGGATCTCTCCGCCGGGCAGTTCATTACGCAGTTCGATTTCGCCTTCACCTAATTGCTCGCTTAAAAGACGACTGATAGCCTGCCACATGATGTCTCTCCCCATGTTGTCTGCCAGATCATAAGGTTAGCGCATAAATGCGGTGAAAAAACACGAGCTAACGCACACCGTAGACGCGTTTTTGCACAATGGCACTGATATTATCGGTCTTTAGTCCACTCCTCCCATGTCATGACCGATATTTCTGGTTTCTTATCTAAAGCGCTTTCCGCCAGCCCGGCGGTAAGCGCGGCGATCTCATCTTCGCTCAGGGCGCTGATAAAACCAAATGTGTTGGTACCCAGTTCATGTACATGCCCTTGCTCGTCGGTCATGGTGAGCAGAAAACCGCACCGCGTCAGATGGTTGTTCAACTCGTTAATTTCTGTCAGCGAGTCTTCATGAAATTTCACGGTTATGACATAGCGGATGACATCACCACTGGCCATAAATCACCTCTTTGTAATCACATGATTTTTTAGCATAGTCGGTTAATTCGTATGCTGATAGCTTTGCCGCTGAAACCCCCTCGTAATAAGGAGGGGGATGGCCCGATCACTGAGAAAGCCAGGCGTAGATTTTCTGCGTATCGTCCCGGGAACACAGACGTGTTCCTTGATTCAACGTCGCCGCGCTGCCTGCCGAGACGCCGAAACGCACCATCTCTTCCAGCGAGGCGTTTTCCGCCAGTTTTAGCGTCATTGCGCCAACCATGCTGTCGCCCGCGCCGACGGTACTTTGACTTCTGACGGGAGGGGGAACAACCTGGACGCAGCTTTCGCTATCTACCGCCAGCGCCCCCTGCGGCCCCAGAGAAACAACGACGCGGCGCGCTTTGCCGCTCTTCACGATTTCCTGCGCCGCTTTGCGCACATCGTCAGGCTGCGTGAGTTCGCGATTGACCAGCGCGCTCAGCTCTTTTTGGTTCGGTTTGACCAGTTCAATATTGCCGAGAGATAACGCCGCGTTGAGCGCATCGCCCGAACTATCAATAATGCAGCGGATGCCCTGTTTCTGCGCGGCGGCAATAAGCTGCGTCAGTTTTTCCAGCTTGACGCCGGGCGGCAGACTCCCGCTGATGACCAAAATGGCGCCGGATTCGATCTCCAGAACCTGTTCTTCAATCTGGCGAAATTCGTCATCGTCGAGTGCGGCGCCGGGCATGACAAAGCGATATTGCTCCCCGCTGGACTCCACATGAACATGCAGGTTTTGTCGCGTCCAGTCTTTGGCATCGATGGTGACGACGGGGACGTTTTCATCGGCCAGAAGTGCGACCAGATGTTCGCCGGTCGCGCCGCCAGCGGGGAAAATCGCGGTTGCGGTTCCGCCAAGATGGGCAATCGCGCGGGCAACGTTGATTCCGCCGCCGCCGGGTTCAAAAACGGGTGATGAACAGCGAAGTTTCCCTTCGGGATAGAGTTGTGGGGTGATTGTTGCGCTATCGAGAGAGGGCGCAAGTGTTAACGTATAGATACGTATCATCTTTACCTCCTGTTAGGCTGACTTCAGTCTGGCACTGAATGCCCGGAAAGGGAAGTAATTAACAATATGATTTACTGGATATTTATTTAAAATTACCGGGAGAAAGATATATAAATAAATATCTGCTTTGGGAACTCTCTTATTCAAAAAATGAAATAAGAATTCATTGCTATGTTATTCGAGCCTTTTTATAATTTGTTACCTTTCCTGGATCGTTTGTCATTGATCCTTATGAAAGTTTCCGGGACCGTAACGGTCTCTTTTTTTGTTGTACGGACTCTTTATAAATGAAGCTTTTGAAGACAGTACCCGCTGCATTAATGTTGGCAGGGGGCGTATTTGCGTCAATGCATGCCGCTGCTGATGATTCCGTTTTTACTGTCATGGATGATCCCGCCACTGCGAAGAAACCCTTCGAAGGTAACCTGAATGCGGGCTACCTTGCTCAGTCAGGCAACACGAAAAGTTCTTCTTTAACGGCTGACACCACGATGACCTGGTACGGTGCAACCACCGCCTGGTCGCTGTGGGGGAATGCCAGCAATACATCCTCCAACGATGAGCGCTCTTCGGAGAAATACGCGGTAGGCGGCCGTAGCCGTTTCAATATGACCGACTACGATTACCTGTTTGGCCAGGCAAGCTGGCTGACAGACCGTTACAACGGTTATCGTGAGCGTGACACACTGACCGCCGGTTATGGCCGTCAGTTCCTCAACGGGCCGGTGCACAGCTTCCGTTTTGAATTCGGTCCTGGCGTACGCTATGACGAACATACCGATGGCAAAACCGAGACCCAACCGCTGGGCTACGCTTCCGGTAGCTACGCCTGGCAGATGACGGATAACACCAAATTTACGCAGGGCGTGTCCGTTTTCGGCGCTGAAGATACCACCCTCAACTCAGAGACGGCGTTGAATGTCGCGATCAACGAGCATTTTGGTTTAAAGGTGGCTTATAACCTGACCTGGAACTCCGAACCGCCCGCAACGGCGCCGGAACATACCGATCGCCGCACGACGATATCGTTAGGGTATAAGATGTAATCGCCTGCCGGGTTGTTTTAAACACGACCCGGCTTTTTAAATTAGCGTTTTTATCGCGATTGCGCGCTAAGTGAAATTATATTTATATTTTCCGTGGCGAATGCCATTCATAAAAACGCGTTGAACGTGCATATTATTGATGTTTTCTATTCATTCGCAGGAATTAACTTTCGGCGAACGCTTCGGATATTAGCCCCAAATCATCGCCGCCCAGCGGAGCAGCAACATTGCGCCGCAAATGAGGAGCAATACGACAACCATCTTCCAGTGTTTTTTGGCAAAGCGGTTTGTTGGCATTTTCTCTCTTCCTGTCAAAATCGGACTGATGCTCTCAGTGTAACAAAAGCGATGGCGCGTCAGGGAATTGATTTACATCATACAGTTCGGCGTGATTGCGGCTTTGATCGGCAGTCAATGCCGTGTACACTGTCAAACGGTGTTATCAAAAAACGGGTGTAGGTCCAGTCTTGCCATTCAGGCGGGCCGTGACATATTTCGCAGAGTGAAGCGGGAATCAGCCCATAACTTTTTGATAATTTTAAATATTGAAACTTTGTATGTGATCTTTCGTGTGGGTCACCACTGCAAATAAGGATATAACATGCCTGTTATTACTCTTCCTGATGGCAGCCAACGCCATTACGACCACGCTGTAAGCCCCATGGATGTTGCGCTGGACATTGGTCCAGGACTGGCGAAAGCCTGTATCGCAGGTCGCGTTAATGGCGAACTGGTTGACGCGTCCGATCTCATTGAAAACGACGCTCAGCTGGCAATCATCACCGTGAAAGATGAAGAAGGTCTGGAGATCATTCGTCACTCCTGCGCGCACCTGTTAGGGCACGCGATTAAACAACTTTGGCCGAACACCAAAATGGCTATCGGTCCGGTTGTCGATAACGGTTTTTACTATGATATTGATCTCGACCGTACGTTAACCCAGGAAGATGTCGACGCGCTCGAAAAACGGATGCACGAGCTTGCTGAGAAAAACTACGACGTCATTAAGAAGAAAGTGAGCTGGCACGAAGCGCGTGAAACCTTCGTGAAGCGTGGCGAAACCTATAAGGTTTCTATTCTTGATGAGAATATTGCGCATGATGACAAGCCGGGCTTGTATCATCATGAAGAATATGTCGATATGTGCCGTGGCCCGCACGTGCCGAACATGCGTTTCTGCCATCACTTCAAACTGATGAAAACCGCAGGGGCATACTGGCGTGGCGACAGCAACAACAAGATGCTGCAACGTATTTATGGTACGGCGTGGGCGGATAAAAAATCCCTGAACGCCTATCTGCAACGCCTTGAAGAAGCCGCCAAGCGCGACCACCGTAAAATCGGTAAGCAGCTTGACCTGTATCATATGCAGGAAGAGGCGCCGGGTATGGTGTTCTGGCATAACGACGGCTGGACTATCTTCCGTGAACTGGAAGTCTTTGTGCGTTCTAAGCTCAAAGAGTATCAGTATCAGGAAGTTAAAGGCCCGTTCATGATGGACCGTGTGCTGTGGGAAAAAACCGGGCACTGGGAAAACTACAAAGATGCGATGTTCACTACCTCTTCAGAGAACCGTGAATACTGCATCAAGCCGATGAACTGCCCGGGCCACGTGCAGATCTTCAACCAGGGTCTGAAGTCCTACCGCGATCTGCCGCTGCGTATGGCGGAATTCGGTAGCTGCCACCGTAACGAACCGTCAGGCGCCTTGCATGGCCTGATGCGCGTACGTGGCTTCACCCAGGATGATGCGCATATCTTCTGTACTGAAGAACAGATTCGCGATGAAGTGAACGCCTGTATTCGTATGGTCTACGATATGTACAGCACCTTTGGCTTCGAGAAAATCGTCGTCAAACTTTCCACTCGCCCCGAAAAACGTATCGGTAGCGATGAAATGTGGGATCGTGCTGAGGCGGATCTGGCCGTTGCGCTGGAAGAAAACAACATCCCGTTTGAGTATCAACTGGGTGAGGGCGCATTCTACGGTCCGAAAATTGAATTTACCCTGTATGACTGCCTCGATCGTGCATGGCAGTGCGGTACGGTACAGCTGGACTTCTCTCTGCCGTCTCGTTTGAACGCCTCTTATGTTGGCGAAAACAACGAGCGTCAGGTGCCGGTGATGATTCACCGCGCGATTCTTGGGTCAATGGAACGTTTCATCGGTATCCTGACTGAAGAGTTCGCGGGCTTCTTCCCGACCTGGCTTGCGCCGGTTCAGGTAGTGGTGATGAACATTACCGATACTCAGTCTGAATACGTTAACGAATTGACGCAGAAACTACAAAATGCGGGCATTCGTGTAAAAGCAGACTTGAGAAATGAGAAGATAGGCTTTAAAATCCGCGAGCACACTTTACGTCGTGTCCCTTACATGTTGGTCTGTGGCGACAAAGAGGTAGAAGCAGGCAAAGTAGCCGTGCGTACCCGTCGTGGCAAAGACTTGGGCAGCCTGGACGTAAATGAAGTTATCGAGAAGCTGCAACAAGAGATTCGCAGCCGCAGTCTTCAACAACTGGAGGAATAAAGTATTAAAGGCGGAAAACGAGTTCAAACGGCGCGTCCTAACCGTATCAATGGCGAAATTCGCGCCCAGGAAGTTCGCTTAACAGGTCTGGAAGGCGAGCAGCTTGGTATTGTGAGTCTGAGAGAAGCTCTGGAAAAAGCTGAAGAAGCTGGAGTAGACTTAGTCGAAATCAGCCCTAACGCCGAGCCGCCGGTTTGTCGTATAATGGATTACGGCAAATTCCTCTATGAAAAGAGTAAGTCTTCTAAGGAACAGAAGAAAAAGCAAAAAGTTATCCAGGTTAAGGAAATTAAATTCCGTCCTGGTACAGATGAAGGCGACTATCAGGTAAAACTCCGCAGCCTGATTCGCTTTCTCGAAGAGGGCGATAAGGCCAAGATCACGCTGCGTTTCCGCGGTCGTGAGATGGCCCACCAACAGATCGGTATGGAAGTGCTTAATCGCGTGAAAGAAGATCTGGCTGAACTGGCAGTTGTCGAATCCTTCCCTACGAAGATCGAAGGCCGTCAGATGATTATGGTGCTCGCTCCTAAGAAGAAACAGTAAGGCCTTCAAGTAGCAATTCCTGTGGAGCCTTCGGGCTTCACAGATTTTGTTCGCCTGGGTTTCGTTTATTAACAATGCGAAGTGGAAGTTATTAAAATGCCAAAAATTAAGACCGTACGCGGTGCTGCTAAGCGCTTCAAAAAAACCGGTAAAGGTGGTTTTAAGCACAAGCACGCTAACCTGCGTCATATTCTGACCAAAAAAGCGACCAAGCGTAAACGTCACCTGCGCCCGAAAGCCATGGTTTCCAAAGGCGATCTGGGTCTGGTAATCGCGTGCCTGCCGTACGCATAAGCCGTTAACGTTTTTTTTAACTTTTTTATGCCCAATAGATTTCGCATGTCGCAAGGCGGTTAACGCCGCGAAAATGTGAAAGATGAAGGGCGAATCAGAATAGATACAGGAGAGCACTATGGCTCGCGTAAAACGTGGTGTAATTGCACGCGCACGTCACAAGAAAATTTTGAAACAAGCCAAAGGCTACTACGGTGCGCGTTCTCGCGTATACCGCGTTGCCTTCCAGGCAGTTATCAAAGCTGGTCAGTATGCTTACCGTGACCGTCGTCAACGTAAGCGTCAGTTCCGTCAACTGTGGATTGCGCGTATCAACGCAGCAGCACGTCAGAACGGTATTTCTTACAGCAAATTCATCAACGGCCTGAAAAAAGCCTCTGTTGAAATCGACCGTAAGATCCTGGCTGACATCGCAGTATTCGACAAAGTAGCGTTCACCGCTCTGGTTGAGAAAGCGAAAGCAGCTCTGGCATAAGCCAGTGAAAAGAGGGAGCCTGGCTCCCTCTCTTTTATTTGTAGTGCAATCAATCAGTTGACAATTTATCCGTAACCCTTTTCAATAAAGGTTGTCCGGTTTTACCACACAAGGTAACGCAAGCATGAATGCTGCTATTTTCCGCTTCTTTTTTTACTTTAGCACCTGACTCCAGGAGGCTAGCGCGTGAAAGAAGAAACGAAAAACAGCGCGAAAAAGCCTCCTGATGGAGGCTTTTTTTGTACCTGAAATCGAGAGATTAAGTCCAACGAACCGGTGTCTTCACCGACACAATGAGGAAAACCATGTCACATCTCGCAGAGCTGGTTGCCAGTGCGAAGGCAGCCATTAACCAGGCGTCAGATGTTGCCGCGTTAGACAATGTACGCGTCGAATATTTGGGCAAGAAAGGGCATTTAACCCTTCAGATGACGACCCTGCGTGAATTGCCGCCAGAAGAGCGTCCGGCAGCCGGCGCGGTTATCAATGAAGCAAAAGAGCAGGTACAACAAGCGCTGAACGCGCGCAAAGCGGATTTAGAAAACGCGGCGCTGAATGCACGTCTGGCGGCGGAAACCATCGACGTTTCTCTGCCTGGGCGTCGTATTGAGAACGGTGGTCTGCATCCGGTAACACGTACCATTGATCGTATTGAAAGTTTCTTCGGTGAGCTTGGTTTTACCGTGGCGACTGGCCCGGAGATCGAAGACGATTACCATAACTTCGATGCGCTGAACATTCCAGGCCATCACCCGGCCCGCGCTGACCACGACACTTTCTGGTTTGATGCCACCCGCCTGCTGCGTACGCAGACTTCCGGCGTGCAGATTCGTACCATGAAAGAACAGCAGCCGCCGATCCGTATTATTGCGCCGGGTCGAGTGTACCGTAACGACTACGATCAAACGCACACCCCGATGTTCCATCAGATGGAAGGGCTGATTGTTGACACCAACATCAGCTTCACCAACCTGAAAGGCACGCTGCACGACTTCCTGCGTAACTTCTTTGAAGAAGACCTGCAAATCCGTTTCCGTCCTTCTTACTTCCCGTTCACGGAACCGTCCGCAGAAGTGGATGTAATGGGCAAAAACGGCAAATGGCTGGAAGTGCTGGGTTGCGGGATGGTGCATCCGAACGTTCTGCGCAACGTGGGCATCGACCCGGAAATCTACTCTGGCTTCGCGTTTGGTATGGGGATGGAGCGTCTGACCATGCTGCGTTATGGCGTGACCGATCTGCGCTCATTCTTCGAAAACGATCTGCGTTTCCTCAAACAGTTTAAATAAAGGCAGGGTAAAACAATGAAATTCAGTGAACTGTGGTTACGCGAATGGGTGAACCCGGCAATCGACAGCGATGCGCTGTCGGATCAGATTACGATGGCGGGTCTGGAAGTGGATGGCGTTGACGCCGTCGCCGGTGAGTTCAACGGCGTGGTTGTGGGTGAAGTGGTGGAGTGCGGCCAGCACCCGAACGCAGATAAACTGCGCGTTACGAAAGTGAACGTGGGCGGCGAACGCCTGCTGGATATCGTCTGTGGCGCGCCTAACTGCCGTCAGGGGCTGAAAGTAGCCGTTGCAACTATTGGCGCGGTTCTGCCGGGCGATTTCAAAATCAAAGCCGCTAAACTGCGCGGCGAGCCGTCGGAAGGGATGCTGTGCTCCTTCTCCGAACTGGGGATTTCCGACGACCATAGCGGCATCATCGAATTGCCGGCGGATGCGCCGATCGGAACCGATATCCGCGAATACCTGAAGCTTGACGATAACACCATTGAAATCAGCGTGACGCCGAACCGCGCCGACTGCTTAGGGATCATCGGTGTGGCGCGTGATGTCGCTGTCCTGAACAAAATCGCGCTGGTTGAGCCGGAGATCGCACCTGTTGCAGCCACCATCAATGACACGCTGCCGATCGCGGTTGAAGCGCCGGATGCCTGCCCGCGCTACCTGGGTCGCGTGGTGAAAGGCATTAATGTTAAAGCGCCTACGCCGCTGTGGATGAAAGAGAAGCTGCGTCGCTGCGGCATTCGTTCCATTGACGCTGTCGTTGACGTCACCAACTATGTACTGCTTGAACTGGGTCAGCCGATGCATGCCTTTGACAAAGACCGTATTGAAGGCGGTATTGTCGTGCGTATGGCCAAAGAGGGCGAAACCCTGGTGCTGCTGGACGGCACAGAAGCGAAGCTGAGCACCGATACGCTGGTGATCGCGGATCACCACAAAGCGCTGGCGATGGGCGGTATCTTTGGCGGTGAGCATTCCGGCGTGAATGAGGAAACGCAAAACGTGCTGCTGGAATGCGCGTTCTTTAGCCCGCTGTCTATTACCGGTCGTGCGCGTCGCCACGGTCTGCATACGGATGCTTCCCACCGCTATGAGCGTGGTGTGGACCCGGCGTTGCAGTACAAAGCAATGGAGCGCGCCACCCGCCTGTTGATCGACATTTGCGGCGGCGAAGCCGGTCCGGTTATTGACGTCACGAATGACGCCACGCTGCCGAAACGCGCGACCATTACGCTTCGTCGTAGCAAGCTGGATCGTCTGATCGGGCATCACATTGCCGATGAGCAGGTGAGCGATATTCTGCGTCGTCTGGGCTGCGAAGTGACTGAAGGTCAGGACGAATGGAAAGCGGTCGCGCCGAGCTGGCGTTTCGACATGGAGATTGAAGAAGATCTGGTCGAAGAAGTGGCCCGCGTGTATGGCTACAACAACATTCCTGATGAGCCGATTCAGGCGGGTTTAATCATGGGGACTCACCGTGAAGCCAACTTGTCGCTGAAGCGTGTGAAAACCATGCTCAATGACAAAGGCTACCAGGAAGTGATCACCTATAGCTTTGTCGATCCGAAGGTTCAGCAACTGCTGCATCCGGGCGAAGAAGCGCTGTTGCTGCCAAGCCCGATCTCCATTGAGATGTCGGCGATGCGTCTCTCACTGTGGACCGGCCTGCTGTCAACGGTGGTCTATAACCAGAACCGTCAGCAGAACCGCGTGCGTATCTTTGAAACCGGTCTGCGCTTCGTGCCGGATACCCAGGCAAATCTGGGCATTCGTCAGGATCTGATGCTGGCAGGGGTGATTTGCGGCAACCGTTATGACGAGCACTGGAATCTGGCGAAAGAGACCGTTGATTTCTATGATCTGAAAGGCGATCTGGAAGCGGTGCTGGATCTCACCGGCAAACTGGCCGACATTCAGTTCAGGGCGGAAGCGAATCCGGCGCTGCATCCTGGGCAGTCCGCGGCGATTTATCTGAAAGGTGAACGCATTGGTTTTATTGGGGTTGTTCATCCTGAGCTGGAACGTAAACTGGATCTGAACGGTCGCACTCTGGTGTTTGAACTGGAGTGGAATAAGCTCGCAGACCGCGTGGTGCCTCAGGCGCGCGAGATTTCGCGCTTCCCGGCTAACCGTCGCGACATCGCGGTGGTGGTCGCAGAAAACGTTCCCGCAGCGGATATTTTATCCGAGTGTAAGAAAGTTGGCGTAAATCAGGTAGTTGGCGTAAACTTATTTGACGTGTACCGCGGTAAGGGTGTTGCGGAGGGTTATAAGAGCCTCGCTATCAGCCTGATCCTTCAGGATACCAGCCGTACACTCGAAGAAGAGGAGATTGCCGCTACCGTCGCCAAATGTGTAGAGGCATTAAAAGAGCGATTCCAGGCATCATTGAGGGATTGAACCTATGGCGCTTACAAAAGCTGAAATGTCAGAATATCTGTTTGATAAGCTTGGGCTTAGCAAGCGGGATGCCAAAGAACTGGTCGAGCTGTTTTTCGAGGAGATTCGTCGTGCTCTGGAAAACGGTGAGCAGGTGAAACTCTCTGGTTTTGGTAACTTCGATCTGCGTGATAAGAATCAACGTCCGGGACGTAACCCGAAAACGGGCGAAGATATTCCCATTACAGCACGGCGCGTGGTGACCTTCAGACCCGGACAGAAGTTGAAAAGCCGGGTTGAAAACGCTTCGCCCAAAGAAGAGTAATCTGATCTAACTAAAAAGGCCGCTTTGCGGCCTTTTTTCTTTCCTGTGATGGTTACGCACCGTAAAATCAACATCATCCCTTTTCAGCTGAATGGAAAACATGCTGACTTTTGCCTGCCAACAACAGCGCCGCAATGTGCGCTGGTTATCCAGTCTGTCGGTGCTTATGCTGCTGGCAGTGGTATTAAGCCTGTGCGCAGGAGATCAGTGGATAGCCCCTGGCGACTGGTTCAGCGCCCGTGGTGAACTGTTTGTCTGGCAGATACGACTCCCTCGCACGCTTGCTGTTCTGCTGGTAGGCGCCGCGCTGGCGCTGTCAGGCGCGGTAATGCAGGCGTTATTTGAAAACCCGCTTGCCGAGCCCGGATTGCTTGGCGTCTCCAACGGCGCTGGCGTGGGCCTTATTGCCGCAGTGCTACTGGGGCAAGGTCAGTTACCCGGCTGGGCGCTGGGGATTTGCGCTATTGCCGGCGCGCTTATCATCACACTTATTCTCCTGCGATTTGCCCGTCGACATTTATCAACCAGCCGCCTGCTGCTGGCGGGCGTTGCGCTTGGCATTATTTGCAGCGCGATGATGACGTGGGCCATCTATTTTTCAACCTCCTTTGACCTGCGCCAGTTGATGTACTGGATGATGGGAGGATTCGGCGGGGTGGACTGGCAGCAGGCCTGGCTGATGATTGCCCTGATCCCGGTTTCACTCTGGATTTGCTGCCAGTCGCAGCCGATGAATATTCTGGCGCTGGGCGAAACGTCCGCGCGTCAGCTGGGGCTGCCGCTGTGGTTCTGGCGCAATTTGCTGGTGGTCGCCACGGGCTGGATGGTCGGCGTTAGCGTTGCGCTCGCGGGTTCAATTGGGTTTATCGGCCTGGTGATCCCACATATCTTACGGCTTTGCGGTCTGAGCGATCATCGCGCTTTGCTGCCGGGCTGCGCGCTGGCGGGGGCGATAGCTCTGCTGCTGGCGGATGTTATCGCCCGTCTGGCGCTGGCGTCGGCGGAACTGCCTATCGGCGTAGT
This sequence comes from Citrobacter sp. CK195, assembly GCF_030333365.1. NCBI lineage: Bacteria > Pseudomonadati > Pseudomonadota > Gammaproteobacteria > Enterobacterales > Enterobacteriaceae > Citrobacter > Citrobacter sp. CK195. Next base: position 425,366 of record NZ_JAOWGB010000023.1, read on the forward strand.
GACGGCGACGATGGGGGCGCCGGTCTTCATCTGGCTATTATTAAAATCCAGGCGCTAGCCAAAATGAGAAACGAGGAAGTCATTAGTATGTGGCAACGGATGAAATGGGGTCTGTGTGTGCTGGCGGCACTCAGCGGTTCTGCGATGGCCGCACCGCTGACGGCGCAATACGTGTCGGCTATCGCGACGCAGGAAGAACAGCGTCTTCATGCCCGGATTGGCATTGCGGTACTTGATACGGCGACCAACAGTATCACCCATTATCGGGGAGAAGAACGGTTCCCGTTAAACAGTACGCACAAGCCGCTGTTATGCGCAGCGTTATTACGTGAAGTCGACAGGAAGGCGCTGGCGCTTTCTGCTTCAACGCAGTTTGAACCCTCGCAGCTGGTGGAGTATTCGCCGATTACTGAAAAACATGTGGCGCCAGACGCCATGAGCTGGGCGCAATTGTGCAGCGCGGCGGTAAGCTACAGCGATAACACGGCTGCCAATCTCATCGCCAGGAAGCTCAACGGGCCGCAGGCCGTCACGCAGTTTTTGCGTGATTCGGGGGATACGATAACCCGCCTCGATCGCTATGAGCCCGAACTGAACAGCGCCATTCCCGGTGATGAACGCGACTCCACGACGCCTGTCGCGATAGCGAAGACGCTCAATACGCTACTGCTGGGGAATGTGTTGCAGCCATCCTCAAGAGAGCAGCTTATGCAATGGATGCGGGACGACAAAGTGGCTGACGGTCTGCTGCGTTCGGTCTTGCCGGACGGCTGGAAAATCGCGGATAAAACCGGGGCGGGCGACAACGGTTCGCGTTCTATTGTCAGCGTTGTCTGGCCGACATCACAAAAACCTCTGCTCGTGGTTATCTATATTACACAAACTCCGGCGACAATGGCGCAGCGTGACGCCGCGATTGTCCGCATCGGGGAGTCGCTGTTTTCAACACTCGCAGTCTATGATTAAAAGCTGATATTTGATCACTCACATCCGCCTGTTATATGGGAGACGCTATGCAAGATACCATTCTCAACACTGAAGTGACGACGATCGACGGGGATGTCACCACGCTTGAGAAGTACGCCGGAAACGTACTGCTGGTGGTTAATGTGGCCTCGAAATGTGGCTTAACGCCACAATACGAACAACTGGAGAATATTCAGAAAGCCTGGGCCGACCAGGGCTTTACGGTGTTAGGTTTTCCCTGCAACCAGTTTCTTGGTCAGGAACCTGGCACTGAAGAGGAGATTAAAACCTATTGCAGCACCACCTGGGGCGTCACATTCCCGATGTTCAGCAAGGTTGACGTCAATGGTGAGAACCGCCATCCACTGTATCAGAAGTTGATTACCGCAGCGCCTGCCGCCGTTGCGCCGGAAGGTAGCGGTTTCTATGAGCGCATGGCGAGTAAAGGCCGCGCACCACTTTACCCGGACGATATTTTGTGGAACTTTGAGAAGTTTTTAATCGGCAGGGATGGACAGGTCGTACAGCGTTTCTCACCGGACATGACGCCTGAAGATCCGGGGATGGTGGAAAGTATCAAAATCGCGTTGGCAAAATAATGATCTCGTTGATGCAGTTACAGGATGTTGCCGAAACGACGCGTCTGGGGCCGCTTTCCGGCGACGTTAAGCCTGGCGAGATTCTTCACCTCGTGGGGCCGAATGGGGCAGGGAAAAGTACGCTGCTGGCGCGTATGGCGGGCTTAACCTTCGGGGAAGGCACCGTCATATTCGACGGCGTGTCGCTGGAGGCATGGCCTGCGGCGAAACTGGCTCAACATCGGGCCTATCTCGCGCAGCAGCAGAATCCCCCATTTTCAATGCCGGTCTGGCATTTCCTGACGCTGCATCAACCTGATAAAACGCAAACGAACCTGCTGAATGACGTTGCGCAGGCGCTTGGGCTGAGCGACAAGCTGGGGCGGAGCGCGAATCAACTCTCCGGCGGCGAGTGGCAGCGTGTACGTCTGGCGGCGGTGATATTGCAAATTCACCCTCACGCTAACCCGCGCGGGCAGCTTCTGCTACTGGATGAACCGATGAACAGTCTGGACGTTGCGCAACAAAACGCGCTGGATAGGCTGTTGAGCCAGCTATGCAGCCAGGGTATCGCCATCGTGATGAGCAGCCATGACCTTAACCATACTCTGCGCCACGCGCATCGCGCCTGGTTGCTGAAACAGGGGAAATTGATCGCCAGCGGGCGGCGTGACGAGGTGCTGACGCCGCCAAATCTGGCCCGGGCATACGGCATGAACTTCCGTCGGCTGGACGTTGAAGGCCACAGAATGCTCATATCAACCACTTAAGTTAAATGGGTTCTTGAAAAACACATAATTTCCACGCTAAATAGAAGCAAGAATAAAAAGATAGAGGATTCGTCCTGAATGCGCTTTTGGCTTCTTCTTATCGCAGCACTGTTTTTGGCAGGGTGTAGCAGCCATCGTGCGCCAGCACCTAACGCCAGGCTTTCGGATTCCATTATGGTTATCGCGGGCCTGAACGATCAGCTACAGTCCTGGAGAGGTACACCGTATCGCTATGGCGGAATGAGCCGTAGCGGGGTGGACTGCTCGGGATTTGTGTTGATGACGATGCGCGACAAATTTGATTTACAACTGCCGCGTGAAACGCGCCAACAGTCAAAAATTGGTACGGAAATCGACAAAGATGAACTGCTGCCCGGCGACCTGGTCTTTTTTAAAACCGGATCGGGGGAAAGTGGTTTGCACGTCGGCATTTATGATACCAACAATCAATTTATTCATGCGTCTACCAGCCGCGGCGTGATGCGCTCATCGCTCGACAATGTCTACTGGCGGAAAAATTTCTGGCAGGCGAGACGTATTTAATGCTATCGATGGTAAAGCGGATACCCAGCGGCCGCTTCATCATCTATATTTAAGAAATTGATTTCTCATTGTCTGAATGCCAGGGCTATCGTGAGTTATCAGAAATAGTTTTAACCCTACATTTTGCAAAAGTATTTTTAGTCAAAATGATTTATCCGGTGTCTTGCGGAAAATGCAAAACTGGATATTGGTTTATAATCGAGATAAGCTAAAAAAAGGACCCGGTTTACCGGCTAAAAAGGAAAAAATGAAAGCACCTCCAGTCGTATCAGAAATGACATCTTTCTTCGTTCTTTCTTACAGGATGCCGGATTACACCCATGCAGCGGGGCTGGCACAATGATTGTTTCACTGGATAACTTTTATCATTCTCACCTTTATTTTGTTCCTGCCCGAACCGAGAAAGAGAAACTCGTCGGCCTGGAGATTGTTGCAAACTTTGTCACTGAAGACGGTAATGTCCGTATGCCGACGGAGCTGGTCATGCCGCGCCTGTCAGCAGAAGAACAGCGTTGTCTGTTCGAAGAAAAACTCGCATTGCTGGAAACGTGCCAACATTTTTTTATTCAACATAAACTTATTGCCTGGATTAATTTAACGCCAGCCGTCGTCGCATCATTATTATCAGACGGCGAGTTTGTATCCCATGTAAGGCGCTTTCCATTTTTGGAACTGATGATTAATGAGAATTATCCTGAATTAAGTCTTGGGAAAGAGAATCAAATTCTGGCTGAGTTAGCCGGACGATTTCCCCTCATCCTTGCCAATTTCGGCGCTGGCGATACATCGATAAAAGCGATCTTTGATGGTCTCTTCAAACGCGTCGCGCTGGATAAAAACTTTGTCCAGCAAAGATCCGCAAGTCTTTCTTTTGAACCCTTTATGCAGGCTATTATTTCGCAGATATCACCGTGCTGTGATTCGATAATGATTGCGGGTATTGATACTGAAGAGATGCTGGCGCGGATATCATCAATGGGATTTAGCGCGCTGCAAGGATGTTTATGGCCTGCCGTGCCAGCGAGCCAGGTTACGACGCTGGTTCAGGGATAACCTTTTTATTTGCTGGTGTTTAAGCGGGTATTAACCGTCTACACTACAGGCAGGAGGCTCTATGACCCTGTCTTTTACATCCCGCTGGCGTGACGAACTGCCAGCCACATATACAGCACTTTCTCCAACTCCTCTGAGTCATGCCCGCCTGATTTGGCATAACGATGCGCTGGCGCAGCAGCTGGCGATACCACCTTCGTTGTTTGATATGGAAAACGGCGCAGGCGTGTGGGGCGGCGAGTCATTACTGCCCGGCATGTCGCCTCTGGCTCAGGTTTATAGCGGCCATCAGTTTGGCGTCTGGGCCGGCCAGCTCGGTGATGGACGCGGTATTCTGTTAGGCGAACAACTGCTGGCGGACGGCAGTACGCTTGACTGGCACCTGAAAGGCGCCGGACTAACGCCATACTCCCGCATGGGCGACGGGCGAGCAGTGCTGCGCTCAACGATCCGTGAAAGTCTGGCCAGCGAGGCGATGCACTATCTTGGCATCCCCACAACGCGGGCGCTGTCTATCGTCACCAGCGACACGCCTGTTTACAGGGAAACGGTTGAATCCGGCGCGATGCTCATGCGTCTGGCGCAAAGCCATATGCGTTTCGGTCATTTCGAACATTTTTACTATCGGCGTGAGCCGGATAAAGTCCGTCAGCTGGCCGATTTTGCGATTCGCCATTACTGGCCGCAATTTCAGGCGGAAGAGGACAAGTATGCGCTCTGGTTCCGGGACGTTGTGGCGCGCACGGCGAGGTTGATTGCTGACTGGCAAACGGTAGGTTTTGCGCATGGCGTGATGAACACCGATAACATGTCTGTACTGGGGCTGACGATAGATTATGGCCCTTTCGGTTTCCTGGATGATTATCAGCCAGGGTTTATCTGTAACCACTCCGATCACCAGGGGCGCTATAGCTTCGATAATCAGCCGGCTGTCGGATTGTGGAATCTGCAACGCCTGGCGCAAACCCTGTCGCCGTTTATGCCGGTCGATACGCTGAATGATGCGCTGGATGGCTATCAGCTGGCGTTGCTCACGCACTACGGGCAGCGCATGCGGCAAAAACTGGGCTTCTTTACCGAACAAAAAGAGGACAACGCGCTTCTCAACGAGCTTTTCGCCCTGATGGCGCGCGAAGGCAGCGATTATAGCCGAACGTTCCGTATGTTGAGTCAGACTGAGCAACAGAGCGCGGCATCGCCGCTGCGTGACGAATTTATCGATCGCGCGGCCTTTGACGGGTGGTTCAGCCGTTACCGGGCGCGTTTACAGCAGGAACAGATGGATGACGCAACGCGTCAACAGCACATGCAGCGCGTGAATCCTGCGGTGGTGCTGCGCAACTGGCTGGCGCAACGCGCGATAGCCAGCGCTGAGCAGGGGGATATGGGCGAATTACATCAACTGCATCAGGTTCTGCGCGACCCCTTTACCGACAGAGATGACGATTATGTCAGCCGTCCGCCGGACTGGGGTAAACGGCTGGAAGTCAGTTGCTCAAGCTGATTGCTACTTGGTCAACAGCAACTTACCTGCCTGCGTCTTGCGCAGCAGGTATTCCTGGCCGTCATGATCGATGATGACTTTGCCTTCAGGGCCTAACAATGTCTGGCTGCTGATACGCCGCTCGGCAGCAGGGGAAGGGGGCACGCTGTCTCTTTCCTTAAAATGAAGTAACTCAATGTCGTCCATATGTGGCATATCGCTAATTAATAATAATCAGTTTAACAATGATTATTATTATCAATATTGTGTATGGCGACAGCAAGTGTTAATTCTGGTAGCAAATCAGGCGAGTGGGGAATGCGTGGAGGGGAAAGAAGCGCGCCCATCCCCCGCGAGGATGGGCATGATGTCAAAAACGGCTATCAACCGCTGAGGCAAGTTTTTCTAACAGTAATTCAGTATCTTCCCAGTTCAGGCAAGGGTCGGTAATGGACTGACCGTACACCAGCGGCTGACCGCTGACGATTTTCTGCGTACCTTCACGCAGGAAACTTTCGGCCATGATCCCGGCAATTGCGGTAGAACCGTTACGGATTTGCTGGCAGATATCATCACAAACTTCTAACTGGCGGCGATGCTGCTTCTGGCAGTTACCGTGGCTGAAGTCCACCACCAGGTGTTCCGGCAGACCAAACTCATGCAGCGTATCGCAGGCGGCAGCGATGTCTTCCGCGTGGTAATTCGGTTTTTTACCGCCGCGCATGATGATATGGCCGTACGGGTTCCCGCTGGTCTGATAAATCGTCATCTGGCCAGTTTTATCCGGCGAGAGGAACATATGGCTGGCGCGCGACGCGCGAATCGCATCAACGGCGATGCGCGTGTTGCCATCTGTCCCGTTTTTAAACCCAACCGGGCAGGAGAGCGCGGAAGCCATTTCACGGTGAATCTGGCTTTCCGTCGTGCGCGCGCCAATGGCCCCCCAACTGATCAAATCGGCAATAAACTGGCCGGTGACCATGTCGAGAAATTCGGTGGCGGTGGGGACACCCAGCTCATTGACCTGCAACAGCAGCTTGCGCGCCAGTTCGAGGCCATGATTTACGCGGTAACTGCCATTTAAATCGGGATCGGAGATGAGGCCTTTCCAGCCCACAACCGTGCGCGGTTTTTCAAAATAGGTGCGCATAACGATTTCCAGACGCGCCTGATGCGTGTTGCGCAACGTTTGCAAGCGCGTTGCGTATTCCATCGCAGCGTCCAGATCGTGAATCGAGCAGGGGCCGATGATCACCAGCAGGCGGCGATCTTCACCATTTAATATTTTTTCAATCCGGCGTCGGGAGTCAGTAACGTGGCTGGCGACGGAGGATGATACAGGATGACGTAGCGCTAGCTCAGCAGGGGTGACCAGGCTGTCAATACGCGCGGTACGCAGTTCGTCGGTTCTGTTCATTACAAGTCTCAGAAATTTGTTGCTTCAACGGCAGGACTACCGGGAAGTGATGGGCATCACAATAACACACTTCAACCTTCACCTGCTGATTTCAAATGCGAGGCGTTTCACACCTCGCAAGCAGAGCGGCATGATAGCAAAAAATTGAACTCTTGCACTAGTTTGTTAGTACATTCGACGATTCAGCCCCATGATGTCGAGAATCTTGGTGGCAATTTCTTCTACCGAATAGTTAGTACTGTTCAGGCAAGGGATCTGATTTTTACGATAGAGCGCTTCAACTTCCGCAACCTCCATCCGGCACTGGCGTAGCGATGCGTAGCGGCTGTTTTCACGGCGTTCCTCACGGATTGCCGCCAGGCGTTCCGGGTCAATGGTCAGGCCAAAAAGCTTATGCTGTAGCGGTTTAAGCGACGTGGGCAACACCAGGTTATCCATATCGTCAGCAATAAAGGGGTAGTTCGCCGCCCGGATGCCAAACTGCATCGCCAGATAGAGGCTGGTCGGCGTTTTTCCGCAGCGTGAAACCCCCAGCAGGATCACCTGCGCCTGATCCAGATTGCGCAAGGAGATCCCATCGTCGTGCGCAAGGGTATAGTCGATTGCCGCGATACGCGCGTCATACTTGTTGAGGTTGCCGGGGTTAAGCCCGTGGGTGCGATGCGCGATTGGCGTTGGGTCGAGCTTCATTTCCTGCTGTAGCGGCGCCACCAGCGCCTGCACGATGTCCTGACAGAACCCTTCGCTTTGTAAGATGATGGCGCGAATTTCCGGCAGAACAATCGAATAGAACACCAGCGGACGCACGCCAGTTTGCTGATAAATCGCGTCGATCTGATCTTTCACGGCCCTGGCGCGACTCTCGTTTTCAACGAACGGCAGCGTAATGCTGCTGATGGTCACAGGGAATTGCGACATCACCGCATGACCCAAAACCTCGGCGGTGATGGCCGTACCATCGGAAATATAAAAAACATGGCGATCAACAACATTATCCATTTTGTTTATCCTGAGGAGCAAACATAATTATCTGAAAGCATAAATTAAAATTTGCCAGAAGCGTATATCACGATGCTTATTTTATAAAATGAAACGCTATTTTTATATTAAGTGAAAAGTGCATTTCATTTTTTGGAACTTATGTTTATACCGACAGTTTTTGGGGAGATCGCCCGTCGCCCGCGGGTTTGCGCAAATGCGTAAACAATCTGAAAAAATAAAAAATAAATCTGCTTGAACGATTCACCGTTTTTTTCAGGGGTTTAAATATGTAAAGATAAATACGCAATAATGTAGTTTCTAAACTCGTTCATTTATCACAAAAGGATTGTTCGATGTCCAACAATGGCTCGTCACCGCTGGTGCTTTGGTATAACCAACTCGGCATGAATGATGTAGACAGAGTTGGGGGCAAAAATGCCTCCCTGGGTGAAATGATTACTAACCTTTCCGGTATGGGTGTTTCCGTACCGAATGGTTTTGCAACGACCGCCGATGCGTTTAACCAGTTTCTGGATCAAAGCGGCGTAAACCAGCGTATTTATGAACTGCTGGATCAAACGGATATTGACGATGTCACCGCGCTGGCGAAGGCCGGCGCGCAGATCCGCCAGTGGATTATCGACACTCCTTTCCAGCCAGAGCTGGAAAACGCGATTCGCGATGCCTATGCACAGCTCTCTGCGGATGATGCGCAGGCGTCTTTCGCCGTGCGCTCGTCCGCAACGGCTGAAGATATGCCGGATGCCTCTTTCGCCGGCCAGCAGGAAACCTTCCTCAACGTGCAGGGTTTCGATGCGGTGCTGGTGGCGGTGAAACATGTTTTTGCCTCGCTGTTTAATGACCGCGCTATCTCTTATCGCGTTCACCAGGGGTATGACCATCGCGGCGTCGCGCTCTCCGCTGGCGTACAGCGGATGGTGCGCTCCGACCTGGCTTCGTCCGGGGTTATGTTCTCTATTGATACCGAGTCCGGTTTCGATCAGGTGGTGTTTATCACTTCAGCCTGGGGTCTGGGCGAGATGGTAGTGCAGGGCGCAGTCAACCCGGATGAATTCTACGTGCATAAACCGACGCTGGCGGCGAATCGCCCGGCGATCGTTCGTCGCACGATGGGGTCGAAAAAAATCCGAATGGTTTACGCGCCAACCCAGGAGCACGGCAAGCAGGTCAAAATTGAAGATGTGCCGCAGGAACAGCGCGACATCTTTTCGCTGACCAACGAAGAAGTGCAGGAACTGGCGAAACAGGCCGTACAGATTGAGAAACACTACGGTCGCCCGATGGATATCGAATGGGCGAAAGACGGCCATACCGGCAAACTGTTTATTGTACAGGCTCGCCCGGAAACCGTCCGTTCTCGTGGTCAGGTAATGGAGCGCTACACGCTGCATGCGCAGGGGAAAGTGGTCGCGGAAGGCCGCGCCATCGGACATCGCATTGGCGCGGGGGCGGTTAAAGTCATTCACGACATTAGCGAAATGAACCGTATCCAGCCTGGCGACGTGCTGGTGACTGACATGACCGACCCGGACTGGGAACCGATCATGAAGAAAGCAGCGGCCATCGTGACCAACCGTGGCGGTCGTACCTGCCACGCGGCCATTATTGCCCGTGAACTGGGTATTCCGGCGGTTGTCGGCTGCGGCGACGCGACGGAACGCATGAAGGATGATGAAAACGTCACCGTTTCTTGCGCCGAAGGCGATACCGGCTATGTCTACGCAGACCTGCTCGACTTCAGCGTCAAAAGTTCAAGCGTGGACACCATGCCCGATCTGCCGTTGAAAGTCATGATGAACGTCGGTAACCCGGATCGCGCCTTTGACTTCGCCTGCCTGCCGAATGAAGGCGTTGGCCTGGCGCGTCTCGAATTTATTATCAACCGAATGATTGGCGTGCACCCTCGCGCACTGCTGGAATTTGATGACCAGGACGCGAAACTGCAAAACGAAATCCGCGAGATGATGAAAGGCTTCGATTCACCGCGTGAGTTCTATGTCGGTCGTCTGACAGAGGGCATTGCGACGCTGGGCGCGGCATTTTATCCGAAACGCGTTATCGTGCGCCTGTCGGATTTCAAATCGAATGAATACGCCAACCTGGTGGGCGGCGAGCGTTACGAACCCGATGAAGAGAACCCGATGCTGGGCTTCCGTGGCGCCGGTCGCTATGTCTCTGACAGCTTCCGTGATTGCTTCGCGCTGGAATGTGAAGCGGTGAAACGCGTGCGCAACGATATGGGGCTGACCAACGTGGAGATCATGATCCCGTTCGTACGTACCGTTGAGCAGGCGAAAGCGGTAGTTGACGAGCTGGCGCGTCAGGGGCTGAAACGGGGTGAGAACGGGCTGAAGATCATCATGATGTGTGAGATTCCGTCCAACGCCCTGTTGGCTGAACAATTCCTGGAGCACTTTGACGGCTTCTCGATTGGTTCTAACGACATGACGCAGCTGGCGCTGGGTCTGGATCGCGACTCCGGCGTGGTTTCTGAACTGTTCGATGAGCGCAATGAGGCGGTGAAAGCGCTGCTGTCGATGGCGATCCGCGCGGCGAAGAAACAAGGCAAGTATGTTGGCATCTGTGGTCAGGGGCCGTCCGATCACGAGGACTTCGCCGCCTGGCTGATGGAAGAGGGAATCGACAGCCTGTCGCTGAACCCGGACACCGTCGTACAGACCTGGTTGAGTCTGGCTGAACTGAAAAAATAAGCGTCAGCGCTGATTCTAATCCGCAACGGCTCCCGTAAAAAGGAGCCGTTTTTTTTTGCGATGCGCGCTATCCCGCCCGACGTCATGCGTGGGCATATCAGAATTGTTGGCGATGGAGAAAAGGGGTGTGAGGGCAGGCACTTAAAAAAAGGCCCATCGTGGGAGATGGGCAAAGACTACACACAGCAATTCGTTGTTTCACTCAGGGGATTTCCATGCTTATAAATCAAGGCGTTGATTTATAACCGTGCCCTAATAGTAGGCGTGGAGATTTTTTGCGTCGATCAGATTCGTCCCAATAGTTTAAAAACTATGAAGAATTTGCGACGTAAATGAATTACGTAAGGAGGATTACGCCATAAGGCAGGTTGGTCAGGATGCTAATTGATGAGCAATGCTAAAGTATCGGCCGACCGAATGCGTCGATCGGCCGATGGGGTTTATTTATGGCTGTCCTCAATCTCCTCCAGTTCTTCGAGGAGTTCGTCAGGGTCGTTTCCCGGCGCGGGCACTTCATGCACCCATGCGGAGAACAGACGCCAGGAAACCGCCAGCAATACCGGACCGATAAACAGACCGATCATTCCAAAGGCAATCAGCCCGCCGATAACGCCAGAGAGAATCAGGATCAGCGGCAGGTCAGCGCCCATACGAATCAATACCGGGCGAATCACGTTATCCAGCGTACCGACCACGCAGCTCCACACCAGCAGCACCGTGCCCCAGGTCGTATCGCCCGTCCAGTACAGCCAAATGATTGCCGGGATTAACACCGGTAACGGCCCCAGTTGCACCAGGCAGGAGAGGATCATGACGACCGTCAGCAGCGTTGCGTAAGGCACGCCGGAAATGGCGAGGCCAATCCCGCCGAGAATTGCCTGAACCAGCGCGGTGACAACCACACCCAATGCAACGGCGCGGATGGCCTGAGCCGCCAGCAGCACGGCGGCATCGCCGCGTTTCGCGGCCAGACGACTGGCGAAGTGGCGGATGCCCAATGCCACCTGTTCGCCGCGCCAGTACAGCAGGGCGCTGAACAGCAGCATCAGACCACAGTGCATCATAAAGCGACCGATATGCGCGGCCTGACCCACAAACCAGGTCGTGGTGGTGCCAATATAAGGACGCACTTTCGCCATGATCGCCGTGCCGCCCATATCCAGCAGGTTGTGCCACCCGGCATACAATTTGGCGCCAATCAGCGGAATACTGTTTAACCAGGCCAGGTCGGGCAACGTCATGTCGCCGGCGGTGACGGCGTGGATGAGCGGGCCGCTACCGTCCACGATGCTGTTGACCAGCAGGGCGATGGGAATAATGAACAGCAGAACCAACAATAGCGTCATAACCAGAACGGCCAGAGAACGGCGGCCCCAGAGTATTTTCTGTAAACGTAACAAAACGGGCCAGGTCGCAATAACGATCGTTCCCGCCCATGCAAAACCAAGGACAAAGGGACGCACAATCCACAAGCAGGCCACGATCATGATGGCTAAAAACAGCACCGACAGCAGCACTTGCGCGATATCCCTGGGCTGACGAAGATTTACCATAAATACCTTTTCACCTTTTCTGTGCGTCAGAACGTTGACGCGACGCGAACACGCGAACCTTACCCCATAATGATGAGCAATTTCAGCGGTTTTTAACAGGCGGATTCTGCCTGTAATTCTGCTGGGCGTGTAAGAAAAAAATGTGATACAACAAACAGAGCAACACGCAAACGATTAAATTCACAATACAGACCGCAGGAAAGGGTCACTATAATGATTCCACAGATTTCTCAGGCACCTGGCGTCGTTCAGCTGGTGCTCAATTTTTTGCAGGCGCTGGAGCAGCAAGGGTTTACCGGCGATACGGCAACGAATTACGCCGATCGTCTGACAATGTCGACAGATAACAGTATCTATCAGCTTCTTCCTGATGCTGTGGTTTTCCCGCGTTCAACGGCGGATGTGGCGCTTATCGCCCGTCTGGCGGCAGAGTCGCGCTTCGCCTCATTGATTTTTACCCCGCGCGGCGGCGGCACCGGCACCAATGGTCAGGCGCTGAACCAGGGCATTATCGTTGATATGTCCCGCTATATGAGCCGCATTATTGAAATTAACCCGGAAGAGGGCTGGGTGCGGGTTGAAGCCGGGGTGATCAAAGATCAACTCAATCAGTATCTGAAGCCGTATGGCTACTTCTTTGCCCCGGAGCTTTCGACCAGCAACCGTGCGACCCTCGGGGGGATGATCAATACCGATGCGTCCGGTCAGGGGTCGTTAGTTTACGGTAAGACATCCGATCATGTGCTGGGCGTTCGCGCGGTACTGCTGGGTGGCGATATTCTGGATACCCAGGTAATGCCGGTCGAACTTGCGGAAACGCTCGGTAAAAGCAACACCGCGATCGGTCGCATCTATAACACCGTATACCAGCGTTGTCGGGAAAACCGACAGCTGATTATTGATAAGTTTCCCAGACTCAACCGCTTCTTAACGGGCTACGACTTACGCCATGTCTTTAACGATGAGATGACGGAGTTCGACTTAACGCGCGTGCTGACCGGTTCTGAAGGCACGCTGGCGTTTATCACGGAAGCGCGTCTGGATATTACTCCGCTGCCTAAAGTTCGCCGTCTGGTGAACGTCAAATATGACTCTTTTGATTCCGCGTTGCGTAACGCGCCCTTTATGGTCGAGGCGCGGGCGCTCTCGGTGGAAACCGTCGATTCTAAAGTGCTTAATCTGGCGAGGGAGGACATCGTCTGGCACTCCGTCAGTGAGCTGATTACCGATGTGCCTGATAAAGAGATGCTGGGCCTGAACATCGTCGAGTTCGCCGGGGATGACGAAGCGGCTATTGATGCTCAGGTGAGCGCGTTGTGCCAGCGTCTGGATGAGCTGATTGCTCGCCAGGAGGCCGGGGTGATCGGCTGGCAGCTGTGCGCGGAGCTGGCGGGCGTGGAGCGTATCTATGCCATGCGGAAAAAAGCGGTTGGTCTGTTGGGTAATGCCAAAGGCGCGGCCAAACCGATTCCATTTGCGGAAGATACCTGCGTGCCGCCGGAGCATCTGGCCGACTATATTGCTGAATTCCGCGCGCTGCTCGACGGTCATGGCTTAAGTTATGGCATGTTCGGGCATGTTGATGCCGGGGTGCTGCACGTCAGACCCGCGCTGGATATGTGCGATCCGCAACAGGAAATTCTGATGAAGAGTCTTTCCGATGATGTGGTGGCGCTCACCGCGAAATATGGCGGTCTGCTGTGGGGCGAGCACGGTAAAGGTTTTCGCGCTGAATATAGCCCGGCGTTTTTTGGCGAGCAGCTTTATGGCGAACTACGCAAAGTGAAGGCGGCGTTCGACCCGCAAAACCGCCTGAACCCCGGAAAAATTTGTCCGCCGGAAGGCATTGATGCGCCGATGATGAAGGTCGATGCGGTGAAACGCGGTACTTACGATCGGCAGATTCCACTGGCGGTGCGTCAGGTCTGGCGCGGGGCGATGGAGTGTAACGGCAATGGCCTGTGCTTCAACTTTGACGCCAAAAGCCCGATGTGCCCATCAATGAAAATCAGCCTGAATCGCATTCACTCTCCCAAAGGGCGTGCGACGCTGGTGCGTGAATGGTTGCGCCTGCTGGCCGACCGTGGGGTTGATCCGCTACAGCTGGAAAAAGAGCTGCCGGAAAAACGCGCCAGTCTGCGGACGTTAATTGCCCGTACCCGCAACAGCTGGCACGCTCGTAAAGGCGAATATGATTTCTCCCATGAGGTGAAGGAGGCGATGTCGGGTTGCCTGGCGTGCAAAGCCTGCTCGACACAATGTCCGATTAAAATAGACGTGCCGGAGTTCCGCTCACGCTTCCTGGCGCTTTACCACACGCGCTACCTGCGTCCGCTGCGCGATCATATGGTGGCGACGGTCGAAAGCTATGCGCCATTAATGGCGCGGGCGCCGAAAACCTTTAACTTCTTTCTCAATCAGCCGTTGGTGCGAAACCTCGCGAAGAAACATATCGGCATGGTGGATTTGCCGCTACTTTCGACGCCGTCGCTGCAACAGCAAATGGTCGGGCACCGTTCCGCCAATATGACGCTGGAACAGCTTGAACTCCTGAGCCAGGAGCAAAAAGAGCGTACGGTGCTGGTGGTGCAGGACCCGTTTACCAGTTACTACGATGCGCAGGTGGTGGCGGATTTTATCCGGCTGGTGGAAAAGCTCGGCATTCAGCCTGTATTGCTGCCGTTCTCGCCAAATGGCAAGGCCCAGCACATCAAAGGGTTCCTTAACCGATTTGCGAAGACGGCGAAGAAAACGGCCGAATTTCTCAATCGGGTGGCGCAGTTGCGTATCCCGATGGTCGGTGTCGACCCGGCGCTGGTGCTTTGCTATCGTGATGAATACAAACAAACCCTCGGCGAACAGCGTGGTGATTTCCACGTACAGCTGGTGAATGAGTGGCTGCCGACGGTGCTGGCGTCCCGACAGCCTCTTGCCGTGAGCGGTGAGCCCTGGTATTTCTTTGGGCATTGTACCGAAGTGACGGCATTGCCTGGCGCACCGGCGCAGTGGGCGGCCATTTTTGCACGCTTAGGGGCGAAGCTGGAGAGCGTCAGCGTAGGCTGCTGCGGCATGGCGGGTACTTACGGCCATGAAGTGAAAAATCATGAAAATTCGCTGGGGATCTATGCGCTGTCGTGGCAACAGGCGATGGCGCGACTGCCGCGCAATCGCTGCCTGGCGACCGGTTACTCTTGCCGCAGCCAGGTAAAACGCATTGAAGGCACCGGGGTTCGCCATCCGTTACAGGCACTACTGGAGATTATTGGATGATCTGGAAACGTAAAGTCACGCTCGAAGCGCTGAACGCTCTGGGCGAAGGGAACATGGTGGGGCTACTGGATATTCGCTTTGAGCATATTAGCGACGATACGCTGGAAGCAACAATGCCGGTGGATAGCCGTACAAAGCAACCTTTTGGTCTGCTACACGGCGGCGCGTCCGTTGTGCTGGCTGAAAGTATCGGCTCGGTTGCGGGCTATCTGTGCACGCAGGGCGAACAGAAAGTCGTGGGGCTGGAGGTGAATGCCAACCACGTTCGCTCAGCGCGTGAAGGGCGCGTCAGAGGGGTGTGCAAAGCGCTGCATACCGGCTCTCGTCATCAGGTCTGGCAGATCGATATTTTTGATGAGCAGGGGCGGCTGTGCTGTTCTTCACGTCTGACAACTGCCGTTGTG
Organism: Citrobacter sp. CK195; assembly: GCF_030333365.1. Classification (NCBI taxonomy): domain Bacteria; kingdom Pseudomonadati; phylum Pseudomonadota; class Gammaproteobacteria; order Enterobacterales; family Enterobacteriaceae; genus Citrobacter; species Citrobacter sp. CK195. The sequence goes on from NZ_JAOWGB010000023.1 coordinate 441,116, forward strand.
TGACGTTGTCACAAAATATCTTTATCGCAGACTGCTTTTGGTCAAAATGTGTGCAGAAAAAAGTGTTATACTGTGCACGTTTTGAACATAAGCGAGGATGATATGTCTACCGATTTAGACCCAACCCAACTGGCAATTGAATTTTTACGCCGTGATAAAACCGAGCTTTCTCCAGCCCAGTATTTGAAGCGCTTAAAACAATTAGAGCTGGAATTTGCCGATTTACTCACGCTCTCTTCCTCTGAGCTAAAAGAAGAGATTTACTTTGCCTGGCGTCTGGGCGTTCATTGATTCCGCACTGTTTTATCGCTCGGTGAATTAACACCAACAGAAAACCCCGACACGCTCTGCCGGGGTTATTTTTTGGCTATGAGCGGCGGTTTACCACTTCATTTCACCGGTATTCACTTTCGCGCTCAGCGTCAGGGAACTTTCGTCAGCGAGGCCAGGCCAGGCGGCGGTCATCGTTTTGATGACATACTCTGACCCTTTTTTCGCCTCAAGCGCTTGCTCAAAGGATTGCAGGTAATCCTGCGTGAAGCGTATAGCGGCGTCGCCTGCTGGACGTTCACCGATATAGTGACCCGGAATCACCTGGGTCGGCTGCAAACTGTGCATCTCTGTCAACACATGACGCCAGGCCGCACGCTGCTCAGGAGACTGGGTATCCGCCGTCCAGACATGGATACCGGATGCGATTCCCGTTCCGCCAAGTATTGCGCGGTTTGCCGGGACCCAGACGTAAGCGGCGTAATCGTTCGGGTGACGCAGTTCCAGCGTTTCCCCATCAATCGTAAATTGTGTCTCGGTAGTTGCCTGCGGGATGGTGAGCGCCGCTGGCGCGCCATCTTTCATTTGCGGGCCCCAGTATTGCAGTTTGGCGTCTTTCGTTGCGCGAATGTGTTCCACCACATGCGGCGTTGCCAGAACTTTCACGTTCGGGAAGGCTTTTACAATCGGTTCCAGACCAAAATAGAAATCTGGATCGCCGGAGGTAATCACGATGGCTTTCAGCGACTTGCCGCTATTTTTAATCATTTCGACCAGCTTTTCCCCGTCTTTGGTACTGAACTGCGCGTCGAATAAAATGGCTTCTTTAGGGCCAGAGACCAGCGTGGAAGAAACCGGGAAAATCGCGTTTTCCTGCGGATTATAAACGTCGAGTTGCAGCGGGGCGGCGAACAATGGCGCGCTAGTCAGCGACAGCAGAAGTGCCAGCGTTTTGATTTTCATTCTGAGTGACCTTATCGGCAGATGATGTTGATTTATTTACGTGGCTTATTTTAAGCAAATCTCGATCTGTTAAAATTCCCCTATCAGGACATGCTGAGTTTCATAAAACGATCGGATGGAAGGTTATGGACAGAGTGATGGCGGCAACGGTGTTTAACCATATCTGCGATTTGGGTAGCCTGAGCGCGGCTGCGCGCGCATTAGGGATCTCCAGGCCGATGGTGAGCCGTTATCTGGATGAAATGGAGAAATGGGCCGGAGCCAGACTTATTCATCGTTCGTCGCGCCGCCTGACGATCACGCCTGCCGGAGAAGACGCGTTGATGAAAACGCGAACGCTGGCGCGGCTTTCCCTGGATATTGCGGGGGCGACCGGGCGAGAGGTGCCGTCCGGCACGTTGCGCGTCGCCTGCGCCCATTTCACCGCGATGCATATTCTTGCCCCAATGCTGCCCGCTTTTTTAGCGCGTTATCCTGAATTGCGCATTGAAGTGGAGATTAATAATCAGCCTGTCAGTTTAGTGGGGGAGCGTATTGATGTGGCGATACGCATTACCGATAACCCTGAGCCAGGGACAATTGCGCGTCGGCTTGGTGACTGTGAGTCTGTGCTCTGCGCGTCTCCTGACTATCTGCATCGCTATGGCACACCGCAGACGCCGGAGGCGCTGGCGCAACACAATTGCCTCTATTACAGCGGATTTGCTGGAAAATCCTGGCATTTTCTGGATGAGCAGGGAGAACCGATCTCTGTTGCGATCAAGGGCAACCTGAGTGCCGGAATCTCTTCGCTTTTGTGTGAAGCGGCGCTGGCAGGGATGGGGATTGCGCTGGTGCCGGAAAAAGAGGCGCGAGAGGGGCTGGCGCAGGAGAAACTGGTTCGTTTGTTGCCCCATCTACAACCGCGGCAATTAGCCGTATACGGGTTATACCTTTCCCGTGAGCATCAGCCCGCCGCGCTACGCCTGTTTCTTGAGGCGGTGCAGGGCGCGATGCGCGACGGTGAAACCTGTTCCTGACGCAGCATAAGGCGTATAAAAATTGTGCAGAAAGCAAGATCTGTTAAATACGCGATGCAAACTTATGAGAATATTCTTACACCCCTTCAAGAGCTAAGCCTGAAATGAGTGCCGGAGATAAGCGCCGGGTGGGGCAACGAACGATCGGTGTTATTCATACAATACCGATCGTTCGTTGTTAATTACTCCGTTCTTTCTTTTTCACGTTAGTGGATTTGCTAATCCGACGGTTGTTTGAGCTATTGTTTAGCACCGTCATCGTCCGCTTTTGACCCCCATTTTTATTGATAACCCTATCTCAAAAATAGGCATTTTCGATACATATTTAATTTTTTAACCTGCCGCGCTGTTTACTCTTCTTAAATGCTTTATCTATCAATGTATTGAATAAAATAATCCATCACTGATAACCCTCGTAACAAGGTCTATGCTTAGTAAAAGTGGTCAAAAAGGGCGGTTAACCCGAATGACCCTTCTGTCAGAGGGTTGAAGTGATAATCATTATCACTAACATGGTGTTATGCCCTGGTGGCTTATTACACGAGGTGGACCTATGGAATTGCATTCAGGAACATTTAATCCAGACGATTTTGCATGGCGTGGTCTGACGCTAACGCCTGAGGCGGCGGCGCATATTCGTGACCTGGTCGCGAAGCAACCCGGCATGCTTGGCGTACGTTTAGGCGTGAAGCAGACGGGGTGCGCGGGATTTGGTTACGTGCTGGATACCGTCAGCGAGCCGGAAAAGGACGATCTGTTGTTTGAAACGGAGGGCGCGAGGTTGTACGTGCCGCTTCAGGCCATGCCGTTTATTGACGGGACAGAGGTCGATTATGTGCGCGAAGGATTAAACCAGTTATTTAAATTTCATAACCCGAAAGCCCAGAACGAATGCGGCTGTGGCGAAAGCTTCGGGGTATAGGCGGTACTATGTCTCGTAATACTGAAGCAACTGACGATGTCAAAACCTGGACCGGTGGTCCACTGAATTATAAAGAAGGCTTCTTCACCCAGTTACAGACTGACGAGCTGGCAAAAGGCATCAGCGAAGAGGTCGTGCGTGCGATTTCCACCAAAAGAAATGAGCCGGAGTGGATGCTGGAGTTTCGCCTTAATGCGTACAAAGCCTGGCTTGAAATGGAAGAGCCGCACTGGCTGAAAGCGCACTACGATAAGCTGAATTATCAGGATTACAGTTATTACTCTGCGCCATCGTGCGGTAACTGTGATGAGACGTGCGCGTCAGAACCGGGTGCTGTACAGCAAACCGGTGCGAATGCGTTTCTCAGCAAAGAGGTGGAAGACGCCTTCGAACAGCTTGGCGTACCGGTACGTGAGGGTAAAGAGGTGGCGGTGGATGCCATTTTCGACTCCGTTTCCGTTGCCACCACCTACCGGGAAAAGCTGGCGGAACAGGGCATCATCTTCTGTTCGTTTGGCGAGGCGATTCACGATCACCCTGAGCTGGTGAAGAAATATCTGGGCACCGTGGTGCCGGGTAATGACAACTTTTTTGCTGCGCTGAACGCTGCGGTAGCGTCTGACGGCACCTTCATTTATGTGCCGAAAGGCGTTCGTTGCCCGATGGAGCTGTCGACCTATTTCCGAATCAACGCGGAAAAAACAGGGCAGTTCGAACGCACCATTCTGGTGGCGGATGAGGGCAGCTACGTCAGCTACATCGAAGGGTGTTCTGCGCCAGTGCGCGACAGCTACCAGCTGCACGCGGCGGTGGTAGAGGTGATCATCCACAAAGATGCCGAAGTAAAATATTCCACCGTGCAAAACTGGTTCCCCGGCGATAACAACACCGGCGGGATACTGAACTTCGTCACCAAGCGCGCGCTGTGCGAAGGTGAAAACAGCAAGATGTCGTGGACGCAGTCCGAAACGGGGTCGGCCATCACCTGGAAATACCCGAGCTGCATTCTGCGCGGCGATAACTCCATCGGTGAGTTTTACTCTGTGGCGCTGACCAGCGGTCATCAGCAGGCCGACACCGGCACCAAAATGATCCACATCGGTAAGAACACCAAATCGACCATTATTTCAAAAGGGATCTCCGCCGGGAATAGCCAGAACAGCTATCGCGGGCTGGTGAAGATCATGCCGACGGCAACCAATGCCCGTAACTTTACCCAGTGCGACTCAATGCTGATTGGCGCGGACTGCGGCGCGCACACCTTCCCGTATGTCGAGTGTCGTAATAACAGCGCCCAGCTTGAGCACGAGGCGACGACGTCGCGGATCGGTGAAGATCAGCTCTTTTACTGCCTGCAACGCGGCATCAGCGAAGAGGATGCCATCTCGATGATTGTTAATGGCTTCTGTAAAGACGTCTTCTCTGAACTGCCGCTGGAATTTGCCGTTGAAGCGCAAAAATTGCTGGCAATCAGCCTTGAACACAGCGTCGGTTAAGTATTAAGGAAAGCACATGTTAAGCATTAAAGATTTACAGGTCAGTGTGGAAGATAAAGCGATTCTGCGCGGTCTGGACCTCGACGTCAGACCCGGAGAAGTGCATGCCATTATGGGGCCGAACGGTTCCGGGAAGAGTACGCTTTCCGCGACGCTGGCGGGCCGTGAAGATTATGAAGTGGTTGGCGGCTCTGTCGAATTTAAAGGCAAAGATTTACTGGAACTGTCGCCAGAGGATCGGGCGGGCGAAGGCATCTTTATGGCGTTCCAGTATCCGGTAGAAATTCCTGGCGTCAGCAACCAGTTTTTCCTGCAAACAGCGCTGAATGCCGTGCGCAGCTATCGTGGTCAGGAGTCGCTGGATCGTTTTGATTTTCAGGATCTGATGGAAGAGAAAATCGCGCTTTTGAAGATGCCGGAAGATTTGTTGACCCGTTCGGTAAACGTGGGCTTCTCCGGTGGTGAGAAGAAACGTAACGATATTCTGCAAATGGCGGTGCTGGAGCCGGAACTGTGCATTCTTGATGAGTCTGACTCCGGGCTGGATATTGATGCGCTGAAAATTGTCGCGGAAGGCGTCAACTCGCTGCGTGACGGTAAACGTTCGTTCATTATCGTGACGCACTATCAGCGTATTCTGGACTACATCAAACCTGATTACGTCCACGTCCTGTATCAGGGGCGGATTGTGAAGTCCGGCGATTTCACTCTGGTCAAACAACTGGAGGAGCAAGGATATGGCTGGCTTACCGAACAGCAGTAACGCGCTGCAACAATGGCACCATCTGTTTGAGGCGCAGGGCGAATCCCGCTCGGCGCACGCGCAGCAGCATTTACAACAGATGCTGCGCCTGGGGCTGCCGACGCGTAAGCATGAAAACTGGAAATACACGCCGCTGGAAGGGTTGGTCAGTAGCCAGTTTGTCAGCCGTTTTGCCGAGGTTACTCAGGAACAGCGCGACGCGCTGGCGCTGGATATCGACGCTGTGCGTCTGGTGTTTGTTGACGGCCAGTTCAGCCCGCAGCTTAGCGACAGCGCTACAGCCAGCGGTTTCGACATTGCGATCAACGACGAACGTCAGACGCTGGCCACACCGGTTCAGCCGGAGGTTTTCCTGCATCTGACGGAAAGCCTGGCGCAGAGCGTGACGCACATCAGCGTTAAGCGCAACCAGCGGCCCTCTAAGCCGTTGCTGCTGATGCACATCACGCAGGGGCTGGAAGGCGATGAGGTCAACACTGCGCACTACCGTCACCACCTGGAACTGGCGGAAGGGGCAGAGGCGACGGTGATAGAGCACTATGTCAGCCTTAACGCGGCACGACACTTTACCGGGGCGCGTCTGACCATGAACGTGGCGGCGAATGCGCATCTGCACCACATCAAACTGGCGTTTGAAAACCCGGTGAGCCACCACTTTGCCCATAACGACATTCTGCTGGCGGCGGATGCAAGCGCGCACAGCCACAGTTTCCTGTTGGGCGATGCCGTGCTGCGACATAACACCAGCACCCAGTTAAACGGTGAAAACACCACGCTGCGGATTAACAGCCTGGCGATGCCGGTGAAAAACGAAGTGTGTGATACCCGTACGTGGCTGGAGCACAACAAGGGTTACTGCAACAGCCGTCAGTTGCATAAAACTATTGTCAGCGATAAAGGTCGGGCGGTATTCAATGGCTTGATCAACGTGGCGCAGCACGCCATTAAAACCGACGGACAAATGACCAATAACAATCTGCTGCTCGGTAAACTTGCCGAGGTGGACACCAAACCGCAGCTGGAGATTTACGCCGATGACGTGAAATGCAGCCACGGGGCGACGGTAGGACGGATTGATGACGAGCAGATGTTCTACCTGCGTTCACGCGGGATTGGAGAGCAGGATGCCAGACAGATGATTCTCTACGCGTTTGCCGCTGAGTTGACGGAAGCCCTCGGCGATGACGCGCTTAAACAACAGGTGCTGGCGCGAATAGGGCTTCGCCTGCCGGGAGGCATAGCATGACATTTCCCATCGAAAAAGTGCGGGCTGATTTTCCCGTCCTGACGCGTGAAGTCAACGGGCTGCCGTTGGCGTATCTGGATAGCGCGGCCAGTGCGCAAAAGCCCAACCAGGTGATTGACGCTGAGGCGGAGTTTTACCGTCATGGCTATGCGGCGGTGCACCGGGGCATCCATACGCTGAGCGCGCAGGCCACCGAGAAGATGGAAAATGTGCGTAAACAGGCATCGCTGTTCATTAATGCCCGTTCAGCGGAAGAGCTGGTGTTCGTGCGCGGGACGACAGAGGGCATCAACCTTGTTGCCAACAGCTGGGGGCCGGAGAATGTTCGGGCTGGCGATAACATCATCATCAGCGAGATGGAGCACCACGCCAATATTGTCCCCTGGCAGATGCTGTGCGCGCGTACAGGGGCGGAACTGCGCGTCATTCCGCTCAATACGGACGGCACGTTGCAGCTGGATACGCTCCCGTCGCTGTTTGATGAGCGTACCCGACTGCTGGCTATCGCGCATGTGTCGAACGTGCTGGGAACGGAAAACCCGCTTCCTGAAATGATCGCGCTGGCGCATCAGTATGGCGCGAAAGTGCTGGTTGATGGCGCGCAGGCGGTAATGCACCATGCGGTGGATGTTCAGGCGCTGGATTGTGATTTTTACGTTTTCTCCGGGCATAAGCTGTATGGCCCCACCGGTATCGGCGTGCTGTATGTCCGGGAGGAACTGCTTCAGGATATGCCGCCGTGGGAAGGCGGCGGTTCGATGATTGCGACCGTTAGTCTGACGGAAGGGACGACCTGGACCAAAGCGCCCTGGCGTTTTGAGGCGGGGACGCCGAACACGGGCGGAATTATCGGCCTTGGCGCCGCCATTGAATACGTTTGCGCGTTAGGGCTGGCGGAAATCAGCGAATATGAACAAAACCTGATGCACTATGCGCTGGAACAGCTGGCGGACGTGCCGGAGTTGACGCTATATGGCCCGGCTAACCGGCTGGGGGTCATCGCCTTTAATCTGGGCAAACACCACGCCTATGACGTGGGCAGCTTCCTCGACAATTACGGTATCGCCGTGCGAACCGGCCATCACTGCGCAATGCCGCTGATGACGTATTACAACGTTCCCGCCATGTGCCGGGCGTCGATAGCAATGTATAACACCCATGAAGAAGTGGATCGTCTGGCAACCGGGCTAAAACGTATTCATCGCTTACTGGGATAACAGGGAGACGCTATGGCTGCGCTACCAGATAAAGAAAGATTGCTGCGTAATTTTCAGCGTTGCGCCAATTGGGAAGAAAAGTATCTGTACATTATTGAACTGGGGCAGCGTCTGGCGGAATTAAATGAGCAGGATCGTCGCCCGGAAAATAGTATTCAGGGATGTCAGAGTCAGGTATGGATTGTTATGCGTCAGAACGCTGACGGCGTTATTGAATTGCAGGGCGACAGCGATGCAGCAATAGTAAAAGGGTTAATTGCCATCGTCTTCATTTTGTATCATCAGATGACGCCACAGGATATTGTGAATTTTGATGTGCGGCCGTGGTTTGAAAAAATGGCGCTGACGCAACATCTCACGCCCTCCCGTTCACAGGGACTGGAAGCAATGATTCGCGCGATCCGCGCCAGAGCCGCAACTCTTAGCTAAACTGAAAAGACGTAGAACGCCAGATGGCGTACAGCTCTACGTGACTCGTAGGCCGGATAAGGCATTTAACCGCCATCCGGCAAAACGCCAGGGGGGTGGATATGAAACGTGCGTCTCTCATTGCAGTTACACTTTTCGGCGCTTACAGCGCATTTCAGGCGGCCTGGGCAGTGGATTACCCCTTGCCGCCAGCAAACAGTCGCCTTGTCGGGCAGAATCAAACCTATACCGTGCAAGCGGGGGATAAAAACTTACAGGCGATTGCCCGGCGTTTTGATACTGCCGCAATGCTGATCCTGGAGGCAAATAATACCATCGCGCCGGTCCCTAAACCGGGGACGCCGATTATCATTCCATCTCAACTGTTATTACCCGATGCGCCGCGTGAAGGCATTATTGTGAACCTGGCGGAGTTACGACTCTATTATTTCCCGCCGGGTGAAAATAGTGTTCAGGTTTACCCTATCGGTATTGGTTTAGAGGGGCTGGAAACGCCAGTGATGGCGACGCGCGTCGGGCAAAAAATCCCGAATCCGACCTGGACGCCGACGGCAGGTATCCGCAAACGCTCGCTTGAACGCGGCATTACGCTGCCGCCGGTGGTGCCCGCCGGGCCAAATAACCCGTTAGGACGCTTCGCCCTGCGCCTGGCATACGGCAACGGTGAGTATCTCATTCACGGCACCAATGCCCCGGACAGCGTCGGGTTACGCGTCAGTTCCGGCTGTATTCGGATGAACGCGCCGGACATTAAGGCGCTGTTTGCGCAGGTCAGAACGGGAACGCCGGTACGGGTGATTAACGAACCGGTGAAATTCTCCGTGGAACCAAATGGAATGCGTTACGTTGAGGTACACCGCCCGCTGTCGCCTGAAGAGGAGCAAAACGTACAGACGATGCCGTATGTGCTGCCAGCAGGCTTTACGCAGTTTAAGGCGACTCAGGAGGTGGATGAGCGCCTGGTGGAAAACGCGCTGTATCGCCGGGCGGGATATCCGGTTACCGTTACATCAGGGCAGGCGCCGATAGCTTCTGGTCGCTCTGTGGTGGAGTCCGCGCAAAACAGCCAACCCGGGAGCGGCGCTGAAACCCAGGCAACGCAGTAGCAGAGAAGGGTAAACACAGGCAAAAAAAATGGCGCACAATGTGCGCCATTTTTATTACACAGGTACTATTACTTACGGTATTTAGTAGCCTGGTTGTCCAGACGCTGGTTAGCGCGAGCTGCGTCGTCTTTAGCAGCCTGAACGTCGGAACGCATTGCGTTCACGTCGTTGCTCAGCTGGTCAACTTTAGCGTTCAGAGTCTGAACGTCAGAAGACAGCTGATCGATTTTAGCGTTGCTGGAGCAACCAGCCAGCAGAGTAGAACCCAGGATTACCGCGCCCAGTACCAGTTTAGTACGATTCATTATTAATACCCTCTAGATTGAGTTAATCTCCATGTAGCGTTACAAGTATTACACAAACTTTTTTAGGTTGAGAATATTTTTTTGACGGGAATGCACTTATTTTTGATCGTTCGCTCAAAGAAGCATCGAATTGAGCTAAAATGGCTAAAAAACCGAGTGAAAACAGAATCCTTCCATCGGATTCGTCTTAGATAATCTGCGATTAGATAGTGAAATCCGATTTGATTTTTTATTAAGAGTGGCTATCGATTAAATAAAAAAAGCGCCGCGAGGGCGCTTTTTATTCAGAAAATTAATTCACACAGGAATTATTACAGGACGTGAACAGATGCGGTGTTGGTCGTGCCGCTCGGTACCAGCGCGCCGGAAACCATGACCACAACGTCGCCTTTCTGGCCCAGACCGCTCTGTAGAGCGACTTCTTTACCCAGACGGTAGAAGTCGTCAGTAGAGTTAATTTCTTTCACCAGCTGCGGCACAATGCCTTTGCTCAGCACCAGCTGACGCGCGGTCACTTCGTTGGTGGTCAGCGCCAGGATGGTAGCGTCCGGGAAGTATTTACGTACTGCGCGAGCAGATTTACCGCCCTGAGTTGCAACGACAATGACCGGCGCTTCCAGTTTTTCGGCAGTTTCAACCGCGCCGCGGCACACTGCTTCGGTGATGCGCAGTTTACGGCTGTCGTTATTGAAGTCCAGACGGCTGGTCATCACGCGGTCAGTACGCTCGCAGATGGTCGCCATGATGGTGACGGCTTCCAGCGGGTATTTTCCTTTTGCGGATTCGCCGGACAGCATCACTGCGTCGGTGCCGTCGAGGATGGCGTTCGCCACGTCGCCAGCTTCTGCGCGGGTCGGACGCGGGTTCTTGATCATGGAATCCAGCATCTGGGTCGCGGTGATAACGACTTTACGTGCGCGGATACATTTTTCGATGATCATCTTCTGCGCGAAGATAACTTCTTCAACCGGGATCTCAACGCCCATGTCGCCACGAGCAACCATGATGCCGTCAGACGCTTCGAGGATCTCATCGAAGTTGTTCAGGCCTTCCTGGTTTTCGATCTTGGAGATGATCTGGATGTTCTCGCCGCCGTGCGCTTTCAGGTGCTCACGGATTTCAACAACGTCAGAACGCTTACGGATAAAGGACGCGGCAACAAAGTCAACGCCTTGTTCGCAGCCGAAGATCAGATCCTGTTTGTCTTTTTCAGCCAGTGCTGGCAGCGCGATGGAAACGCCCGGCAGGTTAACGCCTTTGTTTTCGCCCAGGTCGCCGTTGTTCAGCACTTTACAGATAACCTTGTTACCTTCGATCGCGGTGACTTCCATACCGATCAGACCATCGTCAACCAGTACGGTGTTGCCTACGGACAGGTCAGAAGTGAAACCTTCGTAAGTGACGGCAACCATTTCGCTGTTGCCGATAACGGATTTGTCCGTTGTGAAAGTGAAGGTCTGGCCCGCTTTCAGGGAGACGTCATTACCACCTTCCAGTTTAATGGTACGGATTTCCGGGCCTTTGGTATCGAGCAGGATTGCGGCTTTTTTACCGGTTTTGCTCATTACGTTGCGCAAATTCTTGATGCGCTGACCGTGTTCTGCATAGTCACCGTGAGAGAAGTTCAGACGCATAACGTTCATGCCTGCGTCCAGCATTTTGGTTAACATCTCTTCAGATTCGGTTTTCGGACCGATGGTGCAAACAATTTTCGTCTTTTTCATGACAGTCTTAGTCTTTAAGTTGAGAAGGATATGGAAATCTGGCTTCAGGGGCGCACGGCCTTGAAGCTAAACCTGTGTTGCGAAAGTGGTGTTGCCTCGCTCTAAGGATAGGTGACATCGAAAGAGCGTGCAGAGGAATGTGTGCTCGTGTTTCAGCCCAACGGGATGGCGTGTTTTTTAGTCGTTGAGTTTTGCAGTCCAATGCGCTGAAACCATTCAAGAGACAATTGGCGCGCATTATACGCTGAAATTTACACAAAAGGAAAATGAAAACAGCGTTTCAAAAAACATCTGTGCAGATTCACAACAAATTGTTATTAAAGCGTTAATTATGATCCTTGCGTTGTGCCGCCCGGGAAAGGGCGGCGTTGCGCAACTACCCGGCGAGCGCCTGAGCTAAATCGTCCTGCAAATCCTGAACATCTTCAATGCCCACTGACAGGCGAATCAATTGCGGGGTGATGCCATTCGCCAGACGCTGCTCAAGCGGAATAGAGGCGTGAGTCATGGTAAACGGCTGGCTGACGAGGCTTTCAACACCGCCCAGGCTTTCCGCCAGGGTGAATAATTTCAGCCGCGTGATAACGTCAGTGGCGCGCTGGTCATCGCCTTTTATGACGATGGAGATCATCCCGCCGAACTGTGACATTTGCTGGCGCGCAAGGGCATGCTGAGGATGCGACGCCAGCCCCGGATACCAGACGTATTCTACCGCCGGATGTTTTTCCAGCCATTGCGCCAGCGTCAGCGCATTGCCGCTGTGCCGCTCAATTCGCAAGGCCAGCGTGCGAATACCGCGTAATGTCAGAAAACTGCTAAATGGGTCCAGTACGCCGCCGACGGCGTTTTGCAGATACCCCAGCTGTTGTGCGAGCGCCGGGTTGTCCCCGACGACCGCCAGTCCGGCGACGACGTCTGAATGGCCGTTCAGGTATTTCGTCGCGGAATGCACCACAATATCGAACCCCAGATCAAGAGGACGATGGATCAACGGCGAAGCGAAGGTGTTATCGGCCACGCTGATAAGCTGGTGGCGACGCGCGATATCGGCAATGGCCGCCAGATCGGCCAGTTTTAGTAACGGATTTGTCGGCGTTTCTACCCAGATCATGCGGGTATCAGGACGAATCGCGGCTTCGATACCGGCCAGATCGTCAGGTTTTACCCAGCTAACCTGTAGTCCGGCGCTGCGACGGCGCACATTTTCAATCAGTCGATAGGTGCCGCCATAGACATCGTCAATCGCCACCAGATGGCTGTCTTTATCGAGAAGTTCAAGCACGGTAGCAATGCCCGCCAGACCGGACGCGAAGGCATAACCTTGCGTACCGCCTTCCAGCTCGGCAATGGCGGTTTCCAGCGCATGGCGCGTTGGGTTGCCGCTGCGTGAATATTCATATCCGGTATGCTGACCCGGCGCGGGTTGCGCAAACGTCGATGTCGCATAAATCGGCGGCATAACGGCGCCGTGCGCGTCAGAAAAGGTTCCGCTATGGACGCTAAGTGTGGAATACGATTTCATGATAGTTCCTTATTTATCCAGGCGGTTGCGCCAGTGGGTGAGCACATCGCTACGGGTGACCAGACCGAGGAACTGGTCGTTGTCGACAATCACAGCCACCTGGCCGCGATCAAAAATAGGTTTCAGCGCGCTTTCCGGTTCACGTTTATCAAGCCGGACTACCTCGCGCGTCATCGCTTCTTTTACCAGGAGGGAAAAACGCGGGTTATCGCCCTGAATATGCGTAATCAGGTCCCATTCGTCGATAATGCCGATAAGCTGATCCTCCTGAAGAACCGGCAACTGCGAAATATCGTACAGGCGCATACGCGCCAGCACGGTCGCCAGCGTATCGTCCGGCGCGGCGGTCACGGTTGCCCCTTCGTCATGACGTAAGGCGATGAAGTCGCTCAGATCGCCAGCCTGTGGCCGGGTGATGAGCCCTTGCTGGCGCATCCAGTCATCGTTAAACATTTTCGAGAGATACTTGTTGCCGCTATCGCAGGCGAAGGTCGCCACGCGCTTTGGCTGCGTCTGCGCCTGGCAGTAGCGCAGGGCGGCGGCGAGCAGCGTACCGGTCGATGAACCGGCAAGGATGCCTTCGGTTCTGAGCAACTCGCGCGCCGTGGCGAAGGCGTCTTTATCGCTGATGCGAAAGGCCTGTGAAACGGATTCGATGTGGGCGAGCGGCGGAATAAAGTCCTCGCCAATCCCTTCAACCAGCCAGGAACCGGCGGTGCCGAATGTGCCTGTCTCGACCTGATCGGCAAGGATTGAACCGGCGGGGTCGGCCAGCACGAACTCCGTGTGCGGGGAGTGTTCGCGAAACCATGCCTGTAAACCGCCCAGCGTGCCGCCGGAACCGACGCCGACCACGATGGCGTCAATGCGGCCATCCATCTGGGCAAACAATTCGGGGGCGGTGGTGGAAGCATGCGCCAGCGGGTTCGCGGCGTTGTTGAACTGATCAATATAGAAGGCGCCGGGCGTCTCCTGCGCCAGACGGCGTGCGTAATCCTGATAATAGTCCGGATGACCTTTGTTGACGTCTGAGCGGGTTAATACCACCTGTGCGCCAAGCGCGCGTAAATGGAAGATCTTCTCACGGCTCATTTTGTCCGGCACGACCAGCGTCAGGGCATAACCTTTTTGCGCGGCGATCAGCGCCAGCCCCAGCCCGGTGTTGCCCGCCGTCGCTTCAATAATCGTGCCGCCGGGTTTTAGCAGCCCCTGTCTTTCCGCTTCATTGATCATAGAAAGTGCGACGCGATCTTTAATCGAACCGCCCGGATTCTGGTTCTCCAGTTTCAAAAAGAGTTCGCTTACGCCGCTATTCAGCTTATGCAACTGAAGCAGCGGCGTATTGCCAATCAGTTCTGTTATGGAGTGAAACGTTGTCATGGTGAATATCCGTCAGTGAATAACATGACGAAATAATAGGGTTGCCAAAATGCACGCCTAAAGAATGTTTGTCTGTGAATAAGAACAGAATGGAATATAAAACGCTATTTGGATGGCAGGACGTTTAGCCGTGCGGTCGTCTGGCGGTGTTGATGGCCGAATAACCCTGTTTTTGTCGATTAATTCAACAGTTTACGCTGCTCGCGTTAAGGATAATGCCACTTCCTGCATAAAGGTTGCCGAAATTGTACTAAAGCCATTTTCCCGCGCAGCGCCTCTCTTATTCCTTACGGATATATCAAATTCCTTTTTGGTCATTTAAAAGCAGAAACACCCTGATTACACTCGTTTGGACATCCATACTGCTAAACAGCTAAAAGCACTGGCAGGATAACCATAAGCAGCAGCGGATACGATAACGATATGATCGTCCTGAAAAATATTTCGAAAGTTTTTACGCCCGGCAAGCTGTCTATTACCGCAGTGGATAACGTTAATCTGACGGTTGAACAGGGACAAATTTACGGGATTATTGGCTACAGCGGCGCCGGAAAGAGTACGTTGATTCGTTTGCTGAACGGTCTGGAAAAACCGACCGTGGGCAGCGTGACCATCAATGGTCATGATATTTCAGCGGCGACAGGAGAGTCCCTGCGCCAGGCGCGGCTGAAAATCAGCATGGTGTTTCAGCACTTCAATTTGCTGTGGTCGCGTACCGTCAGCGAAAACATCGCTTTTTCTATGCAAATCGCGGGCGCGCCAAAAGCAAAAATCAAGGCGCGGGTGGCGGAGCTGATCGACCTGGTGGGATTAACCGGGCGTGAGAATGCTTACCCATCCCAACTGAGCGGCGGGCAAAAGCAGCGTGTGGGGATTGCCCGTGCGCTGGCAAATAACCCGGATGTGCTGCTCTGCGACGAGGCGACTTCCGCGCTGGACCCGCAAACCACCGATCAGATTCTGGATCTGCTGCTCGATATTAATCGCCGCTTCCAGCTCACGATTGTGCTTATTACCCACGAGATGCATGTGGTGCGCAAAATCTGCGATCGCGTTGCGGTGATGGAAAACGGCAGAGTGGTGGAGGAAGGCGATGTGCTGAACGTCTTTACTCATCCGCAACAGCCGATTACCCGGCAGTTTGTCCGCCAGGTAAGTCAGTATGCCGAAGAGGAGGCGTTTAACCCGCAGCTGGCGAGCGAGCTGGGCGGGACGGTGATTAAGCTGACCTTCACCGGGCACAGTACGCATCAGCCGATCGTAGGGGAGCTTACCCTGCGTTATGGCCTGCCTTTCAATATCTTACACGGCAAGATGACGCAAACCGCACATGGCGTGTTTGGCCAACTGTGGCTGCACGTCGTGGCGACGGAAGAACAACTGAATAATATTCTGGCGGATTTGCGGCAGAGCGATATTGAAGGTGAGGTAGTACAACATGGTTGAGAATCTGTTTCCCCATCTGAAATGGGAACAACTTTTTGCGGCAACGCAGGAAACGCTCTATATGACGGCGCTTTCCGGTATCGCGACGTTTGTGCTGGGGATTGTACTGGGGCTGGCGTTATTTTTGACCGCGCGCGGCGGGCTGTTTCAGAACCGCACGCTGTATAGCGTCATTTCGCTGGTGGTGAATATTTTTCGCTCGATCCCGTTCATCATTTTGATCGTCTTACTGATCCCGTTTACCAAAGCGCTGGTCGGCACCATTCTCGGGGCGAACGCTGCGCTGCCTGCGTTGATTGTCGGGGCGGCGCCGTTTTATGCGCGTCTGGTTGAAATCGCACTGCGCGAGGTTGACAGAGGCGTGATTGAAGCCACGCGTTCAATGGGCGCACGTCTCAGCACACTTATTTTTCGGGTTTTACTGCCTGAATCATCACCCGCACTGGTGTCCGGGATCACCGTGACGCTGATTGCGCTGGTCAGTTACAGCGCGATGGCCGGAGTGATTGGGGCAGGCGGTTTAGGGAACCTGGCTTATCTGGAAGGATTCCAGCGCAACCACAACGACGTCACGCTGGTGGCGACGGTGACTATCCTGATCATCGTCTTCATTATCCAGTTCTGCGGCGATGTGATCACCTCTCTGTTAGATAAACGCTAATAAAATACGGAAACCATTATCATGAAAAAATCACTGACATTACTCGCCGCAGCAACCTTAAGCGCCCTGAGCTTTGCCTCCTGGGCGGATACGCTGACCGTTGGCGCCTCTAACGTACCGCATGCGGAAATCCTTGAGCAGGCGAAACCGATTCTGGCGAAACAGGGGATCGATCTGGAGATTAAACCTTTCCAGGATTACATTCTGCCGAACACCGCGCTGGCCGGTCGTGAAATCGACGCCAACTACTTCCAGCATATCCCGTACCTGAATAGCGTGCTGAAAGATCATGCAGGTGATAAAACCTATGATTTCGTCAGCGCCGGGGCGATTCATATTGAGCCGATCGGCATCTACTCTAAAAAATACAAATCGCTGAAAGATCTGCCTGAAGGCGGCAGGATCATTATGCGTGACGCGGTATCTGAAGAGGGACGTATTCTGTCGATCTTTGAAAAAGAGGGCGTGATCAAACTGAAGCCGGACGTGGATAAGGTCAGCGCGCGCATCAGCGACATCGTGGATAACCCGAAAAAACTGAAGTTCCTGCCGAACGTGGAAGCGGCGCTGTTACCACAGATGTACAACAATGATGAAGGCGATGCGGTGGTGATTAACGCCAACTACGCTATCGACGCAGGTCTGGACCCGGTTAACGATCCGATCGCCGTTGAGAGCGGTGAAAACAATCCGTACGCCAACATCATTACCGTACACCGTGGCGACGAGAAGAAAAAAGACATCGTGGCGCTGGTTGACGTTCTGCACTCAAAAGAGATTCAGGACTGGATCCGCACGAAGTACAAAGGCGCGGTGATTCCGGTCAATAACTAATACCACGTAGTGCCGGATAGCGTGACGCTTATCCGGCCTATAAAAGAGCCTGGCCGAACGGGTGAGCAAGTTACAGAGTGTGAGGTGACGGATATCGGTTAAGTTGAATAGTCACTCTGTTTATTTGTTTGATTTATTTGAGTTTTGTCTTCATCGTTAGAGTGATATATGCTGTTTGTTTGTGCTGGCGATGAGAGACAATAATGGGAAACCTGACAAAAGACGACGAACTGTACCGTGAGATGTGCAGAGTGGTTGGCAAAGTGGTTCTGGAGATGCGCGACCTGGGGCAAGAGCCGAAGCATATCGTGATTGCGGGAGTGTTACGAACCGCCATGGCGAACCAGCGACTCCAGCGCAGCGAACTTGAAAAACAGGCGATGGAAACGGTTATCAAAGCCCTGGCAGGATAATTCTCTCAGGGATGGCGCTCGCTTCGTCATCCCTTATTCCCGGTATTTAAATTCTTCACCTTGTAAATAATCATATATCGCGTTTATATTAATATCGATATGTATATTAATATATAACGAAGGCGATTGATATTAATAATGGGAACGAGGTCACATTATTAATTATTAATAGGTTGCCGTGTTTTATATCCTCTAAATGATAATAAATATCACTCCGCTTTTATTATTTCACTTCCGGTTTTTAATTGATAACGATCAAAGTTAATAGCACTGAATAACCACATTATTTATGTGCCTAACTCTTTAGGATTAGTCTATTTGTATTTAATGATATGACGTATGCGATCCGGTTAGGGCAAAACATCGGGTGTTGTCAGCACTGTGTTTGCGAAGAGGATGCGAAATAAATGAACCAGGTCGAACGTCCAATATTAGATTTTGGCTTAACGCGGCTCGAATTTCTGCGTATATCAGGAAAGGGTCTGGCAGGATTAACTATCGCTCCCGCGCTGCTGTCACTTTTTGGCTGCAAACAGGAAGACGTTGATAGCGGTACGGTAGGACTGATAAACACGCCCAAAGGGGTATTAGTGACTCAACGCGCCCGCTGCACAGGCTGCCATCGCTGCGAAATCTCCTGCACCAATTACAACGATGGCGCCGTGGGCTCGTTCTTCTCCCGCATTAAGATTCACCGTAATTACTTCTTTGGCGACAACGGCGTCGGCTCCGGCGGTGGTCTGTACGGCGATTTAAACTACACCGCAGATACCTGTCGCCAGTGTAAGGACCCGCAGTGCATGAAGGTCTGCCCAATCGGCGCAATTACCTGGAAACAGGACGATGGCTGCATCGCGGTTGATCATAAGCGATGTATTGGCTGTAGCGCCTGTACCACTGCCTGCCCCTGGATGATGGCTACCGTAAACAGCGAAACGAAAAAATCGTCAAAATGTGTTTTATGCGGCGAGTGCGCCAGCGCCTGTCCAACAGGGGCGCTGAAAGTTATCGAGTGGAAAGATATTACTGTTTGAATCTTGCAAAGGAAAACATTATGGCTAACGGTTGGACAGGTAATATATTACGGGTCAATCTTACAACAGGCGATATTACCCTCGAAGATTCCAGTAAATATAAAAAATTTGTCGGCGGAATGGGGTTCGGCTACAAAATTATGTATGACGAAGTCCCGCCTGGCACGAAACCTTTCGATGAAGGAAATAAACTGGTATTTGCCACCGGCCCGCTGACCGGATCTGGCGCGCCCTGTAGTTCCCGCGTCAATATCACTTCGCTCTCTACGTTTACTAAAGGTAATTTGGTTGTCGATGCGCATATGGGCGGCTTCTTTGCGGCACAAATGAAATTTGCCGGGTACGACGCGATTATTATTGAGGGTAAATCCGCTTCGCCTGTGTGGATCAATATTAAAGATGACAAGGTCAGCCTCGAAAAAGCAGATTTTCTGTGGGGTAAAGGGACGCGCGCCACGACCGAAGAGATCTGCCGTATGACCAGCCCGGAGACCTGCGTGGCGGCCATTGGTCAGGCGGGTGAAAACCTGGTGCCGCTCTCCTGTATGCTCAACAGCCGTAACCACAGCGGCGGGGCGGGAACCGGCGCGGTGATGGGGTCGAAAAACCTCAAGGCCATTGCCGTTGAAGGCACCAAAGGGGTCAATATTGCCGATCGCAAAGAGATGAAGCGGCTGAATGACTACATGATGACGGAGCTGATTGGCGCCAATAATAATCATGTTGTGCCGAGCACCCCGCAGGCATGGGCGGAATTTTCCTCACCGGCTTCGCGCTGGACGGCGCGTAAAGGTTTGTTCTGGGGGGCCGCAGAGGGCGGGCCTGTTGAAACCGGCGAGATCCCGCCGGGTAATCAGAATACGGTCGGCTTTCGCACCTATAAATCCGTGTTTGACTTAGGTCCGGCGGCTGAAAAATACACCGTGAAAATGAGCGGTTGCCACTCATGTCCGATCCGCTGCATGTCGCAGCTCAATATTCCACGGGTAAAGGATTTTGGCGTACCGAGCACCGGGGGGAATACCTGCGTGGCAAACTTTGTCCATACCACGATCTTCCCGCACGGCCCGAAAGATTTTGACGATAAGGACGATGGCCGCGTTATCGGCAATCTGATCGGCCTGAACCTGTTTGACGACTACGGTATCTGGTGTAACTACGGGCAGTTGCACCGTGACTTCACGTATTGCTACAGCAAAGGCGTGTTCAAGCGCGTGCTGCCGGCTGAGGAATATGCGGAGATCCGCTGGGATCAACTGGAAGCGGGCGATCCCAACTTTATCAAGGATTTCTACTATCGCCTGGCGCATCGCAAAGGAGAGTTGAGCCATCTTGCGGATGGTTCATACGCCATTGCCGAGCGCTGGAATCTGGGTGAGGAATACTGGGCGTACGATAAAAACAAACTGTGGTCGCCGTTTGGCTATCCGGTACACCATGCTAACGAAGCGTCGGCGCAGGTGGGGGCAATTACCAACTGCATGTTTAACCGTGACTGCATGACCCACACCCACATCAACTTTATTGGTTCTGGTTTACCGCTGAAGCTACAGCGAGAGGTCGCGGCGGAACTGTTTGGTTCTGAAGACGCCTACGACGAGACTAAAAATTACACGCCGATCAACGCGGCGAAAATCAAGTATGCCAAATGGACGCTGCTCAAAGTTTGCCTGCATAACGCCGTGACGCTGTGCAACTGGGTCTGGCCGATGACCGTTTCGCCGTTGAAGAGCCGAAATTATCGTGGGGATCTGGACCTGGAAGCGAAATTTTTTCAGGCGGTGACCGGGGATGAAACCACCCAGGCGAGCCTTGATTTAGCCGCAGAACGTATCTTCACGCTCCATCGCGCCTATACCGTCAAACTGATGCAGACCAAAGACATGCGCAATGAACACGATCTCATCTGTTCGTGGGTTTTTGACAAGGACCCCAACATTCCGGTGTTCACTGAAGGGACTGACAAAATGGATCGCGACGATATGCGTGAATCCCTGACGCTCTTTTATACCGAGATGGGCTGGGACCCTGAACTGGGATGCCCGACGCGAGAAACGTTGCATCGCCTCGGTCTTGAGGATGTCGCCGCCGATCTGGCCGCGCAGAATCTGCTGCCAGCGTAAGGAAGGTGAGATGAGTCATTCAGAGGGCGAACACTCCACGCCTGAGGTGGATATTGAAAAGCGGCAGTGGCTGCAAGGCTTACATCAGCATGAAAGGCGAGTGGATGAACCGGCGCCTCCCGCGAGTCCGGCAGAGATTATGGCGGAGTTCATCCGCCAGCATTCTGCTTCAGGCCAGCTGGTGGCTCGCGCGCTTTTCCTGCAACCGCCGTATTCAGTGGAGGAAGAGGCGTTAACGCCGCTGCTGGAGACGCTGCTTCAGAGCGAGACAGGGGCGGATATCGCCTGCGTGCAGGGTGCTCAGGATGATTATTACTACTCGACGCAAACCATGACCGCTAACTATGCCGACATGTGTGTGCAGGTGGTGGAGAACGATATTTGCCGGGCTATCGCACAGGCGGTGCGTTTTGATTGCCAGACCTATCCGCGACCCTACAAGGTCGCCATGCTGGAACAACCGCCATACCGCTTTGCGCCGCAGCAAATAGAGACAGCCCTTGCCGCGATCGACACGCACCCGGATTACGCGGATATTCGCCGTGTGGCGTCGTCCAACGACGTGCCGTATCTGTTTAGCGAACGTTTTATGAGCTACGGCAAGGCATATGGCTTATGCGAATGGCTTGAGGTTGAGCAGTTTCAGAATCCCTGATTGTTCAGGGTGATGTCATGGAAAGCGTGGGCGATCGCTGCCACCGGATTAGAGGATAACCAGATGTCCTTCACTCGACGAAAATTTGTGCTTGGTATGGGGACGGTGATTTTTTTCAGCGGGCCCGGCCAGAATTTGTTAGCGAACACGAAGAATAGCAAAGCGGTGCGTTATGCCATGATTCATGACGAATCCCGGTGTAACGGCTGCAATCTCTGTGCCCGGGCGTGTCGCAAGACCAACCATGTTCCGGCTCAGGGCAGTCGTTTATCCATCGCGCATATTCCTGTTTCGGATAATGAAAACGAAACCGTTTATCACTATTTCCGCCAGTCCTGCCAGCACTGTGAAGATGCGCCCTGTATTGATGTTTGCCCGACTGGTGCCTCCTGGCGTGATGAGCGCGGTATTGTGCGGGTAGATGAATCGCGCTGTATCGGCTGTAGCTACTGTATAGGCGCTTGTCCGTATCAGGTGCGTTATCTCAATCCACAAACCAAAGTGGCGGATAAATGCGACTTTTGCGCCGAATCTCGCCTGGCAAAGGGGTTCCCGCCGATTTGCGTGAATGCTTGCCCGGAGCACGCATTGATTTTTGGTCGTGAAGACAGCCCGGAAATTCAGACCTGGCTGAAGGAGAACAAATTCTATCAACACCAACTCGCAGGCGCCGGAAAACCGCATCTGTATCGCCGGTTCGGTCAACATTTGATTAAAAAGGAAAATGTATGAACGCGTCGCAGAATGCTGAACAGTTCCATGCCCAACTGGCGAACTATGTCCCCGTGTTTTCTCCCGAATACTGGCCTGTCTGGTTAGTCATCGCCGGACTGATGCTGGTAGCGATGTGGCTGGTGTTGGGGCTGCATGCCATGCTGCGGTTTCGCGCCGCCAACAAAGCCGCGGCCGGTCACGGTGAAAAGGTTTACCTGTACTCAAAAGCGGTGAGATTGTGGCACTGGTCGAACGCGCTACTGTTTGTGCTCCTGCTCGGCAGCGGGCTGATCAATCATTTCTCGCTGGTTGGCGCGTCGGTGATGAAGAGCCTGCTGACGGTGCATGAGATCTGCGGTTTTCTGCTGCTGGCGTGTTGGCTGGGTTTTGTTTTGATCAACATGCTGGGCGGCAACGGACACCATTATATTATTCGCCGCGAGGGCTGGATTGGCCGGGCGATGAAGCAGACCCGCTTCTATCTGTTCGGCATTATGCAGGGTGAGGAACATCCGTTTCCCGCCACCACACAGTCTAAATTCAACCCGTTACAGCAGGCCGCTTATCTCGGGGTGATGTACGGCCTGGTACCGCTGTTGCTGATAACCGGACTACTGTCGCTTTATCCGCAGGCGGCGGGCGATCTGTTCCCCGGCGTGCGTTACTGGCTGTTGCAGGCGCATTTCGCGCTGGCGATCGTTAGCCTCTTTTTTATCTTCGGTCATCTTTACCTTTGCACGACAGGTCGTACTCCCGGTGAGACCTTCCGCTGCATGGTTGATGGCTATCATCGGCACTAACGGATGATCATTACGCGAGAGGATTTACGTACCTGGCGAGTCGGGCCCGTCATCTATCGTTGGTTTGTCCGTCGCTTTCCGAATGGCGGCAGCTACGCCGACGTGCATCGGGCGCTGAGCAGTGAAGGCTATCTCGACTGGGCAAATAGCCTGGTGGAATATGCCTGGTCGCGCTGGCTGGATGAGGAGAGCTTTGCGCGTCAGGATATCAGCGCGATGGACAGCCTGGTGAGTGCGCAATCGCACCACGGTAATAGCGAACACATTGCCTGCGCGGACGATAACGTTCATCTGGGATGTGCGGGCGATAACGTCAAAATTGCCAGCGTGGGGTACGCTTCGCAGATTGCCAGCGCGGGGTACTGCGCGCGCATTGGCAGCGCAGGCTACAACACGCATATAGGTTGTTCCGGCGATCGCGCGCGGGTGGCGGTGGCAGGGAACTCAACCCGCGTAAGCTGCGCCGGTGACGGGAGTCGTATTGCCAGCGCGGGAATGCGGGTGCGCATCAGCACGCTGGGTGACAGGAGCAATATTGCCAGCAATGGCGATCTGGCGCAGGTTGTCAGCTTTGGCGCCAATGCCAGAATTGCCAACAGCGGAGAGAATGTCCATCTCGTTACCAGCGGTGACAATGCGGTCATCGCCAGCACCGGGCACGTTGACTCCCTGATACTGGGGCCCGGCGGCTGTGCTGCGCTGGCGTATCACGATGGCGAACGTACCCGTTTCGCCGTTGCCATTGAAGGCGAGAACAACATACGCGCCGGGGTAAAATATCGCCTCAACGAACAACATCAGTTTGTTGAGTGTTGAGCCGTTTATCGGATAGCGAATCGTCGACGGGTGAATCTCTCCAGGCCAAAACAGAGCAGGTAATAGACCAGTCCGGTAAAGATAAAAATGGCCGCCGGGTAAATCTGTACCCGGTTATTCACCTGACCGGCGACGGTAGTCAGTTCAGGAACATTGACGATAAACGCCAGCGACGTGTCTTTCAGCAGGCCGATAAAAATGCCGGTCAATGACGGCATTACATTGCGTAGCACCTGGGGAAGCAGAATGAGCCATAATGCCTGAAACGGGCGAAATCCCTGCACTACCGAGGCGTCGTACTGCCCGGCAGGAAGCGCGTTTATGCCGGCATAAACGGAGTGCATCACCGATGCCGCAGTAAACCAGGCCAGCGCCAGAGTGACGGTAACGGCGCCGGGAAGATCGCTTCCGGTAAGCATTGGCAGCAAATACCACATCCAGAAGATCACGAAGATCAGCGGAATGCCGCGAATAAATTCTGCCCAGAGAAACAGCCCATTACGGATAACGCCCGGAAATCGCCAGGCAAGACAGGCGAGAACCACCCCGCCGGGAAGCGCCAGCACGCCAGCACCCAGCGCCATCAACAATGTGAGGAGCACGCCGCCGGGTTGACCATCAGCAGCGCGTCCCCACAGCAGGTAATCCAGATTGTCGGTAATGACCGAAATATTAGCGATCATGGTGTGGACTCCTGATGCTGAAAATACGCGTTTTGGGTTTCACTCTTTTGGCCGGGGCGGGGTTTAGCCGCGCCAGTAGCAGACCCAATACAATGCCGGTCAGCAAATAGAGCGCGGTGCCGACGGCAAAGGCTTCCAGAGCATGGGCGTTATAGCTTTCAATTTGTCGCACCTGATAGGTCAGTTCGGCAAAGCCGATACCGCTGGCAAGCGATGAGAGTTTCATCAGATTAAGGTATTGTCCCACGATGGGTTGCCAGGCGTTTGCCAGCCCCTGGGGGAGCAGAATATGGCGGAGGGTCGTCCATGCGGAAAAACCTTGCGATACAGCGGCCTCTCGCTGCCCGGCGGATACCGCCTGCAACCCCGAGGCGATCTCCTCAACCAGGAAGGCCGATGTGAATACCCCCAGCCCCCATGCGGAGCAGAGAAATTCTGGCGTCAGCCACCAGACATCGCCAGGCAGGATCGACCAAAAATGATCGGTATTAACGAAATCAATCACGTCACGGGGCAGAAAATTCCACGCTGCGAAGTACCAGAACATCAACTGCACAAGCAGAGGCGTATTGCGAAACAGCGAGACCCAGGCGGCGACCAGACGGCGACCGAATGCGTTGCCGGAGAGACGTAGCGCGAGCAGGATAATCGCCAGCAGTGTCGATAGCAAAACGCCTGCCAGCGTGACCCAGAGCGTGGTCAAAAAACCCGAGATGACCCATTGCAGAGGTTGCCCGCTCAGCACCCCCTGCCAGTCCAGAGTAAGCATTATAACGATGACTCCTGGTGTAACGGATCGAGCACTTTCTTCAGGAAGCGCTGGGTTCTGGGGTGCTGCGGACGGGTAAAAAATGCTTCAGGCGAGGCGACTTCCAGAATATCGCCGCCATCGATAAACACGACACGGTCGGCAATTTCGCGAGCGAAGTGCATCTCGTGCGTAACGACGATCATGGTGATCCCGCTGTGGGCAAGATTCTTCATGACCTGTAAGACTTCGCCGATCATTTCCGGGTCCAGCGCGGATGTTGGCTCATCAAAAAGGATAATTTGCGGAGAGGAGGCCAGCGCGCGGGCAATGGCGACGCGCTGCTGCTGTCCACCAGAGAGCTGGGCGGCAAATGCGTCGGCTTTTTCAGCCAGACCCACCTGATCCAGCAATTCGCGGGCTCGCTGTTTGGCGGCCTCTTTATTCCAGCCATGCACATATTCCAGCGCCAGCGTAATGTTCTGCTGCGCCGTCAGATGGGCGTAAAGGTTGAATTGCTGGAATACGAATCCAATGCGGCTGCGTAACTGGCGCAGCGCTGCGCCCTTGAGCTGACCAATGGGCTTATCATCGATAAAAATATCGCCGCCGCTTAATGACTCAAGCTGGTTGATGAGTCGAATAAGCGTGGATTTTCCCGAACCGGATGGCCCAAGGATGGTAACGACTTCTCCGGGTTCCACCGTCAGATTGACACCGTTTAATACCCGGTGCCCGTCGTACTGTTTGATCACATCGCGCAGTTCAACGCGCGCCTGACGCAAATGCGTAAAATCCGCAGCCGAAGCTGCGGAGCGGGTAAACAAACCTGAGAGCATATTACTTCGCTTCTATTTTAAAGGCGCGCGGCTGTGGATTTTTGGTTTCGGGGCCGAACCAGACGTCATAGATTTTGGCCGCCTGTCCGGTGGACTCGAGCTTCAGCAGTTCATCGTTCACCGCCTTTAACAACGCGGGTTCGCCTTTTTTCACCCCGACGCCGATTTCCTCTTTACTCAGCAGGTCGGGTAGGATTTTAAAGTTGGCTTTGTCCGGCGCCCCGCTTAACAGGCCCGCCAGAATGGTGCTGTCCTGGGTGATCGCCTGAACGTTGCCATTACGCAGCGCAGTCAGCGCCAGCGGGATATCATCATAGGCCAGCACGCGGGATTGCGGGAAACGCTGGTGCAGCGCCTGTTCCCCCGTTGTTCCTTTCACCGCGCCAATTCGCGCGCGGCTGTACTCATCCAGCTTGTCGGGGGAGGTCGCCGGAACCAGGAATTGTTGCCCGGTGACAAAATAGGGAACGGAAAAGTCGATAACCTGGGCGCGCTCCGGGGTGATGGTAATATCCGCGACGATCAGATCGGCCTTACCCGATTGCAGTAACGGGATACGGTTGGCTGGGTTGGTGGCGACCAGTTCTAGTTTGACTCCCAACGATTTGGCCAGCGCTTCGGCAAAATCAACGTCGTAACCAACGATTTTATGCGTTTGCGGATCGACGGAGCCAAACGGCGGGTTCGCATCGAACGTGGCCACTTTCACTACGCCGGCGGCTTTAATATCCGCCAGTTGATCGGCCTGGGCGGGTAATGCGGCAATACCGGATGCGAATAGCGCACTTAATGCCAGTAATGTTTTTTTAGTGCTGTGAATTGTCGTTGCCATCATCTTCTTTGATATCCCTGTAGAGACGCTAAATAATTCATGTCGCGGTCAAAAAGGCCGCTGCATTCGCGACATGATTGGGTTTGTCTTTTTACGCTCCCACAACTCGCCGTCGTCACCAAATAAGAAAAGATTCTTATCTATATACAAAAAGATATTAGTAAAACAGATGTTAATGGTCGGTGAATTAAGATGGGATGGTCTAATGCAATAAATGCACAAGGATGGCAGGATTTCGTATTTCATTTTTTCACGCGAATGCGCTGCAATAAAACGCATCCAGCATACAGACAGAGGGGCGGAGAAGATGAATGGGTTTAAACGTCTTTGGCATACTGTGGTGAAAGCACGTCCACAGACCCGACAGTACGATGCGGAGCCTCATCTTCAGCGTATTGTTGAGTCTGTTCTTCCTGTCGCCAGCCTGTATGGCGTGGATATCGCCAACATTGATCCGGAGTGGTTCCGTGATAAAACAGAACGCTGAACATCGACAAACGCGCGAGGCATACTGGAACGAAATCTGCGCGCTTTCTGCGGCTTAATCCTGAATAAAAAAACCGGCATTACGCCGGTTCTGTCGTTATATTTTGCAGGCATCGCCGCAATCATCATCCGCAATAACCGCCTGGGCTTTTTTATCTGCGTCTTCCACACGTTCAGCGTTACGCTCTTGCGCTTCCTCCAGCCCGTCAAAGACCAGATTGTCGAGATCAATATCCATCAATCACCTGTTTAGTTCAGTGTTTGCCAGCTTTCCAGTATAGGGCAAAATCTGTGATTGATGCACCTTGCGCTATTGGCGATCGGTGCGGTTGCCAGCAGGGAAAGCGGAAATCCCGCCATCCCTGCCAATAGGTTACTGCTCGGTGAGTTCCATATCCGCGATAAAGGGGAGATGATCGCTTGCCGACGACCAGGTGAAAGCAGGGGAGTTATGCGGAATGTCTATCTTCTTCACATCCCATTTTTGCCCCTTGAAAGTGAAGATGTGGTCAATATCAATCGCCGGGTTAACCGCAGGCCATGTACGATAATCCGTCCCCTGTTTCTCAACCGGATTAAAGAAATAGCCAATTTCTTTTAACGGCTGTTCGTCACGGGTAGAGTTGAAATCGCCAGCCAGAATTTTTATTGAAGAGGCGATATCTTTAAAATCGGATGACGCATCGCCAATACTGACATCCAGCAGATGGCGGACTTGCTCAATTCGCATGGTGGGATCTTTTTGCCAGTCAAGGTGGGTAACCATGACCAGTACCGGCGTATCGAAACCCGGAACCTCAATTTGCGCCAGTAATGCTACCCGTTGTTCTGCATCGCCTGAGGGTAAATTGATAACCTGAGTATGCTGAATTTTGTATTTCGATAAAATGCCGAGCCCGTATTCACCACCGTCAAAATCCAGCGCCTTACCAAAGGCATAGTGATAGTTATTTGCATCAGCGATCGTTTTCAATTGATCAATCTTTTGGCTTCTTGCGGTTTTATTATCAACCTCTGGAACCGCAATGATATCGGCTGCAATTTTTTTGATAGCGGCATTAAGCGACGTGAAATCAGCTACATTTTCGGACGCTTCATTTTTGCCGATGTTATAGGTCGCAATTCTTAAATGAGGCTTGTTGTTTTCATAAATCTTATCCGGGACACCGCCTTTCTGAACGGCGAGAATTTCATTACCGGCAAGTTTTTCACTGGCTATAGCGTGCGTGGAAAGGCAGCTTAGCGCGAGGAATGTCAGTGTAAAGATGTTTTTCATAACGAATAGAGGCCTTGTTTATTTGCTGTTATCGCCACTATAACGTGCATAAAAATAGGTTACTGTGAGACTTTGCACAAACTTATATTGTTTTGCGAAATAAGTGATTAAAATACATTCACCAGAATTTTAAATGTGAATGAAGGCCGTAACGGTTTACTTGACCCGCAGAGCCTTTCGGGTAACTGTATGTAATGTTGTAAAAATCTGAATTTCACCTGTAAAAAAAGGAATAACGAAGAGATGTATGGCCGTGAGTATCGAAACGGGCGTCGTCGCATGGCGCCGTTTTTAGCGATCTCTTGTATTACTTTGCTGTATGGCGCGAAAGGGTATGCCAGGCCGGATATGGAGCCGCTGGGGCCGAATATCGCCGATCGGGGTTCCGCGTTTTACCATTTCAGGGTTGAAAATTTCGACTCCGCCGACGGAAAAAGGCATTACAAGGTCTGGACCGGCATTCCTGATAAAACGCCGCCAGCGTCGGGTTATCCGGTTCTGTATATGCTGGATGGCAACGCGGTGATGGACCGCCTGACGGAGGACTTGCTGAAACAACTGGCGGAAAAAACGCCCCCCGTTATTGTCGCCATCGGCTACCAGACCCACTTACCCTTTGATCTGAACGGCAGAGCCTATGATTATACGCCCGCGCTGGAAGTGAAAAGCGGGGCGGAGGGGCGCTACCGTCG
This sequence comes from Citrobacter sp. CK195, assembly GCF_030333365.1. NCBI lineage: Bacteria > Pseudomonadati > Pseudomonadota > Gammaproteobacteria > Enterobacterales > Enterobacteriaceae > Citrobacter > Citrobacter sp. CK195. The sequence continues at coordinate 470,530 of NZ_JAOWGB010000023.1, forward strand.
ACCGGGTGGCGGCAGTGGGGACTTCCGTCGACTGCTGGAGACGCGTATCGCGCCGCAAACGGAACAAGGACTCAACATCGATCCTGAACGACGCGGCGTATGGGGACACTCCTACGGCGGCTTATTCGTCCTTGATTCGTGGCTGTCGTCGTCATTTTTTCGGTTTTACTACAGCGCCAGCCCATCGCTGGGAAGAGACAATTCCTCGTTGTTAACCCGGTTAACCACAATGGATGCCGCGAAAAATTGCCATAAGCGTTTATTTTTCATGGAAGGTTCCGCTTCACCGGGGAAAAACGCGCAGACTCCGGTTTCCGATATCCTGAATAAAACCCGCGACGCCGTTTCCGCCCTGCAAAAAGACGGGCTTGCGGTTGCCTGGTGGAATTACCCGGGGTTGACGCACGGGCCGATGTTCACCGCCTCTTTTCAGAGCGCGTTACTGAATATGAGCGCGGAGGAGACTCCCGGGGCAGCGCGCTGCGATTAACCGGGCAGTGAGTGAAGAGGGCGGCGGGAAGCCGCCCTTAGCCATTACACTATGATGCGTGTCTGGTGGTCGTCAGAAGTGCAGTCCCACCTGCATGTAGTAGGTGCGGCCAGGTTCGTTATAGGTGTTCGCACCGGCTCCCCACAGATACGCGCCCGTGGTGGCGTTACCGGTGGTCTGGGCATTCCCTTCACGGAAGTGGCGCTTGTCGAACAGGTTATCGATCCCTGCGGTTACATCCACATATTTCGTCACCGCGTAAGTCGCACTCATGCCCACCAGCGCATAAGGCGATACCTGTCGGGTTTCGCTGCCCGAAGTGGGGTTCCCTTGATAAGTGTATTTTTTCGGTTTCTGGCGGCCATACCACGTCAGCGTACCCTGCACCGACAGATCGTTAGCGGCCTGCCACTCCAGCGTTGAGTTGATGGTGTATTTGGGAATAACCGACAGGTAATCTCCACTCTTCTTATTCTTGTTCTCGATGATATAGGTGAAGTTATTTTTCATCTTCAGCGTATCGGCAAGCGGGAAATTGAACGTCCCTTCCAGCCCCTGAACGACGGCTTTTGGCACGTTTTCCCATTGATAAATATTTGCGGAGGTGGCTTTGCCCGCAACCGAGTCACCGGCTGCAATCTTGTCATGGTAGTCGTTGCGATACCAGGTCAGCCCGGCCTGCACTTCATCATGATTATATTCAATCCCTACCTCTTTATTGACGCTGGTTTCTGCTTTCAGATCGCGGTTGCCTTGCAGATAGCAGGCGCCGCCGCCGTAGCATCCCTGGCCTTTACTGAATAACAGGTAGTTGGGGTTGGTTTGATACAGGTTTGGTGCTTTCCATGCGCGGGCAATACCCAGTTTTAACGTGAAGTCACCGCCCAGTTCCTGGGAGAGGTTCAGTGACGGACTCCAGTTACTGCCGCTAATACTCTGGTGGTTGAAGCGAATGGCAGGGGTCAGACGGGTGCTGTCCGTCAGTTCAAGGTTATCTTCCGCAAAGATGCCGTAAATATCCGCTGAGCTGTATTTGCTGCGCCCGGTATCGCAATCCCCGGAACCGAGCCTCCGCCGGTGGTGGATTCGGTATTTGACGACGGATCTTTCATCGCCTGGTGGTTAAATTCCGCGCCAAAGGTCAGCGTCTGGCTAACCCACAGGTCAAGCGGGATATTCACTTCCGAGTGCAGGTTGGTGTCATACAACGAAATGGTCGAGAACCCTTCATTTGACGGGCTGAAAATCCCCGAGATGCCGCCAGAGAGGCCTTCATTGAGGCGGGTATTACGCGTTTTTTCAAACTGTACATAGTTATTGGTGGTGACGCCGCTGTCCCAGGCGCCGGTATATTTCAGGCTGAGCGTCTGGCGGTAGAGAACGTTTGTTTCTTTGCCATAATATTTTTTTACCAGCGCGTTGCTGTTGGTGTTTTGCGTATCACCGGCATACAGGTTGCCGTGGCGACTGTAGCCGGCCCCCAGTTCCAGCGCCTGCATCGGCATAAATTCCCAGCGCAGAGCTGAATTGATGTCTTTATTGATAAAACCTTCACGGCCAGCGGGGTAGCTACCGGCATAAGAACCGATACGCGGGGTCGTGTGGTTTTCGTTGATATCCTGGGCATCAGCCTGCGTTTTATTCCAGTTACCGTAGACTCGCAGGGTCAGATTATCCGCCAGCGCGCCGCTTAAACTGCCGTTATAGCGTTTGGTGCTGCCTTCGGATTTGTGCTGTGGAAAGTTGTAATAGGTATTTAAACTGCCGTGCCATTCGTCCGTCGCCGGTTTGGTGATGATATTGACGACCCCGCCCATTGCGCCACTGCCGTACATCGCGGCGGCCGGGCCACGGATGACCTCAATGCGCTCGATCATTTCTGGCGGCACCCAGTTGGTGTCGCCACGGGTATCGCGCTCATCGCTCCAGCCATAGCGCACCGAGTTGCGGCTGGAGACAGGCATACCGTCAATCAGAATCAGAGTGTTCTCCGGCCCCATGCCGCGGATATCAATCTGGCGGTTATTCCCGCGTTGTCCGCTGTTAGAGTTCCCGGTGAGATTGACGCCCGGCATGGTGCGAATGATCTCAGCGACGTCGCGCTGTATTGGCCGTTTTTTAATGGCCTCACTGTCAATGATAGAGACGCCGGGGGCCTGGAGCGTCTGTTCTTTGGCCGTCACGACCATGGTTTCGCCGCTGTTTATTTCTTTGTCGCGGGCAGCCTGTTTCTCAGGTGGGTTACTGGCGTTTGTTTGTTCTGCTTTCTGGTTTGCCGCTGTTTTGATGTCGTCAGCCTGTACCGCAGGAATCGCCAGACTCCCTGCAATAAGCGAACTCAAAAGCGATAATTTATATGCCTTTTTTATCATGATATTAATCACTTGCCATTGTTAAAAGAGAAATTGCGTGAAATAACTTATTAGCAATATTTCTCATTTGCAACACAATAATGATTATCATTTACATTTTTAGTCGTGCGAGCGCGCTGCCGTTAGCGGCAATTTCAGGTTATTAAATAGAATAAAATCAGTAAGATAATTAATATCAGGGCAGCAGGCGTGAAGGGACAGTTGCGGTTGTTGGTCTGTACAACGGTCAAACCATGAATTCAGGAAAGATTTGTGGGAACAATGCGCTGTGGGAACAGTGTGCTGTGTGGATAAAGAATGGTGCGTCTGAATGGACTCGAACCATCGACCCCCACCATGTCAAGGTGGTGCTCTAACCAACTGAGCTACAGACGCAGGATGGTGCGTTCAATTGGACTCGAACCAACGACCCCCACCATGTCAAGGTGGTGCTCTAACCAACTGAGCTATGAACGCAATGTTGCAGGTGACAACGGGGACGAATATTAGCGGCAGAGCCGGAATGAGGCAAGAGGGAAAACGTAATTTTCTTCCTGATTTCACTCGATTGCAGAGGAAACGCGCAAAATGTCGAGAGAATAGCCGCCGTTCGGCGGCTATTGCTGATTTATCGCGCAGCGCGCTGCAAAATAATCGCTGATGACTGGCGTTGCAGGTATCGCATACGCAGCATCATCATAATAGCCGCAGACGTCAGGCCGATAATAAAGCCCATCCAGAACCCGGCCGGTCCCATGCGATCCACCACCAGATCGGTCAGCGCGAGGATATAACCGCTCGGTAATCCCAGCACCCAGTAAGCTGTAAAGGTAATAAAGAAAATCGACCGCGTATCTTTATAACCACGCAAAATACCGCTGCCGATAACCTGGATCGAATCGGAAATTTGATACACCGCCGCCAGCAGCATCAGTTGCGCGGCGAGCGTGACCACTTCAGGATTGTCGTTATAGAGCAGGGCGATAGGCTCACGCAGCGTCACGGTAAAAATTGCGGTGATAACGGCCATGCAAACCCCGACGCCCAGCCCGGTTCTGGCGGCTGTCTGGGCATCCAGCGTTGAGCCCTGGCCAAGTCGATAGCCCACGCGGATGGTAACCGCAGCCGCTAGCGACATCGGCAATACGAACATCAGCGAACTGAAGTTCAGGGCAATCTGGTGGCCTGCGACATCCACAATACCCAGCGGTGAAACCAACAGCGCCACCACGGCAAACAGGGTGACTTCAAAAAACAGCGCCAGGGCGATCGGCAAACCTAGCTGTACCAGACGTTTCACGACCGCCGTATCCGGCTTGCTGAATCCGCGCTCGTTGCGGATATCGCGCATTGAACGCGCACGTTTCACATACGAGGCCATCGCGATAAACATCACCCAATAGACCGCCGCCGTGGCAACGCCGCAGCCCACGCCGCCGAGTTCCGGCATACCGAAGTGGCCATAGATGAATATATAGTTCACCGGAATGTTGACCAGCAGGCCAAGGAAGCCCATGACCATGCCGGGTTTGGTTTTTGCCAGACCTTCGCACTGGTTACGCGCAACCTGAAAGAACAGGTATCCCGGCGCGCCCCACAGGAGCGCGCGAAGATAGCCCACGGCTTTATCCGCCAGCGCAGGATCAATGTTATGCATAGAACGGATAATGTATCCGGCATTCCATAGCACAAACATAATGAGAACGGACACACAGCCCGCCAGCCAGAAGCCTTGTCGCACCTGGTGAGCGATGCGTTCGCGGCGGCCAGAGCCGTTGAGCTGCGCGATAACCGGGGTCAGAGCCAGTAACAGCCCATGACCAAACAGAATGGCGGGCAGCCAGATGGATGTGCCGATAGCGACGGCAGCCATATCCGTGGCGCTGTACCCGCCAGCCATCACGGTATCGACGAATCCCATCGCGGTTTGGGCGATTTGCGCAAGAATCACCGGTATTGCCAGAGCTAATAACTGACGCGCTTCACTGATATACTTCTGCACGTATACACCTATTATTTGTTGTTATTTGAGAGACTAAAAAAGCCGCCTTAAATGGCAGCAAGAAGAAAATGCAGGGGAAATTTCAGTCTATTGTAGCGAGGAATACGTAATTCTCCAGTGAAAAAACAGGCGCTTTTAGCGCTTTGCTGGCAACCTGATTTTCCACCTGCTATTGTGCTGGGCAGAGATGTATTAACTGATTTCAGGAGTTGCAGGTATGTTTACAGGTATTGTGCAGGGCACCGCGAAACTGGTGTCGATTGATGAAAAACCGAATTTCCGCACGCATGTCGTGGAATTACCTGAACACATGCTGGACGCGCTGGAGACTGGCGCATCGGTGGCGCACAACGGCTGTTGCCTGACCGTCACTGAAATAAACGGTAATCAAATCAGCTTTGACCTGATGAAAGAGACGTTACGCATTACCAATCTTGGCGATCTGAGCGTCGGCGATCTCGTTAACGTGGAGCGTGCGGCGAAATTCAGCGATGAGATTGGCGGGCATTTAATGTCGGGTCACATTATGACCACGGCTGAAATTTCGAAAATTCTGACCTCTGAGAATAATCGTCAGGTCTGGTTTAAAGTTCAGGACCCGCAGCTGATGAAATATATCCTGTATAAGGGATTCATCGGCATCGATGGCATCAGTCTGACGGTAGGGGAAGTGACGCCAACGCGCTTTTGCGTTCATCTGATCCCGGAAACGCTGGAACGCACCACGCTGGGTAAGAAAAAACTGGGCGCTCGCGTCAATATCGAAATTGATCCGCAAACCCAGGCGGTTGTTGACACCGTCGAGCGCGTGCTGGCGGCACGGGAAAGCGCGGCGAACCTGCATGCAGGCGACGCGTAACCAACCCGACGTAAAAACCCCCGCAGCGCGGGGGTTATCAGGATTAGCGGGGAATACGCAGGCCGTGTTCGACGCCGCGAGAAAAAACCACCTGCCATAGCTGTATATCACGGGCGCGAAACGCCCCGGCGCATGCATTCAGATAATAACTGAACATGCGTTTAAACCGTTCGGTGTAATTATCTGCAATTTCCGGCCAGCCGTTGATAAAGCGAGAATACCAGGCCATCAGGGTGGTGTCGTAATCTGCGCCAAAGTTGTGCCAGTCTTCCATCACGAAATGCGATTCGCTGGCATTCGCAATCTGGCGAACAGACGGCAGGCACCCGTTCGGGAAAATATACTTATTGATCCACGGGTCGACGTTATTATCCGTCTTTTTGGAACCGATAGTGTGGAGCAGGAAAATACCGTCCGGTTTCAAATTACGGTCGACCACTTCAAAATAGGTTTTATAGTTCTTCGGCCCGACGTGTTCAAACATACCAACGGACACAATGCGATCAAACTGATCGTTAAGGTCGCGGTAATCCTGTAGCCGAATAGAAACGTCCAGACCAGCGCAACGTTCCTGGGCCATCTTTTGCTGCTCGGCGGAAATCGTGACGCCAACGACGCTGACGTCATAATTGGACGCCATAAACTGGGACAAGCCACCCCAGCCGCATCCGATATCCAGCACGCGCATACCCGGCTGCAACTGTAATTTTTCACAAATGAGCTTCAGCTTCGCTTGCTGGGCGGATTCCAGTGTGTCGGCATCTTTCCAGTAAGCGCAGGAATATTGCATATACGGGTCGAGCATGCGGGAGAAAAGATCGTTGCCGAGATCGTAATGTTCTTTCCCGACTATCCAGGCGCGTTTTTTACTTTGTAAGTTGAACAGGCGTGCGCCCGCGATACGCAGCGTATCTTTGAAATGGTGGGGGAGTTGGTTTTCGAGCCCGGCTCGTAAGACTTTACTAAAAAACATGTCCAGTCGATCGCATTCCCACCAGCCATCCATATAACTTTCACCTAACCCCAGCGATCCTTCCTGTAATACACGTTTGAAAAAATCGGGGTTTTTAACACGAATATCCGCCGGGGCAGTGCCATTGATGGCGATACCCGCACGGCCCAGCAATTCGTTGGTGATACGATACCAGTCATCATCTGGTACGCTGACTTCTTCTATACACGATGAACTCATAGCTTCTCCATCACTTGGTCGGTGATCAGAACCTTAAAACAGCGTAGACGCTTTTTGGGCTTTGTGAGAAATCTCACGGAATAATTCCGCGAGTCTATTATCCGACGTAGAACAGAGGAAGGGAGGAACCCTTACCGAAAAGGCCATCCGTGGTGAAACGGGAACGCTCCGGTTCCCGTTAACGCATAATAATTATCGTAATATTAACAACCGAAATTTAGTATAGGCCTCAAAATTCGATGATACAACCGAAAATTGTTAGCGAGCTAATTACCTGTTGTTGAACATTTTTAGTGAGATTCGCTGTGCGCAACTTCGGTGTTTGCTGCGCGCGTAGCCGGTTCCTGCGCCTGAAGTTGCAGCCAGTATCCCAGCGCCGCCAGAGCCACCGTCGACAGCATTACGCTGGTGGTGGTAAGCAGCGGCGTGCTGATCAGCCACGAAACGACCAGGCTTGCCAGGAAACACAGACCCAGTTGCAGCGTGTTCTGTAAGGCTGCTGCGCGTCCGGTCGCTTGCGGGAAGGGGCGCAGCGCCTGGGCGACCACGATAGGGTAGATCGCGCCGTTCGCGATAGCCATCACACAGAATGGAATCAGGATCTCCGTCAGCGAAACATGGCTGATGAAGCTGGCGCCCCAGGTGGCGACCACGCTCAGCGCATAGAGAACCAGTAACCAGGGCAACAGCTGTTGACCCTGCCATTTTTGCAGCGCCGCGCGGCAACCGTAACCGCCCACCAGGAACGCGATGGTCTGCGGTACATAGCTCAGACCAATCACCGCCGGGCTATAGCCCATTTCGCTGAGGATAAACGGGGAACCCGTCAGCCAGGCAAAAAAGCTGGCGGAGCAGGCGGCGTAAATCAGGACGTTGCCGCGATAAGTTTGTGAACGCAGCAGGTTGGCGAAGGTCAGTTTTTCCTGGCTGTGGTTATGTGCTTTTGTTGTTGGCTTTAAGCGTAAGGCGGGCAGCATCAATATCAGCGTAATGATGAACAGCGTGGCAAAAATGGCCTGCCAGGAAAAATGCGTCAGGATCCAACTGCCGAGTAAAGGCGCAAGGGCGGGCGATAAACCGACCAGCGGCATAATGGTGGCGAAGATGCGATTAATTTTTTGCGTTGGATAATAATCCGTCACCAGCGCCTGCCAGATCACCGTAGCGGCACAAACCCCCACCGCCTGAATAAAACGCAGTATCAGCAGTCCGGTAGCGCTTTCGACCCACATCATCCCCAGACTGCCCAGCGCGAAGATGGAGAGACCCAGCAGCAAAATGGGTTTACGCCCGTAACGGTCTGACAGCGGCCCCCACAGCAGTTGCGCGACGGCGAAACCGGCCAGGAACAGACTGAGGCTGGCGCTGACAGCCGCCGCCGGTGTTTGCAGGTCGGCCTGAATTGCCGCGAACGCGGGCAGATACATATCTGTTGCTAGAAAGCCCAGCACGCTGAGACCCGCCAGCCAGACTAAAAAACCTTTTCCGGGTTGCATAATTGTTTCTCTTTTCCAGAAGTAAGACATTGCCGCTGAGTGTAGGGAGTGAAATTCTGCTTGTGAAACGCTAATATTTGGCTACTGGATTCAAAATTTTTGCAGGTAGAATATGTGGTCAGAATATTCACTCGAAGTGGTTGATGCCGTTGCCCGTAATGGCAGTTTTAGTTCTGCGGCGCAGGAGTTGCACCGCGTGCCTTCTGCGGTGAGCTACACCGTCCGTCAACTGGAAGAGTGGCTGGCGGTGCCGCTTTTCGAACGACGCCATCGGGACGTTGAACTGACCCCCGCCGGGGCATGGTTTTTAAAGGAAGGGCGCTCTGTTATCAAAAAAATGCAGATCACCCGGCAGCAGTGCCAGCAGATAGCCAACGGTTGGCGGGGGCAACTGGCGATTGCGGTCGACAATATTGTTAAGCCGGAGCGCACCCGGCAGATGATTGTTGATTTTTATCGCCATTTTGATGATGTGGAATTGCTGGTCTTTCAGGAGGTATTTAACGGCGTCTGGGATGCGCTGTCGGACGGGCGCGTGGAGCTGGCTATCGGCGCGACGCAGGCCATTCCGGTTGGAGGACGCTACACCTTTCGCGATATGGGGATGCTGAGCTGGAGCTGCGTGGTCGCCCGCCATCATCCGCTGGCGTCAATGGCTGGCCCGCTCAGTGACGACACGTTGCGCAACTGGCCGTCGCTGGTCCGGGAGGATACCTCGCGTACGCTTCCGAAGCGCATCACCTGGCTGCTGGATAATCAAAAACGCGTGGTGGTGCCGGACTGGGAATCTTCAGCGACCTGCCTCTCAGCGGGACTGTGTGTGGGAATGGTGCCGACCCACTTTGCTAAGCCGTGGATCGACAGCGGGAAATGGGTGGCGCTACAGCTTGAGAATCCGTTTCCTGATGCGGCGTGCTGTCTGACGTGGCAGCAGAATGACACGTCGCCCGCGCTGGCCTGGTTACTGGACTATCTGGGCGACAGCGAAACGCTGAATAAAGAGTGGTTACGGGAGCCGGAAGAGGCTCCCGCAGAAGGGGATTAACGGCGATAGTCGCGGAACGGGCCATCGGCGACAGAGCGACGCTCAATCAGACGCGGATGCACCTCAATGGACTGCGACTCTTCGCGTTTATTGACGATACGGTCAAGCAGCATATTGAAGGCCGTTTCACCCAGAGAATCTTTCGGCTGGTGAATCGTCGTCAGCGCAGGCGTAAAGTAACGCGCGTTGCGCACGTTGTCGTAGCCGATGACCGAGATATCCTGCGGTACGCGCAGCCCCATCTCGTCAGCGGCGCACAACGCGCCCATCGCCATAATGTCGCCACCGCAGAATACGGCCGTCGGGCGGTGAGACTGGGAGATCATTTGCTGCATCGCGCGGTAGCCTGATTCCGGCTCGAAATCACCCTGAACGATCCAGTTTTCCGGCACGTTTATCAACGCTTCTTCCATCGCTTTCATAAAGCCAGCCAGACGACCTGCGCCGGTGTTGCGTTCCATCGGGCCGGGGATCACGCCAATTTCACGGTGGCCGCGTTCAACCAGATAACGACCGGCCATATAGCCGCCTGCAAAGGCGTTATCAATGACCGTATCGGTAAAGTCCGCTTTGGCTTCGCCCCAGTCCATCACCACCATCGGGATATGGCGATACTCTTCAAGCATAGAGAGCAGGGACTCAGGGTATTCGGAACACATGACCAGCAGGCCATCCACGCGTTTTTGCGCCATCATGGAGAGGTACGCGCGCTGTTTTTCCAGGTTGTTCCAGGCGTTGCCCAGAATCAGCGTATATCCTTTCTGGAAACAGTTCTTTTCAACGGCTTCGATAATTTCAGCAAAATAGGCGGCTTCGCTGCTGGTCGCCAGCAAACCAATCGATTTGGTGTGGTTAACCTTCAGGCTGCGAGCAACCGCGCTGGGAGAGTAGTGCAGCTCTTTAATGGCTGCCCATACCGCGTTGCGCGTCTCTTCCGCAACGAAGCGCGTTTTGTTAATTACGTGTGATACGGTTGTAGTGGAAACGTTTGCTCGCTTCGCCACATCTTTAATTGTTGCCATTACATCTCACTCCAGACCATATCCTGAACTCCTGAAAATACTGTAAGTAAACGTTTGCCTTTACACACCTTGATCGCAACGTCAGGGTTGCGGCACGCCGGGAAAACGACACGGAACATCAGGAAGGAGGCAATGGCCGGTACGCTAATCAAGTAAGCGTGGAATTTTGTCTGATCTTGACGAAAAGGGGAAGAGTTAAAAGCGCTTATCAATATAAATCATGGGAGATTTTTGCATTCAAGTGTGTAAAAATGCGCAATATCACTTTTTGTGTGGGAATAAAAAGGAGAAAACTTGATGAGCACCGATCTGAAATTTTCGTTAGTGACCACCATTATTGTGCTGGGCCTGATTGTCGCGGGCGGTCTGACTGCCGCACTGAACTGATTTACCTCTGAGGGAGAGCATTCTCCCTCTGTCTTTCCTCTCTCTTCTTCCTCATTTTTAACCAAATCGTAAAAGTCTTTTGCTATTTTGCTTACTTTATTAGTTTTGTGATTGATGTCATGCTTTTGACTCTTTTGCGTGCCCCGTGACGGCACGAAGCTGCGGAGTCGATGTATGAAAATAAATTATCCCTTACTGGCGCTGGCAATTGGCGCATTTGGTATTGGAACCACCGAGTTCTCTCCGATGGGCTTGTTGCCCGTTATCGCTCGCGGCGTGGATGTCTCGATTCCTGCGGCCGGAATGCTAATCAGCGCGTATGCCGTTGGTGTGATGGTCGGCGCGCCGTTGATGACGCTGCTGCTTTCCCATCGCGCACGTCGTAATGCGCTTATTTTTTTGATGGCGATTTTTACCCTCGGAAATGTGCTGTCGGCCATCTCGCCGGATTACACTACATTGATGCTGTCGCGGATTCTGACCAGCCTGAATCACGGCGCTTTCTTCGGTCTGGGGTCGGTGGTGGCGGCCAGCGTCGTACCCAAACATAAACAGGCCAGTGCGGTCGCCACCATGTTTATGGGGCTGACGATCGCCAATATTGGTGGTGTTCCTGCGGCGACCTGGCTGGGGGAAACCATTGGCTGGCGTATGTCCTTCATGGCGACGGCGGGGCTGGGTGTAATTTCAATGATTAGCCTCTTTTTCTCGTTGCCGAAAGGCGGTGCGGGAGAGCGCCCTGAGGTGCGCAAAGAGCTGGCGGTGCTGTTGCGACCACAGGTGTTATCGGCATTACTGACCACCGTTCTGGGCGCAGGCGCGATGTTTACGCTCTATACCTATATCGCCCCGGTGCTGCACAGCATTACGCATGCAACGCCTGCCTTCGTTACCGGTATGCTGGTACTGATTGGCGTTGGCTTTTCTATCGGCAACTACCTGGGGGGAAAACTGGCGGATCGTTCGGTTAACGGCACCCTGAAAGGATTTTTGCTGCTGCTGATGGTGATTATGCTGGCGATCCCGTTCCTGGCGCGCAATGAAGTGGGCGCCGCTATCAGCATGGTGGTATGGGGGGCGGCGACGTTCGCGGTGGTTCCGCCTTTACAAATGCGCGTCATGCGGGTTGCCAGCGAAGCGCCAGGTCTCTCTTCATCGGTCAATATCGGTGCCTTTAATCTCGGTAATGCGCTTGGCGCAGCGGCGGGGGGCGCAGTGATTTCCGGTGGTTTGGGCTACAGTTTCGTACCGGTGATGGGGGCGATTGTGGCAGGGCTTGCGCTGTTGCTGGTCTTTGTCTCTGCGCGCAGACAGCCTGAAGACGTTTGCGTGGCGAGCTAAGCGCAGCATTAAAACGCAGAAGGGACTCCCTTCTGCGTTATTCTCTTTATGCCGCGAAGTTTTTCGCCACAAAGTCCCAGTTTACCAGCGCCCAGAAGTGCTCCAGGTAGCCAGGACGGGCATTGCGGTAGTCGATATAGTAGGCATGTTCCCACACATCAACGGTCATCAACGGCGTGGCGTCGGTGGTCAGCGGCGTACCGGCATTCGACGTAGAGACGATAGCCAGTTTCCCATCCGTCCCTTTCACCAGCCAGGTCCAGCCGGAACCGAAGTTCTTAATTGCGGCGTCGGTGAACTGCGCTTTGAAATCGGCAACGCTGCCGAAGGACGCGACAATGGCGTCAGCCAGTTTACCCGTTGGTTCGCCGCCAGCATCAGGTGCCAGGCAGTTCCAGTAGAAGGTGTGGTTCCAGACCTGGGCCGCGTTATTGAAGACGCCGCCTTCAGCGCCGCGAACGATCTCTTCCAGTGATTTCCCCTCAAACGGCGTGCCTTTGATCAGGTTGTTAAGGTTGGTCACATAGGTCTGATGATGTTTGCCGTAATGATATTCCAGCGTCTCAGCAGAAATGTGCGGTGCAAGAGCATCTTTGGCATACGGTAATGCAGGTAATTCAAACGACATTGCTTCTCTCCTTATATTTATATTAGGTGCGCACAATAACCTTATTGTACGTAAGGATAGGGTAGCAAATTGAAAGGTGATACAAAAGAAGAACTTACCCTGTAGTCATACTACAGGGTAACGTTTTATCGAATGGTTTTCGGCGTCATGACCCGGCGTGCGCCCACGTAATGGCGCTGCCAGTAATCTTCGCTAAGAGAGGTAATCTGTATTTCCTGACCGCTGCGCGGAGACTGAATAAATTTGCCGTTGCCAACGTAAACGCCAACGTGATCGGCGGTACCGCGACCCTGAGTACGGAAGAACACGAGATCGCCATTTTTCAGTTCGCCACGTTCAATCGGCGCGGCATCGCGCAAATGATACATTTCATTTGCAGTACGCGGGATGCGGAATTTCACCAGATCCTTATACGCGTAATAAACCAGACCGCTGCAATCAAAACCGGTTCGTGGAGACGTTCCGCCCCAACGATACGGTTTGCCAATCTGATTCATTAATTTATTCATCGCCGTGTTGGTGGCTTTCTGCATTTTCGCTTTATGCGCATCGGCAATGGCAAGCGGGGCGCCTTTTACTTTGACACAATGCGGCTTACGACCCTTGCGCGGCGTACATTTTTCCGTCCAGGTTACGGCGGCGGTTTGTGTGGTGGCGGGTTTGCTACGACGGCTTGCGATTTTGGTGGTTTTCGCAGGGGAGGCAATGCGTTTTTTCGATGTGGAGGCCGTTTTACTTTGGGTTTTACTCACGGCTTTTTTTGCAGTCTTCGTTTTTTTCTTGCTGGTCGCGGTGTTCTTCTGCTTATCTGCCGTTTTCGTGACATGCGCGGCAGGCGTCGCCCTGGCTTGCCGGGAAGCATGCGCCATTGACGTAAAAGGGAGCGTGGTAAAAAGCAAAGCACAGAGCGTGATCGAGATCCGGTTTATCCGCGCCACTGAGCAATCCTCTGGTTAAGGGCAGGTCGAATTCATGCCTGCGTATGATTTACAAAACGCATCGATTCTAATCTATAAAATCCCCGGAAGTTAATAGCTTTTGTCATCTAAAATCGCGTTTCGTTATTGAGTGCAAAAAAAAGCAGCAACAAAAGCGGAAACGGGTCAACAGATAAACAATTCCATACTGTTTAAGTGGATAAGGGATATTTAGAATGCAACTTCAGGCTTCAGACGATAAAATAGTAAAGCGTGATGAAAATGTTATTTTCCGTTGCCAGCCTGACCCGCTACAATGTCAGACTACTGCCGTAAAGAAGTTTAAGGAAGCAAGACAATGAGCACCACTATCGAAAAAATCCAGCGCCAGATCGCTGAAAACCCGATTCTCCTGTACATGAAAGGCTCTCCAAAACTGCCAAGCTGCGGTTTTTCCGCGCAGGCTGTTCAGGCGCTTTCTGCCTGTGGTGAACGTTTTGCCTATGTCGATATTCTGCAAAACCCGGACATCCGCGCCGAGCTGCCGAAATATGCAAACTGGCCGACCTTCCCGCAACTGTGGGTGGACGGTGAGCTGGTTGGCGGCTGCGATATCTTAATTGAAATGTACCAGCGCGGTGAGTTGCAGCAGTTGATCAAAGAGACTGCGGCAAAATACAAAACCGAAGAGCCTGACGCTGAGTAATTCAGCCGAAATAAAAAAGCGACCATCTGGTCGCTTTTTTTTTGCTGAAAACGCGCTTGCCTGATGGCGCATCGCTTATCAGGACGCGCGGGCACCGCCACCCGACACGATTATGCCTCTTCTGGTACCGGCAACGGCCAGCCGCCAAGACGCTTCCAGCGGTTAACGATTTCGCAAAACAGAATGGCCGTTCGTTCGGTGTCGTATAGCGCAGAGTGCGCCTGCGTTCCATCAAACGCCATTCCCGCCGCCAGACACGCTTTTGACAGCACGGTCTGTCCCAGCGCCAGGCCGCTCAGGGCCGCAGTGTCAAAGGTCACGAAGGGGTGGAAGGGGTTACGTTTCAGCGAAGCGCGCTCAGCGGCGGCCATCATAAAACTGTGATCGAACGTGGCGTTATGGGCCACCATGATTGCACGATTGCAACCGCTGTCTTTAATTCCCTTGCGCACCATTTTGAAAATAGCATGCAGCGCATCGTACTCGCTGACCGCGCCGCGCAGCGGGTTAGAAGGATCGATTCCGTTAAAGGCAAGCGCTTCGGGCTGTAAGTTTGCGCCTTCGAACGGCTCAACATGGAAATGCAGCGTCGTGTCCGGCATCAGCCAGCCTTGTTCATCCATTTTCAGCGTGATGGCGGCAACCTCAAGCAGCGCATCGGTTTTGGCATTGAATCCCGCCGTTTCGACATCAATGACGACAGGATAAAAACCACGAAAACGGTCGCACAGACCGGAAAGTTGAGCGTTATCGGACATCTGGGTCTCTTAATACGGAAAAATTGCAGCGCGCATTATGGCAAATTTTACGCTGAGATGCAGTAAAACAACGGGCACAGAGAGTCTGCGCCCGGCGGGAGATTAGTTGCCCAGACCGCGACCGGCGTCTTTGGCTTCAATCAGCTCAATTTTGTAGCCATCAGGATCTTCAACAAACGCGATGACGGTGGAGCCGCCTTTTACCGGACCCGCTTCACGCGTGACGTTACCGCCGTTCTGGCGAATGCGCTCGCAGGCTTCGGCAGCATTGTCGACGCTCAGGGCGATATGGCCATAGGCCGTGCCCAGCTCGTACTTATCAACGCCCCAGTTGTAAGTTAACTCGATCACCGCTTCTTCGCTTTCCGGGCCGTAACCCACGAATGCCAGAGAGTATTTGTATTCCGGGTTTTCGCTGGTGCGCAGCAGCTTCATGCCCAGTACGTTGGTGTAGAATTCGATGGAACGCTGCAAGTCGCCAACACGCAGCATGGTATGAAGTAAACGCATCTTTTTCCCCTCAAAAGTGCTGAATGGTCAATACATTCAAAATGTTGTTCTAGTATAGCGGCGTTTTTACGCCGCTACCAACGCAGGATTACAGGGTAGGATAGTCCGTGTAACCTTCAGCGCCGCCGCCGTAGAAGCTTTCTGCGCGTTGTGGATTCAGTTCTGCTTTGCGTTGCAGACGAGCCACCAGGTCCGGGTTAGCAATATACGCCCGGCCAAACGCGACGGCGTCGATCAGGCCCTTATTGAGCAGGTCTTCCGCTTTTTCCGGCGTATAGGCGCCCGCGCCAATGATTGGGCCGTGGAAGCGGGCGCGAACTTTCTCACGGAAGGCGTCAGTATACGGTTCGCCGCCAGCCCAGTCAGGTTCGGACATGTGCAGATAGGCAATGCCGCGTTTACCCAGTTCCTCAATCAGATAGAGCGCATCGGCTTCTTCATTCGGGCCATTGTCGACATTCTGGAATGTGCCGATAGGGGAAACACGAATACCAATTCGATCTGCCCCCCATTCCTGAATACCGGCATCGACGACTTCCAGCACCAGACGCGCGCGGTTCTCAACGCTACCGCCGTACTGGTCAGTACGATGGTTTGACGTCGGGGAAAGGAACTGGTGCAGCAGATAGCCGTGGGCGGAATGCAGTTCTACCAGGTCGAAACCGGCTTCACGCGCATTGGCGATAGCCTGACGGAAATCGTTGACGATGCCTGGGATCTCGTCGGTTTCCAGCGCGCGCGGCATTGAGGTGTCGACACGAATGGCCTGGCCGTTTTCATCGCGCAGCGAGGTACGGGTGCCAGCGCCGATCGCAGACGCGGAGACAGGGGGTTGGCCACCGGGTTGCAGGCTGGAATGAGAAATTCGACCGGTATGCCAGAGTTGAACAGCAATGTGCCCCTGTTCGGCATGAACGCCAGCGGTAATTTTTTTCCATGCCTCGATCTGCTCCGCGCTGTGCAGACCCGGCGCGCCCGCATAGCCTTTCGCCTGTGCGGAGATCTGCGTCGCTTCACTGATGATTAGCCCGGCGCTGGCGCGTTGACGATAATACTCGGCCATTAACGGGGTGGGGATATCGCCCGGTTCAATGCTGCGCAAACGCGTCAGAGGGGCCATGAACACACGGTTTGCTGCCGTAATTGCGCCCACTTTCAGCGGGGTAAACAGTTTCTCAGATGACATAATGGCTCCTGGTATAAGTAGACCGGTCGTCTAGTGATAAGGAAAATAAAAACGCCCGTTAAGCCGCAGGCGTTGCGATAATCGTTTTTACATGTGCCAGCGCGCTTTCAAGCGGGGCGGCACTGCGAGAAATTTTGGCGTGCAGATTCGCGCCTAACCACAGCGCATACAGGATCTGCGCCTGTTGCAGCGGCTCGCCAGCAAAAGAGAGACAGCGGGCTTCGCGTCCTTTTTCCAGCGCTTGCGCTAACAGCGTAATAATATGCCGCGCGCCTTTGTCCATCGCAGTGCGCATATCTTCTGAGAGATCGCACACTTCGGCGGACAGCTTTACGGTCAAACAGCCGCTGATAGTGCCTTGCTGGCAAAACTGATTCAGGGTTTCCTGATAGTAAGCCAGAATGCGGTCACGGTAGTTGCCCGCACCGGCGTCAAAATGCGTTGCCAGCCGCTGATGATATCCGGCGTAATGCCGTTCCAGCATGGCGACGCCAAACGCTTCTTTGGAACGAAAATAGTGATAAAACGACCCCTTCGGCACTTCGGCGGTTTTGAGCAGCTCGCTCAATCCCATTCCGGTGAAGCCACGCTGCATACAAAGCTGCTCGCCGGTAGCCAGAAGATGTTCGCGGGTATCATGTTCAGTCTGTTTGTTCATGCCGCAGAGTGTAATAGACCAATCGGTCTAATGCAAGTCAGGTTGCCAGAAAGCCAGTTAGCGTCTTCAATAAGCATAAGTGCTTTCGTTGAGGAGAGAGTGTGGCCGAGCAGTTAGAGTTTTTTCCCGTCCCAAGCCCGTGCCGGGGGATCTGTCAGTCGGATGAGCGCGGATTTTGTCGCGGCTGTCTGCGCAGTCGGGATGAACGTTTCAACTGGCAAAAAATGAGCGACGCCGAGAAGCAGGACGTGTTGCGGCTTTGTCGTCAGCGTCTTATGCGCAAATTACGCGCAAACAAACCGAACCCGCAGGAAGAACCTCAACAACCCTCACTCTTTTGAAACCGTAATTGCGTATACTCGCTAAACATCTATATATGAGGAAGCGGTTATGGTTCAGCGTATCACTATTGCCCCGCAAGGCCCGGAATTTTCGCGCTTCGTGATGGGTTACTGGCGTCTGATGGACTGGAATATGTCTGCGCGTCAGCTGGTCAGCTTTATTGAAGAGCATCTTGATCTGGGCGTCACGACCGTTGACCATGCGGATATCTACGGCGGTTATCAATGTGAGGCCGCGTTTGGCGAAGCGTTGAAACTGGCGCCGCACCTGCGTGAGCGGATGCAGATCGTAACGAAGTGTGGTATCGCCACGACCGCCCGGGCTGAAAATGTACTCGGCCATTACATCACTGACCGCGACCACATTGTCGCCAGCGCTGAACAGTCCCTGAAAAATCTGGCGACCGACCGTCTTGATCTGCTGCTCATCCATCGTCCCGACCCGCTAATGGATGCGGACGACGTCGCGGAAGCATTCCAGCATCTCCACCAGAGCGGAAAAGTGCGCCACTTTGGCGTCTCTAACTTTACCCCGGCCCAGTTTACGCTGCTGCAATCGCGTCTGCCGTTTACCCTTGCCACGAACCAGGTTGAGATTTCACCGGTTCATCAGCCGCTGCTACTGGACGGCACGCTGGATCAGCTACAGCAACTGCGTATTCGACCGATGGCGTGGTCCTGTCTTGGCGGCGGTCGTCTGTTTAATGATGATGAATTCGCGCCGCTGCGCAACGAACTTGCCGCGATCGCGGAAGAGCTGAACGCGACCACGATAGAGCAGGTGGTATATGCGTGGATTTTACGTCTGCCGTCTCAGCCGTTGCCGATTATCGGCTCCGGTAAAATTGAGCGCGTACGCGCAGCGATTGAGGCGGAGTCTCTGACGATGTCGCGTCAGCAATGGTTCCGTATCCGCAAAGCGGCGTTAGGTTACGACGTACCATAATGCTGCATTTTCGGCTTTCCGTTCAAAATTGTGTCACTGGTTTACACTTAACCGGGTAAACACATTTGACGGAGGTCTTATGAAGCGTTTGAGTCTGGCAATGTTAACCCTGCTGGCCTGTGCGGGCGCACAGGCCGCCAGTGAAGAAGTGACGATGAATCTGGTGACTTCGCAAGGCGTCGGGCAGTCGATTGGCAGCGTAACCATTGCCGAAACGGATAAAGGGCTGGAGTTTACTCCCGACCTGAAAGCGCTGCCGCCGGGTGAACATGGTTTTCATATCCATGCTAACGGCAGTTGCCAGCCTGCGATTAAAGAGGGTAAAGCCTCGGCGGCAGAGGCGGCGGGCGGGCATTTCGACCCGCACAATACCGGGAAGCACGAGGGGCCGGAAGGCGCCGGGCATATGGGCGATCTTCCCGTGCTGGTGGTCAATAATGACGGGATAGCCACCACGCCTGTTACTGCGCCGCGCCTGAAATCTCTTGATGAAATCAAAGATAAAGCGCTGATGATCCACGTCGGCGGCGATAACATGTCCGATCAGCCGAAACCGCTTGGCGGTGGTGGCGAGCGTTACGCCTGCGGCGTCATCAAATAGTCAGGACGTCAGTGAACCCTGCGGCGGCGCTTGCTCAAGCTGCGACAGCGAGCAGTGTAATCGCCAGATGAGCGCCGCCAGTTCCTGAGCCGCAGGTTGATGATGATGCGACAGCGTGTTGCAAATACGCTGTAGCTCCTGGAGCGTGGCCGCCAGCGGTCGTTGCTGTACGCCGCGCTCGCTCATCACGTCGCGCAACAAGGCAATACAGATATCCCGGACGCGCGAAAGCGGGTCGGAGCGGGTTTCCCAGGCACGCAGTTGCCACACCACATGTGAACAATTCAGCAGTACCACTCCCCAGCGTAACAGCCAGCGTCGCGCCAGTGCATCCTGGCTATTGCTGAGTTGACTGACGTGATGATAGGTCAGCGATTCAAACTCATTCTCGCTGTGCGATGGATGACGACTGAGCTGATCGACAAAATCTCTGCGCAATGCGCGGATATGGCGACGGCTTTTGCGGGCATCCGAACCCGGACGCAGGATCGCAAAGGCCAGCCACGACAGCGCGACCCCGGCAATTTTAGCCGTATTGTCATTAAGAAAATCAGCAAAGTTATACACGGGGGGATTGGTGACGGCGATAAACGATCCCATAAAAACGATCAACTGCCCCCAAAGTCCGGCGAGTTTCGGCATTTGCAGCTTCAGCAGTTGCATCGTGGCCAGCAAAGGAAATAGAAACAGCAAAAACTGCCAGAGATCGGTTATCTGCACCATCAAACCGAATTTGACGACGAAGCTGAACAACGAGAGCAGAATCAGCGTGCGCATCAATAAAGAGAGTGATTTAAACGGCGTGGCGACGGCGGAATAGAGCACGCAACTGATGGCCGCCAGCGTTAATGCCCCTGAACCGGATTCCCATTGTGAACCGATACTCCACGCGCCAATCACCATGAGGGTGGTAAATGTGCGCAATCCGCTCCATATCGCTTCGGCGTTGTCCGTATGGCGGGCCAGACCGGGGCTGCGCGTTACTTTGATCTCATCGACTGCGGCGCCGTTTTCCAGCAACCGTAGCTGATGGCTGTTGTGTAAGTAGAGCTGGCAGAAATAGCGCAATCGCTGCCAGAAGGCGACGTGGCGGTAATCCTGTCGGTTTTTCGGATGTAGCGGGGCAATAATGCGCGCGACGGTATAACTGTCGGTATGCGGATTAGCCAGCGCGGCCAGCAGTTGTTCAATCACATCGCGGGTCTGCTCCGGCGGGTTGGGCCAGTTCAACAACATCCTGCGGAGGCTGGAAATGACGCTGGTCAGGCGAAGCTGCTGATGTAGCAGAGCGTTAAGCAGCGCGTTCTGGCGACGAAAACGGTAGTGACTCCAGAATGCCTGAATGCGCAGCAGGTTCATCGTCAAAATTTGGCCGATAACCCCTTCATGGGCGGAACGTATCGCATCGGTGGTTTCCGGCTGCCAGAGCAGGCTGGCGTGCTCCAGCAGCCGTGCGTGCATATTTTTCAGCGCGGTCAACAGCGCCGTGCCGTCAGAGGTGCTGGGCAGGATCATCATCATCATGCCGCCGCAAAGAATACCGACGATCACCTCGCAGACCCTGGCCTGGGCGATATCCCACAACTGTGTGACCTCGATGATGTTGACCATGGGAAAGGCAATGATGGCGGCCGTGTAACCCGCCAGCTGGAAGGCGTAGGCGACGTTATTGGTGAAATGGGCGCAGGCCCAGGTGCAAAAGCCAATCCAGGCCGCCATGCTTAATAAAAAGAGCCAGGGTTCGTTTAGCGTGTGACCTGCGATGATGAGCGCGGCGGTGGCGCCAAGTAAACTCCCGGCAATACGCCCCAGACTTTTACTGATCACGCCGCCTACCGTCGGAAAACTTACCACGGCGGCAGAGGTCATCGCCCAGTATGGCTCATCCAGGTTGATGTAGTAGGCGAACGTCAGCGCCAGGCACATGGCGAGGGTATTGCGCAATGCATAGCGCCATTGCCCAGAGGTTGCCTTGAACCAGGGCGTATCGCGCCAGGTCAGGTGAGGGAGCTTCATTAGCGCTGACCGATAGCCACGCTGCATGTTGTGCCCGAAACCAGCGTGACATCATGGGGTAACGCATCAAATTCGATACGCACCGGCACGCGCTGCGCCAGACGAACCCAGGGAACGTTAGGTTTAATGTCAGGGACCAGGCCGGAATCGCTCTCCACGCTTTGATCATAAATCGCCCGGCCAATACTGGCAACGTGACCCTGTAACTTCACGTTGCCGCTGTAGAGGGTGATCTGCGCCGGAGCGCCTTCGCGAATATGGCGCAGTTTCGTCTCTTCGAAATATCCCATGACGTAGAACGAGTGGCTGTCGACCAGCGCAAACAGCGGTTGGCCGGTAGAGGCGTAATCCCCCGTGCGCGTTGAGAGGTTTGTCACCCAGCCCGCGACCGGCGCGCGAACGTCGGTCTGGGCTAATTGCCATTGCGCCTGTTTTAATGACGCTTCCGCCGCTTCGACGCTGGCCTGCATCGCTTTAACGTTCAGGTTTGCGGTGTCCATATCTTCGGCAGAGATGTAATTTTGTGATAAATGGCGACGACGGTTGGCTTCATTATTGGCTTTCGCTAAATCGGAGCGGGCTTTAGCCAGTTCTGCCTGCGCATTAAGCTCAGCGATGTGAAAAGGGGTCTTATCGATAGAAAAGAGCAGATCGCCTGCATTCACGAACTGGTTATCTTTTATATTGAGTTCGGTGATGCTGCCGGAGACCTGAGGCGTAATGCTCACCTGTTCCGCCCGTACTTTACCGTCGCGCGTCCACGGAGATTGCATGTAGTAATTCCATAGCCACCAACCGGCCAGAACCGCGATGGCCGCAACCACAATCGTTGAAAAGTATTTCATTGTTTTAAGCGACATAATCACCACGCAATCAGCAAAATAAGGCTCAGGCACACGCAAAGTGCAAATATCGACAGATCCATCAGCAGGGGATGCCAGATTTCACCCGAGTAAATCCAGTCGCGTAGCAGGCGATGCGCCAGCAGCCAGATAACAAATCCAAGCGCGAATGCTTTGAAAAGCGGAGGGAAATAGACAGATGCGCCGATCACCAGATCTTGTAGGGGCAATCCTGTTGCAGTGGGTATAAACGTCACAAGCAAGAATCCTTTGCGTTAAACAGCGTTGCTATAGGTTTAGTAAAAACCGAGGTACAGCACGTCTTTTCCGCATAATGTCTGAAAAAATGTCTACCTGTAAGCAAATTTAGCAATACATTTGTTTTGAGCATATAAATGCTGCACACTATTCTAAAATCAGTATAATATCTTAGCAAGCTAATTATAAGGAGATGAAATTGGAATCGCCACTAGGTTCTGATCTGGCACGGTTGGTGCGCATTTGGCGTGCTCTGATTGACCATCGCCTGAAACCTCTGGAGTTGACGCAGACACACTGGGTAACGCTGCATAATATTCACCAACTTCCGCCAGATCAGTCGCAAATACAGTTAGCCAAAGCGATTGGCATTGAACAACCGTCTCTGGTGCGTACGCTGGATCAGCTTGAAGACAAAGGGCTTATCTCACGACAAACCTGCGCCAGCGATCGTCGCGCCAAGCGAATTAAGCTGACGGAGAAGGCGGAACCGCTCATCACAGAGATGGAAGCCGTGATCAATAAAACGCGTGGAGAGATTCTGGAAGGGATTTCGCCGCAGGAACTTGAGCTGTTAATTAAGCTGATTGCGAAACTTGAGCACAATATTATTGAGTTGCAGTCTCAGAACTAAGAGCAGAAGAAAGGCGTGTGGCCAGAGGCTGACCACACGTCTGTTGGATTAGCGCGGAGAAACAGTAACCTGGCTGCCGTTGCTGGCCAGAACAACACGCTGACCTGCGGAGAAACGGGTATCGCCCTGTTTCTGTACCACCATGATGGTGTTGCCGTCATCCTTACGGATTTCCAGTTCCACACCCTGAGTTTTGTTCATCGCGCCCTGGACGCCTTGTCCCGCTACGCCGCCTGCGACTGCGCCAGCGGCCGTCGCCAGTGAACGACCCGTCCCGCCACCGATGGTATTACCGAGGAAACCACCGAGCACTGCACCACCGATAGCGCCGATCACGTTGGAGTCATCACCGCCCTGGATTTGCACCGGACGAACGTTAACGACAGTGCCGTATGTGACATTCTGCACTTGTTTCGCCTCGGACGCGGTATAGACATCACCGGAAAGGCTATCGTTATTCACACAACCCGCTAAAGATAAGCCCATCAGTGAAACGATCAGCACACGTTTAATCATCTATAAATCTCCTGTTCACCATGAAACGCCACAAAGCATCCCTCATGGTTAAATTATATGGCATATACGACCGTAAAGGCACATGTTCTGCTGGAACAATGTGAAAATCATAATCAGATTTGGGTTAACCAAGTATAAACGAATCATCCATGAGATTTATCAGAACAGAGTGTCAGCGTCTGCATCGAAGGGTAAAAATGCTTAATGAAGCATGGTATTAGCGGAAACTTTGTGGTTGAGTGGTAACGCTAAAATCATGCTTAACACGCTAAAAGGAAGATGTATGAAATCGGGCCGTTTTATCGGCGTTATGTCTGGAACCAGCCTTGATGGCGTCGATGTTGTGCTGGCGGCAATTGATGAAACGATGGTCGCACAGCAGGCGAGCCTGACCTGGCCCATCCCCGTTCATCTTAAACAAGCCATTCTGGATATTTGCCAGGGGCAACAACTCACGCTTTCCCAGTTTGGCCAGTTGGATACGCAGCTTGGGCAGCTTTTTGCCGACGCGGTGAACGCGCTGCTGGCGCAGGAAAAACTGCGGCCGCGGGATATTGTCGCCATCGGCTGTCATGGTCAGACGGTCTGGCATGAACCTACCGGCGCTGCGCCGCATACCTTACAAATCGGTGATAACAACCAAATTGTCGCGCGAACCGGGATAACGGTTGTCGGTGATTTTCGTCGTCGCGATATTGCATTGGGCGGGCAAGGCGCGCCGCTGGTTCCCGCGTTCCACCAGGCGTTGCTGGCGCACCCGACAGAGCGTCGGATGGTGCTGAACATTGGCGGTATCGCCAACCTGTCTTTGCTCATACCGGGTCAACCGGTAAGAGGGTACGATACTGGGCCAGGCAATATGCTCATGGATGCCTGGATCTGGCGGCAGTGCGCTAAGCCTTATGATAAAGACGCGCAATGGGCTAGCGAAGGGAAAGTGATAATTCCGCTGCTGCAAAATATGTTGAGCGATCCCTATTTTTCAGCGCCCGCGCCGAAAAGCACCGGGCGTGAGTATTTCAACTATGGCTGGATAGAACGCCACCTTTCGGCCTTTCCTGGCCTCGCTCCCCGCGATATTCAGGCAACGCTGGCTGAGCTGACCGCGGTGACAATTTCTGAACAGGTTCTGTTAAGCGGCGGCTGCGAGCGGCTGATGGTGTGCGGCGGCGGGAGTCGTAACCCTTTGCTGATGGCGCGTCTGGCCGGGTTGCTGCCGGGCACGGAAGTTACCAGCACGGATGAAGCCGGGATCAGTGGCGATGATATGGAAGCGCTGGCGTTTGCCTGGCTGGCGTGGCGCACGCTCGCCGGGTTGCCGGGGAACCTCCCTTCGGTGACGGGGGCCACAGAATCCAGCATTCTGGGGGCCATTTTCCCGGCGAACCCACGAACTCAGAGTTAACTGAATTTTTCCGGGCCTGTCTGCCGTTAAACTGAAAGGGTTAGGAAGGGCGTATTTGCCCTTCGGACCAGGAAAGTCTTCGGGATATGTCTATGAAAAAACTGCTCATTGTATGTCTGCCTGTGCTCCTGAGCGGTTGTAGCGTCTACAACCAATTGCTTGAGCGTATGCAAACGGACACGCTGGAATATCAGTGTGATGAAAAACCGCTTACCGTAAAAATGAACAATACCCGGCAAGAGGTGAATTTTGTTTACGACAATAAACTGCTGAACCTCAAACAGGGCATGTCTGCGTCGGGAGCACGTTACACGGACGGCATCTACGTCTTTTGGTCAAAAGGCGATGGCGCAACGGTCTATAAACGCGACAGAATTGTGCTGAATAACTGCCAGTTACAAAACCCGAAGCGTTGAGATTTTCACCTGGGCGGCGCACAATAGCGCCACCCACTGACAATCCGTAGCGAACACCATGTCTGATAACGACGAATTGCAGCAAATCGCGCATCTGCGCCGTGAATACACCAGAGGCGGCCTGCGTCGCAACGATCTTCCCGCTGAACCGTTAACCCTTTTCGAACGCTGGCTGGGTCAGGCATGTGATGCCAGACTGGCGGACCCGACCGCGATGGTGGTCGCCACCGTCGATGAAAACGGTCAGCCTTATCAACGCATTGTGCTGCTTAAACATTACGATGAAAAAGGGATGGTGTTTTACACCAACCTGGGCAGCCGTAAGGCGCATCACCTCGAAAATAATCCGCGTATCAGTCTGTTGTTCCCGTGGCATATGCTGGAACGGCAGGTGATGGTGACTGGCAAAGCGGAACGCCTTTCCACGCTTGAAGTGGTGAAATACTTCCACAGCCGCCCGCGCGACAGCCAGATTGGCGCCTGGGTGTCTAAACAATCCAGCCGAATCTCTGCGCGCGGCATTCTGGAAAGCAAGTTCCTTGAGCTGAAGCAGAAGTTCCAGCAAGGGGAAGTCCCGTTGCCCAGCTTCTGGGGCGGATTCCGCGTCAATATTGAACAGATGGAGTTCTGGCAGGGCGGCGAACACCGTTTACACGACCGCTTTTTATACCAGCGCGAAAACAACGCGTGGAAAATTGACCGGCTTGCTCCTTAAACCCCGAAATTTGTTGTGTTAAGCGCTAGCGCTGCGTGCGTCAGCGCTTTATTCTATATACCTTTCGCGTCTGGCGAAAAGTCGTGTACCGGCAAAGGTGCAGTCGTTTTATACATGGAGATTTTGATGGCAAGCAGTAACTTGATTAAACAATTGCAAGAGCGGGGGCTGGTGGCCCAGGTAACGGACGAGGAAGCGTTAGCAGAGCGACTGGCGCAAGGCCCGATCGCGCTCTATTGCGGCTTCGACCCTACCGCTGACAGCTTGCATTTGGGGCATCTTGTTCCATTGTTATGCCTGAAACGCTTCCAGCAGGCAGGTCACAAGCCTGTTGCGCTGGTAGGCGGCGCGACCGGTCTGATTGGCGACCCGAGCTTTAAAGCCGCTGAGCGTAAACTGAACACCGAAGATACTGTGCAGGAGTGGGTGGATAAAATCCGCAAGCAGGTTGCACCGTTCCTCGATTTTGACTGTGGTGACAATTCCGCCATTGCCGCGAATAACTACGACTGGTTTGGCGGCATGAATGTGCTGACCTTCCTGCGCGACATCGGCAAGCACTTCTCCGTCAATCAGATGATCAACAAAGAAGCGGTGAAGCAACGTCTGAACCGTGACGATCAGGGCATCTCCTTTACCGAGTTCTCCTATAACCTGTTGCAGGGTTATGACTTTGCCTGCCTGAATAAACTGCACGGCGTTACGCTGCAAATCGGCGGCTCTGACCAGTGGGGCAACATCACCTCCGGTATCGATCTGACCCGTCGTCTGCATCAGAACCAGGTGTTCGGCCTGACCGTACCGCTGATCACCAAAGCAGATGGCACCAAGTTTGGTAAAACCGAAGGCGGCGCGGTATGGCTGGACCCGAAAAAGACCAGTCCGTACAAGTTCTACCAGTTCTGGATCAACACCGCAGATGCTGACGTGTACCGCTTCCTGAAATTCTTCACCTTCATGGACATTGCCGAGATCAATGCGCTGGAAGAAGAAGATAAGAACAGCGGTAAAGCGCCGCGTGCCCAGTATGTGCTGGCAGAGCAGGTCACGCGCCTGGTGCATGGCGAAGAAGGTCTGGTTGCGGCGAAACGTATCACTGAAAGCCTGTTCAACGGTAATCTGAGCGATCTCAGCGAAGCCGATTTCGAACAACTGGCTCAGGATGGCGTGCCGATGATCGAGATGGAAAAAGGCGCCGATCTGATGCAGGCGCTGGTGGATTCCGAACTGCAACCGTCTCGTGGTCAGGCGCGTAAAACCATCGCCTCTAATGCGGTGACCATCAACGGTGAAAAACAGTCAGACCCGGAATATTTCTTCCAGGACAGCGACATTTTATTCGGGCGCTACACGCTGTTGCGCCGCGGTAAAAAGAATTACTGTCTGATTTGCTGGAAATAATAAAAAGTCAGCAGGGGCGTGGGAAACCACGCCCCTTTATTATTTTAGGGTTATGGTAAACATGAAGAATATCCTCGCCATCCAGTCGCATGTTGTGTTCGGCCATGCGGGCAACAGTGCTGCTGAATTTCCGATGCGCCGTCTTGGCGCGAATGTCTGGCCGCTGAATACCGTTCAGTTTTCTAACCACACGCAGTATGGCAAATGGACCGGTTGCGTTATGCCGCCCGAACATTTGACTGAAATTGTTCAGGGTATTGCGGATATTGATAAACTTCAGACGTGCGATGCGGTTCTTAGCGGCTATCTGGGTTCCGCAGAGCAGGGTGAGCATATTCTGGGGATTGTTCGTAAAGTAAAAGCGGCGAATCCACAGGCGAAATATTTCTGCGATCCGGTCATGGGGCATCCTGAAAAAGGGTGCATCGTGGCGCCTGGCGTCGCTGAGTTCCACGTTCGCCATGCGCTCCCGGCCAGCGACATTATCGCGCCCAATCTGGTGGAGCTGGAAATTCTCTGTGAACATGCGGTCAATAATGTTAATGAAGCCGTACTGGCTGCCAGGGAACTGATTGCGGAAGGGCCGCAAGTTGTGCTGGTTAAACATCTCGCCCGGGCGGGATACAGCCCCGACCGCTTTGAGATGTTGCTGGTGACGGCGGATGAAGCCTGGCATATTAGCCGTCCGCTTGTTGATTTCGGGATGCGTCAGCCAGTGGGTGTCGGGGATGTGACCAGCGGTTTGTTGCTGGTAAAACTGTTGCAGGGCGCAACGTTGCAGCAAGCGCTTGAACACGTTACTGCGGCGGTATATGAAATTATGATCGCCACGAAAAATATGCAGGAATACGAGTTGCAGGTGGTGGCCGCGCAGGATCGCATTGCTAAACCTGAACACTATTTCAGCGCGACGCAGCTGTGAGTTTTACCGAAGCGCCCGGTGGCGCTAACGCTTACCGGGCCTACGGGTTGTTCTGTAGGCCGGATAAGGCGTAGCCGTCATCCGGCAAAGTGCCCGGAGGCGCTAACGCTTACCGGGCCTACGGGGTGTTCTGTAGGCCGGATAAGGCGCAGCCGCCATCCGGCAAAGCGCCCGGAGGCGCTAATGCTTACCGGGCCTACGGGTTGTTTTACAGGCCGGATAAGGCGTAGCCGCCATCCGGCGCAACAACCATTAGTTCAAACCTTCCGCCTTTAGCGCCGCCGCCACGCAGGGGCGTTCAGCGACCCGCACCATATAAACGTCGATATGGCTTAATCCTTCCATATTCAGCTTCACCGCTTTCGCCCAGCGCAATACGGTAAAAAGGTAGGCATCTGCGATCGTGAAACGCTGGCCGCAAAGACACTGGCCTTCCTGGAGCGCGTCATTCACGTAGCGCAATTTTTTCTCCAGCTGCGCACGGACAATCGGTTTATATTCCTCTGGCGTATCCGGGCGGAAGAGTGGCGTAAAACCTTTGTGCAACTCCGTGGCAATATAGTTGAGCCATTCCAGCGTCTTGTAGCGGGAGATGGTGCCTGTCGGTGCCAACAGCTGACGATCGGGCACGCTATCTGCCAGATATTGCATAATCGCAACGCCTTCGGTCAGTAAGGTGCCATCGTCCAGCAGCAGAGCCGGAACCTGTCCTTTTGGGTTTACCGCGAAATAATCATCGCCGTTTTCCAGACGCTTTTTCGCCAGATCAACGCCATCCAGCGTGAAATCAATACCGCTTTCCCGCAGGGTGATGTGAGAAGCAAGAGAACAGGCGCCCGGTTTGTAGAACAGTTTCATCGGTAACTCCTTTTTGCTGAGGTTTAACGTATGGTAGTGCGGCATCAGGCAAAAAAAAAGCCGCTAACGCACGTTAGCGGCCTGAATATCAGTTTCCCTGAAAATTACGCGGTAGCGGTTTTGGCGGCCTTCGCGTTTTCTTCATCATCCTGAGTCATGCGATTCAGTTTCGGCGCGGTGATAAGCATCAGCGCGGCGATAACCGCAGTGGCGACACCGATTTGCAGGAATACGCGACCGTAAACTTCCAGAGACATCAGCGGGTCAGTAACGTTTTCCGGCACCGCCATCATGCCAGCCACGTAGCCACCAATCAGGTTGGCGCCCGCCGTAGTCAGGAACCAGCTACCCATGATGAAGCCCATCAGACGCTGCGGAACCAGCTGGGCAACCATTGCCAGACCCAGGCCGGAGATCATCAGTTCACCGATACTTTGCAGACCGTAGCTGAGGATGAGCCAGTTAACAGACACAATGCCTGCATCTGTAGCGAATTTCGCGCCCAGCGGCAGAACGAGGAACGCGCCAGAGCACAGAACCATACCGATAGCGAATTTGGTCGGCATCGGCAGCGTATCACCCATCTTGTTATAGATGGCCGCCAGAATCGGGCTACCAATGATGATCCAGAACGGGTTCAGCGCCTGATACTGCTCCGGTTCAACCGCGATACCGAGGATTGTGTGTTCAACGTTACGGATTGCGAAGAAGTTCAGTGACGTCGGCATCTGGCTGTACAGCACAAAGAAGATAATCGCTTCCAGCATCAGGATGAATGCGACGATCATTTTACGACGTGCCGCGCCCTGCATCGCGAACGCTTCTTTACCAAAGATAATCACGATACCCAGAGCGATCACGCCCAG
The DNA here is from genome assembly GCF_030333365.1 of Citrobacter sp. CK195. Classification (NCBI taxonomy): domain Bacteria; kingdom Pseudomonadati; phylum Pseudomonadota; class Gammaproteobacteria; order Enterobacterales; family Enterobacteriaceae; genus Citrobacter; species Citrobacter sp. CK195. Next base: position 500,815 of record NZ_JAOWGB010000023.1, read on the forward strand.
AACCATACGTGCAATGCCCTGGTTGTGCAGCAGCCAGGTCGCGATAGCGATCAGCACGATAACGCCTGCGATAGTCGCCAGCAATTTACCGAAATGTACCGCTTCGAAGTCTGGTTTTGAGCCGTAATCTTTAACCCAACTGCGGCAGAACAGGAAGTTAACCACCGTGATGAGCATACCGACGAAGCTCAGGGCAAACGCCACGCTCCAGCCGAATTTTGCGGCAAGCCACGGCGTCGCCAGCATAGAGAAGAAGGAACCGATGTTGATGGACATGTAGTACATGGTGAATGCACCGTCCAGACGCGGGTCATCTTTGGCATAGCAGGTCGACAGCAGAGAAGACGGGTTCGCTTTGAACAGACCGTTACCTACGGCGATGGTCGCCATACCCATATAGACGATCGCAACATCATGACCGGACCAGGCGACCAGGCCATAACCAATCGCCAGTACGATAGCACCCAGCATAATGACGCGTTTGGTGCCCAGAACTTTATCCCCTAACCAGCCGCCAATGGCGACCAGACCATACACCAGGGCGCTAAAGGAAGAGAAAAGGGTGATGGAATCCGCTTCTGACATACCCAGTTGTTTAACCAGGTAGACGGCCATAATTCCTTGCAGGCCGTAATAACCAAAACGCTCCCATAACTCAATAGAGAAAATGAGATAGAACGATTTCGGTTGTTTGAAAGCGTTCAAACTGACGCTTTCAGTTGGTTTATTGTTTGCAGTAGACACTTTTACCTCTTTTTTTACATCCCATATTAACGGGGGTGTTCTGGCGCGTGATGAGTCAAGTTCATCCGTCCGATTGTTATAGTGGGAGGGGAAACGGCAAGTAATGTTCACTATCTTTCCCTTCCATACAAGGGGTTTGTAATACTCTGTTACATATATCTTGCATGGTGGAATCATCGGGACTGAGAAATGTTATGTAGCGTTAAATTTCTTCATTTGTAAAATGGCAGTTTTTTACACTACAGGGAGGGGCGAAAAAGCGGATGGTGGCGATATGTTCTGCTATTTAAGGTTTAAAGTAGTGATATAGGCCATTATCTTAAAAATAGCCAGTGTAATGTTTTGTATTGAAAAGGCATCATCAGGTCATCTGGTTGTAATTTTAACCGTATTTGATAAAAAATTTTACACGAAGTTATCAATGTGATCTGGATCACGTATGGATAGAAATTTCAGTTTCTAAAAAAACGATTAACCTGGTGAAGTGTTAAATCAAAAGAACATTGCATTAAGAAAGCGAAGCGGGCCGGTATCATAGTCGGGTAAACAGGTGAGCCGAAGTGGATAACAAATTGTTATGCGTCGGGGCGTACGGCGTCACCCCTGGCGCATCAGATATCGACTTTCTCTTTGTATTCGCAAAGATCTTCAATAATGCAGGAGCCGCAGCGTGGTTTACGGGCAATGCAGGTGTAGCGGCCATGCAGAATTAACCAGTGGTGGCAATCGACTTTAAATTCCGCTGGAACGACCTTGAGCAGTTTTTCTTCCACCTGCTCGACGTTTTTACCGGGGGCGAACTGTGTCCGGTTACAGACGCGGAAAATATGCGTATCGACGGCGATAGTTGGCCAGCCAAATGCGGTATTGAGCACCACGTTGGCTGTTTTACGCCCGACGCCGGGCAGCGCTTCCAGAGCCGCCCGATCCTCTGGAACCTCGCCATTGTGCAGTTCAAGCAACATCCGGCAGGTCTTAATCACATTCTCCGCTTTGCTGTTGAACAGGCCGATAGTCTTGATATACGACTTTACGCCCTCGACGCCAAGCTCCAGCATAGCCGCCGGGGTATTGGCGACGGGATAAAGTTTTGCGGTCGCTTTATTCACGCTGACGTCCGTGGCCTGTGCTGACAGCAATACGGCGATGAGTAGCTCAAACGGCGAGGTGAAATTTAACTCCGTTGTGGAGTGTGGATTGTTGTCACGCAGGCGCGTTAATATTTCCAGTCGTTTTGTTTTGTTCATTACACATTCCCTGTTTCACCTGACGGAAGCTCAGCGGCAACGGCTTCGGCGCGGCGTTTTTTCATTTTCTCGTCAATAAGGTACTTCACGGCCAGCATCAGCCCCAGGCTAATAAAAGCGCCGGGCGGCAGCATCGCCAGCAGGAAAGGCGAGTCGGTATGAAAAATCTCCACGCGCAGCACTTTCGCCCAGTCGCCCAGCAGACCGTCAGCGCCATCAAACAACGTGCCATTGCCGATGATTTCACGCATGGAGCCGAGGACAAACATGGCGCCGGTCGCCCCCATGCCAATGGAAAAACCGTCCAGCGCGGACAGCGCCGGGCCTTTTTTCGCGGCAAAAGCCTCTGCGCGCCCCACAACGATGCAGTTGGTCACAATCAGCGGAATGAAGATCCCCAGCGACTGATACAAACCGAAGGCATAAGCGTTGATCAGCATCTGTACTGCACTGACCACGGACGCGATGATCATTACGTAGATTGGGATGCGGATTTCCGCTGGCGTCCAGCGGCGCAGGGCGGAAATTGTCAGGTTGGTCAGCGTCAACACCAGCGTGGTGGCGAGGCCGAGGCCTAATGCGTTCGTGGCGGTGGAGGTCACTGCCAGTAGCGGGCACATACCAAGCAGCTGTACAAGCGCTGAGTTGTTTTTCCACAAGCCCTGAACGATAACGTCTTTAATTTCGCTCATGGTTTATTCTCCACAGGCGGTAAGTTGAGGAAGTTGCGCCGGTAAGGTCTGCGCGTACAGGCCCGCACGTTTCACCGCGTTGACCACTGCCCGAGGGGTAATGGTTGCGCCGGTAAACTGGTCAAAATCACCGCCGTCTTTTTTCACTGCCCAGTGAGCATCGTTCTCAGCGCCGATCGTCTTCCCGCTGAAGTGGGTGATCCAGTCGGATAAGCGCAGCTCAATTTTATCGCCCAGGCCAGGCGTCTCATGATGTTCTGTCACGCGTGCACCCAGCACAGTGCCGCTGAAATCAGCGCCAACCAGGAGCTGTATGGCGCCAGAATAGCCGTCCGGCGCCGTGGCTTCAAGAATGGCGGCGACGGGCTTATCGTCCTGACGGGCGATATAGATGCGGTGTGTACCTTTGCCCAGCGCCGGAGCATTCACCAGAAAGCAGCTGTCCTGCAAGGTATTATTGTAGCGATCGGCAGGCAGAACCTGATCAAATAACGCTTTTTGCTGGAGAACCGCTTGTTCGGCAATCGTCGATTTAGTGACCAGGTTAATGGCCGCCGTCAGCCCCGTCGAGCCTGCGGCAAACAGCGCCAGCGTGATACCGTGTTTACGAATCGTTTTCAGCATGGGGTGTCCTTAGCGATGCCCGTAGACGCGAGGTCGGGTGTAATAATCAATCAAAGGCACCGTGATATTCGCCAGCAGTACAGCGAACGCCACACCGTCCGGGTATCCCCCGAAACTGCGAATCAACCACACTAACAAACCCGCCAGCGCGCCAAAAATCAGACGACCACGATTGGTTGTCGAGGCGGTGACGGGATCGGTCAGAATAAAGAACGCGCCCAGCATTGTCGCGCCAGAAAGCAGATGCAACTGCGGAGACGCCAGTGAATCCCCGGCGAATGCCCATCCCAGAGTGGAGCAGACAGCCAGCGTCACTAAAAAGCTGACCGGAATGTGCCAGCGGATCGCTTTTTGCCAGAGCAGCCACACGCCGCCAATAAGCCAGGCGATGTTTACCCACTGCCAGCCCGCACCGGCCAGCATGCCGCTGTAGATGGGGTACTGCATAATCTGTTCAACAGCGTGCCCGGCATGTAACGAGGTTTTGAACGTATCGAGCGGCGTAGCCTGGCTGATGCCGTCAATGCCCATGCGTAACGTATTCATGTCGCCGCCGCTGGCGGTGTGTCCGGTGAAGATGACCTGCAACGCATCCAGAAGGCCTGGCGCCGTTGCGGCGATGTCATGCGGCGGGAGCCAGCTTGTCATCTGTACCGGGAATGAAATCAACAGAACGACATAACCAATCATCGCTGGGTTGAATGGGTTTTGCCCCAGACCGCCGTAAAGCTGCTTGGCGATAATGACGGCAAATACGGTGCCCAATACCACCATCCACCACGGGGCGAGAGGCGGTATGCTCACAGCGAGCAGCAAACCGGTCAGCAATGCTGAGTTGTCTTTTAAGATAGCGGCGATCGGCTGTTTACGCAGTTGAAGCACGGCGGCTTCTGCGGCCAGCGCGCTGACTGCGGCCAGTATAATCTGGAACAATGTGCCCCAACCGAAAAACCATAGCTGGGTGGCAATCCCCGGCAGCGCGGCGATTAACACCAGCATCATGATACGCGATGTCTGGCGCTGGTTATGGGTATAAGGCGAGCTTGCGATTCTGAATACCATTTATTCCTCGTTAACAACCTGCTGCTGTGCTGCTTTTTTTGCCTGAACGCGGGCGATCGCCGCTGCGACGGCGGCTTTGCGCGGGTCTACCGGTTCAGCAGGTTCCGCAGCGGCCTGCTGTTCCTGCTTGCGCGCTTTGGCGCGGGCAATTGCCGCTTCGACAGCGGCTTTGCGCGGGTCGACCGGTTCGGTGGGTTCCGCTGCGGTCTGCTGTTCCTGCTTACGCGCTTTGGCGCGGGCGATTGCCGCTTCGACGGCGGCTTTACGCGGGTCGACCGGTTCGGTAGGTTCCGCAGCGGTCTGCTGTTCCTGCTTGCGCGCTTTGGCGCGGGCAATTGCCGCTTCGACGGCGGCTTTGCGCGGGTCGACCGGCTCGACGGGTTCTGTAGCGGCCGGTATGTTCTCCGCCTGTCTGGCGCGCGCCTGCGCTTTACGCGCTTCACGGGCAGCAATAACCGCGCTGTTATCCGGCTTCTCTCCCGCGTTGATGACAACGGGCTGAGTCGCCTGTGCCTGTTTCTCTTTTACGCGCGCCAGCGCTGCGGCGATGGCATCCTGATCTTTTGCCGCAGGTTGTGCGGCCGCATTTTTATGGCGCTCAAGGCGTGCGGCTTTCTCACGCTCCAGTCGCGCCTGTCTGGCCTCAAAACGCGCTTTCGCTTCAGCCGCGCGTTTTTCTTCTTGCGCGATCGCGTAAATCTCCGCTTTTTCCTGACGGAAATACTGCACAAGCGGAATGCTGCTGGGGCATACCCAGGCGCAAGCGCCGCACTCAATGCAGTCGGCAATGTTATGTGCGGTGGCTTTATCGTGCTGTTGGCCTTTGCTGAACCAGTACAACTGCTGGGGCAACAAATCGGCGGGACAGGCATCGGCACAGGCGCTACAGCGGATACAACCTTGCTCTTCCGGCGTTTCGCCCATTTCCGTGGCGGAAGGCGCGAGAAGGCAGTTAGTGATCTTCACGACGGGAACATCAAGCCAGGGCAGGGTAAAGCCCATCAGCGGGCCGCCCATAATCACCATTTGATCGGCTGAAGAACAGAAGCCCGCATCATTAAGCAGGTGGCTGACAGGCGTCCCCAGCCTGGCCCAGACGTTACCGGGACGGCTGACGGACTCTCCGGTCAAGGTCACAACGCGCTCGGTGATCGGTTCCCCGTCAATCACTGCGCGTTTGACGGCATAAGCCGTACCAACGTTTTGCATCAGCACGCCGATATCAGAAGAGCGGCCGCCGTGCGGAACCTGTTTCCCGGTCAGGATCTGGGTAAGTTGTTTTGCGCCGCCGGAAGGGTATTTCGTTGGGATAACGCGTAACGCGATATCATGCGCATCGGCCAGAACGGCACGCAGCATTGAAATGGCCTGCGGCTTGTTATCTTCGATACCTATCAGGACCTCACGCGGTTGCAGAATATGGGCAAGGATACGGATGCCTTCCACCACCTGCGCGGCGCAATCCTGCATTAAGCGGTCATCAGCGGTGATATAGGGTTCACACTCTGCCGCGTTGATGATCAGCGTTTCAATCTTATCGCCGCCGCCCTGTAATTTGACGCCGGTCGGGAACCCCGCGCCGCCGAGCCCGGCAACGCCGAACTGGTGAATTCGGGTAATTAGCTCTTCGCGGCTGCGGCGCTGATAATCCGCCCAGCCGTCGCGTTCGATCCAGCGATCTTCGCCATCGGCATCAATCATCACGCTAAGCTCAGCCAGGGCCGACGGGTGCGCGGTAGAGTGGGGGGCAATCGCGATAACCTTCCCGGACGTCGGCGCATGGACGGGCAGCATGCGGCCGCGACCACGGGTCAGCGGCTGGCCTCGCAGGACGCGATCGCCCACGTTAACGCACAGCTCGCCCTCAGCGCCAATATGCTGCTTAAGAGGAATGATAAAGCGCGGCGCCAGTGGAACCTGTCGCAGAGGCGTACCGTTTGACTGGGTTTTCATTTCCGGCGGATGAATGCCGCCATCGAAATCCCAGATTTTATCTTTTCTGAATGCAGAGAATAACTTAAGCATGTTGTTCCACGGGAATGATACGAACGGGGATGGTGTTCAAATCCCACTTCCAACTGTCAGGTGTTTCCGCTACCGGGCGTAATTCAATGCATTGCGTCGGGCACGGGTCAACGCACAGGTTACAGCCGGTGCAGAGATCGCCCATGACCGTATGCATCGCGCGCGTGGCGCCCACAATGGCATCCACCGGGCATGCCTGAATACATTTAGTGCAGCCGATGCAATTGTTTTCATCGATGACCGCCAGCATACGCACTGGCGCAACTTCTTGTTCATCACCATCGATAGGTTGCGGATCGACGTTCAGTAACGTTGCGATTTTCAACATCACCGCTTCGCCGCCCGGCGCACAGCGGTTAATTTTTTCACCCTGACTACCGATGGCTTCAGCATAAGGGCGGCAGCCAGGATAGCCGCACTGCCCACACTGGCTCTGCGGTAAAATTTCGTCGATTTTCTCGACAACGGGGTCGTCTTCCACGGCAAACCGGCGGGAGGCATACCCCAGGATGGCGCCGAATGCCAGGCCCAGCAGGCTCACGGCGACTACGGCAATCCAGATAGCATTCATTACAACTTCACCAAACCACTAAAGCCCATAAAGGCCAGAGACATTAAACCTGCGGTAATCAGCGCAATCGCGTTACCGCGAAAAGGGGCAGGAACGTCTGCCACGGCGAGGCGCTCGCGAATTGCCGCGAACAGCACCATCACCAGAGAGAAGCCGACGGCGGCGGAGAAACCGTACAACGCCGACTGCAAAAAATTATGACCGAGGTTAATGTTCAACAGCGCCACGCCGAGCACCGCGCAGTTGGTGGTGATGAGCGGCAGGAAGATCCCCAGCAGGCGGTACAATGCCGGACTGGTTTTACGCACCACCATCTCAGTAAATTGCACTACCACCGCGATGACCAGAATAAACGCCAGCGTCCGCAGGTAGATGAGATCGAGCGGAATCAAAATCCAGGTGTCAATCAGCCAGGCGCAGATAGACGCCAGCGTCATCACAAACGTGGTGGCGAGCCCCATACCCATTGCGGTTTCCAGCTTTTTGGAAACCCCCATAAACGGGCAGAGACCCAGAAACTTGACCAGTACAAAGTTATTGACCAGTACAGTTCCGACAAAGAGCAGCAGGTAATCAGTCATTTTTCGGCCTGAAATAAAAAAGCCGCCTATTATCTGTCAATCTACAGCAGGCGACAACAGGTTAACTGTAAGGGTATTACGGGTTCACAAACGTTGCTTTAACGCGCGCCGAGCGTTTGAAATAGGGTACGATCAGCGCGGCCGCCAGTAACGGGAACAACAGCTGGCGAACCGCAAACGCGTCTGAGACTGGCGAAAAGGCAAAGGCTTTAATTGCCAGCAAGACCGACACCAGCAGCCAGATAATATAATGTTTAGGCACGCAGTGGCGGCGCTTGAAGAAGGCGATGGTCAACCATAAGGTGTAATACCACATTGCAATGGCGGTAATAAACGAAACGCCCCACAACAACAGGTTGCCGGTACTTTGCTCACTGAGCATATGGAATGTCTGCGGCGTAGCCAGCGCAGTAGCATAGAGCAATAACGCGAGCGAGGCGCTCAGTAACGCGACTAACAGCCAGGCCAGTGGGCCAAGCAACCAGCCCCCGATGCGTTGTGCCGGTGTTGTGGTCATATCTTCTCCAGATTTGCCAGCGCGAACAGGCAGACTATTTCATTTTGGGGCCAGTATTATAAAGCTTTTAACGCCGATCGCTACTTTCTTTATTGTACGTAATGCCAGACTGATTTTGGCACCTGACCGACATCATACAGACGACCGCCCGAGACCAGTTCCGCGCGACGATGATCTGCGGCGCGATACATATTGATGATCTCCCGATCGTCAGAGAGGGTGTAGTTAAGGTGATCAAACAGTTTTTCCAGGCTCTCAAGCGAACTGATTTTGCGGAATTTTAATAAATAATCCTGAACTGTCATAAATAGCGATCCATATTAAACAAATAACACCAACGGAGTAGTGAATATAAAAATAAACAAAACGACACCGAAAAGAATAATCGGCGCGCAAGGGTAAATAAGCGTATTCTTACGTGTCATGAATCAGGTGAGCAGAGCACCTGCCGGAAGGGTAACGCGCTTCATGACAACTGGCAATAAGCGTGCGGCCAGCAGACGGCATATTTCGCTTTTTTTGCCGCTTTTCATCTTTTCCTGATTTTTCTGGCTGTAAACCGAAACCATTTCTGACGATATGTAGCTATGCCGCAACTGGCCAGGACACGCTTATTTTTTCTGAACGGAGGCCGTCGGTTCAGGGGGCTGGTAATTATCGATATGGCTGGCGACGCCTAAGAGGATCACTGAGACAACGAGAACAATCCAACCGGTTAATTCAATAAGGCGATTCATTACTGACGACATTTTTTTGCTTTGATTTATCCATAAACACAGGATGCAAATGTTACTCATCAATAAATAAGACGGCAAGGGTGTCGGGAACGATTTCAGCGACTTTTTCGCCGCAGGAGAGCCCAAAGTCACTGATGTTTGACTTAAGTTAAGCAACAACCTTTATAACCTGGCGGTTATTAAACTATTGTGAGTGGTTAAGGGATAGTGTGAAATGACCCCGTTCTGACATGAGAGGCAAAGACATGAGTGACAACATCCGGGTAGGGCTAATTGGTTATGGTTATGCCAGCAAGACTTTCCATGCGCCCTTAATCGTGGGGACGCCGGGTCTGGAACTGGCGGCGGTTTCCAGTAGTGATGAAACAAAAGTGAAGGCGGACTGGCCTTCTGTGGCGGTTGTCTCAGAGCCTAAGCATCTTTTTAACGATCCGAATATCGACCTTATCGTCATTCCTACGCCCAACGACACCCATTTTCCGCTGGCGAAAGCCGCGCTTGAAGCGGGAAAACATGTGGTTGTGGATAAACCCTTTACCGTGACACTGTCACAAGCCCGTGAACTCGACGCCCTGGCGCGCAGCCTGGGACGCGTGCTTTCTGTGTTCCATAACCGCCGTTGGGACAGTGATTTCCTGACGCTGAAAGGATTGCTGGCCGATGGCGTTCTGGGGGAAGTGGCTTACTTTGAATCCCATTTCGACCGTTTCCGCCCGCAGGTACGCGATCGCTGGCGCGAACAGGGCGGCCCTGGCAGCGGTATCTGGTACGATCTGGCGCCGCATCTGCTGGATCAGGCGATCAATCTGTTCGGTTTGCCGGTCAGCATGACGGTGGATCTGGCGCAGCTTCGTCCTGGCGCGCAGTCGACGGATTATTTCCACGCGATATTATCCTACCCGCAGCGTCGGGTGATTCTGCACGGTACGATGCTGGCGGCGGCAGAATCAGCACGTTATATCGTGCATGGCTCGCGCGGCAGTTACGTGAAATATGGCCTCGATCCACAAGAGGAGCGGCTGAAAAACGGTGAGCGACTGCCGCAGGAAGACTGGGGTTACGACATGCGTGATGGCGTGTTGACGCGCGTGGAAGGCGAAGACCGTGTGGAAGAGACCTGGCTGACGGTGCCGGGTAATTATCCGGCTTATTATGCGGGCATCCGTGACGCGTTGAATGGCAACGGTGAAAACCCGGTTCCGGCGAGCCAGGCGATCCAGATTATGGAGTTGATTGAGCTGGGGATTGAATCAGCGAAGCATCGCTCTACGCTGTGCCTCGCGTGATGACGGTGTACTCTTCTGGTGCCGGGTGTTGCCGGATGACGGCGTAAACGCCTTATCCGGCCTACGGTTGTGCAGTTACAGGACTGATAAGCGCAGCGCCATCAGGCGTCGGGATGTTGCCGGATGGCGGCGTAAACGCCTTATCCGGCCTACGGTTGTGCAGTTGTAGGCCTGATAAGCGCAGCGCCATCAGGCGTAGGTGCTGCCGGATGACGGCGTAAACGTCTTATCCGGCCTACGGTTGTGCAGTTGTAGGCCTGATAAGCGCAGCGCCATCAGGCGTAGGTGCTGCCGGATGACGGCGTAAACGCCTTATCCGGCCTACAGTTGTGCAGTTACAGGACTGATAAGCGCAGCGCCATCAGGCGTTGCGTGCTTAAACCGCTGCGACTTTCTCACGCAATGCGCGTTTTTCCGCTTCGCTTAAAAACGCCATTTCCAGACCATTGATCTGCGCCTGACGAATCTGCTCGCGGGTTAATCCTGCCGCCGGCGCCGCTACCGTGTATTCGTGAATAATATCCACACCCTGTACCGCGGGATCATCCGTATTCAAACTTGCCAGCACGCCATGCTCAAGGAACGTTTTCAGCGGATGCGCAGCCAGCGAGGCAACGGTGCTGGTCTGGATATTAGACGTCAGACAGGATTCGATACCGATTCGCTGTTCGACCAGAAAATCCATCAGCGCGCGATCTTCCACGGCCTTCACGCCATGACCGATACGCTCGGCACCCAGTTCGCGAATGGCCTGCCAGATGCTCTCTGGTCCCGCCGCTTCGCCAGCATGTACGGTAATATGCCAGCCCGCATCACGCGCGCGGTTAAAGTGAGAGAGGAACAGACTGCCCGGGAAGCCAAGTTCATCGCCCGCTAAGTCAAGCGCGGTAATGTGATCGCGGTGCGCCAGCAGCGCTTCCAGTTCCTGCTGACAGGCAGCCTCGCCGAAAGTACGGCTCATGATGCCGATCAGACGAGCTTCAACGCCAAAAGTCTGGCACCCTTCACGTACGCCAGCGATGACCGCTTCGACCACGCCTGCAACAGGCAACTGGTGCGTCATCGCCATATAACCCGGAGAAAAACGCAGTTCGACATAATGCAGGCCGTTGCGGGCGGCATCTTCAATATTTTCAAAGGCCACGCGACGACAGGCATCCAGCGACGCCAGAACTTTAACGCCCCAGTCGAGCTTTGCCAGAAAACTGACCAGGTCAGGCTCCGTTGAGGTGATCTGCACATGCGGAATGAGCGCGTCAAGCGTTTGTGCCGGAAGGGCTAAATTGAACTGGCGGCCAAGATCAAGAATAGTTTGGGCACGAATGTTGCCATCAAGGTGGCGATGAACGTCAGTTAACGGAAGGGAAGTATCAATCATGGTCGCACTCTTTTTTAATATAAAAGTGCTCGCCATTATAAAAATAAAACGGGCGTAAAATCTATGTTGCGCAATAAATAATTTTATTGCGCAATCATTGTCAGCGTATAGCGTGGATCGCGTTGATCAGCCCGTTAACACCTTTTTCGAGCTTCGAACGTGGACAACCGGCATTAAGACGAACAAACCCGCGACCTTCTTCGCCATAAGTATACCCAGGCATGATGGCCACTTTCTGCTGATGAATCAGCGCATCCTGTAAGGCGTGGTCGTCAATATTCAGCGCGCGCAGATCAATCCAGGCCAGATAGGTCGATTGCGGAACCTGCCAGTTTAGCGTCGGGAACGCGGTGTTTAACGCATGCGCGATATAATTCAGGTTATCAGCAAGATACTCGCGCAGGGCATCCAGCCACGGCGCGCCCTGTTGATAAGCGGCAATGTGCGCGCTAAGCGCCAGAACGGCGGGTGACGACAGCCCGTCACGCCCCTTCAATACGCTGAGGTAACGATTGCGGCTTTCCTCATCGCCGATGAGCCCGTAGGCGCCGGTCAGCGCCGGAATGTTGAAGCTTTTTGACCCGGAGGTCAGCAGCGCCCAACGACCACGCGCTACATTGCTCCAGGGGATATGCGGCTGCGCGCCCCATACCATATCCATGTGGATTTCATCGGAGATGACCCGTACGCCGTGACGATGGCATAGCTCAGCCATCGTCTCCAGTTCATCGCGCGTCCATACCTTTCCGGTAGGGTTCTGCGGGCTGCACAGCAGGAGAATTTTACTCTCTGGCCGGGCGAGCACCGCTTCCAGCGCGGCCATATCGCAGTGCCAGCCGTCCGCGTTTTTCTGTAGCGCAACCGGCATGACGGTGCGCTGGTTGCCTTCGATGGCGTTATAGAACGCATCGTAAGCGGGGGTGTGAATCACCACCCCTTCACCGACGGATGACCACTGGCGGATCAGCTCCGACACCATGTAGATCACGGAGGGGCCGTACACGATCGACTGTGGGTCGATCGTAGTGTGGTGACGGGTTGCGAACCAGTGGGCGATCGCCCCTAAAAACTCATCGTTTTTCCAGCGGCTGTAACCCAGCACGCCGTGCGCCAGACGTTGGTTGATGGCCTCCAGGATGCACGGCGCGGTAGCGAAATCCATATCCGAGATCGTAAACGGAAGCAGGTCAGGGGCGCCAAAGCGATCGGCGACATAATCCCACTGCGTGCACCACGTACCGTGACGATCCACCACCTTTGAAAAATCGAACATATCGTTGTCCTTATGCCTCAACCGTGTTCATCAGACCCGCCATTTCATCCTTAACGGACTGTACCTGAGGGCCAATAACCACCTGTAAGTTATGTTGATTCAGCTGTACTACGCCGATAGCGCGATTGTCCTTCAGCGCCTGTACATTCACAAGCGACATATCCTTCACCGACAGGCGCAGACGGGTAATGCAGTTATCCAGGCTGACGATATTTTCACTGCCGCCAAGCGCGGCCAGAATCGCCGGGACGTTATAGCCTGATTTCCCTGGCGTGCCCGCCATGACTTTTTCAATATTGCTGGCGATTTCGGTATCGCGGCCCGGCGTTTTCAGATTAAAGCGCGTAATAGCGAAACGGAAGATGACGTAGTACACCGCGAACCAGATGGCGGCGACCACCGGAACCAGATACCACTTGGTCGACAGACCGTGCAGGATCCCGAATACCACAAAGTCGATGATGTTGCCGTCGGTGTTGCCGATGGTGACGCCGAGGATCGCCATGATGGTGAATCCCAGACCTGTCAGCAGGGCGTGAATCACATACAGCACAGGCGCGACGAACAGGAACAGGAATTCCAGCGGCTCTGTGGTACCGCCAACGACACAGGCGATAAGACCAGAAATCAGCAGGCCCTTAATTTTGTGACGGTTTTCAGGACGCGCACAGTGGTACATCGCCAACGCAGCGCCCGGCAAGCCGCCGAGGAAGGCAGGCATTTTCCCCTGAGACAGGAAGCGGGTCGCACTTTCAGAGAAGCCGTGCGTTGTCGGGCAGCTCAGCTGCGCCTGGAAAATGGTCAACGCGCCGCTCACGCTATGGCCGCAGACTTCCTGCGTACCGCCCGCTTCGGTAAAGCGAATTAACGCGACCAGAATGTGGTGCAGGCCGAACGGCAGCAGCAGGCGCTCACCCGTACCAAAGATCATCGGACCGAAATCACCCGCGCTATTGATAATGTGGCCCAGACCGCTGATGCCCATTGCAAAAACAGGCCATACCAGCGGAATGACCAGCCCGACCAGTCCCATCACCACGGAAGAGACGATCGGCACGAAACGCGTACCGCCAAAGAAAGCCAGCGCATCGGGCAGACGAATATTGTGGAAACGCTCATGCAGCATCCAGACAACGATACCGGCGATCACCGCCCCCAGAATCCCCGTGTCGATAGACTGAATCCCGAGGATATTCTGTACGTTATTGGCTTTCAGAATGGCGGCGTCAGTCGTCGGCAGAATGCCTTTCGCCGTTAACCAGAAGTTCACGGCAAGGTTCATTACGGCGTAACCGACGAAACCGGCAAACGCGGCGACACCTTTGTTTTCACGCGCCAGACCGAGCGGAATCGCGATACAAAACATCACCGGGAGGAAGCTAAAAGCGAACGAGCCGACTTTACTCATCCAGGTAAAGATGGCCTGTAGCACCGGGTTGCCCAGCGCCGGGAGCAGGGTGACGACATCGTGGCTGCTTAACGAGCTGCCGATCCCCAGCATGATCCCGCAGAAAGAGAGCAGCGCCACGGGCAGCATAAACGTTTTACCCAACTGCTGGAAAAATTCCCATAATGTTATTTTTGGTGTTGTCTTCGTCGTCATCTAACGACTCCTCGTGAAAAAGAAGGCTGTGGTCAATTATTTGAGCGAGAAGATAAAACGTTTTACCTAATTTTAGTGCGGCGCAAATCACATTATCGAACGATAATAAAGCGTATAAATATAAGTGATTGATAAAACGTTTTATCTATCACGTTATCAGGGAGCTTTCTTTTTTCATGGCTATAGCCAAAAAAACCACCATCCATGATGTCGCGTTGGCGGCTGGCGTTTCCGTCAGTACCGTCTCATTAGTGCTCAGTGGCAAAGGGCGGATTTCGTCAGCCACCGGCGAGCGGGTTAACGCGGCGATTGAACAGCTGGGCTTTGTGCGTAACCGCCAGGCATCGGCGCTTCGCGGTGGGCAGAGCGGCGTCATCGGGCTGATTGTGCGCGATCTGTCTGCGCCTTTTTATGCGGAACTCACGGCCGGGTTGACAGAGGCGCTGGAAGCGCAGGGGCGCATGGTCTTTTTGTTGCACGGCGGTCAGGATGGCGAACAGCTGAGTCAGCGTTTCGCTATGCTCCTTAATCAGGGTGTGGATGGCGTGGTGATCGCCGGAGCGGCGGGTAACAGCGATGCGCTCCGGGAACGGGCAGAAGAAAAAGGGATTCCGGTGGTGTTTGCCTCGCGCGCCAGTTATCTGGAAGAGGTGGATACTGTCCGGCCGGATAACATGCAGGCGGCGCAGCTACTGACGGAACATCTGATTCGCCTTGGGCATCAGCGGATCGCGTGGCTGGGAGGGCAAAGCTCCTCATTAACGCGCGCGGAGCGCGTCGGCGGCTATTGCGCGACGCTGCTGAAGTTTGGGTTGCCTTTTCACAGCGACTGGGTGCTGGAGTGCGCATCCAGCCAGAAGCAGGCCGCCGAAGCCATTACCGCATTACTGCGGCATAACCCGACCATCAGCGCAGTGGTGTGCTACAACGAAACCATTGCGATGGGAGCATGGTTTGGCCTGATGAAAGCGGGGCGTCAGAGTGGTGAAATTGGCGTTGATCGCTATTTTGAACAACAGATCTCGCTGGCGGCGTTTGCTGATGTGGCGGAAAACGCGCTGGACGATCTGCCGATTATCTGGGCCAGCACGCCAGCCCGCGAAATTGGCTATACCCTTGCGGAGCGCATCCTGCAACGGATTGGTCATGAAGAGAGCCATTCGCGCAGCCAGACCATTTCCGCTCGTCTGGTGACGCAAAAATAGCGTGGCGGGACAGGTGTTTGAATAGCGGCCCGACGGGAAAATCCCGCCGGGCGCGGGACGTACAGAAAACTTACTGCTGAGGAATCGCCGGAGCGTCCGGCACGGAGAGCGCAGGCATACCAAACATGCCGACAAACTCTTCCAGCGTCATTTTTTGCCCGTTGAGCGTTACCTGACCATTGGCATACTGTAGGTTGGTGGCGATGGTATTATCCTGCAACGTGGTGATGCGGAACATTTGCCCCATCGCGGCTAACCCTTTGACTTGTTGATTCGCCAGCTTATCGGCATCTTCCTGCTGATAACCTTCCAGTCTGGCGACCTGAGTCATAAACTCAACGGCCATATCCATCGGGATCGTCAGCTTCGCATCGAGAGATTTAACGGAACGATCCACTTCCTGAGTCAGCGTTTGCGGTTCTTCAGTGGTCGCGGCCGGATCTTTCAGGAACAAGGAGAGGTTCAGCGCGGTCTCGCCTTTAGCGTTTTTCCAGCTTAACGGCGCGACGGTAATCACCGGTTCGCCCTTCATCAGCAGCGGCAGGGCGCCAAAGAACGCTTCGGTCACTTTCTCCTGATAAAGTTCAGGATTTTGCACCACCTCGGGTTGCGTCATCAGCGCCTGAGTCTGAGCGTTATACTGGCGGCTAAACTGGTGCCATGCTTCGCCATCGATCTGTCCCACTTTCAGCGTCAGCTTGCCGCTACCCAGATCCTGATTCTGCACTTTAAGGCTGTTCAGCGAGTAATCCAGCTGGCTATTGATGGTTTTGCCGTCGTTGACGAGATCGGACTTACCGTCGATCACCATGCCTTCCAGCACGGCCATCTCTTTACCTTCTACCGATACCGTCATTTTTTCCAGCGACAGCGTCTGGTTGCCAATACGCTCGCCGAAGCTGGCCAGAGTGCTGGAACCGTCGGTTTTCAGGTTATTAAAAGTAATCTGGACTTTCTGGTTATATTCGTTGACGGCATCCACCAGGCCGCTTTGCGCTTCGCCTGACAGTGAAACAACATTGCCGTCTTTATCGGCATTCAGCTGAAATTCCCCGCCGCTAAAGGCGACTTTTTCACCGTTATTTTCATAATTCAACGGCTTGAGGGATATATCTGAGCGGGTATCGCCGCCATAACCAATCCGGGAATTAATCTCGACCGGCGTCTCGCCCTTTGCGATATCAAACAACGGTCTGGTGACGTCGTTGTTGACCAGGGTCGTCTTCACCGAGGCCATCGCAGGGATAAGGTTAAACGATTTCAACTGTGCGAACGGGAAAGGGCCATGATCCACCGCTTCGTTCAGTACGACGCTTTGTCCTGGTTTCAGCCAGGGGTTTTCCTTGCCTTCGACAGGCTTCGCCACCAGCTGTAACTGGCTGCTGAAAATGCCGCGCTGGTAGTTTTGATAGCTCAGCTCAATGGCGGCTTCAGGCGCCGTGCGTTTAAGCTGCTCATTTGCCTGATTCACCATCTGTGCGAGATGCGTTTCCAGTTTTTTCCCGGTGTACCAGGCCCCGCCTGTCCAGACCACGCCCAGGGCGACGATCACACCTGTAGCTACCAGCGATTTTTTCATATCGATTATCCATAAAAATGAAACCAGGCGGATTAAACCGCCTGGAGAAGTTGTGAGCCTTTAACTAGCTTAGCAAGAGTTGTTAAAAAATTCAGTATGTTGCTACAGCTTGTTGTAAACCCTGGCCAAACGGCCCACGCCGCTGGCGTTGACCGGAGACTCATCAGCGCCGATAAACGCGGATTCGCCGGGTTTCAGCACCAGACGCTGCTCGCCCTTGCTCAGAACCGCTTCGCCTTCCACGCAGAACAGAATGGCGGCGCTCTGCTGGCTGATGGCCGTTTCCTGAGCGGAGAGGTCATGCAGCGAAAACGCGAAATCCTCCACCGGAATCGGGAAGTCCAGTTCCGTACCGTGTTTTACCGGCGTTGTCAGCAGCTGATCGGCAGGTTTGGCAACGAATTTGACGTTTGCGACCAGTTCAGGAATGTCGATATATTTCGGCGTCAGCCCGGCGCGCAGGACGTTATCGGAGTTCGCCATCACCTCCAGCGCCACACCCTGCAAATAGGCATGAGGCGTTTCGGCAAACAGGAACATGGCTTCGCCAGGGTTCAGCTTGACCACGTTCAGCAGCAGTGGAGAGAAGAGGCCGCTGTCATCTGGGTAAAATTCGGATATGACGCGGATCGTCTGCCACGGTTCACCCTGTTGGCTGTTCAGCGCCGCTTTCAGTACCGCCAGCGCGCGGGATTTTTCATCGCCCTGCATATTGAGCAGGCTGGCGAACAGTTGGCTCAGGCGTTCGGCATTCGGCTCTTGCAGGAAGTGGGCAATGGCGGTATGCGCGCCGGAAACAGGTTGCAGCAGGGAGACAATCTCAGAGAACTCGCGGAATGCGTTCATCGCCAGGAACGGCGTCAGGGCAAAGACCAGTTCAGGCTTGTGGTTCGGATCTTTATAGTTACGCTCGGCGGCATCCATCGGAATACCGGCCGCATTCTCTTTCGCGAAACCCATTTCTGAGTTGTGTTTATTCGGATGAACCTGGATGGAAAGCGGCTGCGCGGCACACAGCACTTTAAACAGGAAGGGCAGCTCGCCAAAACGTTTTGCGACAGACTCGCCCAGCAGTGTGGCTTTATCGTGCTCAATCACGTCGCGTAACGAGACGGCTTTCCCGTCAGCGCCTTCAATTCGGGAGCTGCTCTTGGGATGGGCGCCCATCCAGAGCTCTGCCATTGGCTGCTGAGACGGATTCGCAATGCCGTAGAGTTCCGTTAACGCAGTTTTACTACCCCATGCATAGTTTTGCACTGAGTTGATGAGTTTTTGCATTATCAAGCCCTGTTTCAATATGGAAATTAATTCGCGTATTAAACCAAGAAACCCGCGGGAAGTAACCTCTGCGCGCAAAAAGTCGTACTTGTCTCAGTTTTTGTTAAAAAATTGTGTAGGATAGTGTAACTCGCTTTTTACACCCTGACGCATTCGGGTTGCAGGACAATAACATGTCTGCCGCTGGAGGCGTGACGGGTAAGCAGGGCAATGGAACATCTGCCCAGAGAATAACCAGACCGAGCAGTAAGTGAGAGAACAATGTCGAACAAACCCTTCCATTATCAGGCTCCTTTTCCCCTCAAAAAGGACGATACCGAATATTACCTGCTGACCAGTGAACACGTTTCCGTTGCCGAATTTGAAGGACAGGAAGTGCTTAAGGTCGCTCCTGAAGCGCTGACGCTGATGGCGCGTCAGGCATTCCACGATGCTTCGTTTATGCTGCGCCCTGCGCATCAACAGCAGGTCGCTGATATCCTGCGCGACCCGGACGCCAGCGAAAACGATAAATATGTCGCGCTGCAATTCCTGCGCAATTCGGACATTGCCGCAAAAGGGATTTTACCAACCTGCCAGGACACCGGTACGGCCATTATCGTTGGCAAAAAAGGCCAGCGTGTCTGGACCGGCGGCGGTGATGAGGCTGCGCTGGCGCGCGGCGTTTATAACACTTACATCGAAGATAACCTGCGCTATTCGCAAAATGCCCCGCTGGATATGTATAAAGAGGTCAATACCGGCACCAACCTGCCCGCGCAGATTGATCTCTACAGCGTTGATGGCGATGAATACAAATTCCTGTGTATCGCCAAAGGCGGCGGTTCCGCCAACAAAACCTATCTGTATCAGGAAACCAAAGCGCTGCTGACGCCGGGCAAACTGAAAAATTACCTGGTCGATAAAATGCGCACTCTGGGGACGGCGGCCTGTCCTCCGTATCACATCGCCTTCGTGATCGGCGGGACGTCGGCGGAAGCAACGCTGAAAACGGTTAAGCTGGCCTCCGCAAAATACTATGACGAACTGCCGACGGAAGGGAACGAACACGGTCAGGCATTCCGCGACGTGGAGCTGGAAAAAGAGTTGCTGACGGAAGCGCAGAATCTCGGGTTAGGCGCCCAGTTCGGCGGTAAATATTTTGCCCATGATATCCGCGTCATTCGTTTACCGCGTCACGGCGCGTCCTGTCCGGTCGGGATGGGCGTCTCCTGCTCTGCGGATCGCAATATTAAAGCGAAGATCAACCGCAAAGGTATCTGGATCGAGAAACTGGAACATAATCCGGGTAAATATATTCCTGAAGAATTGCGCCAGGCAGGCGAAGGCGAGGCGGTTCGCGTTGACCTCAATCAGCCAATGAAAGCGATCCTGCAACAGTTGTCGCAGTATCCGGTTTCAACTCGTCTGTCGCTGAACGGGACGATTATTGTGGGGCGTGATATCGCGCACGCCAAACTGAAAGAACGGATGGATCGTGGCGAAGGGTTGCCGCAGTATGTTAAAGATCATCCGATCTACTACGCGGGGCCGGCAAAAACGCCTGAAGGATACGCGTCCGGTTCGCTGGGGCCAACGACCGCAGGGCGTATGGACTCTTACGTCGATCAGCTTCAGTCGCAGGGCGGCAGTATGATTATGCTGGCCAAAGGCAACCGTAGCCAACAGGTGACCGATGCCTGCCATAAACACGGCGGCTTCTATCTGGGCAGCATTGGCGGGCCTGCCGCCGTGCTGGCGCAGGGCAGCATCAGGAGTCTGGAATGCGTGGAATACCCTGAACTGGGGATGGAAGCGATCTGGAAAATTGAAGTGGAAGATTTTCCGGCCTTTATCCTGGTGGATGACAAAGGCAATGATTTCTTCCAGCAAATTCAAACTTCGCAGTGCACGCGCTGCGTGAAGTAAGACAATAAGAAGGTACATTTGCAGGCCGGGTAAGGCGCTGTGCCGCCCGGCATTTCAGAAGCGCACAAAGCGCCATGCAGTATTTATGAAGCAATCAATACTTAATCCTGACAGGTGTGTGAGCATGTCCTCAACTTCATTGTTAACAAGGAGAAAGTAATGACGACGGTACGCTGCGAGAAAGATTCGATGGGCGGGATTGATGTTCCGGCAGATAAACTTTGGGGAGCGCAAACCCAACGATCGCTGGAGCATTTTCGTATCTCCACGGAGAAAATGCCCGTCTCGCTGATCCATGCGCTGGCGCTGACCAAGCGTGCGGCAGCCAAAGTTAACGAGGACTTAGGGCTGCTGTCGGCGGAAAAAGCCTCCGCCATTATGCAGGCGGCTGATGAAGTGCTGGCCGATAAACATCCCGACGAATTTCCGCTGGCGATCTGGCAGACCGGGTCGGGCACGCAAAGCAACATGAACATGAACGAAGTGCTGGCGAACCGCGCGAGCGAACTGCTGGGCGGCGTTCGCGGCATGGAGCGCAAAGTTCACCCGAACGATGACGTCAATAAAAGCCAAAGTTCGAACGACGTTTTCCCGACCGCGATGCACGTTGCGGCGCTGCTGGCGCTACGCAAGCATCTCATCCCGCAGCTTAATGTCCTGACCGATACGCTGCGCAAAAAGTCCCATGCGTTTGCCGACATTGTGAAAATTGGCCGCACGCACTTGCAGGATGCGACGCCGCTGACGCTCGGTCAGGAAATTTCCGGCTGGGTGGCGATGCTGGAGCACAATCTCAAACATATTGAAAATAGCCTGCCGCATGTGGCGGAGCTGGCGCTGGGCGGTACGGCGGTGGGCACAGGGTTGAACACCCATCCTGAATATGCCCGCCGCGTGGCGGATGAGCTGGCGGTGATCACCTGCGCGCCATTTGTGACGGCGCCGAACAAGTTTGAAGCGCTGGCGACCTGTGATGCGCTGGTTCATGCGCACGGCGCGCTAAAAGGGCTGGCGGCGTCGCTGATGAAAATCGCTAATGACGTTCGCTGGCTGGCCTCTGGCCCTCGATGCGGCATTGGTGAAATTGCCATTCCTGAGAACGAGCCGGGCAGTTCGATTATGCCAGGCAAAGTGAACCCGACCCAGTGCGAAGCGCTGACCATGCTCTGCTGTCAGGTGATGGGCAACGATGTGGCTATCAATATGGGCGGGGCGTCGGGAAACTTCGAGCTTAACGTCTATCGCCCGATGGTTATCCATAATTTCCTGCAATCGGTACGCCTGTTGGCGGATGGGATGGAAAGCTTTAATGCGCACTGTGCGGTCGGTATTGAGCCAAACCGTGAGCGTATTAATCAACTGCTCAATGAATCGCTGATGCTGGTCACCGCGCTCAACACGCACATCGGCTATGACAAAGCGGCGGAGATCGCCAAAAAAGCGCACAAGGAAGGGCTGACCTTAAAAGCCTCCGCCCTGGCGCTGGGGTATCTCACTGAAGCCGAGTTTGATAGCTGGGTGCGCCCGGAACTGATGGTGGGCAGCATGAAGCCAGGCCGTTAATCCGCCACATACAGGTGCAACCGGGGGATGATAAGTCGCAACGGTTGCGCCTGAGGCTTAAAGCGGTGCTGAACATTGTCCGCATCGTAATTCAGTAGTTCGCCGATATCCGGCACGGTCATGCCTTTATCGGTATTGATCAGCGCGATAAGCGGCGTCGGACAGGCGTGCTGAACCTGTTTCTGCTGCCCTTTGTACCAGACGCGGGCAATCGGCTGTACCTTCACCGGTCTTTTAATCTTCAGCCGCGCCTGTTGCGGCAGGGCGGCGATATCCTGATATTCGCGCTCCAGCCTGGCCTGCCACTCTTCGCGCGTCCAGGGATGCACGCTGCGCGGCGTGTTCAGGCTTTTCTCCAGTTGTGCCAGCACCTCATCCCGGCGCAGATTCTTTATAATGTGCTTGTTGGCCCAGCCAAAACGGAGGGTAGCGGGATTCTTGATCACCGTTAATGCGCGGTAGGCATTCAACGTGATAAGACCGGGCAGATGGCGATGCACCCACTCAAAACGCGCCGCTGACGGCAATCCTGACTCCACCGTCACAATACGCTCAAATGTCGTTTTTAACTGATTGATGTGCTGGATCTGGTTTTCCAGCGCGGCCTGCGTGGCATCATCAACCTGATAGCACAATACGCCGGGCAGGCGAACCGCCGCTTTGCTGCTGCGATTTTCAGACTGTTGCTGAATAAACAGGTGGCGATAGTGGCGCAGCGCCAGCGATTCGGCCTCTTTTCCCAGATGCTGCTCCACCGCAATGGTCGCCAGAGGGTT
This sequence comes from Citrobacter sp. CK195, assembly GCF_030333365.1. Taxonomy (NCBI): domain Bacteria; kingdom Pseudomonadati; phylum Pseudomonadota; class Gammaproteobacteria; order Enterobacterales; family Enterobacteriaceae; genus Citrobacter; species Citrobacter sp. CK195. The sequence goes on from NZ_JAOWGB010000023.1 coordinate 523,464, forward strand.
GTGCTCCGCCTCTTTGGTCACTTCGGGGAGGGAGAAGACGCGGGCAATCAGCAGCGGTTGCTGTTCGAGATTTTCTGTCAGGGTTGCCAGCGCGTGTTCTGTCTGGCGAAAAGTACCATTCAGGCGTTCGACAAGATCGTAACGGGCCATATCACCACCATTTCAGTGTCGCAGAAAGAAGGGTATTAGTTACAACATACTTACTGTATATCACATCATACCCGGCCTGACCATCGTGCGCTATGCGTCAGGCAGGGGGAAATTCGGGGATGTTGTGCCAGACGGGCCAGTTGAAGGTGAATCTGGCGCCGCCCAGTTCACTTTCGCGACAGTTTACCGTTCCGCCCATCGCCAGGGCGATGGAGCGCACGATGGCTAATCCCAGCCCGCAGCCTCCGGTAGCGCGGTCGCGGCTGGGATCGAGGCGCACAAAGGGTTCGAACACATGTTCGCGCGCGTCTGGCGCGATGCCGGGGCCGTCGTCTTCAACAATCAGGGTCGCCTGATTGCCGCTTAATAACAGGCTGGCCTGAACGGTGGAATGGGAATAACGCAGCGCGTTATTGAGCAGATTATCCAGCACACGCTCCATTAGCCGCATATCCAGCGCGCCGTAATCGCCAGGCGTAAGCTGGCTGAGCCGCACCGTGCGCCCGGGGTTGACGCTCTGTACGTCTTCCAGGTGGCTTGCCAGCCACACGGGGAGGTCGGGAACGGTGAGCGTTAACGCAGTCTGCGGCCTGTCCAGCCGCGCATAGGTCAGTAACTCTTCGATTAACGCTTCCAGTTGGCCGATATCGCGATTCAGCGCCTGCGACTCCTGTGCGCTGAGATTTTCACTCATCTCCAGCCGGTAACGCAGACGCACCAGCGGCGTACGCAGTTCGTGGGCAATGCCGTCAATAAGCTGTTTTTTACTGGCGATCAGCGCGTTGATGTTATCCGCCATCTGGTTAAAGGCGATGCCGAGACGTTCAAAACTGGAACCGTTGTCAAAGTGAAGGCGCTCTGCGAGGTGCCCTTCGCCAAAACGCTGAGCGGCGGCCTCCAGGCGCAGCATCTCCTGCCAGTGCGGGCGCATCCAGATAAACACCGGAAAGGCGAGGGAGATGGCGATAAAGGCCATCAGCGCGATATCCAGTAGCCGCATCTGGTGAAGAAAATAGAGATAAGGAACCGGCCCGACGGCCAGCACGTAATGGCTGCGGGGGATGCGCTGGATAAACGTATACTGATCGTCCAGCGCGACGATGTCGCCTTCGCGCAGCCGCTGTGTGGTAAGCGCGTCGAGTTTGTATTTATTGAGCGGCTCTACGCGCAAATCGAAAGAGAGATTAAGATCCATCTCTTTGAGGGTTTTCCCCCAGTCGCGCGGAGGGATCTCCCGCAATTCGCTGCGCATTAAATACAGCGAGCTTTTCATCAAATCATCCAGCGACTGTCTGCCTGCGCGTTCTGCGGTGAACTTATACACCAGCCCGACCAACAGGGTCATGACCAGAAAGCAGACAAACAGCAGCAGATAAAACTGAACGAACAGTTTTTTCATTGATGCACCCGGTTAATCACGCTGACTATCTTCCCACGCATGGGGGGCAAACAGATACCCTTTGTTGCGAACCGTTTTGATTCGATAGGGCTCGGTGGCGTTATCCTGCAATTTCTTACGCAGCCTTGAGATAGCGACATCCACGCTGCGGTCCATGCCGTCGTAGCTGACGCCGCGCAAGTTTTTCAGCAGTGCGTCGCGATCCATAATCTGCCCGGCATGGGTTGCCAGTTCCCAGAGTAATTCGAAATCGGCGGTGGAAAGCGAAACCGGTTCGCCGGAGAGTGCTACTGAACGATTGACCGGGTCAATAATCAACGCGCCAAAACGCAGCGTTTTATGCGGGGTCATTGCCGTATCCTGAATGCCTTTTGCCTGCGCGGTGAGTTCATTCTGCCGTAAATGCAGGCGCAGACGGGCGAGGAGCACGGCAGGGGGCGTGGTTTTCAGGATGTAGTCACAGGCGCCCATTTCCAGCGCCAGGATGTGGTTCATGTCGCTGTCCAGCGAGGTCAACAGGACAATCGGCCCTTGCCAGCGGCCTCGCAAATCGCGGCAAATGGTCATACCGTCTTTGCCCGGCAGCATGATATCCAGTAACACCAGCTCGGGTTGCGTGCGAAGGATCGTCTCTTCAGCCAGATCGCCGCGAGGTTCAATCAGCACCTCAATATCGTGTTTCGCCAGATAAGCGGCAATTAGCGAGCCAACTTCAGGGTCATCCTCAACAAATACGATGGTGTTCATAACGTTCATTACGCGGAGAAAACGCCAACATACACCGCCTCCGTTTTCCCTTCCATTAATCTTTTCTAAACGAGAGCGCTTCCGTTATGCTACAGCCTCAATGTTATTGATGTGTTAAGGCATCGAAATGGGACTCGTGATAAAAGCCGCGCTGGGTGCGCTGGTGGTGGTATTGATTGGCTTGCTGGCAAAAACAAAAAATTACTATATCGCCGGATTAATTCCGCTTTTTCCGACATTTGCACTGATTGCCCACTATATTGTCGCCAGCGAGCGCGGAATTGACGCGTTACGCACGACCATTGTATTCAGTATGTGGTCGATCATCCCTTATTTTGTCTACCTCGCCACGCTTTGGTATTTCACCGGTTTTCTGCGTTTGCCCGTTGCGCTCGGCGGGGCGGTGGTGTGCTGGGGCCTGAGCGCATGGCTGCTGATATTTTGCTGGATCAAATTGCATTAACGCAGGTGCCGGCCGCCATCCACGGCGAAACTGCGGCCGGTAACGAAGCAGCTGGTGAGAAGGTAATCCACCAGGTCGATTACCTCTTTCTCGCCGGGCGCTGTCTTCATCAGGGATTTATTGAGCGCCTGCTGACGGTACTCGGCGTCGTCGTTTTCGTTAAACAGGATCAGCGACGGGGCGATGGCGTTGACTTTCACTTCCGGGGCCAGTTTGCGGGCAAAGGAGCGGGTCATATTATCCAGCGCTGCTTTACTGGCGGCATAGGCGATGTGTTTGTCGCTGCCGCGTTCCACAACATAGTCCGTAAAATGGATGATATCGGTGGCCGCATGTCCGTGGCCGCGCAACAGTCTTTCCAGCGCATGGTTTAACAGATAGGGCGTATTGACGTGAATCTGCATCATGCATGCCAGCACGTCAGAGAGCGGGGTGCCAGGCGTCTCGGCCATCCAGGCGCTGGCGTTATGCAAAATAGCCCGCAGGCCTGGCGTATGGGTCTTTATCTTCTCAGCAAATGCCAGGACGCCGTCATCGGTGGAAAAATCGGCCTGAATGCACAGCGCGCCCGCTTGCGTCAGGCCGTCGATGGCCGGATAGTGCGTCCGGTAGCTGACAATCACCGGCTGTTTTTGATTGAGAAAGTGCCACGCGATCGCGAGACCGATGCGGCGGCCTCCTCCCGTGATAAGGATGGGCAAGGGCTGGTTTTTACCCATTGTAGTCTCCTTTGGCATCAAACAATGGGGCGACGATTACCCCACCAACATCCACGTAGCCGGAACAGCGGCGATGAGTAGCAGACCGATCAACATCACTTCCTGACGATTCAGGACATTATCGTGCGTATGCGTCTTGCGTGCGTAGAGGAAAACTAACAATCCCGGCGCATACAGTACCACCGACAGCAACAGGTGCATCGGGCCGGACGCATACAATAACCATAAGCCATAAATGCAGGCCCCGACACCTACAGCCTGATGAAGAGGGCGCGCGGCGATTTTCAGCAGGAACGCGCCGACCAGGAAATAGGGTACCAGAATCATCTCTGAAGCAATCGTCAACAGCGTGTTGTAATCCGAACCTGTGAGCCAGATCAGCACCAGGCAGATCTGAACGCACGCGTTGGTGAGCCATAGCGAAGCCGATGGCGCGCCTTGCGCATTCTGGCGGGCGAAAATGCGCGGGAAGGCTTTATGCGTTGAGGCCAGAAACGGCACTTCCGCCGCCATAATGGTCCAGCTCAGATAAGCGCCGCAGACTGAAACGATAAGACCCGCCGCGATAATGATTTCGCCCCACGGCCCCATCATTTTCACCATCAAACCCGCCATTGACGGATTGCGAATCTCCGCCAGTTCCGGGCGGGCGACGACGCCTAAAGAGAGCAGCGTCACCAGCAGGTAGACGCTCAATGCGGCGAGAACCGCCAGCAGCGTCGCACGTCCGACATCACGCTTATTTCTCGCCCGGGCGGAGACGACAACCGCGCCTTCCACGCCGATAAACACCCACAGCGTGATGAGCATCGTGTTTTTAACCTGCTCCCAGACGGGAACGCCCAGCGCCAGACCGGTGAAATCCAGGCTGAACGTATCGAGCTTAAACATGATGATAGCCAGGACGATGAACAACCCCAGCGGCAACAGCTTCGCCAGCGTCGCGACCAGGTTGATGCTGGCGGCGGTTTGCACACCGCGCAGCACCAGGAAGTGTACCACCCAAAGCAGTACCGACGCGCCGATGATGGACTGCCAGGTGTTGCCGTCGCCAAACAGGCGGAGTTCCGGCGTATCGGTAAAGAAGCTCAGGGCAGAAAAAACGATAACCAGATAAGAGACGTTGGCGATAACGGCACAGAGCCAGTATCCCCAGGCGGAGCAGAAACCGATCAGTTCGCCGAAACCTTCGCGCGCGTAGGTGAAAATCCCGCCATCCAGTTCCGGGCGAACGCGCGTCAGGATCAGCATAGCGAAAGCCAGTAGCAGTATCCCGACGCCCGTAATCGCCCAGCCAATCAGCAGCGCTGCCGGGCTGGCCACCGCCGCCATGTTCTGTGGCAGACTAAACACACCTGCGCCAAGCATTGAGCTTAAAACCAGCGCGGTCAGCGCGCTCAGTCCCAGTTTCTTTTCCATCGGTATCCAGTTATAAAAACGAGAGTGGGAGAATAATTATTTTGGCAAAACGCATAAAAATGGTGAAAGCCACTAAGGCGCGGGATTTTACGGAGAGAAGAGACCGCATGCAATGATCTCTGAAACATTTGTGACTAAAAATGCTAAAGGTGGGTAGATTTCACATAGGGCAGCATCGTATTGGCGCCTGATGGCGCTACGCTCATCAGGCCTACTAACACGTAGGCCGGATAAGATGCCTGGCCTCGCCATCAGGCGTTATGACAACACCGGATGGCGGGAGCGTACTTTACTTATACAGGTCGGCGCTGATCGTCATGTTGTTACCACGTTCCTGCCACTGGCGGGTGATGTGATAATATTTCGCGCCTTTCTTCGCCGCACGCTTGGCAACCTGGTAGGAGACTTCCGTCATGTTGCCGTAGTTGCCGGTGAATTTGATGCTGTCAAATGGCACCATCATCGCAGCGGTCGCTTTGTTCAGCTCTTCGACTTTCGTTCCGTCAGGCAGAGTGACAGTGTAACGTCCACCTTTTGAGGATTGCGTTTCGAAGAAGCGTCCGACTTCAGCGCTTGGAGAAGCGGTCGTCGCGACGCCCGGAATCTCCACTTTCTTCGCTGCTTCACCGCCGGCGGCCAGCGCTGCGCGACCCGCATCGGAATCAGCAGGAATAACGTCCGGGCTCTGGACGACGCGTTTCTTCGCATCTTCTTTATAGATAAACGCGGTAATACGCTGGTTGCCGCCCTGGTTGGCATCGACCTGACGCACAATGTAGAACGAGTAGGCGCCTTTCGCTTTTGCAGCTTTGGTGATGGCGTCATTCACTTCCGGCTGGCTACGGTAGAAACCCTGCACCGTTACGGTGTCGTAAGGTTCCAGCAGCACGGCCTGATCTTTCGGTAATTCGACGATACCGTTAATTACACGGTTTTGAGGCGCGTCGGATTTTGGCGCGTCTGATTTATAAACGTCAGCCACGACACGCCAGTTACCGCTGTTGCCAAAATCGGACGTATCAACAACATAAAAAGAGGCTGCACCTTCTTTATCTGCGCGGCGGGATACGGCATTTACCGCATCGCCAATGGCATTAAAACGCCCGGTGACCACAATGCGGTCATAAGGTTTTAGTGCTGCCGCTTGCTCCGGCGTCAGTTCTGTCGCTGCATTTACGGAAAAAGCAGTCGCAGAAAGCAGTGCGGACGCCAGGAGAGTGTTCTTAAGCTTCATAAAAATAATCCTTCGCCTTGCGCAAACCAGGTACTGGTATTGTTATTGACTAGAAACGTGGCTGATTATTGCATTTAAACCCTGCAAATGTCTGCGTCATTTTTCACTCATCGTACCGCCTGAAGTGACAAGAATGATAACATTTGGTGATATGTCTAAAAAACAGGCGCTTGACCGGCAAAACTGATAAAGCATACGCATTTTATAAGTTAATTTAATGTTAAACGATTGAATGTCGATGGCGCTAAATCATGTTTTGCCGCTTCGCTTGAGCGAATTATCGGTCACTGAAGGTGATTTCAAGGTCATTATTCCTGTTTGTGGGCTGAATCGTTCATATTTTGCAAATTTCATAATAAATACTGTTTTTTGGCGCTAGATCACAGGCGCTATTTTCAGTAGGTTATAGAGAGTTTGTTACTGTTTTATTTTTCCGGGGTAGCACTTACCTCTTACGCAGGCGTGCGTATGCATCCTGCGATCACTGACAAACCATCATCAAAAAAACCGATGGAAGGGAACATTATGCGAATTGGCATACCAAAAGAGCGGTTAACCAATGAAACCCGAGTCGCAGCAACGCCAAAAACGGTTGAGCAACTGCTGAAACTGGGTTTTACCGTCGCGGTTGAAAGCGGCGCGGGTCAACTGGCAAGTTTTGACGATAAGGCATTTACAGAAGCGGGCGCAGAAATTGTAGAGGGAAATGCGGTCTGGCAGTCAGAGATCATCCTGAAGGTCAATGCGCCGGAAGACGATGAAATTCCTTTACTGAATGCGGGTACGACGCTGGTGAGTTTCCTCTGGCCGGCGCAGAATCCTGAGCTATTGCAAAAACTCGCGGAACGCAATGTAACCGTGATGGCGATGGACTCCGTGCCGCGTATTTCGCGCGCGCAGTCGCTGGATGCCCTGAGCTCAATGGCCAACATCGCCGGTTATCGCGCGATTGTGGAAGCCGCACATGAATTTGGTCGTTTCTTTACCGGGCAAATTACCGCTGCGGGCAAAGTGCCGCCAGCGAAAGTGATGGTGATTGGCGCGGGCGTCGCAGGTCTGGCGGCCATTGGCGCGGCAAACAGCCTTGGCGCCATTGTACGTGCGTTTGATACCCGTCCAGAGGTAAAAGAACAGGTTCAGAGTATGGGCGCTGAATTCCTCGAACTGGATTTTAAAGAGGAAGCGGGCAGCGGCGATGGCTATGCCAAAGTGATGTCCGAAGCGTTTATTAAAGCGGAAATGGAACTCTTTGCCGCGCAGGCGAAAGAGGTCGATATTATCGTCACGACCGCACTAATCCCGGGTAAACCAGCGCCGACGCTGATCACGCGCGAGATGGTTGATTCCATGAAGTCCGGCAGCGTGATTGTCGATCTGGCCGCGCAAAACGGCGGTAACTGTGAATACACCGTCGCCGGTCAGGTGACTACGACCGACAATGGCGTGAAGGTTATCGGTTACACCGATCTGCCGGGCCGTCTGCCGACGCAATCCTCCCAGCTTTACGGCACCAACCTGGTCAACTTGCTCAAACTGCTGTGCAAAGAGAAAGACGGCAATATCGACGTCGACTTTGACGACGTGGTTGTGCGCGGCGTAACGGTCGTGCGTGACGGTGAAATTACCTGGCCCGCGCCGCCGATTCAGGTGTCTGCTCAGCCGCAGGCTGCGCCGCAAGCGGCTCCAGCGCCGAAAGAAGCGGAAAAACCGGCTTCACCGTGGCGTAAATATGCGCTGATGGCGCTGGCGATCATTCTGTTTGGTTGGCTGGCTGACGTGGCGCCGAAAGAGTTCCTCGGCCACTTCACCGTTTTCGCACTTGCTTGCGTGGTGGGTTACTACGTGGTGTGGAACGTTTCGCACGCGCTGCATACGCCGTTGATGTCTGTGACTAACGCCATCTCAGGGATTATCGTTGTCGGGGCATTGTTACAGATTGGCCAGGGAGGCTGGGTGAGTTTCCTGAGCTTTATCGCGGTGCTTATCGCCAGCATTAATATTTTCGGTGGCTTCACCGTGACTCAGCGTATGCTGAAAATGTTCAGGAAAAACTAAGGGGTAACACATGTCTGGAGGATTAGTTACAGCTGCATACATTGTTGCCGCGATCCTGTTTATCTTCAGTCTGGCCGGGCTCTCTAAGCATGAGACGTCCCGACAGGGTAACAACTTTGGTATCGCCGGGATGGCGATTGCGCTGGTGGCGACGATCTTCGGCCCGGATACCGGCAACGTTGCCTGGATTCTGGTGGCGATGATTATCGGTGGGGCGATCGGTATCCGTCTGGCGAAACGCGTTGAAATGACCGAAATGCCGGAGCTGGTGGCGATTCTGCACAGCTTCGTCGGCCTGGCGGCGGTGCTGGTGGGCTTTAACAGCTACCTGTACCACGAGGCGGGTCTGGAACCGATTCTGGTGAATATTCACCTGACGGAAGTGTTCCTCGGCATCTTCATTGGCGCGGTTACCTTCACCGGTTCCGTGGTGGCGTTTGGCAAGCTGTGCGGTAAGATTTCGTCCAAACCGCTGATGCTGCCGAATCGTCACAAAATGAACCTGGCGGCGCTGGTGGTTTCTTTCCTGCTGCTGGTGGTGTTTGTACGTACCGAAAGCGTTGGCTTGCAGGTTCTGGCGCTGCTGGTGATGACCATTATTGCGCTGGCTTTCGGCTGGCACCTGGTGGCGTCCATTGGCGGGGCGGATATGCCGGTTGTGGTGTCCATGCTGAACTCCTATTCCGGTTGGGCAGCGGCGGCGGCAGGCTTTATGCTGGGTAACGACCTGCTGATCGTCACCGGCGCGTTGGTCGGTTCTTCGGGTGCGATTCTGTCTTACATCATGTGTAAGGCGATGAACCGCTCTTTCATCAGCGTTATCGCGGGTGGTTTCGGCAGCGATGGATCTTCTACTGGCGACGATCAGGTCGCGGGCGAGCACCGTGAGATCACGGCGGAAGACACGGCTGATATGCTGAAAAATTCGCACTCGGTCATCATTACCCCTGGCTATGGCATGGCGGTTGCGCAGGCGCAGTATCCGGTGGCGGAAATCACCGAGAAACTGCGCGCGCGCGGTATCAAGGTGCGTTTTGGCATCCACCCGGTTGCGGGGCGCTTGCCTGGTCACATGAACGTACTGCTGGCGGAAGCGAAAGTGCCGTATGACATCGTGCTGGAAATGGACGAAATCAACGACGACTTCGCTGACACCGATACGGTGCTGGTTATCGGCGCGAACGACACGGTGAACCCGGCGGCGCAGGACGATCCGCGTAGCCCGATTGCCGGTATGCCGGTTCTGGAAGTCTGGAAAGCGCAAAACGTTATCGTGTTTAAACGCTCGATGAATACCGGCTATGCCGGGGTGCAGAACCCGCTGTTCTTTAAAGACAACACGCATATGCTGTTTGGCGATGCGAAAGCCAGCGTGGATGCGATTCTGAAAGCGCTTTAATCTTTACCGACGCAAGTCATAAAACGGCCTCTCAGGAGGCCGTTTTTACATCTGAAGAGATCAGGTTTTATTCAAATCACTGAGCAGGACGGCAATGCTTTGCCCGCCGGAGGTTTGCTCCAGCGCGATCTTAACGATGATCGTCAACGGTACGGAAAGCAGCATGCCGACAGGGCCTAATAACCACCCCCAGAAGATCAGGGAGAGAAAAACCACCAGCGTGGAAAGGCCCAATCCACGCCCCATGATGCGGGGCTCAAGGATGTTCCCGAACACCAGATTGATAATCAGATACCCCGTCAGCACCACCAGCGCGTCATAAAGACCGCTGAACACCAGAACCTGCGCAATAGGCGGGATTGCGGCCAGAACCGAGCCAATATTGGGGATATAGTTAAGTGCGAAAGCCAACAGTCCCCAAACGAATGCGAAACGAACTTCCAGCAGCGCCAGCATTCCCCAGACCACAACGCCCGTGATAATGCTGATCGCCGTTTTCAGCACCAGATAATGCGATACGCTGTCGATTGCGCGCTGAATCGCGGCCATACCTTCAACCGGCCTGGCCATCATCTGCTGGAGTTTACCGGGCAATTGCGGAACTTCCAGCAGCATAAAGACCACGGTTAACAAGAGCAGGAAAATGGATGACATGGCGTTAGACAGCTGCGCCAGCAAATTCGTCACCAGCGTCATGGCGGCGTTAGGGTCGATATATTTCACCAGTTCATCCACCGAGACGCCGATGCCCAGGCGCTGTAGCCACGGTTCAATGTTTTTCAGCGGCACAACCAATGATGAGCGGTATTGCGGCAGCGTGCGGGCTAACTCATTTAGCGATGTGCCGAGATAGGCCAGCAGCAACACCATGCCCATCACGATAATCCCGATCAGTATCGATACGGCCAAAACCCGCGGGATGCGAAGCCTGACCATGCGCTGCACCAGCGGACTCAGTACCACCGCAATAAATAACGCCAGAATAAACGGCACAATAATATCGGCAGCGAAGCGAATACCGGTGAGAATGATGACCAGCATTCCCAGCATGATTACGAGTTTCAGGCCGTTAAGCGTGATGATCGGTTTTGCCATGATAATTCCTGAATTTTTGTTCTTACTCTTTATAATAATGTGATTTTTGTCGGGCTGTGCTAACAAAAATCAAACGGCGCGGGTAAAGAAGTGAAAAGGTTTTGAGTTAATTCTAAGGCTGTGGTACAAATCAGACGTGTTTAACTACCGAGGACAATTTTCATCCGCGATGACGAGAAGCAACACTGCGGATAATTGTAATATTATGGACAATATGTTCAGGACGTTTTTTTCTACACAGACCGTACTTCTTCGCACTTCTTCCTCTTTCCTGCTTGCTGGTGAGCAGCACTGGCGCAACGCGCTTTAGTCCCTTACTTCTGCCTGAGCTGGCGTTACGCGCCTGGCTAATTCATTTTATTTTTTGGTTTGCTGCATGCAGCAGGCCCGAAGGACTATATTCTCAAGCAGGAGAAGCACCATGTTTTACTGGATTTTATTAGCCCTTGCCATTGCGGCTGAAATTACCGGAACGCTGTCGATGAAATGGGCAAGCGTAAGCAATGGCAACACGGGTTTTATTTTAATGCTGGTCATGATTACGCTGTCGTATATTTTTCTCTCTTTTGCCGTAAAAAAAATTGCGCTTGGCGTGGCGTATGCCTTGTGGGAAGGCATCGGTATTTTATTTATTACGCTGTTTAGCGTGCTGTTATTTGACGAAGCCTTATCGGCCATGAAAATTGCGGGTCTGGTTACGCTGGTATTCGGGATCGCGCTGATCAAATCGGGTACGCGCAAGCCAGTAAACGCCGCGAAGGAGGCGACGCATGCCGCAGTTTGAGTGGGTTCATGCCGCGTGGCTGGCGATGGCGATCGTTCTGGAAATCGTCGCTAACGTGTTCCTGAAATTTTCTGACGGCTTTCGTCGCAAGTTCTATGGCATTCTGTCGCTGGCCGCGGTGCTGGCGGCCTTCAGCGCGCTCTCTCAGGCGGTGAAAGGCATTGATCTTTCGGTGGCATATGCGTTGTGGGGCGGATTTGGTATCGCCGCCACGCTGGCAGCCGGGTGGGTGCTTTTTGGACAGCGTCTGAACAACAAAGGCTGGGTAGGCGTGGTATTGCTGCTTATCGGCATGATCATGATAAAACTGGCCTGACAGCTATGCTGCCCGTTACGGCGGGCAGCGCACGGGAACCATCATCTATTCCTGAGCCAGCGCTTCCAGCTTGTCGCGAAAGCCGGTGACGGAAATCGCGCGGTTGTCAGCCCGCCAGCGATCTTTTGCCGCCGGAGCGGAACTTTGTACGCCAATCAACTGCCAGCCAGCGTCGGTATGCAGCATTAACGGAGAACCGCTGTCGCCGGGCAGCGTGTCGCACTGGTGAGAGAGCACCGCGTTTTGCGCCCAGCCGGTAATCAGGCAATCCTGATGCGAGTAAAGCGTATCAAGATGATCTTCCGGGTAACCTGACTGCGTCACTTTGCGGTCGGCGGTTTTCAGGGCAGCGGTTAGCGCGGCTTTATCGCCTTCAAATAAGGGCAGTGGAGTAATGCCGGACGGCGGATAACGCAACACAATCAAACCAAAATCCCACGGCGCGGCGGCCGGAGGGACAATCCAGCCATCGCCATCAGGCTTTAAGCGCTTTCCCAGCGACGGATCGACCCGACCTTCAATACCGTGAATTTCATAACGCCAGAGACCTTTTTGCGATACGAAACGCAAAGCCACGGCTTTATCTGGCTTCCCTTTCGGCGGCGTTAACAAGCAGTGTCCGGCGGTGAGCGCCAGATGAGATGAAATGAGCGTGGCGGTACACAGGTTGCCGCTGGCGGTTTCCAGTTGACCAATAGCGTCCCACGGCGACTGCGTCGGATCTTCAACCTTGACCCGATCGTCATGGTCAAAAAATAACGTTTTGGTTTCACGGGTATCCGTGGTGGTATCTGCCTCATCCGCATGAGCAACAACAGGGGAAAGACAAATTACGCCCAGTAATACCGCAATGGTTTTATGCATATCACACTCTGTGTGGGTAATTATGATTATTAAAAGCAAACCCTCAGTGAATACTATAGACGTGACGGCAGGAAAGTGGGAGTAAAATCAGATAACTACATTCAGGAAATATAAAAATGCGTGGCAATAAGGGCGCATAATATAAGCATGGTGAGAATCAACTCAAAGCGGTAACGAAACACGTTAACCCTCCGAAGAAACGGCGCTAAACCCGATGATTTAGCGCCGTGTGTTATGGCGCGGGGGAGCGCCATAGAACTCGCCAGTGCCTTATGCCGCCGGTTTAGCTGCCGGTTTAGCCGCAGTATGTTTTACCGCTTTTTTGGTGTGTTTTTTCGCTGCCTGCGCTTTTTGTTCAGGCGCTTTCTGAGTCGCTGCTGCTTTGTGGTGTTTTTTGTGATGCGTGGTTTTTGCCGGTGCGGTTTTAGCGGGTGCCGCAGCCGGAGCCGTCGTGGACGTTGCCGTTTCAGCAGCAAATGCAGCAGAAGACAGACCCATAGCAGCGGCAACAACCAGAGCTAATACTTTTTTCATTCTGATACCCTCGATTTGGTTTTTTATTCAACCCCACTGCGGGGCCGGTGAAATCACTATATCGCTGTAAATCGAGGGCTTCCGTGAGTCATTGGTATCGGCGTGTAACGGTATGTACAACCGGCCCGACAGATTGACGCTATCGGGCAAATAAGAGACATCATGACAAATAGCGTGATTCCAGATGCGCCCGGAAGTAACGGCTGCTCAACGGTTCTCCGGTGGCCTGAGCGATCAGCTGCGCGGTAGTAAAGCGACTGCCGTGCTGCCAGATATTTTGTCGCAGCCAGTCAAACAAGGCGCTGAGATCGCCTTGCGCAATCTGATTATGCAGATCCGGCAATGCGCTATGGGCGGCGCTAAACAGCTGTGCGGCATACATGGCGCCCAGCGTATAAGACGGGAAGTAGCCAAAGCCGCCGTCGGTCCAGTGGATGTCCTGCATACAGCCGTTACGGTAATCTCCCGCGGTTGACAGCCCCAGCCAGGCCTGCATTTTTTCATCCCACAGTGCGGGAATATCATCCACTTCGATGTCGCCGTTAATCAGCGCCTGTTCAATGTCATAGCGCAAGATAACATGGGCAGGATAACTCACTTCGTCGGCATCCACGCGGATAAAGCCCGGTTTCACCCGCTGATTCCAGGCAATGAAATTCGCTTCTTCAAAAGCGGGCTGATCGCCAAAATGACGTTTAACGGCGGGAATGAGCCGTTTGAGGAACGCCGTGCTGCGACCCAGTTGCATCTCGAAAAATAGGCTCTGGGATTCATGGATGGCCGTGGAGCGGGCAAACGCGATCGGCTGACCCTGCCAGGCGTGGGGCAGATTCTGTTCATAGCGGGCGTGCCCCGTTTCGTGGATCACGCCAAAGAGCGCGCTGAGTAATTCATTTTCATCATAGCGCGTGGTGATGCGCACATCTTCCGGCACGCCGCCGCAGAACGGGTGGGCGCTGATGTCCAGCCGACCGGCGTTAAAATCAAACCCTAACTGCGACATGGTTTCCAGTCCCAGTTCACGCTGTAGCGCCGTCGGGAACGGGCCGAGCGGCGCAATCAGTGGCTGATGTGACTGTTTTGACACCGCGCGGTTTAACAAATCGGGAAGCCAGGTTTTGACATCCGCAAACAGAACATCCAGTTGGGCGCTGGTCATATCGGGCTCAAAAATATCCAGCAGGGCATCGTAGGGCGAACATCCTTTAGCTTCGGCGCGAAGTTTTGCCTCTTCACGGCTGTATTTCACAACCTCTTTCAGATTCTGCGCAAATCCTTGCCAGTCATTCGCCGGACGCTGACTCCGCCATGCGTGTTCACACCGGCTCCCCGCCAGTGATTTCGCCTCCACCAGTGACTCAGGCAGCAGGGCCGCCTGATGGTGCCGCCTCGCCATTTCACGCAGGTTCGCCTGCTCAACATCGTTCAAATCTTCCTGCCCGGCGGCGGCTATCCACTGCGCAACCTTCGGGTCAGTCAATAACTGATGTTCCAGCACGTTCAGCTCGGCCAGCGCTTCGCCTCGCGCGGTGCTTCCACCGGGAGGCATCATGGTGAACATATCCCAACTGGCGATAGCGGAGAGATGCGAAAAGCGGGAGAGGCGCTGGAAAGTGCGGGTGAGTTGTTGGTAGTGGCTCTTGTTGGACATTGTTGTGTTCCCGTCGTGTTCTGCGAATGTGAGGAGTTTACCCTGATTCATACATGTTTATGCGCTGATGGCAACGATGGCAGAAATGTTGGTAGGTTGTAAGTGATAATGATACTTCTTATCATAAATGGCGGTGTCGTGAAGCACACTGGTGAAATATTAACAGGGAACAGGGATGCAACAGGAAATCAATAACGCCTATATTGTCAGGACAAAAGCAGTATCAGGCTGCTTTTCTATGTTTATGCTGATGTTTGGTATTACATTTACGCCACTGTTTTTTACCCGCAGTGCGCAATTAATGGAAAGTGGGTTACTTTTACCGCTGATGTTTGTGCTGGAGTTTCTTATTCTGGTCCCGCTGTATTATCTCTTTTTTAGAAAAAGAGACGGTCTGGGAAAAGGCACATTGAGTGCAAAGTGGTTTGTTATTTTGTTTGGCGCCATTCTGATCATCCAGTTTCTTTTACCTGCTATGTTGGGGATGAGAAAAACAGAAGCGTGGGTCATGACGCAGGTTTCATTGCATAACTACGCTTTCTGGCTGACCAACCTGTCACTGATTTTCCTCGTCCCGGTCTACGAGGAAATCGTCTTCAGAGGGTGTCTGTTCAACGCCTTTCAGTACTGGTTCAATGATAAGGTGTGGGCGACGTCGCTTGCCGTTTCAACGCTGTTTGCGCTGATGCATACGCAGTACGCCGATATCAGAACATTATTGATGTTATTTTTAATATCGCAGGTGCTTATTGTCGCCAGAGTCAAATCTAAAGGGTTATTAATGCCTGTTACCCTGCATATATTAATGAATGCGACGGTGATCGGGATACAATATGGCGTTCAGGTCTTATTATCCTCCGGGTGATATTTACGGCATTCGGAAGCGATATCGTCAGTGTTGCCCACCATTACAGGTAGTTTTATCTTCCGGTCTCGCTTTTGGCTATCGCGCGGGGTAAAGTCAAATCTCAACAATAAAAATAAATACACACAGCATGATGAATCCAATTATCTGGGTTATCTTTGCTCTTCTGGCACTGGATGCCGTCAGGGAATTGATGGGGGCTTCTTCCATCCTGGGATTGTGGTAATCCAAAGCGCTGGTTGAGCTGTAAAGAATGCCCGGGCTCGACCCGGGCTTCTCTTTATCAAACGTGCAGACGATGATGCAGGCGGGAGCCAACCAGCAGCGCCAGAAGCAGCATCAGCGCGATAAACCCGCCCACACCGTTCCAGCCATAGCTGTGCCAGAATACCCCGCCTAACGTCCCGGCAATGCTGGAACCCAGGTAATAGCTGAAGAGATACAGGGAAGATGCCTGGCCTTTGGCGCGTTTCGCGCGTGGGCCAATCCAGCTGCTTGCCACCGAATGCGCGGCAAAGAATCCGGCGGAGAAGAGCAGCATTCCGGCGAAAATCAGCCATAGCGACGTGAACAGCGTCATTAACAGCCCGAACAACATCACGCCGGTTGAGAATAACATCACCGGCCCGCGACCATAACGCGTCGTCATGGCGCCTGCTTTAGGCGAACTCCAGGTGCCCGTCAGGTAAGCCACCGATAAAAGCCCCACAATGGCCTGGCTGAGTTCCCAGGGCGAAAGCATCAACCGATAGCCGATATAGTTAAATAGCGTGACAAACGACCCCATTAACAAAAAGCCTTCTGCGAATAACAGCGGCAGGCCCCTGTCGCGCCAGTGAAGGCGGAAGTTGATGAACAGCGTTTTGGGGCGTAATGAAGTCGGTCGGAAATGGCGGGATTCCGGCAAGATTTTCCAGAACATCAATGCGGACGCCAGCGCGAAACAGCCGATCGCCGCCAGTGCGATGCGCCAGTTAAAAAAGTCAGTAAATACGCCGCTGATCAGACGCCCGCTCATGCCGCCAATCGAGTTGCCGCTAATGTACAACCCCATTGAGAAGGCGACGAAACTGGGATGGATCTCTTCACTTAAATAGGTCATGCCTACCGCAGCGACGCCGCTCAACGACAGGCCTATCAGCGCGCGCATGATTAAAATGCCATGCCAGCTGGTCATCATGGTGGAAAGCAGCGTACAGCAGGAGGCCAGCAGCAGCGCCGTCACCATTACAGGTTTGCGGCCGATCGCGTCGGACAACGGGCCGGTAAACAGCAGCCCGATGGCTAACATGCCGGTGGAGATGGAAAGCGAGATACTGCTGCTGGCGGGAGAGACGCCAAATTCATGGGACAGCACAGGCAGTATCGGTTGTACGCAATAGAGAAGGGCGAACGTCGCCAGCCCGGCGGAGAATAGCGCCAGCGTAACGCGCATAAACTGGGATGTACCACGTTTTATATATTGAACCGGCTGGGAAATAATGTGTTCATCAACATCGCTCGCCGTTGCGGTGTCGACAGCAGTAATACGACTCACTTGAAATCCTTGCTCAACATCCCCGTGATTATGGTGACGGGTATGACCTCAGTGCTAAGAGTAGGAAAATCAAAATATTCTGTCTAATATATTAATAATCTCAAATAATATTTATAAAATATGAATATTGAACTTCGTCATCTACGTTACTTTGTGGCGGTTGCGGAAGAGTTGCATTTTGGCCGGGCGGCTGCGCGGCTGAACATCTCTCAACCCCCGCTAAGCCAGCAGATCCAGACCCTTGAGCAGCAGATTGGCGCACGGCTGCTGGCGCGAACCAACCGGAGCGTTGCGCTGACGGCGGCGGGTAAGCAGTTTCTGGCAGACAGTCGGCAGATCCTTGGGCTGGTGAATGAGGCCGCCGCCCGCGCGGAACGCTTGCATCAGGGGGAGACCGGCGAGTTGCGCATTGGCTTCACCTCATCCGCGCCGTTTATTAAAGCCGTCTCGGATACGCTGTCTCTGTTTCGCCAGGACTACCCGGATGTGCATATGCAGACCCGTGAAATGAACACTCGCGAGCAGATTGCGCCGCTTAATGAAGGCGCGTTGGATATGGGGTTACTGCGCAATACCTCATTGCCGGATACGCTGGACTGGGAAGTGATTCTGCATGAACCGTTGCTGGCGATGATCCCCCGTGAACATCCGCTGGCGCAAAAGCCGGTCGTGACGCTGGCGGAGCTGGCGAAAGAACCGTTTGTCTTTTTTGATCCGCATGTCGGAACGGGGTTGTATGACGATATTCTCGGCCTGATGCGCCGTTACCATCTCACTCCGGCGATCACTCAGGAGGTTGGAGAGGCGATGACGATTATCGGGCTGGTAGCCGCAGGGCTGGGGGTGTCGATCCTGCCCGCCTCGTTTAAGCGGGTACAGCTTGATGAAATGCGTTGGGTGCCCATTGCCGAAGCGGACGCCGTGTCGGAAATGTGGCTGGTATGGCCGAAACATCATGAACAAAGTCACGCTGCGCAACGATTTCGCCATCAACTTTTAATGGCCGCAAAGCGCGCTTAATTTAGTTTAAAAAGGGATGAAAATGTGCAGTAAATCACACGGCTAAGTAAAAAGTTGACGACAACTATTGAAGTCATTCACCATAGCCCACAGATTATTTCGGAGCGCGAAAATAAAGGGAGTCAGAGGTGGTTGCTGATAGTCAGCCAGGGCATATCGATCAAATCAAGCAGACCAATGCTGGCGCGGTATATCGCCTGATTGATCAGCTGGGCCCCGTGTCGCGAATTGATCTTTCTCGTCTGGCGCAACTGGCGCCTGCCAGTATCACTAAAATTGTTCGCGAAATGCTCGAAGCGCATTTAGTTCAGGAGCTGGAGATCAAAGAGGCGGGAAGCCGTGGTCGCCCGGCGGTCGGGCTGGTGGTGGAAACCGAGGCCTGGCACTATTTGTCTATTCGTATCAGCCGTGGCGAGATTTTTCTCGCCCTGCGTGACCTGAGCAGCAAGC
Organism: Citrobacter sp. CK195; assembly: GCF_030333365.1. Lineage (NCBI taxonomy): Bacteria > Pseudomonadati > Pseudomonadota > Gammaproteobacteria > Enterobacterales > Enterobacteriaceae > Citrobacter > Citrobacter sp. CK195. Next base: position 542,165 of record NZ_JAOWGB010000023.1, read on the forward strand.
TGGTGGTGGAGGAGTGCCTTGAGCTACCGCTGGTTTCTGAGACTCCGCTGCTTGAACGCATCATTTTTATGGTCGATCAGTTTTTTATCCGTCACCAGCAAAAACTCGAACGCCTGACCTCTATCGCCATCACCTTACCCGGTATTATTGATACTGAGAATGGCATTGTGCACCGCATGCCGTTTTACGACGATGTCAAAGAGATGCCGTTGGGGGAAACCCTCGAACACCACACCGGCGTACCGGTCTATATTCAGCATGATATCAGCGCCTGGACGATGGCTGAGGCGCTTTTTGGCGCATCGCGCGGCGCGCGTGATGTTATTCAGGTGGTGATTGATCACAACGTTGGGGCTGGCGTGATTACCGACGGCCACTTACTGCATGCGGGCAGCAGCAGTCTGGTGGAGATCGGCCATACGCAGGTCGACCCCTACGGTAAACGTTGTTACTGCGGGAACCACGGCTGTCTGGAAACGATCGCCAGCGTGGACAGCGTGCTTGAACTGGCGCAGCTGCGACTCAATCAGTCGATGAGTTCTTCGCTGCACGGGCAGCCGCTGACGGTAGATTCGCTGTGCCAGGCGGCGGTGCAGGGGGATTTGCTGGCGAAAGATATCATTAGCGGCGTCGGGATGCATGTTGGCCGCATTCTGGCGATCATGGTGAATTTATTTAATCCGCAAAAAATTCTGATCGGTTCGCCGCTGAGCAAAGCGGCGGAAATCCTTTTTCCGGCAATTGCGGACAGCATCCGTCAACAGGCGCTGCCGGCGTATAGCAAGCATATCGCCGTTGAAAGCACGCAGTTTTCCAATCAAGGGACGATGGCGGGCGCCGCACTGGTAAAAGACGCGATGTATAACGGTTCTTTGTTGATTCGTCTATTACAGGGTTAACATTTTTTAACTGTCGTACGAAAATTTGCGCTAACGCAAGCTGATCGCGATTGTCATACCTTAGACTTTCTCCACTGTATTATTTTCCTGGCTTATATTTTCGAAGCATAACGGTGGAGTTAGTGATGCTGAAGCGTTTCTTTATTACAGGTACAGACACTTCTGTTGGGAAGACAGTGGTTTCCCGCGCATTACTACAAGCGTTAGCGTCAGGGAACAAAAGCGTCGCAGGTTATAAACCCGTTGCGAAAGGCAGCAAAGAGACGCCGGAAGGCATGCGCAATAAAGATGCGCTGGTGTTGCAGAGCGTCTCTTCTATTGAGCTGCCTTATGAGGCGATCAATCCGATTGCGCTGAGCGAAGACGAAAGCAGCGTGGCGCATAGCTGTCCGATCAATTACACCCTGTTATCTAACGGGCTTGCCAGCCTGAGCGAAAAGGTTGACCACGTCGTGGTGGAAGGCACCGGCGGCTGGCGCAGCCTGATGAACGACCTGCGTCCGTTATCTGAATGGGTCGTGCAGGAGCAGTTACCGGTGTTGATGGTGGTGGGGATTCAGGAAGGCTGCATTAACCATGCGCTGCTGACCGCACAGGCTATCGCCAATGACGGATTACCGCTGATCGGCTGGGTGGCGAACCGCATCAATCCCGGACTGGCGCATTATGCCGAAATCATTGATGTGTTAAGCAAAAAACTGCCTGCGCCGCTGATTGGCGAACTGCCTTATTTGCCGCGTGCCGAACAACGCGAGCTGGGGCAATATATCCGTCTGTCAATGCTCGGCAGTGTGCTGTCGGTAGACCGAGTCCTCGCGTAACGTTCGCGATAAGACCGACGCCACCACGCAGGCAATCAGTAATCCGGGGAGTAGCCGATACTCCCCGGTCATTTCACAGATCATCAGCGTCGACATCATCGGCGCGTGTGTTGTTGCCGCCAGCAGCGTCGCCATTCCTGTTAATCCCAGCAATATTGCCATCTCATCCGCTCCCGGAAGCCAGAATCCCCACATCCGACCGTATAACATACCAATCGACAAGCCGATGAACAGCGTGGGGGTAAAGACGCCGCCGGGCGCACCGGAACCGCTGCTGGCGAGTACGGCGAGTAATTTGCAGATGAAGATCCCGGCGATCACGGAGAGCAGCGGCGGGGAGAGCAAAAATGACTGCACGACGCTGTAGCCATTTCCCCAGACGGCCGGCGTCAGCAGGGATAGTAAGCCAACGATGAATCCGCCCAGCGCCAGTTGCCACGGAGGCGATAATTTCAGCCGAATAAAACCGTTATGAGTGGTGGTCATTAACCACATAAACAGCGGCCCGCAGACGCCAGCCACCAGCCCGGTGCTGATAATCATCGCATATTCCCGCACATGTAAATCCAGTGACAGGTGAACCGTATAGAGCAGGGCATTACCGCCGCTGAGCAAATGGGTGGTCAGTAATGCCACGACGGCGGAAATCACAACGGGGCCCAGCGACGCCAGCATCAGCGTGCCAAACAGGATTTCCGCGATAAAGAGGCTGCCCGCCAGCGGGGCGTGATACGCGCTGGCCATCCCTGCCGCAGCGCCGCAGGCGATCCACAATTTCCACTCTTCACGCGGGGTGCAACGCTGAGCAAAACAGGATGCCGCCAGCGCTGCCAGTAAGATCATGGCCCCTTCGCGCCCGATGGCGCTACCGCTGGCGACGACCAGCAGCGAAGCAAGGGACTTCACCAGACTTGCCCCGTAATCGAATTGCCCATCTGTTTGCAGGGCTTCCATGTAGTCGGTGGGGGCATGGGGGCGTTGTTGATTCATTTTCTGCCAGCCCCAGAGCAGCGCACCTGCCGCGAGGCCGCCCACGGCGGGGGTGATCAGTCGTCGCCAGGGCGAAAGGTTTGTCGCGGCATTCACCAGGCTTCCCGTATCGTTACGTAAAAAAAGCCATTCCAGCACCAGCATGGCGTGACGAAACCCGGCTACCGCCAGTGCGGCAAGGATGCCAATTATTGTCGCGATTAACAGGCGGCGAAACATCGCTCGCAGGTCAGGGTATGTATGTAGGCGGTGCATGGGCAGACCACACAGGCATTTTCAGGAGTGTCTATTTTGCGGGTAAACAGCGCGGGACGCAAAAGCACTGCGTGCGCAGGGGGAACTGCCCGATGGCGCTTCGCTTACCGGCCCGACAAGAATGTGCTCCGTAGGCCAGGTAAAGCGTAGCTGCCATCCGGCGTTTAGCTACTTTCGTGAATATTCAGCGCCCGACGGGTGCGGCCTGAACTGAGATAATCGGCAATGTAATCCTGCGAGATTTCGCCGTTATAGCGTCCTTCCTCATCGACAATGGGCATCCAGCTGGTGTTACTCTCGTACAGTTTCGACAGCACAATACGCAGGTTGTCTTCCGCTTTTCCGGTGACGCGAAACGGGTGGATTATATCCGCGCAGGTGCCGTTGGCGTTCCTGGCTTCACGACGCTTCACAAAGCCAAGCGGCTTGCCGTCGCTGTCGACAACGGTGATCGCGCGAATATCATTATCGTCCATGATGCCGAACGCCTCTGCCAGCGAGGTGGCGGTGCGGGCGGTCAGGGTGGGTTGTTGGTCGGTTACGTCGCCCGCCGAAACCAGCAGAAGACGTTTTAGCGTACGATCCTGACCGACAAATGAGCCGACGAATTCATTCGCCGGTTTTGCCAGCAATTCATCCGGGCTGGCGCACTGTATAATGCGGCCCTGGCGAAATACGGCAATCCTGTCGCCCAGCTTCAGCGCTTCATCGATATCATGGCTGACCAGCATCACCGTCTTTTTCAGCGCCCGCTGCATATCAAGAAACTGATTCTGAATCACCTCGCGGTTAATCGGGTCCACCGCACCGAAAGGTTCATCCATCAACAGCACCGGGGGATCGGCCGCCAGCGCGCGGATCACGCCGATGCGCTGTTGTTGACCGCCAGACATCTCTTTCGGATAGCGATGCAGAAACTTTTTCGCATCCATTGCCACCATGTCCATTAACTCTTCCGCGCGACGTTTGCAGCGGGTTTTATCCCAGCCCAGCATACGCGGGACAACCGTGATGTTCTCTTCGATGGTCATGTTGGGAAACAGGCCAATTTGCTGGATCACGTAGCCAATGTTGCGCCGTAGCGTGACGGTATCCATCGCACTGGTGTTTTGTCCGTTAATGAAAATATTGCCGCTGCTGGGCGCGATCAGCCGGTTGATCATCTTCAGGGTGGTGGTCTTGCCGCAGCCTGACGGCCCAAGCAGCACGCACATTTCACCTTCCGGCACGTTCAGATTGATGTTATCAACGGCGTTAAGCGGTTGGCCGTTCTTCTGTGAAAAGCGTTTGGTGAGGTTTTCCAGTTTTATCATTATCGTATCCCCTTAGGTGTCAGTACGACTTGCAGGCGATGCAGCAACCAGTCGAGCACAATGGCCAACAGACAAATCATCAGCGCACCGGCGATTAACATGCGGATGTCACTCCCGCCGATGCCGTTCAGTAACAGTAACCCCAGGCCGCCAGCGCCAATAACGGCGGCGATGGCCATCACGCCGATATTCATGACGACGGCAGTGCGAATCCCGCCAAAAATCACCGGCAGGGCCATCGGAATTTCTACCCAGCGCAGACGCTGCCAGAACGTCATGCCAATTCCGCGTCCCGCTTCGCGCAAGCCCGGCGGTAAACTGTCGAGCGCGGTGTGCGTGTTGCGCACAATCGGCAGCAACGAGTAAAGAAAAACGGCGGTAATTGCGGGAAGGGCGCCAATCCCCTGACCGATCAGCGAAAACAGCGGGATCATCAAACCAAATAATGCGATGGACGGGATAGTGAGCAGCAGCGTCGCCGCCCCTAACACCGGCGTAGCCAGCCATTTATGACGAACAATCAGAATGCCCAGCGGCACGCCAATGATAATCGCCAGACCGACGGCCAGCGCAACCAGCCACAAATGCTGAAGAGTGAGGCTCGTCAGATAACCCGCGTTATCCATCATGTAATGAATCGTATCCATAAGCGCTCCTTACAGCAGACCTTTTTGTTGCAGGAATGTGCGCGCAACCTGCTGGGGTGACTGGTGATCGATGTCGACCTGCGCATTAAGCGTCGAGATGACGTCGTTATTGAGCAGCCCGGAAAGGGTATTCAGCGCATCATCCAGCCCCGGATGGGCATCCAGTATCTCTTTACGGACGACAGGCGTGACAGCGTAACCTGGGAAGAAGCCTTTATCATCTTCCAGCACCTTGAGGTCAAAACCCTTCACCCGGCCATCCGTGGTGTACACCAGACCGGCGTCCACAAAGCCGTCGCGCACGGCGTTATAGACCAGACCCGGGTCCATTTGCCGAATCTGCGGACGGTCAAGCTGCATCTGGTAGGCATCCTGCAACGGCTTCATCCCGTCGCTGCGCCCGGAAAACTCAAGGTCGAGACCTAACATCCAGTTATTGTCAGGGTCGGTCTGGCGGATGTGTTCGATTTTCGCCACCATTTCCGACAGGGTGTTGATGTTCTCTGCTTCGGCGCGTTTGCGCTGCATGGCGAACGCGTAGGTGTTATTCATATTCGCCGGGTTTAGCCATACCAGTCCGAGCTTCGCATCCAGGCGTTTGACGGTATTGTAGGATTCCTGCGGGCTCATCCGTTTATCAATGTGGTTAAAAATGATCAGGGACGTGCCGGTGTATTCCCAGGTGATATCAATCTGCTTATTCACCATGGCATTACGTGAAATCACCGCCGCAATGTTGGTGCGCGGCTGAACCTGAAAACCCTTTTTTTGCAGGTACTGCACGGTCATGGCGGAAAGGATGTGTTGTTCGGTAAAACCTTTGGTTGCAAGGATCAACGGGGCCGCCTGAGCCTGTCCGGTAACGAGCAACGCGGCGGCAAGCCATCCCAGCAGATGTTTTTTTAATGTCATTCAGCGCTCCTTATTCTTATCGTTGTATCAGGCCGTATGCGGACTGAGGATGCGGCCAAGCAGGGCAAGCAGGCTGTCGAGAATCAGCGCCACCAGAGCGGTTGCCGTTGCGCCCAGAATCAGCGTCGGGAAGTCATTGAGGTAAATGCCGGGGAAAATCAGCTCGCCGTAGCTGCTGGCCCCAATCAGGAACGCCAGCGGGGCCGTACCCACATTAATCGCCGTCGCGATCCGAATCCCAGCAAGCATCACCGGCCAGGCATTGGGCAGTTCAACCTGGCGCAGACGCTGCCATTTCGTCATACCGATGCCGTTCGCGGCTTCAATCAGGGAGGCGGGAACAGAACAAAGCCCGGCGTAGGTATTGCGCACGACAGGAAGAAGCGAGGCGAGGAACAGCGCGAAAATCGCCGGAACGTCGCCAATGCCGATAATCACCATCGCCAGTGCCAGTACGGCCAGAGGCGGCAGAGTATTGCCTACATTAAAGAGCTGCATTACGTATTCGGCGAATCCTTTGGCTGCCGGACGGCTCAGTAAAATGCCGCTGGGAATACCGATAACTAAGGCGAAGAACATGGAGGTAAAGACGAGGAGTAAATGCTGTTTGCCCAAATAAAGCAGATCAACCTGACGCGCTTTAATGGTTTCCAGACCCACTCCCCAAACCAGCAGCGCCAGCACAAGAGCGATCGCGCCAGTAAACCCGAGCACGCGTTTTAACGTAAAAGTGTGCATTGCGGTGTGTCTCCCTGTTTGCATGCGTTATGGCAACGAAAGAGACGTTGCGTGTTGTTATGCCATGTAGCGGCAGGGTGTTTTGAGCTATAGCAACACGTCGGGAAGGATTCCAGCGAGACAGGTATTTAAATTAGCAGGCTATGCATGCCCGTTGCTCATTTGCCCTTACAGGGCTAAGGATGTGCGCGAATGTGAAGAATTGTCTTAAAAATGGAAAGTTAAAGTGACGTTGTCACTTATCGGGAAGGGGAAACAACCGGTTTTTGACGATAAAGGCAGGGCGCGCCCTGCCTGAAAAAGCATTAGCGAAACAGCGGTTTTACGGCGACAGGGATCAGCAACTGAGACTGCCACTGCGCCAGCGTTTGCTGTGCCAGCTCACCTGCCGCCTGGTAAAATGGATGGTTTGCGCCTTCGATGAAAACCGCCAGGAAGCGCGCAGACCACGGCAACAGATGCCAGGCCAGCAATTGTTCGCATTCGCTATGACGACCATTTTCCGCAAGCCAGGCAGCCAACAGCAGCAGGGAACCAAAATGATCTTCCGGTTCATTTTGCTGGATCTCAAACTGGATGCCGTTGTCCCGCATCCACTGGCGTAATGCCAGCGTAGACTCGCCAAACAACACGCTTTCACGGTCCAGCCAGACCGATCCCCAGGGAGGCGACGGAAGCGCCCAGGGACCGACAAACAGACGTTGCCAGGCTTGCGGGAGCGGCTCCTCGATGTCGGCCTGAAAAACCGCCGCAATCGGCGCCAGAACCTCCGGTGAAAGTGGCCACTGCGCCTGCCAGCCGTCGGTTTTTAACGCTGACACCAACGGGGCGGCTTCGGTACTGTCTGGCGCATAATAAAACAACGCGCCCAGCACGCGTGCAGCCATAGAAAAATCGTCACGTTGTGAAAAAGAAGTCATGAAACCATCCTGAAAGGTGCGGGTTTCCCCGCACGCGTAAGTTAACCTGCAATGGCCATTCCGACGGTCATATGCAGGCCGTAAAACAATCCGCGACCTATGATTTCGCCGCCAAGCACCAGGATTAACCCCAGCAACAATCCGACGACGTGCGGTTCTTTGCGGCGTACTAACGGGCATATCCAGCAACCCAGCCCGGCAGCAAGCAGCACTACGCGCCAGACCTGTAAGCGGCCATAGTCTGGAACCAGCGCGCTCGCCTGTTGCACGGAGCTGTGGATTGCCCCAAGCGACATGCCTTGCATGATGATTACGGCCACGCAGACTAACAGCGCCAGCACGCTGATGCTTGCGAACGTCGTGCCGTTGAATCTGGCGCGCGCGGCGCGCAATATCAGCGCCGCAAATAGCGGCCCGCTCAGGAACACCGTCAGGAAGAATGCCAGCGTCGTGTAGCCATTATACCAGGTAGGAACGGTATCGATCTGATAGACTCGCGTCATTGCCCAGACAAATACCACCCCGAGTACCATGCTGACCAGCAGCCAGATTTTGCCCAGTGCTTCCGGCATTTTGCCGAGCACAGCCACCAGCCACCAGAAACCGCCTACGGCAAAAAAGACAGAGCCAGCGGCAATTTCATTACTCAGCGCGGAAGCGCCTACCCGGTTAAGCGAGTTAAACGCGCGGAACGGCGAGCCGAGGTGCATGATCGACGCCAGAAAACCCAGCCCCATGACGACCCATAAAAAGAACATACCGCGCACAATACGCTGTCTGCTGGCCGCATCGTCTTTCGCCGCAAACCAGCCCAGACCGCTGACAATCAATGCGCCGACAACGCATTGACCGAACACCGTAAACAGCACCAGCGGCCATTCATGCCATCCATTTCCCATTTTATACCTCCTTCGGATTTGCCAGATAACCCGTGGTATCCCCGGTCGGGCGGCTGTTGGCGTTGGGTTTAATCACAATGTTCGGTCTGGTGAAGTGCGCGCCCGGCAGCGGCGCAACGGCCGCCAGCGTGCCATGTTTTTTCCGCAGCTCTTCTATCGGGCCAAAGTCCAGCGCGCGCAGCGGGCAGGACTCGACGCAGATCGGTTTTTTGCCGTCGGCAACGCGGTCATGACAACCGTCGCATTTGGTCATGTGGCCTTTGGCGGCGTTGTACTGCGGCGCACCGTACGGGCAGGCCATATGGCAGTAGCGACAGCCGATGCAGACGTCCTCATCCACCACCACAAAGCCGTCCTCGCGTTTGTGCATCGCGCCACTCGGGCACACTTTCGTGCAGGCCGGGTCTTCGCAGTGGTTGCAGGAGATGGAAAGATAGTAGGCAAAGACATTCTGGTGCCAGACGCCGTTATCCTCCTGCCAGTCGCCGCCCGCATATTCATAGATGCGGCGGAAGCTGACGTCCGGGGTTAAATCTTTGTAGTCTTTGCAGGCCAGTTCGCAGGTTTTGCAACCGGTGCAACGACTGGAGTCAATAAAAAATCCATATTGGGTTGTCATCGGTTACTCCTTATACCTTCTCAACCTGAACGAG
>NZ_JAOWGB010000024.1:0-213776 GCF_030333365.1 Citrobacter sp. CK195
AAATCGTACCCCAAACCGACACAGGTGGTCAGGTAGAGAATACCAAGGCGCTTGAGAGAACTCGGGTGAAGGAACTAGGCAAAATGGTGCCGTAACTTCGGGAGAAGGCACGCTGATATGTAGGTGAAGTGGTTTACCCATGGAGCTGAAATCAGTCGAAGATACCAGCTGGCTGCAACTGTTTATTAAAAACACAGCACTGTGCAAACACGAAAGTGGACGTATACGGTGTGACGCCTGCCCGGTGCCGGAAGGTTAATTGATGGGGTTATCCCTCGGGAGAAGCTCTTGATCGAAGCCCCGGTAAACGGCGGCCGTAACTATAACGGTCCTAAGGTAGCGAAATTCCTTGTCGGGTAAGTTCCGACCTGCACGAATGGCGTAATGATGGCCAGGCTGTCTCCACCCGAGACTCAGTGAAATTGAACTCGCTGTGAAGATGCAGTGTACCCGCGGCAAGACGGAAAGACCCCGTGAACCTTTACTATAGCTTGACACTGAACACTGGTCCTTGATGTGTAGGATAGGTGGGAGGCTTTGAAGTGTGGACGCCAGTCTGCATGGAGCCGCCCTTGAAATACCACCCTTTAATGGCTGGTGTTCTAACGTGGGCCCGTAATCCGGGTTGCGGACAGTGTCTGGTGGGTAGTTTGACTGGGGCGGTCTCCTCCTAAAGAGTAACGGAGGAGCACGAAGGTCAGCTAATCCTGGTCGGACATCAGGAGGTTAGTGCAATGGCATAAGCTGGCTTGACTGCGAGCGTGACGGCGCGAGCAGGTGCGAAAGCAGGTCATAGTGATCCGGTGGTTCTGAATGGAAGGGCCATCGCTCAACGGATAAAAGGTACTCCGGGGATAACAGGCTGATACCGCCCAAGAGTTCATATCGACGGCGGTGTTTGGCACCTCGATGTCGGCTCATCACATCCTGGGGCTGAAGTAGGTCCCAAGGGTATGGCTGTTCGCCATTTAAAGTGGTACGCGAGCTGGGTTTAGAACGTCGTGAGACAGTTCGGTCCCTATCTGCCGTGGGCGCTGGAGAACTGAGGGGGGCTGCTCCTAGTACGAGAGGACCGGAGTGGACGCATCACTGGTGTTCGGGTTGTCATGCCAATGGCACTGCCCGGTAGCTAAATGCGGAAGAGATAAGTGCTGAAAGCATCTAAGCACGAAACTTGCCCCGAGATGAGTTCTCCCTGACTCCTTGAGAGTCCTGAAGGAACGTTGAAGACGACGACGTTGATAGGCCGGGTGTGTAAGCGCAGCGATGCGTTGAGCTAACCGGTACTAATGAACCGTGAGGCTTAACCTTACAACGCCGAAGATGTTTTGGCGGACTGAGAGACGATTTTCAGCCTGATACAGATTAGAGTTTAATGCGAGAGGCATTAGACGAACAGAATTTGCCTGGCGGCCGTAGCGCGGTGGTCCCACCTGACCCCATGCCGAACTCAGAAGTGAAACGCCGTAGCGCCGATGGTAGTGTGGGGTCTCCCCATGCGAGAGTAGGGAACTGCCAGGCATTAATTAAAGTGAAGAGGCCATCCTGAGGGATGGCCTTTTTGCGTTCATGCGCCCGGGTGCAGCCGGATGACGCTGCGCCTTATCCGGCCTACGTATGAACCAGATTCAATAACGGATACGGTCTGCCAAGATCGTCTACCTCTGAACGTCCTGTCACTTTAAATCCCATCTTTTTGTAGAACCCAACCGCTTGTTCATTCTGTTCGTTAACGTTGGTTGTTAACTCGGGGGCCAGCGTAAACGCATGCTCAACCAGCAATTTCCCTACGCCGCAGCCACGAACGTCGGGATCGACAAACAGGGCATCCATGTGCTGCCCGGTCAGCAGCATAAACGCGACGGGCTCATCCTGCTCTGTCACTGCCACCCATAACGGCGCTTCTGGTAAAAAAGAACGCACCAGCTCTTCCAGCTCGCTCCGATAGGATGCAGACAGAAAATGGTGCGTAGCATCAACAGAACGACACCAGATAGCAATCAGTTTTTCCCCTTCATCCTGCCGCGATCGGCGAATGCTAATAACCATATTATCTCCTTTTCTTTGTGCTTATATTCTATCGTAAACACCGCCGTGAAACTTTCTCACCTTCAACATGCAGGCTCGACATTAGAAGAATTTCTGGGTATCTTCAGCTATCTGGATGTCTAAACGTTTAAACGTATGTAGTGAGGTTATCAGGTTATGCCAATTCGCGTGCTGGACGAGCTACCCGCCGTCAATTTCTTACGTGAGGAAAACGTCTTTGTTATGACGACATCCCGCGCTTCTGGCCAGGAAATTCGTCCGCTGAAGGTGCTTATCCTCAACCTGATGCCGAAGAAGATTGAAACGGAAAACCAGTTCCTGCGCCTGCTGTCAAACTCACCGCTTCAGGTCGATGTTCAACTCTTGCGGATTGATGCCCGTGAATCGCGTAATACACCGGCAGAGCATCTGAACAACTTCTACTGTAACTTCGAGGATATCTGCGATCAGAATTTCGATGGGCTGATTGTCACCGGCGCGCCTCTGGGTCTGGTGGAGTTTAATGATGTTGCGTATTGGCCGCAGATTAAGCAGGTGCTGGAGTGGGCAAAAGATCACGTCACCTCAACGCTGTTTGTCTGTTGGGCGGTACAGGCCGCGCTTAATATTCTCTATGGCATTCCGAAGCAAACCCGCACAGATAAACTTTCCGGCGTCTACGAACATCACATCCTTCATCCTCATGCTTTACTGACTCGTGGTTTTGATGATTCATTCCTTGCTCCGCACTCACGCTATGCCGACTTCCCGGCGGCGCTGATTCGGGACTATACCGACCTTGAGATCCTCGCAGAAACTGAAGATGGAGATGCCTACCTGTTCGCCAGCAAAGATAAACGTATCGCGTTTGTAACCGGTCACCCGGAGTACGATGCCCATACGCTGGCCAGTGAATATTTCCGGGATGTTGAAGCAGGTTTAAGTCCGAATGTACCGTACAACTATTTCCCTAAAAACGATCCGCAAAACAAACCTCGCGCGACCTGGCGCAGCCACGGTAATTTGCTGTTTACCAACTGGCTCAACTATTACGTCTACCAGATCACGCCATATGATCTGCGTCACATGAATCCAACGCTGGATTAATCTTCTGTAGCGCACGATCCTAAAGCGTTTCAGCATGTTGAAACAGGCACCTTCGGGTGCCTTTTTTATTTCTGAAACGCCGCTCATCTTGTAATTAAACTTTATTTTTATTGTTATCAATAAGTTAATTGATAATTAAATTTAAAATGGAAATTGTTTTTGATTTTGGAATTTAATTGAGTAGTCTTAGTTGTGCTGAACGAAAACCACACAACGATCCTTCGTTCGCATTGGGGATGTATTCGGATCAATGACGAGGAGCTGCATAATGAATCAACAGGCAACGACAACCGATGAACTGACCTTTACCAGGCCTTATGGTGAGCAGGAGAAGCAAATTCTGGCCGCAGAAGCGGTAGAGTTTCTGACCGAACTGGTGACGCGTTTTACGCCAAAGCGTAACAAACTCCTCGCTGCTCGTATTCAGCAACAGCAGGATATTGATGACGGTAAGTTGCCTGATTTTATTTCGGAAACCGCTTCCATTCGTGAAGGTGACTGGAAAATTCGCGGTATTCCTGACGATTTACAGGATCGTCGCGTGGAAATCACCGGCCCGGTAGAACGTAAAATGGTGATTAACGCGCTGAATGCTAACGTGAAAGTATTCATGGCCGACTTTGAGGATTCACTGGCGCCGGAGTGGAGCAAAGTGATTGATGGCCAGATCAACCTGCGTGATGCGGTGAACGGCACCATCAGCTACACCAACGAAGCCGGGAAAATCTATCAACTCAAGCCGGACCCGGCGTTACTGATTTGTCGCGTACGCGGTTTACACCTGCCGGAAAAACATGTGACCTGGCGTGGTGAAGCCATTCCTGGCAGCCTGTTTGATTTCGCTCTCTACTTTTTCCACAACTATAAAGCGTTGCTGGCAAAAGGCAGCGGCCCGTATTTCTACCTGCCGAAAACTCAGGCCTGGCAGGAGGCAGCCTGGTGGAGCGAAGTCTTCAGCTATGCCGAAGACCGTTTTAATCTGCCGCGCGGCACCATCAAAGCCACCTTGCTGATTGAAACGCTGCCTGCCGTCTTCCAGATGGATGAGATCCTGCACGCGCTGCGTGACCATATTGTTGGTCTTAACTGCGGCCGCTGGGATTACATTTTCAGCTATATCAAAACACTGAAAAATCACCCGGATCGCGTCCTGCCGGACCGTCAGGTGGTGACGATGGATAAACCGTTCCTCAGCGCCTATTCACGGCTGTTGATCAAAACCTGCCATAAGCGCGGCGCATTTGCGATGGGCGGCATGGCGGCGTTTATCCCGAGCAAAGACGCCGAGCGCAACAATCAAGTGCTCAACAAAGTGAAAGCGGACAAAGCGCTGGAAGCCAATAACGGTCATGACGGCACCTGGATCGCGCATCCGGGGCTGGCGGACACCGCGATGACGGTCTTTAACGAGGCGCTGGGCGAAAACCAGAACCAGCTGTTTGTTACCCGTGATGAAGATGCGCCCATTACTGCCGAACAGCTGCTGGCGCCCTGCGAGGGCGATCGTACCGAAGAGGGGATGCGCGCCAATATTCGCGTGGCGGTGCAGTACATCGAAGCATGGATCTCCGGCAATGGCTGCGTACCGATTTATGGCCTGATGGAAGATGCGGCAACGGCTGAAATCTCCCGCACCTCTATCTGGCAATGGATTCATCACGAGAAAACCCTGAGCAACGGCAAACCCGTCACGAAAGCGCTATTCCGCCAGATGCTGGCCGAAGAGATGCTGGTGATCCAGGACGAGCTGGGAGAGCACCGCTTCAGCAGCGGGCGCTTTGATGAAGCCGCGCGCCTGATGGAGCAGATCACTACCTCTGATGAACTGATCGATTTCTTGACCCTGCCAGGCTACCGCCTGCTGGCTTAACTCACCACATAACAATATGGAGCATCTGCACATGAAAACCCGTACCCAACAAATCGAAGAGTTACAGAAAGAATGGACGCAACCGCGCTGGGAAGGCATCCGTCGCCCGTATAGCGCGGAGGAAGTGGTGAAATTACGCGGCTCGGTCAACCCGGAATGTACGCTGGCGCAGCTTGGCGCGGCCAAAATGTGGCGTCTGCTGCATGGCGACGCGAAAAAAGGCTACATCAATAGCCTCGGCGCACTGACCGGCGGCCAGGCGCTGCAACAGGCGAAAGCGGGCATTGAGGCGGTCTATCTGTCCGGCTGGCAGGTGGCGGCGGACGCTAACCTGGCCTCCAGCATGTACCCGGATCAATCGCTGTACCCGGCAAACTCTGTTCCGGCGGTCGTGGATCGGATCAACAACACTTTCCGTCGTGCGGATCAGATCCAGTGGGCATCCGGCATTGAGCCTGGCGATCCGCGCTTTGTCGATTACTTCCTGCCGATCGTTGCCGATGCGGAGGCCGGTTTTGGCGGCGTACTGAACGCGTTTGAACTGATGAAATCGATGATCGAAGCCGGTGCAGCGGCTGTTCACTTCGAAGATCAGCTTGCGTCGGTGAAGAAGTGCGGTCATATGGGCGGCAAAGTTCTGGTGCCGACGCAGGAAGCCATTCAGAAACTGGTGGCTGCGCGTCTGGCGGCTGACGTGATGGGCGTACCGACGTTGCTGATTGCCCGTACCGATGCGGATGCGGCAGATCTGATAACCTCCGACTGCGACGCGTACGACAGTGAATTTATTACCGGCGAACGCACCAGCGAAGGCTTCTTCCGCACGCGTGCCGGTATTGAACAGGCGATCAGCCGTGGGCTGGCGTATGCGCCTTACGCAGACCTGGTGTGGTGCGAAACCTCCACGCCAGACCTTGAACTGGCGAAGCGCTTTGCCGATGCCATCCATGCGAAATACCCGGGTAAACTGCTGGCCTACAACTGCTCGCCGTCGTTCAACTGGCAGAAGAACCTGGACGATAAAACCATCGCCAGCTTCCAGCAGCAGCTGTCGGACATGGGCTACAAGTACCAGTTCATCACCCTGGCGGGCATCCACAGCATGTGGTTCAACATGTTCGACCTGGCACATTCCTATGCGCAGGGTGAAGGCATGCGCCACTATGTTGAGAAGGTTCAGCAGCCAGAATTTGCGGCGGCCAAAGACGGTTACACCTTCGTGTCCCATCAGCAGGAAGTGGGGACAGGCTACTTCGACAAAGTGACCACCATTATTCAGGGCGGTACCTCCTCAGTGACGGCATTAACGGGTTCTACTGAAGAATCGCAGTTCTGATTCATGCCGGATGGCGCTTACGCTTATCCGGCCTACCCTGAACCGTAGGCCGGATAAGGCGCTTGCACCGCCATCCGGCAACCGATGAGGACAAACCATGTCGCGTGGCCTGGAATTACTGATTGCTCAAACCATCCTGCAAGGCTTTGACGCGCAGTATGGTCGATTTCTGGAAGTGACTTCCGGCGCGCAGCAGCGCTTTGAACAGGCCGACTGGCATGCCGTGCAGCAGGCGATGAAAAACCGTATCCACCTCTACGATCATCACGTTGGTCTGGTGGTGGAACAGTTGCGCTGCATTACTGACGGCAAAAGCACCGATGCGGCCTTTTTACTGCGTGTCAAAGAGCATTACACCCGGCTGTTGCCGGATTACCCGCGCTTCGAGATTGCGGAGAGCTTTTTTAACTCCGTCTACTGTCGGTTATTTGACCACCGCTCGCTCACTCCCGAGCGGCTTTTTATCTTTAGCTCCCAGCCTGAACGCCGGTTTCGCACGATCCCGCGCCCGCTGGCGAAAGATTTCTTCCCCGATCACGGCTGGGAACCGCTGTTGACGCGTATTCTCAGCGATCTACCGCTGCGTTTGCCCTGGCAAAACAAAAGCCGTGATATTCATTACATCATTGCTCACCTGACGGAAGCGTTCGGAGCGGAGGCTTTGCACCGCAGCCATTTGCAGGTGGCGAATGAGCTGTTTTATCGCAATAAAGCCGCCTGGCTGGTGGGGAAGTTGCTGACCCCAGCCGGCACGTTGCCGTTTTTGCTGCCGATTCATCGCACCGATGAAGGCGAACTGTTTGTCGATACCTGCCTGACCACCACGGCTGAGGCCAGTATCGTGTTTGGTTTTGCCCGTTCCTACTTCATGGTGTACGCGCCGTTGCCTGCCGCGCTGGTTGAGTGGCTGCGTGAGATCCTGCCAGGTAAAACCACCGCCGAGCTGTACATGGCGATTGGCTGTCAGAAGCATGCGAAAACCGAGAGCTATCGCGAGTATTTACTGTATCTGGCGAACAGCGATGAGCAGTTTATTGAAGCGCCCGGTATTCGCGGCATGGTGATGCTGGTGTTTACGCTGCCGGGCTTTGACCGGGTGTTTAAGATCATCAAGGATACGTTTGCCCCACAAAAGGAGATGTCGGCCGCCCATGTGCGCGCCTGCTATCAACTCGTTAAAGAACACGATCGCGTCGGGCGGATGGCCGATACGCAGGAGTTCGAGAACTTTGTGCTGGAGAAGCGGCGAATCGCGCCAGCGCTGATGACGCTGTTGCGCCAGGAGGCGCCGGAGAAAATCATCGACCTTGGCGATCAGATAGTGATTCGCCATCTCTACATTGAGCGTCGTATGGTGCCGCTGAATATCTGGCTGGAGCAGGTGGAGGGCCAGCAACTGCGTGACGCGATTGAAGAGTACGGCAATGCGATTCGCCAGCTTGCCGCCGCCAACATCTTCCCCGGCGACATGCTGTTTAAAAACTTTGGCGTCACCCGCCACGGGCGCGTGGTGTTCTACGATTACGATGAAATTTGCTACATGACGGAAGTGAATTTCCGCGATATTCCGCAAGCGCGCTACCCGGAAGATGAGCTGGCCAGCGAGCCCTGGTACAGCGTTTCGCCAGGGGATGTTTTCCCGGAAGAGTTTCGCCACTGGCTGTGCGCTGACCCAAGAATTGGGCCGTTATTTGAGGAGATGCACGCCGACCTGTTCCGCGCCGACTACTGGCGGGCGTTACAGACGCGTATCCGCGAAGGACATGTGGAAGATGTTTACGCCTATCGGCGCAAACAGCGGTTTTGCTTCAGATTTGCGGCTTGACGCCCGGTGGCGCTGCGCTTACCGGGCCTACACGTGACTGTAGGCTGGATAAGGCGCTTGCGCCGCCATCCGGCAAGCCTTCTTATCTAAACCCGCCGTATGCCAGCGTGACTTCTTTCGCCGCTTTAATCACCATCGCGCCAAACTCGGTGACGCGATCGTCAGTGATGCGGGAAATCGGCCCGGAAATTGAGATCGCGGCAAACGGCTCGCGGTGCTCGTCGTAAATGCACGACGCAACGCAACGCAGGCCAAGCGCGTGCTCTTCATCATCAAAAGAATAACCGCGCTTGCGCGTCTGGGCGAGGTCGTCTTTCAGATGTACCGGCGACACCAGCGTAGCGTGGGTATAGGCATGCAGCCCTTTACGGTGCAGCAGGCCAGTCACCTGCTCTTCGCTGAGTTGCGCCAGAAACGCTTTCCCGGCGCCGGAAGCGTGCATTGGCAGTTTGCCGCCGATGGGCGCAGACATGCGCATCAGCTGTGTGCACTGTACCTGGTCGATAATAATCGCCTGGTGATCGCTCTGATCCAGTACCGCCAGATTGACCGTCTCACCGGAGTCTTCCATCAGTTTGCGCAGGATAGGGTGGACAATCGCCAGCAGGTTACGGCTCTGCAAAAAACTGCTGCCGACGATAAACGCATGGGCGCCCACGGCCCAGTGGCCCAGCTCTCCCACCTGTCGCACAAAGCCCTGCTGCTGCATGGTGGTCAACAAACGGTGAGTCGTGGAGTTCGGCAGGCCCGCCTGCTGCGCCAGTTCGGTCAGCGCGACGCTGCCGTTGGATTCGGCAATCCACTCCAGCAGCTTCAGGCCACGGGTCAGCGACTGAACCTGCCCGGTTGCGGGCGCAGTGGCAGCGGCGGGTTTTCTACCGCGTTTCGCGGGGACAGGGGCAACCATGGCGGACTCCTTTTCTGTATCGTGGAAATCATTTTCGTTTTATTAAAATATAATGCAAGAATTCCTGCACTGATCGGAGGAGTGAAGCTGAACATGTCTCATGTTACCCGTTGTTCTCTTTTCCGCCTGTCGTGTTTATGCCAGTATGGTTCGTTGGCCTTTTTTCGGTCCAGGTTGAGTGTTGTCGGGAGCAAGTCGTGAGCAGCAAAGTTGAACAACTGCGTGCGCAGTTAGATGAACGTATTCTGGTTCTGGATGGTGGCATGGGGACAATGATCCAGAGCTATCGCCTGAGTGAAGAGGATTTTCGCGGCGAGCGTTTTGCTGACTGGCCCTGCGATTTGAAAGGCAACAACGACCTGCTGGTACTCAGCAAGCCGGAGGTGATTACCGCGATTCATCACGCTTACTTTGAGGCGGGTGCGGATATCATCGAAACCAACACGTTTAACTCCACGACGATTGCGATGGCGGATTACCAGATGGAATCCCTGTCGGCGGAAATCAACTTTACCGCTGCGAAACTGGCCCGCGCCTGCGCCGATGAATGGACGGCGCGCACGCCGGAAAAACCGCGCTACGTTGCGGGCGTGCTTGGCCCAACCAACCGCACCGCGTCCATCTCGCCGGACGTGAATGACCCGGCGTTTCGCAATATCTCCTTCGATCAGCTGGTCGCGGCCTATCGCGAATCCACTAAAGCGCTGGTGGAAGGCGGGTCAGACCTGATTCTGATTGAAACCGTCTTTGACACGCTGAATGCGAAAGCCGCCGTTTTTGCGGTGAAAGAAGAATTTGAAGCGCTGGGCGTCGAGCTGCCGATTATGATCTCCGGCACGATTACCGATGCGTCCGGGCGCACGCTCTCTGGCCAGACTACCGAAGCGTTTTATAACTCGCTGCGTCACGCCGAAGCGCTCACCTTTGGTCTTAACTGCGCGCTGGGGCCGGATGAACTGCGTCAGTATGTGCAGGAACTGGCGCGCATTGCCGAATGCTATGTCACCGCGCACCCGAATGCCGGTCTGCCTAACGCCTTCGGCGAATACGATCTTGATGCTGATACGATGGCGAAGCAGATCCGCGAGTGGGCGGAGTCGGGCTTTCTCAACATTGTCGGCGGCTGCTGTGGGACGACGCCGGAACACATTGCCGCGATGAGCCGCGCGGTTGATGGTTTAGCGCCGCGTAAACTGCCCGATATTCCGGTTGCCTGTCGCCTCTCTGGCCTTGAGCCGTTGAATATTGGCGATGACAGCCTGTTTGTAAACGTGGGGGAGCGTACTAACGTCACTGGTTCCGCTAAATTTAAGCGGCTGATCAAAGAAGATAAATACAGCGAAGCGCTGGATGTCGCCCGCCAGCAGGTGGAGAGCGGCGCGCAGATTATCGATATCAACATGGATGAGGGGATGCTCGACGCCGAAGTCGCGATGGTGCGCTTCCTCAACCTGATTGCCGGTGAGCCGGATATCGCCCGCGTACCGATCATGATCGACTCCTCAAAATGGGAGGTCATCGAAAAAGGGCTGAAATGCATTCAGGGTAAAGGCATCGTTAACTCCATTTCGATGAAAGAGGGCGTGGAAACCTTTATCCACCATGCGAAGCTGCTGCGTCGCTATGGTGCGGCGGTGGTGGTGATGGCCTTTGATGAACAAGGGCAGGCCGATACCCGCGCGCGTAAGATCGAGATTTGCCGCCGGGCGTACAACATTCTCACCAAAGAGGTGGGCTTCCCGCCGGAAGACATTATCTTTGACCCGAACATTTTTGCCGTAGCGACCGGTATCGACGAGCACAACAACTACGCGCAGGACTTTATCGGCGCCTGTGAAGATATCAAACGCGAACTGCCGCACGCGCTGATCTCCGGCGGCGTCTCTAACGTCTCCTTCTCGTTTCGCGGCAACGACCCGGTGCGCGAAGCGATTCATGCGGTGTTCCTCTACTACGCCATCCGTAACGGCATGGACATGGGGATCGTCAACGCCGGGCAACTGGCGATTTATGACGACCTGCCCGCCGAGCTGCGCGACGCGGTGGAAGATGTGATCCTCAATCGCCGCGACGATAGCACCGAGCGTCTGCTGGCGCTGGCGGAAAAATACCGTGGCAGCAAAGCCGATGATTCAGCCAATGCGCAACAGGCGGAATGGCGCAGTTGGGAAGTGAAAAAACGCCTTGAGTATTCGCTGGTAAAAGGCATTACCGAGTTTATCGAACAGGATACCGAAGAAGCCCGTCAGCAGGCGACGCGTCCGATCGAGGTTATCGAAGGGCCGCTGATGGACGGTATGAACGTGGTGGGCGACCTGTTCGGCGAAGGCAAAATGTTCCTGCCGCAGGTGGTGAAATCGGCCCGCGTCATGAAGCAGGCGGTGGCGTATCTGGAACCGTTTATTGAAGCCAGCAAAGAGCAGGGCTCCAGCAACGGTAAAATGGTTATCGCCACCGTGAAGGGCGACGTGCATGACATTGGCAAAAACATTGTTGGCGTCGTTTTACAGTGCAACAACTATGAAATCATCGATCTTGGCGTTATGGTGCCGGCAGAAAAAATCCTCAAAACCGCGAAGGAAGTGAATGCGGATTTGATTGGTCTCTCCGGCCTGATTACCCCGTCGCTGGATGAAATGGTCAACGTGGCGAAGGAGATGGAACGTCAGGGCTTCACCATCCCGCTGCTGATTGGCGGCGCGACCACGTCCAAAGCGCATACGGCGGTGAAGATTGAGCAGAACTACAGCGGCCCGACGGTCTATGTCCAGAACGCCTCGCGTACCGTGGGCGTCGTGGCTGCGTTGCTGTCTGAAACCCAGCACGATGAGTTTGTCGCCCGTACCCGTAAAGAGTATGAAACCGTGCGCATCCAGCATGCGCGTAAGAAACCGCGCACGCCGCCAGTGACGCTGGCCGCCGCGCGTGATAATGACCTGGCATTTGACTGGGAAAGCTATACACCGCCTGTCGCTCATCGTCTGGGCGTGCAGGACGTTGAGGCCAGTATCGAAACGCTGCGCAACTACATCGACTGGACGCCGTTCTTTATGACCTGGTCGCTGGCCGGGAAATATCCGCGCATTCTCGAAGACGAAGTGGTGGGCGAAGAGGCGAAACGCCTGTTTAAAGACGCCAACGACATGCTGGATAAACTGAGTGCCGAGAAGACGCTCAACCCGCGTGGCGTGGTGGGGCTGTTCCCGGCAAACCGTGTGGGTGATGATATCGAAATTTACCGCGATGAGACGCGTACCCATGTGCTGGCGGTCAGCCATCATCTGCGTCAGCAAACGGAGAAGGTGGGTTTCGCCAACTATTGCCTGTCTGACTTTGTTGCGCCGAAACAGAGCGGCAAAGAGGATTACATTGGCGCCTTCGCCGTCACGGGCGGTCTGGAAGAGGATGCGCTGGCAGAGGCATTCGAGGCGCAGCATGATGATTACAACAAGATTATGGTCAAAGCGATCGCCGACCGTCTGGCGGAAGCCTTTGCGGAATACCTGCATGAGCGGGTACGTAAAGTCTACTGGGGCTATGCGGCGAATGAGAACCTCAGCAACGAGGAGCTGATCCGCGAAAACTATCAGGGGATTCGTCCGGCGCCAGGCTATCCGGCCTGCCCGGAGCACACTGAGAAGGGTACCATCTGGCAACTGCTGGACGTGGAAAAACACACCGGCATGAAGCTGACCGAATCCTACGCCATGTGGCCGGGCGCTTCCGTTTCCGGTTGGTACTTCAGCCATCCTGACAGCAAGTACTACACCGTCGCGCAAATACAGCGCGATCAGGTGGAGGATTATGCGCAGCGTAAAGGGATGACGGTCGCGGAGGTGGAGCGCTGGTTGGCTTCCAACCTGGGCTATGATGCCGACTAGTTCATAAAACTGTCATTTTTCCTTACAACAAACAGGGTGCTCATCGGGCACCCTGTCTCTTTATTGTTTTGAAACCCTTATACTGGAAGAAGGTTCACGGGGCAGCTTGCCGGATGGCGGCGTAAACGCCTATCCGGCCTACAAATATCCCCGTAAGCCGGATAAGCGCAGCGCCATCCGGTAAAAAAGGCTGAACATCATAATAATGATAAGGAGTACCTGATTCTGTGTTAACTCTGCTACACCTGCTTTCTGCTGTTGCCCTGCTGGTGTGGGGCACCCATATTGTGCGTACCGGCGTGATGCGCGTTTTCGGCGCCCGTCTGCGTACCGTTCTCAGCCGCAGTGTTGAAAAGAAACCGCTCGCCTTCTGCGCGGGTATCGGCGTTACTGCGCTGGTGCAAAGCAGTAACGCCACGACTATGCTGGTGACGTCATTTGTCGCCCAGGATCTGGTCGCCCTGACGCCTGCACTGGTGATTGTGTTGGGGGCCGACGTGGGGACCGCGCTGATGGCGCGTATCCTTACCTTTGATTTGTCATGGTTATCGCCGCTGCTGATTTTCATCGGCGTTATCTTCTTTTTGGGGCGTAAGCAGTCACGCGCCGGACAACTGGGGCGAGTGGGGATCGGTCTTGGCCTGATACTGCTGGCGCTGGAGCTGATTGTGCAGGCGGTGACGCCGATTACTCAGGCGAATGGCGTACAGGTCATCTTCGCCTCGCTGACCGGCGACATCATGCTGGATGCGCTGATTGGCGCCATGTTTGCCATCATCAGCTATTCCAGCCTGGCAGCCGTCCTGCTGACGGCCACGCTGACGGCGGCGGGCATCATATCGTTCCCGGTCGCGTTGTGCCTGGTCATCGGCGCCAACCTTGGTTCCGGCCTGCTGGCGATGCTCAACAACAGCGCAGCCAATGCCGCCGCTCGCCGCGTGGCGCTGGGCAGTCTGCTGTTTAAGCTGGTGGGCAGCCTGATTATCCTGCCGTTTGTCCATGTGCTGGCCGATACGATGGATGCGTTACCGCTGCCAAAATCCGAACTGGTTATCTACTTCCACGTTTTTTACAACCTGGCGCGGTGTCTGGTGATGATTCCGTTCGCCGAACCGATGGCACGTTTCTGTAAACGTATTATCCGCGATGAACCGGAACTGGATGCCCATCTGAAGCCTAAACATCTGGATGTCAGCGCGCTGGACACGCCAACGCTCGCGCTGGCCAATGCCGCCCGGGAAGCGCTGCGCATTGGTGATGCGATGGAGCAGATGATGGAAGGTCTGAAAAAGGTGATGCACGGCGAGCCGCGCGAAGAGAAAGAGCTGCGCAAGCTGGCGGATGATATCAACGTGCTTTACACCGCCATCAAACTCTATCTGGCGCGGATGCCGAAAGAGGAACTGGCGGAGGAAGAGTCGCGGCGCTGGGCGGAAATCATCGAGATGTCCCTGAACCTGGAGCAGGCCTCGGATATCGTCGAACGGATGGGCAGCGAGATTGCCGACAAGTCGCTGGCGGCGCGGCGGGCGTTTTCCATTGAAGGGCTGAAAGAGCTGGATGCGCTGTATGATCAGTTACTCAGCAACCTGCAACTGGCGATGTCGGTGTTTTTCTCCGGCGACGTTACCAGCGCCCGACGTTTGCGTCGCAGCAAACATCGTTTCCGTATTCTCAATCGTCGTTATTCACATGCGCATGTGGATTGCCTGCACCAGCAGAACGTACAGAGCATCGAAACCAGCTCATTGCATCTGGGACTGCTGGGCGATATGCAACGCCTGAATTCGCTGTTTTGTTCGGTGGCTTACAGCGTGCTGGAGCAGCCGGATGAAGACGACGAGCGGGATGACTATTGATTGCTGATTGCCGGATGGCGGCGTGAAACGCCTTATCCGGCCTACGTTATAAGCACTATCCTGTAGGCCTGATAAGCGTAGCGCCATCAGGCATTTTACATTCTACATGGCGACGATCAGAAGCGATGACCGGCTTCAAGAGGAACCGCTTCTTCACCCGCGTTGAACACATACGTCGTGTTCGGGCCGCCGAGCGTCGCCTGCCCCTTACTCACCTGAATCCAGTTGCCTTCCGGCAGGCCAATCACCGTTAACTCTGGCGCGACCACCAGCAGCTCGCGAATACGCTGTTCGCGGGTTTCGCCTTTGTGACCTTCCGGCAACGCGTTAGTGAAGTGCGGGTTAATCTGCAACGGGAACAGACCCAGCGCATCAAATCCTTGTGGGTCAACGATTGGCATATCGTTGGTGGTGCGAATGGTCGGACAGGCAAGGTTCGCGCCCGCGCTCCAGCCGATATACAACGCGCCACGCTTAACGGCAGCCACGATGGGCGCCAGCAGCCCACGTTCACGGCTCTCTTTTAGCAACTGGAAAGTGTTCCCACCGCCGACAATCACCACTTCCGCATCGGCAATCGCTGCGACCGGATCGGCGACGCTATGAATACCGGTCACTGAAACGCCGAGCGGCGCAAGGACTGCGGCGGTTTTCGCTGTGTAATCGTCCCAGGTTTGCGTAACGCCAGCAAACGGGAGAAACACCGCTGAACGGCGGCCATGCAGTTGTTCCGCCACCAGCGGCAGCGCGTGTTCCAGCCAGGCTTTTCCCGGCAGAGTGGAGTTACTCAATAACAGCAGTTCCATGACATCTCCAGTAATCAAAAAGTAAAAACATCCGTGATGCTACCACCGCTCATCTTACCGCTTGCTGATGTGGCTCACGATGTGGTTATCGATATTCTGGAACGCGTCTCGCAGGGGGATTTCGTGATGTCATCGACTTTATGAGCAGCGGTGAGCCGCACTCCTGTCATTCGACGCTTTTTCCCTGACCGCAAGGTGCGGTATATTTCGCTTTTACAGGAGAATTTATGCTGCCCGACTCATCTGTCCGATTAAATAAATACATCAGTGAAAGCGGAATTTGCTCGCGTCGCGAGGCGGATCGCTACATTGAACAAGGGAATGTCTTCATTAATGGCAAACGCGCCACCATTGGCGATCAGGTGATGCCTGGCGACGTGGTGAAGGTGAATGGTCGGTTGATTGAGCCGCGCGAAGCGGAAGATCTGGTCTTTATCGCGCTGAACAAGCCGGTAGGGATTGTCAGTACCACGGAAGACAGCGAACGCGATAACATCGTGGATTTCGTGAACCATAGCAAACGTATTTTCCCGATTGGCCGCCTGGATAAAGACTCCCAGGGGCTTATCTTTCTTACCAATCACGGCGATCTGGTCAACAAAATCCTCCGTGCCGGTAACGATCACGAGAAAGAGTATCTGGTCACGGTTGATAAGCCAGTAACGGATGACTTTATTCGCGGTATGGGCTCAGGCGTCCCGATCCTCGGCACGGTGACCAAAAAGTGCAAGGTGAAGAAGGAAGCGCCGTTTGTTTTCCGCATTACCCTGATTCAGGGGCTGAACCGCCAGATCCGCCGCATGTGCGAGCACTTTGGCTATGAAGTGACGAAACTCGAACGCACGCGCATTATGAACGTGAGTTTATCCGGTCTGCCGCCCGGCGAGTGGCGGGATCTGACGGATGACGAACTCATCGCTCTGTTTAAGCTGATCGAAAACTCTTCATCAGAAGCCAAACCGACGTCGAAGGCGAAAGCGAAGCCGAAAACGGCGGGCATTAAGCGTCCGGTGGTGAAAATCGAAAAAACCAATGAGAAAGCGCGCCCGGCGTCAAACGGAAAACGCTTTACCTCGCCGGGGCGGAAGAAGAAAGGGCGTTAACGTCTGCCGCGCGTCGGCGTATTGGCCGACCAGGAAAACGACGCCTCAGTATCTGGTTTATAAGCCTGCTTTTTCTTCAACTGGCGGGCTTTTTTGGCCTCTGCTTCGCGCAGCGCCATTAACTTATCAATGTACTCCTTTTTCACGCTGTTGGTTTCCGCATTCGTGAGCGGACGGCCATGTGCAATGCGCGCGCGGTCGAGCAGCGTTTTCAGTTCACGCTGCTCGCGCTCGGTCATCTCTTTTTGGGTGATGCGTGGGAGTGCCATAAATGTACCCTCGGTCAGTCAGATAACCCAGTGTACGGCAAAGTGCAGAGGCTGTGTAGGCCGGATAAGGCGTTAGCCACCATCCGGCGACGTGCACGGATTGCGCCTGATGGCGCTACGCTTATCAGGTCTACACCTTCACCCTATCACGCGGCTTCTCGGCAATCGGCTTGCCTGACCAGTAACCGGCCAGCAGTGAGCCGGAGAGGTTATGCCAGACCGAGAACAGCGCGCCGGGGAGCGCGGCCAGCGGAGAGAAGTAAATTTTACCGAGCGCCGCCGCAAGGCCGGAGTTCTGCATTCCAACTTCAATCGCCAGCGTGCGGCAGGTGGACTCATCAAAGCCAAACAGGCGACCGCCCCAGTAACCGCCGAGCAGACCAATGGTGTTGTGCAGGATCACCGCCACAATTACCACAAAACCAACGGATGCGATATGCGAGGCGGAACCGGCCACCACTGCGCTGATGATCGCCAGAATACACACCATTGAGAACGCAGGCAGATAAGGCTCCACGGTTTTTACCACGCGAGGAAACAGGTGGTGAATGACCAGCCCAAGCGCGATTGGAACCACGACGATCTGTAAAATGCTGAGCAGCATCCCCATCACATCCACCTGAATATGCGCATCCACATACAGGCGCGTCAGCAGCGGTGTCGCGACCACGCCAACCAGCGTGGAAACCGATGAGATAGTAACCGAAAGCGCCACATCCCCTTTCGCCAGATAGATCATGACGTTAGATGCCGTTCCGCTGGCGACGCTGCCCACCAGTACCATCCCGGCAGAGAGGTCCGGCGGCATGTTAAACAGTATCGCCAGTAGCCAGGCGGCGAGCGGCATCACCAGATAATGCAGGAAAATACCGGCAGCGACAGGCGCCGGGCGGGAAAGCACGCGTTTAAAGTCGTCGAGCTTAAGGTGTACACCCATGCCGAACATAATCAGCATCAGCAGCGTGGTCACCCACGAGCCAATGGGGGTGAAGGTCGATGGCGTGTAATACGCAATAACAGAGAGCAGCAGCGCCCATAACGGGAACAGCCGGGTGATAACGGATAACATAATAAATTCCTTGCAGTATTGTCGTGTTGTTTAGTTATAAAAAAGCCGGGTTCGAGCCCGGCTATAGGTATTATTTATCGCGTGAGGAAATTTTATTCAAACAAATTATGATGAAGCTTCTGCACGACCTGCTCCGCTTCGGTGCCTGGCACCAGGAAACAGAGGTTATGGCTGGATGCGCCATAGCAAATCATGCGGATATTGAACGGCTCCAGTACGCCGAACACTTCTTTACCGACGCCGCAGGCTTTAGACAGATCGTTGCCAATCAGCGCAACCAGCGCGAGATTTTCTTCCACTTCTACCCGGCATAGCGCGGAAAGCTCCATCAGCAAAGACTGCGTCAGCAGCGTGTCGCCCGTTGAAGTGGAACCGGTGGTATCCAGCGTCAGCGCCACGCTCACTTCCGAGGTGGTGATTAAATCTACGGAGATATTGTGCCGCGCCAGAATGCCGAACACTTCCGCCAGGAAACCACGCGAATGCAGCATATTCAGGCTGTGCAGCGTTAACAGCGTCTGTTTGCGACGCAGCGCCAGCGCGCGGAAGAGCGGTGGGTTTTGGGTTTTATTGCATACCAGCGTCCCGCCCGCTTTTGGATCTTTACTGGAGCCGACGAAAACCGGGATATCGCTGCGTACGGCGGGCAGCAGCGTTGCAGGATGCAGCACCTTCGCGCCAAAGGTCGCCATTTCCGCCGCTTCTTCAAAGGCGATTTCATCGATACGCTGCGCGGCAGGCACCACGCGCGGGTCGGTGGTGTAGATGCCCGGCACATCCGTCCAGATATCGACGCGCGCCGCGTGCAGCGCTTCTGCAAGCAGCGCCGCCGTGTAGTCGCTGCCGCCGCGTCCCAGCGTCGTTGTGCGGCCTTTGCTTTCGCTGCCGATAAAGCCCTGGGTGATGACCAGACCCTCTGCCAGGCGTGGGGCAAGCTGTAGCGTAGCCAGCTCCGACAGCGCTGCGATATCCGGTTCCGCGCGGCCAAAACGATCGCTGGTGCGCATCACCTTACGCACGTCAAACCACTGCGCCTGAATATTGCGCTCGCGCAGGATCTCCACAAACAGCAGGGTGGACATCAGCTCGCCGTGGCTCACCAGCTCGTCGGTCAGGGCCATTGACGTCGCCAGTGAAGCCGCTTCGGCAAGCGTGGTAATGTTTTCCAGCAGACGCTCGATCTCTTCGCGGATAACGTTCGGGTAACGCAGACGCTCCAGAATATCGAACTGAATTTTACGGATGGCGTCGAGTTTTTCGAAGCGCTCTGGCGGTTCCAGCCCTTCTGCCAGCGCTACCAGCAGATTGGTGACGCCCGCAGAGGCGGAAAGCACCACTAAGCGTGCGTTAGCATCGGAAAGCACCACGTCGGCGCTACGGTTCATGGCGTCAAAATCGGCGACGCTGGTTCCGCCAAATTTGGCGACGACGAGCGGGGAAACAGCAGTTGTCATATCAACCTCGTGTCAGGGAATGAAAAAAGCGACCATGGCACAAGGGCAGAACAGAAACCGGTGCAGGCGCAAATACCGTATTTATAAATAAAATGTGTGGCTGGGACTGTCAACGCCGGGATTATGCGGATTTTTTATGCTGTCTTAGCCCTCAGTAACAGTGCTTATAACGACTATACTTTTTGCTGCTTTTTATCCGCGTTTGATTCGCGTTCGGGCTAACGGCACTAAAACAATCACACTTTTTTGTGACTGGCGTTACAATCGATCTCAGTCACAATTCTCAAATCAGAAGAGTATTGCTAATGAAAAACATCAATCCGACGCAGACTTCTGCCTGGCAGGCACTACAAAAACACTACGACGACATGAAGGACGTTACTATCGCGGATCTTTTCGCGAAAGATAGCGACCGTTTTACCCGATTTTCCGCGACGTTTGACGATTTGATGCTGGTGGATTTCTCCAAAAACCGCATCACCGAAGAGACGCTGGCGAAATTGCAGGATCTGGCGAAAGAGACCGATCTGGCCGGTGCGATTAAGTCCATGTTCTCTGGCGAAAAAATCAACCGTACCGAAGACCGTGCCGTGCTGCACGTTGCGCTGCGTAACCGTAGCAATACCCCGATTATCGTTGACGGCAAAGATGTAATGCCGGAAGTGAATGCGGTGCTGGAGAAGATGAAAGCCTTCTCTGAAGCGATTATTTCAGGTCAATGGAAAGGTTACACCGGTAAAGCGATCACTGACGTGGTCAACATCGGTATCGGTGGTTCCGACCTGGGGCCGTTCATGGTGACTGAAGCGCTGCGCCCGTACAAAAACCATCTGAATATGCACTTTGTGTCTAACGTCGATGGCACCCACATCGCCGAAGTGCTGAAGAAAGTAAACCCGGAAACCACCCTGTTCCTGGTGGCGTCTAAAACCTTCACAACGCAGGAAACTATGACCAACGCCCACAGCGCGCGCGACTGGTTCCTGAGCACCGCGAATGATGAAAAACACGTCGCGAAACACTTTGCGGCGCTTTCCACTAATGCAAAAGCGGTGGGTGAGTTTGGTATCGACACCGCCAACATGTTCGAGTTCTGGGACTGGGTCGGCGGTCGTTACTCTCTGTGGTCGGCAATTGGCTTGTCTATCATCCTGTCTGTCGGCTTTGACAACTTCGTTGAACTGCTGTCCGGCGCGCATGCGATGGATAAACACTTCTCCACAACACCGGCTGAGAAAAACCTGCCGGTGCTGCTGGCGCTGATCGGTATCTGGTACAACAACTTCTTTGGCGCAGAAACCGAAGCGATTCTGCCGTACGACCAGTATATGCACCGTTTTGCGGCCTACTTCCAGCAGGGCAATATGGAGTCCAACGGCAAGTATGTTGACCGTAACGGCAATGCCGTAGACTACCAGACTGGCCCAATCATCTGGGGTGAACCGGGCACCAACGGCCAGCACGCGTTCTACCAGCTGATTCACCAGGGGACGAAGATGGTACCTTGCGACTTTATCGCCCCGGCGATAACCCATAACCCGTTGTCCGATCACCATCAGAAACTGCTGTCTAACTTCTTCGCTCAGACCGAAGCGCTGGCGTTCGGCAAATCCCGCGAGGTGGTTGAGCAGGAATATCGCGATCAGGGGAAAGATCCGTCTCAGCTTGAGCATGTGGTGCCGTTCAAAGTGTTCGAAGGCAACCGCCCGACGAACTCCATCCTGCTGCGTGAAATTACGCCGTTTAGCCTGGGGGCGTTGATTGCGCTGTATGAGCACAAAATCTTCACTCAGGGCGCGATCCTGAACATCTTCACCTTCGATCAGTGGGGCGTTGAGCTGGGTAAACAGCTGGCTAACCGTATCCTGCCGGAACTGGGTGATGATAAAGCGATTTCCAGCCATGACAGTTCAACTAACGGTCTGATTAACCGTTATAAAGCATGGCGTGCCTGATGGCGTAACGCCCGGTGGCGCCAGGCTTACCGGGCCTACAAACGGCGCGTCCTGTAGGCCGGATAAGGCGTTCCGCCGCCATCCGGCAGAAAAGTGATATATCTGTAATTAGAGCCGATATTATTATCGGCTTTTTTTATAAGATAATTCCGGTTGTCTGTGCTATTCCGCAAAAATTTATATTGAGCTTAATCCTAAAATAATGAATAACCCGTAAGTTACTCGGTGTTATTTTCAGAGTATACGGATAATAAATATTGCATTGTTTTATTTTAATATGATGTTTTTAAAAGATATTTAATTAGCATATAAATGCTATTCCAGCCAAAAGTTTAATTATCCTAAAACCGCCTCGCTATTTAGACCTGTCGCAATCCACATGCTTTAGTTGTGTATACTCGATCCCGCCTGAAACGTTTTTCGGGTAAATCTCCATTCATTCAATGAAGGGATATTGTGATGAAAAAAGCTCTGTATGGCATTTTTGCCATATCTGCGCTTGCGGCGACTTCTGTCTGGGCCGCCCCCGTTCAGGTGGGTGAAGCAGCAGGGTCGGCGGCGACGTCGGTATCAGCGGGAAGTTCCTCCGCGACCAGCGTCAGCACCGTAAGCTCGGCGGTGGGCGTCGCTCTGGCGGCGACCGGCGGTGGCGATGGTTCTAATACCGGAACCACTACCACCACAACCACCAGTACCCAGTAACACCGGTACGTTTAATCATAACCACACTTCGGTGTGGTTATTTTAGCTTGCCTGAGCCTGTGGGACTTCCTGGCCGGGGCCTCCCGGCAATAATGCGGAGAAGAGTCGTGAAGCGACCTGGAATTATCATCATTTGCCTGCTGTTACAGGCTTGCTCAGCCACCACTAAAGGTCTGGGTAATTCGCTGTGGGACAGTCTGTTCGGTACGCCGGGCGTACAACTGACGGACGATGACATTCAAAACATGCCTTATGCCAGCCAGTACATGCAGCTCAATGGCGGGCCGCAGCTGTTTGTGGTGCTCGCTTTCGCAGAGAACGGGCAGCAGAAATGGGTGACGCAGGATCAGGCCACCATCGTGACTCAGCATGGTCGCCTGATTAAAACCCTGCTCGGCGGCGACAATCTGATCGGTGTGAACAATCTGGCGGCTGACCCATTGGCCAGACCGGCACAAATCGTAGATGGCGCAACGTGGACGCGCACGATGGGCTGGACGGAACATAAACAGGTGCGTTACGCCACCGCCCGCTCGGTCTTCAAATGGGATGGCACTGACAGCATTAAGGTCGGTAGCGATGTAACCGCCGTTCGCGTACTGGATGAAGAGGTTACAACCGACCAGGCGCGCTGGCATAACCGCTACTGGATCGACAGCGAAGGGCAAATCCGCCAGTCGGAACAGTATCTGGGGGCGGACTACTTCCCGGTGAAAACCACGCTCATTAAGGCGGCAAAACAATGATGAAACAGACCATTGCAGCGCTGGCCCTGAGTTTGTGCGCTTCCTCATCTTTTGCCGCAGGCACCGTGAAGGTGTTTGCCGCAGACAGCACAGAACCGAAGACGCTCACCGGCGCGGAACATCTGATCGATCTGGTCGGGCAGCCGAAACTGGCGAACAGCTGGTGGCCTGGCGCGGTTATCAGCGAAGAGCGGGCTACCGCCACGGCGCAGCGCCAGCAGCAGGAATTATTGAGCCGCCTGGCTGCGTTTGGCGCAGAGAAAAGCGGCGATGACGCCGCCGCAATCAATACGCTGCGCCAGCAGGTGGAGACGTTGAAAGTGACCGGCAGACAGCTCGTTAACCTTGACCCGGATACCGTGCGCGTCAGCGAACGGGGCAATCCGCCGTTGCAGGGCCATTACACGCTGTGGGTTGGCGGGCAGCCGACAGATATTACGCTGTTTGGATTGGTTAGCCAGCCGGGTAAACGCCCCTTCAGCCCGGGGCGGGACGTGGCCAGTTACCTTGATGAGCAAAGCCTGCTCAGCGGGGCGGATCGCAGCTATGCGTGGGTTGTCTATCCCGACGGACGCACGCAGAAAGCGCCGGTCGCTTACTGGAACAAGCGTCACGTTGAGCCGATGCCTGGCAGCATCATTTTTGTCGGTCTTACGGATTCTCTATGGAGCAACACGCCGGATGCGCTTAACGCCGACATTCTTCGTACTCTGACGCAGCGGATACCCGAATAATGAAAAAAACACATCTGCTCAGCTTACTGGCGCTGGGCATCAGCGCAGCCTGCCATGCCGAAACATATCCGGCCCCCATTGGGCCGTCACAATCTGACTTCGGCGGCGTGGGGCTGCTGCAAACGCCAACGGCGCGAATGGCGCGGGAAGGGGAGATGAGCCTGAACTATCGTGATAACGATCAG
Organism: Citrobacter sp. CK195; assembly: GCF_030333365.1. Taxonomy (NCBI): domain Bacteria; kingdom Pseudomonadati; phylum Pseudomonadota; class Gammaproteobacteria; order Enterobacterales; family Enterobacteriaceae; genus Citrobacter; species Citrobacter sp. CK195. Next base: position 23,837 of record NZ_JAOWGB010000024.1, read on the forward strand.
TATCGCTACTACTCCGCGTCGATACAGTTGTTCCCGTGGCTGGAAACCACGCTGCGCTATACCGACGTGCGTACCAGACAATACAGCAGCGTGGAGTCGTTTTCCGGCAACCAGACCTACAAAGACAAAGCCTTCGACCTGAAACTGCGGTTATGGGAAGAGAGCTACTGGATGCCGCAGGTGGCGGTCGGCGCAAGGGATATCGGCGGGACGGGGCTGTTCGATGCGGAATACATTGTGGCGAACAAAGCCTGGGGGCCGTTTGATTTCTCGCTCGGTCTTGGCTGGGGTTATCTGGGCACCAGCGGCAACGTGAGCAATCCGTTTTGCTCATACAGCGATAAATTCTGTCACCGCGATAACAGTTATAAACAGGCCGGTTCCGTCAACGGCAGCGATATGTTCCACGGGCCAGCGTCGCTGTTTGGCGGGGTGGAGTATCAAACGCCCTGGCAGCCTCTGCGCCTGAAACTGGAGTATGAAGGCAACAATTATCAGCAGGATTTCGCGGGTAAGCTGGAGCAGAAGAGCAAGTTTAACGTCGGCGCCATTTACCGCGTCACCGATTGGGCCGACGTTAACCTCAGCTATGAACGCGGCAACACCTTCATGTTTGGCGTGACGCTGCGGACAAACTTCAACGATTTGCGCCCATCGTATAACGATAACGCGCGACCGAAATATCAGCCTGAGCCGCAGGACGCCATCCTGCAACACTCGGTCGTCGCTAACCAGTTGACGCTGCTGAAATACAACGCCGGACTGGCGGACCCTAAAATTCAGGTGAAAGGCGATACGCTGTACGTCACCGGCGAGCAGGTGAAATACCGTGACTCGCGGGAAGGGATCGAACGCGCGAATCGGATCGTCATGAACGATCTGCCAGAAGGGGTTCGCACGATCCGCGTGACGGAAAACCGTCTCAATATGCCGCAGGTCACTACGGAAACCGATGTCGCCAGCCTGAAACGCCATCTGGAAGGCGAGCCATTAGGACACGAGACCCCACTGGCACAAAAACGTGTGGAGCCGATCGTGCCGGAAGCAACCGAGCAGGGTTGGTATATCGATAAATCGCGCTTTGATTTCCATATCGATCCGGTGTTGAACCAGTCTGTCGGCGGCCCGGAAAATTTCTATATGTACCAGCTTGGCGTGATGGGGACGGCGGATCTGTGGGTAACGGATCATCTGCTTACCACCGGCAGTCTGTTTGCCAATATCGCCAACAATTACGACAAATTTAACTACACCAACCCACCGAACGATTCGCATCTTCCGCGTGTGCGTACCCATGTGCGCGAATATGTGCAGAACGATATCTATGTGAATAACCTGCAAGCCAACTACTTCCAGTATCTCGGCAACGGTTTCTACGGCCAGGTTTACGGCGGTTATCTGGAGACCATGTACGGCGGCGCAGGGGCGGAGGTGCTGTATCGCCCGGTCGACAGCAACTGGGCGTTTGGTCTTGACGCTAACTACGTGAAACAGCGTGACTGGCGTAGCGCGCAGGATATGATGAAATTCACCGATTACAGCGTGAAAACCGGCCACTTGACCGCCTACTGGACGCCGTCGTTCGCGCAGGATGTGCTGGTGAAAGCGAGCGTCGGTCAATATCTGGCTGGCGACAAGGGCGGTACGCTGGAAATTGCGAAACGCTTTGACAGCGGCGTGGTGGTTGGCGGCTATGCCACGATCACCGATGTGTCGCCGGACGAGTACGGGGAAGGGGATTTCACCAAAGGCGTGTACGTGTCGGTGCCGTTGGATCTCTTCTCGTCCAGCCCAACCCGCAGCCGCGCAGCGATTGGCTGGACGCCGCTGACGCGTGACGGCGGTCAGCAGCTTGGCCGGAAGTTTGGTCTGTACGATATGACCAGCGACCGCAACGTGAATTTCCGCTGATCGAGCCGTTTGCCAGCCGGATGGCGCTACGCTTATCCGGCCTACAAACTGCATCTATTGTAGGCCGGATAAGGCGTTTACGCCGCCATCCGGCAATTTACAGGCGACGCAATAATTTTGCCGGGTTTCCGGCATATACGCCTTTCTCGGTGATCGATTTAGTGACCACGCTTCCCGCGCCGATCACTGTGCCGTCGCAAATGCTGACGGCCAGGATGGTCGCGCCGCTGCCGATGGAAACATTGCTGCCGATCTCAATTCGCCCCCAGTTCTGCCTGTTCGGGTCAGGCTTTCCTTCACGAAACATGTCGTTAGCGAACATTACGCCGTGGCCGATAAAGCAATCGCGTCCAATCGTGACATATTCGCAAACAAACGTATGGGACTGAATTTTTGTGTTTGCGCCAATCTGTGTATTGCCCTGTATTTCGACAAAAGGTCCGATGAAAACATTGTCGCCAAGCTGGCAGTCGTACAGGTTTGCGGGCTCATAAATCACCACATTTTCACCGCAGGTGACGTTGCGGACGGTAGCGTGTTTTAACTGCATTTTCCCTTCTCTTTGAAACATGCCATGACAGAGATCATTCTCCGCTGACCTTTGCTGCACAAAACATAAACAAAAAATATAGATCTCCGTCACATTTTTGCGTTATACAGGAACCTTGCTACTGAGAAAGAGGGTGCTGCTATGACGTCACTATCTCGTCCACGCGTGGAGTTTATCTCCACGATCCTACAGACCGTGCTGAATCTTGGGCTGTTAAGTCTGGGCCTGATCCTGGTCGTTTTCCTCGGTAAAGAGACCTTACATCTGGCGGATGTGCTGTTCGCGCCGGAGCAAACCAGCAAATACGAGCTGGTGGAAGGGCTGGTGGTCTACTTTCTCTACTTTGAGTTTATTGCGTTGATTGTGAAGTATTTCCAGTCAGGTTTTCATTTCCCGCTGCGCTACTTTGTCTATATCGGGATCACCGCGATTGTGCGGCTGATCATCGTCGATCATAAATCGCCGATGGATGTGCTGATCTACTCTGCGGCGATCCTGTTATTGGTGATCACCCTGTGGTTATGTAATTCGAAACGGTTAAAACGGGAATAAAAAAAGGCGCTCCGAGGAGCGCCGAAGAACAGTCACAAGTTGGGATAATATAAGTTGAGGGTTGCAGTGGCATTGCCCGTTTCCGGGCAGGTACATCAATGAAACTTAGCCTTTCACACCGCCTGCCGTCAGGCCGTTGACCAGCCAACGCTGGGCCAGCAGGAACACCAGCGTGATCGGGATGGCGGACAACACGGCTGCGGCGGCAAAATCGCCCCACAGATAGTTTTGCGGGTTGAGGTACTGCTGCATACCTACCGCCAGGGTATAGCTGTTTACATCACGCAGTAACAGCGAGGCGACAGGAACTTCAGTGATGGCGGCAATGAACGACAGAATAAAGACCACCGCCAGAATCGGCACCGAGAGCGGCAGCAGCACCAGGCGGAAAGCCTGCCACGGCGTCGCGCCATCCAGCGCCGCCGCTTCTTCCAGCGAACCGTCGATGGTTTCGAAATAGCCTTTAATCGTCCAGACGTGCAGCGCAATCCCGCCCAGGTAAGCGAAAATCACCCCGCCGTGGGTATTCAGACCGATAAACGGAATGTACTGGCCGAGACGGTCGAACAACGCGTACAACGCCACCAGTGACAGCACCGCCGGGAACATCTGGAAAATCAGCATCCCTTTGAGCAACGTCGCTTTGCCGGGAAAGCGCATACGGGCAAACGCGTAAGCGCAGGTCGTAGAGAGCGCCACGATGCCAATAGCGGTGATCGCCGCGACTTTGATCGAGTTCCATAGCCATAACAGAACCGGGAAGGGGGGCGGCGTGACACGGCCATCAGCGTGTTCCACGCTGAAGCCCAATGCCAGCCGCCAGTGCTCCCAGGAGATGCGTTCCGGGATCAGGCTCCCGGTTGCGAAGTTGCCTTCACGCAGCGAAATGGCGATGACCATCAGCAGCGGGAACATGATTGCCGCGATAAAAATCAGCAGCCCTAAGTGCGTGATGAAGAGACGCAGCTTTTGAGATTTGGGTTGAACCATTGCCATTGTTGTTATCTCCCTTAATCAAACTTCATACGCGTGGCTTTCAGGTTCACGATGGCCAGCGCGCCAACCAGCAGGAAGATCAGCGTGGCGATCGCGGCCGCCAGACCGAAGTCCTGGCCCCCGCCGCCTTCAAAGGCGATGCGGTAGGTGTAGCTCACGAGCAGGTCGGTATAACCGGCTGGCGTAGTGGTGCCGAGGCGGTCCGGGCCGCCGTTGGTCAGAAGCTGAATCAGTACGAAGTTGTTAAAGTTAAAGGCAAAGCTGGCGATCATCAGCGGCGTCAGCGGCTTAATCAGCAGCGGGAATGTAATCTTAAAGAAGTTCTGGAACGGGCCCGCGCCGTCCATTGCCGACGCTTCGTACAGATCGTCTGGAATCGCTTTCAGCAGGCCCATGCAGAGGATCATCATGTACGGATAGCCCAGCCAGGTGTTGACGATAATGACCATCGTGCGGGCGGTGTTCGGGTCGCTGAACCAGGCCGGTTTGAGGCCAAACAGCGCGCTCAGCATCATGTTGATCTCACCAAAGCTCTGGTTGAATAAACCTTTGAAGATCAGAATCGAGATGAACGACGGCACCGCATACGGCAGAATCAGCAGCACGCGGTAAATCGCTTTACCTTTCAGCGCTTCCCACTGTACGAGGCAGGCCAGCACCATCCCAACCGCCACGGTCAGCAGCACGGTGAGAACTGAGAACACCACGGTCCAGACGAAGATCGCGAAGAACGGTTTCTGGATGCCTTCGTCAGTAAAGACGCGGGAGAAATTGTCCCAGCCGATGGTCACGGTGTAGCCTGGGCTCAGTTTTTCGTCGCCCCAGTTGCCGTCCGTGTTGATGGCCTGATAGTAGCCAATATCGTTGTTTGGCCGATACGCCACGCCGCTCTGGTTATTTGTCAGCGTGCCGTCGCTGGCAAGGGTATAGAGCGGCTGGGTGCCGGAAAACTGGCGCAGCGAGCTCATGATGACCTTGCTTTCATCGGGCAAAACGGCGGTAAGCTGGTTCAGCGCCTGACGATTTTGGGTGATGATGCGCAGGTTGGCGCGTTCACCGGTCGGCAGTGCGTCAGCCTCTTTCAGTTGCAGTTTTTGTTCGCCGCCGAATTTAAAGGCGTCGGAGAGATAATTCTTGCCGGTTTCGCCGTCGGTGAGGGCCAGTTGCCACTCGTCACCCGCCGGATACAGGCCAAAGTTATAGGTTTTGCCCGCCTGATAAGAACGATCCATCAGCACCTGCTGGGCGCGTTCAAAGGTGAGCTGGTTGGTGCTGCTGTAGTTGGTAAAGGCGATGGCGATGGTGCAGACCAGCGGGAACAGGACAAACAGCCCCATACCGGCCATGCCCGGATAAACATAGCGCCAGGCATAGGTTTTACGATTCGCGAAAATATACAGGCCAGCAGAGCTTAAAATCAGCGTCATGATGGCAAACAGGTACTCCCCTTGTGCGTACATTAAAACTACAAGGTAACCCACCAGCAGGCCCAGCAGACCAATCGCTGACCACTTCAGCGCGTCGCTTTGCCACCAATGTTTCTTTTTAATGACATCCATGGGGATCTTCCTCTACAACTTTGAAATCCTGTAGGTCAGCGTGCCTGATGGCGCTGCGCTTCTCCGGCCTACTTGTTCTGTAGGCCGGAGAAGGCATTGATGCCACCATCCGGCACACGACCTGAACATTACTTGGTGATACGTCCCTGCGCGTCTTTCAGCGCGGCGTCGACAGTCTGACGACCGCTGGCAGCGTTGATAACTGCCGTACGAACCGCATACCAGAAGGCTGACATCTGCGGAATGTTCGGCATAATTTCGCCTTTCTGGGCGTTATCCATCGTGGCGGCGATACGCGGATCTTTCGCTAACTGATCCTGGAAGGATTTCAGCGCAACCGCGCCCAGCGGTTTGTCCTTGTTCACGTCGTCCAGACCCTGATCGGTCAGCAGGTAGTTTTCGAGGAACTCTTTCGCCAGCTCTTTGTTCGGGCTGGCGGCGTTAATGCCCGCGCTCAGCACGCCAACGAACGGTTTAGACGGTTTGCCTTTGAATGTCGGCAGCAGTGTCACGCCGTAATTGATTTTGCTCTTGTCGATGTTTGACCACGCCCACGGACCGTTGATGGTCATCGCCGTTTCGCCTTTGTTAAAGGCGGCTTCCGCGATGGAGTAATCGGTATCGGCGTTCATGTGTTTGTTTTTGATCATATCGACCAGGAAGCCCAGACCGGCTTTCGCCCCTGCGCTGTCTACGCCGACATCTTTCACGTCATACTTACCGTTCTCAAACTTGAACGCGTAACCGCCATCGGCGGCAATCAGCGGCCAGGTGAAGTACGGTTCTTGCAGGTTGAACATCAGCGCGCTCTTACCTTTCGCTTTCAGCTCTTTATCCAACGCCGGGATCTCTTCCCAGGTTTTCGGCGGGTTCGGAACGAGGTCTTTGTTGTAAATCAGGGACAGCGCTTCAACGGCGATTGGGTAGGCGATCAGCTTGCCATTGTAACGCACCGCATCCCAGGTGAACGGATAGAGCTTGTCCTGGAACGCCTGGTCCGGGGTGATCTCAGCCAGCAGGCCAGACTGTGCGTAGCCGCCAAAACGGTCATGCGCCCAGAAGATGATGTCCGGGCCGTCACCGGTGGCCGCAACCTGAGGGAATTTCTCTTCCAGCTTGTCCGGGTGCTCAACGGTGACTTTAATGCCGGTGTCTTGTTCGAATTTTTTGCCCACTTCAGCGAGGCCGTTGTAGCCTTTGTCGCCGTTAATCCAGATAACCAGCTTACCTTCTTCAATCTTGGCGAGAGCCGAGGCGGAAAACATCATCGTCGTCAGTGCGGACAATGCGAGGATGCGTGCGCCAGTTTTGATTTTCATATCTCCCATCCTTTTTGGTGATGTGCTCGTGGATACACAGAGGTGGCTTAACGGTATCTAGTTTCTTTATACGACAACCTCTTTCCATCCTCCTTACCCCTACGCCCCACCCCTTCTTTATGTGATCTGTGTTGCATAAATGTGAGTAATGCGTGTTGGCGCACATAAAAACACCGCGATTTTTGCAGGTGACATCACGAAATTCCTCGGCGGGGCGCGGCACGGGTCTCAGACGCTGCTCCCTCATCCTCCCGCCTCCTCCCCCATAAAAAAGCCGGGGGGTGGAGGATTTACGCAATCAAGGGATCACGCATAGTCAGGCCATCATGAATGTTGCTGTCGATGACAGGTTGTAACGAAGGGAGAAGGGCATGGCGAGCGTACAGCTACGAAATGTAACGAAAGCCTGGGGTGACGTGGTGGTATCGAAAGATATCAATCTCGACATTCACGAAGGGGAATTCGTGGTGTTTGTCGGACCGTCAGGCTGCGGGAAATCGACCTTGCTGCGTATGATCGCCGGACTTGAAACCATCACCAGCGGAGATCTGTTCATTGGGGAAGCCCGTATGAACGACATCCCGCCCGCCGAACGCGGCGTGGGGATGGTTTTCCAGTCCTATGCGCTCTATCCCCACCTGTCCGTGGCAGAAAACATGTCTTTTGGTTTGAAGCTGGCGGGGGCCAAAAAAGAGGTGATGAATCAGCGTGTGAATCAGGTAGCGGAAGTGCTGCAACTGGCGCACCTGCTGGAGCGCAAGCCGAAAGCGCTCTCCGGCGGCCAGCGCCAGCGCGTGGCGATAGGCCGCACGCTGGTGGCGGAACCGCGCGTGTTCCTGCTTGATGAGCCGCTGTCTAACCTTGATGCCGCCCTGCGCGTGCAGATGCGTATCGAAATCTCCCGCCTGCATAAGCGTCTGGGCCGCACGATGATTTACGTCACCCACGATCAGGTCGAAGCGATGACGCTGGCCGACAAAATCGTGGTGCTGGATGCCGGCCGCGTGGCGCAGGTCGGTAAGCCGCTGGAGCTGTACCACTATCCGGCGGATCGCTTCGTCGCAGGTTTTATCGGTTCCCCGAAAATGAACTTCCTGCCGGTGAAAGTCACCGCGACCGCTATCGAGCAGGTGCAGGTTGAGCTGCCGAACCGCCAGAACGTCTGGCTGCCGGTAGAAAGCAACGGCGTTCAGGTCGGAGCAAATATGTCTTTAGGTATTCGTCCAGAGCATCTGCTGCCCAGCGACATCGCCGATGTCACCCTGGAAGGCGAGGTTCAGGTCGTCGAACAACTTGGTCACGAAACACAAATTCATATCCAGATCCCCGCCATTCGTCAAAACCTGGTTTACCGCCAGAACGACGTGGTGTTGGTAGAAGAGGGTGCCACATTCGCTATCGGTCTGCCGCCAGAGCGTTGCCATCTGTTCCGTGAAGATGGTTCCGCATGCCGTCGGCTGCATAAGGAGCCGGGCGTTTAAGGTCCCCATTAAAAAAACAAAACGCAAAACCATTCGAGGATGCATCAAGGCGGCAAGTGAAAAAACACCGCCAACAAAGAGGCAGTCCGAAGGGGGACGCGTTTAAAGAAAAGCAATGATCTCAGGAGATAGAATAATGATTACTCTGCGCAAACTTCCTCTGGCGGTTGCCGTCGCAGCAGGCGTTATGTCTGCTCAGGCAATGGCAGTGGATTTCCATGGTTATGCTCGTTCCGGTATCGGCTGGACGGGTAGTGGCGGCGAACAACAATGTTTCCAGGCAACTGGCGCTCAAAGTAAATACCGTCTTGGTAACGAATGTGAAACCTATGCGGAATTGAAACTGGGTCAGGAAGTGTGGAAAGAAGGCGACAAGAGCTTTTATTTCGACACTAACGTGGCCTACTCCGTAGCGCAACAGAATGACTGGGAAGCAACCGATCCGGCGTTCCGTGAAGCCAACGTGCAGGGTAAAAACCTGATTGACTGGCTGCCAGGCTCCACCATCTGGGCGGGTAAGCGCTTCTATCAGCGTCATGACGTTCACATGATCGACTTCTACTACTGGGATATTTCTGGTCCTGGTGCGGGTATCGAAAACATCGACCTGGGCTTCGGTAAACTGTCTCTGGCAGCGACCCGCTCTCAGGAAGCCGGTGGTTCCTACACCTTCAGCAGCCAGGATATTTACAACTCTTCTAAAGACACCGCCAACGACGTCTTCGACGTGCGTTTAGCCGGTCTGGAAACGAACCCGGACGGCGTGCTGGAACTGGGTGTCGACTATGGTCGCGCAAACACCACTGACGATTATCGTCTGGCTGACGGCGCATCTAAAGACGGCTGGATGTTCACTGCTGAACATACCCAGAGCATGCTGAAGGGCTACAACAAGTTTGTGGTTCAGTACGCCACTGACGCGATGACCACGCAGGGTAAAGGTATTCCTCAGGGTTCTTACGGCTCGACTTTTGATATCGGCGAAGGCGACGATCAGCTCCACTATGTCGATCGTTACGTCAATAACAACGGTAAGCTGTGGCGTATTCTGGACCACGGGGCGATCTCTCTGGGCGACCGTTGGGACCTGATGTACGTCGGTATGTTCCAGAAACAGGACCTGGATAACGATCTGGGTACTGACTGGTGGACCGTAGGCGTTCGTCCGATGTTCAAATGGACGCCGATCATGAGCACCCTGCTGGAAGTCGGTTACGACAACGTCAAATCTCAGCAGACTGGCGATCGCAACAACCAGTACAAAATCACCCTGGCGCAACAATGGCAGGCTGGCGACAGCATCTGGTCCCGCCCGGCCATCCGTCTCTTCGCAACCTACGCGAAGTGGGATGAGAAATGGGGTTACATCAAAGACGGCGATAACACATTGCGTTATGCCGCATCGAATAACTCCGGCTTCAACACAACCAGCCGTGGCGACAACGATGAGTGGTCCTTCGGCGCCCAGATGGAAATCTGGTGGTAATACGTGACATAACGAGGGGGGCGCAAGTCCCCCGGTAACGAGATGCAGGCCGGATAAGGCGTAGCCGCTATCCGGCATTATCTGCACCGTTTCTCGCGGTTTAGCGCGCTATTGCCTGGCCACCGCTGAACCCGTGCTATCTGAGGTGATAACAATGAAAATGAAGAAAAGTCTCGTCGCCCTTTGTTTATCGGCGGGGTTGCTGGCAAGCGCACCAGGCATCAGCCTGGCGGATGTAAACTATGTTCCGCAAAACACCAGCGCAGCGCCTGCGATTCCGACCGCCGCACTACAACAACTCACCTGGACGCCTGTCGACCAGTCCAGTACGCAGTCCACACAGCTTTCTACCGGTGGTCAGTGGCTTGACGTCGCCGGTATTACAGGCCCGGTTGCCGCGTATAGCGTACCGGCGAACATCGGTGAGCTCACGCTGACATTGAGCAGCGAAGTTAACAAACAAACCAGCGTATTTGCACCGAACGTGCTGATTCTCGACCAGAACCTGACGCCTTCAGCGTTTTTCCCCAGCCGCTACTTTACCTACCAGGCCCCCGGCGTGATGAGCGCGGATCGTCTGGAAGGGGTGATGCGCCTGACGCCTGCGCTGGGCCAGCAGAAGCTGTACGTTCTGGTGTTTACCACCAATAACGATCTCCAGCAGACCACCACGCTGCTTGACCCGGCAAAAGCGTATGCGAAAGGCGTGGGTAATGCCGTCCCGGATATTCCCGATCCGATCGCGCGCCACACGACTGATGGCCTGCTGAAACTGAAAGTGAAAACCAACAGCAGCTCCAGCGTACTGGTTGGCCCGCTGTTTGGTTCTTCCGGTCCGGGACCTGTCACCGTCGGCAACACTGCGGCACCGGCGACCGCCTATACCGCACCAGCCGTTGCCGCGCCAGCGCCTGCCCCGGCGAAGAAAAGCGAGCCAATGCTGAACGACACGGAAAGCTACTTCAACAATGCGATTAAGGACGCGGTAGCGAAAGGTGACGTTGATAAAGCTCTGAAACTGCTTGATGAAGCCGAACGCCTGGGATCGACATCTGCCCGTTCCACGTTTATCAGCAGTGTAAAAGGCAAGGGGTAAGCGTCTCCCCACATTGCTGATTTTGCAACAACTGGTGCGTCTCCTGGCGCACCTTTTTTTTAGCATTCCATGCGAGTTGTTACACTTCTGTTGCGCAACCGATCACTTAATTATGTTTACGCCTCCCGTAATCTCTTTTCTGCGATACAATGCCTTTACGTTATGAAACGGAGAGTACGGCATGTCACACCCTGCGTTAACGCAACTGCGTGCGCTGCGCTATTTTAAAGAGATTCCTGCGCTGGATTCCCGGTTGCTCGACTGGTTACTTCTGGAAGATTCCATGACCAAACGTTTTGAGCAAGAAGGGAAACGGGTAAGCGTGACATTGCTTCGGGAAGCGTTTGTTGGTCCACATGAAGTGGCTGAAGAGGTGGCGCTGCTACCGGTCGAATCCCGCTACTGGTTACGTGAAATTTTGTTATGTGCAGACGGCGAACCCTGGCTTGCCGGGCGTACCGTCGTGCCTGAATCAACGTTGTGCGGCCCTGAGCTGGCCTTACAAAATCTGGGAAAAACGCCGTTAGGGCGTTACCTGTTTACATCATCAACGTTGACCCGAGATTTTATTGAGATTGGTCGTGATGCCGCACTGTGGGGGCGTCGTTCCCGCCTGCGTCTGAGCGGTAAGCCGCTGATGCTTACCGAGCTGTTTTTGCCCGCATCACCGTTGTATTAAGAGGAAAACAAAATGGAGTGGAGTCTGACGCAGAATAAGCTGTTGGCGTTTCACCGCCTGATGCGTACGGATAAGCCAATCGGCGCCTTACTGCTGCTCTGGCCGACATTATGGGCGCTGTGGGTAGCGACGCCGGGAGTACCGCAACTGTGGATTCTGGCGGTGTTTGTCGCCGGGGTCTGGTTAATGCGCGCCGCCGGTTGCGTGGTCAACGATTATGCCGATCGTAAGTTTGATGGACATGTGAAACGCACGGCCAACCGACCGTTGCCCAGCGGGGCGGTCACGGAGAAAGAGGCGCGCACGCTGTTTGTCGTACTGGTAGCGCTCTCCTTCCTGCTGGTATTAACGCTGAATACGATGACCATTCTGCTGTCGATTGCTGCGCTGGCGCTGGCGTGGGTCTATCCCTTCATGAAGCGTTACACCCATTTGCCGCAGGTTGTGCTGGGCGCGGCGTTCGGCTGGTCTATTCCTATGGCGTTTGCGGCGGTGAGTGAGTCCGTGCCGCTGAGCTGCTGGCTGATGTTCCTGGCCAATATCCTCTGGGCGGTGGCCTACGACACGCAGTACGCGATGGTTGACCGGGACGACGATCTGAAAATCGGCATTAAATCGACGGCCATTCTGTTCGGGCGACATGACAAACTTATTATCGGGATTTTGCAGATTGCGGTGCTGGCGCTAATGGCGCTGATTGGCTGGCTGAACGGGCTGGGCTGGGGGTATTACTGGTCGGTGCTGGTGGCCGGCGCGCTGTTTGTGTATCAGCAGAAACTGATTATCGGGCGCGAACGTGAAGCCTGTTTTAAAGCGTTTATGAACAATAACTACGTCGGGCTGGTGCTGTTTTTAGGGCTGGCGATGAGTTACGTTGGTTGAAAAAAAGCCCGGTAGCGCTTACCGGGCCTACATAACATATTGTGCAGAACCGTAGGCCGGGTAGGGCGAAGCCGCCACCCGGCTTTTTATTGTCACTCGCCCTGCGTTGCGCTCTCAATGGTCAGACGCACATCCGACGTGATCAAATCGGCCAACATCTGATACACCTTCATCGTCTGCTCAGGCTCGGCGTCTCCGGTATCGCTGATGTATTTCTCATCACGCAGAGTCAGCACCAGGGAACTGAACACCGCTTTATCGAAGAACTCCGGCGCGTTAATGCCGTGCAGAACGGAAAGACGTTGCGCGACCGTGCGGCTCTCTTTTTCCAGCGTACCGCGGTTGATCGACGGATTCGCGCTCAGCAGCCAGAAGGTGATGGCATAGCGTTGCAGCGTTTCGCGCGCGCCAGCCGCCAGCAGTTGCAGCGTGCGAGAATGTGCCGGATTGATATGCAGCTCATCGTTCTGTACGGCGATCAGCCCCTGACGTTGCATCTCACTGCTCAGCGCGTCAATCACGCTGGCAAGCTCATCGTGTTCCCAACGCAGGAACAGTTCCGCTTTCAGCATCGGATAGAGCACGTCAACATGCTGCATCAGCGCGTCACGCGAGATGTGGCGGTGCTGGGTAATGATGGCCGCCATCAGGGAAGGCAGAACCAGCATATGCGCGATGTTGTTGCGATAGTAGGTCATCAACACGGCCTGCTCGCGCGGCAGAATGATGATATCGCCGATGGTGTCTTTCTCGACCTCAAACTTGTTCATTTGCAAGGCGTGGTCGATCAGTTCACTGGCGCTCTGCGCAGGAACCGTAGAATCTGCCGCGTACGGCACGTTGCGCAGCAGACTCAGATAGCAGTCGAGCTGTTCAGTCAGTTGCTCACGGGTCAGAGAGCGCTGGCGGGAAGCCAGCAGCGCGGTGCAGCACAGGTTCATGGCGTTGGCTGCACCGGCGTTGTTAATGCGCACCATCAGATCGGCGGCAATGTTATTCACCGTCGGCGTCAGCCAGGCCGGGCGGATAGACTCGATAGGATCGATGGATTCACGCCACTCCGGCACATGCTGGTTGAGGTAAGTCATCAATGGCATCGGTTCGCCAAAGTTGACGTAACCCTGGCCCAGATTACGCAGCTTGCTTAAGCCACGCAGCATTTGCGGCAGGCTCTCTTTCTCTTTCGTCGCGCCGCGCAACTCTTTGGCGTAAGTGCCCACTTCCATCACATGCTCATAGCCGATGTAGATCGGCACCAGCGTGATAGGACGCGTGCCGCCGCGCAACATCGCCTGAATGGTCATCGACAGCGTGCCGGTTTTCGGGTCGAGCAGACGACCGGTACGCGAGCGACCGCCTTCGACGAAATACTCAACCGAGTAACCACGGCTGAACAACTCGCCCAGGTATTCACGGAATACGGTGGAGTAGAGCTTGTTGCCCTTGAAGGTACGACGAATAAAGAACGCGCCCAGACGGCGGAAAATCGGACCCGCCGGCCAGAAGTTCAGGTTGATGCCCGCAGCGATATGCGGCGGCACCAGCCCCTGGTGATACAGCACGTAGGAAAGCAGCATATAGTCCATATGGCTGCGGTGGCAGGGCACATAGACAATTTCATGCCCGTCGTGCGCCAACTGGCGAACGCGCTCGGCGTTATGGACGTTAATCCCCTGATAAAGACGGTTCCAGGTAAAGCCCAGAATACGGTCGGTCAGACGGATCATCTCGTAGGAGAAGTTGGCGGCAATCTCTTCCATCAGCGCAATGGCGTTTTGCTGCGCCTTTTCATGGGAGATTTTTTTGCTGCGCGCTTCATCTTCCACGGCGCGAGCGATGGCTTTTGAAGCCAGCAGCTTGTTAAACAGATCCTGACGGGCAGGCAGACGCGGCCCGACCGCCGCCAGACGTTGACGGGCGAAGTGCATACGCGCCACGCGTGCCAGTTTCTGCGCTATCGTCTTGTCAGTGCCGTGTTCGTCAGCCATCCGACGCAAAGACACGGACGGCGAGAAACGAACAAAGCTGTCGCGTCCCAGCCAGGAGACGGCAAAGAATTTCTGCACGCCGTTCAGCATACGTAAAGGCGGGTTCTCTTCTCCTTTTTCGCGCCCCGGAGAGCGGCCAAACATCACCGATACCGGCACCATTTGCACATCCAGATCGGGATTGCTGCGGTGGAGATCGAGATAGTTGTGGAAAAGCTTAATGGACTCTTCTTTTGGCGTGTAATAGGTGAAGACACGCGGCCCGCCGTGAATAAAGACATAACGCGGCAGCAGCGTTCCGTCGATCTCCAGCGGCTCCAGCGGGTCGGGAAGATCGTGCGCCAGACACTGGGCGCGTAGCGTCAGCAGGTCTGCTTTGGAGTTGTACGGCAATACGTACATAATAGGGCGCGATGTATCAAGCCCCAACTCCGGGGCAGGATCTGCCGGAATAGACTTGCTTTTTACCAGCACGCTTAATGGTAAATTCAGTAATTTGTAGTAAATTCGTGGCCAGCCGGACATAAACGATGTAAAGCCTCTGGTTAATAATGCAAATGCGCTGCAAGGATATCAGAAAGTCTGGTGAATTTCTGGTGTATCCCGTCATACTTCGCGCTGCGTTGCCGTCGCCCGAATCATACGGGCCAACGATATAATTTCATTGACGCTAATAATGCAAAAAGGTTCTTTTAATGGCCAATAATACCACTGGATTCACCCGAATCATTAAAGCCGCAGGCTATTCCTGGAAAGGTTTTCGCGCCGCATGGGTCAACGAAGCGGCGTTTCGCCAGGAAAGCATCGCCGTGCTGGCAGGTGTGCTGATTGCCTGCTGGCTGGATGTGGATGCCATTACTCGCGTATTGCTGATTGGTTCCGTGATGCTGGTGATGATTGTTGAAATCCTTAACAGCGCCATTGAAGCTGTTGTTGACCGTATTGGCTCTGAATACCATGAACTCTCCGGCCGCGCGAAGGACATGGGGTCTGCGGCGGTGCTGCTGTCTATTTTCGTCGCGCTGATGACCTGGGGTCTCCTGCTATGGTCACATTTCCGCTAAGGTTTTTTCGATAAAGATTCCATAACGGTATAAAACTCCTGTTTTCTGCGCAGTTTATGGTTCCAAAATCACCTTTAGCTGTATATACTCACAGCATAACTGTATATACACCCAGGGGGCGGAATGAAAGCGTTAACGGCCAGGCAGCAAGAGGTGTTTGATCTCATTCGGGATCACATCAGCCAGACAGGTATGCCACCAACGCGTGCGGAGATCGCGCAGCGTTTGGGGTTCCGTTCCCCAAACGCCGCTGAAGAACACCTGAAAGCGCTGGCGCGTAAAGGGGTGATTGAAATTGTTTCCGGCGCATCGCGCGGTATTCGCCTGCTTCTGGACGAAGAAGAAGGGTTGCCGTTGGTCGGTCGTGTTGCCGCCGGTGAACCGCTGCTGGCGCAGCAGCATATCGAAGGCCATTATCAGGTCGATCCCTCGCTGTTTAAACCCAATGCTGATTTTCTGCTGCGCGTTAGCGGCATGTCGATGAAAGATATCGGAATTATGGACGGCGATCTGCTGGCGGTGCATAAAACTCAGGATGTCCGTAACGGCCAGGTGGTTGTGGCGCGTATTGACGATGAAGTCACGGTAAAACGCCTGAAAAAACAGGGCAATAAAGTTGAACTCTTGCCAGAAAATAGCGAATTTAAACCGATTGTGGTTGACCTGCGTGAGCAGAGCTTCACCATCGAAGGACTGGCGGTAGGCGTTATCCGTAACGGTGAATGGCTGTAATCAGGCGCTGGCACAATGCCTGATGGCGCTGCGCTTATCAGGCCTACAAATATCCCCGTAGGCCGGATAAAGCGTTTACGCCTCCATCCGGCAAATGTGCCCATAGTACCGTAGGCCGGATAAGGCGTTTACGCCGCCATCCGGCAAATGTACTAGTAGTACCGTAGGCCGGATAAGGCATTTATGCCGCCATCCGGCGATTAATCGATTGGTTTATTTGACTTTTTCTCAGGCTCATCTGCATGCCTTTCTTCACATCCTCTGATAAAGCACTCTGGCGCCTCGCCTTACCCATGATTTTTTCCAACATCACTGTCCCCTTACTGGGTCTGGTGGATACGGCTGTTATTGGTCATCTCGATAGCCCCGTCTATCTGGGTGGTGTTGCCATTGGCGCAACCGCAACCAGCTTCCTTTTCATGCTGTTGCTCTTCTTACGCATGAGCACTACCGGGTTAACGGCGCAGGCCTTTGGCGCGAAAAATCCGCAAGCGCTGGCGAGAGCGTTGGTGCAACCACTCATCCTGGCGCTGAGCGCGGGGGCGCTGATTGCGCTGCTGCGCACGCCGATTATCGATCTGGCATTGCATATCGTTGGCGGTAGCGAAGCGGTGCTGGAGCAGGCAAGACGCTTTCTGGCGATCCGCTGGCTGAGCGCCCCGGCATCTCTGGCGAATCTGGTTTTGCTTGGTTGGCTGCTTGGCGTTCAGTACGCCCGTGCACCGGTTATACTGCTGATTGTCGGGAATATCCTGAACATCGTTCTCGACCTGTGGCTGGTTATGGGGCTGCACATGAACGTGCAGGGGGCTGCGCTGGCGACGGTCATCGCTGAATATGCCACGCTGTTAATTGGTCTGCTGATGGTACGCAAAGTCCTTCGTTTGCGCGGTGTCTCTTCCGGTATGTTGAAACAGGCCTGGCGTGGGAACTTCCGTCGTTTGCTGGCGCTTAATCGCGACATCATGCTGCGTTCGCTGCTGCTGCAACTCTGTTTTGGCGCAATCACGGTACTGGGCGCCCGTATGGGAAGCGATATCATTGCGGTGAATGCCGTTCTTATGACGTTGCTGACCTTTACTGCCTATGCGCTGGACGGCTTCGCCTATGCGGTAGAAGCCCATTCGGGTCAGGCTTATGGCGCGCGGGACGGCAGCCAGCTACTGGATGTATGGCGGGCGGCGTGTCGCCAGTCGGGAATTGTGGCGCTGCTGTTTGCGCTGGTTTATGTGCTGGCGGGGGAGTATATCATCGCACTGCTGACTTCGCTGCCGCAGATTCAGCTTCTGGCCGATCGCTATCTTATCTGGCAGGTGATTCTGCCGTTGGTGGGCGTCTGGTGCTATTTGCTGGACGGTATGTTTATCGGGGCGACGCGGGCGGCTGAAATGCGTAACAGCATGGCTGTCGCCGCAGCCGGGTTTGCGCTCACCCTACTGACGATACCGCTGCTGGGGAACCACGGACTGTGGCTTGCGCTAACCGTTTTTCTGGCGCTTCGTGGGCTTTCTCTGGCATTTATCTGGCGGCGACACTGGCGAAAAGGGACCTGGTTTGCCTGAGTCCGGTGGTTAAAAACTCTGAATTAAAAAACGAAGGCCGAATCACTGACTACAATTAATCTCACGTTCAGCAGAAAACGTAATGCGTTTGAGCGACGTTCTCCCGCTATTCACAACCGAACGATGAGGACTTGATGATGAATAAAGACGAAATCGGCGGCAACTGGAAACAGTTTAAAGGTAAAGTGAAAGAGCAATGGGGCAAACTGACCGATGATGATATGACAGTCATCGAAGGTAAGCGTGATCAACTGGTGGGTAAAGTCCAGGAACGCTATGGTTACGCAAAAGATGAGGCGGAAAAAGAAGTGAAAGAATGGGAAAACCGTAACGACTACCGCTGGTAATCAACTTCTCCTGCCCGTGAGTACAAGGACGTACTCCCCTCTGTTCAACATACTTGCTTTGGGCGGCGTCTGCGGATTAGCCGCCCGATTCATTTAACGTGGTTTCTTCTTCACCAGAATAGAATGGTCATGCTGGCACTCGCCGGGGTGGCGACAGGCTTCGACTTCCACACACGCCGGGCATAACCCGTGTGCTTCAATCACGTTATGGCGCAGAGCGAACCCCATTTTTGCCGCCAGCGTATGCATAATGTCTTCCACGCCTTCAGCACACTCCTCTTTTACCACACCACAACGGTCGCAGATAAACATGGCCGAGCTATGGGTCGGCTGATCGAACAGGTGACAGAGCACGTAGCTGTTGGTGGATTCGACCTTGTGAACAAAACCCTGCTCAAGCAGAAAATCGAGCGCACGATACACCGTCGGCGGTTTGGCCTGCGGCTCCGTTTCACGCAGCAGATCCAGCAGGTCATAGGCGCTGATCGCGCCTTCCTGCAGGCTCATTAGACGCAACACTTCGAGGCGCTGGGGTGTCAGCCGCACATTGCGTTGCGCACAGAGCTTTTCAGCTTGCGCTAAAAGCTCTTGCGTGGTGGTCTTTTCCATGTGGCACCTCGGATTGCGTGAAAGGTTAATCTTCTACTTTACCATGTTCTGCGTAAAACGCCGAGAAGCAGCCCTAACGATATATCGTCAGCTAATCTTTCAGTGGGCTGTGCTATAGTAGCGCCCCAAATTCACCAGATGCTTAAAATTTCGCCATGTCTACAGAATCACAGTTCGCTTTTCCTGCTCATCGTTTTTCTATCGCGCCGATGCTCGACTGGACGGACAGACATTGTCGCTACTTCCTGCGTCTGCTGTCTCGCCAGACGTTGCTCTATACCGAGATGGTAACAACCGGGGCGATCATTCATGGTAAAGGCGACTATCTGGCATACAGCGAGGAAGAACATCCGGTGGCGTTGCAGCTTGGCGGCAGCGATCCGTCGGCGCTGGCGCAATGTGCGAAACTGGCGCAGGCGCGAGGATATGACGAAATTAACCTCAACGTAGGCTGCCCGTCTGACCGTGTACAAAACGGCATGTTTGGCGCCTGTCTGATGGGAAATGCGCAACTGGTGGCGGATTGCGTGAAGGCGATGCGGGATGTAGTGTCGATCCCGGTAACGGTCAAAACCCGTATCGGTATTGACGATCAGGATAGCTACGAATTTCTCTGTGACTTCATCAATACGGTCGCCGGTAAAGGCGAATGCGAGATGTTTATTATCCACGCGCGTAAGGCCTGGCTCTCCGGGCTCAGCCCGAAGGAAAACCGCGAGATCCCGCCGCTGGATTACCCGCGCGTTTACCAGTTAAAGCGTGACTTCCCGCATCTGACCATGTCCATCAACGGTGGTATTACGTCGCTGGAAGAGGCGAAAGCGCATCTGGAGCATATGGATGGCGTGATGATCGGGCGCGAAGCCTATCAAAACCCGGGCATTCTGGCCTCCGTTGACCGTGAGATCTTTGGCGCGACCACGGCGGATACCGATCCTGTGGCTGTCGTTCGCGCCATGTATCCGTACATTGAGCGTGAACTGAGCCAGGGGACATACCTCGGGCATGTTACCCGTCATATGCTGGGGCTGTTTCAGGGGATTCCTGGCGCGCGCCAGTGGCGCCGTTATCTGAGCGAAAATGCCCATAAAGCAGGCGCCGACATTGACGTGCTGGAACATGCGCTGAAACGGGTGGCGGATAAGCGTTAAGTTCTCACTAAAAGTTAGTCAATTTCACCACGCCCTGCGCACTGCCGCGGGGCGTTTTGTTTGCAAATCAATAGATTAATTTTGGCATGTTTCTTGTAATGGTCTGAATATGTCGGCCCGCAAAGCGCTACGCCACCGGGCATTCCAATATTCAGGGGGAATCATGCTGGAACTACTTTTTGTGATGGGCTTTTTTATCATGCTGATGGCCACCGGCGTGTCATTGTTGGGAATTCTGGCCGCGCTGATGGTGGCGACCGCCGTGATGTCCCTGGGCGGGATGTTTGCGTTGGTGATCAAACTGCTGCCGTGGTTGCTGTTGGCTGTTGCCGTGGTGTGGGTCATCAAAGCGGTAAAAACGCCAAAAATCCCACAGTATCAGCGCAATAACCGTCGGTTTTACTAAGGTATTGTGCAGAGGATCACAACCTGTAACTTTCTTCTTAGAAGCAAATAGGAATTGATTATCAAATCTGTCACTATTGCGCGGCTAATGAATTCATCGAGCTGTACCCTACATACAGCCGAACTAAAAAAGAAAGGGCTTCCCATGTGGAAGCCCTAATTCTTTTCCCCGTCATACTACGGAATGAGCAGGCTCGATCCCTGCGTTGCCCGGCTTTCCAGCACCTCATGCGCGCGCTGCGCATCTTTCAACGCGTATTTCTGATTCTCCGCGACCTCGACTTTTATCACGCCGCTGGCAATCAGTGAAAACAGCTCGTTGCTGGCTTCGGTCAATTCATCGCGACTGGTGATGTAACCCTGAAGAGAAGGGCGAGTGACGTACAGCGAGCCTTTTTGGTTCAGGATGCCTAAGTTAACGCCGGTCACCGGGCCGGAAGCGTTACCAAAACTCACCATCAGCCCCCGGCGTTGCAGGCAATCCAGCGACGCTTCCCAGGTATCTTTCCCGACTGAATCGTAAACCACCCGTACTTTTTTGCCGCCGGTAATCTCTTTCACCCGTTCAGCGATATTTTCTTCACGATAGTTAATCACTTTCCATGCGCCAGCCTGTAAGGCAATTTGCGCTTTCTGCGCGCTGCCTACCGTGCCGATAAGTTTCGCGCCCAGCGCTTTAGCCCACTGGCAGGCGATAAGGCCCACGCCCCCGGCGGCGGCATGGAACAAAAACGGTTCGTCGGGTTTAACCTCATAGGTTTTGCGCAGCAGATAAAAGACCGTTAATCCTTTCAGAAAAGAGGCGGCAGCCTGCTCGAAAGAGATCGCTTTAGGGAGAATGGCGGCCTTATCGGCGGGAACATTGTGTACCGAACTGTAAGCCCCGAGCGCAGACTGGGCATAAACGACGCGGTCGCCCGCTTTAATATGTTTAACGTTGCTGCCGACTTTACTCACCACGCCCGCCGCTTCGGTGCCCAACCCGCTGGGCAGGGATGGCGGTGGATAGAGCCCGCTGCGAATGTAGGTATCAATGTAGTTGATGCCAATCGCTTTATTTTCGACCTGGATTTCGTTTTCCGCCGGGTCTACAGGGGTAAAGTCCACTGCTTTCAGGACGTCAGGGCCACCGTGCTTGTGAAATTCAATTCGTGTTGCCATGCTTCCTCCAGAACGTATCGTAAGGGTCCACTTATATGGTAAAGTTTCGACCCATTCTTTATCTCGGTAACTCCATTCACTATGGCAGGAAATAAACCCTTCAACAAACAACAGACTGATGCGCGTGACCGTGATTTGCAGGTTGACGGGCTGAAAGTGCCGCCGCACTCGATTGAAGCGGAACAGTCGGTGTTGGGCGGTTTAATGCTGGATAACGAACGCTGGGACGATGTCGCCGAACGCGTAGTGGCGGATGACTTTTATACCCGGCCGCACCGGCATATTTTTACCGAAATGCACCGTTTGCAGGAGATGGGGAAGCCCATTGACCTGATCACGCTGGCGGAGTCGCTGGAAATTCAGGGGCAACTGGACAGCGTTGGCGGTTTTGCTTACCTGGCGGAGTTATCCAAAAATACGCCAAGTGCGGCGAACATCAGCGCTTATGCGGATATTGTCCGCGAACGTGCCGTTGTTCGCGATATGATTTCCGTCGCCCATGAAATTGCCGATGCGGGTTACGATCCGCAGGGGCGCAACAGCGACGAGCTGCTGGATCTCGCGGAATCTCGCGTTTTCCAGATTGCGGAAAACCGCGCCAATAAAGACGAAGGCCCGAAAAGCATCGATCAAATCCTCGATGCGACCGTGGCGCGCATTGAAACCCTTTTCCAGCAGCCGCATGACGGTGTGACAGGGGTCGATACCGGTTATCAGGACTTAAACAAAAAAACCGCCGGTTTGCAGCGCTCGGATCTGATCATCGTAGCGGCGCGTCCGTCGATGGGTAAAACGACATTTGCGATGAACCTCTGCGAAAACGCCGCGATGTTGCAGGAGAAACCGGTACTGATCTTCAGTCTGGAGATGCCCGGCGAACAGATTATGATGCGTATGCTGGCGTCGCTGTCGCGCGTGGATCAGACGCGCATTCGTACGGGTCAACTGGATGACGAAGACTGGGCGCGTATTTCCGGTACGATGGGCATCCTGCTGGAGAAGCGCAATATGTATATTGACGATTCATCCGGCCTGACGCCGACGGAAGTTCGCTCGCGCGCCCGTCGTATCTACCGTGAACATGGCGGGTTAAGCCTGATCATGATCGACTACCTGCAACTGATGCGCGTGCCGTCGCTCTCCGATAACCGTACGCTGGAAATCGCGGAAATCTCTCGCTCGCTGAAAGCGCTGGCAAAAGAGCTACAGGTGCCGGTGGTGGCGCTGTCGCAGCTTAACCGCTCTCTGGAACAACGCGCCGATAAACGTCCGGTCAACTCGGATCTGCGTGAATCCGGCTCCATCGAGCAGGATGCCGACTTGATCATGTTTATCTATCGTGACGAGGTTTATCACGAAAACAGCGACTTAAAAGGCATCGCAGAAATTATTATTGGTAAACAACGTAACGGCCCAATCGGTACGGTACGTCTGACGTTTAACGGGCAATGGTCGCGTTTCGATAACTATGCGGGACCGCAATACGACGACGAGTAAATCTCCTTCATCATTCACGCCGCAGATGCGTTGACTGCGCCCGCTTATCCCTTCGGGAACAGCGCCGGCGCTGTTCAAAAACGCCAGAGCGTTTTTGTCCTGCAACGCGAATGATTTTGGCGATTCTTTTTATAAGGAATTCAAATGCAAGCGGCAACTGTAGTCATTAACCGCCGCGCTCTGCGACACAATCTGCAACGTCTGCGTGAACTGGCGCCTGCCAGCAAGCTGGTTGCGGTCGTGAAAGCGAACGCTTACGGACACGGTCTTCTGGAGACCGCGCGAACGCTCCCTGATGCCGACGCTTTCGGCGTCGCCCGCCTTGAAGAAGCCCTGCGCCTGCGGGCGGGTGGGATCACGCAGCCCATTCTGTTGCTGGAAGGTTTTTTTGAAGCCACCGATCTGCCAGTCATCTCTGCACAGCATCTGCATACCGCCGTGCATAACGAAGAACAGCTTGCCGCGCTGGAAGCCGCCGGGCTGGATGAACCGGTAACGGTGTGGATGAAACTGGATACGGGAATGCATCGTCTGGGCGTGCGTCCTGAAAAAGCCGAAGCGTTTTATCAACGGCTTACGCAGTGTAAAAATGTGCGCCAGCCGGTAAATATCGTCAGCCATTTCGCCCGCGCCGATGAGCCGGAATGCGGTGCGACCGAGCAGCAACTCGATATTTTTAATACCTTCTGCGAAGGTAAACCGGGGCAACGTTCCATCGCCGCTTCCGGCGGCATCCTGTTGTGGCCGCAGTCTCATTTTGACTGGGCGCGACCGGGCATCATCCTCTACGGCGTCTCGCCGCTGGAAAATCAGTCCACTGGCGAAGATTTTGGCTGTCAGCCGGTCATGTCGCTAATCTCCAGCCTCATTGCCGTTCGCGAGCATAAAGCGGGCGAACCGGTGGGTTACGGCGGCACATGGATCAGCGAGCGTGATACGTGTCTGGGCGTGGTTGCTATGGGCTATGGCGATGGTTATCCGCGTGCGGCGCCATCCGGTACGCCGGTGCTGGTTAACGGTCGGGAAGTGACGATTGTCGGTCGCGTGGCGATGGACATGATCTGCGTCGATTTAGGCCCTCAGGCGCAGGACAAAGCAGGCGATCCGGTCATTTTGTGGGGGGAAGGCCTGCCCGTTGAGCGCATTGCGGAAATAACAAAAGTGAGTGCTTACGAACTTATCACGCGCCTGACATCAAGGGTTGCGATGAAGTACATCGATTAAATGCGTGCCGGGTGGCGCATTGATCCCAGGCCGGATAAGGCGGATACCCCGCCATCCGGCGATATTCACATCAACATCCTCTCGATCTTCTCTCGCTTCCGGTTTATTGTGTTTTAACCCCCTGCCTGTAAACCTGGAGAACCACAGCGTGTTTCAAAAAGTTGACGCCTACGCTGGCGACCCGATTCTTTCGCTTATGGAGCGTTTCAAAGAGGATTCGCGTAGCGACAAAGTGAATCTCAGCATCGGTCTGTATTACAACGAAGAGGGCATCATTCCTCAGCTTAAAGCCGTTGCCGAAGCGGAAGCCCGGATTAATGCGCAGCCGCACGGCGCGTCACTGTACCTGCCAATGGAAGGTCTCAATACCTATCGCCATACCATTGCGCCGTTGCTGTTTGGCGCCGATCATCCGGTTCTTCAGCAGCAACGCGTGGCGACAATCCAGACGCTGGGCGGTTCTGGCGCGCTGAAGGTAGGGGCGGATTTCCTGAAGCGTTATTTTCCTGAATCCGCCGTGTGGGTCAGTGACCCGACCTGGGAAAACCACATCGCAATTTTTGAAGGCGCTGGTTTCGAAGTAAGTACTTACCCCTGGTATGACAACGCCACTAACGGCGTGCGTTTCAAAGACTTGCTGACGACCCTCAACACCTTGCCTGCTCGCAGCATTGTGCTGCTGCATCCGTGCTGCCATAACCCGACCGGTGCTGATTTAACCCATTCGCAGTGGGATGCGGTTATTGAGATCCTGAAAGCGCGTGAGTTGATTCCATTCCTCGACATTGCCTATCAGGGATTTGGCGCAGGTATGGAAGATGATGCCTACGCGATTCGCGCCATTGCCAGCGCCGGATTGCCCGCGCTGGTCAGTAACTCTTTCTCGAAGATCTTCTCGCTGTATGGCGAACGTGTGGGCGGGCTTTCGGTGGTCTGTGAAGACGCTGAGGCCGCAGGCCGCGTGTTGGGTCAGCTCAAAGCCACCGTGCGCCGTAACTACTCCAGCCCGCCGAATTTTGGCGCGCAGGTGGTTGCCGCCGTACTGAACGATGAGGCGCTCAAAGCCAGCTGGCTGGCGGAAGTGGAAGCAATGCGCACGCGTATCCTGGCGATGCGTCAGGAACTGGTGAATGTCCTGAACGCCGAGATACCGGGCCGTAACTTTGATTATCTGCTGCAACAGCGCGGCATGTTCAGCTATACCGGCCTGAGCGCTGCACAGGTGGACCGTCTGCGTGATGAGTTCGGCGTCTACCTGATCGCCAGCGGACGCATGTGCGTGGCGGGTCTGAATTCCGGCAATGTCCAGCGCGTGGCGAAGGCGTTTGCTGCGGTGATGTAAGTGATTGTGTTGCCGGATGGCGGCGTTGCCTTATCCGGCCTACAAAGCAGCCCGTAGACCCGGTAAGCGGCAGCGCCACCGGGCGACCTGCCGGATGGCGGCGTTGCCTTATCCGGCCTACAAAGCAACTCGTAGGCCCGGTAAGCGGTAGCGCTGCCCCCTCCATTCATATGTGATCATCCTCTTTTTCTGTAACAAAACCGCAGAAAATTCTTCCTTTCACCTGCCGCTGGGGTTATGGTCAGAGAGTTTTTTGACCAGTCAATATAATTAAAAATCATAACTAACTGACTATTTAGGGAAAAATATGCGCAAGATAACCCTGGCCTTGAGCGCCTTTTGTTTACTTTTCACGTTAAATAATTCAGCAATCGCCCTGGCGTCCTCGCCGTCGCCGCTAAATCCTGGCACCAATGTTGCGAAACTCGCCGAGCAGTCTCCCATCCATTGGGTTTCTGTCGCGCAGATCGAAAATAGCCTGGCGGGTCGTCCTCCCATTGCTGTCGGGTTTGATATTGATGACACCGTGCTGTTTTCCAGCCCTGGCTTCTGGCGCGGCAAAAAAGTCTATTCGCCAGAAAGCGAGGATTATCTGAAAAATCCGGCATTCTGGGAGAAGATGAACAACGGCTGGGATGAGTTCAGCATTCCGAAAGAGGTGGCGCGTCTGCTTATTGATATGCACGTCCGGCGTGGCGACAGCATCTTTTTTGTCACGGGGCGGAGCCAGACGAAAACCGAAACCGTCTCGAAAACGCTGGCTGATGATTTCCACATTCCCGCAGCCAATATGAATCCTGTGATTTTTGCAGGCGACAAGCCGGGCCAGAACACCAAAACGCAGTGGCTACAGGAGAAAAATATCCGCATCTTCTACGGCGACTCCGACAATGACATTACGGCAGCCCGTGACGCGGGCATTCGTGGCATCCGCATCCTGCGCGCCTCCAACTCTACCTATAAACCGTTGCCGCAGGCCGGCGCGTTTGGGGAAGAGGTGATTGTGAACTCGGAATATTAAAACCGGCGGAACCTTTTGCCCCAGGACTGATAAAACGCATTAGCGTCGCCATCAGGCAATAAGCGGCACGGGTGCCGGATGGCGGTGCAGGCACCTTATCCGGCCTACAGTGGCATCATCCGGTAAGATTCTCAATCGCTGTTTTTTTGAACAAAATTGAGCTGCTGGCTTTTACCTTTGGCGGACTTGCTGCAAACTGAGTAAGAGACGTTCTCAGTGGGGCAATATGCTTAAAAGGGGAATAAGAAGATGACCAATTCGGAGTTACTGCAATATTGCATGGCAAAAACAGGCGCGGAACAGAGCGTTCACAGTGACTGGAAAGCCACACAAATCAAGGTTGAAGATGTGCTTTTTGCCATGGTGAAAGAGGTGGAAAATCGCCCGGCGGTATCTTTGAAAACCAGCCCTGAACTGGCGGAGTTGCTGCGCCAGCAACACAGCGATGTGCGACCAAGCCGACATCTTAATAAAGCGCACTGGAGCACCGTCTACCTGGACGGTTCGCTACCTGATTCGCAAATCTATTATCTGGTGGATGCCTCTTATCAACTGGCGGTAAGTACTCTGCCGGAGGACAAGCGTAAGCTGTTGGTGCAGCCGTGAGCCGTTTTGCCGGATGCGGCGCAAGCGCCTTATCGAGCCTACAAACTATTACGCATATTCTGTAGGCCCGATAAGCGCAGCGCCATCGGGCATTATTACAGCATTGGCTTGAGGAAACGGGCAGTATGTGACGCTTCACACTCTGCGACCGTCTCCGGCGTCCCGGAAACAAGAATTTCGCCGCCGCCGCTGCCGCCTTCCGGGCCGAGATCGACAATCCAGTCCGCCGTCTTAATGACGTCCAGGTTGTGCTCAATCACCACAATGGTGTTGCCCTGATCGCGCAACTGGTGCAGCACGTCCAGCAGTTGCTGAATATCGGCAAAATGCAGACCGGTGGTCGGTTCATCCAGAATGTACAGCGTCTGCCCGGTGCCGCGTTTCGACAATTCACGCGCCAGCTTCACGCGCTGTGCTTCACCGCCGGAGAGCGTGGTGGCGGACTGACCGAGACGGATGTAGGTCAGACCCACGTCCATCAACGTTTGCAGCTTACGCGCCAGCGCCGGAACGGCGTCAAAAAATTCGCGCGCTTCTTCGATGGTCATATCCAGCACTTCGTGGATAGTCTTGCCCTTGTACTTAATCTCCAGCGTTTCGCGGTTATAGCGCTTGCCTTTGCACTGGTCGCACGGTACGTAAATATCCGGCAGGAAGTGCATTTCAACCTTGATGACGCCGTCGCCCTGACAGGCTTCGCAGCGCCCGCCGCGCACGTTAAAGCTGAAACGTCCCGGCGTATAGCCGCGTGAGCGTGATTCCGGCACGCCAGCGAACAGCTCACGTACGGGCGTAAACACGCCGGTATACGTTGCCGGGTTAGAGCGCGGCGTACGGCCAATCGGACTCTGGTCGATGTCGATGACTTTGTCGAAATGCTCCAGCCCCTGAATATCACGATACGGCGCAGGTTCCGCAATGGTCGCCCCGTTTAACTGGCGCTGGGCAATCGGGAACAGCGTGTCGTTGATAAGCGTAGACTTACCCGACCCGGATACGCCGGTAATACAGGTAAACAGGCCAACCGGCAGCGTCAGGGTGACGTCTTTCAGGTTGTTGCCGCGCGCGCCGGTCAGCTTCAGCACTTTCTCCGGGTTCGCGGGAACGCGCTGTTTCGGCACTTCAATCTTGCGTTTGCCGCTCATGTACTGGCCGGTGAGGGATTCCGGCACCGCCATAATCGCCTCCAACGGCCCTTCGGCTACGACCTGACCGCCGTGTACGCCAGCGCCGGGGCCGATATCGATCACATGGTCGGCGGCGCGGATGGCGTCTTCGTCATGCTCCACCACAATCACGGTATTGCCGAGGTTACGCAGGTGAATCAGCGTTCCCAGCAAACGTTCGTTATCGCGCTGATGGAGACCGATAGACGGTTCATCCAGCACATACATCACGCCTACCAGCCCCGCGCCAATCTGGCTGGCCAGACGGATACGCTGGGCTTCGCCGCCGGACAAGGTCTCTGCCGAGCGGGACAGCGTCAGGTAGTTGAGGCCGACGTTTACCAGGAACTTGAGGCGGTCGCCAATCTCCTTGAGGATCTTCTCCGCAATCTTTGCTCGCTGGCCTGCGAGCTTGAGATTGTTGAAGAAGTCCATCGCATGGCCGATGCTCATGTCGGAGATCGCAGGCAGCGGAGTATTCTCGA
The DNA here is from genome assembly GCF_030333365.1 of Citrobacter sp. CK195. Taxonomy (NCBI): domain Bacteria; kingdom Pseudomonadati; phylum Pseudomonadota; class Gammaproteobacteria; order Enterobacterales; family Enterobacteriaceae; genus Citrobacter; species Citrobacter sp. CK195. The sequence continues at coordinate 52,708 of NZ_JAOWGB010000024.1, forward strand.
CGAAGACATGACGTGCTTCACGGCGCAGACGCGTGCCTTCACAGCTGGCGCACGGACGGTTGCTGATGAATTTAGCTAACTCTTCACGTACCGCGCTGGACTCCGTCTCTTTGTAACGGCGCTCCATGTTGTGCAGCACGCCTTCGAACGGATGGCGACGCACGGAGGTGTCGCCACGATCGTTGATGTATTTGAACCCGATGCTCTCTTTGCCGGAACCGTACAGAACGACTTTATGCACGTTCTGACTCAGACTTCCCCACGGCGCTTCCACGTCGAACTTATAGTGTTCCGCCAGTGATTTCAGCATCTGGAAATAATAGAAGTTACGGCGATCCCAGCCGCGAATCGCGCCGCCAGCCAGAGAAAGCTCCGGGTTCTGGATCACGCGATCGGGATCGAAATATTGCTGTACGCCGAGGCCGTCGCAGGTCGGGCAGGCTCCCGCCGGGTTGTTAAACGAGAACAGACGCGGTTCCAGCTCGCGCATACTGTAGCCGCAAATTGGGCAGGCGAAGTTGGCGGAGAAGAGCAGCTCTTCCGCTTTCGTATCGTCCATATCCGCGACGATCGCGGTGCCGCCGGAGAGTTCCAGCGCGGTTTCAAAAGATTCCGCCAGGCGCTGGGACAGATCGCTACGGACTTTGAAACGATCGATCACGACCTCAATGGTGTGTTTCTTTTGCAGCTCCAGCTTCGGCGGATCGGAGAGATCGCAGACCTCGCCATCAATACGGGCGCGGATGTAGCCCTGGCTGGCCAGGTTTTCCAGCGTTTTAGCGTGCTCGCCTTTGCGCTCTTTAATAATGGGCGCCAGCAGCATCAGGCGTTTGCCTTCCGGCTGAGACAGCACATTATCCACCATCTGGCTGACGGTTTGCGCCGCCAGTGGGACGTCATGATCCGGGCAGCGCGGTTCACCCACGCGGGCGAACAGAAGACGCAGATAGTCATGTATTTCGGTAATTGTACCTACCGTAGAGCGCGGGTTATGGGATGTCGATTTCTGCTCAATTGAGATAGCGGGCGACAGCCCCTCAATATGGTCGACATCTGGTTTTTCCATCAAAGACAGAAACTGACGCGCATACGCGGAAAGGGATTCAACGTAGCGACGCTGCCCTTCGGCATACAAGGTGTCAAAAGCGAGCGAGGATTTGCCAGAACCCGAAAGCCCGGTGACGACAATCAGTTTGTCGCGCGGGATGACGAGGTTGATGTTTTTGAGATTATGGGTGCGGGCGCCCCGAACTTCGATCTTATCCATTCACCTTTCCCGGATTAAAACGCTTTTTCCCGGCCGCATGGCGCTACCGGCGATCACAAACGGTTAATTATGACACAACTCAACCTGAATGGATATACAGTATTGGAATGCAAAACACAGGCTACTGTGTAACAATGTCCGCCCAAGGTTGTTTACTGGAATCAGCCTCGCATCGTAGTAAAAACGCTATTGGTAATGCTACAATCGCGCGTTTACACTTATTCAGAAACGTTTTTCAGGAGACTCGATCATGGCCAGCAGAGGCGTAAACAAGGTGATTCTCGTCGGTAATCTGGGCCAGGACCCGGAAGTACGCTACATGCCAAATGGTGGCGCAGTTGCCAACATTACGCTGGCTACTTCCGAATCCTGGCGTGATAAGCAGACCGGTGAGATGAAAGAGCAGACGGAATGGCACCGCGTTGTGCTGTTCGGCAAACTGGCGGAAGTGGCCAGCGAATATCTGCGTAAAGGTTCTCAGGTTTACATTGAAGGTCAGTTGCGTACCCGTAAATGGACCGATCAGTCCGGTCAGGACAAATACACCACTGAAGTGGTGGTCAACGTTGGCGGCACCATGCAGATGCTGGGTGGCCGTCAGGGCGGTGGCGCTCCGGCTGGCGGCAATATGGGCGGCGGTCAGCAGCAGGGCGGTTGGGGTCAGCCTCAGCAACCGCAGGGCGGCAACCAGTTCAGCGGCGGCGCGCAGTCCCGTCCACAGCAACAATCCGCTCCGGCACCGTCTAACGAACCGCCAATGGATTTCGACGACGACATCCCGTTCTGATGAATTAAAAAGGCTCCCTTCACGGGAGCTTTTTTTTGGCTGAAATAGCGTGCAATTAAATAGCAAGCTTGTCAGTTTTGTCACCGGACGTAAATATATCTACAGACTTTATGGGTTATTTCCTTTCTTGCTTATGATCAAAAAAGACAGGGTATTATTGATTATTATTCCCCCGTTATTTTGGTCAAATGAATGCTGAATCTTGCCAGGTCTTTTCAGGGATATGTGATTGGCCTGTCAGCTAACTTAAGGAAATCATCATGAATAAAGTCATTTTAATGCCCGTTGATATTCTGGCGATGGATCTCTCTGACAAAGCCATTGCCTACGCTGATCATATGGTGGACAAAGAAAACGGCGTGATCCATCTGCTGCATGTGTTCCCTAAACTGGGTACCTCCCCAATGCGTGGTTTTGCCTCGGATATCAGAAAATACGAGGAATACATGACGAATGACGCGCAAGAAAAAATGCTTAACCTTGCGAGAAAATTCAAAACGCCGTTGGAGAATATTCGTTTTGAAGTCCGTCATGGCAATATTCGTGATGAAGTAAATAACGCGGTAGAAGCGCATAACGCCGAGATGATTATCATCGGTTCGCGCAAGCCGGGTATTGCAACGCATTTGCTCGGTTCGGCTGCGGCGAATATTTTGCGATACGCGAAAATTCCGGTGATGGTCATTCGTTAATCTGCCTGCCCGGTGGCGCTTCGCTTACCGGGCCGACAAAACCCCTCTCCCGTAGGCCGGGTAAGGCGCTTGTGCCGCCATCCGTCGCCATGCCCGGTGGCGCTTCGCTTACCGGGCCTACAAAACCCTTCCCCCATCGGCAAAAAAAAAGCCTCCGCTACGGGAGGCTTTTTGCTTCGCGGTGAACCGCCGGCTATTTCCGGCGGAATTTACGGGTGAGCGGTTTCTCTGTCTCCACAATGCAGAACAGCACTGCGCCGATAGCGAAGGTTATGCCCCAGTAACGCAGCGGCAGCGCTTCTGTGCCAAACAGCATCTGCATGAAAGGCATATAGATAATCGCTAGCTGTAACAGCAACAGAATGCCGCTGACCATCCAGATGCCTTTATTCATCAGCAGCCCGCGTCCCAGCGAGAAACCATCCGAAACCCGGCAGTTGAGCATATATACCCACTGTGCGGTGACCAGCGTCTGCAACAGCACGGTACGGATAAACTCCGGGCTGTGGCCGCGAGGCTGCAACCAGGCTTCCAGCGCAAAGGCGCAGGCCGCAATTAACGTTCCGACAAAACCGACGCGCCAGATAGCAAAGGCATCCATGACGTTCTCATTACTCTGGCGTGGCGGGCGTCGCATGATGTTGCGCTCACCGGCTTCAAATGCTAGCCCGAACGACAGCGTGGCGGAGGTCGCCATGTTCATCCACAGAATCAGTACCGGCGTGAGCGGGATCAGGTTCCCAGCCAACAGGGCAATGATGATCAGCAGACCCTGTGCCAGGTTGGTGGGCATGATGAACAGAATCGTTTTCTTCAGGTTGTCGTAAACGCGACGCCCCTCCTGCACGGCGCTGGCGATGGTGGCGAAGTTGTCGTCCGTCAGTACCATGTCAGCGGCTTCTTTTGTCACTTCCGTGCCTTTGATGCCCATCGCGATGCCGACGTCCGCCTGCTTCAGCGCGGGGGCGTCGTTGACTCCGTCGCCGGTCATACCGACAATCTCGCCTTTGTTTTGCAGTGCCTTCACCAGACGCAGTTTATGTTCGGGGCTGGTGCGGGCAAAGATGTCGTAGGTGACAGCGGCTTCGGCTAATGCCGCATCGTCCATCTGCTCCAGTTCGTAGCCCGTTACCGCGTGGGTGCTGTTATGAATCCCCAGCATGCCACCGATACTCATGGCCGTTTGCGGGTGATCGCCGGTGATCATCTTCACGCGAATCCCCGCCTGCTGGCAGGCCTGGATTGCGTCAATGGCCTCTGGACGCGGCGGGTCCATCATGCCTGCGATGCCCAGGAAGATCAGGCCGTCATTCAGGCACTCATGGGTGAGAGAGGCGGCTTCTGCACGCCCTGGCTTCCAGGCTGCCGCAACCATGCGCAGACCTTCTTTCGCATAGCGCGCGATCTCCGCTTCCCAGTGATTTTGCGTAAAGGCTTCAGTACCGGTAGCGGTTTGCTGTAGCTGGCACAGTTTAAACAACACATCTGGCGCGCCGGTCACCAGTACGCGCTCTTCATTTCCAATGCGATGGTGCGTCGCCATGTATTTGTACTGCGAATCGAACGGGATTTTGCTGCGCAGTTCAGTTTCAATGGCGGGAAGGCGCGCTTTTGCCGCCAGCACTTTTAAAGCCCCTTCCGTTGGCCCGCCGGTGATGCCCCAGTGACCGTTTTCGTCCTGAATCAATTGGCTGTCATTACACAGGTCGATAGTGCGAAGGTAGTTCTCCAGCAGGCTGCCGGGCAGGATCTCTACCGCAGCGTCGCTCTCCTCAGTATGGATCTCGCCCATTGGCTCATAGCTGTTGCCCTGAACGCGGTAATTTTTGTCCGCCGTAATAATGGCTTTTACCGTCATCTCATTCATGGTCAGGGTGCCCGTTTTATCGGAACAGATCACGGACATCGCACCCAGCGTCTCGACCGTCGGCAGCTTGCGGATAATGGCGCGTTTGCGGGCCATCGTCTGTACGCCGAGCGACAGAATAATCGAGATGATCGCGGGTAGCCCTTCCGGTACGGCCGCGACGGCAAGGCTAATCAGAGAAAGCAGCAGTTCGCCCATCGGCATATCGCGCAGCAGCAGACTGAACACAAATAGTCCTGCCATCATGGCGACGATAATGGCGAAAATGGCTTTGCCGAGTTTATCCATCTGAACCAGCAGCGGGGTACGGTGCTTCTCAATGCCCGTCATCATCTGGTTGATGTGGCCGAGTTCAGTCTCTTCACCGGTGGCGATAACCACGCCCAGCCCGGCGCCTGCGCTGATGGTGGTGCCGGAGAACAGCAGATTTTTACGATCGCCTAACGGCAGTTCGCCGGTAAGGGTGTCGGCTGTTTTATCGACAACGGTGGACTCGCCCGTCAGGATGGCCTCTTCAACCCGCAGGTTATGGGCTTCCATAACGCGAAGATCTGCCGGGATGCGATCGCCTGCGCGCAGCACGACGATATCGCCCACCACCAGTTCGGTTGTGGGGACGGTTTCATGTTGACCGTTGCGGATAGCGACCGCTGAGTTCGACAGCATATTGCGGATGCTTTTCAGCGACTTTTCCGCGTTATTTTCCTGAATGTGGCCAATCAGCGCGTTGATAACGGCAACACCCAAAATGACGGCCGTATCCACCCAATGACCCATTACCGCAGTCAGCACCGCCGCAGCGATCAGGACATAAATCAGAACATCGTGGAAATGCGCCAGGAAGCGTAACCATGCCGGTTTGCCTGCTTTTTCTGGCAGCGCGTTAGGCCCATGCTGCGCGAGGCGCGCGCTGGCTTCATTTTGCGTCAGCCCGGAAGGCTGACTCTGCTTTTTTTCAAGTACCTCGTTAACAGATTGCTGGTACGGTTTTTTTTCAACGCATGGCGCAGAATGGAGACGATTTTTATTCGGCATTCTGGTCAATTTAAAATTCCTCGAAGTATAAAATGCATAATGTTTTGAATCGCGCTTATACTATTAAAATAAAGAGTCTGAACTATTGACATTAATCAATGGTGTTTCGTTAAAGATTATTTTATCTTGATGGTTAGATAACGCTTGTAGCGTATATTTTCAGTGTTTTGATGGAAGTGTAAATTTAGTAAAGGAGGTAATTATGTTAGGAATATATAGCGGTAGGCGATTGATGTTACTGGTTATTTTTGCAATCATCATCGCGGTAATTAGCGGGATTTCAACCTACGCCTTCGTTAAATATCTGGGTTGAAAAACACTAAATATAGTGTTCCTTACATAACTTTTAAATATTTAAAGTTAATGACAGAGAATAAAAATAAAGGGCATAAGAATATATTTTTGATGAGCAGTCTGACAGGATGAACAGACTGCTCTGGACAGGTAAAAATATGGCTAGCAGACTAACGAATAATACACATTGGTTTTCCTGTCAGCGGTTCAGGGTGAATTTCCGCATCAACCTGAAATACCTTGCGTAATAATTCTGGTTGCATCACATCAACAGGTTGCCCTTGCGCAATCACATTCCCCTGCGCCAGCACGACAAGATGATCGCAATAGCGACTTGCCTGATTCAGATCGTGCAGTACCGTCACGACCGTTTTTCCCGCCTGTTTTAGCATCTGCATGAGCGCCATCAACTCCACCTGATGATTAATGTCGAGCCAGGTGGTGGGTTCGTCCAGTAATACAATGGGCGTATCCTGCGCTAACACCATCGCCAGAAACACGCGCTGCCGCTGACCGCCGGACAGCTCCGTCAGCCGCCTGTCTGCCAGCGCGTCAGTGTGCGTCTGCGCCATTGCCCGGTTGACATGCTGATGGTCGTCGCGAGAAAGCCGCCCCCACAGCGGCAGCCACGGGCTGCGGCCATAGCTGACCAGTTCCCGCACGGTGATCCCTTCCGGCGTCATGTGCTGTTGCGGCAGTAGCGCCAGGTGACGCGAAAGCGCGCGGGGTGAGAAGGCCGACAGCGGCTTACCCGCAATGTGCAAGGTGCCGGATTGCGGTATGAGCAGGCGGGCAAGGCATTTCAGCAGCGTCGATTTGCCGCAGCCATTAGGCCCCAGTAATGCGGTGATCTGCCCGGCGGGTAGCGTAACCGACAGGCCGTCAAGAATGCGTTTATCACCGTATCCGGCAGTCAGGTTTTCACATCTGATATCCATTTAGCGCATCCTCACAAGCAACCAGATAAACCACGGCGCGCCGATAATGGCGGTGAGCATGCCTGCCGGAAGCTCCGTGGGAGGGTTAATGATCCTTGCCAGCAAATCGGCCAGCGTTAAGACAAATGCGCCGATTAGCGCAGCGCCGGGCAGTAGCCAGTGATGGCGCCCTCCCAGCAGGCGTCGGGTCAGGTGGGGCACGACCAGGCTGACGAAAGCTATCGGCCCGCAAACAGCCACACTGGTGGCTGCCAGCGCGACGGCGAGGAGCAATCCCTGGCGCTGCATCCGACTGACCGGGACGCCGAGCGTGCTGGCGCTATCATCGCCCAGCGCCAGCAGATCCAGATCGCGGCAAAACCAGGCGCTGAGTGGAATAAGCGCCAGCATTACCGGCAGCGCCACATACACAAACGACCAGCCGCGTCCCCATAAACTGCCGGTCAGCCACAGCAGCGCGTTGTTAACGTCCTGCGGGCGGGAGAGCATCAGGTAATCCGTCAGGCTGGCCCAGGTTGCCGACAACGCCACGCCGATTAACGCCAGACGCAGGGGGGAGGAGCGACCCGCAATCGCACGCAGCAAGATCAGCGCACAAAGCCCGCCTACAAATGCCAGCAGCGGCAGCCAGACGACCGACAGCGATGGCAGCAGCATGAGTGCGCTTACCGTCGCCAGACTGGCGGCATGGTTCACCCCTAAAATATCCGGCGAGGCCAGCGGATTACGCACGATGCCTTGCACCAGTACGCCGGAAATCGCCAGGGCGGCGCCGACGAATATCGCCAGCAGCAGTCGCGGCAGACGATACTGGGTCAGAACATAGTGGTGCTCGTGATCGGTATGCCAGCCATCGATCAGCGCGGACCAGGGCAGGGGAACCACGCCCAGACGCAATGACAGCAGCGCGGTGATACTCAGCAGGAGCAACGTGATGAGCAGAATAAAGGCTTTCATCCACGCCTCCTTGCCAGCCAGACAAAACACGGCGCGCCAATCAGCGCCAGCACTGCGCCTGCCGGAAGCTCGCCCGGCCAGGCCAGCGCTCGCGCCAGAATATCCGCCAGCAGCATAAACGTTGCGCCCATCAGCAGGCTCATCGGCAGCAACTTACGCTGGTCGTGACCTGACCACGCCCTGGCCAGATGCGGCATTAACAGGCCGATAAACGCCACCGGCCCCGCCACGCTGACGCAGGCGCCGACCAGCACCAGCACGCCGATATTGACGGTAAGCCGCAGCCGAAACAGGTTTACGCCGAGCGTGTGTGCGGCGACATCGCTGACGTTGAGCAGATTAAGGGCGTTCGCCAGCAGCAGCATGACGGGAATAATCACCAGAACAAAAGGAAAGAGCTGCCAGAACTCAGCCCAGCGCACATGGGCAATACCGCCCGCCAGCCATGAAAAAATGCCGTAAGCGTGGTCTTCCGCCAATAACAGCGTGATGCGGGTCAGCGCCATACACAGCGCGGAGAGCGCGATTCCGGCGAGAATCAGTTTGTTGCGGTCTGGCTCCTGTCGCCAGCCGCCGCCAGCCAGCATCACCAGAAGCCAGGCGAGGCCTCCGCCTGCGGCGGCGATAAACGCGATGGAATACCCGCTGAGCAGCATGGGGCTGAATGCGCTGGTTAACGCTATCGCCAGTGCCGCACCGCTGTTAATGCCGGTCAGAGAAGGGGAGGTCAGCGGGTTATGGGTCAGGGTTTGCAGCAATGTTCCCGCCAGGGCAAGGCTGGCGCCAATCAGCAATGCCACCAGGCTGCGCGGCAGACGTAAATTACGCACCAACGCCTCCGAAAGCGGAGGCGTTGAAGAAGGAAACAGGGCATGCAGAGCACTGACGGGTGAAATCGGGATCGCCGAGTAGCAGAACAGGCTCAGCCAGAACGCTGCCAGGAGCGCCAGTACGGGCGCTCCCCAAATGATCAATGTCCTCATTGCGTGGTATCAGGCGTCTGGTGATGAAAGATTTTCACCGTATCGCCGGCAATGCGTTCCGCAGCGAAAATCCCGCGCATCCGCGCCCAGCTATTGCTATCGACAGCGGCAACCTGGTGGTGTTGCGACGCCTGGAGCATGGACCACAACGTATCCTGCTGCCAGCGTTTAACGATGCTCTCCTGGCGGTAGTGCGCGACAATCAGCCACTGCGGATCGAGCGCCAGTAGCCGCTCCAGATTAATCGTGGTCATTGGCGCAGAGCTGATTGCCTCCGGCACGCGCAGACCCAGCGCAGCGAGCACGCCGCCCGTATACGATTCGCGGCTGTGCAGATTAAACTGCTGTTCGCGTGAGGTGCCGAATACCACGCTGGCCCCTTTCGGCAAGTGGGCGGCAAATGCGCGCATACGTTCCCGATGCAACGTCAGTCGTTTTTGCATTTCGGCATCTTTACCTGATACTTTCCCGATGATCGCAGCGGATTGCAGATTTTCGGCGTACGTTTCATTACGGGATTTGAGCAACAACACGGGGGCGATCTCTTGCAGCGCGGCGTAAATCCCTGCGTGGCGGCTGCTGTCAGCGATAATCAGGTCAGGCTTTAGCGCGCCGATCGCCTCAAGGCTCGGCTGAGCGCGGGTGCCGACGGGCTGCCATTGCCCAATAATCTGGCGCACTTCCGGCAGCAGACGCGTGGGATCGTTGTCATCGGCGATCCCCACCGGACTGACGTTCACCGCCGCCAGCGCATCGGCAAACGACAGTTCCAGTACGACAATCCGTTGCGGCGTTTTATTCAGGGTAAAGGCGCCGTGTTCATCCTGCACCGTCACAGCAAAAACCGGCGCAGCCAGGACGATCAGGCTGAAAAAATAAACGCGAATAAAAGCAAACATAGTCAACTCCGGTTGCCGGATGGCGCTGCGCTTACCTGGCCTACGTCACTCTGTAGGCCGGGTAAGGCATTTACGCCGCCACCCGGCAACAAATGAACAATCAGAACTTCAGTGACCCTTGCAGATACAGCGTTCGCGGCTGTCCGGCATAGATGCCTTTGTTGTTGTCATCATACGAGCGGGTGTAATACTCGTGGTCGAAGATATTCTTCACGCCAAACGCGAGGTTCAGGTTGGCCATCTCGGGGCCGAAGTCATACGCCACGCGCGCGCCCCACAGCATGTAACCCGGAATACGCCCGGTGCTGCCGTCCGCGCTCTCTTTCACAGTATTGGCGTTGTCGGCAAACTGGCTGGACTGGAAATCGCTGTTCAGGTTGAACGTCCAGTTGCCGGGTTTGTAATCCACGCCCAGCGTCCCTTTATGCTTCGGTGAGAACGGCACCTGATTGCCGTAAGTGTCGCCTTTTTCGCGAATTTCGGCGTTAACGTACGCGTAGTTAGCGTAAACGGCGACATTTTCCAGCGTGGGCGTCATATCGCCGAGATCGTAACGTACCTGCGTTTCCAGCCCGGTATGACGGGTTTTGCCACGGGCGGTGACCGTATCGTTAGTCTGGTTGGAGTCGTACTGATTATTAAAGTTAATCAGGAACAGCCCCATTTCCGCCGTCAGCGCGCCGTTGTCGAATCGGGTTCCGACTTCCCAGGTTCGCGCTTTTTCCGGTTCCACATTGCCGCTTTGCACAGCCTTGCCAATTTGACTGTACTGTACGGTGCCGAACGAGCCTTCAGTGTTGGCATAAAGATTCCAGCTGTCAGTGAGGTGGTAGAGGACGTTAAGCGCCGGAAGCGGAGCGTTGTAGCTCACCTCTTCGTGCGTACCTTTAACGTTGTTGTCCTGGTAGGATTCAATGTGCTCAAAACGCATACCTGGCGTAATGGTCCAGTTGCCGATATCAATTTTGTCATCGAGATACCAGGCGTGAGCTTCGGTCCCTGAACGCGTATCACGGTCATAAGGGCTGGATGTTGACGGCAACTGACCGCTGGTGGTTGCGGTGTAGTAACGCATTTCATGCGTGGATTCATTGACATAGCGATAGCCTACGCCGACTTCATGCGCAGACGGGCCAATCATAAAACTCTGGCTGTAGCGCGGTTCAATGCCGCGAACCCAGTAGTAGCGCGGTGAGAGCGTAATGCGTTTTCCTTGCTCTAAATAACCGCTGCGCAGGGTGCGGGTGTAGAAACCCTGAACATTGAATTTGTGCTGGCTGTCGGGTTGGTATTGATATCCCAGACTGGCAAGCTGGCGGCGGCCCCAGAAGCTGTCATACGGGCGCGTGGACTGCCAGCGATCTGCGTCGTAGTCGGCGCGGGACAGGCCGCCGGGCATATCGGCGTGACCGTCATAGTATTGCAGCAGGCTATTGAAGGTGTGTACCTCGTCAGGCGCATATTTGCTTTTCAGCATCACGTCGTCGATACGGGTGTTGCTGTGTTCGCGCCAGTCGCTGCCGCGCGTGCCGGAGTAGAGCAGGGCCGTGCCGAAACCGTTATCCGCCGTTCCGCCTACCATCAGGTTGTGCGTCTCTTTTGGATTGTTTTGCGACGAGGTGGGGCTGAGTTGCCCTTCAACGCCGGCTTCAATACCGAAATCCTGCGGAATCGCGCGGGTCACGAAGTTCACCACACCACCCACGCTTTGCGGCCCATAGCGCACCGCGCCGCCGCCGCGCACCACGTCAACGGCATCCATATTGCCCAGAGAGACCGGCGCGAGCGACAGCTGCGGCTGACCGTATGGCGCAAAAGGTACGGGGATGCCGTCCATCAATACCGTCGAGCGGCTGGCCAGGCGTGGGTTAAGGCCGCGAATACCGAAGTTCATCGCCAGGTCATGGCTGCCGGTGCCGTTGTTTTCCGGGGCGTTGACGCCGGGGATACGGTTCAGCGCTTCGCGCATGGTCGTCGCGCCGGTTTTGGTGAAATCATCCCGACGGATAACGTCACGCGCGCCGGCATGTTCGAACACGTCGTTTTCCCGGGCTTCACCCAGCCAGTCGCCGACTACGGTCAACGAGTCCTCGCTGGCAACCGGGGCGGCTTCCAGCGTCCAGGTGTTATCGCCTAACGATTTTTCCTGTAGGCCGCTCCCCTTTAGCAGCGTGCGCAGGCCATCTTCAAGCGCGTAGTCGCCGTGCAGTCCGTCGCTGTGTTTGCCCCGCGTGAGCGAAGCATCCACTGACATAATAATGCCGCTGCGGGCAGCGTATTGATTAAGTGCTTTGTCTAAGTCTCCGGCGGCAATATCGAACTGCGTGGCAAATGCAGGCAGTGAAGCCAGTCCGGCAAGCGGAAGCAGGCTTAAACGAATCGCCATCACCAGAGGTGCTGTGTTATGAAAGGCCATCACGTCTCCATCATCATTTCTTTATTTGTATTCAGTTATGAAGTCGAACGAGCGGGGCAAAAGGGACAATAAAAATGATAATTTTTTTCGTTATCGTTTAAATGGCGGGAGACAGCGTGACCCAGTAGCGCGTAACAAACTGAATTTTCACAGGAAGCGTTTTCGCGATCGCATTCAGTACGGCATCGGTGTTGCCGAGCGGGAACGTCCCTGTCAGGCGTAATCCGGCAACGGCCGGGTCACAACGCAGTATGCCGTGCCGGTAGCGCGAGAGCGTGGCGATGACGTCGCCCAGAGGTTTGTCGCTGAAACTTAACACGCCCTGCGTCCAGCTTGCAGACTCGTCATTCAATGATGCGACGTCGCCAAACTGCGAGGCGCTGAAGCGCACCGTTTCACCTTGCTGAATAACCCGTTTTTGTTGCGGATCTCCGGCGAGAATCGCTTCGACTGCATGTTGGCGGACGCTAAGGACGGTTTCATCGCCGTCCTGGCGCACGGTAAATTCCGTACCCAATGCGGTGAGCTGGCCCTGGCGCGTCTGTACACGAAACGGGCGTTGCAGCGCGTCTTTACCGGTGGTAATGGCGATCTCGCCGTACCAGAGCTGGATCTGGCGCTGGCTACCGTCAAATCGCACGTTAACCGCGCTGTCGGTATTCAGCGAAAGCAACGTGCCATCCTCCAGCGTCTGCTGGCGAGTCTGCCCCCGGGCGGTACGATAATCAGCACGCAGGCCTTCGCCCAACTCCGATCGCCAGAGCTGCCAGCTGCCGCCCGCGCAGACCAGCAACAGCAACCCTTTCAGTACGTGGCGGCGCGTCAGGCGGCTGTCTTTCAGCGTGTGGCTGGCGAGTTTGCCGGGGACGCTGCTCATCTGGCAGCGCAGGTTTTCGACCTGCTGCCAGGCCCATTGATTATCCTGATCTTGTTCATACCACTGCTGCCAGCGCGCTTCCTGCTGGGGGCTTACGCGCTCCCCGCTTAAAACGGCATACCAGTGTGAGGCTGAACGTAGCGCCTGGCGGCGGGCATCGGTGAGGGAGGTTTTCACAGATCATGCTCCAGGCGGAACAGCAGGCAGTGTTCCGTGGCTTTCGCGACGTACTTTTTCACCGAACTGACGGAAACATTCAGACGTTGCGCGATGGCGCTGTAGGTCAGCCCGTCAAGCTGAGAAAGCAGGAAGGCCGTTCTCGCTTTGGCGCTCAACCCGTCCAGCATCCTGTCGACAAGTTGCAGCGTTTCGAGATGCGACTGCTTTTCTTCAGCGGAAGGCGCCAGCGTTTCGGGTAACTGCGCAAGCATCTCCAGATACGCTTTTTCCAGCGCATTGCGGCGGAAAAGGTCGATCATCACCCGTTTGGCGACGGTGCAGAGAAACGACTTTGGGTCGCGAATCGCCGTCAGAGATTCACCGTTAATAATACGCAGGAAGGTGTCCTGGGCGACGTCGTCGGCGTCGAACGCCGACTGTAACTTTCGCGCCAGCCAGTGCGTCAGCCAGCCGTGATGCGCGCGATACAGCGATTCAAACGTTAAAGGAGCGCACTGAACTGGAGTCGGCATAGCGGAAAAGTATCAAAAGTTAATCATCACGGCGGGGATGTTAATATGAGAATAGTTCTCATTACAATAAATGATACGGCGATTTTAGCGGGATAAAGGTTAACTGGCTGTTTTTGAGAGAATAAAAAAGCCTCCGGGCGGAGGCTTATATCAGCATCAGGTCAACACCATCGGCCACTCTGGCGGGGTATGGCTCATAGCTTCTACCATCACGGCTTCGATATTGTTCCAGATTGCGGAGACATCCATCAGAGTGATGCCGAGTAACCCGGTTGCAAACCAGCAGGCCGACACGACGCCAAGGCCGCTACTGATCACCGCGAGTCCGATATAGTCGGATTTACGAAAGCGAATATTGAGCGTGCTGGCTAAAAACATGAGCACAGCGCTCAGCAGTTGCCAGCGGAGAAGAACCACGCCAGTGGTTATGGTAGCCATGAAACATTTCCTCTGAGAATAGCAGGTGCCCTGGACAGCGCGGCGTTGCTCACGGAAGGCGTGGTACACTCTGGCTATCGACGGGCATGACATCGACACTGAATGAAACAACGTTTCTGTTTCATTATTTTTGTGAACTATATCACAATAAATTGTTTGTTAGCCAGTGCAGGGCACCCTTTTTTGTGCGCTTTATAACCACAAATTAAGTGTGGGTATCTGAAGGGGGCTATACCGGAAGATTATGGAGCTGGTTATTGAAGATGTATTTTTATTACCATTTTATTAGCGCCGGAAAATTAACCAGCCTGGAAATTTAACTTAATTTTTCTGCATTAATCGGGAAAAACCCTGGAAAATTCTTACTCCTTTTGGATTAGAATATTCCCTAATAAAAATAAGCATAACTTTAAGTTTGCCTTACGGGAAAATATTATCGTCATCCGTCAATATCAGACTTTTACCAGGAAAAGTCTGTTGCTAATGTCGCTTAATTCATGCAACGTAATCACCTGTTTGTTATAGCATCCGCCTTGATGATGACAGGCACAGACAATTCAGGGATACAGGGCCGAAATGAATCATAGCGCGCAACGAAAGTTGCTGAGATTCCTTGGAACAATCATGGTGGTATTACTCCCCGTGATGCTGGCGCTATGGTTTGCCCACATGCGGGCGGTGTCTGAAACCCGTAATCAACTGCACTCTTTTGCCGAGCTGGCATTAGAAAAAACGGAACTGGTTGTCCAGCAGGTGGAGCTGGCCCGCGACGCGATACAGCAGTATCAGGGAAAAGCCTGTACTCCTGCGCATCAAAAACGAATGCAGGATATTATTCGTGGTCGTCTGTATATCAGCGAGTTAATTTATGCGCAAGACGATCATTTTTTATGCTCTACGGTAATGGCGCCTGCCAGTCCTTATATTATCCCTGCCGCAGATTATAAACGAGAACCAGACGTTTCTATTTATTACTATCGTGATACGCCGTTCTTTGCTGGCTACAAAATGACGTATATGCAAAGAGGACACTATGTCGCGGTAATAAATCCGTTGTCTTACAGCGAGGTGATGTCAGACGATCCCACTCTGGCCTGGGGCGTATATGATACGGTGACGAACTCCTTTTTCTCCGTGAGCGAGCAGGCAAACGTCGAACAATTATTACCGTTGCTGCACCGTGATGAATCTACCTTTCAGCAAAATAATCGCTTCTATACCATTGCCCATTCAGAAAAACGTCCGATCGCGATAATTGTTTCCACTGATAACGCGCGTTTCTATCAGAACCTGTACCATCAGGCGACGTTAACGCTGCCGTTAGGCATTATCTGTAGCATCATTGTGTTATTGATGTGGTCGCGTACGCGCGAGGAATATCATTCACCGCGCCGTTTGTTGCAGCGAGCGATCGATAAACGTCAACTGCGTCTTTATTATCAGCCTATTATTGATATTCAAAATGAAAAATGCGTGGGGGCGGAGGCGCTATTGCGCTGGCCTGGTTTTGAAGGGCAGGTGATGAGCCCGGCAGAGTTTATCCCGCTGGCTGAAAAAGAGGGGATGATTGCGCAGATTACCGATTACGTGGTGGAAGAAGTATTCAACGATCTGGGACATTTTCTCGCCTCGCAACCTCATCTTTATATCTCTATTAATCTCTCCGCTTCTGATTTCCACTCCTCCCGGCTTATCGCGTTAATTGCGGAGAAAGCCCGCCAGCATTCCGTTCTTGCGCAACAAATTAAGGTGGAAGTGACGGAGCGCGGCTTTATTGACGTGCCGAAAACCACGCCGGTTATTCAGGCATTTCGTCAGGCGGGTTTTGAAGTGGCGATTGATGATTTTGGAACAGGGTATTCAAACCTGCACAACCTGTATTCATTGAATGTCGATATTCTGAAGATTGATAAATCCTTTATCGACACGCTGACCACCAATAGCACCAGCCATCTGATCGCGGAACATATCATCGAAATGGCGCAAAGCTTACACCTGAAGGCCATTGCTGAAGGCGTGGAAACGGCAGATCAGGTGAACTGGCTGTTCAAGCGCGGCGTTCAGTATTGTCAGGGATGGTATTTTGCGAAGGCGATGCCGCCGCAGGCGTTTATTCAGTGGTTGCAACAGTCGCCCGCACTCCTGATGCAGCGCGGGCAGTAAGGTTACAGGCGATGACGGTAGTCGCTGGGCGTGCGGTCAAACTCGCGGCGGAAGACGCGCGAAAATGTCTGTTGCGACACATATCCCAGATCCATCGCGATATCAAAAATGGGGCGCTCGGTCGTTCGTAGCTCTACGGCGGCCAGCAGGAGTCGGCGCTGACGAATATAGTCGCCCAGCGTCTGATGCATCACCGTGCGGAACATCCGCTGTAAATACCACTTCGAGTAACCTGATTTTTTTGCGACCACATCAATGTTCAGCGGTTGGTCGATATGTTCATCAATCCATTCAATAAGGGTCTGAATTATCTGCTGATGGGACATATTGCTGCCTCTTTCTCAGTGTTCGATTCGTCGTTTTGTCTGCGGGCGAGTATAATTCCTCAAGTTAACTTGAGGTAAAGCGATTTATGGAAAAGAAATTACCGCGTATAAAGTCCCTGCTTACGCCGGGTGAGGTGGCGAAACGTAGCGGTGTGGCGGTATCGGCGCTGCACTTTTATGAGAGCAAAGGGCTTATCAGCAGTGTCCGTAATGGCGGCAATCAGCGGCGATATAAGCGCGATGTGCTGCGCTATGTGGCGATCATCAAGATTGCTCAACGTATTGGCATTCCTCTGGCGACCATTGGCGAAGCGTTTGGCGTATTGCCTGAGGGGCATACGTTGAGCGCAAAGGAGTGGAAGCAGCTTTCTTCGCAATGGCGCGAGGAGCTGGACAGACGTATTCATACTCTGGTGGCGTTGCGTGATGAGCTGGACGGCTGCATCGGCTGCGGCTGTTTGTCGCGTAGCGATTGCCCGCTGCGCAACCCCGGCGATCAGCTCGGTACGCAGGGAACAGGGGCGCGATTGCTGGAAGATGATTAAATGTCGTTTCGCCGGGACGCGCGTAGGCCGGATAAGCGAGCGCCATATCGCCGCGCATAAAACTAAAGCGCCGCAAGGGCGCTTTAGTTTGTTTCCGGTCTTTGTCTTTCGCTCTATCCCGTTGGTTCACGGGAGGGTTTCCCCCGACATCAACACCCCTCAGTCGAGCACGTGGTGGAGGTTCCGGTTTGTGTTGATACTGTAATTGTATGCCATGCCCGCCCGTTTGCCAGTGCATTGTCTGTTTTTTAGCCGAAATTTTTACGCCATCTCTCGCTCTTTTCTATAGTTAATTTGAATGAAAAACAGGAGACAGCCATGCTGACGGTGCATCATTTGAATCAATCTCGTTCCCAGCGCGTGCTCTGGGCGCTGGAGGAGCTGTCGCTGCCCTACCAGATTGTTCGCTACCAGCGTGAAAAAACCATGCTTGCGCCACCGGCGCTGAAAAAAATCCACCCGCTTGGAAAATCGCCCGTTATTGAAGATAACGGTGAGATCCTCGCCGAATCCGGCGCCATCCTGGAGTATTTGCAGGAAACCTATGACCACGCAGGGCAGTTTAAACCTGCCGATGCCCGGCAAAAACGGCAGTATCGGTTCTGGCTGCATTATGCGGAAGGCTCGTTAATGCCAATGCTGTTAATGAAACTGGTGTTTGTCAGCCTGGGTAAACCGCCGGTGCCATTTGGGTTACGCACGCTGGGCGGCATTCTGGGGCAGGGCGTGCAAAAAGCGTATCTCAACCCGCAACTGGAGACGCATGCGCGCTACATTGATGCGCATCTTGCCGCGCAGCCCTGGTTTGCCGGGGAACATATCAGCATGGCGGATATCCAGATGAGTTTTCCTCTGTTTGCGTTACTGAGCCGAGGCGGAATTAACGACCTGACGCACATTAGTGCCTGGAAGAAGCGCGTAGAGATGCGTCCGGCGTGGCAAAGGGCTATCCAGCAAGGCGGTCCTTTTGAGATCCCTGGCGGATAGACGGATGTGTCAGTCGTCCGCCCGAGAAAAAATGTTATCAGATTGCGCATTGACGATAACGTTTGCGCATCGACTGGCGATTTATTGAGCGTGATGAAAAGAAATAAGCAAAAAGCCGCAAAGTTTAGTTGAAAAGCCCCGTATTATCGCTGGATAATCGTTTGCTTTTTTTACTACCCGTTTTGTATGCGCGGAGTTAAACGTTTGCTTTTTTGCGACACCCCTTATTGTTGCAAACGTAGCACAAGGAGATGACGTTTCGCTGGCAGTGGATTGTCCACCACGCATACTCGACGAAAAATAAACTCTCAGGGGATGTTTTCTATGTCTACGCCTTCAGCGCGTACCGGCGGTTCACTCGACGCCTGGTTTAAAATTTCACACCGTGGAAGCACCGTCCGTCAGGAAGTGGTTGCCGGATTAACGACTTTCCTGGCGATGGTCTACTCCGTTATCGTGGTTCCGGGGATGCTGGGTAAAGCCGGATTCCCGCCTGCCGCCGTATTTGTGGCGACCTGCCTGGTGGCTGGCGTCGGTTCTATTGTTATGGGTCTGTGGGCGAACCTGCCGTTGGCTATCGGTTGCGCCATCTCGTTGACCGCCTTCACCGCGTTTAGCCTGGTGCTAGGGCAGCACATTAGTGTTCCGGTTGCGCTGGGTGCGGTATTCCTGATGGGCGTGCTGTTTACCATCATCTCGGCGACCGGTATCCGTAGCTGGATCCTGCGCAACCTGCCGCATGGCGTGGCGCACGGCACCGGCATCGGTATCGGCCTGTTCCTGTTGCTGATTGCCGCGAATGGCGTGGGTCTGGTGATTAAGAACCCGCTGGACGGTCTGCCGGTCGCGCTGGGTAACTTTGATTCTTTCCCGGTTATCATGTCGCTGATTGGTCTGGCGGTCATTATCGGCCTGGAAAAACTGAAGGTGCCGGGCGGCATTCTGCTGACCATTATTGGTATTTCGGTTGTGGGTTTGATCTTCGATCCATCCGTCCATTTCTCCGGCTTTTTTGCTATGCCGTCTTTAAGTGATGAACACGGCAACTCGCTGATTGGCAGCCTGGATATTATGGGCGCGCTGAACCCGATCGTCCTGCCGAGCGTGCTGGCGCTGGTGATGACCGCTGTTTTCGACGCCACCGGCACGATTCGCGCGGTCGCTGGCCAGGCGAACCTGCTGGATAAAGACGGGCAGATTATCGATGGCGGCAAAGCGCTGACCACCGACTCCCTGAGCAGCGTGTTCTCTGGTCTGGTTGGCGCAGCGCCTGCGGCGGTATACATTGAATCGGCGGCGGGTACGGCGGCAGGCGGTAAAACGGGTCTGACGGCGATCACCGTCGGCGTCCTGTTCCTGCTGATCCTGTTCCTCTCTCCGCTCTCTTATCTGGTTCCGGTCTACGCGACCGCGCCCGCGCTGATGTACGTCGGCCTGCTGATGCTGAGCAACGTGGCGAAAATCGACTTCGCTGACTTTGTGGATGCGATGGCAGGTCTGATCACGGCGGTGTTTATCGTCCTGACCTGCAACATCGTAACCGGCATTATGATTGGTTTTGCTACGCTGGTGATCGGCCGCATTGTGTCGGGCGAATGGCGTAAGCTGAACGTCGGCACCGTGGTGATTGCCGTAGCGCTGGTCGCCTTCTATGCGGGCGGCTGGGCTATCTGATTCCTGGCGTCCTCTAAAAACGGGTGGCTTTTGCCGCCCGTTTTTATTTTCAGGACACATCCCGTTGTCTTTTGCGTTACTCTGAGGAAGATAGAATTGAGGCACGACGCCTCACGTTTTAAAACATAAGAAATATCGCAAACAGGGAACGCATGGAAATCTTCTTCACAATACTCATCATGACCCTTGTGGTCTCGCTGTCGGGGGTATTTACTCGTGTATTGCCCTTCCAGCTTCCTTTACCCCTCATGCAAATCGCCATTGGCGCGCTGCTGGCATGGCCGACGTTTGGTTTGCATGTGGAATTTGACCCTGAACTGTTCCTGGTGCTGTTTATTCCGCCGCTGTTGTTCGCAGATGGCTGGAAAACGCCGACCCGGGAGTTTCTCGAACATGGGCGAGAGATTTTCGGTCTGGCGCTGGCGCTGGTGCTGGTCACGGTGGTCGGAATTGGCTTTATGATTTACTGGCTGGTGCCGGGCATTCCGCTGATACCGGCCTTCGCGCTGGCTGCCGTGCTGTCGCCGACCGATGCGGTTGCGCTTTCCGGCATTGTCGGCGAGGGGCGCATTCCGAAGAAAATTATGGGCATCCTGCAAGGCGAGGCGTTGATGAACGACGCGTCCGGCCTGGTGTCGTTGAAATTTGCCGTCGCAGTGGCGATGGGGACGATGGTGTTTACCGTCGGCGGGGCGACGGTGGAGTTCTTCAAAGTCGCAGTGGGCGGTATTCTGGCGGGCTTTGTCGTCAGTTGGTTATACGGTCGCTCCCTGCGTTTCCTGAGTCGTTGGGGCGGGGATGAGCCAGCGACGCAAATCGTCCTGCTGTTCCTGCTGCCGTTCGCCTCCTACCTGATTGCGGAACATATCGGCGTATCCGGCATTCTTGCCGCTGTGGCGGCCGGGATGACCATCACCCGCTCCGGCGTTATGCGTCGCGCGCCGCTGGCGATGCGTCTGCGCGCCAACAGCACCTGGGCGATGCTGGAGTTTGTCTTTAACGGCATGGTCTTTCTGCTGTTGGGTCTGCAACTGCCAGGGATTCTGGAGTCGTCGCTGGTGGCGGCGGAAGCCGATCCCAACGTTGAAACCTGGATGCTGTTCACCGATATCGTGCTGATTTATGCCGCGCTGATGCTGGTGCGCTTTGGCTGGCTGTGGACGATGAAGAACTTCAGTAATCGCTTCCTGAAGAAAAAGCCGATGGAGTTTGGCGCCTGGACGATGCGTGAAATCCTCATCGCCTCCTTTGCGGGGGTACGCGGGGCGATTACGCTGGCCGGTGTGCTCTCTATCCCGCTATTGTTGCCGGATGGTAACGGCTTCCCGGCGCGCTATGAGCTGGTATTCCTTGCGGCGGGCGTGATTTTGTTCTCGCTGTTTGTGGGGGTCGTGATGCTGCCGATTCTGCTGCAACATCTGGAAGTGGGCGATCACTCACAGCAGCAGAAAGAGGAGCGAATCGCCCGCGCCGCCACGGCGGAAGTGGCGATTGTCGCGATTCAGAAGATGGAAGAGCGTCTGGCGGCGGATACCGAAGAGAACATCGATAACCAGTTGCTCACCGAGGTCAGCTCCCGTGTGATTGGTAATTTGCGTCGCCGTGCCGATGGGCGTAACGATGTGGAAAGCTCAATGCAGGAAGAGAACCTCGAACGGCGCTTCCGCCTGGCGGCGCTACGCTCGGAACGTGCAGAATTGTACCACCTGCGCGCGACGCGTGAGATCAGTAACGAAACCCTGCAAAAACTGCTGCATGACCTGGATTTGCTGGAAGCATTGTTGATCGAAAATCAGTAAGCACCCGTATCGCCCGGTGGCGCTTTGCTTACCGGGCCTACAGGGGTGGAAATTGCCCGGTGGCGGGCCTACAAAATGCACTCCCGTAGGCCGGATAAGGCGCTTGCGCCGCCATCCGGCGAGCGAGGCGTTATTCCTGCGTTAACCAAAACCCTTCGCAACACGTCAACCACGCCCTGGCGCTGTGGGACAAATAAACGCCTTCGCGCCAGATCATGCCCAACTGCCAGCGTAAATCACTCTCCAGCGGGAGCCAACGCAGGGTTTGTTTATCCAGCCGTTGGCAAATCGGCTCCGGCAAAATCGCAATTCCGACGCCGGCCTGCACCATAGCGGCCAGGAAATCCCACTGACCGCTGCGTACCGCAATACGCGGCTTCACATCATGCTGCTTAAAAAGCCGCATCAGTTGGCGATTCAACGCAAAATCTTCGTTGTAGATAAGCAGAGGATGCTCCGCCAGCGCTTCGGGGGAAATCGACTCGCACGCCATCCACTTACCGGAACGCGGCACCAGCACGCATAGCGGGTGGCTGAACAGCGGCAAGGTCGTCAGTCCGCTCTCTTCCTCCACCGGCAGCGCGGTCATCGCCACATCCAGCTCGCCGTTCATTACCGCCTGCTGTACCGTCAAACCGCCAAATTCTGCAATCTTCAGTTCCACACCCGGATAACGCTGGCGAAACAGGCTAATCGGCCCGGCCATCAGCATGCCGACCATCGGCGGGATGCCAAGCCGCAGCAGCCCTTTATTGAGATGGTTAATATCACCCAGCTCTGCTTCCAGCTGGCGAAATTCAGCAAGGATCGCCAGGCCGCGCTCGAACACCACGCGCCCGGTATCCGTCAGCAGCAGACGTCGCCCATCGCGGATCAGCAGCGTGCAATTAAGCTCATCTTCCAGATTCTTCAGCATCTTGCTGATGGTGGGCTGAGTGACAAATAACTTCTCCGCTGCGCGGGTGAAACTCTGCTGGCGCACCACCTCGACAAAATAACGCAGCGTTCTGATATCCATGATTATTCCTTAAGACTATGCCTGCAATGAGTTTAATTCATTTCAGTAGCGGACGGGCGCTCTCTATACTGGCGTTCCGTTTTATTTTTCAGGACATTCCCTCATGGCTGTGGCGATAAGCCGCGTTACGCCTGCTGTTATGCAACGACTCCAGATACCGGTTCAGGTACTGCTGTATGCAGGTTTATTTATTTTTGCTCAATATCTTGTTTCATGGCTGCATCTGCCGCTTCCCGCCAATCTGGTTGGGATGGCGTTGATGCTGGCGCTGATTGTCTGTCGGGTGATCCCGCTTAACTGGGTTCGTGCGGGCGCACGCTGGCTGCTGGCGGAAATGCTGCTGTTCTTTGTCCCCGCCGTGGTGGCGGTCGTTAATTATGCGCAACTGCTGTTGATGGACGGCTGGCGCATCTTCGCCGTGATTGCGATCAGCACGCTGATGGTGCTTGGCGCAACCGCATGGGTGGTGGATAACGTATACCGCTATGAGATGAGCAGGGTAAACCGTGAGTAATTTTCAGCTAAGCGTACTGTGCCTGGTCATCACGCTGGGGATCTATTTCGTCAATAAGCGGCTGTATCGTCGCTTTCGTAAGCTGCCGTTGATGCCGCTGGTGCTCACGCCCGCGCTGTTGGTATTGATACTGGTGTTTGGCCATATCTCCTGGCAGAACTACATTGGCGAATCGCACTGGCTGCTGTGGTTGTTAGGCCCGGCGACCATCGCGTTTGCCGTTCCGGTTTACGATAATCTCGCCATCATTAAACGCCACTGGATGTCGCTGACGGCGGGCGTGGTAACGGCAACCGTGGTGGCGGTCACCAGTTCCGTCTGGCTGGCGCGCCTGTTTACGCTGCCGGATGAGATTCAGCGCAGCCTGGCCGTGCGTTCCGTCACCACGCCATTTGCGCTGGCGGCGGCAGAGCCGCTGGGCGGTCAGCCGGATTTAGTGGCGCTCTTTGTGGTGGTGACCGGCGTGTTCGGGATGGCGGTTGGCGATGCGCTGTTTTTGCGACTGTCTATTCGTGAAGGAATGGCGAAAGGGGCCGGGTTTGGCGCGGCATCACATGGGGCCGGTACGGCGCGTTCGTATGAACTGGGTCAGCAGGAGGGCGTCGTCGCCAGTCTGGTGATGATGCTGTCCGGTGTGATGATGGTGCTGGCGGCGCCGCTGGTCGCAAAAGTGATGTTCTGATGTTGTCCTCCGACCCGTAGGCCGGAGGAGTGCGCTGAATTAATGCGCGCGGCCTTGCTCAACGCCGTACCCGGTCTGGGAACGGATGAACTGGGCGCGGAACTGCTCACGCTCGCGATTACCTTCCGCAGAATTATCGGTAGCGGAGAAGAACCAGATCCCGATAAAGGCAACGCTGATGGAGAACAGCGCCGGATACTCATACGGGAAGATGGCTTTTTCGTGGCCGAGGATTTGCACCCAAATCGTTGGGCCGAGAACCATCAGCACGACAGCCGTCACCAGACCTAACCAGCCGCCCATCATCGCGCCGCGCGTGGTCAGCTTCGACCAGTACATGGAGAGCAGGATGATTGGGAAGTTGCAGCTCGCCGCGATGGCAAACGCCAGGCCGACCATGAAGGCGATATTCTGGTTTTCAAACAGCACGCCCAGAATGATGGCGATCACGCCCAGCACCAGTACGGTAATTTTCGATACCCGCAATTCTTCGCGTTCGGTCGCGCCTTTACGAAACACGTTCGCGTACAGGTCGTGAGATACCGCCGATGCGCCTGCCAGCGTCAGACCGGCCACGACCGCCAGGATCGTTGCGAAGGCCACCGCAGAGATAAAGCCGAGGAACAGGTTGCCGCCTACCGCGTTCGCCAGATGAACCGCCGCCATGTTGTTGCCGCCGATTAACGCGCCTGCGGCATCTTTATACTCCGGGTTAGCGCCGACCAGCATGATCGCGCCGAAGCCGATAATAAAGGTCAGGATGTAGAAATAGCCCATAAAGCCAGTGGCGTAAAACACGCTCTTACGCGCTTCGCGGGCATCGCTGACGGTAAAGAAACGCATCAGAATGTGCGGTAAGCCTGCCGTACCGAACATCAGCCCCAGGCCTAATGACAGCGCGGAGATCGGGTCGTTGACCAGACCGCCAGGGCTCATAATGGCTGAACCTTTCGGGTGTACCGCCATCGCTTCGGTGAACAGGTTGTTGAAGCTGAAGCCGACGTGCTTCATCACCATGAACGCCATAAAGCTGGCGCCGAACAGCAGCAGTACGGCTTTGATAATCTGTACCCATGTCGTTGCCAGCATGCCGCCGAACAGGACGTACATCATCATCAGAACGCCCACCAGCACGACCGCAATGTGGTAGTTCAGACCGAACAACAGTTCGATCAGTTTACCTGCCCCCACCATCTGGGCGATGAGGTAAAGCGCCACGACCACCAGCGAACCACAGGCAGACAGAATGCGGATCGGCCCCTGTTTCAGTCGGTAAGAGGCGACGTCGGCAAAGGTATAGCGACCCAGGTTACGCAAGCGCTCGGCGATCAGGAACAGAATGATAGGCCAGCCCACCAGGAAGCCGAGTGAATAGATCAGCCCGTCGTAGCCGGAGGTGAACACCAGAGCGGAAATCCCGAGGAACGACGCGGCGGACATATAGTCGCCGGCGATCGCCAGCCCATTCTGGAAGCCGGTAATATTCCCGCCTGCCGTGTAATAGTCGCTGCGTGAACGGACGCGTTTAGAGGCCCAGTAGGTGATGCCGAGCGTAAACACCACGAAAATCAGGAACATGACGATTGCCTGCCAGTTGGTTGGCTGGCGTTCTACTGCACCGCTAATGGCATCCGCTGCGTTTGCAGCGAAGGGTAGTGTGGCGGCAAGCGCCGTCAGGACTCTCTTCATGATGCTTTAACCTCGTGCAGTACGGCGTTGTTAAGACGGTCGAATTCACCATTCGCCCGCCAGATGTAAATACCGGTCAGGATGAAGGAGATCAGAATGACGCCCACCCCAATTGGAATACCCCGGGTGACATTGGTGCCGGCGTGTAGCGGGGTGCCCAGCCAGCCCGGCGCGAAGGCGATCAGTAAAATAAAGCTGATATAAACCGCCAGCATGATGACCGACAGGATGGTGGCAAACCGTTGCCGTTTTTCGACTAACTCCCTGAAACGCGCACTGTCTTCTATCCGTTGATAAATATTGTCATTCATCACAGAGTCTCCAGAGATAAGGTAGGGGGATTTTTTTATTTTGCCGGATGGCGGCTGAAGCCTTATCGAGCCTACAAGCGATGTTGAACCTGTAGGCCCGATAAGCAGCGCGCCATCGGGCATTTCACGGTTAGGGTTATGAAGGCATTGCGATGGCCTGCTTCTCTTCGAGCAGTTTCTCGACCACGCCAGGATCGGCGAGAGTTGAGGTATCGCCCAGATTGCTGGTATCGCCCGCTGCGATTTTGCGCAAAATACGGCGCATGATTTTGCCGGAACGCGTTTTCGGCAGTGAGTCTGTCCAGTGCAGCACGTCCGGTGTTGCCAGCGGGCCAATTTCTTTACGTACCCAGTTGCGTACTTCGGTATACAGCTCCGGCGACGGATCTTCGCCGTGATTCAGCGTGACATAGGCGTAGATGGCCTGGCCTTTGATGTTGTGTGGAATACCGACCACCGCGGCTTCGGCAATCTTCGGATGCGACACCAGCGCGGATTCAATCTCCGCCGTGCCCAGACGATGGCCGGAAACGTTCAGTACGTCATCGACGCGCCCGGTGATCCAGTAGTAACCATCTTCGTCACGACGCGCGCCGTCGCCGCTGAAATACATGTTTTTGAAGGTAGAGAAGTAGGTCTGCTCAAAACGCTCGTGATCGCCGAACAGGGTACGCGCCTGACCCGGCCAGGAGTCGGTAATCACCAGATTGCCTTCGGTCGCCCCTTCCTGCGGGTGGCCTTCGTTATCCACCAGCGCGGGCTGTACGCCAAAGAACGGACGCGTGGCGGAACCGGCTTTCAGTTCAGTCGCGCCGGGCAGCGGCGTGATCATGAATCCACCGGTTTCGGTCTGCCACCAGGTGTCCACTACCGGGCATTTTTCGTTACCGATCTTCTTCCAGTACCATTCCCACGCTTCCGGGTTGATTGGTTCGCCGACGGAACCGAGGATGCGCAGCGAAGAGCGATCGGTGCCTTCAATCGCCTTATCGCCTTCCGCCATCAGAGCGCGAATAGCGGTTGGGGCGGTGTAGAGAATAGTAACCTGGTGCTTATCCACCACCTGCGCCATCCGCGCAGGCGTCGGCCAGTTTGGCACGCCTTCAAACATCAGGGTGGTTGCGCCGCAGGCCAGCGGCCCATACAGCAGGTAGCTGTGCCCGGTCACCCAGCCTACGTCTGCGGTGCACCAGTAGATATCGTCCGGGTGATAGTCAAAGACATACTTAAAGGTGGTGGCGGCATAGACCAGATAGCCGCCGGTGGTATGCAGCACGCCTTTTGGCTTGCCGGTTGAACCGGAGGTGTAGAGGATAAACAGCGGGTCTTCCGCATTCATCTCTTCCGGCTGATGGTCAGCGCTGGATTTCTCAATCACGTCGCTCCACCACAGATCGCGGCCTTCATGCCAGTCGACCTTCCCGCCAGTACGTTTTAAAACCACCACATGTTCAACGCTGTTCACATTCGGGTTTTTCAGCGCATCATCGACGTTCTTTTTCAGCGGGATGCCGCGCCCGGCACGCACGCCTTCATCGGCGGTGATCACCAGACGTGAGCTGGAGTCGATGATTCGCCCGGCAACCGCTTCCGGCGAGAAGCCGCCGAAGATCACCGAATGTACCGCGCCAATGCGCGCGCAGGCCAGCATCGCCACCGCCGCTTCCGGCACCATCGGCATATAAATAGCCACGACGTCGCCTTTCTTAATGCCCAGCTCCAGCAGCGTATTGGCGAAACGACAAACATCACGATGCAATTCGCGATATGAAATGTGTTTGCTCTGGGTGGCGTCATCGCCCTCCCAGATGATGGCGGTACGGTCGCCGTTTTCTTGCAGATGGCGGTCAAGGCAGTTTGCCGCCAGGTTCAGCGTGCCATCTTCATACCATTTAATCGACACGTTGCCGGGCGCAAAGGAGGTGTTCTTCACTTTTTTATACGGTGTAATCCAGTCGAGAATCTTTCCCTGTTCACCCCAAAAGGTATCTGGCTCGTTAATAGATTGTTGATATTTCGCCTCATACTGCTCCGGGTTTATCAGGCAACGATCCGCAATGTTTGCGGGAATAGCGTGTTTATGTATTTGGCTCATGGCTTTTGTTCTCCTTGTAAGATGTTAATAATATGTCTCACAAAAGTTAAATGTAGGGGCTTTGGCAGTTTTGTTTAGTATTTGCGCGGCAGATCACGCAATAACGGAACTGTGCAAATAAACGGCAAAGTGATTTTTGAAGGAATCTCGCAAAAATGGATTAATACCCGCGATAACATGCAGTTACAGGCGGGTTGTTGAAAAAGTGATCCGCGTCGAATGCTAACGAAAGGAGTAGGTTTAAGGAGGGAGGTGTAACTCTAAAGTGGTATTTTACATGCACTTACAATTGATTAAAGACAACATTTTTAATGGGGTTTTTTGTTACACATAGAGGGGAGCAATGTCATGACAGTATTCGTGCGGTTGCTGTTGTGGAAAAACAAAATAAAGAACCGCCATTGAAGGCAATGGCGCAATCTGGATGAGACCTCTATGGCAAGGACAATATTACGCGCACGCCGTTTCTTCAGCCTGATATTACCGTTTTTTTTCATTTCCTCTGTATACGCTGAACAAACGTCCGTTCCCGCAAAGACCGTCACCGTTGAAGCGAAGAATGAAACCTTCGCCCCTCAGCATCCCGATCAATATCTCTCATGGAAAGCGACGTCAGAACAGTCAACGCGTGAAGATGCGCTGGCAGAAGACCCGCGTCTGGTGATCCTGTGGGCGGGATACCCCTTCTCGCGTGACTACAATAAGCCGCGCGGGCACGCTTATGCGGTTACCGATGTGCGTGAAACCCTGCGTACCGGCGCACCGAAAAATGCCGAAGATGGCCCATTGCCGATGGCCTGCTGGAGCTGTAAAAGCCCGGATGTGGCGCGTCTGATCCAGAAAGATGGCGAAGACGGCTACTTCCACGGTAAATGGGCGCGCGGTGGCCCGGAAATCGTCAATGCCCTGGGCTGCGCCGACTGCCATAACACCGCCTCAGACGATTTCGCCAAAGGCAAACCGGCGTTAACGCTCTCCCGTCCTTATGCCGAGCGCGCGATGGAAACCATCGGCAAACCGTTTGATAAAGCCAGCCGTTTTGACCAGCAATCTATGGTGTGCGGGCAGTGCCATGTGGAGTACTACTTTGACGGTAAAAACAAAGCCGTCAAATTCCCGTGGGATGAGGGAACAAAAGTCGAGGATATGGAGAAATATTACGACGCCATCGCCTTCTCTGACTGGACAAACCCGCTGTCGAAAACGCCAATGCTGAAAGCGCAGCACCCGGAATATGAAACCTGGAGCGTGGGCATTCACGGCAAGAACAACGTGACCTGTATTGATTGTCACATGCCGAAAGTGCAAAACGCCGAAGGCAAACTCTACACCGACCATAAGATTGGCAACCCGTTTGATAACTTTGCCCAGACCTGCGCCAACTGCCACACCCAGGATAAAGCCTCCCTGCAAAAAGTGGTTGCTGAGCGTAAACAGGCGATTCATGACCTGAAAATCAAGGTTGAAGATCAGTTAGTACACGCGCATTTCGAAGCGAAAGCAGCGTGGGATGCGGGCGCGACAGAAGCGGAAATGAAACCGATTCTGGACGATATTCGTCATGCGCAGTGGCGCTGGGATCTGGCGATTGCCTCGCACGGCATCCATATGCATGCCCCGGATGAAGGTCTGCGTATGCTGGGCGGCGCGATGGATAAAGCGGCGGATGCCCGTACCAAACTGGTGCGTCTGCTGGGGAGTAAAGGCATCACTCATGAAATCCCGCTGCCGGATATCTCCACCAAAGAGAAAGCCCAGAAAGCGATTGGTTTGAACATGCAGCAAATCAACGCCGAGAAGCAGGACTTCATCAAGACGGTGATTCCTCAATGGGAAGATCAGGCGCGTAAAAACGGTCTGTTAAGCCAATAACCTCACATGTGACAAATTTGCCGGATGGCAGCGCAAGCGCTTTATCCGGCCTACGGAAGTCTTGTAGGCCTGATAAGCGTAGCGCCATCAGGCATTATGCAACGGAGTGAATATGAGCGTATTACGTTCGTTATTAACTGCTGGGGTGCTGGCGTCAGGTCTGTTCTGGAGCCTGTGTGGGATAACCGCTACCCCAACGCCGCAGGACTCAGAGCAACGCTGGACGGTCACCCAGCAGCGTAATCCAGATGCTGCTTGTCTGGATTGCCACAAGCCGGATACCGAGGGTATGCACGGTAAGCACGCTTCTGTCGTTAACCCGAACAACAAGCTGCCGGTTACGTGCACCAACTGTCACGGTCAGCCATCGCCTAAACACCGCGAAGGGGTGAAAGATGTGATGCGCTTTAACGACCCGATGTATACGGTAGAGCAGCAGAACAGCGTCTGTATGTCCTGCCACCTGCCTGAGCAGCTGCAAAAAGCGTTCTGGCCGCATGATGTCCATGTGACCAAAGTGGCGTGCGCCAGCTGTCATTCGCTGCATCCACAGCAAGACACGATGCAGACGCTCAATGAGAAAGGACGGATTAAGATTTGCGTCGATTGCCACAGCGATCAGCGCACCAATCCGCACTTTAACCCGGCGTCCGTTCCCTTGCTTAAGGAGCATCCATGAGTTGCTCTCGTCGCCAGTTTATCACCCGCGTCGGCGCGCTGGTGGCGGTCAGCGGAACAGCAGGACGCGTGGTGGCGAAAACGTTGAATATCAACGGCGTGCGTTATGGCATGGTGCATGATGAGTCATTATGCATCGGCTGTACCGCCTGTATGGATGCCTGTCGGGAAGTGAACCAGGTGCCGGAGGGCGTGTCGCGTCTGACGATTATCCGCAGCGAGCCGCAGGGGACGTTTCCTGACGTGAAGTATCAATTCTTCCGTCATTCGTGCCAGCACTGCGACCATGCGCCCTGCGTCGATGTTTGCCCGACCGGGGCCTCATTCCGCGATGCCGCCAGCGGTATCGTTGATGTGAACCCGGATCTGTGCGTCGGCTGCCAATATTGCATTGCGGCGTGTCCTTACCGCGTACGCTTTATCCATCCGGTCAGCAAGACGGCGGATAAGTGCGATTTCTGCCGGAAAACCAACCTGAAAGCGGGTAAGTTGCCCGCCTGCGTCGAGTCCTGCCCGACAAAGGCGCTGACGTTTGGCAACCTGGACGATCCCAACAGCGACATCTCTCGTCTGCTGCGGCAGAAAACCACCTACCGCTACAAGCTGGCGCTGGGTACGAAACCGAAGGTCTACCGCGTTCCCTTTAAATTTGGGGAGGTGAGCCAATGACGCACGCTTCTGCTTTCCATTTTGAATCGCTGGTGTGGGACTGGCCCATCGCCATCTATCTGTTTCTGATTGGTATTTCTGCCGGGTTAGTGACGCTGGCTATTTTGCTGCGCCGCATTCACCCGGAAGCGGGCGGGGCGGACAGCACGCTGCTGCGTACGACGCTGGTGGTGGGGCCGGGGGCAATTATTCTTGGCCTGCTGATCCTGATCTTTCACCTGACGCGCCCGTGGACCTTCTGGAAACTGATGTTCCACTACAGCTTCACGTCGGTGATGTCGATGGGCGTCATGCTGTTCCAGCTCTATATGGTGGTGCTGGTTCTGTGGCTGGCGAAAATCTTTGAAAAAGAGGTGCTTGCCCTGCAACAGCGCTGGTTGCCGCGTCTGGGGATGGTGCAAAAAGCGTTGACGTTGCTGACGCCGTTCCATCGCCTGCTTGAGACGGTAATGCTGGTGCTGGCGGTACTGCTGGGGGCGTATACCGGCTTCCTGCTATCGGCGCTGAAGTCCTATCCGTTCCTTAATAACCCGATCCTGCCGGTGCTGTTCCTGTTCTCGGGGATCTCTTCCGGGGCGGCGGTGGCGCTGATTGCGATGGCCTTGCGTCATCGCAGCAATCCGCACAGCACTGAAGCGCATTTTGTGCATCGCATGGAAACGCCGGTCGTCTGGCTGGAAATCTTCTTGCTGGCGGCGTTCTTCGTTGGGCTGGCGTTGGGCGATGACGGTAAAATGCGCGCGCTGACTGCGGCGCTGGGCGGCGGATTCTGGACATGGTGGTTCTGGCTTGGCGTCGCGGGGCTGGGGCTGATTGTGCCAATGCTGCTGAAGCCCTGGGCGAATCGCGGTTCGACGTTTCACGGCGTGCTGGCGGTATGTGGCGCCAGCCTGACCGGTGTCCTGCTGCTGCGCTTTTTCATTCTTTATGCGGGACAGCTAACGGTCGCGTGAGCTTAGGCAGGGTGATCTCTGGACGTATTCCTTCCTGAAGCCGGTTTTCTGGCATTACTGCTGAGTCTTGGGGTCAACGTGTTGACCCCACTTGCCACGCTGGTGGGGTTGCGCCAGCGCTGGCAGGGCATCAGACGTCTGGCGATAATCGGCGTCCTGGCGCAATTCGCGCTGTTATTACTGGCGTTCGCTATTCTGGTTTTCTGCTTTCTTACCAGCGATTTTTCGGTTGTCTACGTTGCACAGCATAGCTACAGCCTGCTGCCGTGGGGATTAAAACTGGCGGCGGTGTGGGGCGGTCATGAAGGATCGCTGTTGCTGTGGGTGCTGTTCCTTTCCGGCTGGAGCGCGCTGTTCGCCTGGCGGTGCAAAGGCGAGCGCGATGCGCTCTTTCCGCTAACGCTCTGTATTCTGTCGATGATGACCGCCCTGCTGCTGCTGTTTGTCGTGGTCTGGTCGGACCCGTTTGTGCGTATCTTTCCGCCCGCGATTGAGGGGCGCGATCTCAATCCGATGCTGCAACACCTGGGGCTGATTCTCCATCCACCGCTGCTTTATCTGGGCTATGGCGGCCTGATGGTCGCAGCGGGCGTTGCGCTGGCGTCATTGCTGCGTGGCGGCTTTAGCGCGGCCACCGCCTGGGTCTGCTGGCGCTGGGCGCTCCCCGGCTGGTGCGCGCTGACGCTGGGCATCATTCTCGGGTCGTGGTGGGCGTACTGCGAACTGGGCTGGGGCGGCTGGTGGTTCTGGGACCCGGTGGAAAACGCTTCTTTATTACCCTGGCTTTCCGCCAGCGCGCTACTGCACAGCCTGTTCGTTTCCCGCCAGCGCGGCATCTTTCGCCACTGGTCTTTGCTGCTGGCGATTCTGACGCTGATTTTATCCCTGCTGGGCACGCTGATTGTGCGCTCCGGCATTCTGGTCTCTGTCCATGCCTTTGCGCTGGACAACGTGCGTGCGGTGCCGCTGTTCGCGCTGTTTACCGTGTTGAGCCTGGCGTCGCTCGGGTTGTACGCGTGGCGAGGCCAGCAAGTCCGCCAGAATGCGCGTTTTGGCAGTTGGTCGCGTGAGATGATGATTCTGGCCGCGCTGCTGCTTTTTAGCGCCGTGCTGCTGATTGTGCTTATCGGGACGCTCTATCCGATGATTTACGGCCTGTTCGGCTGGGGGCGACTCTCCGTCGGCGCGCCCTATTTTAATCGCGCCACGCTGCCGTTTGGGCTGCTGATGCTGTTAGTTATCGTACTGGCGACAATCAGAAGCCGGAAAGTGTCTGTGCGTTGTCAGCTTCCGGCGCTGCTGGCGCACACTGGCGTACTGATTATCGCCGCCGGGATTATTTTCTCCAGCGGCAGTCGGCACGAAATCAGCCTTAATCTGCGCCCCGGAGAGCAGGTGGAACTGGCAGGCTACACGTTTCGTTTTGAACGTCTCGATCTGGAGGCGAAAGGCAATTACACCACCGAGAAAGCGCAGATCGCCATTGAGCAGGATAAACGGCACATCGGGCGCGTCACGCCAGAGCGGCGTTTTTACGCGGCGCGCCGTCAGCAGATGATGGAGCCGGGGATTCGCTGGAATCTGCTGCATGACTGGTATGCGGTAATGGGCGAAAAAACCGGGCAGGATCGCTATGCCATGCGCCTGTATGTCCAGACCGGCGTGCGCTGGATCTGGGGCGGAGGGCTGTTGATGATTGCAGGCGCGGCGCTCAGCGGCTGGCGTGGGAGGAAGCGTGATGAGTAAATTAATCAACGCGTTGCCGGATGGCGGCGTACGGGGTGCGCAACACATTGTAGGCCGGATAAGCGCAGCGCCATCCGGCAGAATAGGTTTACTCTTGGCTATCATTTTGTTTTTCATCACTTTCGCAACGCATGCCCAGGTTGTGGACACCTGGCGCTTTGAAAACGCGCAACAGCAGGAAAAATCACTATTTATTGCCAGCCAGCTGCGCTGCCCGCAGTGCCAGAATCAAAACTTGCTGGAATCCAACGCGCCGGTAGCGGTCAGTATGCGCCATCAGGTCTATACCATGGTGGCGGAAGGTAAAAGCGAAGAGGAAATCACCGCCTGGATGACCGAACGCTACGGTGAGTTTGTCCTCTACAACCCGGCGCTAACCGGGCAAACGTTGCTGCTGTGGGCGCTGCCTTTCCTGCTGTTGCTGCTGGTGGGCGTGGCGCTGTGGCGAGTGATAGCGCGTCAGCGTAAAGAGGAGGGGGAGTGAATGAGTCTGCATCAGGTGAGCGTACTTCTGCTGCGTCACAGCCAGCGCCAGGCGCAGCAGGCGCTGGCGGGTCAGGACGCGGCGCAGCTACAACAGGAATTGCATCATGATTTGGCGGAGCCTGTGGCTTCGGACGTGCCGTCGCGCCCGCTGCCGGTGAAAGCGCTGCTGGCCGTTGCGATCGTCATGGTGATGGCTTGCGTCGGCGGCTATCTGGCGTCGTCAAAATGGCAGGCCGTTCGCCAGGAACAGCAGCGTCTGGCCGATCCGCTGCGGGCGTTTACCGATGAACCGACGGCGGAAAAGCAGTTGCTGACGTTGCAGGCGGCGATTCGCGCAAACCCGCAGGACAGCGCGCAGTGGGCGACGCTGGGCGAGTACTACCTCTGGCGTAATGCCTATGACAATGCTCTGCTGGCGTATCAGCAGGCGCTGCGCCTGCGGGGAGAGAACGCGGAGCTCTATTCGGCGCTGGCGACGGTGCGCTATTACCAGTCCGGGCAGCATATGACGCCGGAAACGCGTGAAATGATCGATAAAGCGCTGGCGCTTGATGCTTCGGAAGTCACCGCGTTAATGCTGCTGGCCGCTGATGCGTTTATGCAGGCTGATTATGTGCAGGCCATCGCATTCTGGCAAAAATTACTGGATTTAAACTCGCCAAGGGTTAATCGCGTGCAACTCATTGACGCTATTAATATGGCGAAGTTGTTGCAGAATCGTCAGAAATAATTTTGTTTTTTTGTGATTTGTGTCGTTTTTACTGTTTAAAAAGTAAGCGAATGAACGGTGGCGTTAAAATAATTCCAGAAAGGTATTATTCGTTTTTGAGGAAATAAAAATCTTTCCATAACAAATAGTTATTCATGATGATCGCGATAAACTCGCGTTATTATGCAGAAAATCAGTTAGATGCCCTGTTCTGAAAGGGTTGCGCAGTATGCCATGCAAATGGTACTGATTATGCGCGTTAAAAAACTCCACAAACGAACGCAACACAATTCATACCCTTTCAGTATGTACTGTTCTCATCCTTTTTTGAATGCAGAACGGCGCTTCATTGAGGAAGTCTGTTGTTATGAAAAACTTGAAAATCAGCCTGGCCTGGCAGATTTTGCTGGCCATGGTGCTGGGTATTCTTCTGGGCAGTTATCTGCATTATCACAGCGACAGCCGCGAATGGCTGGTTGCCAACCTGCTGTCACCGGCGGGTGATATCTTTATCCATCTGATCAAAATGATCGTCGTTCCGATTGTTATTTCCACCCTGATTGTCGGTATTGCCGGTGTCGGCGATGCGAAACAGCTAGGGCGTATCGGTGCCAAAACCATTATCTATTTCGAAGTGATCACGACCGTCGCCATTATCCTCGGTATTACACTGGCGAACGTGTTTCAACCCGGTTCCGGGATTGATATGTCGCAACTGGCGACCGTGGATATTTCGAAATACCAAAGCACGACGGCGGAAGTACAAAGCCATGCGCACGGTTTGATGGGCACGATTTTGTCACTGGTTCCGACCAACATTGTCGCGTCGATGGCGAAGGGCGACATGCTGCCGATTATCTTCTTCTCGGTGCTGTTTGGCCTGGGCCTGTCTTCCCTGCCTGCGACTCACCGTGAACCGCTGGTCACCGTGTTCCGCTCCATCTCAGAAACCATGTTTAAAGTGACCCACATGGTGATGCGTTACGCGCCGGTTGGGGTGTTTGCGCTGATCGCCGTGACCGTGGCGAACTTTGGTTTTGCGTCGCTGTGGCCGCTGGCGAAACTGGTGCTGCTGGTACACTTCGCGATTCTGTTCTTCGCGCTGGTGGTGTTGGGCATCGTGGCGCGTCTGTGCGGTCTGAGCGTCTGGATTCTGATTCGTATCCTGAAAGATGAACTGATTCTGGCTTACTCCACGGCCAGCTCTGAGAGCGTGCTGCCGCGCATTATCGAGAAGATGGAGGCCTATGGCGCTCCGGCGTCGATCACCAGCTTTGTGGTGCCGACCGGGTATTCCTTCAACCTTGATGGCTCAACGCTGTACCAGAGTATCGCGGCGATCTTTATCGCGCAGTTGTACGGTATCGACCTGTCGCTGTGGCAGGAAATCATACTGGTGCTGACGCTGATGGTCACCTCGAAAGGGATTGCGGGCGTGCCGGGCGTTTCCTTCGTGGTGCTGCTGGCGACGCTGGGTAGCGTGGGCATTCCGCTGGAAGGGCTGGCGTTTATCGCCGGTGTTGACCGTATCCTCGATATGGCGCGTACCGCGCTGAACGTGGTGGGTAATGCGCTGGCGGTGCTGGTTATCGCCAAGTGGGAACACAAGTTTGACCGTAAGAAAGCGCTGGCGTATGAGCGCGAGGTATTGGGCAAATTTGATAAAACCGCGAATCAGTAATTCATGACAGATTGCCGGATGGCGCTACGCTTATCCGGCCTACGGGAAGCTGTGGTCTGTAGGCCGGATAAGGCGCTTGCGCCGCCATCCGGCAATATTACATTCACCCGTTGGTTAATTTATCAAACTCTTCGCAGCCGGTATCAAACCCTTCCGTACAGCTCAGATTCAACCAGTGCAGCGCCTTCTGTTTATTCTTCTCAATAAAGCCCTGTTCGCCGTTTAAGAACAACATTCCGGCCCAGTATTCGGAGTAGCCGGTACGGGAAATGGCGGAACTGCGTTTGAAATACCAGGTCGCCTTATCGTCATCGGCAGGAATGCCCACGCCGTTGGCATAAATCAGCCCGAGCAGCATCTGCGCATCGGCGGCAGAATCGCTCTCCAGGTTTTCTGAGGCGTTTTGCAGCAGTGAAATAGCTTTTGGATAGTCAGGCGTCCCCGCCTGGGTGTTGACCAGAATGCGCGCCAGAGTGATTTCTCCGGCTTTGCTGCCCGCTTGTGCCGCCTTTTCGGCCAGCGTTTTAGCCTGCGGATAATCCAGACTGACGGGGTTGGTGATTTTGATTTGCGCCAGCAATGCGCAGGCATCCGCATCACCGTTGTCTGCGGCTTTTTGCGCCCAGTATTCCGCTTTGCTGAGATCGCCGGAACTGAACCAGGTATCGGCAAGAAAATACTGTGCGCGTCGGTCTCCGCCCTCCGCCGCCTTCAGATACTGGCTGCCAGGCTCAGTATCGGTGGCATGGGCAAAGAATGTCATTAAGAACATCAATGCAAGAAGTGATTTCATTTTGAGTTTTATTTAGGGTACGGAGTAGACAGTATAAAGAGATCGTATGGATAAAAAAACAGCCTCCGGCGGAGGCTGTTGCAAGGAAAATGCCTGATGGCGATGCTCACGCATCTTATCAGGCCGACGGTGGAAACAGGTCGTAGGCCGGATAAGGCATTCTCATGCCGCCATCCGGCAGATTACCCCATTGCGCTTTCGCGCAGACGGGTTTTCAGCTTGCTGTACTCATCAATCACATACTGCTCGGCGGCGCGCTGATCGGCGATCGGCTCGACGCGCACGGCGCAGTACTTGTACTCCGGCGTTTTGGTAATCGGGCTTAAGTTCTCCGTCACCAGCTCGTTACAGGCGCCAATCCACCACTGGTAGGTCATGTAAATCGCCCCTTTGTTCGGACGTTCGCTGACCTGCGCACGGGTGATAATTTTGCCTTTACGTGAATGAACCCAGACCAGCGCTTCATCTTCAATGCCCAGACGCGCGGCGTCGGCCGTGTTGATTTGCGCATAGCCTGGCTCATCCGCCAGCGCTGCCAGCGCGGCACAGTTCCCGGTCATCGAGCGACATGAATAGTGGCCGACTTCACGCACCGTAGACAGCACCATCGGGTACTCTTCGGTGAGTTTGTCGATCGGCGCGACCCAGTCGCAGGTGAAGAACTGCGCCAGACCGTTCGGGGTGTCGAATTTCTCTTTGAAGAGATAAGACGTCCCCTGATCGGCATCCGACGTGTCGCGGCAAGGCCACTGAATGAAGCCCAGCTCGCCCATCTTCTCGTAAGTCGCCCCATAGAAATCCGGGCACAGATGACGCAACTCATCCCAGATCTCCTGGGTGTTGTTGTAGTGCATCGGATAGCCCATGCGGGTGGCGATTTCACTGATGATTTGCCAGTCCGTTTTCAGATCCCACTTCGGTTCAACGGCTTTAAAGAAGCGCTGGAAACCACGGTCAGCAGCGGTAAACACCCCTTCATGCTCGCCCCACGACGTAGACGGTAAAATAACATCCGCCGCCGACGCGGTTTTGGTCATAAAGATGTCCTGTACGATGACCAGTTCCAGGTCTTCAAACCCTTTGCGCACCGCAGAGAGTTCCGCATCGGTTTGCAGCGGATCTTCACCCATAATGTACGCCGCGCGAACTTCGCCATGCGCAGCACGGTGTGGCAGTTCGCTGATGCGATAGCCGGTATGCGCTGGCAGGCTTTCCACGCCCCAGGCTTTGGCGAATTTTTCGCGGTTAGCCGGGTCTTTCACGTACTGATAGCCCGGATAGGTATCCGGCAGCGCGCCCATGTCGCATGCGCCCTGAACGTTGTTCTGGCCGCGAACCGGGTTCACGCCCACGCTTGGCTTACCAAGGTTGCCGGTCAGCATGGCGAGACTGGTCAGTGAACGCACGGTTTCCACGCCCTGATAGAACTGGGTCACGCCCATGCCCCACAGGATTGCGGCGCTTTTCGCTTCGGCGTACATACGCGCCGCTTTGCGAATATCGTGCGCGCTCACGCCGGTGATATCCTCAACGGATTCCGGCGTGTAGCCTTCGACAATCTTACGGTACTCTTCAAAGCCTTCAGTACGGGAGGCGACGAACGCCTGGTCGTACAGATTTTCTTCAATAATGACATGACCCATAGCGTTGAGTAGCGCGATATTCGAGCCGTTTCTCAACGCGATGTGGATGTCGGCAATGCGCGCGGTTTCAATTTTGCGCGGATCGCAGACGATAATTTTCGCGCCGTTGCGTTTAGCGTTAATCACATGATTCGCCACGATAGGGTGGGAATCCGCCGGGTTGTAGCCGAAGATAAACACTAAATCGGTGTTATCAATTTCGTTAATCGCATTACTCATTGCGCCGTTACCGACCGACTGGTGCAGACCTGCAACCGATGGGCCGTGTCAGACGCGAGCGCAGCAGTCAACGTTATTGGTACCAATAACGGCGCGCGCGAATTTTTGCATTACATAGTTGGTTTCGTTACCTGTGCCGCGAGACGAACCGGTCGTCTGGATGGCGTCCGGGCCATACTTCGCTTTGATGGCGCTCAGGCGATCGGCGACGTAGTTCAGCGCTTCATCCCAGGAAACGGATTCCAGTTTGCCGCCACGCTGGCGACGGATCATAGGGGTTTTCAGGCGCGGGGTCAGGATCTGGGTATCGTTAATAAAATCCCAGCCATAGTAGCCCTTCAGACACAGAGTACCCTGATTGGTTTTCCCCTGCGCCGCCTCTGCCCGGACGATTTTTCCGTTATCGACCACCAGGTTGATTTTGCAACCTGATGCGCAATACGGGCAAACCGTGACGACTTTTTTCATCGGTCTCGCTCCAGTTAATCAAATCGCGCATACGCGCTGTCGGCCTCATTATGCATCTTTTATGCCATGTTTTTATTGGGGTCTTTCCCTGATATTACGGGTAAAATTTGGTCAAAACCCTGACGAAAAACAGGCTGTCGTCAGTTTTGACGTGACGAACAGGAAAAGCAGTGACGGCCCGGCAGTGTGACCAGGGTTATGTTTCCTGCATCTCCTGCTGCGCAATATCTGTCACTCCGGGCAGAATCAATCACACTCATCTGTAGGGGATGTGAAATGGGGAAGGGTGATGAAACCAGCCATACTGGTCGTGGATGATGACGCGGCAGTCTGCGCATTGTTGCAGGATGTCCTGAACGAGCACGTTTTTGCGGTGACGGTCTGCCATACCGGGCAGGCTGCGCTGGCGTGCGTCGAAACCCAGCCGGAGATTGCGCTGGTGTTGCTGGATATGATGCTGCCCGACACGAACGGTTTGATGGTGTTGCAGCAGGTACAGAAGATCAGGCCTACGCTGCCGGTGGTGATGCTCACGGGGCTGGGGAGCGAGTCGGATGTGGTGGTCGGGCTGGAGATGGGCGCTGATGACTACATCAGCAAACCGTTTAACCCGCGCGTGGTGGTGGCGCGGATGAAAGCCGTACTCCGTCGGGTTGGCGTGCTGATCGCCGAAGGCGGAAGCGTGCAGACGTCTGGCCTCTCTTTCAATGGCTGGCATCTGGATACCGCGCGCTGTCAGTTGCACAATCCGCAGCAGCAGGCGGTGGATCTCACCCAGGGGGAATACAGTTTGCTGCTGGCGCTGGCGCAAAACGCCCGTCGGGTGCTCAGCCGTGAGCAGTTGCTGGAATTAACGCACAGCGACAGCGTTGAGGTGTTTGATCGCACCATTGATGTGTTGATTATGCGTCTGCGCCGCAAAATTGAAATCAATCCGCATCAGCCGACGTTGATCAAAACCCTGCGCGGCCTCGGGTATGTTTTTGCCGCCGATGTGCAGCACCACGATAAAGCCGCGTAATCAGGCGCAGTTGCCGGATGGCGGCGTATTTGTAGGCCTGATAAGCGCAGCGCCATCAGGCGAACTGGCTACAAAAGCGTTCGCAACTCCTCAAGCGTTTTCGCGCCATCAATCGCATTGGCGCACAGCAGGCTGACCCGCGCGCAGGCGTGCGCCAGCTTAATGCTCTCGGCC
This sequence comes from Citrobacter sp. CK195, assembly GCF_030333365.1. Lineage (NCBI taxonomy): Bacteria > Pseudomonadati > Pseudomonadota > Gammaproteobacteria > Enterobacterales > Enterobacteriaceae > Citrobacter > Citrobacter sp. CK195. The sequence continues at coordinate 93,765 of NZ_JAOWGB010000024.1, forward strand.
AGCGGCCATACTTCGTGGCAGCCATACAAAAAACCGGCGCAGAACGCATCTCCCGCGCCAACGCTACCGACAATCTCCCTCTGCTCCAGCTTTTGCGACGGTATCCAGACGCCAGGCTGATCCGGCGTTTCGCCCCAGGCGCCTTCCGGGCAATGAATCACCACCCGCTGGCGGACGCCTGCATCCAGCAATTCGCGGGCGGCTGCGGCGATGTGCGGAATATGCGGTTCGCCGTTGGGCTGGCGGATCTCCAGGCCGCTGAACTCCCCGGCCTCCAGCTCGTTGATCACCAGATAATCCAGATGGCGTAGCGCGGGCAAAACCAGCGGCTGATAGCGCGGATCGCCTTTGCGGGACACCAGATCCAGCGAAGTCTCAAAGCCCTCCTCATGCATCTGCGCCATCAGCCGTGCGCTGCGGGTGCCGTAGTCATCATCCGGCATATCCAGACTGTCGAGCAGCAGCAGATAGCCCAGGTGGAAAATCTTCATCGAGGCATCAAGCTCATCGAACGCGGGCAGATCCAACAGACGGTTAGCGCCGGGGGAGTGGAAAAAGGTGCGCTGCCCGCTGGGATCGGTCATCACCTGCGACATCGACGTGGGGGCAAACGTGGTGCGCTGGACATGCTGGCGATTGACGTGATACTGCTCCAGCATCGCCATAATGTAGTCTCCGTCGGCATCCTGGCCGATTAATCCCACAGCCTGCAACGGCAGCCCGGTGTGCATCTTTGCCAGCGTCAGCAGGACATTAAGCGGCGCGCCGCCCGTCGAACGTTCGCTATGGGTGATCTCCGCCAGCCAGCCGCGCTCCGGCCACTGTACGATTTGGTGCACATGGTCGACCAGCATATTGCCCGCCGCGATAATGCCTTTGCGTTCCATCAGATCTGCCCCGCGCTGCCAAAAATGCGCATCTGTTCCGATACCGTATCGGTGATCGCCTCTTCAATGCCCAGCAGCAGTTCGGCGAACTCATCATACAGCGGCTGGCGGTTAGCCATCCGTGATTCCACCGCCGCCAGCGCGGCCTGCGACATGCCGGTGTAGAAATTGATTTTGTGAATGCCCAGCGTAATGGCGCGACGAAAATCCTCATTGCTGATGCCGGAACCGCCGTGCAGCACCAGCGGCAGCGCCGTTTGTTGGCGAATGGCGTCCAGACGCGGGAAATCGAGTTTGGGCTCGCCTTTATATTTGCCGTGAGCGTTGCCGATGGCGACGGCCAGGGCATCAATACCGGTGCGGTCAACAAAATCGCGCGCCAGCTGCGGATCGGTAAACAGCGATTCGTCGGCATGACCATACAGCGCGCCGCCCTCATCGCCGCCAACCGCGCCAAGTTCCGCCTCTACCGACACGCCAACGGCGTGGCACATCTTCACCACTTCCCGGGTCTGGCGGATGTTTTCCTCATACTCCAGCGTGGAACCATCAAACATTACCGAGCTGAAGCCCAGACGTAACGCCCGCACCACGGATTCAAAATGCAGCCCGTGGTCGAGGTTAAGCACCACCGGAATATCGTGTCTGGCGGCTTCGAATTTTACCGCTTCGACCAGCGAGTCCAGCGAAACATACTTAAAATGGACTTCGGCAATGTTAATGATAAACGGCGAGCGTTCCTGCCTGGCGGCGGCGAACAGCGCGCGTAAAAAGTGGGAATCCAGAACGTTAAACGCCCCCAGCGCATAGCGATGCTTGCGGGCATGGTCGAGTCCATCGGCAAGAGAAATCAACGGCATAATGTGCTCCTTGTTCAGCAGAACAGGCGGTACTCGTTACACAACACCAGTTGCGCCGGTTCATCTTCTTCAATGTCGTTATAGCGGGCGATCGGCTGGAGAAAATGGTTGTCATGGTCATCGTCATTGACGGAAGAAACTTCGCCGACCAGCACGTCGCCAAACCCTTTTTCCGCCCAGAAGCTGTGATACAGGCCCGGCGTCAGGCAAATGCTTTCTCCTGGCGAAAGGCGCAGCTGGCTGCCTGCCGCATGGGTCTGCCGACAGCCGTCTATCACAATGGTGACGTCGGTATTGTCGGTCTGGTCCCGGGAGTCGGCGTTCCACAGTTCAACGATTAAATTACCGCCGCCGCGATTGATAATGTCTTCACGCTTGCGCCAGTGGAAATGCATCGGCGTAACCTGCGCGTCGCGCACATGCATGATTTTTTCCGCGTAGCATTTCTCATAAGGCATACCTTTGGGCGAGCCGTTGCGCAGGGTAAACAGCGTCAGTCCCTGAGCGGCAAAATCTGTCCCGCCGAACGCGGTAACATCCCAGCCGAGCCTGAGATCGAATACTTCGCTCCAGGCGGCATCAAGCTGACGCCATTGCGATGGGGCAAAGCTGGCGAAAGGCGGCAGGTGGACGTCATGCATGGAAAAGAATTGCCGCGTGTGGCCGAGAATTTCGTTTATTTCGGAGCGTTTCATTGAAAGAATTCTCCTTATTGTGATGTAGCCTTGTAGGCCGGATAAGGCATTTTTGCCGCCATCCGGCATGGGTTTACTGCCTGATGGCGCTGCGCTTATCGGGCCTACGCAGAGGCCGCTTTCCGTTATTTCACCGTCCAGCCCTTGTAGCTGCCGATGTTGTTTTTATCGATCATCGTCACCGGAATCAGCACAGGTTCACCAGGCGCCGGTTTGCCCTGTAGAATGTCATAGCCGATCTCCACCGCTTTTGCCGCCATCACCTGCGGATCTTGTGCGGGGGTCGCCACAAACAGGGAATTTTCACGCTTCAGCGCCTCTTCGCCATCGGGCGAACCATCCACACCGACGATAAAGAACTCATTGCGCTGTGCCTGTTTTGCCGCCAGATCGGCGCCGATCGCCGTCGGATCGTTGATCGCAAATACGCCGTCGATCTTCGGATTCGCAGCCAGCAGGGCGGTCATCACTTCCAGCCCGCCTTCGCGACTGCCTTTGGCGTTCTGGTTCCAGGAGAGCACCTTGATATCCGGGTGGCGTTTGAACTCGGTCTGGCAGCCCTCGACACGGTTCTGCACGGCGGAAACCGGCGGCCCGTTGATGATCACCACATTGCCTTTGCCTTTCAGACGATCGGTAATGTATTTACAGGCCATTTCGCCCGCCTGGGTGTTATCAGAGGTGATGGTGGCGTCTGCGCCTTCGGCAGCCACGTCAACCGCGACCACCACGATCCCGGCGTCTTTCGCCCGTTTCACCGCCGGGCCGATCCCTTTTGAATCTGCGGCGTTAAGGATGATCATATCCACCTTCGCGGCAATAAAGTTGTCGATCTGCGAAACCTGCTGACCCAGATCGTAGCCGCTGGAGACCAGCGTCACTTTTACGCCATCACCGGCCAGTTTGCGCGCTTCCAGCTCCGCCCCTTTTGTTATCTGCACGAAGAACGGGTTGGCAAGGTCGCCCACCGTCACGCCGATGGATTTCAGTTCTTTGGCCTGTACAAACGGCGATGCGGCCAGTAACGCGCCAGCACAGAGCGCGGTCACTAATGGTTTCAAACGCATACTCTTTTCCTCACGTAGGGTATTGTTGTTATAAGCCTGATGGCGCTGCGCTTATCCGGCCTGCGAACGGGTAGGCCTGCGCCGCCATCCGGCAAGTTTGTCTATGCACTTTGATGGTGTCGGGTACGGTATTTGTCGATCAGCACTGCTATGATGATCACCGCCCCTTTGATCACCAGTTGCCAGAAGTAAGAGACGCCCATCAGCGTCATGCCGTTATTCAGGGTGGCGATGATCAGCGCGCCCACCAGCGTGCCGGTGATCGTGCCGATCCCGCCGACAAAACTGGTGCCGCCGAGGATCACCGCCGCGATGGCGTCCAGCTCATACCCCATGCCTAAGTTGCCGTTGGCGCTGTAGAGACGCGAGGCGCTCATCACTCCGCCCAGCCCCGACAGCAGACCGCTCATGCCGTACACAAACAGCAGCACCAGCCACACTTTGATGCCGGTTAAACGCGCCGCCTGCATGTTGCCGCCCACGGCATAAATATGTACGCCCAGCGTGGTGCGCCGCAGAATGAACCAGCACAGTACGATCACCGCGAGGGCGATAACCACCAGCCACGGAATCGGGCCAAGATAGTTATTGCCGATCCACTCGAAGCTGATATTGGAGTTGATCACCGTGGTGCCGTCCGCCAGCAGGTAGGCCGCGCCGCGCAGCGCCGTATAGGTGCCGAGCGTGACAATAAAGGGCGGCAGCCCGGCGAAGGCCACCAGCGCGCCGTTAATCAGCCCCAGCCCCAGGCCGAGCATCAGCGCCGCCGGAATCGACAGCATGGCGAACTCCGGTATCAGAGAGACCACCATCGCCGCCACGGCGGTGGTGCCGAGAATCGACCCCACGGAGAGGTCGATGCCGCCGGTCAGAATGATGAACGTCATCCCCGCCGCCAGCACGATGTTGATCGACGCCTGGCGGGTGATGTTCAGCAGGTTGCTTTCAGTGAAAAAGTTAGGTGCGATAAAGCCAAATACCGCCACGATCAGCACTAAAATCGGTAAAATACCGACCGTTTGCATCAGATCGCTCATCAACATCTTTTTTGCGGAGGCGGACTTCGCCACCTGCTGGGGAGTGGTTGGGTTATTCATGATTTCACCGCCTCAAGGTGGGAGTCGTTTACGCCGGTCGCCAGCCGCATGATGTTTTCCTGTGTAATGTCCTGGCTGTGCAATTCCCCGGCAATGCTGCCTTCATGCATGACGTAGACGCGATCGCTCATGCCGACGATTTCCGGCAATTCGCTGGAGATCATCAGGATCGCCACGCCCTTACGCGCCATTTCGTTCATGATGCGATAGATCTCGCTTTTCGCGCCGACATCCACGCCGCGCGTTGGTTCGTCCAGAATCAGAATGCGCGGGCCGATGGCGACCCAGCGTGAGATCAGAAGCTTTTGCTGATTGCCGCCGGACAAACCTCCGGCGCGGACCTGGGCATGCGGCACGCGAATGTTGAGCAACTGAATGGCGTCATCGGAGATGCTTTGGGCTTTTTTACGGTTCAGCATCCCCCAGTTGGCGTCGCGCTCCAGCGTCGCCATCGTAATGTTCTCCGCCGCCGCCAGTTCTAAAAACAACCCTTGTTCTTTGCGGTTTTCGGTGAGGTAGCCAATACCGTGCTCAATGGCCTCACGCGGGGAGTGGATCACCACCGGCTCGCCATCCACCTCGATCATCCCGCCGGTGGCTTTACGCACGCCGAAAATCAGGTGCGCCAGTTCGGAACGCCCGGCGCCGACCAGCCCGGCCAGGCCGACGATTTCGCCGGAACGTACCAGCAGGCTGCACGGCTGCACTTTACCGCCGTCGGTAAGGTGATGAACGTTCAGGCGCGGTTTACCGAGCGGGATGTCGCGTTCTTTGTTGAACAGGTCGCTTAACGGACGCCCCACCATCATGCGCACCAGTTCGGACGCGTTGAGTTTGTCGCGGGTGAGGCTGCCGACGTACTGTCCGTCGCGCAGGACGCTGACGCGATCGGACAGCTCATACACCTCCGCCATACGGTGGCTGATATAGATAACCGCCATCCCTTCATCGCGAAGGCGCATGATCAGCTCAAACAGACGGTGGGTTTCACGAGATGAGAGGGCGGCGGTAGGTTCATCCATCACCAGGATACGGCTGTTGCGATGCAGGGCGCGGGCGATCTCCACCTGCTGCTGTTCGGCGATGGTCAGCCGCATTACCCGATCGCTGGCTTTAAACTGCGCGCCGAGTCGGTCGATGACCTTTTGCGCCTGCAACACCATCTCTTTACGCTGCACGATGCCGCCACGCGACAGCTCGCTGCCGAGGAAAATATTTTCGGCGACGGTAAGGTTAGGCGCAAGCTGCATCTCCTGATAAATCAGAGTGATGCCTGCGCTCAGGGCATCTTTCGGCCCACGAATATGAAAGGGCTGACCGTCGATCAGAATCTCGCCGCTGGTGGCGGTATATGCACCGGCGAGAATCTTCATCAGGGTGCTTTTACCGGCGCCGTTTTCGCCCATCAGCGCGTGGATTTCACCGGGATATACCGTCAGATCGACCCCTTTCAGCGCGTAAAATTTGCCAAACGCTTTGGCAATATTGCGCATCTCCAGAACCGGTGTCCTGCTCATGGCGGATCTCCTGCGGGGTTAGCGATATCAGCACTCCATCACAGGAAAGTAAATGCAAAATGTCAGAAGCCGTTCATATTTGTCATATTGCGATTTTTCTTCATGGAGCGTGATATGCCGCAGCACAGACGTCACTTTTTCGCCAGTGCGCGCGGGCGACTGCTGTTTTTTAATCTGCTGGTAGTGGCGGTGACGCTGATGGTGAGCGGCGTGGCGGTGCTGGGTTTTCAGCATGCGAGTCAAATACAGGAGCAGGTGCAGCAGCAAACCGTCGATGACATGACCGGCAGTATGAACCTGGCGCGCGATACGGCGAACGTGGCGACGGCGGCGGTGCGGCTGTCGCAGGTGGTCGGCGCGCTGGAGTACAAGGGCGAAGCGGAGCGGTTGCAGGAGACTCAGCGGGCGCTCAGGCATTCACTCGAACAGCTGGCGACCGCCCCGCTGGCACAGCAGGAACCGGGGCTGGTGGCCCGCATTATTCAACGCAGCAACGAGTTGCAGACCAGCGTGGCGGGCATGTTGCAGCGCGGGCAGCGGCGGCATCTGGAACGTAATACGCTGCTGAGTTCGCTGTATCAGAATCAGAGTTACCTGCGGCATCTGCAACAGCTTGATGCGGCGCAGGATGCGGCGTTGTTCAGTCAAATGGATCGCCTGATTCGCGCCGCCATCGAAACGCCGACGCCGCGCGCCGTCATTAAACAGCTGGATGGCGTGATGCGCGCTCTGCCTGAGCAACATGCCGATCCGCTGGTGAACGTGATTCTGTCTGACTTTAACCAGGAGTTACGCAAACTTGAACCGCTCTCGGCGGCGCTGGAGCAAAGCGACCTGGCCATCAGTTGGTACATGTTCCACATCAAAGCGCTGGTGGCGATTTTAAACAGCGACATCAATCAGTATGCGGCGCAGGTGGCGATCATCTCAGAACAGCGGGTGGCGCAAAGCCATCAGGAATTGCGCTCCGGCGCGTTGTTTATCATGACCTTCGCCCTGCTGGCGGTGGTGATTACCGGTTTTGCCGGGTGGTATATCTACCGCAACCTTGGTTCTAACCTGACGGCGATTTCGCGCGCCATGACCCGGCTGGCGCATGGCGAATCGGATGTCAGCGTCCCTGCCTTGCAGCGGCGGGACGAACTGGGGGAACTGGCGCGCGCGTTTAACGTTTTTGCCCGCAATACGGCGTCGCTGGAGCGCACCTCCCGCCTGCTGAAAGAAAAGACCTCCCAGATGGAGATCGACCGAACGGAGCGTCAGGGGCTGGAAGAGGCGCTGCTGCACAGCCAGAAACTGAAAGCGGTAGGGCAACTGACGGGCGGGCTGGCGCATGATTTTAACAACCTGCTGGCGGTGATTATCGGCAGCCTGGAGCTGGTCAGCCCCGACTCGCCGGATGCGCCGCGCATTACCCGCGCGCTGAAGGCCGCCGAGCGCGGGGCGCTGCTGACGCAACGCCTGCTGGCGTTCTCCCGTAAACAGTCGCTGCACCCGCACTCGGTGGAACTGAAAACGCTGCTGGAAAACCTGAGCGAACTGATGCGTCACTCGCTACCGGCCACGCTGACGCTGGAGATAGAAGCCCAGTCGCCCGCCTGGGCCGCGTGGATAGACGTCAGCCAACTGGAGAACGCGATCATCAACCTGGTGATGAACGCCCGCGATGCGATGGAAGGGCAGACAGGGACGATCAAAATCCGCACCTGGAACCAGCGGGTTACGCGCAGTGACGGACGTCGTCAGGATATGGTGGCGCTGGAGGTGATCGATCACGGCTGCGGTATGTCGCAGGAGGTGAAAGCGCAGGTGTTCGAGCCGTTCTTCACCACCAAACAGACCGGCAGCGGCAGCGGGCTTGGGTTATCGATGGTTTACGGCTTTGTGCGCCAGTCGGGCGGCCGTGTCGAAATTGAGAGCGCGCCGGGGCAGGGGACGACGGTCAGATTGCAGCTTCCCCGCGCCATCGCGCCTGCGGTGGCAAACCTGGAGCCGGTTGCGGTGCAAAGTACCGCCAGCGACGAGAAACTGGTGCTGGTACTGGAAGATGAGGCGGATGTTCGTCAGACGTTGTGCGAGCAACTGCATCTGCTGGGGTATCTGACGCTGGAGGCCGCCAACGGCGAGCAGGCGATGCAGATGCTGGCGTCATCCGGCGAGATTGATGTTCTTATCAGCGACTTAATGCTGCCAGGCAGTCTGAGCGGCGTGGAGGTGATCAACCATGCCCGCAAGCATTATCCCCGCCTGACGCTGCTGCTTATCAGCGGGCAGGATTTACGCCCGGCGCATAACCCCGCTCTGCCGGATGTGGCGCTGCTGCGTAAACCGTTTACCCGGGCGCAGCTCGCGCAGGCGCTGCGGGCGGCGCATGTGCAGGCCTGATAAGCGTCGCGATATCACCGCGACGACAGAAAACGGCAGCGCGCCAGCGTTGCCGCGCCCTGCGCGCCGTTAAACGCGGAGGACGAGGCGGCAATAAAACGTACGGCCTGATACGGCAACGGTCGGCGCAGGTATTTTTGGATCAGGGTAATTAATTGTTCGCGCGGGAAAGCCTGCATATCCATCACGCCGCCGCCCAAAATCACCGCATCGGGATCGAACAGATTTATGCTGGTGGCAATCGCGCGGGCGGCGCTTTCCAGCAGCGCCTGGACGAATGGCGCTTCTCCGGCGTGGACAAACAGTGCGTCCAGCGCGAAATCCCGTGGCTGTTGTTCGTACCAGCGTTTCAGCGCCAGCCCGGAACAGACCGTTTCGAGGCAACCTGGATTGCCGCAGGCACAGGTTTGCGTCATGTCGCCCTGGGGAATATGCCCCAGTTCGCCCGCCACGCCATGCGCTCCGGTCCAGGGCGCGCCGTTCATCCACACCGCGAAGCCCATTCCCGTGCCGAGGTAGGCGGCCAGCACCTGCTGCTGTGTGAGATGGTTTTCCACGACGTCATACGACAGCTGTAAGTTCACGTCGCGGGAAAACGCGACCGGGCAGCCCAGCGCATCCTCCAGTTTTCCCGCGAGGTCATGCACTTCTTCAGGTTGCAGCGGCAAATTGGGTGTCGAAATGATGGTGCGGTTGTCTTTGCCGACCAGCGCCGGAAATCCCATCACCAGACCACGGCAACGCGCCCCGTAGCGTGCGATCTGTTCGCTAATCATCTGCGCAATACCGGCCACCACGCCGGGCGCGATCACCTCCGCCGTACGCTGTTTCTCACAGTGCAGAGTCTCACCGCTTGCCGTTTGCAGGCAAAAACGGATATGGGTTGCCCCCATATCCACACCCGCCACAACGCTATGCTGTTTTTGCATGAGGCAGTACCTCGTTTTTCGCCGTCAGGATCTGCGCCGTCATCACTTGCCATGCGTCGTCGATATTCTCCGCGTGGTTAAACAGCCCGGAGGTGCCGACGATAAAGACATCCGCGCCTGCCGCCATCAATTTTTCGTAGGTGGCCTGATTGCAGGAGCCATCCACTTCAATTTCGTAATGCAGCCCTTCACGCTCGCGCCAGGCTTTCAGCTCGGCGATTTTATCCAGCATTTCCGGGATGAACGGCTGCCCGGCAAAGCCGGGATCGACGGTCATCACCGTCACTTTATCAGCCTTATGGATATAGTATTTCATCGCCTCAACCGGTGTTTCCGGGTTGAGAATGAGGCCCACTTTCATACCGTGGCGGCGGATTTCGTCAATCAGACGGAATGCCTGACCGTTGATGGTTTCCGGGTGCAGCGTGATGAAATCCGCACCGGCGCGCGCCAGTTGACCAATATAATCCTGCGGACGCGTCACCATCAGATGACAATCAAGAGGTTTGCTCGCCAGTTTCTTGACCTGGCTGACGAAGAAGGGGGACAGCGTCAGATTCGGCACAAAGTGGCCATCCATAATATCAATATGAAAATAGTCTGCATGGCTGTCGATAAATTCGATCTGTTCTTTAAACTTCAGCAGATCCATACACATTAAAGAGGGAGAGATTTTCATGATCATTCCTTACTTACTGATAAGACGGTCAAGGGCGACAGCCGCGATAATTAATCCGCCCATCACCACCAGTTGGTAATAGGTTTGTACCTGCAAAATATTCAGACCGTTGTTGATGGTGCCGATGATTAAGCCGCCAATTACCACCGAGAAGATGCGCCCCTTGCCGCCGAAGAAGCTGGTGCCGCCAATGATGGCGCTGGCGATGGCGTAGGTTTCAAAACCCATTCCGGCTAAGGGTTCTGCGGCGCCGAGTCGCGCAGTAGAAACCACGCCCGCCAGTCCCGCGCAAATGCCGGAGATGATAAACACCACCAGGATGTGAAACTTCACGTCAATCCCGGAATAGAACGCCGAGTTTTTGTTGCCGCCGAGCGCGTAGATGTTGCGCCCAAGCCGCATGCGGGTAGTGAGGAACCAGAGGATCACCGCGACAATCAGCGAGAAGATGACCGGCACGGGAACACCTAACACGCTGGCGGCGAAGAAGTTCACGAAGTCGAATGAGAAGCCGTATACCGAGTTGGCGTCGGAAATCACCAGCGTGATACCACGGAAAATCGCGTTAGTGCCAAGGGTGATAATGAACGGATGCAGGCCAGTCCAGTTCACCAGGCAGCCGTTAATCGCTCCCAGCGCACCGCCGACCAGCACGCCGCCAATCAGCGCCGCAAATAACGGATCGACGCCTGCCAGCATCAGTTTGGCCGTCACCATCCCGGACAGCGCCAGAATCGCCCCGACGGACAGGTCGATACCGGCGACCAGGATGGCAAAAAATTCACCCATGCCGATCAGCACCGTTACCGAACTCTGGACAAAAATCTGGGTGATGTTGTTGGTGGTCAGAAAATATTCTGACGACAGCGAACCGAAGATGGCGACGATAATCGCCAGGATGAAGAAGGTGCCGTATTTATCCCAGAACAGCGCAAAGTTGAACGGTTTCTTCCCGTTCACGTCACCTTTTACTCTTGTGGTAATGCCCATGCCATAATCTCCTCTTCGCTCATGTCATCGCGATTGGTCAGGATTTGCGTCAGTCGTCCTTCGCAGAACACGGCGATGCGGTCGCAGACGGCGATAATTTCAGGAAGTTCAGATGACACCATCAGGATGACTTTTCCGTCGTCCGCCAACTGGCGCATCACTTTATAAATTTCGGCTTTCGCACCGACGTCGATACCACGGGTCGGCTCGTCGAAAATGATCACCTCCGGGCTACAGCACAACCATTTGGAAATCAGCACTTTCTGCTGGTTTCCGCCGGAGAGTTCGGTGATGTTCTGGTTAACGGAATGACACTTCAGCGCCAGCAGTTCGCGCTGCGCTTCGGCGGTACGCTGCTCGTCGCCTTCGTGGAACAGGCCCATCGCCCCCTTAAAGCCGCCGCTTTTCAGGCTGCGGCCGATCGCCATGTTCTGGGCGATAGAGAAATTGGGGAAGAAGCCGTTATCCCGGCGGCTTTCGGTGATGTAAGCCATCCCTTTTTTCACCGCATCCAGGGGGGAGCGCGGGGAGATGGTTTTCCCGTTCAGACGGATCTCGCCGCTTGCGCGTTTATCGACGCCGAACAGGCAATCCATCAGCTCGGTGCGCCCGGAGCCGACCAGTCCGGCGAAACCTAAAATTTCGCCCCGGCTGACGCTAAAGGAGATATCGCGAACCTTTTTCTTGTCGCGGCTGGTGACGTTTTTCACCTCGAATACCGTATCGCGCTCGATGTTGCCGGTGCTCTCTTTCATGGCGTTAAAGCGGTTTTGCAGTTCGCGGCCAACCATCAGGCGGACGATATCGTCGTTGCTGACGTCGCTCACCATCCCGCTGCAAACGCTGCTGCCGTCTTTCATCACCGTATAGCGGTCGCAGATGCGGCGAATTTCCGCCAGCTTATGCGAGATGTAGACGATGGCGGTGCCCTCTTTGCGTAGCTGGTTCATGATCAGAAACAGGTAGTCCACCTCTTTATTGGTGAGCGAGGAGGTGGGTTCGTCCATGATGATCACTTTGGCGTTGAGCATCAGCGTCTTGGCGATTTCCAGCATTTGCTTATGGCTGATGGATAAATTCGCCACCTTTTCGTCTAAATCGACTTTTAAACCGACGCGCAGCAACATCATGGCGGCCCGTACGCGCATCTCTTTCCAGTCAATAATATTGACGCCACAGACTTTTTTCGTCAGATGACGACCAATATATAAATTCTCCAGCACGGTTAATTCATCAATCACGCTGAGTTCCTGATAAATAATGCCAATGCCGAGTTGTGCCGCTAATTTGTGATCCAGCTTGTCGTAATTAACGTTATTAATCGTAATGGTGCCTTTGGTCGGTTCATGTATTCCCGACAGAACCTTCATCAACGTTGATTTACCGGCGCCATTTTCTCCTAATAATGCGTGTATTTCATAAGGATAAACCGTTAAATCAACCGATTTTAATGCGTGAACCGGACCAAAGGATTTGCCGATCCCCGCCATCGAGATATATGGCGTGACCATAATTAACCTCTTTTACACTTCATCCTTCAAGCTGCCTCTTTGTTGGCTACCTTCGCTCACCCCAGTCACTTACTTATGTAAGCTCCTGGGGATTTACTCAGTTGCCGCCTCGATGCATCTCGAATGATTTTGTGTAAGAAAAATATTGACTAAATCAGTGCCATTGCCTGATGGTGCTACGCTTATCAGGCCTACGTTCGGGTCGGCCGGATAAGAGGTTTTCGCGTCGCCATCCGGCCTATTTACGGACTTACTTTGCGACCAGGATGGAATCGACCAGCTTAAATTCCGGCGCTTTATCCAGCGGGATCACGTTGCCTGATTTCGCGGCATCAACCATCAGCCTGAGCCCTGTCGCGCCGATATCCGCAGGGTTCTGAGCGATTGTCGCCGTCATCTGTCCGGCCTCCACCATTTTGCGGGCTTCCGGGATACCGTCTGTACCCACTACCAGCACTTTTCCGCTTTTCCCGGCGTTAGCCACGGCCTGGGCGACGCCCATCGCCATGGTGTCGTTAGCGCAATAAATCGCTTTGATATTCGGGTTGCGTTGCAGCACGTTGGTGGCAACGTCTAACGCTTTGATTCGGTCCCAGTCTGCGGGTTGGCTGGCGACCAACTTGATTTGGCTTGCCTTTTTGAAAGCCTCGGTTGCGCCATTGCGGCGCGCCTCGCCGGAGGCGTTACCGGCTTTACCTTCAATAATGGCGACTTCACCGCCCTCGGCGCCCAGTTTCTCAATAATGAACTCCGCGCCTTTGGCGCCCACGGCGACGTTATCGGTGGTGACAAACCCTTCGACGTTACCGCCCGCTTTTTTCAGGTTATCCATATCGATTTTTTCATCGAGATTGACCAGATAAATCCCTTTCTTCCACGCGCGGGCGACGGGCATCACCAGGTTTACTGAGGATAATGGCGCAAAGGCGATACCTTTGTAATTTTTATTGCTGAGATCTTCGAATAGCTGCAACTGAGACTGAAAGTCGCCTTCCGAAGGCGAGGCAAAAATATCGACGCTGACACCCAGCGTTTTTGCTTCATCTTCAATACCTTTTTTCATATCCACCCAGAATGGATTGGATAATGTTTTTAATACTACGGCATATTCGGCGGCGGCAAATGCGCTGGTGGACAACATTAAGCCCATAGCCGCACCGCTGAAATATTTCAGATATTTATTCATAGCAGTATTCTCAGTGTAGGGTGTTGCTCCCGAAAATGAGAGCAACGAGCATTTTATTTCAGCGCGCCTGGTGAAAAGAAATCAACAATTGCGCCAGTTTTTTGCATATTAATGGTTGCCTGTTCGATATTCAGTTGGGCGACGGAAACAAAAAATGCATCCAGTAGAGTGAGTTGTAATATGCGTGCGGAAGCATTACGCCCTAATAACGGTGTTTCTGGTGCTGGCGAACAAATAATATAGTCAGCCAATTTGGCGATAGGTGAATGGTAGCTGTGGGTGATACAGATAATTTTGGCACCATTCTTTTTCGCCAGTTCAACCGCGGCTTTTACATCACTGGTGCGCCCGGAATGGGTCACTACCAACACGACATCGCCTTCTTTTAATAGCGATGCGGACATCATCATGATGTGCGCGTCCGGGTAAGTCTGGCAGCGCACGCCGATGCGTAAGAACTTATGCTGTACGTCCGCGCAGATGGCATTCGACCCGCCAGCGCCATACAAATCACGCTGCTTCGCCTGATAAAAGAAGCGTGCGGCGCGATGAATCTCATCCACGTTGATGATTGACTGACCTTCCATAATGGTGCGTAAGGTAATGTTGAATACCTTATTCACCACATCCTGCGGCGCTTCATCAAAGGCCAGTTCGGCAGGCAATACCTGCTCAGACTGAGAAAAATAGTCTTCCAGCGCGCTGCGTAAGTTGCGAAACCCGCTGAATCCCAGCAGTTTCGATACCTTAACAATCATGGCTTCAGATACCGCCAGCGCCTCTGCGACATCTTTAATGGCTGGCGCGCTGCTGAGATTACCCGGCTTGAGTAACCACTCGACGATACGGCTCTCGTTCTCCGTCATGCCTTCCTGCTTCATGCGCAGGTAAGGCGCAAGCCCGATGCCGTTTGGAAGCCCTGAATCAAATTCTGACTGACTCATTACGTTCTCTTGTCCTTGAAATGAAGACGCCACTATATCACCACAGCAGGAACAGAAAAGATGCTGACCACTTCACAAAATAGTTAAATTTATAAAGTTTGTCATTTCGTGAATTTAATAGCGTTGATAAAAATACGGAATGAAAATAAGTCAATATAAAACAATGAATTATAGTTTTCGCTTGTTCAGGTGCAGCCTGTGTAAGCATCAAGGTAGGGTATTTGTCGCTCTTGCTTTGCCGAACGGAGGTGTGTAGAACAGGCCCATACAGCGTCTTTCTGTCGATTTATTGTTCTTTTAAATTCATTTAAATCACAAATATTTTTTATTCGTAAAGTTTGACCGGGGCGAGAATGAGTATGAAAAAGATAGCATTTGGCTGTGATCACGTTGGTTTTATCCTGAAACAGGATATTTTGACGCACTTAACCCAGCGCGGTATTACGGTGATTGATAAGGGAACCTGGTCGCCGGAGCGCACGGATTACCCGCATTATGCCAGCGAGGTGGCACAAGCCGTTGTCTCTGGCGAGGTTGATGGCGGTATTCTGGTGTGTGGCACCGGTGTGGGGATTTCGATAACGGCAAACAAGTTTGCCGGAGTCCGCGCCGTCGTTTGCAGCGAACCCTATTCGGCACAGCTTTCGCGCCAGCATAATGATACCAACGTGCTGGCTTTTGGCTCGCGGGTTGTTGGGCTGGAGCTGGCAAAAATGATCGTGGATGCCTGGCTGGATGCGGGGTTTGAAGGGGGGCGCCATCAAAAGCGCGTGGAGGCGATTATGGCGATAGAACAGCAGGGCAAATGAGATTTTTCATGTTCTCTCATTTGATTTGCGAGCGAGTATCAGAAAATCAACGCCCCTGAAGGGTTTAGGAATTCATCAAGAGCGAAGGCAAAACCGGTGATGCTAATCTGCGCAAATACTGCCTGATTAGGATATAAAGGGAATTATGCCGGTACTGACAAGAGGTGACTCACAGATGATTGTGATGCCGACAACTTACAGCCCAATGACCGTCGCCCGCGCTTTTAATGTCGTGGAAGAATTTGCGCTTTCAGGGCGCGTTTTGCATGTTATTTATGATAGACAGACTCCGCGAGCAGCGATTATTGAAGCGGATGTTGAGATGTTTGAAGGCGTGCCTCGCCATCGCGTTATTGCTGCGCTTGATTTGCAGTATAAATCCGCTTTAGGCAGAGATATCGTTGCCGTAGAACGATGCTGGGAAGATACACATGTTCTTCAGGCTGAAGGGGTATGTGTTGATCCGGCTGAGCGTGATAAGGGATTAGCCACGCGCTTGTACGAAGCGCTGATCCTGAAGTGTGGCATCACCTTGATCAGTGATTTTGAACAGTATGACGGTGGAAAAATGCTCTGGCAGAAGATCGCTCGCGAGTCCGATCAGATCGCGGTTTTCGTATTAGATACGGAACTGGGCGCATTCTGGCCATATGACGGTACAAAGGTAATTTATGATGGCGGTTGTATCCCTGAGGAGCGTATCTGGAGCATCTCGCCGGATCAAAAATGTCATGGCGTTGTTTTGGTTGCAGAGGACAAACAGCGCGCAAACCAGCTAATGGAAACAACCGCGCCTTACCGGGTTTGAGATTCCTCCGCTACACGTCGAACAGGCCATTCGCTACCGTGAGGGGAAGATCTCTGCGAGGCTGGTTTTATGAAACGCTATTCTACGCTCATTGCTCTGGGCCTGTTGTCGCTGACGACGCTTCCTGCGCATGCCGATATTGTTGATGACACCATCGGTAATATTCAGCAGGCGATCAATGACGCGTATAAATCTGACAACGGGCGGGATTATGAGGATGACCGCCGTGATGAAGAGTGGCAGCGCCAGATGAGCGACGATCGCCGCAGACAATATGACGACAGACGCCGTCAGTTTGAAGATCGGCGTCGCCAGTTGGACGATCGCCAACGCCAGCTCGATCAGGAACGTCGTCAGCTGGAAGATGAAGAGCGCAGAATGGAAGACGAGTACGATCGTTAACCGCGCGACAATCGTAGGCCGGATAAGGCGCAATGCGCCGCCATCCGGCGTAAGGCTACTCCAGCACAATCTCCATCCCGTCATATCCGGCTTCAATGCCGCCCGGCAGGGGGTTATCCATCAGCCATACGTCGAACGAGTGGCTGATGTGGGTGAGAATGACCCGTGGGCAGTGAATCACCTCATTGAGCGCGATAACCGTGTTTACATCGCAGTGATTACGCGGCGCTTCCGCGCGTGGCGCGTGACTACAGTCGATGACGATCGTCTGCGGCTGGTTATTCAGCAGAAATTTTACTGTCTTATCCGGCAGCGCTGCGGTGTCCGACAGCCACGCGACGCGGCTGTGCGCAGATTCCAGCAGATAGCCAAACGTCAGTTTTGAATGGTTAAGCGGCAGCGGCGTTACCTGTAATCCCTGGAGCTCGAAGACCACAAACGGTTCGACGGTATGGCTGAAATCAAGGATGCCGGGGTGTTTAAACAGATCGTCGCAGCCCTGTTCATCCGGCGGGCCATAAACCGGAATCGCGGCGCCCACGCCCCAGCGCAGGGGGAACAGCCCCTGAACATGATCCATATGATAATGCGTGAGCAGAAACTGCTGAAAAGATCCGGCGGGCCAGCGATCGGTAAGATCGTGCAGACCCGCATCAAGCAGCGTTACCGCGTCATTGAATTTGACGACGCCGCTACAGGGGCGGCGGCGATACTGCTCCTGTAAGCGTGCCCGACGGCAGGCGAGACAATCGCAGCCGTATGCTGGCACGCCCTGTGCGCCGCCGGTTCCTGTTAGCGTAATCGTCAGGCTCATTAGTCACCTCAAAGCGCTTTGGTAAAACGAAAATGGCTTTGCGCATACCCTTCACGCAGATAAAACCGGTGCGCATCATGGCGTTTCACGCTGGTGGACAGCTCCGTCATCTCCGCGCCGGCCTGGCGGGCTTCTTCTTCCGCCCATGCCAGCAACCGGCTGCCGACTTTCAGACCTCGCGCCTGTGGCATCACCACCAGTTCCTGGATCTCCCCGATCCAGTTAGCGTGATGCAGGTGGTACTGCATATGCAGGCCGATCATCCCGACAACCTGCCCGTCGCGCAGCGCCAGCTGGTAGCGTATCGTGCGATCCTGTAAATTTGAGGCAAACCCGGCGCGAAAGGCCTGGCGATCGAACTCCGCTTGTTTCAGTTCGCAGATCAGTTGATACACCGCGTCGGTATCGTCCGGCGTGGCCCGGCGTAGTTCACAGACAGGCATGGCTTTTCTCCTGGCGGCCCATTAACGTTAATAAGGTATCGACTGACTGTAGCAAACTTCCGTCATTATTGAGGATATGACAGTTAAAAGGGGCGTAACGGGCCGCGCGCGCCAGGCGAGCGGCAATCTCGGTTTCGCTTTCACGCCCGCGCGCCTGTAGGCGCTGGCGCAAAATATCGGGAGAGACCTGCAAACAGATGGGCAGCAGCGCTTTGCCGTAGCGGGCCTGCGCCTGCGGCAGATGGGCGCGTGAGCCGTTAACCACCACGTCAAAACCGGCGTGCAGCCACAGATCGATCTCCACGCCAACGCCGTAGTACAGGCCATTAGCGTGCCAGCTCAGCGCCAGTAAATTTTGCCCTGCCCGAGTGAAAAACTCCTGCTCGCTCAGCGCAATATGGTTCTCGTTGCCCGCGTTAGCCGCACGCGTGATATAGCGGTGCGCAACCAGCAACTGCGTATGTTCCCGCTGGCGGAGCGCCGCCAGCAAACTGTCCTTACCGGAGCCGGACGGCCCCATCAGCCAGATCAGTTTTCCCATAGTCAGAACACCCTTTTACCCTGACGCCAGACGTGGTCGATATGAATGTGATCGCCTTTACGGTGCGCCAGCACCAGGTCGGCGCGCCTGCCTTCGGCGATGATGCCGCGATCGTCGAGATTCAGCGCGCGCGCCGGGTTGCGTGTCACCAGGCGCATTGCCTGCGGCAGCGTAAATGTGTTGGCCTCGTCGTCCGCCACGCGGAATGCCGCGTCGAGCAGGCTGGCGGGGTAATAGTCGGAGGAGAGGATATCCAGCAACCCCAGTTCTGCCAGCTTATGCGCCGCCACGTTGCCGGAGTGCGAACCGCCGCGCACGATGTTGGGCGCGCCCATCAGTACGTTCATCCCATGCTTGCGTGACGCCTCTGCCGCCTCGAACGTGGTGGGAAATTCGGCGATCACGCTGCCAAGCTGATGCGATTCCAGCACATGATCGGGCGTTGCGTCATCGTGGCTTGCCAGCGCGAGATGACGTTCGCGGCACATCTGCGCGATGGCGGCGCGGTTCGGCTGCGACCAGCGCGCCGCAAGCTGAAGCTGTTCCTCTTCGTAGCGGGCCATCTGCTCATCATTGAGTGAATATTTGCCCTGATAGTATTCACGGTACTTCTCGCGGTTAGCGAACTGGCGCTGACCCGGCGAGTGATCCATCAGCGAGACCAGCGTTACCGGCTCACGATCCACCAGCTTTTCGAACAGCGGCAGGGTGGTGTGATGGGGCAATTCACAGCGCAGATGCAGGCGGTGTTCGGCACGGTTAACGCCGCGTTTCTGCGTCTCTTCGACGGCATTGATCATCTTTTCCAGATTTTCCAGGCGATCGCCGCCGTCGCGGACATCGCCAATCGCAACGGCATCCAGCACGGTGGTGATACCGCTGGCGACCATCAGCGCGTCGTGGCTGCTCATGGCGGAATGGGCGGGCCAGTCCACCTTCGGGCGTGGGGTGAAGAATTTGTCGAGATTATCGGTATGCAGCTCAATTAAACCCGGCAGCAGCCAGCCGCCTTCGCCATCCAGCGCCTCGGGGTGACGGCTCTGACTTTCCGCAAAGGCGCGGATAATCCCATCCTGCATTTCCAGCGATCCCTGCACCACTTCGTCTTCCAGCACCAGCTTTACGTTGTTGATAATCATGATGTGGTTCCCATCAGATGCAAACGATCCGCTACGCGATCGCGTACGGTTTGATCGTGAAAAATGCCGACAATCGCCGCGCCGCGCGCTTTGGCTTCTTCAATCAGCGCGACCACGGCGGCGCTGTTTTTGGCGTCCAGTGAGGCGGTGGGTTCATCAAGCAGCAGGATCGGGTAATCGACGATAAACCCGCGCGCGATATTCACGCGCTGCTGCTCGCCGCCGGAAAAGGTGGAGGGCGCGAGATGCCATAGCCGTTCCGGGACGTTCAGGCGCGTCAGCAGATTCGCGGCTTTCGCGGCGCACGTTTCGCGGGCGACGCCCAGATCCAGCAGCGGCTGCATCACCACATCCAGCGCGGAGATCCGGGGGATCACGCGCAGAAACTGGCTCACCCAGCCGATCGTCGAGCGACGCACTTCCAGCACCTTGCGCGCCGGGGCCTGCACCAGATCGATCCACTCATCGCTATGACGAATGTGGATGTGCCCTTCGTCCGGCAGATAGTTGGCATATAGCGAGCGCAACAGCGTCGATTTACCGCTCCCGGAGTGGCCGTGCAGCACCACGCATTCACCGTTTTGTACCTCCAGAGAGGCGTTTTGCAGCACCGGCAGGCGCACGCCATTTTGCTGGTGCAGCACAAAGGTTTTACTGACGTTTTCTACGCGAATCATTTTGGCCTCTTAATTCTGATTGCCGGATGGCGGCTTCGCCTTATCCGGCCTACAGGTGCGCTTTTTGTAGGACGGGTAAGCAAAGCGCCACCCGGCAAAACAAAAAATCAGCAAAACAAAAAATCAGTTCTGCAATACCGACGACACCAGCAACTGGGTATAAGGGTGGTGTGGATCGTCGAGCACGCGGTCGGTTAATCCACTTTCCACCACCTG
Organism: Citrobacter sp. CK195; assembly: GCF_030333365.1. Classification (NCBI taxonomy): domain Bacteria; kingdom Pseudomonadati; phylum Pseudomonadota; class Gammaproteobacteria; order Enterobacterales; family Enterobacteriaceae; genus Citrobacter; species Citrobacter sp. CK195. The sequence continues at coordinate 114,361 of NZ_JAOWGB010000024.1, forward strand.
ACCCTGCTTCATTACCAGCAGACGGTCCGCTAACAGGCGCGCCACGCCCAAATCGTGGGTGACAATCACCACAGCCAGATCCAGTTCCACCACCAGGCCGCGCAGCAGGTCCAGCAGCTTTGCCTGTACGGAAACGTCCAGCCCGCCGGTGGGTTCGTCCATAAACACCAGCTTCGGGTGAGTGACCAGGTTGCGGGCGATCTGCAAACGCTGCTGCATCCCGCCGGAAAAAGTGGTCGGCAGGTCGTCGATGCGCGAAGCCGGAATTTCCACCTCCTCCAGCCAGCGCTTCGCCGTGGCGCGGATTTCACCATAGTGACGCGCGCCGGTGGCCATCAGGCGTTCGCCGATATTGCCGCCCGCCGAGACCTGGCGGCGCAGTCCGTCCATCGGATGCTGATGCACCACGCCCCATTCCGTGCGTAGCAGGCGGCGGCGGTCGGCTTCGCTCATGCCGTACAGTGAACGGTTCTGGTACAAAATGTCGCCGGACTGCGGCGTCAGGCGCGAGGAGATCGATTTCAGCAGGGTGGTTTTGCCGGAACCGGACTCCCCGACAATGCCCAGCACTTCACCAGGCCACAGGTCAAAAGAAACATCGCTGAAGCCTTTGCCCGGCGCGTAGAGATGGGTCAGGTTATTGACTGAAAGCAGCGGTTGCGTCATTTGCTGAGTGCCTCGCTCTGTTGGCGGCAATAATCGGTGTCGGAGCAGACAAACATCCGTTTGCCGGTGTCATCCAGCACCACTTCGTCGAGATAGCTGTGCGTCGAACCGCAGATGGCGCAGGGCTCATCCCAGGTTTGTACGGTGAACGGGTGATCGTCGAAATCGAGGCTTTCCACGCGGGTCCAGGGCGGCACGGCATAGATGCGTTTTTCGCGTCCCGCGCCGAACAGTTGCAGCGCGGGCATCATATTCATCTTCGGGTTGTCGAATTTCGGGATCGGCGACGGGTCCATGACGTAGCGGTCATTGACCTTCACCGGGTAGGCGTAGGTGGTGGCGATATGGCCGAAGCGGGCGATATCTTCGTACAGCTTCACCTGCATGACGCCGTACTCTTCCAGCGCGTGCATGGTGCGGGTTTCGGTTTCGCGCGGTTCGATAAAACGCAGCGGTTCAGGGATCGGCACCTGGAAGATAATGATCTGATCTTCGGTCAACGGCGTTTCCGGGATCCGGTGACGGGTCTGGATCAGCGTCGCGTCTTCGGTGCGTTCGGTGGTGTTCACGCCGGTTACGCGCTTAAAGAAGTTGCGGATCGACACGGCGTTGGTGGTGTCATCCGCCCCCTGGTCGATCACTTTCAGAATGTCCGGCTCGCCAATCACGCTGGCGGTAAGCTGAATGCCGCCCGTTCCCCAGCCGTAGGGCATCGGCATTTCACGCCCGCCGAACGGCACCTGATAACCGGGGATCGCCACCGCTTTTAAAATAGCGCGGCGGATCATGCGTTTGGTTTGCTCGTCGAGATAAGCAAAGTTGTAGCCGGAGAGGTTAGTCGTCACGGGCGGCCTCCTGTTGCAGGCGTTTGAGCAGTTCCAGTTCAGCCTGGAAATCGACGTAGTGGGGGAGTTTGAGGTGCGAAACAAAACCCGCCGCCTCGACGTTATCCGCATGCGCCAGCACGAACTCTTCGTCCTGCGCCGGTCCCGTGACCGTTTCATCGTATTCGGGTGCCTGTAGGGCTCTTTCCACCAGCGCCATCGCCATTGCTTTACGTTCGCTCATGCCGAACACCAGTCCGTAGCCGCGGGTAAAGTGCGGCGCGTCGTTTTCCGGTGCGACAAAGCCGTTGACCATTTCGCATTCCGTCATCAGCAGTTCGCCGACGTTCACGGCAAATCCCAGCTCCTCCGGCACCGTTTCCAGCCCGACGTAGCCGCTGCGGATCTCACCAGCAAACGGGTGGTTGCGCCCGTAGCCGCGTTGCGTGGAATACGCCAGCGCCAGCAGATACCCTTCGTCGCCGCGCATCAGCTGTTGCAGGCGTGAGGAGCGCGAACAAGGGTAAACCGGCGGCGTGCGGGTGATGTCATCCGGCACGGCGCCGCTGTCTTCTTCACGCTTCGCCAGCCCCTGGTTCGCCAGCAGAGAAAAAACGTGCGGCGCGGCGTCCTGCATGGCGTCAGCGGTACGCAACGGCGGCGTTTCGCCGTTCGCCAGCAGGGTAAAATCGAGCAGGCGATGGGTGTAATCGTAGGTCGGCCCCAGCAACTGCCCGCCGGGAATATCCTTGTAAACGGCGGAGATACGGCGCTCTAAACGCATCTCTGCGGTGTTCAGCGGCTCACTGACCGCCAGTTTTGCCAGCGTGGTGCGGTATGCGCGCAGCAGGAAAATGGCTTCAATGTTATCGCCGCTGGCCTGTTTTAAGGCGAGCGCGGCCAGTTCGCGGTCGGCGATGCCTCCTTCGGTCATCACGCGATCCACGGCCAGGTTCAACTGTTGCTCGATTTGCGCCACGCTCAGTTCGGCGAGGGTGTCGTCGCCCCGGCGTCGGTTTTCCTGCAACGCGTGGGCGTTGGCTATCGCCTTTTCGCCCCCTTTGACGGCTACGTACATCAGCACACCTCCACATGGGTGGTTCGCGGAATCGCCAGCAGTCGCTCGCCGCAGGTGAGGATGAGATCGACCCCCAGCGGGAACGGGTGCGGGCGCTCAGTCAGTTCATGGATGAGGCACTCCGGCAGCTGCGGGGCAATCATGCGTTCTTCGGCGATACCCGCCCCGGTCAGGCGCAGCATGCGTCCGCCGCTCAGGCTGGCGACCTGGACGATCAGGGTGGCGCTGGTTTCCGGCGCGACGGCGCTTCCGGCGGAAAGGGCGTTTAGCTGCTCGCTGCTGATGCGTTCATCGGCGACGGCAAAAGCGGCCTGCTGCGGCTGTTCAACCAGCGGCGCGCTGGTGTGAAAGCGCAGGTTCTGACTGGCAATGTCGTTGTTGATGGACGGCGCGAGCCATACCGGGGTGTCGCCGTCAACCAGAGTGAGCAATACGCTGGTGGTGGCCAGATTCAGCGGCTGCCAGCCGTGTTTCAGTTGATGCAGGGCGACAATCACCCCTGGCTCGCTCATCGCCTTCAGCAGGCGACGAAAACTCTGTTGCGCGTCCTGAACGGGCAGGGTAAAGGCGGTTTGTAGGGTCATGCGTTATCTCCGCGTACCAGCGTAAAGAAGTCGACCCGGCTGGCGTTTACTTCGGCGCGGCGAGCGGTAATGTGTGCGTCGCGTTCCGCCTCCAGCGGGGCAATTAAGGTTTCCATTAAGGTCTGGAAGTGAGTGTGCTCCTGCAACAGCGCGTCGATGACGGCGCACTGCTCGGCGTGGTGTTTGTTGCGTCCCAGCAGGTAGCTGTAGCCCAGCGTGCCGCTCTTAAGACGCACCACCGCACGGGTCAGCGTGGTATCTCCGGCGAAAAAGCGGTTGCCGGTGCCGCCCATGCGGGCCTGAATCTGCATCAGCCCGGTTTCCGGGGCGCGAATCAGTTCGTATTCCGGCGTGAGTTTCAGCGCCTGCATTTTCACGTTAAGCGCGTCGGCGTTGCTGTAAGCCAGCGCGCGCATCCAGCGCTGGCGAGTGGCGGTATCGAAGTGCATTCCGTCAGTGCTCCATAGTGAATTCGATCATGTCGGCGCGGGTCAGGCTGACGGAGTACTCCGTCGCGTTTTCCTCGCCGTCACGGTGGTTCAGTGTGCGCACGCACAGCAGCGGCGCCATATTGGGAATTTCCAGCACCTTGCTCTCTTTGGCCTGCGCACGGCGGGCACTGATGCGCGTCTGGGTGCGCTGTAGCGCCAGACCGCACTGCTCGCGCAGGTAGTCATGCAGCGAACCGTGGTTAAAGCCCTGCAACAGCGGCCAGAGGGCGAGGTCGGAAAAGTAATGGTCGATCAGGCACAGGGCGATGCCATTTACCCGGCGCAGGGTGCGCAGGTGGATGACGTTATCACCCTCTTTGACGCTCAGCGCATCGGCGATGTGGCTGGATGCCGGGCGCAGCACCGCCAGCAGTTTTTCGCTGGTGGGATGACTGCCTTGTTCCAGCAGATTCTGGCTAAAGCGCGCCTGGGCATTGAGCGGGTAATCGAACGGGCGCATCAGCACCAGTACGCCGACGCCCTGGCGACGCTGCACCCAACCGCGCTCCACGAGCTGATCGATGGCGCGGCGCAGCGTGTGGCGGTTCACCTCATAGCGGGCGGCAAGCTGATGTTCCGCCGGAAGGTAATCGCCGCAGCGGTAATGCTGGCGAAGCTCCTGCTCAAGTCTCGCGGCAATCTCCTGATAGCGCGTTGGGTAACTGGTCGGATGTGTAGACAAGTGCATAGCCATCAATGCCTCGCTAATCAGATAAAGTGCTTACGCAAACGCTGGGAGAGGAAATCCAGCAGGCTGACGGTAATGATGATTAACACCATCAGGGCGCAGGTCTGCGGGAACTGAAAGCCGCGAATCGCTTCCCACAGCGTGACGCCGATGCCGCCTGCGCCCACCATGCCGACCACCGTGGCGGAGCGGACGTTGGACTCAAAACGGTACAGCGAGTAGGAGATGAGCAGCGGCATAACCTGCGGCAGCACGCCGTAGAGGATCTCTTCAATTTTGTTGGCGCCGGTGGCGCGAATGCCTTCAACCGGGCCGGGTTCAATGGCTTCCACCGCTTCGGAAAGCAGCTTGGAGAGCACGCCGGTGGTGTGGATAAACAGCGCCATTACCCCGGCAAACGGCCCGAGACCAACGGCGACCACGAACAGCATGGCGAAAACCATTTCGTTAATCGCGCGGCAGGCGTCCATCAGGCGACGCATCGGCTGGTAAATCCACCACGGCACGAGGTTATCGGCGCACATCAGGCCGCAGGGAATCGACAGAATGACCGCCAGCGCAGTGCCCCAGACGGCGATTTGCAGGGTGACGGCCATTTCGCCCAGATAGTGCTGCCACTGGCTGAAGTCCGGCGGGAAGAAGTCGGCGGCGAAGGTCGCCATGTTGCCGGAATCCTGAATTAGCGTGAGCGGGGCCATTTCGGCGCCCTTCCACGAAACGACCAGGACGGCGAGAAGGATGGCCCAGCTCAGGAGCGAGAACCAGCTACGCTTTGGCGGGGCGACGGTGATGCTTTGCATGTTTAGCTCCGTGCGTCGTTTATTGCCGGATGGCAGCGCTTGCGCCTTATCTGGCCTACAGAACATCGTAGGCCCGGTAAGCGAAGCGCCACCGGGCATCAGGTTTACTGCACCGCTTTGGTGACGCTGGTCATCGCGCCCAGCGCGGCGGTCAGGCGGTCGAGATCGTCCAGCTGCGCTTTAATCGCGGAGGTTTTGCTGGTTTTTTCGCTCTCGTTCAGCCCTTTGTTGTCCTTCACGCCCTGCATTTCTTTAAACAGCGCCAGCTGGCGAATCGGCACCAGTTGCAGGTCGCTGGAGGGGCGGAATGGCGCCCAGCCCAGGCGTTCCAGCACGGTTTTCTCTTCCGCTGTTTTGCCGTAATTCATAAAGAAGTCGTACACCTTGTCCTTGGTGGTTTCGGAGAGATTTTTACGCCAGACGATTGGATCGCCCGGGATCAGCGGCGACTTCCAGACAACCTTCAGTGCTTTCAGCTTGTCCGGCGCGGAGGTTTTCAGTTTGTCGAGGTTTTCGGTGTTATTGGTTGCGACATCCACCTGCTTGTTGGCGACGGCCAGCGCGTTGGTTTCGTGGCTGGCGTTAACGGTGCGTTTGAAGTCGCTGGCGGAGATGCCGTTTTTGGCGAAGACGTAATAACCGGGGACGAGGAAGCCAGAGGTGGAGTTCGGATCGCCATTGCCGAAGGTGAGATCTTTACGTTTGGCGATCAGATCGTCCAGGTTATTGATCGGGCTGTCTTTGTTGACGATCAACACGCTCCAGTAGCCCGGCGATCCGTCTGCGGCGACGGTCTGGGCAAATACCTGACCGTTAGCGCGATCCACGGCTTCCATCGCCGAGAGGTTGCCGTACCAGGCGATATCCACTTTGTTGAAGCGCATTCCCTGAATGATGCCCGCATAGTCAGGCGCGAAGAAGGCGTTCACTTTGACGCCCAGTTTCTTTTCCATGTCCTTCAGGAACGGGTCCCACTGCGGCTTCAGGTTTTGCTGTGATTCGGTCGAAATAATGCCAAAGTTCAGTGCTTTTTCCTGTTCTTCCGCATGTGCCGGGCTTAACAAGGTGCTGATGCTGAACATGCTGGTGAACGCCAGCGCGGCAACGGCTTTGTAGCTCATTTCCATTCCTCATTGTGGGGATGTTAAGCAGCCTGCGCGTTCTGTTCGACGCGGTTCATGCTGCGGTAGAGATGGTCAAAACGATCGTTATCAAAGTGCTGGCTGCTGCCGTCATAGAACACATGCCCCTGACGCAGCGCCACAATGCGTTCGCAGTAGCGCAGGGCGTAATCCACCTGATGCAGCGTGACGACCACGGTGATGCCGTCGGTCTGGTTAATGTCGCGCAGGGTGTCCATCACAATGCGCGCCGACTCCGGGTCCAGCGAGGCGATCGGCTCATCGGCGAGGATCACTTTCGCCTGCTGCATCAATGCCCTGGCGATAGCAACGCGCTGCTGCTGTCCGCCGGAAAGCGTCGATACGCGCTGATGCGCGAAGTGCGCCATCCCGACGCGGGTCAGCGCCTGTAGCGCGCGCTGCTTCTGCGCCTGGGTGAACCAGCTAAAACAGGTACGCCAGAACGGCGTGCTGCCGAGCGCGCCAATCAGCACGTTCTCCAGTACGGTCAGACGGTTCACGAGGTTGAACTGCTGGAAGATGTAGCCGGTGTGAGCGCGGCTTTTGCGGATGTCCCGCGCCAGTTTGCCCTCACGCTGTACCGTGCGGCCCAGCAGCTCGACATGGCAGTCCGGCGCTTTATCGCCGGTAATCAAACCGCTTAAGTGACGTAAAAGGGTGGATTTGCCGGAACCGGAAGGCCCAAGCAGAGCCACCATCTCACCGGAAGAGATGTTCAGATCAACCGCATGCAGCGCCTGATGCTGATTGAACGTTTTGGAGAGTTTCTCGACGCGAATAACCGTTTGCATGATGCGGCCTCCCTAAAAAAGTGGCCCCATCGTGGCGGATTAATGTGACGTTTTAGTTAAGGGATGGTTACTTGACGATGAAGAATTGAAGGGGCTTCGATGACAGCACGGGAGGGCGCGCCTCCCGTCGGTTTACTCTGTCGGCTGCGGCTGTTTCACCACATTGATCATCCACGGTACGCCATATTGATCGGTCACTTTCCCGAAACCGTGCGCCCAGAAGGTTTCCTGCCAGTCCATTTCGATTTGTCCCTGTGCGGCCAGGTTATCAAACCAGCGTTTCCCTTCGGCGACATCCTGCGTGTCGAGCACCAGCGTAAAGCCGGAGTAACTCGCGTTACCCGACGCGACGGCGTCGCTCATCATGATGTCGCTGCCTGCAATGCGCACGTTGGCGTGGGCGATGGAGGTATCAGGGAATTGCATGCCTGACGGGCAACCGTCTTCGCTGCCCTGCTCTGGCGGGGGCATTTCACCAAAGGTGATTTTATAGAGGAGTTCCGCGCCTAACGTTTTGTGGTAGTACGCGATAGCGTCGGCACAGTGACCGGCAAAAGAGATGTAGGGACTTAACGGCATAATCGTGACCTCAGGTAAGAGAAGCCAGTTAAGTGTAGTTATCGTAGGCCCGGTAAGCGAAGCGCCACCGGGCAATAAATGCCGGATGGCGGCGTAAACGCCTTACCGGGCCTGGAAAAATCAGTTCTTTTTCACAAACTCAGATTTCAGCTTCATCGGGCCAAAGCCATCGATCTTGCAATCAATGTTGTGGTCGCCTTCAACCAGACGGATGTTCTTCACTTTGGTGCCAATTTTCAGCATGGAAGAACTGCCTTTTACTTTCAGATCTTTAACAACGGTCACGCTGTCGCCGTCTGCCAGCAGGTTGCCGTTGGCATCTTTTACGATCAGCTCGTCGCTGTCCTGCGCCGGTTCTGCGTCGTTCCATTCATGGGCGCATTCCGGGCAGATGAACATGCCGTTATCTTCGTAGGTATATTCGGAGTTGCATTGTGGGCAATGGGGTAATGACATGTCGATTTCCTCAAAAAAGTCAGCAGGGGCAAAAGCGCCCAAAAAATGGCAGATTGCCGAAAAAGGCCGCAATTATACACAAAATCCTTAACGTTGTCGGGACTACTCGCAATTTAAGGATACGACAACCTGTGGCTGAAGGTTGCCGCCAGGGAAAGAAAAATGTCATGACTATTTTTTTAAGGGAAATTGCTACGTTTTACTATTTAAGATAAGGTGAGAGGAACGACCAGACGCGTTATAAATCTTTATCCCTCTTACTTTTACACGGTAAGAGAGACAGGTGTGGTTGATAAAAATATCTCTAATATTAACAATAAGTTATTTTAATAAAATTATTTCCACACGTAATTATAAAAGCCGAAAAGCAAACAAATAAAATCATCCGGCTAAATAAAAGTAATAAAGTTTGCGTTAAGGAAAGATTTTCCATGTACACACAGACAATATATGAATTAAGCCAGGAAGCGGAAAGATTGTTGCTGCTTTCTCTGGAACATCTCCGGTTATTGCAACAACTGCCTGTGGCTTCGCTGGGTGGCGCCGCTCAGGAAGGGGGGGAAGGGAATGAAAATACCCGGTCTCAGCATGTTAGCGGGCGTGACGTGGAGGCTCAGCACGGCACGCTCAATAATGAGCTACGCAAAATAACGCGCCTGGAGATGGTGCTGGCGATTGTCGGGACGATGAAGGCTGGGAAGTCGACGACAATTAACGCCATTGTCGGAACCGAAGTCCTGCCCAACCGTAATCGGCCGATGACGGCGTTACCGACGCTGATTCGCCATACGCCAGGGCAGAAAGAGCCGGTGCTGCATTTTTCTCACGTCGCGCCGATTGATACGCTCATGCAAACGCTGCAACAGCGTATGCAGGCGTGCGATCGCCAGCATCTGACCCAGGTGCTGGAAATCGATAAAGACATGAATGCGCTGCTCCAGCGAATTGAAAAGGGCGTGGCTTTTGAGCGTCATTACCTGGGCGCGCAGCCCATCTTCCACTGTCTGAAAAGCCTGAACGATCTGGTGCGCTTGTCAAAAGCGCTGGGGGTCGATTTTCCTTTTGCGGCGTATGCCGCGATTGAACATATTCCGGTGATTGAGGTGGAGTTTGTGCATCTGGCGGGGCTGGAGAACTATCCGGGGCAACTGACGCTACTGGATACGCCCGGCCCTAATGAAGCCGGGCAGCCGCACCTGCAAAAGATGCTTAATGAACAGCTGGCGCGCGCTTCTGCCGTACTGGCGGTGATGGATTACACCCAACTGAAATCCATTTCGGATGAAGAGGTGCGCCAGGCCATTGCGGCGGTGGGGAAATCCGTGCCGCTGTACGCACTGGTGAATAAGTTCGATCAGAAAGACCGCAACAGCGACGATGAAGAACAGGTTCGCGCGCTGATTTCCGGCACGCTGATGAATGGCAGCATTACGCCCGGGCAAATTTTTCCGGTCTCTTCCATGTGGGGGTATCTGGCGAACCGTGCGCGTCACGAACTGCGGGTGCACGGGCGGTTGCCGGATCATCAGGAACAGCGCTGGGTGCAGGATTTTGCCGAGGCGGCGCTCGGCAGGCGCTGGCGGAGCGCAGATCTTGATGATATCGAACATATTCGTCATGCCGCCGATCTGCTGTGGGAAGATTCGCTATTTGAACAGCCCGTACAGCGGCTGATTCACGCCGCTTACGCCAACGCCTCACTGTATGCGCTCCGGTCGGCGTCGCATAAGTTATTGAATTACGCACAGCGCGCGCGTGAATATCTGGATTTTCGCTATCACGGGCTGACGGTGGCGCATGACGCGTTGCAGGTCAATATTTCCCGCGTCGAAGAAGATATGCGGCAGCTTCAGGTGAGCCAGGATCGCGTGAGCGATGAGGTCGGCCATGAAGTTGAACGGATGATGGAGGCGGCGAACACGTTCCTGAGCCAGCAGCAGGCCGATATTTTGCACCGTATCGCGCCGCTTTTTCGCGAAGAGAGCGTGGTGGCGTGGCTGCCGCGCGATCCGCTTTCCCCTGAGCAGGAGGCGGTGGTCGAGGGCGAAACGCTGGTGCTGCATAACGAAAGGCAGGCGCAGGTCGTTTTAAGCAAAATGCGTGCGTCATGCGAAGCGGTATTACTGGCGGCGCAGGAGAACATTAGCCGCGATCTGGCGCTGCGCTTCGAACAGCTCGAATCGACGCTAAGCCGGGTGTTAAATGACGCGATGCGGCCAATTGAGGCGCGGGTAAAAGACGATCTGAGCCAGGCGGGGTTCCGGGCGCGAATCAGCTTCCCGACGTTTCATGCCAGTATGTTTAACTTCAATACTCAACCGTTGTTTAGCGAGGCGGTCGCTCAGGAGAACCCGCCGGAAGGCGCCGCGCCTCGCGCGGGCGGTGTGCGCGACACCTTTGCGCGCTGGCTGAATCAACCGAACTGGGGATGGAATGATTATGTGGAAGCCAGGACACGCTATGTCATTGATATAACGGCATTGCATAACACTCTGATCCAGCATGTCAGCCATTTCTTCCAACAAATTCATAAAGCTTTAGATGCCCAGGTCGATGTTTCTGTTACGGCAGGTATGGCGACCTTTTTTGCCGATTTTTCGTTGTGTCTGTCGGGATTGCAGGAGAGCTTGCGCGAGAGTCTGGTGACGCGCCAGCAACATGAATCGGTTGTGAACAGACTGAGCCAACAGTTACAGCACAGTATCTCCGCCACCCGGTGGATTCATGAAGATTCCCGCCTGTTACGTGATGATATCCAGACCCTTTTTGCAGCCGAGCACTCATGACGAACGTGTTACTGGAAGGCCCGGGACGGATGCTGGAATGCATTCACCCGAAGTTTATGGTCGATCTGGTTCAGGGAGAAGAGCCGAAGCGACCTGGCGGCAACCTGCAACAGCAGCAGCGTTTTCGCGAACGCCTGACGCAAGAAATTCTGAGCCAGACGCAGCTTCGCGCCTGGGTCATGGCGGGCGTATTCAATGAGCATCTGATGATGCGTCTTAAGCTGGTGGAAAAACTGGCGGGGATGCTCGATCCCGGCCATCTGGCGCTAACGCGCATTTCCCGGCAATTGACCCTTCTGCAACAGACGGAAAGCCCCAGAGGGCAAGCTATTCCTGGCATCACGCAGCAGTTAGCGGCGCTGAGCGACGGGTTTGCCCGGCGCAGCGAACATAAAGAGAAGGCGCTGACCCGGCGTGGATTGACGGTGCAGGCGGGCGAACACAGCGAGCAGATTTTTACCCGCTGGCGCGCCGGAGCCTATGACGGCTGGTCATTGCCGGGGCGCTGTTTTGTCGCGCTGGAGGAACTGCGCTGGGGGCCGTTTGGCGATGCCTGTCGGTTGGGCAATATGGAAGTGGTCGCGATGCTGAAAGATAATTTGCGCGCGATGGCTACCGATTATCTGGCGCACAGTATTCACGCCGCGCCCACCACGCGTCATTATTACCATCAGTGGCTTCATTCGCCCGCTGTGGCCGGCGCGGGGGAGCACAATGACATGTTGAGCTGGATTGGCGACTGGTGCGATCCCGATAAACATCCGGTGTGCTGGTCAGTGACCCAGCGCTGGCAGACGGTGGCGTTGGGGATGCCAAGGCTGTGTTCGGCACAGCGCCTGGTGGATGCGATGATTGAGGAGATTTTTGCGCCGTCCCCTCTCGTGGGCTGAGAGGGGACGTATGACGTTTAGTGATGGAGGGATTCCGTTGGGTTTGCCTTCGCGTTGCCCGGCGCCGGGACGTTGCCGAAACGTTTTGCATACAGGGCGGTGATAATCGGAACCAGAATCGCCGTCACAATCACGCTGGCGGCAACCAGCGCCGTGGCGGACGCGGCGACGGGTTCAAACGCCGGGTTAATCTGCGCGATGATCACCGGGTTTGCTACCGCAGCGCCTGCCGCAGAGGAGGCCGCGACGCCCGCAGTGCCGTTACCGCCGCCAATGACGCGGTCTGCGATAATCAACGGGATTCCGGTAATAATGATAACCGCGACACCCAGCAGGATGCCCAGCAGGCCGGTATCGACAATCACGCTCAGGTTAATGGTGTTACCCAGCGCAAAGCCGAAGAACGGGATCAGCACTGGTGTGGCTTTGCTGAAGAACGCGCGCAGGTCGTGGTCCAGGTTGCCTAATGTGAAGCCAATCAGGAACGGCAGCACGGCGCCGACAAAGTGATGCGGTTCGAAGGAGGCGAGGCCTGCGGAACCCAGAATCACCATCGTCATCAGCGGGCCAGATTCCAGAGACATCAGGACGAACGCGCCGGACTCTTCTTTGGTGCCGTACTGGTTCATCAGGCTGGCGTACAGGCCGCCGTTGGTCATGTCCATTGCGGAGACGATCGCCAGTACGGACAAACCGGCGAAGAAGCCGGTTTGAATACCGGTATCCGGGATAAACGAGGCGGCAATCATCGCGACCACCCACGCCACGGCTATTTTAGTAATAACCAGCGTACCCGATTTACGTAATACCGTCCCGGTAGCGCGCAAATCAATCGAGGCGCCAATACAGAAGAACCAGACGGCCAGAATCGGCACGGTGCCGCTGATCATGCCTTTTGTAAATGAACCAAAATAGGCGCCGGTATCCGGGGCCAGGGTATTTAAAATTGCGCCGAGCAGCAGAGGGATCAACATCATCCCGCCAGGGATGCGTTCAATCGTGGCTTTAATTTTCATAAAAGTCCTCACATCTTGTCGCGCGGAACTAACGGACAAGTCGATAAATATTATTTAATTTCAATTTGTTATTTCACAAAGAGAACGGCGGGAAACCCTCTTTCTCCCTGCGTGATACATAATCGAATGTGGCATACGTCTGTTTGTCACAATCCTCAGGGATGTTGCGTCGGGTGTTATCTTGCATTCAGTGGAATATTGATTCAATCAAAATAAAACACTGTTTTAGTTATCTTCATCACATATTTTACGTAAAGGCCAGGGAACGCGATGATTATTAAAAATGCTGTAAATTGTTTGTGAAGAGTTATGGCGGATTTTTTGCTAGCAGCATAATAGTGACGGACGTGATATTTCGAAAAGAATAACGAAATCGCCTCTCATTTATTGTCAATAATGCGCTTTGCTGACAATGTAAAAATACAGATAAAAATGCCCTTATTTACGCTCGCTGACGAAACGGCAATATATGTGTGAAGTTGATCACAAATTTAAACACTGGTAGGGTAAAGAGGTCATTAACCGCCCAATCAGGCGTCAACAGGTTCGGTTGTACAGACCTTGACCAGTCAGTGTAAGTAAACCTGCTACGCTTGTTCTACGAGGAATTGTGCCCGCACGATTCCAACGCTCGACGGTGACGTTAGCGCTTTGTGCGCCAATGAATGCAGTATGTAGCGAGACAGGGCTTAGTCTACGAGGACAGCTATGCTGAAAAGGAAAAAAGTAAAACCGATTACGCTTCGCGATGTGACCATTATTGATGATGGTAAACTGCGTAAAGCGATTACCGCAGCCTCGCTGGGTAATGCGATGGAGTGGTTTGATTTTGGTGTTTATGGGTTTGTCGCCTACGCGTTAGGTAAAGTGTTTTTCCCGGGGGCTGACCCCAGCGTGCAGATGATTGCCGCACTTGCCACCTTCTCCGTTCCCTTCCTGATTCGACCGCTTGGCGGCTTATTCTTCGGTATGCTCGGCGATAAATATGGTCGCCAGAAGATTCTTGCCATCACGATTGTGATTATGTCGATCAGTACGTTCTGTATCGGGTTGATTCCCTCTTATGCCTCTATCGGCATCTGGGCGCCGATACTGTTGCTGCTGTGTAAGATGGCGCAGGGCTTCTCGGTCGGCGGCGAATATACCGGCGCGTCGATCTTTGTCGCCGAATACTCGCCAGACCGTAAACGCGGCTTTATGGGAAGCTGGCTGGACTTCGGCTCCATTGCGGGCTTCGTGCTGGGCGCGGGCGTGGTGGTGCTGATCTCCACCGTTGTCGGCGAGGAGAACTTCCTCGACTGGGGCTGGCGTATTCCGTTCTTCATCGCACTGCCGCTAGGGATCATTGGTCTTTATCTGCGCCATGCGCTGGAAGAGACCCCGGCCTTCCAGCAGCATGTGGATAAGCTGGAGCAGGGCGATCGCGAAGGTTTGCAGGAAGGGCCAAAAGTCTCCTTTAAAGAGATTGCAACCAAACACTGGCGCAGCCTGCTGGCGTGTATCGGCCTGGTGATTGCCACCAACGTGACCTACTACATGCTGCTCACCTATATGCCGAGCTATCTGTCGCATAACCTGCACTACTCGGAAGACCACGGCGTGCTGATTATTATCGCCATCATGATCGGGATGCTGTTTGTGCAGCCGGTGATGGGGCTGCTCAGTGACCGTTTCGGTCGCCGTCCGTTTGTGATTATGGGCAGTATCGCGCTGTTTGCGCTGGCTATTCCGGCCTTTATTCTGATCAACAGTAATATTATCGGCCTGATTTTTGCCGGTCTGCTGATGCTGGCGGTGATCCTGAACTGCTTTACCGGGGTGATGGCTTCTTCTCTGCCAGCGATGTTCCCGACGCACATCCGTTACAGCGCGCTGGCGGCGGCGTTTAATATCTCGGTGCTGATTGCGGGTCTGACGCCGACCCTGGCCGCCTGGCTGGTGGAAAGCTCGCAGAACCTGATGATGCCAGCCTATTACCTGATGGCGATTGCGGTCGTCGGTTTTATTACCGGTATTACCATGAAAGAGACCGCCAACCGTCCGCTGAAAGGGGCGACGCCAGCGGCCTCGGATATCCAGGAAGCGAAAGAAATCCTTGGCGAGCACTACGATAATATCGAGCAGAAAATCGAAGATATCGATCAGGAGATTGAGGAGTTGCAGGCTAAACGTTCGCGGTTAGTGCAGCAGCATCCGCGTATTGACGAGTAAGCTTTAGCGCACCGCCTGATGGCGCTGCGCTTATCAGGCCTACAGACGGTGCAACACCTTTGCCTGATGGCGCTACGCTTATCAGGCCTACAGACTGCGTTTATCAGGTCGACAAATCTTAATGTTCGCTTAATCTTCGTCAGGCATACTCTCCTCCAGACCATCGGAGGAGAGTGTGATGAAAACGCGAATGTATGAAAGTCTGACAACCCTGTTCAGTATGCTGATTGTCAGCAGTTTCCTGTATGTCTGGGTTACGACTTACTGATCTCTTTTCAACAGCACCCACGCGCGGGTTCCCGTCGTTCCCACACGGTTTTGCAAAAAGAATTGCCCGTGGTGCAACTGCGTGATGCGGGAGACGATGCTCAATCCCAGCCCGATACCGCCATAGCGACTGTCCATGCGGACAAACGCTTCACTTAACTCCCCGCATTTACTTTCATCAATTCCCGGCCCTTCGTCTTCGACGGCCATCATCGCGTCGCTTTCCGCATTATTGAGGATAATGGTGATGGTTGACCCTTTCGGACTGTAGCGGTGCGCATTTTCCACAAGATTACGCAACAGCATACGCAGTAGCGTGGCATCGCCGCGCACGGTGGCGTCTGCTGTGCTTTCCGGCAGTTGCAGCGTCTGCTGGCGTGTTTCCAGCATGGTGTTCAGTTCATCGTAAGAGGGCAGGATCACGTCATCCAGCAGCTTCACCGACTGGTAATTACCGGATGAGAACGACTGCCCCACGCGCGCTAATTGCAGCAGCTGTGAGACGCTGTCCATCATTTGATCAAGACGCGCAATCAACGGCGTGACGTTAACGTTGTGCGCTTTCGCCAGCAGTTCCAGATGCAGACGCACGCCCGCCAGCGGCGTGCGTAGCTCGTGGGCGACGTCGGCGGTGAACAGGCGTTCATTCTCCAGCGTCGTCGTCAGGCGAGTGACCAGTTGGTTAAGCGCCGAGACGACGGCTTCAATTTCAATCGTCGAGCTGTGAATGTCGATAGGCGTCAGGTTATCGGCCGTGCGGGCTTCCAGCTCTTTTTGCAGGTCGGCAAGCGGGCGGGTGATGCGCCGGACGGCCTGATAGCAGATCAGCAGCGTCAGGCTGACCATAAACACGGCGGGAACGATCAGGCTGGCGACCGCTTCGCGAACCTCATGCCTGATGTGCCGATCGTTATTCCTGTCCTCCAGCAGCGCCTGCTCGAAAAGCTCAATCTGCTCGGTGCTCTCGTGCCATAGCCAGAAGGTGCTGATCAGTTGCAGCACCAGCAGGATAGAGCCAATGGTCAGCATCAGACGCTGACGAAGGGTCATCGGTCTGTGCAGAAAACGCGTAAGGTTCACTTAGTTTTCCTCAACGGCAACCAGCATATAACCAAACCCGCGCACCGTGCGGATACGTGATTTCCCCACTTTGTCGCGCAGGTTGTGAATATGCACTTCCAGGGTATTGGTTGACGGTTCGTTATCCCAGTTATAGATGTCGTTATACAAGATTTCACGGTGTACCGGGCTGCCTGCTTTGAGCATCAGCCGCGACAGCAGCGCATACTCTTTGGGCGTTAAGATAAGCTCTTGCCCGGCCAGCCACACCTGACGACGCCCCAGATTCAGCATCAGATTGCCGACGGTCAATTCGCTTTCACCCTGATTGTGATGACGACGCAGCAGCGCGCGAATACGCGCATGTAACTCCTCCAGCGCAAACGGCTTCACCAGATAATCATCCGCCCCGACATCCAGCCCGGTGATGCGGTCGTTGAGCGTGTCGCGGGCGGTGAGGATCAATACCGGAAGGGTGTATTTTTTCTGTCTTATTCGCGTCAGAAAATGCAGACCGTCCTCATCAGGCAACCCAAGATCCAGCACGACCAGGCTGTAATGCCCTGTTTCCAGACAGTGTTCCGCCGCCCGGGCGGTAGAAACGCCGTCGCAGGCGTAACCCTCCGTTTGTGCAGCAAGTATCAGTCCCTGTAATAACAGCGTATCGTCTTCAACAATCAGAATTTTCATTCAGTTAGCCTCCTGCAAGGTTGCAGAATATCGTCTGCGGCCTGGTAGTTCCTGGTCTGTACGCCCGTTAATCCGAGCATGGTTGAGAAAAGGTTGTCCTGCGAGAAATCCTCCTGGGCTGCCCGCTTTTGCAAACATGTCAGGTCTGTCCGGTAACGTTTCTGATAATCCTCCGAGAGCCAGAGGAGCATCGGGATATGCTTTTGTGCATCCGGCGCAATGGCGTATGGCAGCCCATGCAAATAGACGCCATTTTCTCCTAAAGATTCACCGTGGTCGGAAAGATAGACCAGGCTGGTGGTGAATTTATCCTGATGCGCTTTTAATATATTGATTGCCTTATCAACAATATAGTCCACGTACAGTACGGTATTATCGTACGTATTCACTAACTGTTGCTGCGAACAGGTCTGAATTTCATTGGTGTCGCAGGTCGGGGTAAATTGCGCAAATTGCGGCGGATAACGGTGATAATAGGTCGGGCCGTGGCTGCCGATGGTGTGCAGCACAATGACGCCATCGCCCTGGAGTTTATCGATGTATTCCTCCAGCCCGTGAAAGAGCACTTCGTCGTAACATTCGCCGTTAATGCACTGACCCGGCAATTTCAGCGCGGTCATATCCTGATGCGGCACGCGATCGCAGGCGCCTTTACAGCCGCCGTCGTTATCGTTCCACAGCACGCTAACTCCGGCTCGCTGAATGATGTCCAGCAACCCTTCCTGATGGTGCGCCAGCCCTTCGTTGTAGTGTTTACGCGGCATACCGGAAAACATGCAGGGAACCGAGATCGCCGTTGCGGTGCCGCAGGAGGTGGTGTGCGGGAAGTAGACCACATTATCCTGCGCCAGACGCGGATTGGTGTGCCGTGAATAGCCAGACAGCGAGAAGTTATCCCCACGCGAGGTTTCGCCGACGATCAGGATGGTCAGATTATGCCGTTTTTCTTTCAGCATCGCGGGATTGCGATGCGCATCTTCGCCAATGCGTACCAAAGGCAGGTTGGCGAGTTGTTCATGTGAATACCACGACCAACTGGCGACCAGGCTGTTCGACGGGCTGAGAGACTTGATCAGCTCTTTGTTATTGCGAAAAAGCGAGGCGTAATCTTTGTAGAAGCAGGCGGCGACCAGCACGATCAGCAAAAGCGAAGCCAGCACGTTGAGGGCGCGATACGCGCCGCTGCGTAATGTCAGAGAGGTCGGTTTGATTTTGATGCTACAGGCGATTACCGCCGCCAGAAGGCCGCTTAATCCCAGCGTAAGCGCCATTTGCGGCGTGACCAGCGCGAACGTTTCTGCCGGTGTGGTATCCATCATGTTGGCGATCATGGAGCGGTCCATGACGATGCCGTAGGTCATGATGAAGTATTGCGCGGCGGCGCCCGTCAGAATAAAGAGGCAGGCCAGCGGGCGGTTAAGCCACAGGAACGACGCCAGCGTCAGTACGATATTGATGACGCTAAACGCGACAAGCGGCATGGATAAAAACACCAGCACGTTGTGCATTGAATCCAGCGGCAGGGCTTGCATCACCTGCTTGTAGAAAGCGATGTTCAGACAGACGGCGATGTAGAATGAAAGGAGTAACAGCCAGGTAATGTGTCCGAGGGTCGGTCTTTTTAAAACGCGCTTCAGCATTATGGTATGTCCATCAACTAAGTGCGCCGATCCTCGCAAAGCAACATTAAGCCAACCTTAAGTTTTTAAGGTTGTGGGGCGACCTGCGATCGTCGCCACAGGACTGATAAACGTAGCGCCATCGGGGGGTAAACGGCGTATCCGCCATGCTGTAAATAAAGGGAAAAACGGCCCGACAGGATCGCCGGGCCGGGCAGGTTATTTCGCGCAGTTCGCGCACTGTTTGCTGACAATCTGCTGGAAGAAATCGTTGCCTTTGTCATCCACCAGGATAAACGCCGGGAAGTCTTCCACTTCGATTTTCCAGATCGCTTCCATCCCCAGTTCCGGGTACTCCACGCACTCCAGATGCTTGATACTCTGCTGCGCCAGCACCGCAGCCGGGCCGCCAATGCTGCCCAGATAGAAGCCGCCGTATTTGTGGCAGGCGTCGGTGACCTGCTGGCTACGGTTGCCTTTCGCCAGCATGATCATGCTGCCGCCGTGAGATTGCAGCAGGTCAACGTAGGAGTCCATGCGTCCTGCGGTGGTTGGCCCCAGGGAGCCGGACGGGTAGCCTGCTGGCGTTTTCGCCGGGCCTGCGTAGTAGATGGGGTGATCTTTAATGTACTGCGGCAGACCTTCGCCGGATTCGATGCGCTCTTTCAGCTTCGCATGGGCGATATCGCGACCGACGATGATGGTGCCGCTCAGCGACAGGCGGGTTGATACCGGGTACTGTGAAAGCTGGGCGAGGATCTCTTTCATCGGCCGGTTGAGGTCAACTTTCACCACTTCGCCTTCACCGGCCTGACGCAGGGCTTCCGGGATGTACTGCGCGGGATTGTGTTCCAGTTTTTCGATCCAGATCCCTTCACGGTTGATTTTGGCTTTGATGTTGCGGTCAGCCGAGCAGGAGACGCCCATGCCGACCGGGCAGGACGCGCCGTGACGCGGCAGGCGGATTACCCGGATATCGTGCGCGAAGTATTTACCGCCAAACTGTGCGCCGAGGCCGAGCTTCTGCGCCTCTTCCAGCAGTTCCTGTTCCAGTTGAATATCGCGGAAGGCCTGGCCGTGTTCGTTACCTTCAGTCGGCAGACCGTCGTAATAATGCGCACTGGCCAGCTTCACGGTTTTCAGCGTGCTTTCCGCCGATGTCCCGCCAATCACAAACGCGATGTGGTACGGCGGGCAGGCTGCGGTGCCCAGGGTACGCATTTTCTCAACGAGGAAGTTTTTCAGCTTGCCGGGCGTCAGCAGCGCTTTGGTTTCCTGATACAG
This sequence comes from Citrobacter sp. CK195, assembly GCF_030333365.1. Classification (NCBI taxonomy): domain Bacteria; kingdom Pseudomonadati; phylum Pseudomonadota; class Gammaproteobacteria; order Enterobacterales; family Enterobacteriaceae; genus Citrobacter; species Citrobacter sp. CK195. The sequence continues at coordinate 134,282 of NZ_JAOWGB010000024.1, forward strand.
ATAGGTTTTGTTCGCCGAGCCGCCGCCTTTTGCCACGCAAAGGAACTTGTATTCGTCGCCATCAACCGTGTAGAGGTCGATTTGCGCGGGCAGGTTGGTGCCGGTGTTGACCTCTTTGTACATATCCAGCGCGGCGTTCTGCGAATAGCGCAGGTTGTCTTCGATATAGGTGTTGAACACGCCTTTGGAGAGCGCGGCTTCATCGCCGCCGCCCGTCCAGACGCGCTGGCCCTTTTTACCGACGATAATCGCCGTGCCGGTATCCTGGCAGGTCGGCAGAACGCCTTTAGCGGCAATTTCGGAGTTGCGTAAAAATTGCAGCGCGACGTACTTATCGTTTTCGCTGGCTTCGGGGTCATGGAGAATGGAGGCGACTTGTTGCTGGTGCTCCGGGCGGAGCATAAAGGAGGCATCGTGGAAGGCTTGCTGGGCCAGGAGCGTCAGGGCCTGTGGCTCAACCTTCAGTATCGACTCTCCTTCAAATTCGCCAACGCTAACGTGATCGGAGGTCAGGAGATAATACTCCGTTTTGTCTTCCCCCATCGGGAAAGGCGCCTGATATATAAATTCTTTATTCGACATATGCTTCCAGCCTTTTTAATTATCCTGAATTATTTGAATTGTATAGATGGCGTGCCGCGCGATAACGGGCGGCACGCAAGGTGCTGTTACAGGAACCCGTACATGGCGGCGAAGATCCAGCCAAATACACAGGAGACGCTTACGCCAATCAAACCGGGCAGAATAAAGCTGTGGTTAATGACGAAGCGACCAATGTGGGTGGTGCCGGAACGGTCGAACTGAATCGCGGCCAGATCGCTCGGGTAGGTCGGCAGGATGTAGTAGCCATAGCACGCCGGTGCTGACGCCACGATGTAAGCCGGGTCTACGCCGATAGCCAGTGCCAACGGAACGATCGCTGCCAGCGCCGCCGCCTGGGAGTTTACAAACTTGGAGACCAACAGCAGAACAATCGCATAGGCCCACGGATACTCTTTCACCATTTCGCCCAGCACGCTTTCGATTTCAGTCATGTGCGCGCCGAACATGGTTTCCGCCATCCAGGCAATACCGTACACCGCCACAATCGCGATCATACCTGAACGGAAGACTTCATTTTTTGAGATAGAAGCAGGATTGGTTTTTGTCAGGATAATAATCAGCGCGCCGGTCAGCAGCATGAACATCTGAATGACCAGCACCATCGACAGCGGTTTGCCGCCGAAGACCGGACGCAGTTCAGAGAAGGCGCCTAACAGAGCGACAACGGCGATGGCTGACAGGAAGATCCACATGGCCAGCCAGTTGCTTTTCGGCAGTTTTTTATCCAGCAGCGTGGCGGTGTCGCCATACACGTAGTGGTAGTTTTCCGGGACGGAGATGAACTTCTGGAACTCTTCGTCTTTATCCAGATCTTTACCACGGAACCAACTGAAAATACCGATAGCCAGGATACCCAGCAGGGTCGATGGAATGGTGATGGAAAGCAGGTCAAGGAACTCCAGATGCTTACCGTTAAAGGTGAAGTTACCCAGCATCGCGACCAGCGAAACGACCGCTACAGAAACCGGGCTGGCGATGATCCCCATCTGCGCGCCGATAGAACTGGCTGCCATAGGACGTTCCGGGCGAATATTGTTCTTAATCGCGACGTCGTAGATGATGGGCAGAATGGTGTACACCACATGGCCCGTACCGCACAGGATGGTCAGCGTGCAGGTTACAAACGGGGCGACGATGGAGACGTATTTGGGGTTGCGACGCAGCAGCTTCTCGGCAATCTGCAACATCACATCCAGGCCGCCGGAGGCCTGTAGCGTGGCGGAGGCGGCGACCACGGCGATGATCACCAGCATCACGTCGACGGGCGGTTTACCCGGCTGGAGGTGGAAAACAAAGACCAGAATGACCAGACCGATACCGCCTAATAAACCCAGCGCGATACCGCCTTTTCTGGCGCCATAAAACAAACACACTAATATTATGATAAGTTGTATACTAAATAACATTTATCTACCCTCGCGATAAACCTGTTTAATTTTTGATAAATAGATCACAGTCATGTTCTGTTTTTTGTGAGTTGTCCTCAGAGCCTGACGAATATTCGCTTTGTCTGTATTGATGATTAATCTCTAAACATGAAATAAGAATTTTTCAGTAAATCATGAGTCATTCTTGGCTTCTGTTTATGGCGTATTCAGAGAACGAAGCTCCCTGGCGATGGGCTGGTTAACAAAGAAGAGCAGGGCAGGTTGTGTGTTTTGTATTCTATGTCACTGAATTTCAGGAACATATCGTCTGCTCACAAAAATAGCGTTATTTTAATTTTTTTTATGTGTCCGGTGAATCCCAGACTACTCCTTTATAGTTAAAAATACACACTCTACGAGTCACATAATACTTAATTAACTTTTGTTACCGTTTTTGAAATTAAAAACAACGTGACGCTTCTGAATAATAAGCTGATGAATTAAAACATATTTGTGTTCATATTTGATCTGGCACAAATTCTCTATTTTTGAGGGTGTAACTTGTGCCTTTGTTATTTTTCATTATTGTAATAATTGTTACCTTTATATAACGCATAATGCGAAGCGGCTTCTTTTCTACTGGCAATATTGCTTAAGTAAAGAATAATGTTCGGCCTGAATACGATAACGGTAAACCGGTCTGCCGGTCACGCCATAATGGATGCTGGTAAACAGAATATGGCAATTGACCAGCCAGATAAGATATTTACGGCAGGAAACGCGGGAAATATTGACCTCATTCGCCAGCTCGTCAGTTGAAAATTCCTGGTCCTGGTGCGCATCGATCCACTGACACAGGGTGCGCAGCGTTTGCGGCGTCAGCCCTTTAGGCAGGCGTCGGGTATCCGGCTCATTGGATGCACTGCCGTGAATCAGCCGATCCAGCTCTGATTGTTCATAATACTGGTGCTTCTCCATCGCCGTTTTCTTTTGCAGCCAGCCGGTCAGCGCCTCTTCAAAGCGGGAAGCCTGAAACGGTTTGATCAAATAATCGACCACGCCGTAATGGAGCGAATCTTTGATGGTGGTGGCGTCGGCGGCGGAGGAGATAACGATGACGTCACATTTGCATCCGGCGCTGTGCAGGACGGGCAGCAGGTCCAGCCCGTTCTCCTTCTGCATGTAAATATCCAGTAAAATCAGATCAATATGGTTTTCGCCATCGAAAATAAACGCTTTTGCTTTCTCCAGCGTAGACGCGGTGCCGCAGCAATGAAAGCCAGCGATCTGCGCAACATAGCGGCGGTTTAACTCTGCTACCATCGCATCGTCATCGACAATTAAAACATTGATCATATGCTGGTCCTCTCCCCGTCCCAGGGTATTTGAACAAAAAATTGTGTGAAGATCCCGGGTTCCGATTCGACGGTAATATTGCCGCCGATACTCTCAACTTGCTGTTTTACTATCGCCAGACCGACGCCACGCTCCGTTCCCTTTGACGAGACGCCTTTGTCAAAAATTTGCTCTATGCGTTCGGGGTCAATTCCCGGCCCGTCATCGTTGACTTCACAATGCAGCCAGCCATGCCGATAATGCAAGGATACGCTGATTTCACCGCCGGGTTGTTGACCTAGCGCCTCCAGCGCGTTTTCAATTAAATTGCCCAGAATGGTAATCAATACGGTGATTTGATCTTCATTACGGCTGTCCGGTAATCGACTTTCATTGCTAATCACCAGGCTGTGCCCTAAATCGGAGGTGCGATTAATCTTACTGAGCAAAAAGCCTGCGATAACGGGCGACTTTATTTTCCCCAACAGTGAGCCGATCTCTTCCTGATAGTTATTAGCCGTCTTAATAATATAATCTTCAAGCTGCTTATAACTCTTCAGATGCAATAATCCCAGAATGACATGTAATTTGTTCATAAATTCGTGGGATCGTTCACGGAGTGCATCCGCGTAGTTGACCATTCCGTCCAGACGCTGCATGAGCTGGCGGACTTCTGTTTTGTCCCTGAACGTGGAGATCGCGCCGATGATTTTTCCATTGCTGCGTACCGGAACGGTGTTGATAAGCAGCAGACGATCTTTAACGGTAATCTCTTCATCCCGGCGCGGCGTACCGTCGCGGAGCACGTCGTTCAGATTCACTACCTGCGACCAGGCGTGGCTAAGCGAGGATAAGTGCGCGTCATCCTGCGATTTGCGGTAATCGAGAAGTTCCTGCGCCGCCTGGTTGATTAACGTCACCTCGCCGCCGTCGTCAACGGCGACCACCCCCTCTTTGATGGATTGCAGCATCGCCTGGCGCTGCTCAAACAGCGTGGAAATTTCATACGGCTCCAGGCCGAACAGGATGCGTTTGAGCACCTTCACCAGCACGTAAGTGCCCAGCAATCCCACCAGCGCGCCGAACAGAATCGACCAGATGATGCTCCAGCGGCTGTTGTTGATCTGCTCCGTTACTCTGCTGAGCTCAAGGCCAATCGCCACGACGCCGATCTGCTGATGATTGTCGTCATAAATGGGCGTGAAAACCCGCAGCGCTTTGGCAAGAAAACCGCGATTGATGGCGACGTTTTCATGCCCCTGTAGCGCCAGCAGGATGTCGTCGCCTTTAAACGGCTGGCCGATTCGCTGCGCTTCCGGGTGTGAATAGCGAATGCTCTTCATATCGGTAATTACGATAAATAACATATCGTTGCGCTTGCGAACCGCCTCGGCGATCGCCTGAATGCCGCTCTCTGTCGGCTTTTGCTTCATACGCTGGCGAATTTCCGGGGAGTCCGCCAGCGTACGGGCGACCGCCAGCGCTTTATCTGCCAGCGCGTCGCGCGTCATGTGGCTGATCTGTGAGAAATAAATCAGATGGACGACGAGCAGCACGGAGAACAACACGGCGCTGACCATCAATATCACGGTCGTGCCGAGTTTCATCTGGCGTTTTCGTCCAGCGCGGCGTTGCAGAGAATGTTTCATCGCGATCCTGAGATTACACATTGTGTGGGTATTATCCCTGATGGGACGGGTAATTCAAAGGAGGTAGGGAAAGACAGGGGCATAAGCACGCTATCGCCCGGCAAACAGGTTAACACCCCGCCGCAATATAATCACCGTTCGCACTGATGGGGATCACCGTCAGAAACAGAATGAGGGCAAACAGTACCAGCGCCAGACCGCCGATGATGCGGATAACCGGCCCCAGCCAGCGCAGGGGGGCATGGTTCCCGGCAAACAGCGCCTGGGTCTGGTTGCGTGCGTAACGTACCGCCAGCGACAGCCCCATAATCGACAGCGCCGTGCCGAAGGACATGGTCATGACGGCGGCAATCCCCCAACTGACAATGCCGAGCGCGTTGGAGAACAGTAAAATCATGATTGCCCCGCTACAGGGGCGGGCGCCTGTCGCCAGAATCACGCCGAGGCGTGTTTTCCAGTTGCCGTCGGTGAGTTCTGCGCCCACGCCGTGATGCCCGCAGCCACAGTGTTCGTCGTGGCTGTGCGGCAGAGAGAAACGCGAGAAAATGGGCCTTGGACGCAGGGTTTTTAGCGCCTGGTAGATGATAAATAGCCCGAACGCGCCAATCAGGACGGCGCTGATTTTCTCGACGTACCAGCGGCTGGTGCTGAGATCGCCGGCGGCCAGGTTGAAGCCGACCGCCAGAATAAACACGAACAGTATGGCGCTGACGCCCTGCATCAGGCTGCCAATAAAGGGCACGACCCGCGCGGCAAGCAGGCTCTCTTTCGTCGTGCTCAGCCAGGTGGTGACGATAAATTTCCCATGCCCCGGCCCAATCGCATGCAGTACGCCGTAGAAGAACGCGCCGGTCAGCAGCCATAGCCCGCCGGTGTACTGGTGGTTATTGAGTTGCAGCAAATACATGACCAGATAGCGGTGCAGGGTGATCTGGGCGGCGAGACACCACTGGATAAACGCTTCCCAATGGCTGTGCACGGTGAAACCTGCCCACAGCAGCGTCAACATCAGAAGTCCTGCCAGCGGTAAACGCAGGGAGGGAAGTTGTTTTGGTGCGATCATGATTCCGCCTGGTAATGAGTTTTGCGGAAAGTATAGCCTGAGGAAAGCGATTCTCCGCAGAATTGTCAGCCGGATAAGGCGAAGCCGCTATCCGGCATTTTCCGGTTAAGGCGCGAGGAAGATCTGCGGCCCGCCGCTTGTCGGGTGTGTTCCGACGTGGACTTCCGCGCCGTACCAGCGGGTTAGCGTACCGGCTTGCAGAACCTCGGCGGGTGCGCCTTCGGCAACGATGTTGCCGCCATGCAGCAACACGATTCGATCCGCCCACAGGGCCGCCAGGTTGAGATCGTGCAGCACGATGCAAACATGCAGATGGCCCTTACGGGTCAGCGTTTTCAGCAACCGCAGTAAATGCTGCTGATGGAACAGATCCAGCGCGGAGGTGGGCTCATCAAGAAAAAGCCAGCCGCGTGGGGAGCCGTCGCACCATAGCTGCGCCAGCGCGCGCGCCAGCTGTACGCGCTGCTGTTCGCCGCCGGACAAGGAGGCGTAACGTCTTCCCGCCAGCGACAAACATTCGGTAAGCTGCATCACCTGATGAATCACCGCCGCTTCGGGCTGCTGCGTCCAGGGCATTCGCCCCATGCCGATTACGGCCCCAACGGGCCAGTCAAACCCCATTCGCGTTTGCTGAAGCATGACCGCGCGGTAGCGGGACAGCGTCTGCGCAGACCATTGCTCAAGCGGTTTGCCGGCCAGCAGGCAACGCCCGTCTGCCGGAGTGAGATAACCGGTGAGCAGCCTTAACAGCGTCGATTTCCCGGCACCGTTGGGGCCAATTAATGCCAGCAGTTCTCCCTGGGTCAGGGAGAGCGAGATATCGCGAATAATTGTTCTGCCCGCAGCGGCGTAGCTGACGCTGTCAGCGAGAAAACGTTCAGCCATACTGACCTCCCCGGCGGAAAATAAGCCACAGGAACCACGGCGCGCCCAGAATACTGGTCAGCAGCCCGACCGGCATTTCAGCCGGGGCAACCAGCGTTCGGGCGATGGTATCGGCAATCAGCAGCAGAAAGGCGCCCGCCAGCACGGAGCCGGGGATAACCGCACGATGGTCTGCCCCTAACCACATTCGTATCAGATGCGGCACGACCAGACCGATAAAACCGATCACGCCGCTGACGGCGACAGCCGCCGCCACCAGCAACGCGCTACAGATCAGCAGGATTCGCTGAACAACCCGGACATCGACGCCCAGGTAATGCGCCTCTTCCTCTCCCAGTTGCAGCAGGTTAAGCGCGCCAGCAAGACGCCAGATGAGAAATACCGTTGGGATCATCAAAGAGGCGACCGCCAGCAGCGTTGACCACTGCGCCTGGCCAAGGCTGCCCATTCCCCATAGCGAGAGCTGGCGTAGCTGGGTGTCATTGCTGATCCACGACAACACGCCCACCGCCGCGCCGCATAGCGCATTAATGGCGATGCCGACCAGCAGCAGCCGGGAGAGCGAACTGTCCCGCTGTCGGCTGAGCAGGAAAATAACGACTGTTGCGATGAGCGCGCCAATGAATGCCGCCAGCATCGGCGCATACAGCATAATCAGGGGAGGCAGCGTGAGCGGAAGGACGACCCACAGCGCAACGGCTAACGCCGCGCCGCTGCTGATGCCGAGCAGTCCCGGATCGGCGAGGGGGTTGCGAAAGAGCCCCTGCATCACGCACCCGGCCAGCGCCAGCGAGCCGCCAATTACCAGCGCGAGCAGAACCCGGGGCAGACGAATGTTGAACCAGATCTGGCGTAACGCGTCGTCGCCGTCATGCCAGAGCAGGCTGAGCGGCAGGCGTAATGCGCCAAAACCGCTTGCCACGACCGTCACCACTGCCAGCATCAGCGCCAGCGTATACAGAGAAAGCGTGATCCGCCGTGGCATCAGGGCAATGACTCCGCTTTCGCGCGTAGCTGCTGAATCGCCTGAGGCGTACGCACGCTAAAACCGAGCAGCGCCATATCATCGACCGCGAACACCTGCTTATTGCGCCCGGCAGGGGTCTGCGCCAGTCCCGGTAACTTCCAGAGATTCTCTTCGCCGCCCATCGCCGTTAATCCCTCCTGGGGAAGCACCACCAGATCGGGCTGGCTGGCGATCACGCCTTCCTGTGAGAGCGGCTGATAGCGGGAGACGCCCTGCATCGCATTTTGTAGCCCTGCCGCGCGAATGGCGGCATCCGCTCCCGTTTGCTGTCCGGCGGCCATCGCGCTCATTCCGCCGTGGTTAAGAATAAACAGCACCCGCTTATTGAGCGGCGTGGTCGGCAGCGCGGAAATCTCTTTATTCAGCGTCTGGCGCAGCGCCTCGCCTTCAGCCACCCGGTCGGTGGCGTTGGCGATGACCTGCACTTTCTCGTCGATGACGCGCAGGTCGTTGCGGCTCGGTACGGTAATGACCCGAACATGACTTTGCTCGACCTGTTTGAGTACCAGCGAGGGCTGAGCCTGGCTGCTTGCCAGCACAAGATCGGGACGCGTGGCGAGGATACCTTCGGCATTTAGCTGGCGCAGATACCCCACATCCGGCAGGGCAGTGGCCTCCGGCGGCCACTGGCTGGTGCTGTCGCGGGCGACCAGCGAAGACTGTGCGCCGAGCGCGTACACGATCTCGGTGACATCTCCGCCGAGCGCGACGATCCTATCCTGTTTCGCGGCAAGAACCGTCAGCGGCAGGGCGGCAATCAGGGCAAGCAGTTTTTTCATGCCGCCAGCCCTTTTGGCATCAGCGCCTCAATCTGTTTGCGCCACTGTGTCTGTTCTGGTTCGCCTTCCGTACGCTGACCGTAAAGCTGAGCGATTTGCGTGCCGTCATGCGCAAAGAGTTCCAGACTGGTGACGTGGCCGTCTGCGGTAGGTTTGCGGGTTATCCAGGTCTCGGCAATCGTCTCTTCCAGCAGGTGCAGCGTAAACGTCGGGTTGAAAATATTCAGCCAGCCTTTCATCGGCACGACTTTTTCGACCACGCCGGTGAAAATTTGCACGCAGCCTCTGTTGCCGACGAACACCATGATTTCATTGCCGTCTTTAAGGGCGGCGTCGAGGAGCTGCGCCAGCGCGCCATTCGGCACCTTGCAGGCCAGATCGTCAGCGACCCGTTCAAAAGCCTGCTGGCGGGTCAGGTTATGGCGCTTGAGCAGCGTGAAGAACTGGTGAACGTCGGTCATCGCGCGCCACTCTCTGTCGACGGTCACGGCATCGGCAGCCGTTTCGTTAACAGGGGTTTCAGCCGCTTTCAGCGCCAGCGGCGCATTCTCGGTCACGATAAAATGTTGCAGAAGCTCGTCCCAGGCGGCGGTGTCGGTGTTGTCTGTGGCATACACCTTCAGGAGCGCATCGCCCTGATGATCAAAGAACTGAATGCTCTGGCGCTCGCCGCGGGCGGTCGCTTCCTTAATGTGGAACACGCTGGCCCATTGATTTAAAAATAAGCGCAGATCGAGCGCGCGTGGGTTCAGTACCAGCCCGGTGTGACCGCTCAGGTGTTGATTGGTGAATGCGCCGACCTGCTCGTGTACCGCATACTCGTTGCGGCAGATGCATTTTGTTTCGCCAACGGATTCCAGCGCCGCGAAAATTTCACGCGTGTCGCCGCGCAGCCGCCATGCGTCATGACCGACGCGGGCAAACGTCAGCTCCGCCTCGCTGATCCCCAGTAAACCAGCGATGTCACGCGCGTACTTACCAGGATGTTGTTCTTTTAGCTCAAGCCAGCGTGTGTAGTGGTTCATTGTCTCTTCCTTCCAGTATTTGCCCCGGCGAACCGGGGCGGGTGATTACCATTGATAGCTCACGAAAATCTTGCCGTTGCGCCCGTCCTGCGGGATGCCCTGCGGCGACCAGTACTCTTTATCGAAGGCGTTACCCAACACCAGCGTGGTGGTCATGCCTTTCAGCGCCTGCTGTCCCTGGTAGCTAACGTAAAAGTCGTTGACGGCATAACCCGGCTGTTTGCTGTATTCGCTGCTGATATGCGTTGAGCGATCGGCAAACGTTCCTACCCAGCCAACGGAGAAGCCGCTCTGCGCGACGGGAATATTCAGCTTGCTGGTGACGGTATCCGGGTTAATGCTGGAGATATACTCTCCGGTATCCTTGTCTTTCCCACGGGTGCGGTTGTAGGCCACGTCGAGGCTGAACAGATCAGCGGTATATTTCGTCATCACATCCCAGCCCCAGATTTTGGCGTTCGGGACGTTGTAAGACATGGTGGTCGCGGCGGCGAAATCGACGGTCGTGGAGATGTAATCTTTTGCTTTGGTGTCAAAGTAGCTGGCTTTGAACTCCAGCGCATCGTTGGACAGCATCAGATTGTCGAAACGCAGACCAAAACCGTACTCCTGCGTTTCGTTGGTTTCCGGGCGCAGGTTAGGGTTTGGCACCCAGTAGTTAGTGTAGAAGCTGCCAATGGAGAAGTGTTTTGCATCGTTATACATTTCACCCATTGTCGGCGCGCGGAATGCCTGGGCGTAAGAGCCAAACAGCATCAGCCAGTCCGTCGGGCTGACGGTTAACCCGGCGCGGGATGACCATTTATCGGCATCAACATCGTCATAGCCGTCGCTGCTGCCGCGGTAGTTGTCGTAACGCGTGCCGCCCAGCAGGGTGACGGGCAGGTCGCGAAGGGTGATTTCATCCTGCAACCAGCCGGAACTGAAGTCGATTTTTGCTTCCGGGAAGCCGGTTGTCACGCCGCCGGGTTTTTGCTCCTGACGGTAATACTCTCCGCCATACGTCAGCAGGTGAGAGGCGAAAGCGTCGCTGAAGAGACGCGTGCGGTTTTCAACTTTTCCGCCTTTGGTGGTTTGTTTGCGAAATTCGCCTGTGTTATCGACGTTCTGGGCGTTGATGCGCGCTTCAGACCAGTACACTTTGGCATCGGCATTCAGCCAGTCGTTGCCCTGCGGCGCGATCCTGTAAGAGAGCTGCATGTCGCGCTGGATGGTCGAGCGATCCACAAGAGGGTTGCTGGTGGAGGCATCAATCGTTTGTGGGTTCTTCGGCTCTTGCGCGTCGTTGTTGTAGTAACGTAATGACCCACTCAGCGCCTGCGCATCGTTAATATACCAGGTGCCTTTTGCCAGCATGTTATTGATCGATTCATCATTTGGCGCCGTGGAGCCGTCGCCCTGGCGCAGGTCGCCACGATCGCGGCTGGACCACGCCACCAGTCCATCAAGGTTATCGGTTCGGCCAAAGGCGCTGGCGCCCATTCCCAGACTGTGATCGCCGGTGCCGCCAGTGCCAAAGACGCGGAAACCGCTGTTCTGGCCTTCCTGAAGCAGATCTTTCGCATCGGCGGTTTCATAAGAGATCACGCCGCCCAGCGCGCCGCTGCCGTACAGCAGTGCGGAAGGGCCGCGAACGATCTCAATACGTTTGATCAACGCCGGATCGAGGAAGGTGCTGTTGAGGTGCCCGGTATCGGTTCCCTGACGAACGCCGTCCACCAGAATCAGTACGCCGCGACGGTCATAGCCACGCATACTGATATCCTGGCCGTTGGTTCGCCCGCTTCCGCTCAGGGTGATCCCTGGAACAGGACGCAGCAGATCGGCTGCCGAGCTGGCGGTCTGGTTTTCGGGATCGGACGTATCGATAACGCTCACCATCATGGGGGCTTCAAAGGTGCTGCGCGCATTACCGGTCGCAGTGACGGTGATATCGTCTGTGGTCGCGTAAGCCGCTCCTGGCAGGGTGCTAACGATTGCCAGCGCCAGCAGAGATGGGCGCAAAGAGGCAGATTGCAGGCGTAACATAACAACTCTCCATAAGGAAATTGAAAAGTGCTGGCTGCCTGGGGGGAGACCTGGGTGGCTGGCGAAATTGGTTATTTATTTAGTCAGGATCAGTTTCCCGGATTGCGTCTGGCGGAGCAGATAATGTTCACCCTTATGCTCAATCAGTACCCAGCCTTCTTCGCCGAGCAATACTTTGCTGTCTATCTGGCGTTTGGTGCCTGAAGGAGAAAGCGGAGCGTTGTTTTTTATTATTGCAGCCATAGTGTTATGCATAGCGGGCGCATCCGTTATGAAAATGATAATAAACATGATAACAAGAATGATTATCATCAAGATCAATTTTTGCATCAAGCGTTTTTTCGTAAAATAGCGTCTGGATCAACTTTGGTGAGAAAAGCGGTGATATTGAGGGGTACGGCAAGTAAAAACCCGCAAAATGGCGGGTTTTTTATCTCGTTACATCGTGATTCACAACGGACTTTATTTTTTCTCCAGCGCTTCCCAGAGACCTGACAGGTAAGTGACGCCGAGCGCGCGGTCGTAAAGACCATAGCCTGGGCGTCCCGTTTCTCCCCAGATAAAGCGACCGTGATCCGGGCGGATATAGCCATCAAAGCCGTTATCGTGGAGCGCCTGCATTACGCGGTACATGTCCAGCGAACCGTACTGCGAAGGGTGGGCCGACTCGTAGAAGTCTTTATCTTTGATCAGCTTAATGTTGCGTACGTGCGCAAAATGGAGGCGTTTGCGACGCGTGAATTCAGCCAGGATTTCATAGACGTTATTTTCTGGATCTTCCGCGATCGAACCGGTACAGAGGGTGATGCCATTCGCCGGAGAGTCAACGGCATCGCAAATCATCGCCAGGTCGGCGTGGTTTTTGACCACGCGCGGAAGGCCGAAAATAGAATACGGCGGATCGTCCGGGTGAATGGCCATTTTCACGCCCACTTCTTCGCACACGGGAATAATCTCCCGGAGGAAATAAAACAGGTTTTCCCGCAGCTTGTCGTCATCCACCCCACTGTAGCGCGCGAATAATTCCTGCACTTTAGCCAGGCGCTCAGGTTCCCATCCCGGTAATGCGAAACCGTTGGAGTTATCCAGAACCTCTTTTACGACCTCTTCCAGCGTCTTATCAATGCCATGTTTTTCAAAGGCCATCGTCAGAGAACCGTCCGGCAGGACGTAGTTCATGTCCGTTTTCATCCAGTCGAAGACCGGCATGAAGTTATAACAGATGACCTTTATGCCAAAGCCCGCCAGGTTGCGGATCGTCTGCTTGTAATTCTCAATATAGCGATCGCGTTCCGGGGTGCCGATTTTGATGTCATCGTGGATATTGACGCTTTCGATGACTTCCATCTTCAGGCCCGCAGCGTGCGCCTGCTCAACCAGCGCCTTAATTTTTTCAACCGGCCACACTTCCCCAGGGGCGACATCATAGAGCGCCCCGACGACGCCTTCTACACCCGGCACCTGGCGAATGTATTCCAACGGGATTTTGTCTTCCTGTGGCCCAAACCAGCGCATTGTCATCTGCATTCTTTGTCCGCCTTTCTTATCTTATTGCGTATTTCGTATATTTGACTTCATACCATACTAGTATTGACTAGCATATTCAGTAATGACAATTTGATCAACCTTACCGTAGAAAAAAGATTAAATGCCGCCAGGAATATACATTTCCGTTAAGGGGAAGCTTTTACTGGAAAGCTTATTTCCGGTAAGTGTTTTAATTTTGTAAAATATAATGATCAGTTTGTTCTTATTTGTCGTTTATCGTGAAAATAACCGCTATAGCACAGGGATTAATACACGCCATTACGACTGAAAGTGATTTTTTTATTGAAAGTTGCATAACATGATTTAAGTCACAAATTTCTTAATTACACTTGTATGGTAGTAGACTTTAAATGGGCGGGAGGGGTAATGTCGGGGCTATTAAGTACCTGTCATACACCGATTTTAGCCTCAACCTGGGGACGTTTTAGCAAAAGCCATCCCCTTGTGCGGAGTAATTATGTCCATGATAAATCAAAGTTTTATGATAAATAACGAACCGGGTCAGCGGTTGTATTCTGAGCTGGCTAAGACGTTACCTATTATTGACTATCACTGCCATCTTGAAGCGAAAGCGATTTGGGAAAACAAACCTTTTGCCGATATTACCCAGCTTTGGCTGGAAGGGGACCATTATAAATGGCGGGCGATGCGCGCCAATGGCATACCCGAGCGGAAAATTACCGGCGATGCCTCTTCAGAGGAAAAATTTGAAGCGTGGGCGCAAACCGTTGAGGCCAGTTTTGGTAATCCGCTGTATCACTGGACTCATCTTGAACTGAAATATTATTTCGCGATTGAGGAAACGCTAAACAGTAAGAACTGGCGCACGATTATGGCGCAGTGTAATGAACAATTACGTCGCGATGATTTTTTACCGCAGGCGTTAATTACCCGTTCAAATGTTGAAGCGCTTTGCACAACCGATGGGCCGCTTGACGATCTGGAATATCATCAGCGACTGGCGGAAAAGCGTGATTTTTCAACGCTCGTGCTGCCGACCTTCCGTCCCGATGAACTGTTTGAAACGCATCCCGATCGCTTCCTGACGTTTGTTTCCCGCCTGTCGCAGAAAACCGGAAAAACCATTACCACTCTGAATGAGTTTCTCGCGGCGCTTGAAGCGCGCGTCGATTTTTTCCACAGCACGGGTTGCAGGGTGTCGGATCATGGGCCGCTGGCCGTTCGTTTTCGCCCGCTTGATGCTGCCGGCCAGGCCGCGCTGTTCCAGCGCCGACTGGCAGGTGATGCGCTGACTGAAGATGAACTTCAGGCCTGGGATAGCCTTATTTTTGTCGCCTTAGCCAAAATGTACAAACAGCGCGACTGGGCAATGCAGATTCACTTTGGCGCGATTCGCAACAACAACACGCCAATGTTCGAAAAAATCGGCATTAACTGTGGCTTTGATTCCATTGGCGATCAGACGCACCTTGCGGAAAGCCTGAATGGTCTGCTGAACGCAATGGCGGAAAACAACGGTCTGCCGAAAACGATCCTCTACAACCTCAACGCCAGCTATAACGATGTGGTTGCCTCCACCATCGCTAATTTCCAGAGCGGTGAAGATGGCGTGAAATCCCCGCTGCAATTTGGCTCCGGCTGGTGGTTTAACGATACGCGACGCGGCATGGTGAATCAGCTCAATGCGCTTGCCGATCAGGGATTACTCTCTAACTTTATTGGTATGCTGACGGATTCCCGTAGCTTTGTCTCCTATACCCGACACGATTATTTCCGCCGAATCCTCTGTGATTTGATTGGCGGGTGGGTCGAAAGAGGGGAAGTGCCGGAGGACGATGCGATCCTCAATAACATGATTCGTGGCATCTGCGTGGATAACGCCCGCCGCTATTTCCGTTTTCGATAAGACTGATGCAGGAATAAACGATGACCCGTAAGAACAGAAAAGTCACCATTCCCGTCAGTATCGGCTACGGCCTGACGGATATCATGGGGGGCGGCGCATTTACCGTTATCGGTGCCTGGCTGCTTTTCTTCTATACCACCTTTGTTGGTCTGTCGCCGATTGAAGCGGCGTCTATTGTGGCGATCGCGCGTATTGTCGATGCGATCGTGAGCCTGTTTATGGGCAGCTTCACGGACCATTTCTATAAGCATTATTTGGGCAAGAAATTTGGCCGCCGCCGTTTCTTCCTGCTCATTGGCGCGCCACTCATGCTGGTTTACATCCTGTTATGGATGAACGGCATGAACTTCTGGTTCTATCTCGCTGTGTACCTGGCCTTTGAGATTATCGCCGCTATGGTGCTGATCCCGTGGGAAACGCTGCCGTCTGAGATGACCAAAGACTTCAATGACCGTACCAAACTGTCAACGTGCCGCATGTTCCTGTCGGCATCCGGGACGTTCCTTGCCACCTTTATTCCGGGCCTGCTGATCGGCTGGCTGGGTGAAAACAACGCGGATGCATATCTGATCAACGGCGTTGTATTTGCCGTGCTGTTTACGGTCTGTGTGTTTATCTCCTGGAAAGTGACCTGGGAACGTGAACTGACGCCGGAAATGCTGGCGGAAATGGAAAAAGAGCGTCAGCCGATGACCGCTGGCGAAAAACTGGCGGCGTTTGGCAACCTGTTCAAAGAGTATGCCTCAACGTTAAAAGTGCGCGCGTTCCGTAAACATCTGGCGATCTATCTCTTCTCCTTTACCGCCAAGGATGTCTACAACACCGTATTCGTCTTTTTCTGCGTCTACTGCCTGAATGTTTCATCCTCTCTGGCGGGAACATTGCTGTCGATGAGTATCGTCGGCTTGCCGGTTACGCTGGCGGCGGGCGTGGCGATTATTAAATATGGCCCTTCTCGCCTCTATGTCTTCTCCTACAGCCTGATGATGCTGTGCCTGGGCGGGTTCTTCCTGGTTTACCAGTTCCCGACCGACAACAAAATCGTATTGTTGGTGATTCTCGCCGGGGTTTACCAGGTTGGGCGCTGCATTCTGGAGTTCACGCCGTGGAACGTGTTCCCGTTCATCCCGGACATTGACGAAATGATCACCCGTCAGCGCCGTGAAGGGCTGTTTGCCGCCGTCATGACGTTCTCCCGTAAGACAACGGTAGCTATTGCGACCTTTGCCGTGGGCCTGCTTCTGCAAAGCGGCGGCTTCGTGAAAGGCAGCCAGACGCAGCCGCAGGAAGCGATCACGACCATTGCCATGCTGCTGTTCGTTGGTACGGCCGGGCTTCTGATCATTGCACTGTGGCAAGCGCTGACCTTCCATCTGAATAAGCGCACGCACAAAATTTTCGTGGACGAAATTGAACGCCTCAAAGCGGACGGTCTTAAACAGGATGTGACGCCGGAAGCCCGCCATATTGTGGAAGACCTGACGGGCTACAGCTATGACTCGCTCTGGTGTCAAAGCGCGCCTGAACGGGTAAAGCCCACTGAACCCACCTCCATACTGAGCTGATACAGCCTGGCGGCAGCAAGGGTGCAATAGGCCTGCTGCCGCCAATCCCTCTTTTTATACAGTGAGTAGAAAGATGCAAAATAAGCTATTACACGCGAATGCCACCGTTCCGAACTGGGATCGCAACGCGCTGGTTCCGCGAATTGTTCACCTGGGATTTGGCGCGTTTCATCGTGCGCATCAGGCCGTTTATGCGGATATTCTGGCTGCGGAACACGGCAGCGACTGGGGCTACACCGAAGTTAACCTGATTGGCGGCGAGCAGCAGATCGCCGATCTGAAAAATCAGGATCGCCTCTATACGGTGGCGGAAATGTCGGCCGATGCCTGGACCGCCCGCGTGGTTGGCGTAGTGAAGAACGCGCTGCATGCGCAGGTGGATGGCCTGGAAACGGTGCTGGCTGCCATGTGCGAGCCGCAGGTTGCCATTGTATCGTTGACGATCACGGAAAAAGGCTACTGCCACTCTCCGGCTACCGGCCAGTTGATGCTCGATCACTCGGCTATCGTTGCCGATCTGCAAAACCCTCAGCAGCCAAAATCAGCGCCGGGCGTTATTGTCGCCGCGCTGGCGCGCCGCAGAGCGGCGGGCCTCCCGGCGTTTACCGTGATGTCCTGCGACAATATGCCGGAAAACGGTCATGTTATGCGCAACGTAATATGCGCCTATGCGCAAGCCGTTGATGCCGGGCTGGCTGCCTGGATTGCGCAGAACGTGACGTTCCCCTCCACGATGGTGGATCGTATCGTCCCGGCGATGACGGCGGAAACGCTGGATAAGATTGAACAGCTTACTGGCGTGCGCGACCCGGCAGGCGTGGCCTGCGAGCCATTCCGCCAGTGGGTTATCGAGGATAACTTTGTCGCAGGCCGCCCGGAATGGGAAAAGGCCGGAGCCGAACTGGTGGCTGACGTGCTGCCGTTTGAAGAGATGAAGCTGCGTATGCTTAATGGCAGCCACTCTTTCCTCGCTTATCTGGGTTATCTTTCCGGCTATCAGCACATTAATGAGTGTATGGAAGATGAGCACTTCCGACGCGCCGCGAGGGCGCTGATGCTGGAAGAGCAGGCGCCGACGCTGAACGTGACGGGGGTGGATCTCACTCGCTATGCCGATATGCTGATTGCGCGCTACAGCAACACGGGACTGCGTCACCGTACCTGGCAGATTGCGATGGACGGCAGCCAGAAACTGCCGCAGCGCATGCTGGATTCCGTTCGCTGGCACCTGGTTCACCACCATCGTTTCGATCTGCTGGCGCTGGGCGTTGCGGGCTGGATGCGTTACGTCGGCGGGGTGGATGAACAGGGAAACCGTATTGACGTTAGCGATCCGCTGTTGCCGGTCTTGCAGAATGCGGTGATGCAGAGCGCGGAAGGCGAGGCGCGGGTAAAAGCGCTGCTGGGCGTGGAGGCCATTTTCGGGAACGAATTACCGCATGAGCCGCTGTTTGTGGCGCAGGTAACGCAGGCTTACCTGTCGCTGCTGGAAAACGGCGCGAAAGCGACGGTCGCCCGCTATATCTCTGAACGGTAAAGCGTAAAGGAGTGCCGCCAGATAACGACGGCACTCCTGCGTTGACTAACGCCCCCCATTCACTAACCCTTTTCCTCTTTTTTCTCTCCCGTCGCTTTCTTCTGCGCTAAACAGTGACTAAACAGCGATGATGTCGTTTTAACGATGTAACGCACCTGCGCGAATTAGCGATGTCCGCCACAAAATTCACATATCACTCCCACTGATGAAAGGAAGCGACTTGCTTTTGTACAGGGAGGCGGATAGTTTCTGTAACGTTACACTAAAACGTTACAGAAGAAACATACAGCAGTTTTTCTCATTTACTCTCCTGGCGATTTAGCGGTGCCAGACGGCGTTATCGCTACCCTAATGGTATGTGGAAGGACAATCATGATGGAAATAAAACAGCTTCGTTCGACCAGACGTTTTTTAGCTTTAGCTTGCTTAAGTACCGCGCTGATAGCGGGCAGTGTGGTGACTTCTTTTGCTCAGGCAGCGCTTAATTTTCGCGTTTACTCCTCTCTGCCCGGGGATGATTCCTCCGCGCACTATATCTGGTTTACCCGTTTTCAGGAGAACCTGAACAAAAACGAAAAATTGAAAGGGCAAATTAAGCTCAACTATTTCGCCAACGGGATGTTAGGAAAAGAGGCCGATGCCACGCAGCAGGTACGCATTGGCGCAATCAATATGATGATCTCCGGCACCTCGATTTGGGCCACGCTGGTGCCTGAAATCGGCGTTCTGGATCTGGGTTATCTGTTTAAAGATTACGACCAGGTTGGCAAAACGCTGGACGGAAAAGCGGGCGAGCAGCTTTCTGCGTTAATGCTGAATAAAGCCAACGTTATGGTGCTGGGTTATGGCTATAACTTAGGCGCGCGTAATGTGTATACCAAAAAGGCCATTGAAAAACCTGAAGATTTAAAGAATCTGAAAATCCGCGTTCTGCCAGTGCCTAACTTTATCGCCACGCTGAATCATATGGGCGCGGTGGCGATTCCGATGCCGGGCGGCGAGGTCTATTCCAGTCTGCAAATGGGCGTTATCGACGGCGTTGAACATGATGCGCCGACCATCTACTCCAGCAAATATTATGAAATTATCAAGAATGGCACCCTGACCCGCCATAGCTTTAACCCGCTGATGATTGCCATGAATAAGAAGAGCTTCGAGCAAATTCCAGAAGCGCTGCGGGCCGACGTCCTTGCGGCGGCGCAGGAAGCCACAGAGTACGAGCGCCAGCAGGCAAGCCAGAAAGAGCAGGAAGCGATTAAAAACCTGGAAGCCAAAGGGGTGACATTCCGCGAGACCGATCGCGCGTACTTTGCGCAGCAGGTGCAGCCGGTCTGGAAGGCATTCCTCGATCAATATCCTGATATGAAACCGATTGTTGATGAGATTACCGCCGCGGCGCCAGGCGATAAGTCGTAATACGTGAGCCGCCGATTCAGCCGGTTTTGGGGTGGGTCGGCGGTATCACCCGGTAAGCCCATGAAAGGAGTCCAACATGGCAGATATCTCTATGAAAGCAAAGGATGAAAATGCTTTGCTGATGCTGTTAGGCCGACTGAGCAGAGGCTTAACGACCTTAACATCCTGGGCCGGGGCACTGGTGCTGTTTATCAACGTACTGGTGGTATTCGCATCCGTTATCTGGCGCTACGCATTGCATTCACCGATTCACTGGGCGGAAGAGGTGGCGCGTGCGCTGATGATTGCCCTCGTCTTTTTTGGCGTGGCCACGTCCACAGGCAGAGGCGGGCATATTGGCGTCGATCTGTTCCTGCGTTTTTTGCCCGAGCAGGTGCGCCCTTATGTTATCCACGCCAGTCGTTGGGTGCTGTTTCTGGTGTCGGTGGGGCTGGTGATTTCCAGTTATGACCTGGTGCAGGCCGCGCGGGTACAAACGACCGAGACCGGCCTGCCGCAGACGATTTACGTTATCCCGGTGTTGATCGGTTCCGTGGTGATGATGGTGGCCGCGCTGGAACATGCGCTACATGAACGCGCGCGGGTTGTTCTGCTCAGCGGCGGCGGAATCCTGGTGCTGGCGGCGCTGGGGTATCTGAAACTCTCGCTGATGGCCGATCCGGCCAGCGCGGCGGCGGGGCTGATGCTGATCTGTTTTGCGCTGGGTATCCTGGCCGGTGTGCCTATCGCGTTTACGCTGGGCATGTCCGCAATGGTGTTCTTTATTTGCGATCCGTCGTTACCGTTTGTCTTTTTCTCTCAGCAGGTTGCCGCCGGGGTAGACCACTTCGTTCTGCTGGCTATTCCGTTCTTTTTACTTGCCGGGGCGGCAATGGAAATCAACGGGATGTCAACGCGTCTGGTTGAGCTGATTGTGCGCGGGATGGGGCGCTTTCGCGGCGGGTTAAACATGACGACCGTGCTGTCGATGGCCTTCTTCTCCGGGATTTCCGGTTCCAAACTGGCGGATGTCGCCGCGGTGGGCGGTGTCTTGATGCCTGCGGTGCGTCGCGCTAAGCAGGACAGCGAAGAGGCCGCAGGGGTGTTCGCCGCATCGGCGGTGATGGCGGAGACCATTCCTCCGTGCGTAAACCTGATCGTCATGGGGTTTGTGGCGAATATCTCCATCGGCGCGCTGTTTATCGCCGGCCTGGTTCCCGCCGTCTGCTTGCTGATACTGCTGATGATCGCGGCCAACCGTTTTGGCGGAAAAATTAACGTCAGCGAGGCTTACCCGGTTTTACGCCCGCGTGCGCAGCTCTACCTTGGCGCCGCCGTGGGGCTGGTCATGATCTTTATGATTGGCCGTGGGGTGATGATGGGGATTGCGACCTCGACAGAAATCTCTGCCTTTGCGGTGATTTACGCCATCGTTGTCGGTCGCCTGGCGTTTCGCGAGCTGACGCTGAAAGCGACGGTAAAAATGTTTATTGATATCGCGGCCATGTCCGGCGTACTGCTGTTCATCGTCGCCTGCGCGACCAGCCTTTCTTATGCGCTGACAATACAGATGATTCCGCAGCAAATTGCTGAACTGCTGGTGGGGATTGGAATGGAGCAGGGCGCCTGGCTGTTCCTGCTGTTGACCATTGTGATTCTGATTATCTTTGGCGCGGTTCTGGAAGGTGCGCCAGCGTTGATCATTTTCGCCCCTATCCTGGTGCCAATCGCCATTCAGCTTGGATTTAACCCGCTGCATTTCGGTATTGTCATGATTCTGGCGATGGGCTTTGGCTTATTTTCACCGCCGATTGGATTAGGGCTGTATACCACCTGCGCCATCTGCGGCGTGGAGATGAAACATGTTATTCGGCCAATGGCGAAATATCTGGCGGTTGTTTTCGTCGGCATCATCATTGTGGCGATGGCGCCGCCATTAACCACCTGGTTGCCTGGACTGGCAGGCTACTGATTATTCATTACGGATATTCGCCACGCTCAGTGGCGGGGATGTCCGCGTGCTGAAAATAGCAGTAACGCGACAGGTTATCGCCTGGCGATGTTTAAATCTGAATAAGTGGAGTATGAAATGGGATCATTAGTGGGTAAAAAAGTTTTTATTACCGGTGCGGAACAGGGTATTGGTAAAGAAACGGCCAGAAAATTAATTGAGGCCGGATGTGATATCTATATTCATTATTTCAGCGGCGAAGAAGGCCCACGAGAATTAATGGCCATTGCGGAGCAAAAGGGAGGCCGGGCGGCTTGCGGTTATGCTGATTTAACGAATGAGGAAGATGCCGCGCGGTGCGTTGCGCAGGGCGCGGCGTTTCTTGGCGGCATCGATATTCTGGTGAATAACGTTGGTGGAATTATCGCCCGAAAATGGCTCGGCGAGATCGAACCACAGTTCTGGCGTACCGTTATTGACGTGAATATGACCACGATGCTCAATGTCACCCAGCAGGCGTTACCCTGGCTGAAAGCCTCGCCAGATGGGGCGAGCATTGTGAATCTGGCGTCATTAGCCGGTCGTTCCGGCGGCCATGCGGGCTCTCTGGTTTATTCCACCACGAAAGGCGCCGTCTTGACCTGGACGCGCTCACTTGCCGCCGAACTGGGCGAATCTGGCATTCGGGTGAACGCCGTGGCCCCAGGATTGATTCTGGGCACCCGTTTTCACAATCAGCATACGACGCAGGCGTCTGCCGACCAGACGATTCAGGCTATTCCTTTGGGGCGCGCCGGTACGCCTGAGGATGTCGCCCGGGTGATCTGTTTCCTCGCCTCTGAATATGATGGTTTCGTCTCTGGCGCGACGATTGATATTAATGGCGGTATTTATCGGGCGTAAAAGCGGGCGGGTTGTAAAACCCGCCTGATTTAAAAGGGACTCTTTATGATAAAGTCAGATATTATTCATCCTGATTTATTACAGGCACTGGCGCAGTGCGGTCATAAAGCCAATATTCTGATCGCGGATGCGAATTACTCTTTCCTGACCAACTCGTCACCGCAGGCACGTATTATCTGGCTTAACTTTTCTCCCGGCTTAATTGGCAGCGTGATGATTCTGGAGAAAATTCTTGGTTATATTAACGTAGAGAAAGCGACGTTAATGACGAGCCCGGCTGAATTTGATAACACGATTGAGCGTGAATACCGTGGTCTGCTTTCAGAAATGACGGAACTTTCTCATGTTGAGCGAAATGCGTTTTACGCGCTGGCAAAATCATCGGATACGCTGCTGGTGATTGCGTCAGGCGAAACCCGCCGTTTTGCCAATATTCTCCTCACCGTCGGCCCGACATTACTCTGAGAAGACGAGAAGAACGCGACGTTCTTCTCGCGTTATTCTCATCGTATATTTTCCGCTTCCTGCACCGATTGTCGGCATACCAGGGAAGGGGGAAACAAAAACTCGTCGGGAGGGATTGCCGGAGTCTCTATTCGGGCGATCAGGCGCTCAACCATCACGTCCGCCATCTCCGTGAGCGGCGGCATAATAGAGGTCAGGCCGGGGTAAACCAGGCCAGAGAGTGAAATATTGTCGATACCGACGAGAGAGATCTCTTCCGGCACGCGGATGCGGGCTTCGTGCAAACCACTCATCAAACCAATGCCAAGCGCATCGTTAATGGCGACGATGCCGTCAGGACGAAGGGATTGCTGGCAGAGGGTTTGCGCCAGAGAACGGCCCAGTTCGGTCATTTCGGTATCTCCGTAGGCGGCCATCGCTTTTCCTTCGATGATCATCCCTTCACGATACATGTCGTGCTGGCGTACCGCGCTGAGAAAGCCTTCTATTTTATGCGCGCGGCTGGGGGTCATCCCTGCGACGGTCGCAAACGCGAGGCGGCGACACCCGCGCGCGATAAGATGCTCTGCCGCCATTCGGCCCGCCTCAACGTTATCCATCGACACGCTGTCCAGCGCGAAACCGCCAGAATCAACGCTTGCAGGCATACGGCCATCGTAGTTCACCATTATCATGCCCTGCGCCGCCGCGCGGGTGAAATGCGGCTTTTCGATATCACAGGCGGCCACAATAATCCCGCGAACGCCATGAGCAAACATATCTTCCAGAAACGCTTCTTCTTCTTCGATTTGGCGATAGGTGTTGCCGATCAGCACGCGGTAGAGGTGTTTTTTGGCGGCCAGATCCACTTCACGCGCCAGTGCCGCAAAGCTGGGGTTCACGATGGATGGCACCAGCAACCCGATCATTTTTGCCTGCCCCGTTTTGAGTTGCTGGGCGACCCGGTTGGGGAAATAGTTGAGCGTTTGCATGCTTTGCTGAATGCGCGCCAGCGTTTCCGGGCGCATTTGATCGGCGCGGCCGTTAAGCACATTGGACACCGTGCTGACGGAAACGCCCGCATGCTTTGCGACATCTCGAATGTTTGCCATACATCTCCTTTGCAGCAATCGGTGAATGGCGGCTCATTCAGTATCGCCATCTGGATAGCAGAGTATAAACTACAACGGTTTAGTGTAACGTTACAGCTAATCGTGTCAATGCCATAAATCCCGTAACCGTTGTTCACACAATGAAAAATCTAAATAACATTGATAATGAGTTTCACTCTCATTATCATGTTGGCTGTGCGGGTTTCGGTGATTATTCTTCGTATCAAGGATGGACACAGAACATATATATATGGAAAACCCTTCCCATACATAAAACGAGCATTTTTGTTCGGGTTTCATTCAATAAAACCCCATTTTAAAGGGTTTTTTTCGTGTCCTTGTATTCATGAGATTAATGATGAAAAGCAGCGCAAAAAATAATTATTCTCTGCAAAAATCCTTGCTGGCATTCGCGATTGGTGCCGCCGCTCACGGTGTTTACGCAGCAGAAGACACTACCGGGAAAGAAGATACGATGGTCGTTGAGGCCAAATCCGCAAACAGTGGTTTTAAAGCCGGTGGCGACGCGCAGGTGCCCGCGTTCCTGGAGGGGCAGGTTGCCCACGGAGGACGACTGGGGGTTCTGGGCGAACAAAAAGCGATGGATGTGCCGTTTAACGTTATCGGTTACACCTCAAAACTGGTGGAAGACCAGCAGGCGAAGACCATCGGCGAGGTGCTGAAAAACGACGCCGCAGTACAGCCCGTACAGGGATACGGGAACTTCTCAGAAAACTATCGTATTCGCGGCTTTGAGCTGGCGGGGGATGACGTGACCTGGGGCGGTCTGGCTGGCGTGCTGCCGCGTCAGGTTGTGGATGCTTCGCTGTTTGAGCGCGTGGAAGTGTTTAAAGGCGCCAGTTCTTTCGTGAACGGCGCAGCAAGTTCCGGCGTGGGCGGTATGGTCAACATGGAGCCGAAACATGCTGATGACCTGCCGCTGACGCGCCTGGGAGTGGATTACACCTCTTCAACTCAGGTAGGCGCCACGCTGGATGCCGGTCGTCGTTTTGGCGATAACAATCAGTTTGGCGCGCGAGTAAACATTCTGCATCGTGAAGGCGAAACCGCCGTTGATAACGAGAAAAAGCGCACGACGCTGGCCGCCCTCGGGCTGGATTATCGCGGCGATAAACTGCGCTCCTCGCTGGATGTCGCCGCCCAGAAAAAGACGTTCCACGGCGGGACGATGGGAATTAACTTAAGCGGCGTCGATTTCGTGCCGGATGTACCGAACAACACGGATAACTACAGCCAGAAGTGGGGCTACAGTGATATCACTAACCAGTTCGGTATGGCGCGCGCTGAATACGACATCCTGAATAACTGGACGGTCTACGGCGGCGCCGGGGCGCAACATGCGCATGAAACCGGGATTTATACCGCGCCAAAATTACTGAACAGATCGGGTGATGCTGTCGTCAATGTGCTGTATACCAACCGTATTATTGACGCGTTCAGCAGTATGGCGGGTATTCGCGGCGAATTTGATACCTGGTCGGTCAGCCATAAGGTGAACCTGGGCTATTCGGCGGTGATCAAACGCGATAAAACGGCATGGCGTATGAACTGGGCCAACCCTGGCTCCATGACCAATATCTATGACAACCATGACGTGCCGATGCCGCAGTGGGATCTCGCCGGCGGCAACTATCACGATCCGCTGACAACCTCCCGAAACCGTACTCAGGGTTATCTCCTCAGCGATACGCTGGGATTCTTTGATGACCAGGTGCTGCTGACCGTCGCCGCGCGTAATCAGAAAGTGGTGGTGCGTAACTACAGCAATGCGACCGGTGAAGAAGACACTGCTTCTCGCTATACGGAAAGTCGATGGATGCCGACCTACGGTATCGTATATAAGCCGTGGGACACGGTGTCACTGTATGCCAACCACACCGAGGCATTACAGCCGGGTGAAAACATTACCGATCAGGAGTCGCCGGATTACGGTAAAAGCATCGGTATTCTGCACTCTAAGCAAAATGAAGTGGGCGTGAAAATTGATTTCGGCACTGTCGGCGGTAGCCTGGCGCTGTTTGAGATTAAGAAACCGTCCGTGATTAAGAACGAGACGACGCAGGAATATTCGACCGATGGCGAGCAGCGTAACCGGGGTGTGGAAGTTAACCTGTTTGGTGAGCCGGTTTACGGCCTGCGTCTGAACAGCAGTGCGACCTGGTTACAGCCGAAACTGACCAAAACGCAGGATGGCGTCAACCAGGGGAATGATGCTTCCGGTACTCCACGTTTCACCGCCGTTCTCGGTGCTGAATATGATATCCGGCAGGTTGATGGGCTGACCGCTACCGCGCGACTGAATCACACCGGCTCGCAGTATGACGGCGCCGCCAATGAGAAGAAGCTGGACAGTTACACCACGCTTAACCTCGGCGTTCGTTACCGGATGCGCGTAAACCAGGAGCAGAATGAGATGGTATGGCGTTTAGGGGTGGATAACGTCACCAACGAGCAATACTGGTCTGGCGTATCCGACTACGATGGCGTGTATGTGTTCCGTGGCGAACCGCGTACCCTGAAGCTGTCTGTTAATTACGACTTCTGAGTTAAAAACGGGCAGGGATGCCCGGTAGTAATGCCGGATGGCGGCTTTGCCTTATCCGGCCTACGGTACTACGGTGTGGTGCGGGTAATGCCGGATGGTGGCTTCGCCTTATCCGGCCTACGGTACTACGGTGTGGTGCGGGTAATGCCGGATGGCGGCTTCGCCTTATCCGGCCTACGGTATTACGGTGTGGTGTGGGTAATGCCGGATGGCGGCTTCGCCTTATCCGGCCTACGGTATTACGGTGTGGTGTGGGTAATGCCGGATGACGGCTTTGCCTTATCCGGCCTACGGTACTACGGTGTGGTGCGGGTAATGCCGGATGGCGGCTTTGCCTTATCCGGCCTACGGTACTACGGTGTGGTGCGGGTAATGCCGGATGGCGACTTCGCCTTATCCGGCCTACGGTACTACGGCGTGGTGAGATTGTAGGCCCGATAAGCTTGCGCCATCGGGCAACCGACTATGGTGATTTCTGAAACTCGCTGACGGTTTCCCACGCAATCTGCTGCAATGCTTTTGCGGTGGCTGGGGTCATATCCGTGTCTACGGGCAGCGCTCCGCCCACTGGCGACTGGTTATACAGCGTGGCAAAGAACACACAGGCGGCTAAATAGGTTCCTGCGATGGAAGGGTGTACGCCATCGTGGTAATAAAGATTAATTTCCGGGTGTGCTTTACGCGCTTTTTCAAAAGCCAGACCGACCGGCGCGACATAGCCGCCAGTTTTCTGCGCAATGGAAACATAGGCGTCAGCAAGTTTCTGTATATCCTCTGGTTGATCCCGCTTTGCCCAGGTCATGAAGTACACGACTTTTGAACCTGCCTGATGCGCCATATCCGCCATTTTTGTCGCGGATTCGATGAAATTCTGCCGGGTGCTCTCTTTCTGTGAGATCGTCTCCGTGGAGTTGCCTTGCAAGATGACAACGTCCCATTTTTGCAATGTATTCTGATAGGCGAGATTATGAATTTGCCAGCCTAAATGACCGCTTGAGATGGTGATCCCCCGATATTTATACCCTTTCGCGTGGTTCGGCAGTAAAGAACGCGTCAGATCCCGCAACCGGGTATTAATATTGTTGTTATAGAACGTAAAAGAGTTGCCATACAGCGCGACAATTTTATTATCCCCCTCTATTTTTGCATAGGGTGAGGGCGCTAATAGCGCATCAGCATGCACACATAAACTGCCAAATAAAAAAGTTGATGCAAGGGATAACTGCATTATTCTTTTCATAAATCACCTGTCAGAAGTCATAGCGGAGTCCAACGATGAGCGCGTCATCATTGACTTTTTGGTTTTTATTGGCGAAGGCTTTATCGTAAGTAAATGATAACCAGGTATCATCGGCTAATGTTATTTGTGTTTCGACACGCCAGTCCTCTTTTTCATAGACGGATTTATCTTTCTCATCCAGGAAACTGTAACCGGTAAGGAATTTAAATTTACCGTATTTCCAGGACAGTAATGAATCCATGCCTTTAAAGTCATTGTCGCTTTTATTATCGCGCGCAATGGATGTGCGTAATGCGGTGACGGCGGCTTCAACGTTCTTATAGCTGAGCTGCAAGCCTGCCATGATCTGGTCGTTTTGATTCCGGCCATCAGTGGTTTTTACGCCATCCTGGCGTTTATAACGGCTGGCGGCAATCGCCGGTGTGAGTCTGAAATCCCCCAGTCTGAGCGTGTTTCTGTAACTGGCCATTGCGCCATAATCCAGGGCTTCATTACTGCTGCCATTGCCCGCGACCCACGCCAGCTGTATCTCATTGCCTGCAAATTTAGCATTCCATTGTACGGTGCCGTCCTGGCGGTTGAACTGGTAGGAGTCATCAATGGTGGTGATGCCGTAGCTGTAAATATTCGGCGTAAAGTTTTTATATTTATCAGTCATTTTCATGACCTGATACAACGGGTTTTTGGTCCTGCCGACAATCAGTTCGCCCCAGGTTTTATTGGACAAACCAATATAGGAGTAGCGCGC
This sequence comes from Citrobacter sp. CK195, assembly GCF_030333365.1. Taxonomy (NCBI): domain Bacteria; kingdom Pseudomonadati; phylum Pseudomonadota; class Gammaproteobacteria; order Enterobacterales; family Enterobacteriaceae; genus Citrobacter; species Citrobacter sp. CK195. The sequence goes on from NZ_JAOWGB010000024.1 coordinate 162,919, forward strand.
TTTTAAATCGCTATCCCCGGTATTGCTGTCGTTTTTTTCGGTTCGCACCTGCCATTCCAGACGGCCCACGATCTTTGTCTCGGGGATAAAATCTAAATCCCGGGTGAGGTAAATCCCCAGACGGCCACCCAGATTCGTTCGCGTTTCGCTTCCGGCATAAGAGTTTTCTCCGCTGGCAATTTTACCTTCCACACGGCCATAAATATCCAGCGTATTTCCATCTTTATTATAGATACTCATCGCATATGAGGAGGTTGTCATCCCCGTCAGTAGAATGAGTGAAATCATTTTTATTTTCATAGCATCCCCAGAAAACAATAGTTAGCTTATTTATCTGTTCGAGTGAGCGGTTTATCGCAGGAGGGATTGTTCTGGAAAAAAGGATGGTCATGATATGGGAATTATTTTTTCTCATTACAAAATGTGATTTTTAGCGCATAACGATGTCCTGTTTTATCATGTTGCTAAATTTAATGGTGCTTATTTGCGAAAAGTTAAAGCAAAGCGAAATACGCGTTGCACTAACAAAGCAACTCATTGTGATAGCTATCTCATTTTTGTGTTTTTCGGGCGTTAAAAAGGGAAAGCAAAATTCTCATGACGTATTTTATGAATGGGAATTTTATTTTCCCCTGTTAATCAGTTGGCCGATCCCGCAAGATTCATTCACGACCTTTTATATTAATATGCTTTATATTGCCGGAGAGTCGCAGTATGTACGGTAAGCAAACAACAGTGTTTGATTCTGACCTCTATTCATCGCTCTTTACCGAGAGTCGGATGCGGGAGATCTGGTCTGACGACAATCTGCTTCGCTGCTGGTTGACGTTTGAAGCAACGGTAGCGCGCGTGCAAAGCGAGCTGGGCATTATTCCTGAACAGGCGGCGATTGAAATCGAGCAGGCATGTCAGAACATCGAGATAAACTGGCCTGCTTTAGCCCAGGGAACGCAAACGGTAGGCATGGCGATTAAGCCCTTGATCGACCAGATTTCGGCTGCTGGCTCTCCGTTGGTTAGCCGCTATCTCCACTGGGGATGCACCACCCAGGATCTTCTGGACTCCGGTGTGGCGATGCGATTACAGCAGACGCTACAACGGGTATATCAGCAGCTGATTGAGGTTGGGGAAGAGATGAAGGGCATGGCCTTAAAGCATGCCCGCACCGTTATGGTTGCGCGCACCAATTCGGTTGATGCTTCCGCCACGACCTGGGGGCTGCATGTCTCCGGCTATCTGGCGGAGGTGAATCGGCATCTGAACCGGCTGCAACAGCTCTATCCCCGGGCGATTACGGGTCTGTTTGGCGGCGCGGTGGGGAACCTTGCCTCCGTCGGTTCTCAGGGAATGGCGACGCGTGAGCGGTTGATGCGGGCGCTGGGGCTAAACGTTCCCTGTGGTATAAACAATGCCAGCCAGGATGCAATTGTTGAAGTGGTTCAATGCTTTGCGCTGATTCACGGTACGCTCTGCCGCCTGGCGAATGACGTGGAAACCCTGGGACGCACCCCCATCGCGGAAGTGCTTGAAGGCGAGGGCGGCGGAGGCTCCAGCACCATGCCGCACAAGGCTAATCCGCGCGCCAGCAATATGATTCAGACGCTGGCGAGGATGGGCTGGATGTACGCCTCCGGCGCGCCTGCGATGTTGGATCAGCAGGATGTGCGCGCGGCGTCGATGAGAGTATTGAACTGGACGATTCTACCCGAGGCGTCGAACGCCTTATCGGTCAGTCTTAGCCGGGCCAAAAAGCTGCTTTCCCACCTTATTGTGAATGAAGACAGAATGCGCGCTAATTTTGACTGCTCGAAATCTTTCATTATGTCGGAATCGATTACGATGAGTCTGGCGAACAAAATAGGGCGAGAACCCGCTTATAATTTAGTTAAAGCGCTGCTCAGTCAGGCGAATGGTGAGCAAAGTCTTATCGACATTGTCCACGCCAGCCCGGAAATTCGGGCGTCGTTATCCGCAGAAGAAATTGCCGATGCCTGCGAGCCGTTGTCTTATATTGGTTGCAACGATGCGCTGATTGCCGAGACCCTCGCGCGGTTTGATGAAATGAAAGTCATCGATATTGCGTAGCGCTTTATGTCGGGAGCGTCCCTCCCGACTCTGCTGGTCAGGTATTATGTGAAGAAGCGGAAAATGTCTCAAAGAAGAGAAACAACTCTTCCAGTTGGGCAAAGTTGCCTTCATTGTCACTCTTCTCATAAGCCAGATGCAGAATCAGTTCGATAAAAAAGAAACCGAGAATTCGGCTTTGAAAAATGGACTCCACGTCGCTTGGCAGTACAAACTGAAGATCGCAGAATTTACCGTAAGGATTAGCATCAGAATTGGTGATCAGCACGACGGTCGCATTTTTCTTTCTGAACCATTTCGCGATATTGAGTGCGACCCGGTTAAAGCGATAGTAGGAGAATACGATCAGAACATCATCTGGTTCGATGTTTATCAGGCACTTGGGCAGCTCGCTGATGTCGGTAGGCAGAAGAGTGATGTTGCTGCGAAAGTACTTTAACAACGTACAAAAATGCAGCGCCATCGCGTGGGAGGAGGAAGGGCCGACCACATAAATATGGCGCTGGCTGTTGAGTACCAGTTCGATGAATTTATTCAGGCTATCGATGCTGATAGTCTGTTTAAAACCATTAAATAATGAAGTGACTTTATTATTAAAGGTATCAACAATCTGTTCTGTTTTGGTGGTGTTTTTAGGTCGCTGGCGACTGTTTTTCTCAAAAGGCGCGGCGATTTTGTTTTTTGACAGCGTGGTATCCAGCGCTCTTCTGAAAGCTGCATAGCCAGTAAAACCAACTTTATTCAGAAAGCGCCCGATGGTTGCTTTGCTCACGGCGGCATTCTGGGAAAGATCGACAATCCCATGATAAGGTAATTCGCTGAAGTGTTTATTAATATAGTCATTAAGCCGACATTCAGACTCGGTCAGGTCACCAATATTTTGGGTGAGTGAATTATACTCATCCAGACTTAATGTGTTTTTTCTGTACATGTGCAGTACCCGGTGACGTTTTATATTGAGATTGTTATATGAAAAGATACCTCTGCCGTCAATCATTCCGTGGCTGGCAATTTAGTAAAACGTCTTATTTTCTGCGGGATCGCGCCCCATGTAGATAAGATGCGATCTTACTCACAAAAAAATATGGGAAAAGCCCTTTCCCATATTTTATAGCACGGTGGTTTATTACGATTAAATCGACAGTACAATTATTTAATACCGTGAACTGACGGACATATTCTCATGGCAATATGTATGAGCAGGTTTTTAGCTGTTGGTGAAAACGCTGCTTGCATAAGGCTGACATCTCTGATTTGTATGGTATAGGGATTGTTGTTATGACTGCATTTATTATAGCAATAGTGATAACAGTAATTGCCGCGTGGTTAATTGTGAAAAATTACCAGCCGCAAACTGTGTTATTATTCGCGGGGCTGGCGTTATTAACAGTTACCGTTCTGTTTTACCCAGAGAATAGTATTCTTTATGGTAAAGCAAAATCTACCGGGTCAACCTGGCTGGATATCTTCAGTTTTGCAAAAGAGTCTTTGACCACGCAAATCGCGGGTATCGGCTTAATTATTATGGCGGCGGGGGGATTCGCCAGTTATATGGATCACATCAAAGCCTCGAATGCGATGGTGAATATGTGTATTCGTCCCTTGCAGGTCATTAAAGCGCCTTATCTTATTCTTGCGCTGGGCTACATTTGCGCGCAGCTTCTGCATGTGGCGATCTCCAGCGCAGCCGGGCTGGCGATGTTATTACTGGTGACGTTCTTTCCCGTTCTGGTGCGGCTGGGCGTCAGTAAAGCGTCCGCTGCCGCGATGATCGGCCTGTGCGCGTTTATGGATCTTGGCCCGGCGGTTGGAACGGCGAATCTTGCGGCCAAACATGCCGGAATGGAAAGCGCGATTTACTTTGCGCACTATCAGATGCCGGTGGCGGTTGTGGTCATGCTGGCCGTCGCGGTGGTGATTTTCTTTACCGCCAAATATTTCGATAAAAAAGATGGGTTTGTTCCGGGGATGGAAGAAGTTGCCGAAGCGGAAGAGGAAGGACGCAAAGTGCCCGCCATTTATGCGCTGCTGCCTGTATTGCCCGTCATTCTGGTTCTGGTTTTCAGCCCGCTGGCGATCGCATCCATCAAAATTGACGTTGTGACGGCGATGATCCTCGGGGCGGTGGTCGCTTTTTTCTTCGAGCTGTTCACCACGCGTGATTTCCGCGCCTGTTGCAAAGGGTTGCAGGTATTTTTCAAAGGAATGGGAAGCATGTTTACCAGTATCGTTTCTTTACTGGTCTGCGCGGATATCTATGCCCAGGGGCTACAGAAGATCGGCGCAGTGGACTATCTCCTTCAGTCCGTACAAAGCGCCGGTCTGGGCTTTACCAGTATGACGCTGGTGATGACGGCGCTGGTGGGCGTTACTGCGGTATTAACCGGTTCTGGCGTGGCGGCATTCTTCTCCTTTTCCGGGCTGGCGCCCTCTATCGCGGCGAAGTTTGGTGAAAGCGCGGTCAATATGATTCTGCCTATGCAACTGATGGCGGGAATGGGGCGCTCTATTTCTCCGGTTGCGGGCATCATTATCGCCGTGAGCAAAGCGGGCGAATGCTCACCGTTTATGATCGTCAGAAGAACGCTGCTCCCGGCGCTGGCGGGGATTGCCGCGATGTTGATTGCCAACTATGTGCTGATTTAACGCTTTTCTTATTACCGGATTTAACTCATGGACAGCAACGTGACACACGATGTTTTATACGTCCCGTTTACGGGGAAACTGTTACTGGAATCGCCGTTATTGAATAAGGGGAGCAGTTTTACTCAGCAAGAGCGGAATGATTTTAATCTTAATGGATTGTTGCCCTGCGCTATCGAAAATATTGATGAGCAAGCGGAACGCGCTTACCAACAATATCTGGAGGCGGAGTCTGATAACGCGCGGCATATTTATTTGCGTAATATCCAGGATACGAATGAGACGCTATTTTATTACCTGCTGAAAAAACATCTCCCGGAAATGCTGCCGATTGTTTATACCCCGGTTGTTGGCGCGGCCTGTGAAAAGTTTTCCGGGATTTACCGTCGCGCCAGAGGGGTCTTTATTTCGTGGCCCGATCGCGAACGTATTGACGATATTCTGCATGATATCCCGAGACACGATATCAAAGTGATTGTGGTGACGGACGGGGAACGTATTCTGGGACTGGGCGATCAGGGCGTCGGGGGAATGGGGATACCGATTGGCAAACTGTCGCTGTATACCGTTTGCGGCGGGGTAAATCCGGCGCATACGTTGCCCGTTATGCTGGATGTCGGGACAAACAATCCGCGATTATTAGACGATCCCCGCTATATGGGCTGGCGGCATCCGCGCATCACTGGTGAAGACTACTTTGCGTTTATCGGTATGTTCATCGCTGCGGTGAAACGTCGCTGGCCGGATGTATTGCTGCAATTTGAGGACTTTGCCCAGCATACTGCGGTTCCTTTGCTGCATCGTTATCGTGATGAGCTGTGCTGTTTTAATGATGATATTCAGGGAACGGCGTCGGTCGCGCTGGCGACAATTTTAGCGGCCTGCCGCGCCAGCCAGCGTGATTTTAATCAGCAGACGATGGTCATCGTTGGCGCAGGGGCGGCGGGTTGCGGCATTGCCCGCCATATCATCGCCTGCCGGGTGGCCGAAGGTATGGACGCCGCAGAGGCCAGCAAAACGATTTTCATGGTGGATCGCGACGGCCTGGTGATGACCACCGCCTCGTCGCTGGCTGATTTTCAGGTTCCGCTGGCGCAGCCTCCTGAAATGCTATCTGGATGGGCATACGCTGGCGCGACGCCGTCCTTGCTGGAGGTCATTCATAACGCGAAACCTGGCGTGATGTTGGGCGTTTCAGGGCAGGCGGGACTGTTCACTGAAGAGGTGGTGCGTACGATGTATCGCCACTGCGATCGCCCGATTATTATGCCGTTGTCTAACCCGACCTCCAGAATGGAGGCCCGGCCGCAGGACCTTATCCGCTGGACTGATGGACAGGCGATTATCGCAACGGGAAGCCCTTGTGAGCCGGTAGATTTTGCCGGACGTACGATACCGGTATCGCAGTGTAATAACGTGTATATCTTTCCTGCCATCGGTCTTGGCGCGATTGCCAGCGGCGCCAGGAGAATCACGGAAACGATGCTGATGGCGGCGAGCCGCGCGCTTGCCGACGCCTCGCCTTTGGTGCGTCATCATGGCGGAGGACTGCTGCCGGAAATCAACATGATATGCGATGTAACCCGCCGTATTGCCTTTGCGGTGGGGAAGGCGGCGCAGCTGTCCGGCGTAGCGGATGCGCTGGATGATGCTGTGCTGACACAGCGCATTACGGCGCATTTTTGGCTACCGCACTATCGTCCTTATAAACGCCGTGCTATCTAGTTTTTGGCTATGAATGCCCCGCTTCGGCAGTCGCGCCGGAGCGGGGCCGGGCGTATTAATAAAAAATACAAGGCGATAAAAAATAAAGGTAAGGAATAAAACTGACATCATAAGTTGAAAAATAAAACTTCATTAGCCTGCGATGCATTGCGTGGATTGTGCAACTTCATGATATGTATTTAATTATTTTTGAAAGCGGATGTGCGGCCTTATACAAGGTCAGATGGACGGCTGTTAATTAAAATGCTGTTTTTATTTTATGTGGGGAAAACCTTATTCAGAGCGATCGAAATAAGTAAAGAATTGCGGATAAATGTCGTTATAACACTTATCCAAACCGATCGAGACCCTACCCCATGATGTGGAAAACAACTCAAGCCCGAGTGACACTCCTGCTTATAAGTTTTTTTGTTATATTACTGTTGGTTACGTTTGTTGTTATCAAACAATTCGTCTCTCCGCAGATTATTGCAACGGAAACCAGAAATATAAGAGCCACGGTCGAGCTGCAAAGTGACGCGATAAAAGAGCAAATGAACCGCGTTAAAGCGCAGCAGCGCACGATCACCGAACTGGTTTCCGGGCTTCAGAGCGATCAAATTGACGCGCTCTTGCCGCTGTTTGTGAATCAGTATGGCGATCTGAACGTTTTTGGCGGCGGCATCTGGCCATTACCCGGGCTGCGCGAGCCGGGCCGCGACAAATTCAGCACTTTTTATGCGCGCGATGCCGGTGGCGTGCTCCAGCTTAATACGGTCTGGAACCAGCCGGAGTCAGAAAAATACTGGGAACAGCCGTGGTATAAAGACGGTATGGCTGCGCCAAAAGGTGAGTGTGCATGGGCCAAAGCCTACCAGGATTCGGCCAGCCCGCAGCCGAGAACCAACTGCGCGATGACAATCTGGAAAGAGGGAAAGGCCTGGGGTGTCGCCACTATCGATGTGACGTTGGGCTTTTTTAACCAACTGGCAAAAGAGATGGGGAAGGCGGTCGAGGGAACCGTATTAATTGTTGAGTCTGATGGCAAAATTGTTGGGAACGGCGCGCCGACTCAAGGCAATACCGCATTGATGAATGTGCGCGATTTGAATATTCCGTCAGCTTTACCGCTGCTCAATCTGCTGAGCCAGGGGCAAAAAGCGGAATATGAGGGCGGCTATGACGGCGAAGACGGCGCCCATTCGCTGTTTGTTTTGTCGATAGAAGGCAGCCCGTGGTATCTGGTGATTGATACGCCCAGCAGCAACCTGGTGCGCCAGTCTAATGCGATACTGACAACACTCACGCTCGTGCAGACGGTGATCGGCCTTATCATTGTTCTTGTCCTGATGCTGATTGTGCGCAACATTTTCAGGAATGTGACGCTGCTGAACAGGAACATAGAGGCGCTATCCGGCGGCGGCGCCGATCTCACGCAACGGCTTGTGGAAAGTAAAAGCCCGGAATTTAATGCCATCATCAATAACTTTAATAAATTCATCGCGTTCCTTCAGGATTTGATGCAGCAGGTTGGGCACAGCTCCTCGGCAATTTCTTCCGCTTCGCGGCAGATCGCAGGAGGAAACCTGGATCTCTCCTCCCGTACGGAAGAACAGTCCGCTTCCATTGTTGAAACGGCGGCGTCGATGGAGCAACTCACCAGCACCGTACGGCAAAATGCGGAGAATGCGTTGCAGGCGAACAGGCTGGCGACACAGGCTTCCGACGCGGCGAAAGCGGGAGCTTCAGTGGTCAATGACGTGGTTGCCACAATGAGCAATATCAATGATTCATCCTCAAAAGTGGTGGAAATCATCAGCGTAATTGATGGCATCGCGTTCCAGACCAATATTCTGGCGCTGAACGCGGCGGTTGAAGCGGCGCGGGCCGGTGAAAATGGCCGTGGTTTTGCCGTCGTTGCCGGTGAGGTGCGTTCTCTTGCGCAGCGAAGCGCCCAGTCTGCGCAGGAAATTAAGAAGCTCATTGAAGAATCGGTCAGCAGTATTGAGCAAGGTAGCGGTCTGGTTCGCCAGGCGGGTACGACAATGGACGGCTTAATGGAGAAGGTTGAAGACGTGAGCGTTTTAATCTCTGAGATCAGCTCCTCAAGCGATGAGCAAAGTCGTGGAATTGAGCAGATTAATATCGCCATTACTCAGCTTGATAGCGCGACCCAGCAGAATGCGGCGCTGGTAGAAGAGGTTGCCGCAGCGGCCCAGTCAATGGAATCGCAAACCGAGATGCTTGAAAAAGTGGTCGGCAGCTTCAAACTCTGAAAAGCGGTATAACGAAACGCGCAGCATGATGGGGTTAGCCCTTCGCCGGACCGTGGAACACGTCGGTCTCAGAAAAGTTATCCCCTGTCATGCGGCGCTCTATGAAACCAGTAAGGCACAGCGTACGTTCAGCGAGGTGCGGGATGTTTCGGTAAAAATTGCTGGATTATCTCCGGCAGACGATCGTGAGTGATGGGCGGCGAGAAAAGATAGCCCTGAAAGCGGTCAACTCCCAGCGCTTTCAACTGATTGAATTTCTCCAGACTATCGACGCCTTCGGCAATACAGCGGCTCTGCGTCAACTGGCAGTAGTAGAGCAGGCTCTTTATCAGCGCCAGTGCATGTGGATCGCGTTGAAAATCATTCACGATACTCATATCCAGCTTGTAGCCGCTAAAGCGGATTGTCCTGACGGGAAACATTACGCTGCTGTGTGAAAAGCAGTCATCAAGGAAGATGCGAAAGCCTTGCCGTTGGATTTTGTCCATATTTTCTGCTGTTCTTCCTTGCTGATGCAGATCGACCGTTTCTGCAAATTCCAGCACTAATCGACCCGACCATTGCGGCTGCTGTAGCTGCTGGCGCGCCGTTTCCATCATCCGCAGCAGGTTTTCGTGGTTGGCGATGCAGGGTGGAATATTTATTGAGAACCAGAACTTACCCTGGTGTTGGTTAATGTTCTGGATTGCTATTTGTAGCACAAAGGCCGTGAGCAGAAGCCAGGCGTATTCGGCGTGGATCTGCGGCAGAAATTCGCCGGGAAGCAATACGTTGTCGCCTCTTCTCCAGCGGGAAAGGATTTCAACCCCCTGCAACCGCAGGTGGCCGTCGGTTATGGGTTGAAATACCGGGAATACCTGTTGGCTATGAATGGCATGGATAAATTCGCGCTCAAAGGGAGATAGCGCGGCGATGAGCTGCTTGTTGTGAGTCTTGCTCTGGCTTCCAGGAAAGCGGGTAATCAGATGCGGGTGAGACGCCACCATCTTTTTTAGTCCTGACGTTCTTTGATTATAAAGTGTTTTCTGGCTCACACCGCGGATCTTCGCCTGTGTGTTGATGCTGTACCCGTACAGAAGAGAGAGGGTGGCGCTCAATTCCGTTTTACTTAACCCTGCTGCCGGTTTGCCCTGTATCTGCGCGTCTAAAAAGGACAATTGCTGGAGTTTCGGGTATTGCAGGAAGTCCCCCTGTAGCAGCGCTGACAGTTGTTTCCCAGGAAGGTCGGAGGCGACCGCCCGGACGGCGGTAAGTTGCCGTTTATCAGGAACATGGTAGAGCAGCGTTTGCCATAGCCAGGCGGATGGACTACGGCTAAGGATCAGCATGGGCAGCGGTGTTTCTGCCTCAGCAAGCAGGAAGGCGGCTTCCTTAAGAATAAACAGCAGCCAGTAAGGATCGTCAGGGAGAAAAACGACGATCCTTCCGACCTCGGATGTTAGCTGTAGCGAAAGGCGCTCCTGCGTCTGGTGTTGCAGCAGCACCGGTCGCCGTTGACCGCAGGTCATCATTCTGGCGAGTCCTTCCGCCGCCATTGAACAGGGAGACAGGATATAGTCCACCCTTGTTTTCTCCAGCGGGGAGGGAGGGTTACTGGTAAACAAATGTCACCCCGATGATCGACTGTACGTTGCCCGCCGTGACCTGGCCGCTGGTGCGCGCGTAGGTCGCGGTTAAGCCAAGATTTACCGGCGATGTGCCGACCGTGCCCAGTGCTACGGTGTTGTTAGCGGGAACAACACTACCGTATCGGGTCATCTGAACGCCGATACCCTGCGCCGCTGAGGAGGACGCGGTGTTGCTGAAGATAGAGTTGGCGGCATCGACGGTCGTACCTGAGAGGTAATAGCCGAGGTTCTGGTTTTGCGCACAGTGGACAGTGACCGGCACGGCCATTGAGCCGGGATAGTCTGGAAGCGTCACGGTGACATCACGCGCTGATACGTCGCATCCCCCAGTAGGGACAACAACATTATTGTTGGCGTAAATATTCCAGATGAAATTATTCGGGTTTCCGTCGCTGGCCACTTTATGCATATTCAATTGCGCGATGAGTTCGCCAGAGTTGATGACGACGCCTCCCGCTGCTCCGGTCGCGGTCAGATACATGCGCAGCGGCAATCCGCGATAATCCGTATGAGTGATGGTATAGACGGATGAATTACCGTTCATCGGCAAAGGATACGTATTCCCCGCCCAGTAAACGCTCCCCGTAAACGCCGCAAGCGCGCCACCGAAGGCGGAACCGCTGGTTAAATTGATGTAGTCAATGATAGAGCCGCCGGAGGAGTCGTTTTTACAGGAAACTGAAGAGGATAAATCTACGACCAGGTTTTGACCCACTCCAACAGATGGCGTCAGGTTTACATAGACATTCGCTGACCCTGAGGTCATGGTCTGCCCGGTATCATTGACTTTACAGGTGAATGCCGCAGCATCCAGCGACCACCCCATCAGCAGCAGTGTGGTGAATAGCGCGATGATTTTTTTCATGACAAACTCTCCTGACTCAGGCGTAGGTATAGGTGACGCTAATCACCGCCTGAATAGTTCCCTGGGTGGCGCCGCCGTTGACCGTTAACGCTCTGACCTGTAACGGAAAGCGGGTGGACTGCGTTGAGTCATCCACCTGAACGGATTTCGTGGCGCCATTGTTTAACGTGGTGCCTGCGTCATCCTGCAATTCGAGCTGAATATTGCCGGCGGTCCCCTGGTTTTTGTAATAACCGGTGCTGTCTGCGGTTCCGCTAAAGGTTGCGATGACCCGGGAGGTGCCGATCGGACAGTTAGTGAGTTCCAGCGCGGTACTGTGCCAGGCGGAAGCCGAACCTGCGGTTACCAGGCTGAAGGTATACAGGTCGCCGAGGTCAACGGTGGCATTGGTGGTAGACACCGTGCACGGCTTCGCCACCACCTTCCCGTTGACGGTAATCGTGATATCAGCGGCCTGAAGCCCTGAAGAGGCCGCTGTCAGTACGCTTGCCAGAAGCCACCCTACATAGTTGCGTTTCATCTCAGCCTCCGGTTACTGAAATTCAAGCGTGAATGTTGCTGTGGCATTGACGTGCCCGGCGGTGACCGGAATCTGCGTAGCCATCAGGCGTGCATAAAAGTTGAGGATGTTGGTCTGCCCAGGCGTGAGCGTGGTCCACGCGATGGATGATGACGCGGCGTTGAGCGGCAGCATCGTCTGTTGGTTATTGAGGATCTGCACGCCCATGCCTGCGGCTGCCGAGGCACCGCTATCGATCTTCAATAGACTGGTGTTGCTGCTATCCTCCGTGCCGGTAAAGCCGACTTTGACTGCCGTAACCGAGTTACCGCAGGGAGAGAGGACAATACGGAATGGGACGAGCGGGGTTGTCGCCCCCACCGCATTAAACTGTTTGGCAGCGTTATTCATCAGGTCAACGGTAAAATCTTTTGACTCTCCCGCGACAGCGCAGGCATTGTCGCGGACGTAGCCGCTAATCGTAATCGTGCTGTCGGCGGCGAAGACATTGACGCAGGCCAGCGTCAGCACAGCGCCGAGGAAATACAGTGGTTTTTTCATCATCATTCCTTCCTTAACGGCACTCTGCAAAGAGCTGGCTCAGCACATGTTTCTGGCTCTCTTCCGGCAGGCGATACCGGGCCATGCAGTTAGCCCCCGGGCCTTCGCCCCATTTCACCTGAACGCTTCCCGCCAGCGGCATGCCGCTCAGGTAGACCTGGCCGTTATCTGCCACGATGCTGCCGCTCTGGTTATCGCCGGAGGTGACCATAGCGCCGAATGGCACGGGTTTGCCGTTGTGCGTCAGCGTCATCAGGATTTTTACCCCGACGTGGGCTTTAAATTCGGCGCGGACGATGGCGCCGTGGGTCGGCACGACGCTGACCACCGCATCATCGAGATCGACGTTATCCGCCAGGGTGTTGGTATCCAGCGCGACGCGGTTTTCCCTGTACTCAGTGGCGTACGGCATGACGGCATAACCGCGCCAGTCGGTACGTACGCCGGTCTGGTTCTCGACTTTCACGTCTCCGGCGCCAGGCGCTTTAATCAGCACTACCGTGTCATTTAATGGCTGGCTTAAGGTGATGCCGTTGGCATGGGCAAGTACACCGCCGCTCATCCCGTAGTACAGCTGTTTAAATCCATCGCTGTGGCTGTAGCCCACGTTAGCGTTGCCGTAGCCGCCGCGATAGTTCATCGCCGCGTAGCCGGTTCCGCCATTGTTGCCTTCGCCACCGCTGGCATAACCGGTTTGCATGCTGTAGCTCAGGTTATTGTCTTCCAGCAGCGTGCCGTAAAGACCGGCCAGGTTAGTCATCCGGCCATCCAGGTCGTGCGACATGCTGTAGCTGGCGCTTGCGTGCCGCCAGACGGATTTGCTGTCGGAACGCAGCCAGTGGCTAAACGGAATATTGACGTTGAACGCTAACATCTGGTCGCGGCCCTGTTGCCAGGCGTTTTTGGTCAGGCTGTAGCTCAGCGTCCAGTTGATATCGTCAACGGCGGCATTTAACCCCAGCTGTAGCTGTTCGTCGGCCTTGTTGGTTGACCAGTAGGTTTGACGGCTGCCATTCACGTACAGTGTGGCAGTGCGTCCCAACTGCTGCGTTATGCTCATCTGAACCTTGCCCCGCTTGTTATAAGCAAGGTTGTAGTAGTCGGTGAATTTGGGCTTGACCTGAATCACGCCATCCTGGGTTTCAACGTCATAGCCACTCATCCTGCGGTAAGTGGTGTCGGCAAAGCTGTAATAGCCCTGGGTGGAATAACGGTATCCCACCAGTTGGACGTTGGTGCCGGTCTCATAGAGCGACTTGTTATAAAGGAAGCGTATCGATTGCCCCTGGTGAGAGCTGTCGTCAGGCAGGGTGGCGTTGGCCTGAGTTGCATCCAGCGAAACCGCGCCGAACTCGCCCATGTTCTTACCGACCCCTAAATTGAAGGCGCGATAGTTGTCGGCCAGTTGGGTGCCGCCATACAGCGTCCAGCCTGCCGGGAGCCCGTGCAGGAGGGTGCTCTGGAAGAACTTTGGTTTTTCCTGCTGGTCGTTGCCGCTGCGGTATTCACCAGCGGTCACTGCATAACGGGTGTGTCCTTCACGCTGTAACATTGGCACAGTAGACCACGGCACGCTGAAGACCTGGCTTGTGCCATCGGCCTCTTTGATGGTGACCTGGAGATCGCCGCCGTTGCCTGCGGCGTAGAGATCGTTAATTGTGAAGGGGCCCGGCGGCACCGTGCTCTGGTAGATTTCATAGCCGTTTTGTTTGATCGAGACCTGCGCCGTGCCGCGCGCAATGCCGTGGATGACCGGCGCAAAGCCTTTCTGGCTATCCGGCAGCATATTGTCGTCAGAGGCTAACTGGGCGCCACGGAAGTTAATCCCGTCGAAGATATCGCCGTTGGTGTAGCTGTCGCCAAGCGTCAGGCGGGCGCGCAGGGGGGTAATATCGCGCTCCAGCCAGCTGTTCACATGCTGCCACTTATTCTCATTACTGGACGCGCTACCGCCACTGCTGTAGCTCCAGATGGTGTTATCACGCAGACGCCAGGCGCCAAGGTTGAGGCCGCTTTGCAGGTTTAAATACGCGTAATTGCTGCTGTCGCTGGCATCGTTATGTACGTTGTTGCCGGTAAAGTTATAGTTCAGCAAACCGGCGTTAATCCCGTCATCCCAGAGTTCCGGTGGAATATAACCGCGCGCGCGATTGCCCATGAAAGCCTGCGGGACACTCAGGTACAGGCGCTGTTGGCTGACATCGAAGCGGGTGGTGGCATCTTTGACCATTTCCGTCAACGGTACGCAGGCGTCGGACGCCAGCGTATCCATACCGGTGATGGCCGACGTGCTTACCCCCATACCAGCGAGCTGGCTGCGGGTCAGGCACGGTTCCAGTCGATGACCGTTTGCGCCAGCGTTAAACGTGACGTCGCGGGTAGTTATAAAGCCATCGTTCAGATAGATATCCACGCGATAGGCGCCAGGCGGCACCTCTTGCCCGTTTTCAAACCCAGAGAGATCCGCAACGGCCGAGGGATCGTCGGCCAGGAAACGGGGGTTAAAATAGAGATCTGCCCGCGCGAAACCCGCGAGGCAAAGCGCCAATGGTATCTGCGCAAGGACAAAAATAGAGAATGCTTTGCGCCGGGCGCGTTGGGAACCCAAACGGTCCAGTCCGTATTTGAGATGTGACATAGTCCCTCCGGTCCGAAGTCGCCCGGCTGTCAGTTCTTAATTGTAATGTGCGGGGGAGTCCTGTTGGTGGACGGCCCCTGTGTTAACGCAGAACGCCCTTCATTTGCGGGGTCAGTGCGCCATAGTCATTAATCGTCCGGTAGGTAATGTTGCTACCGGCATCAGGTGGCAACTTGACCGAGGTTTTACCCATTGGCGGCACCAGCGCATTTTCCAGCACGCGCGTGCCGGCATTGAGTTCGGTCACCGTCAGGTAATACGGCGTCGGGTTGTTGAGCGTCAGCGATGAACCGTCACGGTTAAAGGTCAGTTTTTCCGCCGCCTGATCCGGTGGCAGAGCCAGTTTCGTTGGGCGGTAGTAGAGTTTGATGCGGCTGATAATCGCCAGTTGTAAGGTGTTATCGCTGAGCTTTGATTTATCCATCGAAGGAATGGCTTTTACGTTTACCCAGAACAGGCTTTCCCGGTCCTGCGGTAACTGGTTGTTAGTGGCATCAATAATGCGCAAGGTATTCTCTTTTTTACCTTGCATCGCAAACAGCGGAGGGGTGATGACAAAACGACCATCTTTGCCGCCATCGGCGTTTTCAACCCATGACTGAATCAGATAGGTACTGTTATTGTCGTTATTGGTCACCGCCAACTGAACCTGTTTTTGTCCAGCCGGATAGATAACCCGGGTTGCGCCCAGCGCCACGCCTGCTTCAGCGCTGGTGGAAAAACCGCTTGCGGCGAGCATCAAAAAGCCCGCCAGTAAGCCGCGTGTCATCTCCAGTGTTTTTTTCACATTTTCCCCTTTCGTACTCACCGTTGTTTCCTGTTTCCGGCATACCTGCTGGCTAATTACTGATAGGTCAGAGAGAACCAGATTTGAGCATTGGCGGCTCCCCCGGTGACCTGCTTCCCGGTCGCCCGATACTTCGCCACGAAATGAAGCGTGGTGGGGCCGCTATACAACTGCGTCCAGGCGCCCGGCGGGCTGTTGAGTGGAATCAATTGATTGTCTTTATCAAATAAAGCGATGCCTACGCCGGTTGCTATCCCCGGCCCTTCGCCAACTGAAAGCACCTCCGGGTTTTTGCCGTCGGCAACTCCGCGAAATGACACGCCTACGTGCTGACTCACGGCAGTGCTGCAATCCTGTAGATGAATATCGAATGGCACGGGGTTGGCATCTTCCCCTGACGAATGAAACCGATTACTGCTGATCTGCCCCATATTGACCGTCATCTGTTGATCTCCTGCTTCAACGCGGCAGGATTCGGCAATAATGACCCCCTGGAAACGCATGTTTCCCCCGGGCAACGTCACGTTCCAGTGATTGCCAGCCAGTGCCAGCGACGGAAACAGAAATATCAGCAGACCTGATCTCACTCCTTGCATCGTTATCACCCCTGTCCTGTTATGGATAACGGGCCATCCTGGCCCGGAATGCTTCCCTGTCAGACGTTTGAATTACTGGTATTGCACTTTGAAGGTTGCGTCTGCGTTCGCAGTACCGGCAGTTGCTGCGCCAGTTGCGTAGTAACGAGCCTGGAAAGGAATGATGTTAGTACCGTCATTCAGCGTGGTAGCGCTGCTGAAGGTCGCGCCATCCAGCCCCAGAGCGGTGCCAGTTTTGTCGAGGATCTGTACGCCGACGTTAGTCGCGCCGCCTGATGCGGAACTCTGTAGCGCCAGAACGGTAGGGTTGGCGCCATTAACAGCAGTACCTGTGAACGCAACGGAAGCTTGGGTCGCAACGGTCGTGTCGCAATCATCCAGTTGAATGTTGAAACCCACAGCGGAGCTGGTGTTGCCTTCAGCAGCGAGTTTGGCGGAACGAACCTGGCCTAACTGAACTGTCTGATCGATAGAACCGGCATCAACTGCACAAGCGGCGTTAACGATTTCCCCTTTAAAATGCACGGTGCCGCCGTTTACCGTGGTGGTGTCGGCCAGGGCTGCTGTGGAGCTCAGGGACAGTGCTGACAGAACAACGATTGCCAGTGTTTTGATTTTCATGCGGTTTTCCTTTAAACAATGTCGATATTACGAACCGAAACTGGCAGTCGTTGTACCTTCCTGGCATTTCAGGTTTAAGCCGAATAGTTCGACTGCCGATCTTGCGCAGTTTTTACCCAACTGATGAGTCAATTGGGACCATTTTGACTCGTCGCAATAAATTTCTTAATTTCGTTTTTTTATGCGTTGTTCTGGAATTTAATTCTTATTTTTTGGTTTTCTATAGATGAATATATCTGAGGTGATCGTGAGTTATATCAACAAGACAAGTGGAAAGCAGAACTCGACGTGCGGAGAAAAGGTGCGGAAAAAAGGTGAGGATGTATGAAACGTAAAAAAATGTGAGTAAAAAAACAATTTTAAATCAGTTGGATATTTTTTTTTCGCAAAAAAAATGGACTTACAGGTTGCAGAAAATTACAAAATTCCTCTACGATATAGACAGTTTGGTCCCAATTGACTTGTTCAATGTCTTATTTTTCCTTAGTTATCAATGAACTATATAGTTCATCATTTTTGATCTTCTGTTTTAGTAGCTTTTCCTCTAGCGGATTTACCCTTTCCCATAATCCTGCAAACCGGGCGGCATTACTGGCTGTATAACGTACGGTGTGGCGAATATTTCGGTGACCAAGGTAATCCTGGATTAGACGTGTATCTGTACCTCTTTCAGCAAGTTCATAACCACATGCATGTCGCAGCATATGCGGATGTGTGGTGGTGCTGGTTCCGGCCTTTTGGCCAGCAGAACGTATTATACGGTATGCCTGCTGGCGGGAAAGTTGTGAGCCTTTACGGGAAATAAACACCGCGTTTATTTTCTGCGCTCCTTTCCAGCTCGCACGAACCCGGCTCCAGCATTCAATGGCTTCACACTCGTCCGGCATGAGGGGATGAATAGTAGAAAAACCATTTTTCAGTCGGCGGATATTGATCCGACCTTCATAAAGATCAAAATCCCGGTAATGCAGGTTCAGTAGTTCACTTATACGCATTCCATGACGAAAGGCCAGCAGGATAAGACAATAATCTCGCTCTCCTGTCTGGCCATGACGTACGGCTTTCATCATGGCCTGAACTTCTCTGGCAGTAAGAAAACGGCGTCGGTTCATAATATTTCTCCTGGTATCAGAATGATAAAGAGTCAGCTCCAGTGATACGAATAACTGATAGCTAAAGCTAGGGATGTATTATTAATTGCACATATTGACCACTATCCCATTTTATTCTATGAAGCTCACAAAGCCCCATGTCAGTGGGCGACTTCATTCTAAAGATTTCATCAGACATCACAAGAAGACTATTCCGTATATTCTCAGAGGGGAAAAACGTATTCAGCGGGGGAATAACTATTCAGACCATGTCAGAGGTGTCAATTATACTGGCCAGAAAAAATAACACAGGATATAGTGTAGAAACATAAAATAGATAACCATACAGCTAATGCGACTATTACAGTGCCATCCATGGCACATAGCTTTATTCAGACTTATTTACTGTCTATATTTTTCTTTCCTTACAGTCTGCTACAGACATCTCTGTTTTTTGTTTTATTCCAGATGCCATAAAAACGCCCAGCGTTACTGGCAGTATACCAGACAGTATGACGAATATTGCGATGGCCAAGGTAATCCTGAATCAAGCGGGTATCTATCCCCATATTTGCCAGAGCAAATCCACAGGAATGGCGAAGCATATGCGGGTGGGCACAAATTGCAAGTTTTGCTTTCTTCCCGGCCCTGGCGATTATCTGATAAAATTGCTGTCTGGAAAGGGGATTGCCTTTACGTGATAAAAACAACCATTCAGTTTCTGAATGTTGGCTTGTAAGGCGAATTTTCAGCCAGGACTTTATCGAACGAATTTCCTCTTCCAGTAAGGGATGGGTAGTTGAGAATCCTTTTTTTAATCGGTAAATATGTATACATTTATCCTTAAGGTCAATATCTGAGATACGCAGACGACATATTTCGCTTGCCCTTAACCCATGAATAAAACACAGCAAAACCAGACAGCGATTACGCACTGCATAGGTTCCTGTACTAACAGCATTAAGAATTAAATTGATTTCATTTTGTGTCATAAACCTGCGTTTCTCTAGTCCATTATTATTTTTCATATCACCTGTTATCCTTTATTTTGCCGACATTCCGCTTATACCTGACTCTCTTCTAATGGATTAAAATCTGCCGAATAATAGCTTTTTCTTCAGGAAATAACCAGGTGTAGTTAAAAATAATGATATGTTCTTAAATTTATGTAGAGTCACAAATGAATAATTAGTCATATGCAGAACTAATTTGTTTTTTGATCTCGTAGATGAATTACATATCAGTAATGACGGGACTATCGCTGTAGTTATCATATGGTAATATGATTAATTTAACTTAAGGGTAATTGAATGGCGAAAAGATAAGGTGAATGAACCACATAAGATTCTACATAAATATATTATTCTTAATGGACTTATTTTTTTCGGCGTGTGCGGTGTATTGTTATTTCAAGAGGCTATTTCACTCTTTCACACAGTTCATTTTTACCGGGGTTGCAGGTTTTCTTCAGTTTGTATATGTTTTTCAATCTTTCTCGCTTTGATATCTACCATTAAGTCAGAACGGTTTGCTGCGGTGCGAAGCCTGTATACACTCTTCATATGTATTAGCTCAGACTTGATCTGGCTTTGTCACAATACAGAGTTTAATCTAATCTGACAGGCAGCTCTGTGCCAGGAGGAGACGTTGCTAACAACAGTCTGAGTTGATCAACGGGGAGCAGGTCAGTATTTCTGCTCATCACTTTCGCAGACCCAACCGTATAAAATTATGAGGGAATAAAGGCGTAATCATTATCTTATCGTTAAAAATAAATAGGTTAGGTGATATGGCGATGACATCGTAGATATTATCGACAATGAGTTGTAGATGGGTTCTGAACACGGGCACATCGGCATCATCCGCTATGACAAATACAGTTTCATTGCCTAAGCCGCTCCCATTAAACATATCATGAGTGAGTTCATAATCGCTGAAATCCATTTCTGACCATATGAGATTACCGCTATGCCATGGATATTGATGAAAAATATCCATTACCATACTCAAATCATCCCCTTCCACAACATCAAAATCTGCCTTGAGCAACTCCTTACATTCCTCAAACAATGTCATGTCCACTCCCTTTGTGGCTGTATATTTTTATCATAACCTCCCTGGAGGATTGTCTAAAGGAATTATGAACTTCCGCTCCTCGCTCAGAGCGGACACTCAGGTTTAATAATGCAATACGTTCAGCTCAAGTAGTATTACTA
Organism: Citrobacter sp. CK195; assembly: GCF_030333365.1. Classification (NCBI taxonomy): domain Bacteria; kingdom Pseudomonadati; phylum Pseudomonadota; class Gammaproteobacteria; order Enterobacterales; family Enterobacteriaceae; genus Citrobacter; species Citrobacter sp. CK195. The sequence continues at coordinate 183,129 of NZ_JAOWGB010000024.1, forward strand.
CTGATAAATCATTTTATGGTGGGGGATTCTGGTAATGGTAAGAAGTGAAAGGGAAAGAAGTGTATGTTGCGGGTGGACGGACTTGTGAAGATCCCCATATGACTAGTGGAGGGCGTATGTTGTCAGATTCCCCCGTTTTCCTCGTGCTTTTGCATCATTATGAACAGTTAGAAATGAAAAGAACCGTAGCTGGAAGTAAGAGATAGGCTTGTCAGAGGGTATATATGTCTTTAAATGCAACGAACATCTAAGAAAATGGCGAGAAATCCAGCAAGCAAATAACGTCCTGCAATGACCAGAAATCTACCGGAACGCCAGAAAGCAAAAACCCAGCCATAGGCTGGGTTCTTTAAATAGTGGTGCCCGGACTCGGAATCGAACCAAGGACACGGGGATTTTCAATCCCCTGCTCTACCGACTGAGCTATCCGGGCAACGGGGCGCATTAAACCGTAAAGGGGCGCAGGCGTCAACGGCTTTCCATGAAAAAAATGACAAAAGACAGCTGACTGCCTGCTTTTCACGCAAAAAGCGCAAAATTGGCTCTAATTACGTCAACGCGCCGCCCTGACGGCAGCGGGCAAAGCGCAGTATATCCTCCGCCAGACGGTGAGCGGTATCCACATCAGCCTGGCTGCGATTGACCAGCATTCGGCTGAGGCAACCTTCCAGCACCAGTTCCATCTGTTTCGCCACCATCGCCGGGTCGTCAATTTCGAGCGTTGTCAGCAATTCGTGGGTGAAGTCATGCGCCGCCCGTTTTTGCTGATCGGCCAGTTGGTGAATAGGGTGGGCAGGATCGGGATAAAATGTACAGGCGGCAATAAACAGACAACCGGGGTAGCGGTTGTTGCTCACGCACTCCGAAAGCGCGTTATAGCGCGCCAGCAGTTTTTGTTCTGCGGTAAGGGTTTCATCAAGCAAAAGCTGGCGACGCCAGATGTCTACCTGTTGACTCAGATAACGCAGGGCGTCGTACAGAATAGCCTCTTTATCGGGCCAGAAGCGCTGTAACTCATCAAGCGGATAATCAATGCGTTCTGCCACCATCTCAAGCGTGGTGTTTGCTATCCCTTGAACCTCAAGTAATTTCAGTGCTTCTCCCAGGACATCTTCACGTTGCACGGTATTCTCCTCCGTCTTTCCCACAGAAAGTGTCGCTCACGGTTGGCGATCGCGCAAATGTGCGCTAAAGGTCGTCGCATCCATAAAGCCCGTCACTCGCGCATTCGGGTGCTCATGGCCTTGCACATCAAAAAACAGGATTGTCGGTAAACCCAGTACATTCAGGTGTCTGAGTAAGGCGACATCCTGCGCATTGTTGGCGGTGACATTAGCCTGTAGCAGCACGGTGTCGCCCAGCGTCTGCTGAACCTGCGGATCGCTGAAGGTGTACTTCTCAAACTCTTTACAGGCGACGCACCAGTCGGCGTAGAGATCCAGCATTACCGGCTTTCCTTTTGCTTCTGCCAGCGCCTGATTTAACGCATCGACTGTCGTAATCGGCTTGAAGTTCAGGTGCGCCTGCGTCTGGGCGGTTGTTGCGCCAAACGCCCAGTCCTGTAACGGGCGTACGCTGACCAGCGCCGCCGCCAGCAGGATGATTTGCACAATGCGCATCCCGCCGCGTCTGGCGTGCAGGCTGGTAATAAACGCCCAGCCGAAGAAGGCGACGCCCAGCAGCGACCACAGACGCAGCCCCCACTCGTCGCCGATTACCCGCTCCAGCAAAAAGACCGGTAGCGCGAGGATCACAAAGCCAAAAGCGGTTTTGACGTGCTCCATCCACGGGCCGCTTTTCGGTAGCAGACGGTTGCCAAACACGGTGACCAGAATCAGCGGCAGCCCCATGCCCAGCGCGTAGAGATACAGCGTTCCACCGCCAAGCCACATGTTCCCGCTCTGGGCGATGTACAGCAAAATGGCGCTCAGCGGCGCGGTGGTGCATGGCGAGCAGATAAGCCCGGCAATCGCGCCCATGACAAATACGCCGCCAGGAGAGCCGCCCTGCTGCCGGTTACTCATCAACGTGAGGCGCGTTTGCAATGAAGAAGGCAGTTGTAGCGTGAACAGTCCGAACATTGACAGCGCCAGCAGCGTGAAGACCAGCGCAAGGCCGATTAGCACATAAGGGTGCTGAAGCGCCGCCTGGAACTGTAGCCCGGCAGCGGCCACAACCAGCCCCAGCGCGGTGTAGGTGAGCGCCATACCCTGTACGTAGATAAAGGTCAGCAGCAGCGCGCGTCCGGTTGAGAGGCGTTGTTTACCGCCGAGTACAATGCCGGAAATCAGCGGATACATCGGCAGGACGCAGGGCGTGAAGGCGATCCCGATGCCAATCAGCAATGCCCACAGCGCGGAGAAAGGCAGCCGGGCGGCAGGTTGCGGCGTCTCTTCCGTTTGCGCCGCGACCGGCGACGGCGTGGATTTAGCCACCGTGCTGGCGCTCACTTCGCTTAACGGCACGGTTTTGGTTTCCGGTGGATAGCAGAAGCCTGCGTCAGCACAGCCCTGATACGTCACGGTTAACGTCGCGCCGGATGCGGCCTGGTTAACGATGAGCGGAATGTTTAAGCGCTTGCGGTAGATTTCGCTTTTGCCATAAAACTCATCTTCATGCCAGACGCCCGCAGGGAGCCGGACTTCGGCAATTTCGGCCTGAGATGGGGTGATGCTTATCTGTTTGCGGTAAAGATAGTAGCCGTCTTTCACCTGCCAGGAGAGGTTCAGGTCATGTTGATTCTGCTGAAAATCAAAGGAAAAAGCCTGATCGGCAGGGACAAACTGCGAGCGGCCTGGTGCGTCAAATAATCCGGCGAAGGCGGATGTGCTACACAGCAGCAGGATCAGCGTAAGGATGCGTTGAGCCATGAGAGGTAATCAGTGTCTCCGTGAGTGACGGGTAAAACCAGAAGTTCAGGCGTTTGATACGGGTGGTGAGACTTCAGGCATTCAAGAAGCGCTTGCTGGTGCGAAACAGTGGTTTTTAAAATCATCTGCACTTCGTATTCCTGCTCCAGTTTGCCCTCCCAGTAATACAAGGATGTCGCGCCCGGCAGTAACGTGGCGCAGGCGGCTAGTTTTTCCGCCAGCACCTTAGCGGCCAGATCCTGGGCTGTTGCTTCATCCGGCGCGGTACAGAGCACCACGACGGCCTCGGGGATGGAGATATCCTGACTATTATCATCAAGCATAAACACCTCGAAAGAACAGAAAGAGCAGCAAGAGTGTGGTCACTATACAACGGAAGGCGGCGGGATGTTAGTCAAAGCGGAGGTAAGAAAGCGGGGCGCGTATACGCCCCGCGAGGAGAACTTACAGCATGACGCTGCCCAGCAGGAAGCCGAAGCAAACGGCAAGGGCAACACCCAGCGTACCTGGGATAAAGAACGGGTGGTTAAAGACGAATTTACCGATACGGGTTGTACCGGTGTCATCCATCTGAACCGCAGCAACCAGCGTTGGGTAGGTCGGCAGAATGAACAGGCCGGAAACCGCAGCGAAAGACGCGACAGCGGTCAGCGGAGAGACGTTCAGCGCCAGCGCCATTGGCATCAATGCTTTCGCAGTGGCTGCCTGAGAGTACAGCAGAGCGGAAGCAAAGAAGAAGATGACGGCCAGCAGCCACGGATGGCCCTGAATCACGCTACCCGCAGTGTCTTTGATCCAGTCGATGTTGTGAGAAACGAAAGTATCGCCCAACCATGCTACGCCCAGAATACAGATACAGGCGCTCATACCCGCTTTAAAGGTACTGGAGTTCAGGATGGAGTCCGTTTCGACACGGCAGACGATGGTCGTCAGCGTCGCGACGCTCAGCATGATGATCAGAATCGCGTTGGTGGTGTTCATCAGCGGTGTTGCGACCAGGCCGAGGCTTGGACTGTTGACGATGGCATAAACCACGACGCAGACAACGCCCAGCAGGAACAGCCAGACCGAGGTTTTTGCCATCGGTTTGATTTCAATTTGCTTTTCGCCGCGCAGCTCGATCAGCCCTTCTTCCAGACGTTTGCGGTAAACCGGGTCGTCAGAAAGTTTAGAGTTAAACAGCATTGTGACCAGGAAGGACATCACCAGTACCGCCAGCAGAGTGGACGGAATCACCACGGACAACAGGTGAATATAGCTGATGCCATGACCTTCCATGACGGAAGACATGTACACAACCGCCGCAGAGATAGGCGATGCGGTGATCGCAATCTGTGCGGAAACCACCGCCGTGGAGAGCGGGCGACAAGGTTTGATGCCTGGCTCCTTCGCCACTTCAGCGATAACCGGCAGGGTTGCCAGAGAGATGTTGCCAGTACCGGCAAAGATAGTCAGGAAATAAGTGACGATCGGTGCGAGGATCGTGATGTATTTCGGGTTTTTGCGCAGCAGTTTTTCCGTCTGGTTAACCAGATAGTCCAGACCGCCCGCAACCTGCATTGCGGAGATGGCAGCGATAACCGCCATGATGATGGAAATAACATCGAACGGGATATTCCCTGGTTTAACGCCGATGGCTGCAAGAACCAGAACGCCAAGCCCACCTGCAAATCCAATACCGATGCCCCCAAGTCTGGCACCCAAAAAGATTGCCAGCAAAACGATGATAAGTTCTAAAACTATCATATTAGCCTTCCTTGTTGTTTAACAAGTTGATATTAAATTGTTGTTATTTGGTAACTTATGACAAGAAAAAAGGCACGTCATCTGACGTGCCTCCTGTGTTACTACCCTGTACGATTACTGTTCGCTTTCATCAGTATAACGTTTTGCTTTGTAAGCCGGGTGCATCAGGTTCTGTGCGGAGAAAATATCGTCCAGCTCTGCTTCAGTCAACAGGCCGCGCTCCAGCACCACTTCACGGACGCTCTTACCGGTCTCGGCGCAAATCTTACCAACGATGTCGCCGTTGTGGTGGCCGATGAACGGGTTGAGGTAGGTGACGATGCCGATGGAGTTATAAACGTATCCTTCGCACACTTCTTTGTTTGCGGTAATGCCGTTAATGCATTTTTCCAGCAGGTTGTAGCAGGCATTGCTCAGAATGTGGATAGATTCGAACATCGCCTGGCCGATAACCGGCTCCATTACGTTCAGCTGCAACTGGCCTGCTTCGGCTGCCATCGTTACGGTGGTGTCGTTACCGATGACTTTGAAGCATACCTGGTTAACAACTTCTGGTACTACCGGGTTTACTTTCGCTGGCATGATAGAAGAGCCCGCCTGTAGTTCCGGCAGGTTGATCTCGTTCAGACCCGCGCGTGGGCCTGAGGAGAGCAAACGCAGGTCGTTACAGATTTTAGACATCTTCACAGCCAGACGTTTCAGCGCGCTGTGTACCATGACATAAGCGCCGCAGTCGGACGTTGCTTCAATCAGGTCTTCTGCCGGTACGCAGGCAAAGCCAGTGACTTCAGCCAGTTTCTGCACCGCCAGCGGAGAGTATTCTTTCGGGGTGTTCAGGCCAGTACCGATTGCCGTCGCGCCGAGGTTAACTTCCAGCAGCAGCTCAGCAGTACGTTCAATGCTTTTCACTTCTTCTTTCAGCAGTACGCTGAAAGCGCGGAATTCCTGGCCGAGGGTCATCGGTACAGCATCCTGCAACTGGGTACGACCCATTTTCAGGATGTCCTGGAACTCAACGGCTTTACGCTCGAAGCCTTCACGCAACTGATTGATTGCATCAATGAGTTTGACGATAGACGCGTAAACGGCAACACGGAAACCGGTCGGATAGGCGTCGTTGGTGGACTGACATTTATTCACATGGTCGTTCGGGTTCAGGTACTGATATTCACCTTTCTGATGACCCATCAGTTCCAGCCCGATATTGGCCAGCACTTCGTTGGTGTTCATGTTGACGGAAGTACCTGCACCGCCCTGGTAAACGTCTACCGGGAACTGGTCCATGCATTTGCCGTTATTCAGGACTTCATCACATGCGGCAATGATGGCGTTGGCCACACTTTTAGGGATGGTTTGCAGCTCTTTGTTGGCCAGGGCCGCTGCCTTTTTCACCATTACCATACCGCGTACAAATTCAGGGATATCGCTGATTTTGTTATTGCTAATGTAGAAGTTTTCAATCGCTCTCAGAGTGTGAACACCATAGTAGGCATCCGCTGGAACTTCCCTGGTACCCAACAAATCTTCTTCGATACGAATGTTGTTTAACATGTGAACCTTCTTTTTCAAGCTGCCAATAATTACATAAACACACAGGATATATGTGGTTTCGAATGTTTCCTGACCGACGATTATCCCCTGCATCGGTCTGATACTCGAGATCATATTCTGCTTCAGGATTTCTACCGTAACCTGGATCACTTAAAGTGTGGGAAGTTACCCCTTATTTATTATTTTGTGAAATAGGTCACCGCTTTGGGATTACCACTAAAAATAAGTGTACAAACAGCTTGAAATTTTGCTAACCGTCTCAACATCTGACGCATGCGAATCGCGCACCCATATCAGACAGACGTGATGAAAACGGCTGTCATTTACAGGAGAGTCCTTTGCGCTGGATACCGTTTATTGCCATCTTTCTCTATGTTTACATTGAGATTTCTATTTTTATCCAGGTCGCCCATGTGCTGGGTGTCCTGATGACGCTGATCCTGGTGATTTTCACCTCGGTCATTGGTATGTCGCTGGTGCGAAACCAGGGTTTCAAGAACTTTTTGTTGATGCAGCAGAAAATGGCGGCTGGCGAAAGTCCGGCGGCGGAGATGATCAAGAGCGTGTCGCTGATCATCGCGGGCCTGCTGCTGGTGCTGCCCGGCTTCTTCACCGACTTCCTGGGGCTGCTTCTTTTATTGCCGCCCGTGCAGAAACACCTGACCATGAAGTTGCTGCCGCATTTGCGTTTTTCCCGTATGCCCGGCGGTGGTTTTAGCGCCGGAACGGGCGGCGGCGAGACGTTTGACGGTGAGTTTCAGCGTAAAGATGACGAGCGTGACCGTTTAGATCATAAAGACGACCGCAAGGATTAAATCAAACGTTGAACCGTAGGCCGGATAAACCGTCTCAGCGGCGCCATCCGGCATAAATGCCCGGTGGCGCTATGCTTACCGGGTCTACGAATGCTGACGCTTAGCCAACCTGCGGGGTAAAAACAGCCACAGCGCCGTCAGCATAATCAGCGCGTACAGACACTTCCATCCCACCATTGCCAGCAATAACAGACACAGCAGAGCGCCAGTCACCGCCAGCGCGCGATAGCGTCCTGCCAGCAACCGACACCCGGCCAGCATGCACAGCAAGTAGATCATAATGAAAATGCCGTTGGCATAGACGATCAGCGCGTCGAGATTGATCTCAAGGATGTAAATGCACAATGTGCTGAGTACGCAACAGCCCAGTACGGCGTTCAGCGCATTGCGGGGAACGCGGCGGGCAGAAAGGCGCGCCAGGTAATGGTCTGGCCTGTCCTGCGCCTGTGACCAGACAAGGCGGGCGAAACTCTGGATATAGATATTCAGGCTGGCGAAGCAGGCCAGATAACCAATAATGCAGGCGACCCACAGCGCCTGTACGCCAAACAATCGCACGACGATGTCAGGGAGCGACGCTGCCGCCGCCATTTGCGCGCCGTAGGCGTCAAAATGCAGAACCGCCACCGTACACGCCCAATAAACGGAGCCGGCCAGCAGCAGGCCGATCATCAGCGCGCGCGGGAAATCGCGTTCAGGGTTTTTAAATTCCGATGCCAGATGGGCGAACGCTTCAAGGCCGACAAAGCACCAGAACATAACCGACAGCGCGGCGAACAGGGCGGGCAGCTCAATATCCGCAGGGGCAGGGAATGGAATTTGGTTCGGCTTGAGATCGCCCGCCCACCAGATGGCGACAATCAGCGCCACAATCAGCCCGGCAATGATCGTTTGCAGGTTGGCGCTGGAACTGGCGCCGCGAGAGCCAATGAACCACACCAGCGCCAGCGTGCCGAATTCCGCCAGTAAAAGCTGCCAGCCGTGCCAGCCAAACATCGCCTGACCGAATCCGGCGGCGATATGCAGCGCCGCCGGCAGGCCGACGGGGATGACCGACAGGAACAGCCATCCGGTGACGCGCGCCATTCGCGAACCAAACGCCATCCCGACAAAATGCGCCACGCCGCCCGCACTGGGGAAATGACGCCCCAGGATGGCAAAAACAATCGCCACAGGAAAGACTAAAACGATGAGCGCAGGCCAGGCCCACAGGCTGTTATTGCCCGCCACCAGCGCGGCCAGCGCCGGGACGGCAAAGACACCGGTTCCTAACAGTGATGTCGACAACAGGCCCACGCCCTGAGCCAGTCCCAGCTCTTGTTTTAGTCCACTCATGAGTCACTATCCGGTTACGCCCAATTTTTGGGCAACTGCGCAGATTTTCGATGGTAACACAATCGGATTTACTTATGACGGGCCGCCTTAAATCGTTATGAAATGTGAGGTGACCTACCGTTTTCGCGCGATTTTCTGCTGATAAGAATTTTTTTTCATCTGCCCCCTTGAAGGGGCAAAAACCCATCCCCATCTCTCTGGTCACTAGCCGGGAAACCGTTCACGGGCCGGCGTCACCCATAACTGATAAAGACTTTCTCAAAGGAGAGCTATCAATGAGTATTCGTCCGTTACATGATCGTGTGATCGTCAAACGTAAAGAAGTTGAATCCAAATCTGCTGGCGGCATTGTTCTGACCGGTTCCGCAGCGGGTAAATCAACGCGTGGCGAAATCATCGCTGTCGGTAAGGGTCGCATCCTGGATAACGGTACTGTGCAGCCGCTGGACGTTAAGGTTGGCGACATCGTTATTTTCAACGATGGCTATGGTGTGAAATCTGAGAAGATCGACAATGAAGAAGTGTTGATCATGTCTGAAAGCGACATTCTGGCAATTGTTGAAGCGTAATCCGCGAACGACACTGAACATACGAATTTAAGGGAAAGAGAAAATGGCAGCTAAAGACGTAAAATTCGGTAACGACGCTCGTGTGAAAATGCTGCGCGGCGTAAACGTACTGGCAGACGCAGTGAAAGTGACCCTCGGTCCGAAAGGCCGTAACGTGGTTCTGGATAAATCTTTCGGTGCGCCGACCATCACTAAAGATGGTGTTTCCGTAGCGCGTGAAATCGAGCTGGAAGACAAGTTCGAAAACATGGGCGCGCAGATGGTGAAAGAAGTTGCCTCTAAAGCGAACGACGCGGCAGGCGACGGCACCACCACCGCGACCGTACTGGCTCAGTCCATCATCACTGAAGGTCTGAAAGCCGTTGCTGCGGGCATGAACCCGATGGATCTGAAACGTGGTATCGACAAAGCGGTTGCTGCTGCGGTTGAAGAACTGAAAACCCTGTCCGTACCGTGCTCTGATTCTAAAGCCATTGCTCAGGTTGGTACTATCTCCGCTAACTCCGACGAAACCGTAGGTAAACTGATCGCTGAAGCGATGGACAAAGTCGGTAAAGAAGGCGTGATCACCGTTGAAGACGGTACTGGTTTGCAGGATGAGCTGGACGTGGTTGAAGGTATGCAGTTCGACCGTGGCTACCTGTCTCCTTACTTCATCAACAAGCCGGAAACTGGCGCAGTAGAACTGGAAAGCCCGTTCATCCTGCTGGCTGATAAGAAAATCTCTAACATCCGCGAAATGCTGCCGGTTCTGGAAGCCGTTGCGAAAGCAGGCAAACCGCTGCTGATCATCGCTGAAGATGTGGAAGGCGAAGCGCTGGCTACGCTGGTGGTTAACACCATGCGCGGCATCGTGAAAGTGGCGGCGGTTAAAGCGCCGGGCTTCGGTGACCGTCGTAAAGCAATGCTGCAAGATATCGCAACCCTGACCGGTGGTACCGTTATCTCTGAAGAGATCGGTATGGAGCTGGAAAAATCTACCCTGGAAGACCTGGGTCAGGCAAAACGCGTTGTGATCAACAAAGACACCACCACCATCATTGATGGCGTGGGTGAAGAGTCTGCGATCCAGGGCCGTGTCACTCAGATCCGTCAGCAGATCGAAGAAGCCACTTCCGATTACGACCGTGAAAAACTGCAAGAGCGCGTAGCGAAACTGGCAGGCGGTGTTGCGGTTATCAAAGTTGGCGCTGCGACCGAAGTTGAAATGAAAGAGAAAAAAGCACGCGTTGAAGATGCCCTGCACGCGACCCGTGCTGCGGTTGAAGAAGGCGTGGTTGCCGGTGGTGGCGTTGCGCTGATTCGCGTCGCGTCTAAAATTGCGGAACTCAAAGGCCAGAACGAAGACCAGAACGTGGGTATCAAAGTTGCGCTGCGCGCAATGGAATCCCCGCTGCGTCAGATCGTGCTGAACTGCGGCGAAGAACCGTCTGTTGTGGCTAACACCGTTAAAAGCGGCGACGGCAACTACGGTTACAACGCAGCAACCGAAGAATACGGCAACATGATCGATATGGGTATCCTGGACCCGACCAAAGTAACCCGTTCTGCTTTGCAGTACGCGGCATCTGTGGCTGGTCTGATGATCACTACCGAGTGCATGGTAACTGACCTGCCGAAAGGCGATGCTCCTGACTTAGGCGCAGCCGGCGGCATGGGCGGTATGGGTGGAATGGGCGGCATGATGTAATTGCCCACACCCTGCATCCTTCAGGCCGCAGGTGCGTTGGTTGCGTTTGCTAACCCCAGTCACTTACTTGAGTAAGCTTCTGGGGATTAACAAACTGGCCGCCTCCCTGCAACCAGAATGATTTGGGTGCTCATCTCCCAGAATTTAGAAACCCCCGGGCAGAAATGTTCGGGGGTTTTTCTTTTGGTCATCTTTTTAGTATAAGATTCAGACATGGACGACGTGAGTGGCGTCCAGCTCATTGATTATGGGGAATAACATGCACGTAAAATATTTAGCAGGGATCGTCGGTGCTGCGCTGCTGATGGCGGGTTGTAGCTCCAGCAACCAACTGACCGCTGCCGGGCAAAGTGTGCGTTTTGTGGAAGACAAGCCTGGCGCAGAGTGCCAGTTGATCGGCACTGCGACCGGTAAGCAAAGCAACTGGCTTTCTGGTCAGCACGGTGAAGAGGGCGGCTCCATGCGTGGTGCAGCGAACGACCTGCGTAACCAGGCTGCGGCAATGGGCGGAAATGTGATTTATGGCGTCAGCAGCCCAACGCAGGGAATGTTGTCCAGCTTTGTCCCGACCGCCAGTGAAATGAACGGTCAGGTTTATAAGTGCCCTAACTGATTACACTTCATTCTTCAACCTGCCTCTTTGTTGGCTGCGCTGTGAAACCCCAGTCACATAGTTATCTGTGCTGCTGGGGATTTCTTTGCTTGCCGCTGCGATGCAGGTTGAATGATTTTGTGTAATACAGTGGGTCTATACAGGCGCATGTGGTCTTAGGCCGGATAAGCGCAGCGCCATCAGGCGTTTTTCGCTTTCTCAACCGACTGAACGCGTAAATGATGCAACGCGCGCAGGCACTGCTCCTGAGTGAGTTTGTGCGTCTTATCAGCGGTTAGCGTTCTGACAAACACCTGGCACGGTTTCCCGGCCAGCTTCTTCAGCCGTGGGCTGAAATCAAGCAGTCGGCGTGAAATGGCCTCTGCCTCTTTGCTGCCAGAAGGGGTGCGGTTTTTCACCACGGCGCCGCTAAAATGTGTTTTACCTGTCTCATCGGTATAACGATAGAGCACCGCCAGATAATGGCTGAAGAGATTGTGCTTCCATTCAGGTTGCGCGTAGGCGTCATATTCCAGATTACCGTTATCCAGACAGTCAGCATCATATAATGGCAGAAAATCCAGTAGTGATGTAATACGCAGCACCAGCTCACGCATACCGGCATTATCTATAGCGCGAATAATTGCGCGCACCAGAACGTCAATCTGTAATTCATTAATCATCAGCTCGCATGTTTTACCGTCATGCAGCGTAAAAGAAAGCATGACGTTTTCGCTCTGGTCGTCTACCAGCGTTAATGTATTCACTCGGCGATTAATATCTGCGTTTTTGAGTTCCTCTTCCTGAATGACCGGAATACTCTCAAGCATTTTTTTACTGACTCTATCCCGTGCTTTTTCATATTGTTGGCGAGCATTGGGGGACAGGTGATGCTTCTGGTGCAGCCTGCTTTCCAGAACGATCAGCAGATCTCTTAATTCCAGCGCCGTCAGAAAAAACAACGACTCTTTATTCCTCGGTTCTTTTATTTTTAATGCCAGCGCAATAAACTCATTCGCTTTGCGAATAACGCCCGTATTAACGCCTTTGATACTCATCGCCATAAAGGTTCTCCCTAACCAATTATTAATCAGGTAACTTAATTTGAATCAATATATAATTTTGAAATATATTCAGTGTGTTATGTTATTAAAATAACATAATATGGAAAGCGTCGCGCTATATGAACGGATTCAAATAAGCGATTTTAAGGGCGAGTGTCCGAAACCGGACACTCGTTTGAACAATTATTGCTGGCGTAACTGCAAATCTAATGGTGTTTTGCTCGGCTCCCCGCCAATTTCACGCGCCAGCCTGGGCACCATATAACCGGATACCCGCGTCAGCAGTTCACGCATAATTCGCCGTGCTTCATCGTCGCTCACCATGAAATGCGCCGCGCCCTGAACTTTATCCAGCACATGCAGGTAGTAGGGCATGACGCCGGCGTCAAACAGCGCATTGCTGAGGTTTGCCAGCGTTTGCGCGTTATCGTTCACCCCGCGTAGCAGTACGCTCTGGTTGAGCAGGGTAACGCCCGCGTTGCGCAGCGTCGTCATGGCCTGACGGAACGTGTCGTCAATTTCGTTAGCGTGGTTGATGTGGTTCACCAGCAGAATTTGCAGAGAAGAGCGCGCAAAGCGGGCTGCCAGCCCATCCGTAATGCGCGCGGGGATCACGATCGGCAAACGACTGTGGATACGCAGCCGTTTGATGTGCGGGATCGTTTCCAGTTGCGTAAGCAACCAGTCCAGTTCGTGATCTTTCGCCATCAAAGGATCGCCGCCGGAGAAGATGATCTCATCCAGTTCAGGGTGTGCGGCGATGTAGTCCAGCGCGACCTGCCAGTTGCGTTTGTTGCCCTGATTATCCGCATACGGGAAGTGGCGACGGAAGCAGTAGCGGCAATTTACCGCGCATCCGCCTTTTACCAGCAGCAACGCACGGTTGCGGTATTTGTGCAGTAATCCGGGCACGACGCTGTGCTGTTCTTCCAGCGGGTCGGTGGAAAAACCGGGGGCGGTTACGAATTCGTCCTGCGAGGTAAGTACCTGACGCAGAAGCGGATCGTTGGGATTGCCTTTCTCCATACGCGCGATGAAAGATCGCGGTACGCGCAGGGCGAACAGGCGTTTGGCGTCGCGTCCGGCCAACAGTTTTTCATCTGCGTCTATATTCAAAAGATGCAGTAGTTCATCGGGATTGGTCACAACATCGGCAAGTTGCGCTAACCAATCTTCTCTGGATGGGGTATTTAGGGTTACAATATGCGCCATTTTGTGGCTTAGCTACCAGTTAACAATTTTCAGAGGGCCTTATGGCAACGTACTATAGCAACGATTTTCGTGCTGGTCTTAAAATCATGTTGGACGGCGAACCTTATGCGGTTGAAGCCAGTGAATTCGTTAAACCGGGTAAAGGCCAGGCATTCGCACGCGTTAAACTGCGCCGCCTGCTGACCGGCACTCGTGTAGAGAAAACCTTCAAATCCACCGACTCTGCTGAAGGTGCTGATGTTGTCGATATGAACCTGACTTACCTGTACAACGACGGTGAGTTCTGGCACTTCATGAACAACGAAACGTTCGAACAACTGTCTGCTGACGCCAAAGCGATCGGCGACAGCGCGAAATGGCTGCTGGATCAGGCTGAGTGCATCGTGACCCTGTGGAACGGCCAGCCGATCACCGTGACCCCGCCGAACTTTGTTGAGCTGGAAATCGTAGATACCGATCCCGGCCTGAAAGGCGATACCGCAGGTACTGGCGGCAAACCGGCTACGCTGTCTACTGGCGCAGTGGTTAAAGTTCCGCTGTTCGTCCAGATTGGCGAAGTGATCAAAGTGGATACGCGCTCTGGCGAATACGTATCCCGCGTTAAATAAGACGCTGATATTAAGATTGATGACAACGTCTGAAATGCCCGATGGCGCAAGTTTATCGGGCCTACGGCGACTGCGTGACGCATGGGTATTACCGCCATCCGGTAAAACAGACGTGGAGTTTGTCAGCAATTTGCTAAGTTGAATTTATGGTGCGGCATTGAGCTGCGCCATACCTTTTCCAGGGCAGGAATGATGAAACGTCTTATCAGTCTTGTAGCACTCATCCTTTTCACCGGCGCGTTGCTGACGGGTTGTAATACCGCGCGTGGCTTTGGTGAAGACATCAAACATCTCGGCAATTCTATCTCTCACGCTGCCAGCTAATTATTTCCAGGTGTCTTAAAAAATCGTCGAACGCCCGTCACATTGCGGGATCTTGTCTATGCTTAAGTGGCTATACACAAACAACATTGGCTAGAAAAGGAAGACGTTATGGTTAAGAAAACAATTGCAGCGATCTTTTCTGTTTTGGTGCTTTCTTCCGTGCTAACTGCGTGTAATACAACACGCGGCGTTGGGCAGGATATCTCTGAAGGCGGCAGCGCCATTTCAGGCGCCGCGACCAGAGCCCAGCAATAAATGTGAACGGTACGGCGTGGCGTCGTACCGTTAATTGATTTGCTCCGGTAAGGATAAAAACGGCGAGTAGCGATTATCCATATGCAATTTCATGCGGATATTGCGTTTGTAGGTGTAGACCGTTTTGCCGTGAATACCGAGCGCAGCCGCGATCGCGTTGTTTCCCGCACCTTCCATCCACATTGTCAGCACCTTTTCCTCCTGCGGCGTAAGCAGCGGCGTGGCGGTTTTTGGCGTGTCAGTAACGGACTGGGCAAGCAGCACGTCCTGAATATTCCGCGATAGCTCATGCAGCGTGGCCTGTTTCGACACTACAGCATGGACCTGATACAGCGGGTCGCTATCGGCCTGGTACTGTCCGCCGCCTGATTGCAGCAAAATTAAAGGCGTGGCTCCGCAGGCCATCAGGAGCGGAGCTGCTGGCTTAAAAGAGTGGCTGTAGTTGAAAAAACTATATAAGTCAGCGATAACCAGATGAGGTTTCCACTGGGAAATATGCTCTTTTGCCAGTAGCAGGTTATTCAACCCTGATACCAGGAACGAAGAATCAAATAAGCCAGAATGATTAAGCCAGGCCTCTATCCCCGTGCGGGTGAAATGGCAGCGGTCAATCACTAAAATTTTTAACATAAACTTTCCGCATCCAGAAGTAGGCGATGGCTTCCTGACCTCAGAAAGCGTCTCATCATAGAGAAGTCCGATGAGCGTCGAATGCGTGAACTGCGCTGCGAATTGCGCCCAATTCATGCTTTTGCAACGCTGGAAAATAAAAGGGTTGAATTTGATTTTTTCGCAGGCAAAAATGCTTTCTCACACCTCTGCTTTGCAGGACGACCTGCAAATGTATCTTTCACCGGGGACGGCCCCATTTTTCTGGAGCCAGATATGTCCTGGATAATTTTGTTCATTGCGGGTCTGCTTGAAGTCGTTTGGGCGGTCGGCCTGAAATATACTCACGGATTCAGTCGCCTGACGCCCAGCGTCATTACCATTGCGGCGATGATTGTCAGTATGGCGCTGTTGTCATGGGCGATGAAAACCTTGCCGGTTGGCACGGCATACGCGGTCTGGACGGGCATCGGCGCGGTAGGGGCTGCCATCACCGGCATTTTGCTGCTTGGCGAATCCGCCAGTCCTGCGCGTCTGGCGAGCCTTGCGCTGATCGTAGCGGGGATTATTGGGCTGAAGCTCAGCGCTCACTAATCCTCCGGGGAAAAGCGTTAAGCGCCGGGTTGTTTTACCCAGATTAATTTACTGACATCAAACCCTTCCCGGGTCGCGACGGCCAGCATCTGCTGCTTCATCTCTTCGGAGAGCGTCGGCGTGCGTGAGAGTATCCACAGGTAGTCGCGATCCGGGCCGCACACCAGCGCATGGCGGTACTCTCTGTCGATCGCAATGACGTTATACCCGCCGTAGAAAGGGCCGAAGAACGATACTTTCAGCGCGGCGCGGCTGGGGTCGCCCGTAAACCAGGCTTTCCCTTCTGTTTTCTGCCACATGCCCCTGTCCGGGTTGTAGCCTTTGTTGAGGACGTTCAGGCCACCGTCATCCCGCAGACTGTAGGTTGTCGTCACTTTTTCAAGACCGCTTTCAAAGCGGTGATCGAAACGCGCGATTTCATACCAGGTGCCAGTGTAGCGTCTGGCATCAAAGTCAGTGACAACGGTAACGCCCCTGGGCGGGACAGGCGTGCTACACGCGACGACCAGAAACGCAGCGGTAACGGCGGCAACGACAGGCAGCAGGCGCATGGGATTTTCCTTAGCGGTTTTTTCTAAGTGTAGAACCTGGCGGGAAAAATAAGGGAGAAGGGGAAATAAAAAAGCGCCCTCTTATCGCGCAGATAAGAGGGCGTATGGCTTAGATTGTGAGGATACCGATTGCCGTAACAACGGTCAGAATCGCCGCCAGACCGTAGAATACCCATTTGCCGCTTGGCACATGGATTTTCAGGTCATGCATCGCATGGTGCATACGGTGTAAACCGCACCACAGCGGCAGGACGATCATCAGGAACAGGAACGCGCGGCCAATGAAGCTCTGGGCGAACGCCAGTACGCGTTCATAGCTCAGCGCATCGCCCGGGAAAAGTCCCAGCGGCAGCAGAATACCCACCAACAGAACCATTACCGGCGCAATAATCGCGCCCCACATACCACCTGCACCGAACAGGCCCCAGAATACGGGTTCGTCAGAGCGTTTTGGATTTGGATTAATCATCCCGGACTCCTTACCAGTACAGGGCAACATACAGTATGACTACGGTGACAACCGCAGTAACAACCCAGAGACCTTTAATGATCGGCTCTGGCCCCATTTTTTCGTCTTTAACAATGATGTTGGCGGCTTTTGGCGCCAGCTCGAACCAGGTTTTGGTGTGCAGCAAGGCTGCCGCCAGGGCGATCAGGTTTAAGATCACCACTACCGGGTTTTGCAGGAAGCCAACGAAGCCCATCCAGGATTCCGCGCCATGTTTGAGGGCAAACAGGCCGAAAATCAGTTCAATGCTGAACCAGACTGCCGGAACCGCCGTGCCTTCGCGCAGCATGTAAAAGCGATAAAACGGCAGTTTTTTCCACCAGGTGGACGTCATTGGCCGCACATAGGCTTTGCGTTTAGTCGTCATGTTGCACTCCTTAGCGTGGTTTCAGGGTGGCGATAAGAAAGTCTTTCGAACTTTCCACTTTACCCTGCTGAATGGCCGCAGCCGGATCGACGTGTTTCGGACAGACTTCGGAGCAGTAGCCCACGAAGGTACAGGTCCATACGCCGTTCTGACCGTTTAACTGCGCCATACGCTCCTTCTTACCGTGGTCGCGGCTGTCTTCGTTATAACGATGCGCCAGCGTGATCGCAGCCGGGCCGATGAACTCAGGGTTCAGGCCGAATTGAGGGCACGCGGCGTAGCACAGACCACAGTTGATGCAACCGGAGAACTGGTGATACTTCGCCATCTGCGCCGGGGTCTGGGTGTTTGGCCCCTGATCCGGCGTACGCGGGTTGCCGATGATGTACGGCTTGATCGCTTCCAGGCTCTCGATAAAGTGCGTCATATCGACGACCAGATCGCGTTCGATCGGGAAGTTCCCCAGGGCTTCAACCTTCATACCCTTGGTGTAATCACGCAGGAAGGTTTTGCACGCCAGTTTTGGCACGTTGTTGACCATCATGCCGCAAGAACCGCAGATCGCCATACGGCAGGACCAGCGGTAGCTCAGGTCCGGCGCCAGGTTATCTTTGATGTAGCCTAACGCATCCAGCAGCGACGTCGCTTCATCGTAAGGCACTTCGTAGAAAACACTGTGCGGCGCGGTGTCGGTTTCCGGGTTATAGCGCACCACCTCAATTTTCAGGTTTTTCATCTCAGACATTACGCCTTCTCCTTCTTATCGGCGGCTTCCGCTTCAGCGCCATACACACGTTTTGCCGGTGGCAGAGTGGTGATTTTCACGTCGCTGTATTCCAGGCGAGTTGTGCCATCAGCATCGCGGAAGGCGAGGGTATGTTTGAGGAAGTTGACGTCGTCACGCTCGGTGCAGCCTTCGTCCAGACGTTGGTGAGCGCCGCGTGATTCTTTACGTGCCAGCGCGGAGTGCGCCATACATTCCGCTACGTTCAGACCATGACCCAGCTCGATGGTGTACAGCAGGTCGGTGTTGAATACGCTGGAGGTATCGGTGATACGAACACGCTTGAAGCGTTCCTGCAACTCCGCCAGCTTATCCACGGTTTTCTGCATGAGTTCCGGCGTACGGTAGATACCGCAACCTTCTTCCATCGACAGGCCCATTTCATCGCGGATTTTCGCCCAGTTCTCGTTGCCTTCCTGGTTAACGAGGTCTTTCAGACGTTGTTCAACGCCCGCAACCTGCGCGTCAAGCGCGGCGTCGTTAGCCGTGCCTGCGGTTGAGGCGCGTTCCATTGCTTGTTCGCCCGCCAGACGGCCAAAGACCACCAGTTCCGCCAGAGAGTTAGAACCCAGACGGTTAGCGCCGTGCAGACCTACGGAGGAGCACTCGCCAACGGCAAACAGACCTTTAATGCGGGTTTCGCAATTCTGATCGGTTTCGATGCCGCCCATGGTGTAGTGCGCGGTCGGACGAACCGGAATCGGCTCTTTAACCGGATCGACACCCACGTAGGCCTTCGCCAGTTCGCAGATGAACGGTAAACGTTCGAGCAGTTTTTTCTCGCCCAGATGGCGCAAGTCGAGGTAAACCACATCGCCACGCGGCGTGGAAATGGTGTTGCCTTTGCGCCATTCGTGCCAGAACGCCTGAGACACTTTGTCGCGCGGCCCCAGTTCCATGTATTTGTTTTTCGGCTCGCCAAGCGGCGTTTCCGGGCCCATGCCGTAATCCTGCAAATAGCGGTAGCCATTTTTGTTGACCAGAATACCGCCTTCACCACGGCAGCCTTCGGTCATCAGGATACCGGAACCCGGCAGACCGGTCGGGTGATACTGAACGAATTCCATATCACGCAGCGGTACGCCGTGGCCCAGCGCCATGCCCATACCGTCGCCGGTCACGATGCCGCCGTTGGTGTTGTAGCGATACACGCGGCCTGCGCCGCCGGTAGCCATCACCACCGCGTTGGCGCGGATCTGCACAAGCGTGCCTTCCATCATGTTCATGGCCACGAGGCCACGGGCATGACCGTCATCGACCAGGATATCCAGGACGAAGTGTTCATCAAAGCGTTGGATTTGTGGGAACTGCAAAGAGGTCTGGAACAGGGTATGCAGCATATGGAAGCCGGTTTTATCTGCGGCAAACCAGGTACGCTCAATTTTCATACCGCCGAAACGACGTACGTTGACGCTGCCGTCCGGGCGACGGCTCCACGGGCAACCCCATTGCTCAAGTTGCGTCATTTCAGTTGGACAATGGTGGACAAAGTAATCCACGACATCCTGTTCACACAGCCAGTCTCCGCCCGCTACCGTATCGTGAAAATGGTAGTCAAAGCTGTCATGATCCTGGGCGACAGCGGCTGAACCCCCTTCGGCAGCAACGGTGTGGCTGCGCATCGGGTACACTTTTGAGATCAGTGCGATTTTAGCGTTAGGATTCGCCTGCGCGGCAGCTATTGCAGCACGTAATCCCGCGCCACCGGCGCCTATAATGGCAAGATCGGCTTGAAAGGTTTGCACGACATTCCTCCAGATTGTTGTTATTTCGTCCCCGTACACCATCAGATTGAACTCCTGATTGATGCGGGTTGCGAACGCGTTTCCACTGCTCCTTTATAGGTACAACAGTATAGTCTTACGGATGTGAGGGAAATTTGACGTGTTCGATTTTTTTAGCGCATCAACGGGTCGATTTATCATTGATTCTGATTAATTTAATTACTAAACCACCTGGCTTCACTTTTTTTACTTTTCCGGCGGCGCGCATTATTCCCGCACAAAATTTGTTTCACTGGCGTGTTACGAGTAGACTTCGTGCCCTTGTCTTAAATCGGAGAAAGTACCATGAGCGAAACGGCAACCTGGCAGCCGAGCGCGTCCATTCCTAACCTGTTAAAACGTGCAGCAATTATGACGGAGATCCGTCGTTTCTTTGCCGATCGTGGAGTGCTGGAGGTTGAGACGCCCTGCATGAGCCAGGCGACGGTAACGGACATTCATCTGTTCCCGTTCGAAACGCGTTTCGTCGGCCCAGGCCACTCTCAGGGCATGAACCTTTATCTGATGACCAGCCCGGAGTACCACATGAAACGCCTGTTGGTGGCGGGATGTGGCCCGGTTTTCCAGCTGTGCCGTAGCTTTCGCAACGAAGAGATGGGGCGTCATCACAACCCGGAATTCACCATGCTGGAGTGGTATCGTCCCCACTACGACATGTACCGTTTGATGAACGAAGTGGACGACCTGCTGCAACAGGTGCTGGAATGTCAACCTGCGGAGAGTCTTTCTTACCAGCAGGTGTTTCAGCGCCATCTGGAGATTGATCCGCTGTCTGCGGATAAAACTCAACTGCGTGAAGCGGCGGCGAAGCTGGATTTAAGCAATATCGCGGATACCGAAGAAGATCGCGATACGCTGCTGCAACTGCTGTTTACTATGGGCGTGGAACCGCACATTGGCAAAGAGAAGCCGACGTTTGTGTACCATTTTCCGGCAAGCCAGGCATCGCTGGCGCAAATCAGCACTGAAGACCATCGGGTGGCTGAACGCTTCGAGGTTTACTTCAAAGGTATTGAGCTGGCGAATGGTTTCCACGAACTGACGGATGCGCGCGAGCAGCAACAACGCTTCGAGCAGGATAACCGTAAGCGCGCCGCGCGAGGCTTACCGCAGCAGCCTATCGATAACAACCTGCTGGAGGCGCTGAAGGTGGGGATGCCTGACTGTTCCGGCGTGGCGCTGGGCGTGGATCGTCTGGTGATGCTGGCGCTGGGGGCGGAAAGCCTCGCTGAGGTTATCGCTTTTACCGTTGATCGGGCATAAATCTGAAAACCCCTCTTTTGCGAAACAAAATGGCGCAATGAGCGCCATTTTGTAGCACATTATTTTCAATTACCCTCTTATAGCCACAATATAAGTCTGGATGTTTGATACCATTCAGGTATCAATTCTGTGTTGATTTTTATTGCTGACCTCTGCAAGGGGGCAGTGCAAACCGGTGAGCGCCGTTTAGCCAACGTGCCCAGAGTAAGGGATGGTTTCATGAACCAGACAATAAAGAAGATGAGCCTGGCTGGCCTCATCCTGATGATATTTACGTCCGTTTTTGGTTTTGCCAATAGCCCGTCGGCGTTTTATTTAATGGGGTATAGCGCGATCCCGTGGTATATCTTTTCTGCATTATTATTCTTTATTCCATTTGCCTTAATGATGGCTGAAATGGGTTCTGCTTATCGAAAAGAAGAGGGCGGAATCTATTCGTGGATGAATAATAGCGTTGGCCCGCGTTATGCGTTTATCGGCACTTTTATGTGGTTCTCCTCCTATGTTATCTGGATGGTGAGCACTGCGGCGAAAGTCTGGGTGCCTTTCTCTACATTCTTGTTTGGCGCAGATATGACGCAGCACTAGCGGATCGCCGGGCTTGAACCGACGCAGGTTGTTGGTCTGCTCGCCGTCGGCTGGATGATTCTGGTGACCTGTATCGCATCAAAGGGAATTAATAAAATTGCGCGTATTACGGCAGTAGGGGGGATTGCCGTGATGTGTCTTAATTTGGTTTTGTTGTTAGTGAGTGTCGCTATTTTGTTATTAAATGGTGGGCATTTTGCGGAAAATATTAATTTTGTCTCCTCGCCCAATCCCGGATATCAGTCCGGCCTGGCCATGCTCTCATTTGTTGTTTTCGCTATTTTTGCCTACGGCGGAATTGAAGCGGTAGGCGGCCTGGTGGATAAAACAGAAAAGCCGGAAAAGAACTTTGCGAAAGGAATTGTTTTTGCGGCAATTGTTATTTCCGTTGGTTATTCGCTGGCGATATTTTTATGGGGCGTTAGCACCAACTGGCAACAGGTATTAAGTAATGGCTCCGTTAACCTAGGAAATATCACCTATATTCTGATGAAAAGCCTGGGGATGACGTTGGGTAACGCGCTGCATCTGTCGCCGGAAGCGGCAATGGCGACCGGCGTCTGGTTTGCGCGTATCACTGGCCTCTCCATGTTCCTTGCCTATACCGGCGCGTTCTTTACGCTGAGCTACTCGCCATTGAAGGCCATTATCCAGGGAACGCCAAAAGCGCTGTGGCCTGCGCCGATGACGACGCTGAACGCGGCAGGTATGCCAGCCACCGCAATGTGGATGCAGTGTCTGCTGGTGAGTCTGTTTATTCTGCTGGTCTCTTTTGGCGGTGATACCGCGTCGGCGTTCTACAACAAACTGACGCTGATGGCGAACGTGTCGATGACGTTGCCGTACCTGTTCCTCGCGCTGGCCTTCCCGTTCTTTAAGTCTCGCGAAGGCCTGGAACGGCCATTTGTGATCTTCAAAACCCATGTTTCTACGATGCTGGCAACGGGCGTGGTCGTGCTGGTGGTGACGTTTGCGAATGTGTTTACCATCATTCAGCCGGTGATTGAAGCCGGGGACTGGAATAGCGCGCTGTGGATGACCGGCGGCCCGATATTCTTCTCGCTGTTAGCGATGGCGATTTATCAGAACTACAGCCGCCGGATGGCGAAACAGTTTCGCTGGGTGACAGACTGAGGAAAGATACATATTGAATTTCCCCAAAGCCCGAATGGAACACCCTCCGGGCTTTTTCGTATCAAATAATTTTGAGATTTTTATCAGAATGATATTGATGTATATATTTTATGATTATTTACATGTCAAATCTAGGGAAGTGATTTTTTATGGTTGGAAATCATTGTTACTATGAATCTATTTGTGAATATAATTTTTGATTGCTTTTTTATACATGTGGTGTCTATCTCATTACTGGTTGAGAACCATGGCTATTGTCGGGTCAATGCTAAATTAACTTTGGTGATAAATTTTCATGATGATTAGCTCTCCACCTTTTTGTGAGATCGACGAATATGGTTTTCCTCATTGGAATGGGTTAGATTTTTTTCGATGGTATGCCTTACCTACCAATTGGCGTTTTATGACTGGGAAAGCATATCTTTGGTATTATAAAACAGCTTGGTTGATTCACCATAGGGCAATGATAAAGCAATACGCTTATGAAGCAAGAATCCCTGAATTACTCCTTGCAGGTGTTGCTGTTGCTGAAGTTGGCGGAACTCCAGAGAGATTTAAAGGTGTTGGTGTTCTGCAATTCAGACAGATAATTGAAGAAATATTGGGAAAGAACAGTAATGAATCGTCTAATGCTACATCGGTCGGTTCAATTGCTATCCAGATCGGTGTTGCAGCCAAAACAATAGGTATCCACCCTGATAAATTGACTCATTTTCAGCAATTTCGCCTGTCGCAGTGTTTACTTGATAACAGCTTTAACATTCGGGTTGTAGCATTCCATTTACATGATCTTATTTTATATGATAATCCAGACGCTGATACTTTATACTTGACTGACGAGCAGATAATATTGGCGGGTTCCAGATATAATCGTGGAACAATGAGAAGTAAAGATGATATTGTTCAATCAATTAGTGAGTTACCCGGTTCTCCGGGGCGTGAATATGGTGAATATGGTCGTCGAATTATAGAAAAGAAAGATATAATACTTAAAATTATGCGAGGCGGTTAATGAGTTGGAAGTCTTTTACGTTGAATTTTATCTGGGGTATAGTAAGCATTATATCGATAATTATATTTTCAACGCAGGACAAGGAATGGTTTATCGATGGCAGGGGAATCAATGATATCTGTGATGTCATGAAATATATTGAGAATGATGATATTCGAACTGTGGGCATAACTTTAACTCTACCTCTGTTTATTCCTTTTATCTATGCAATTGTATGGCGAAGGCAACGTAGTATCTGGCAATATTCTGTTATAGTGGCTCTCCTGCTCTTTTGGTTATGGCGCTTTGTTATTCGATACCAATTATGTTGGTAAATAAGACGTTGGGTAGTGCTCAACACACCCAACGTTCATCTTATTGTGACACAATTTACAAACTTCCCGCCGGGCGACTTTTCCTGGCGGCGGATGTCAGCGTTCTTCCTGTCTGCCTGCCATTCAGGCTTTCCAGGCGCATCTGGAACGGCGGGAATGGCATATCGATACCGTGCTCATGGAAGCCCGCCAGAATCAACTGGTGGATTTCATGGCGCAACGGCATACGGTGCCCCATCTCTGCGGCATAGATACGCAGTTCGAAGATCTGAATCCCCTGTTGCAGGTCAACCAGGAATACTTCTGGCGCCGGGTTGTCGATCACCAGTGAACAGCGGTGCGCCGCAGTCAGCAGAATTTGCGTCACCTCCTCGCTGTTAGCGTCTGACGGCGCCGGGATGGTCAGCACCACACGCGTTACCGAATCAGACAGCGACCAGTTGATAAACTGCTCGGTGATGAACGCTTTGTTCGGCACGATAATCTCTTTACGGTCCCAGTCGCTGATGGTGGTGGCGCGGGTGTTGATTTTGGTCACGCTGCCGGTAAGGTCGCGAATGGTCACCGTATCGCCAATACGAATCGGCTTTTCGAACAGGATGATTAAGCCGGAAATAAAGTTGGCGAAGATCTCCTGTAAACCAAAGCCCAGACCGACACCGAGCGCGGCGACCAGCCATTGTAACTTCGACCATTCAATGCCAATCATCGAGAAACCGACCAGCCCGCCAATCAGCATCAACAGATACTTGGTGATGGTGGTGATGGCGTAGCCGGTGCCGGGCGTCAGATCCAGATGCTGCAAGAGCGCCAGCTCCAGCAGGGCGGGCAGGTTACGCACCAGTTGCGTGGTGATGATAAACACCAGGATCGCAATCAACACCGCGCCCAGCGTAATCGGCTCCAGACTTTCAACCCCTTGCACCGTGGAGGTGACATCCCACAGCGAGATATTCTCCAGGAAGCCAAAGGCGGAATGGATTTCCGACCACAGCACAATGACCGACAGCAGGGCGATAAGCATCAGGATAGAACGTACCAGGCGCAGCGACTGGGCGCTGATGGCGTCGAGATCCACTTCGCTTTCATCCACTTCGACGGCCCCTTCGAGGCTGGTGGAGTGGGCGGGTTCTTCTTCGCCGCGCGCACGTTGCGCCAGCATTTCGGCCCGGCGATGCTTAGCGCGATCGAACGCCAGACGGCGACGCTGAATCAGCATCCAGCGGCGAATGACGTGATAGATAACCAGCAGCAGGAACCAGATGGCGACGGAGGTCTCCAGTCGCGCCAGCAGCGCCTGCGCGGTGGCCAGATAGCCGACAGCGGCCGCAAGGATCGCAATGAGCGGCGCGCCCATCAGCAGGTTCCAGAGCATACTGTTGACCATATTGTCGCCGCTGCCCTCTTTATCGAGGTACAGCGGGATACCGGCGCGCTTCAGGCTCAGCGTGACAATCGCGAGCGCGCCGCAAATCAGGATGAAGCAGAGACGCCCCAGCGACGCGGAGAACTCCCGATCGTTAAGATTATCAAACATAATCAGCGCCATAATGAGCGGGACAATCAGCCCGATGCTCATCAGGTAATAGCGCATGGCGCGCGCGACACGGTTTCGGGGCCAGCCAAAATGCGCCACAAACAGACCGTTAGGGCGGGCAAAGGTGGCGCAAATCATGACGACCCACAGCAGCGGAACCGTTGCTGTCACCCCGTCGCCGATGGCGACGGCCAGAGGATAAGGCCATGCCTCCTGCAACCCATAGCCCAGCGTGGCCCACAGTACGGGCAGCGGGGAGGCGACCAGAATCGACCAGAACACGGTGCGCAGCGTCAGCCAGAAGTGATCCTGTGTGACTTTCCCGACGCGGGAGGATGAACGCTCCAGAAAACGGGTGAAATGTTTGCGCGAATAGAGACTAAAACCAACCAGCACCAGCGCGCCAAACAGCGGCAGCAGCGTCTCCTTGCTGGTGAGCATCATGATGCTGGCTTTGCCGAGCTGATTGAACGTATCCAGTGAGATCAGTCGACGCAGATCCTGAACGAGGCTGATAGGCCACGAGAGCGACATCGGACTCACGTCAGACGTCCAGAACAGGTAACGGTGAGTGGCTTCGTTGACCTCTTTCAGCGCGTCTTCCAGTTGACTATTGGACACTTTCAGCTTGGTGAGCTCAAGGATCAACGTATCACCGCCCTGCAACAGTGAATTCAGCAGCTCGCGTTGGGTACGCAGTTGGGCGTCAAGAATGCGGCTCTGCTCAGAGGTCAGCGTTTGACCGTCGTCCTGGCGAATCTGACGTAGTTGCGGTTGTTTGTTGAGCAGGTCTTCGTAGCGCATACGGTGTACGCGAAGTTGCGCCATTTCGGTATCTAACTGCTGCGGCTTGGGCATTTCCGGGAGACGCGATACCTGTGCGCGCAGGGCTTCCCCCAGCATATTCGATACGCCTAACCACTGCGACTGTTCCCGCAGGGTGTTCAGGGCCTGACGAACCTGTAGCGTCTGGCTGGTGGCCTGGCGTTGCTGTGAGGCCACCAGATCCATGCGTTGCGCCTGCTGGTTAAGCGCCTGTGACAGCTCGCGGTTCACCTTGAACTGTTCGATAATGCCCGGCGGCAGGTCAGCGCTGTTTTCCGCCAGCAGTTCGGTGCTTTCCAGCGCTCGCTCTGCTTCTCGTTGGCGCTGGCTGTTTAATTGATTGCGTAATGCCTGCAACCAGGCATCCAGCTGTTGGCTCTGTTTTTCCGCCAGTTCGGAGCGCATTCGCGCCAGTTCCTGACGGTTATTCGCCGAAAGCTGCGCCAGTTCCAGCTCATCAACCTGCGCTTTGAGTCTGGCGGATTCGGCCTGCATACTCAGATTTTGCGCCTGGTTGAGCGGGGAGTTGCCGCTGGCGGTGCCAATGCGCCGCTCAATCTCATTTAACTGGCGACGGGCATCCGTTTGCTGTTGTGGAAGCTGGCTTAACGAATCGGCGATTTCACGAGCGCGCTCTCGCTCCTGCTGGGCCTGACGGCTTTTATCCAGCAACTGGCTGCTGACCTGGAGGATCTCCTGGCTTAGCGCATCGGTGGACATGCCTGGCGGCACGCTGCGCGGTTCATCGCGCAAGTTATTGAGCTGTGCGCGTAGCGTCGCGGACAGCTTAGGGAAATTGTCGATAACTTGCTGATATTGTTCGGCGCGCTCAAGAGAACCTTTTCGTTCCTCAAGCGCGTTCAGCGCAGACTGGAGGGCCTCTACGGCCTCTGGCTGAGCGGGTTTTGCCGCTTTAGCCTGCTCCAGTTCCTGGGTAATCAGTTTGGCGTCGGGGGCCGTCGCAGCGTACGCCCCCAGGCTGAGGCACCAGGCCATCAGAAAAGTGATAATCAGGCGCACAGCAGCGATCCTTTATTTAACTTTCGTCTTTCTTGTCGTCAACCAGCGGGCTGGCGTCGTGTTCGGCGTTGATCTCTTCTTCCTGCAGTGGCGCGGGTTCCGCTTCAGGGGTCACGAAGAGTTCGGTAGAAACGGCCAGCGGCTGACCGATTTTGGTCACTGACAGGCTTTGCAGCTGTTCAGCCAGCGTGACTTTACCCGGCGCAAACAGGTTGATCACGGTTGAACCCAGTTTGAAACGGCCCATCTCCTGACCTTTCAACAGCGCCACAGACCCTTCGCTTTCCCCTTCCGGCCAGGTCCAGCGTTTGATCACGCCTTCACGCGGCGGCGTAATGGTTCCTGCCCAGACGGTTTCGATGCTGCCGACAATGGTCGCCCCGACCAGAATTTGCGCCATTGGACCAAATTCCGTGTCAAACAGGCAAATCACGCGTTCGTTACGGGCAAACAAGTTTGGCACGTTTTGCGCGGTCAGGTGATTCACCGAGAACAGATCGCCCGGTACGTAGATCATCTCGCGCAGGATGCCGTTGCACGGCATGTGTACGCGGTGGTAGTCGCGCGGAGAGAGGTAGGTGGTGACAAACGAACCGTTGCGGAACAGGTCCGCCATCAGGTAGTTACCTGCCAGCAGCGCTTCCAGGCTGTAGTTGTGACCTTTCGCTTGCAGGATTTTATCTTCTTCGATTTTACCTGACTGGCTGATCACGCCGTCAGCCGGCATTACCAGTACGTTTGGATCGGTATTCACCGGACGGACGTCGTCACGCAGCGGACGAACAAAGAAATCGTTAAAGGTGCGATAGCTGGCGGTATCCGGCTTCTGCGCCTCTTTCATATCGACCTTGTAGTATTTCACGAACAGATCGATAACCAGTTTGGTCAGCCAGCCCGCTCGTTTTCTCGCGCCCCAGCCCGCCAGGCGAGTGAGCCATAGTTTCGGCAGAATGTATTGTAGCGAAAGTTTAAATGAGTTTAACAAGGTAGCCTCCAGGCCATTGTTGTTCCTGAACCGGCATTGACGCCGGCATCCTGAAAAAAGGGGACGATTCTAGCGATGCTTAGCGTAGTTGTCAGTCGTCCATATCAGAAAAGTTTTTACGTGTTTTTACCTGTGCCATGCTTTCCAGAATGCGGTGATAATTTTCGAAACGGGTTTCTGCAATTTTACCGTCTTCTACCGCTTCACGGATGGCGCAACCTGGGTCGGTATCATGCTTGCAGTCGCGATATTTGCAATGGCCCAGGTAGTCATGAAATTCGACAAATCCGTGGGTGATTTGTTCCGGTTCGAGATGCCAGAGGCCAAATTCGCGTACCCCGGGGGAGTCAATCACATCGCCGCCGTGCGGGAAGTGATACAGGCGCGCGGCGGTCGTGGTGTGCTGCCCCAGACCGGAGTTATCCGACACATCATTGGTGAGGATCGCTTCTTGCAGGCCCAGAAGGGCGTTCAACAGGCTCGATTTTCCAACGCCAGACTGCCCGGCAAAGATGCTGATACGGCCGGTTAGCGCCTCTTCTAATGGTTTGAGGCCATCTTGCGTATGGCTGGATACCATCAACACGCGATAGCCGATGTCGCGATAGATATCCATCTGCTCATTAACGAAGTCCATCCCTTCGTCATCCAGCAGATCGATTTTATTGAGCACGATGATCGGTTCAACCTGCAACGTTTCGCAGGCCACCAGGTAGCGGTCGATAATATTGAGTGACAGCTCCGGCAAAATGGCGGAGACAATGACGATTTGGTTGATATTGGCGGCAATAGGCTTCACGCCGTCGTAGAAATCCGGGCGCGTTAGCACGGAGGTGCGTTCGTGTACGGCTTCGACGATCCCTTTGACGTTAACGCCTTCAGCCGCCGCTTTACCCGGACGCCAGACGACGCGATCGCCGGTGACCAGCGAACGGATCGTGCGACGGATGTTGCAGCGGTGAATCTCGCCATCGGCGGATTCTACGTCGGCATGCATGCCAAAGCGGCTGATGACGATACCTTCAGCGGTCTCGCCGAACAGGTTGTCATCGAAGTCTGCCTTCTCCGTGGACGTTTTTAGACGACGCTGGTGATTGGCTTTCACGCGGCGCTGTTGGCCTTTGGAGAGTTTATTTTTACTCAATCGTACTGGCTCCTGGTCGCCCGCAATGGGCAAAACATCTATGATACACGCTATTTTAGATGAATATAGTCACACTGACTGTGACCTCTGAAGGGTGGAAAATAGCATGAGTGCCAATGAAAACAACCTCATTTGGATAGATCTTGAGATGACCGGCCTGGATCCCGAGCGCGATCGCATTATTGAGATCGCGACGCTGGTGACCGATGCCAACCTGAATATCCTGGCGGAAGGGCCGACGATTGCGGTGCATCAGTCTGCTGAACAACTGGCGTTAATGGATGACTGGAACGTGCGTACTCATACCGGAAGTGGTCTGGTGGATCGGGTAAAAGCCAGCACGTTTGACGATCGCGCCGCAGAACTGGCGACCATTGAATTTTTAAAAGAGTGGGTTCCGGCAGGTAAATCACCGATTTGTGGCAACAGCATCGGCCAGGATCGCCGTTTTCTGTTTAAGTACATGCCTGAACTGGAAGCCTATTTCCACTATCGCTATCTGGATGTGAGTACGCTGAAAGAGCTGGCGCGTCGCTGGAAGCCGGAAATCCTTGCCGGTTTTACCAAGCAGGGGACGCACCAGGCGATGGATGATATTCGCGAGTCGGTGGCGGAGCTGGCTTATTACCGCGAGAATTTTATTAAGCTGTAAACGGCGTGTTTGCCGGATGGCGAAGCGAAGCGTCTTATCCGGCTTATGATTTGCCTGCCGGGTGTGCTTGCAGCGGGGTGAATTTGGCGCTAAATTGTACGCTTTGCTGATAAATTCAACACTCAGAACGAAAACGGAAAAAATTGCGTTTTAGGGGGTTGCAGCAGAAAGGATTTCTCGTATAATGCGCCTCCCGTAACGACGCAGAAATGCGAATTACGACAGCAACAAATTTAATCACAGAATTTCAGATAACAGTCTGAAAAACGAAGATTAAGCGGGAATAGCTCAGTTGGTAGAGCACGACCTTGCCAAGGTCGGGGTCGCGAGTTCGAGTCTCGTTTCC